>NZ_OZ034917.1:0-1690540 GCF_964030735.1 Candidatus Tisiphia endosymbiont of Ceraclea dissimilis
ATGCTGATTTATAGCCTTTTTTACTTTTAGTATAATTGGTTATGTAGTCAGCCAAAGCTTGTCTTATAATTTCTGCCCTCGACACTTTTTTTTTCTTTGATAGTTGATTCAAAATTTTTACTTGCATGTCAGGTATATCAATAATAGTTCTCATACTATGCTACTATATTAGTTATCATTATCTGATATATAATAATGTACTTTATTAATTTTTTCAAGACTGCTGTTATTCGGGCAACAATTATAAATTCAAAAATATTAGTTTTAAAACAAAATAACATTTTAAAGTCTTGGACATCATAATTTCTTCGTTATAGTCAATTCAGGGGAATTTGGTGACGTCGTCACTCGTCGCTCGCCTATTACTTATACTTGATAATCAAGTTTTTTTGCAGATTTGAATAAAATATAGGACAATGGTTGTCATCTTTGCTTCAGTGAGGTATCTAAAAATGCCCTGAGGTATTATAGATTCCGCACCGAAGCGGGAATGATGGTATGGACGAGTGAAGCGAAATATGCTTTACTTGTACGGAGTCAGCTGAAAAATAGTTTTCAGCTGCTCCAAATTAAATAATAATTTAATTAATAGGTCCATACCATGATAAATAATAGCATAAAAAATACTATAATAGGAATAGATTTAGCAAAAAATAGTATGCACTTGGTGCAAGTCGATCAAAATGGCAAAAAAATAGGTTACCAAAAAGTTACAAGAGATGAGTTAATAGCCTATTTAAGTAATCTCGATAAAAGTTCATTGGTAGCTATGGAAGCATGTGGAGGAGCTAATTATTGGTCACAGGAAATTGCTAAGCTTGGTTTGCAAGTCAAACTAATGAAAACAAAAGATGTAAAAGTTTATGCTACATCGAAACAGAAAAATGATTATAACGATGCGTTAGCAATATGCAAAGCGGCTCGTGATCCAGAATTAAAAACTGTGCTACTAAAAAGCAAGGAGGAACAAGATATAAAATTCTTGCATAAAATTAGAAGTAATACGATCAGAGATCGTGTGCAAAAAACTAATTCTACAATATCAAGTTTATGTGAATATGGCTATAATACAAAATTAAGTAAAAATAAATTTTGCAAATCATGTATGCTGGAGGTAGAGTTAGCGTATAGTAAAGGTTATATAAATTCTGGGATAAGGTCAATTTTACTTTTAGAATGTAAAGAAATTGAGGATTTATGTGACAAAGAAAAAACTTTAGAAAAGCTGATTATCAGCAATAATAAGCAAAGTGAGAAAGCTACTAGGTTGCAGACAATTTTTGGCATTGGAGCAATCAATGCTAGTTGTTTGAGTGTAGCCCCAATGGAAAGTTACCCAACCCCGAGGGATTTTGCTGCTTCGCTTGGTTTGGTACCAAAGCAACATAGCTCAGGAGATAAGATAGTTTTAGGAGGGATTACCAAACAAGGAGATAGATATGCCAGAACTATGTTGATTCAAGCCGCAAGGACAATAGCAATAAGAGCAAAAAGTGATAAGGAATCAAAAGATAAACTAGTGCAGTGGGCAGTGAAGAAATTTGCTGAAAATAAATCATATAATATTATATGTGTTGGTTTAGCAAATAAGTTAGCAAGGATTGCTTATGCAGTAGTCAGCAATGGTAGCGAATATGTTGCAAATTAGTTTAGTTGGAAAAAAAGAAGAAACTATGTCAACTAAATAAAAATTGGTAATTGATAAATATTGTGAGTAAAGAATAGTAACAATAAAGAGAACGAAAGTTAAAGAGTTAATGAATAAGTATTCTGAATAAAATCCGTAATTATGTCGAGGCTCTAGAAGCCGTGGGAATGAGAGGTCACTCAAGGATATTTATAAGAATGCAGAAACCATTATGGCACTCGATGCCGAATATATGACCGCTTCCTTTGTGGCTCTATTTTTTTATTTTCTTTCTTGACAAATTCACTCGTCCATATATGACAGACTCTGCTTTTAAAGATAGATGTTGTAACTCGGATATATTCAAATTTCCTTCAAACAACCTACTATTTATAAGCTCTGCAAAAAACTTGATTATCAAGTAATAAACAGCACGATGGATGCTTTTCGGCACTAATTCAGGTTAATTGACTATACCAGCACCAATCCACCATTAACATGGATAGTTTGACCAGTGATATAAGAAGCTTTGTCACTTGCTAAAAAAGCTACTACATTTGCAACATCTTCGGGGTTTCCCAAAGTTTTTAGAGGAATTTTTTGCATTATCGCTTCTTTTTGAGTTTCATTTAATTTATCGGTCATATTTGATTTAATAAAACCAGGAGCAACTGCATTAACTGTGATCCCTCTACTTGCCACCTCAAGGGCTAGAGACTTTGTCATACCTATCATCCCAGCTTTGGAAGCGCAATAATTTGCTTGACCTGGATTACCAGAAACTGCAACCACAGAGGCTATATTAATTATTCTACCATAACGAGTTTTCATCATTTTTTTTATCGCTTCACGATTTAGAATAAAACTAGCTTTTAAGTTTATATTTATAACTTGCTCAAATATCTCATCGGACATTCTTATTGCTAGCATATCGTTAGTGATTCCAGCATTACAAACTAAAATATCTATTTGTTCAAGATTAGCTACCAAGTTATTACATTCCTCGCTATTGGCTAAATTGCATGGTGCTATCGTATAATTATTTTTTAAGTTATTACCCAATTCTTGTAGTTTTTCTTGGTTACTACCACTAATTATTACATGGCTACCAAGAGAGTGTAATAGCTTAGCAATGCTACCACCAATTGCTCCAGATGCTCCAGTAATTAGAGATTTTTTATCAGTTAAGTTTATCATTTTAGCTCCAATTTGTAGTTATTTAAGTATATTAGTTAACCAGAATAGCACTTAGCAGATATTTGTTATTCATCCTCTTCCATAATTACTGTTTCACTATCAAAGCTAATATTATGAGAAGATTTTTGACGAATTAGCTGTTCTATTTCACAGCAGATAGTAGGGTGTTCTTTCAGGTAATGTTTAACATTTTCTCTACCTTGTCCTATACGAATGTCTTTATAGGAAAACCAAGAACCAGACTTTTCTATTATTTCCAATTTAACGCCAAGGTCTATTATCTCGCTTTCTTTAGAAATACCACTACCATACATTATATCAAATTCTGCAGTTTTGAATGGTGGTGAGACTTTATTCTTAACAACCTTGACCTTAGTTTGACTACCTACTACTTCATCTTTATCCTTGATTGATGAGATTCTTCTGATATCTAGCCTTACTGAGGCATAAAATTTTAAAGCATTGCCACCTGTGGTAGTTTCTGGACTGCCAAACATGACGCCTATTTTCATTCTAATTTGATTAATGAAAATAATTACACAATTAGTTCTGGAAATTGATGCGGTGAGTTTCCTAAGTGCTTGGCTCATTAATCTAGCTTGTAACCCCATATGGGAGTCACCCATTTCTCCTTCAATTTCTGCTTTAGGCACAAGGGCAGCAACACTATCAACAACGACCATATCAATAGCTCCAGAGCGTACTAGAGTATCAGTTATTTCAAGAGCCTGTTCACCAGTATCTGGTTGAGAAATAATAAGCTCGTCAATATTTACTCCTAATTTTTTGGCATATGCTGGGTCTAAAGCATGTTCTGCGTCAATAAAAGCACAAGTGCCACCTTTCTTCTGTGCTTCAGCAATTACATGTAAAGTTAAGGTAGTTTTTCCCGAACTCTCTGGTCCAAAAATTTCAATAATCCTTCCCTTAGGGAGACCGCCTATACCAAGTGCTAGGTCAAGTCCTAGCGATCCTGTTGGTATTGCCTCAACATCTACAGCTCGACGTTGCCCAAGTTTCATAACCGAACCTTTGCCATAACTTTTTTCAATTTGGCTAAGTGCAGCAAGTAGTGCTTTTTCTTTGTCTATAACATTCATTTTTAGAATCTGCTAAATAAAATCAAGTTAAATTTATAAAGTAACATACGAGAGAAATCCAGTAAAATATAGTCAATTGATGAAAAATTGGGGATGTTGTTACTCGTCGCTCCTAGCCCTAAATTCTCCTAAATTAACTATAGTATCACGACGATTTATAAATCGCAACTGAAAATAGAAATATAAGTTAAGTTGCCATTTCCACCCACTATTGTCATTCCGCGTAGGCGGGAATCTCTAGATGCCTGCCTTATATGGAATTAGCTGATGAAATAGTAGAAATATTGCACATAGTTAGCCCGCAGGCTCAATCCTCAAGAACGAGCAAGAAGTACTACAAATAAGGCAACAACGTAAGATGATGCAAATGCAACAGTTACAACAGCAACAGATACAAGGGCAATGATCAAATGAAACTATCAATTAACTCCTCATCCCCATCACCTTTATTAAAAAAAGAGCAATTAAAATCAATTTATTGCAAGCTTTTTAGTGGAGAAGATGGTAAAATAATATTAGAGGATTTAGCTCAAATGAGCGGCATACATCGTAGCAATTTCGTTCGGCAGGAAAGTGAGTACACTGCCTTTCTTGAAGGACATCGAGCATTGTTCCTATATATATGCTCACAGGCTTCAGAAGATGATGGAGTTAATAACATAGAAGGGAGTAGTTGATATGCAAAAATATTTAGACCCAACAAATGATAGTCTATTTAAGAAAATCTTTAGTGATCTAGAGAGGCTAAAAGAATTTCTTAACAGTGTTCTTGATTTACATGGAAAATACTTAATTAAGAAAATCAAATTTATTCCATCAGAGCAATTACCTAAAATTAATAAAGGTAAGAGGAGTGCATTTGATTTGAAAGTTGAAGATGAATCAGGCAACCAGTACATTATTGAGATGCAGAAAAAAAATGAAACTGATTATTTAAAAAGAGTACAATATTATTCTGCTCATTCATATGTACAACAACTTAAACAAGGAATGACCCATAATAATTTGTTACCAATATTAGTGGTTTCATTAATAAAAAACAAAATATTTGGTAAAGCTGGTGAAGACATACCTTATATAAGTTCTCATAAAATTATTGAGACAACTACCAATACACAACATTTTTTTGATATATCGTATGTTTTTATAGAGCTTGGAAAATTTAATAAGACCGAATTATTGACTGTAGCCGATGAGTGGTTACACCTATTCAAACACGCGACAGAAGAGGATAGTCCACCTAAGGGAATTAAGAGTAGTAAGGTATTAGAGGCTTACCAAGTTATCGATATGTATGGACTAACGCCAGAAGAATATGACTTATATATAAGGTGTAAATTGCAGGAAGATGCAGAAGACATTGCTTTAGCAGAAAGTTTCCAGGAAGGCGAAGCTAGAGGGGAAGCTAGAGGCGAAGAAAGAAAAGCTATAATTGTAGCAAAAGAAATGTTAATTGATAATGAACCAATAGAAAAAATAGTTAAATATACAAAACTAACCCTTGAAGAAATAGAGAAGTTAAAAGAAGAATAACCTATGAGTAAAGAAGTAATTGCTAATAACTATGAAGCTAACAATACTTCCTCTGGTAATGACTGGCTAGTTAACATGCCTGAGGAAATACGTAAATCTGAGTCACTGGGTAAATTCAAGGATGTATCAAGTGATGCAGGCAGCCTTGTCTAAGTTTGGTAGTAAAGAATTGGCTGAATTAATTGAAGGTTCCAATTACTCACCAGCTTTAATTGATTTATGGAGACCGTAAGGTCAACGAAGCAATCCATTTCTAATCACTTTCCTGGATTGCTTCGTCGGTCTGGCAACCTCCTCGCAATGACATCTTATACTTTAACCTTTTTTCCGTGAATACTCACATTCAATCTACAACTGTAGTACTAGTAAGTACCACAAAACTTTCAGCATGTCTAACAGCCAATATATACTTTGACTATCATAGCTTGAATTGGGAAGAAAATCATGAGTAAGGTGAGTTACTAATGGAGTACTAAAGTTTTAAGAACACAACCCAATAACTGGGATAGTAGCATTGCAAAAATACAATTTTCACCCTATGTTCCTCGCTAATAGACGTTGATCCTATACGATTTTTATTAGTCCTTATATTTTAACTCTACAGAATAAGGAGCAACCTTTGAAAATACTTTACCAATTATTGGTATTTTAGTGATAATGGTACTAGCAAAAAAGAAAGAAGGTATTACATTACCTTTAAGCTTTATTTGGTGTTTATTAGTATCAATTGTACCTTTCATGGTAAAATCAAAAAATGGTCCAGTAGCTGATGTCTTAGCAATACTTACGGTATTACCTATATAACTAAAGCTACCTGTCATATTATTAAACAAGATATCCTTATTATTTAATATAAAACTCATAAAACCTGGAAACGAAACAAATGATACTATTCTAGTTAGAAAAGACATATCAGTAACAACAAAACGTTTTATGTCAAATGTCCCATCTAAGATTGGTATTATTTCGCCCTTCTTAACCTCATGTCTTTTTGTATCAAGTGTTAGATTTATAATACCAGACTTCATGTTATTATACATGCCAATACCTCTAAATAGAGCTCCAGCATTATCACAGGTAACTATCCATTGTTCCATATCTTTTTTTTCTGTAAGTAGCATTTTAAAAGATCTAGTGCCAATTTTTGAATTTAAAGAACCAGAAAAGCATTTTATTTTATCACAATCAATTTGTAAATTAAGCTTATCAAGCATTATATTATTTTTTAACCTTACCCTATCTATATCAACTCTTAGATGAATATTTTGTGGTTCCCCTTCTTTTTCTAAAAATTGCATCATATTAGACCCAGACAGATCTAGTCGTTTCCCCTGAATTTCAGCATTTAAGCTATCTTTACCTACAAGCAATTTTCCTACTAGATCAGTTGTACCATAAGCAATAATCGGTAAAGTAACATCATACTTAGTATCTTGCACTTTAGCCTTGCCAACTATTTTTAAGTTATTTGCTCCTGAAAGGTCAAAATTAATATCACCTTTTAGACCATCATATAACTTACCAGTTAACACAAGTTTAGCTTCATCAGAAATCTTTTTATGTATAGATATTTTATCAATATAAAATTCCAAATTTTTGAGATTAGCATTAGCTTTAATGAAGCCGGTATTAGATTGACCTCTGTTATTTCGTTGCTCTTTATATTCAAAATCTAGGATACTACTACCTGAAATTAACTTGAATATACCAAATTTCTGGTTATTACCGACAATAGTAGTTTTTACTTTTAATAGATGCTGATAATCATCATGGTTATTATTATCAATATTATATTGATAGGTAAAATTACTGTCATAGTCATTAATTTTACCTGTACCTATTAAGTTTAGCTTATCACCATTAAATGTTCCGGTTATTTTTGCATTCTTTAGTATGATATTGTCACTAAATGCTTTAGCATTTACTCCAGTTATTATCGTAGAGATGTCATAGGTATTTTTTATAACTGGACTAATCGGTACTATTATGCCAATTTTTGAATTAGCGGTGCCAGTAATTTTTCTAAGGTCAATTCCTTGTTTTTTTACTTGGTTATAATCCTCATTTGACATAAAATCAATTAGGTCGATACCCGGTCCCTTAGCTATGGCACTGATGACAAAATTAGATTTATCCATCCCTTGCCAATCAAAGGTTATTACTCCATTGGAAATAAGGCTGTTACCGCTATATGCACGATTTAGTATAAACTTAACCGAGGCTCCAGATATAGTAATATCTGTATCAATTTTTCTTAAAGATGGAAAATCTGCATCGTATTTATATTCAAGGTCTACGACATGCAGCTTGGCTTTTACTAGAGCAATATTAGACCTCTTGCCTAACTCTACTTCTGCTGGTAATTTGGACGTCGATGCGGTACTCGAATCCTCACGTACACTAGAGTACGCCGCGGTTCTGCGTTCCTCGTCTCCTTCAAATTCCTCAGCATAAGCGAGTTTTGCAAGAGGTCTATTGTTTTCTAAAGAATTTTTATCAAAATTAACATCAAATTCTCCATTTCTGATATACCCATCTTTAATATATTCCTGTAAAAATAAAATTACTTGATTATCAGGGATAATTTTCTCAGCAATCTGATAAATCATTATAGGAATATTTTCAACATTACCATTAGCTTGAATTATGCTACCATCCAAGATACTATTGAATGATAGATATGCTTGTTCACCAAATGTTAATTTGCAATTGATTAACTTCTTCGAAGCTGTAGAAATTTTACTTTCATAAGAACAAAGCCCTTCCCCCTTCGGTAATTTCTTACCATAACTATCGAGTAGAGTAATATTTTTTATAGGACTTAGGTTTAACTGTGTTTCAATCTTATTTTCAAAAAAATCTACAATATACTTAGCAGATATTTTAGTATCTATTATAGGTTGATTATCTTTAGAAATTAAGGAAAAACTATCTATATCAACAATACTAACAAGCAATGGTTTGTTTCTTATATCATCAATAAAAAAACTGATTTTGAAATCGTTAATCTCACTTTGGGTGTTATGTGCTAAATCCATAAAGATTTTATCGATTGACAAAATGTTATTTCTTATCTGTAAATTACCAATTCGTATTTTGGTATTTTTTTTATCGAGGTAAAATTCTATTGCCTTCTTAATAGGCTTATCTAAATACCCTTTACTCCCGCTTAATATTAATAAACTTAAAGTTACTACAACTATACAAACTATTACGCTTAGGCTGATGAAAAATCTTTTAATGAGCATCATTTTATTATTTAGTATTTGGTCAATTAATGTATACTTTTAGCCAAACGTCATTGCGAGGAGCCGCCTTGCGGCAACGAAGCAATCCATATGACAAACTTCATGGATTGCCACGCTCACATACGTTCGCTCGCAATGACATCGGGTTAGGAGGCAACCTCCTAAATATAGCATTATAGCATAACAAAGTTGTTGCACTAAGTATATAAGGATAATTAATGAATATTAAACTTCATGTTATAGGTACTGGTTACGTTGGGCTAGTATCTGGCGTAATGATGAGTTACCTAGGACACGACGTTACTTGTTTAGATAGTGATATTTCTAAGATCGACCAATTAAAAAAAAATATTTTACCAATTTATGAACCAAAACTAGCTGAATATTTACCGCCATTAGTAAAATCTGGTAAGTTACGATTTACAGCTAGCTATTCGGCTGAATTACAAAATTCACAAGCGGTATTTATTACGGTAGGAACGCCGTCTCTACCTTCAGGAAAAGCTGATTTACAATATATATTTACTGCTATCGATAATTTATGCCCATGGATTAAAGATGATTGTTTGATTATTATAAAATCGACTGTACCTCCAACAACATGTAACCAAATTATTGATTATTTAAATAACAAGAATTTTAAATTTTCCGTTGCTTCAAATCCTGAATTTCTTAGAGAAGGTACTGCTATAGAGGATTTTTTAAACCCTGATAGAATATTAATTGGCACCAATAATAAACAGGCAGAAGATTTACTAAAAGAGATATATCGACCTTTGATTACCAAGAATATACCTATGGTAAGTACTGATTTGGTTACTGCAGAACTTACTAAATATGTCTCAAACGCTTTCTTAGCGACCAAAATTGCTTTTATTAATGAGATGGCAAATTTATGCGAGAAAATGGGGGCAAATACTAAGGATCTGTCTTGTGGGGTTGGACTAGATAAGAGAATAGGTAAAGAATTTTTAAATGTTGGACCCGGATTTGGTGGCTCATGTTTTCCTAAGGATATGTTAGCACTTGGACAAATAGCTAAACATTATCAATGTAATTTTCAAATAGTTAATTCTGTTATAAATAGTAATTATCAGAGACCATATGATATGGTAGATAAAATTCATGATATCATAGGCAACGATTTACATAATAGAGTTATTAGTGTATTGGGCCTGACTTTTAAAGCTGGTACGGATGATGTTAGAGAGAGTCCAGCTATTAAGATCGTCAAAATCTTAGTTGATAAAGGAGCAAATATTAGAGTTTTCGATCTGGTAGGTATGAATAATGCTAAAAAAGAAGTAAAAAATGTATTTTTTGCTGATTCAGCACTTAGTGCATGCAAAAATAGTGATATAATTATAGTGGCTACCGAATGGTCGGAGTTTAAAGATTTAGATTGGTCGCTTATTCGCCATCAAGTTAAATCTCCTATAATTCTTGATCTCAGGCATATTCTTGATGGAGATATGCTAAAGGCTCTTGGATTTAAATATTATCTTATTGGTATAAAAGATGCAGTTTGATTTCATTCACTTAAGAGTACAAAGCTCATATTCATTTCTTGAGAGTGCTTTAACAATTGATCGTATAGTGGAATTAGCTAAATTGCATAAAATACCAGCAATTTGTTTAGCCGATAGGGGGAATTTATTTGGCTCGTTAGAATTTGCTCTAGCTAGCTGTAAAGCAGGAATACAACCTATAAATGCGGCAATTGTAAATATTGCTTTTACCGAGAATAGTTTTTGTGAAATTATGCTTATTGCCAAGGATGAAATTGGTTATAAGAATCTGCTAAAGGCGGTTAGTGATAGTTTTACTAAAAATGATCGTAAAATTTGCAATCATATTACTTTTGATGATTTAGTTAAGTACCAGGAAGGGCTGATTATTTTATCCGGTTATACTGATGGTATAATTGGTAAAAGTCTTATTGCTAAGGATGAGGAATTAGCCATTTTTTGGGCAACTAAGCTACAAAGCATTTTTGCTGATCGTTTCTATTTTGAGATTATGCGACATAATCTAGCAGTAGAACAATCTATAGAAGAAAGTTATATAAAAATAGCCAGTAATCTTGGTATTCCACTAGTTGCTACCAATAAAGTATTGTTTAGTGATGTTAATATGCATGATGCCCATGACGTATTATTATGTATATCTACTGGGGTTAGTAAAGAAGTGGAGGATCGTAAAAAGGTAAGTAACGAATGTTATTTTAAATCACCAAAAGAAATGCTAGAACTTTTTAGTGATTTACCTAATGCTGTACAGAATACGGTACATTTAGCCCAAAGATGCTATTTTATGGCACATGCTAATCCACCAATGTTACCAAATTTCTCTAGTCTAAATATTAATGAAGTAGACATAATTAAAAAAGAATCGACAGCCGGATTACTATTAAGACTTGCTACAAAATTTAAACGAGAAAATATTGCCATAGATGAGCAGGAAGATGTTAAACAGCAATATTTAACTCGTCTTAATTATGAACTAGATATTATTTGTCGAATGGATTTTTCTGGCTATTTCCTGATAGTTTCTGATTTTATAAAATGGAGCAAGCAACAAGGTATTATGGTAGGTCCTGGTAGAGGTTCTGGGGTAGGATCAGTAGTTGCGTGGAGTCTTTTAATCACTGATCTTGATCCTCTTAAGTTCGGTCTATTATTTGAGCGTTTTCTTAACCCAGAACGTATATCAATGCCAGATTTTGATATTGACTTTTGTCAAGAGCGACGAGGGGAAGTTATAAATTACGTATGTTCTAAATATGGGGATAACAAAGTTGGACAAATCATCACTTTTGGTAAGATGCAAGCAAAAGCTGTGATCAAAGATGTCTCACGAGTTCTTGGTTTACCTTATAAATATGCTGAATATTTAACTGATCTTGTACCATTTAATGCTGTTTCTCCTGTTACACTAAATCAGGCTATTAAGGAAATAAAGGAGTTAAGCATAGCAGCACGTGGTGAAGGTTTGTATAATTTAGATGGGCAAGAGGAGCTGATCAAACAAGTTCTGGACACATCTTTAGTACTTGAGGGGCTTAATAGACATGCTTCTACTCATGCAGCAGGAATTGTGATAGCTGGCAAAGATTTAGTAGAAATATTACCGGTTTATAAAGACCTAAACTCGGAAATGTTGGTAGTACAATATTCGATGAAATATGCTGAGATTGCTGGTTTAATTAAATTTGATTTTTTAGGACTGCAAACTCTAACTGTCATTACTAAATGTTTAGAACTGCTAAAAGAGCAGAACATAAATATTGATTTTACTAATATGCTATTTGATGATCAAAAAACTTATGAAATGCTATGTAGTGGTCGAACTATTGGGGTATTCCAATTTGAAAGCAACGGAATGCAGGATAGTTTAAGGCGTCTTAAACCTGACTCCATTCAAGATATAATAGCGTTAGGAGCGTTATACCGTCCTGGTCCGATGGAGAACATCCCAACTTATATTGCTTGTAAACATGGTTTGCAACAACCGGATTACTTGCATGAGATGCTTAAACCAATTCTAGAAGAAACTTATGGAGTTATTATCTATCAAGAACAGGTCTTAGAAATTGCCAAAGAAATGGCAGGCTATAGTTTAGGTGGAGCAGATATACTTCGTAAAGCTATGGGAAAAAAAATAAAATCCGAAATGGCAGAACAAGAAGAAAGTTTTGTGAAAGGGGCAATAGCCAAAGGCATCTCACGTCAGCAAGCCCAATCCATTTTTGCAACGGTCGCTAAATTTGCTAGCTATGGTTTTAATAAAGCCCACGCATCAGCTTATGGAGTAATATCTTATCAAACAGCCTATCTGAAAGCTAATTTCCCAGCTGAATTCTTGGTAGTATGCTTAAATCTTGAACTAAATAACCATGATAAAATCAATCTATTCATTCAAGAAGCCAAAAATAATAACATTGCTATTATCCCTCCTAATATCAATCTTTCCTCTGGTTATTTTAGTACTATAGCTACATCACAAGAAGCTGAAGAGTATGTCGAAAATCCTAAATCGATAATTTATGCCCTAGCTGCTATTAAAAGCGTTACGGTTGATTTTGGTAGAATATTAGTAGAAGAACGAGTTAAAAATGGTAAATTTAAAAATATTATAGATGTTATTGAAAGGCTACCGCTTAAATCAATTAATCGAAAATTATTAGAAAATCTTATTAAAGCTGGATGTTTTGATACACTACATTCTAATCGTAATCAGTTATTATTAAGTATCTCTAAACTTCTAGCTTATGCTTCTTCCTATCATGCCGAAAAAATTTCTGATCAATTTAGTCTGATTAAGGTAAGTTCCATAAATCAGCAAATTTTAATTGACGCAGAACCACTGGATAATAATACTGCATCTTGCTATGAATTTGAGGTATTAGGGCTGTTTATTACATTACATCCATTATCAAAACATCAAGATTTGCTATCCCGGCTTAATATTTTGACTTCAATTAATCTACAAAATGACTTTCTAGATGGTTCAAGTCAGATAAAGATAGCTGGTGTAATACAAAAAAAGGATTCACGTATGTCATCTCGCGGCAGGTTTGTCATTTTACAACTATCTGATCAATTTGGCATTTTTGAACTGACTATTTATAGTGAAGAAATATTAAAGAATTTCGTTCATTTACTCGATGTTCAAAGTTTAGTGGTAGTGAGTTGTGATTTGTTTAAAGACGCTGGAGGAATAAGACTAATTGCTAAAAGTTTCGCAACTATTGATGATATAATAAATGAAGAACGATTAGAGATAAAACTGTACCCACAAAATCATTCTGAATTATGTCAAATAGTCGATTTGCTGAAAAAGCGTATTAACCCTGAACGTAATAATATCAGAATAATTTTATTGCTTAAGGTTAGTATAGATAATAACTTTACAGCTAAAATCTGTTTACCAGAGATTTTGTCTCTAGAAACTGAAGATTTTGAATTTCTCAATCAATTTACGTCATGTTCTGCAAATTAATTTAAGGATATCTTTGCCAAACAGTATGATTCCATTGCCAAAACTCTACCGCCCCTTATCTTTATTAGAGTGTTTTGTGTTATAAGGGGTAGTATCGGGTTTAATAGTGTTGCTTACAGATATATCGTCTTTCTTTAGAACTTTTATTAGACGGTGATATAGTTTAGAACCCACTGTTTCTGTGCTATGAAACTTGCTTAATATTTTCTCTAATGCAGTCTTACTATTTTGCAATCCATCAGTTTTATTAGCTTTATCAATAGCTTGAATCGTCTCAACCCCATTTTGCATAAAAGCTTCTTTTTGTTCTTCAGGCGATTTAACAAATGATTCAATATATTTCCTAAGTCCTGCCCCTAACTTATTGATAGTTACAATATGTTCTGGATGGATAGTATGCTTTAGATCATTTGGGGAAGATTGTAATTTCGAATATATTTTGTTTGTACCAGCCTCAATAGTGGCAATGGTTTCAATTTGTTCAGTTGCTTCCTGCAAAGAATTATGTGGTAATTCATCTATTAACACATTCATTTTTTTAGCTTGCTGACCGAATTTATCTAAGTGAGGTTGTCCTTGAGCATATTCAGCAGCATATCCTTTAGCAAGTTCGCCATGAGCATTGAGAGTGGTACCAATATTGCCTTTAAACTCACCAAAATTTTGTCCAATATCTTTTTCAGTTGGTGACAGTACATTTGCGGTATCATCATCCAAAGATACCTGTATTACTGTTTCTTGTTCTATGCCCATCTTTTTTACAGCTTTGGCAAGTTCAGAACCATATCGCGAATCAAAGCTAAAATTGAGCAGACTTTTTAAGCGATTTACTTCCTCTACAAATCCTTCCTTTGATTCACCAACAATATCAGCTATATCTGATTTAAATTTTTCTAATGGCATAAAAATATCTTTAATTAATGTTATTTATAGTCAATTCAGGAGAATTTGGGGCTAGGAGCGATGGAGCGACGCCTATAAGTAATAGGCAAGCGACGGTGACAACGCCCCCAACTTCTCATCAATTGACTACAGCTTGAGTAATTGATTGCTTCGACCATTACATGGTCTCGCAATGACACCTGAGGTTTGTGTAATCCTCGCAATGACAGGAATGCAATTCAAGCGTCATTGCGAGAAGGCGTAAGCCTCCTAAGCAATCCAAAAACAATAGATTGCACGACCTACTTACATGATACCGCAATGACTCTTATGTAGGGTACTATATATTTTTACCTAAAACTAAATCTTTTGTTACTATTGGTTTTAATGGTACATTGATGCTGATTACAAAATATCATTATTACTTCAAATTCTTTTAAAAATTCTCTACTAACAGTAATCTTATTGCCTTTACATTGGTTGTTACCTAGCAGATTAATATATATATCGACATTTTTACATATTTCATTCGGAGTAACTTGTTTCAAATCTATCAAACTAGAATCTATCAAAATTGTGTACCCATGGGAAGTAAAAATATTTTTTTCTAAGGGAATTTTTAAGGGAAATATTTTAGCATCCTTTTGACCAAACCAGTTAGCCCAATATATACGTTTAAATTCTGGCATTTCATTATAGTCAATTGATGAGAAATTGGGGACGGGTCGCTCAATGCTCGCCTATTACTTATAGGCGTCGCTCCATCGCTCCTAGCCCCAAATTCTCCTGAATTGACTATAGCATAAATGTCAAGTTCACCATTGCTATTTTTTATACCAATAGCGTTTAAATTTATATCAAATATGACATTAGGTTTAGGAGAGTTCAGCATTAAAATTACTGATATAATAATTATAATTAGCCCAAGAAAATGCCATTTAGTTCTCCACAAACAAAGCCATAAAAAGCCAAATAAGAAAGTAATTAAGCTAACTTGGCTTATATAGCCAAAATACCATACTGATAATGGTAACGTGTTAGTAAATTTCACCGCTTCAATAATTATATTAATGAAAAAACCTATTAATTTTAGACAGTACTGGTCTATACCGAAGATCATTAAAAATACCGAGATAATAGATAATGGCATCAAAAAGAAAGACATTATTGGTATAGCAATAAGGTTCATCGGAATAGAATAAGTAGGAAATGTATAAAATTGGTTTATTACAACGGGAGCAGTAACTATACCGGCAAGGAAGCTTGAATAAATATTAGAGGCAATATAAAATTTGATTGAAGAAAATATGCCCTTGCTTTCACCTAATATCCATTGATTCCTTATGTAAAATTCATAACCAGCAGTTAGTGATAATACTGCGACAAAAGATAATTGGAAGCTTGGGTGAAATATATATTCTGGATTCATTGATAATATGACGAACGCCGCAATTGCTAATGACCTTAGAGGGTATGGCTTGCGTCCTATCATAACCGCATAAATAAAGATTGCTGTCATAATGAAGGCTCTGGTAGCAGCAATTTGCATGCCACTTAGTTGCAAATAACCATAGCTTCCTATTAAAGAACAAATTGCTGCAATTAACTTTATATCATAATTATAAGCAATATAGTTTGATAAATTTAACAAGAATCTGGTGGATATAAAAAACAGCATCGCTACCAATGATAAATGTAAGCCGGAAACGCAAAGTATATGGGATATACCGCTTTGTCTCATTTCTTTCATTAATTTTCGATCGATGGCTTTGCTTTCACCTAGTAATATTGCAGCGGCGAAATTACCTTTTATAGAACCAAGTATTTGAATCAGGCGGTTGTAAATATTTTTTTTAATTTTATAGACAAAACTATTAGTGTAGAGATCACTATGTGCTATAATTTTAAGGGGGGACAGTGCATAGCCAGTAGCATTAATATCCGCTAAATATGCATAAAAGCCAAAATCATAACCACCCGGCAGAATACTGCTTTGTGGTTTATAAAGCCTTGCCACTAGGCTAATATTATCGTTAATATTAATTTTTTGGGCATATTTTGCCGGCATACTTATTCTGACTTTTTGTAAAACTTGTTTAAGTTTCTGAATTTTTACTTGATATAATATAACCTGCATACCATGAGTAGTTGGTTTCATCGATTCTACGATACCGCTTACTCTTGAGATTATTGGATTGTTAATAGTACTAACATGTAAATTTGATACGCGATATTTGCCAACTAGCATACCACAAAAAAAGGCGATAATTATTCCCGAAATAAATCGCCCAAATATATTGTTTCTTAAAATTAGTAGCGATAAGGAAATTGTGAAAATAGTTAGAATAGATATAAAAGAAGGTTCCTTACTTAAGGTAAAATAAGTACCAATACCACAAATGAAACTAACAAAATACCAAAGATTGAGATGGTGATATTCTTGTTCTAAAATGCTTGTGAAAAAATTAAGAGTTAATTTGTAGTTTCTCAGGATCATCGCACCGAATAGCAGAGTTACTTTTAAGATACTCTACTATTAGATACAAATCAAGTAATCTATTCCCTCATTTCACCATGAATATATAAATCATAAGCTATCTGATAAAAACTAATAGCTTCTTCTACTAGACGAGGAATATTATCAATCTCTATTTTATAGTCAATTGATGAGAAGTTGGGGACGTTGTCGCTCAATGCTCGCCTATTACTTATAGGCGTCACTCCATCGCTCCTAGTCCCAAATTCTCCTGAATTGACTATATCTTCATCAACTAATTTATAAGTTTTTGGTTGCTCCTGTGGGCGTAAGATAATTAAATGATTATCCTTCATAAACCCAAGCAATTGGTAAGTACTGATAAAAGCCCTGTTTGCCGGCGTATTTAATATATCTTGACCAAAAAATTTACTATTATATGAAAAATTTAATAATCCCAAAATAGTAGGGGCAATATCAATTTGACTTGATAAATTATCAACTATCTGTGGTTTTAATATATTAGGAGCATATATTAATAGAGGTATGTGATATTTATTAATTGGTAAATCAGTTTTACCAGCACTTGACGCACAATGGTCAGCCGTGATAACAAAGATAGTATTATCAAACCAGGGGTGAGTTTTGGCTAATTCAAGAAACCTACCAATAGCATAGTCGGTGTATTTAACTGCTGCATTACGCCCACTACCAGACAGCAAATCAATTCTACCTTCGGTGAAAGTATAAGGGCGATGATTAGAGGTAGTCATAATTAATGAGAAAAAGGCTTTGCCTTGATGGTAATTTTGATCAGCTAACTCCAGTGCTTTTATTAGTATATCCTCATCCGCTACTCCCCAAATATTAGCAAAACTTATCTCATTGGATTTTAGATTGCCTCGATCAATTATGTTATAACCATTACCGTGAAAATAATTTTGTAAATTATCAAAGTAGCTATAGCCACCAAATAGGAAATTAGTAACATAGCCTTGATTCCTAAAAACAGTAGCTATATTAAATAGTGACTGATTCTCAGGGCGGCGGATAATGGATGAACCAGGAGTTGGTGGTACTGATAAAGTAATAGCCTCTAAACCCCTTACTGTTCTAGTGCCTACTGCATATAGATTGGTAAAAAATATGCTTTGCTCAGCTAATCTATCTAAATTTGGTGTAATATTTTGTTGATTGCCAAATTTACCCATGAATTCGCTACTAAGACTTTCTACGGTAATAAATATAATATTATATTTTTTATTATTAGAAGAATTAGCTTTGATATAACGTGCTATAGTAGAGTCATCTGAGTATAGTTCTTCATTTTTTGATAAACTGTTGCGAACAATATCTAAAGCCCGTTTTTTATCAATTACTGGATAAAAACTATTATAATCCAAACTATTATTAAAAAAGGCAGAGAAAAACTGATAATGACCATTTCTAGCAAGTTCGATAGCATATTTATTAGAATTTATATCAATTTTATTAGGGTTATAAAAATTAAAAGCCAGTAGGCTAAAGAAAAATAGCATTATCGTGCAGAGAATATATTTCTTACTATTTATTATAGTACTTGCTTGATTAATTATATATTTTCTCAAGTAAAAATTAATCAATAGTGCAATCACTATAATAGCTAGTAATATTTCTATATAGGGCAAAGATTCTTTTACAGTACCAATAATTTCATTGGTATAAATTAAATAATCTACCGCAATAAAATTAAATCTAACACCGAACTCATCCCAAAAAATAATCTCGGCAATGGTAATAAATATTAATAGAGCAATAGTACAGAAATAACCAATAAAGCAACAGCTTAAATACAACAATTTATGCCGAGCCAATAATTTATGGAAGCCAATGATCAGCAGTAAAATTATCGGTAAAAAATAACAAAGAGATATTAGATCATTAAGAGTACCAATAACAAAAATTGACACTAGATCAGATATGGTTATTTGTTGTTGCCATAAAGCGTATGAGCTTAATAGGACGCGGGTAATAAACTGAAATATTAGATAAATTCTAACAATAGGAAAATTGAACAATGTTTTTATCATCTAATAAGAGCAAAAAAGTCTTGGAGGCTTATAAATACTGCTATCCCCTCTGGTTAATTAAATCAGATTTTAATAGTATAGAAAATTTTATTACTTGTCAATTTATAGCTAATCAGATTTTGAATTTTTTGATTACTCAATGCCACTGTTTGATACATTGACTATACATATTTCCTTCGGCATATTAGCAGTTACTTCTTTGCTCATAGGCTATTCTTCTTTTAACTTCTTTATTTCTTCAATGGTTAGTTCGGTTAATTTACTTATATCTTCCATAGGATAGCCTTCTTTCAGCATTTTCTTTGCTATAACTATAGCGTTTTCTTTAATACCTTCAGCTTTACCTTCAGCTTTGCCTTCTTTAAAGCTTTCTTCTAAAGCAATATCTTCCGCATCTTCCTGCAATTTGCATCTTACATATAAGTCGTATTCTGCTGGTGTTAGTCCATGCATCTCGATAACATGGTAAGCTTCTAATACCTTACTACTTTTAATTCCTACAGGGGGGGTATTTTCTTTTGTTGCATATTTAAATAGATGTAACCACTCATCGGCAATACTCAATAATGGTTGCTTAATATCTTTAAATTTTTTAAGCTCTATAAAGACATACGATATATCAAATATGTGTTGCTGTTTCTTAGTTGTGGTCTCAATAGTTTTATGAAAACTTATATATGGTACTTCTTCAGCAAATATTTTTGATTTCATTAATGATATTACTACTATCGGTAATAAATCATTGTGAGTCACCCCTTCTGTAAGTTGTTGAACATATGAATGAGCAGAATAATATTGTAATCTTTTTAAATAATCGGTTTCATTTCTTTTCTGCATCTCGATAATGTACCAATGATCTGACTCATCTTTAACTTTCAAATCAAATACACTTCTCTTACCTTGATGAATTCTAGGTAAATGTTCTAATGAAAGAAAGTTGATTTCCTTAATTCTATGCTTTTCAGGTAAATCAAGAATACTATTAAGAAATTCTTTTAGCCTCTCCAGATCACTAAAGATTTTCTTAAATAGACTATCATTTGTTGGGTCTAAATATTTTTGCATATCAATTACTTCCTTCTATATGCTCGATGTTCTTCAAGAAAGATAGTGTAATCACTTTCCTGCTGAACGAAATTCATAAATACTAATAGGTATGCTGATCGGATAAAATTAAGGTTTGTGATATTTCTCAATCATCCAATCTACAAATGTACTATCAACAGACTGTTTTTTCAGAGCATATTCATATATTTCTTTTATTAGGGCTGTAAGATTAGTAAATGAAAAGTTTAAATTTTTTTCAATTAACATATTAATTGTTATACTAGTAGCCTTGCTAAAGATTTTAATCTGCTCAACAGTTAGCACCTCAAGGTTTATTTCACTGTCAACAATAAGAGCTTCCAAATTAACATCTAAGGCTTTGGCAATTAATTGCAAATTACTAGCACTAGGATTTTTTGAGCTACCATACAAAATGCTATAAACAGTATTTCTACTTATTCCAGTTTTCTTTTCTATTTCTACAGCATTAATATTTTTTTGAATCATTAATGAGTTAAGTTTGGTCTGTAAGTTTACCATATATAACACTTTATTTGTAAAAATTGATATATGTCAATTGATGAGAAATTGGTGAAGCCTTCGCTCAATGCTCGCCTATTACTCATAGGCGTCCTCATCGTTCATGCTACCCAATTCCCATGAATTGACTATATTTAAATATTAAGGTATCTCAATCAAAAAGTAAACAAATAATAATTTATTAATTTATATTTGATTATAATAAATACAAATTATCAAAAATCCTATGCAAATTATCCACAAAAATTATCCACCAAAAGCAGATTCAGAAGAATTATTTTGCTTTCTAGAACCACCACGAAAGCTACTAAGTTTTTTAGATCTAGTTGGATGTTTCAATTTACGTAGTGCTTTGGACTCTATTTGTCTAATACGTTCCCTAGTAACGTTGAATTGCTGCCCTACTTCTTCCAATGTATTATCAGTATTCATCCCTATACCGAATCTCATTCTTAGAACTCTTTCTTCACGAGGAGTAAGGGTTGCTAATACTCTAGTTGTGACCTCCCGTAAGTTCGATTGAATTGCCGCATCAAGTGGTAATATAGCATTTTTATCTTCAATAAAGTCTCCCAAATAGCTACCATCATCATCGCCTACTGGATTTTCCAAGCTAATTGGTTCTTTAGCTATCTTCATCACTTTACGTACTTTATCAACTGGCATAGAAAGGCGAGCGGCAATTTCTGCTGGAGTTGGTTCATAACCTAACTCATTCAACATCTGCCTAGAAGTACGGATAATTTTATTAATGGTCTCAATCATATGCACAGGAATACGTATGGTTCTAGCTTGATCAGCAATAGCTCTAGTAATAGCTTGTCTAATCCACCAAGTAGCATAAGTAGAAAATTTATACCCCCGACGATACTCAAATTTATCAACTGCCTTCATTAACCCAATATTTCCTTCCTGAATTAAATCTAAAAACTGCAATCCACGATTTGCATATTTTTTAGCAATCGAGATAACTAGACGAAGATTAGCTTCTATCATAGCCTTTTTTGCCCGAAGAACCTGTCTTTCACCTTTTTGTATGGTATGCACTAATTTTTTAAATTCAATAATTGGCAAACCGCTAATCACTTCCATGCTTCTTAATTCGCTAATCATTTGATCCGTGACATCAGATTCTTTAGCAAGGAAGTTCCTCCAATTAGCATTTTTATTTTTTTGCATTTGCCTTTTCCAATTCTCATCAATTACTGCTCCCATATATTCACTTAGGAAAGATTGACGAGTTACGCCATATTTTTCAGCTAATTTAAGAAAATTTCCTTCTTTATGCACTAATTCTTTATTCAGACTATATATTCTATTAAGAATTTCCTCCGTTCTTTTAGAGTGAAAATGGATAGCAGAAATTTCAACAATTATTAACTGTAAATTCTTGGCATATTTTTTGTTATCTTGCAACCCCTTAGGTTGAGGATAACGTGCATAATGTTTTTTTGCTTCAACTAACAACTCTTCAGAAAGTTTAGCAATTTTTTCCATACGCTTGACAACAGCAGGTAATAACTGTAATTCAATAGTAGCTATTGATAAATTACTAGCTTCTTCATGCTCTTCATGGTCTGATTCCAGATCGTTATTATGATTTTCTTCAGAATTACCACAATATTCGTGAACCATATTAGCTTCTAAATCAATCAAATCTCGAAGTAAGATTTTTTCATTAGCTAAATCCTCATGCCATTTAATAAAGAATTTCATCGATATTGGATTTTCACAAAGTGATTTAACCATTATCTCTTTGCCTTCCTCAATATCTTGAGCTACTTCTATTTCAGCCTCACGAGAAAAGAGTCCTACTCCACCCATATCTCGTAAATATAATCTTACTGGATCATCGGTTGAGCCTATATTTTCTTCTTCACTGTCATCCTCAGGCTCACTATCAACATTATTAGATAGTTTAAATTCTTCATCTACATTAATATCAAGTTTAATCTCATCTTCATCGCCTTCTATAATATCAACTCCAGCCTCAGAAAACTTTGATATTACCTTTTCTAGATCATTTACTGATATATTATTAGTGATTGGAATAACTTTATTTATATCATAATAAGTAACTGCCTTACCTTTTGCTTTGGCTGATTTAACTAAGTTATCAACTGCTTCGCCTTTTTCATCTATATTCTTTTTCACTTCTGTCATAATTTATAAACCTTAAGTCAATTAGTAAAAGATTCGTTTAGATTATAAAGTTCTTTAGAGACCCTCATAATTTCTTCTCGGTATAGCATAGCTTTTTTCAATTCTTCATCCGTTCCATTTTGAATAATGGAACTATATTCTTGTTTTAATAGTACTAGGTGATGTTTCTTATGCAACCATTGCCAAAGCAAGTCAGAATCTATATCATTCTTGTTAAATGATAAATCTAGAAATAGATTATTAGATTTTGACAATAGCGAAAAAGTCTCATAAAATCCAGCTTTTTCTGCCAAATCAATAATATTCTCATGATCTAACATATCATTGCTAATAATCTCTGCAAAATACCAATCACGAAAATCTTCAAGCATTTTGTTTTGAAAATTTAACGTTAATAAAAAATCCTTTATTTCTTGCTTGTTAACTATCTCTGGAAACTTTACTAACATCATACAAAAAACTTGTTCTAACATCTCAATTTCCGAATAGTCAGGAGCTGAAAATATTACATTTGAATTTCTTACCCCTCCCTTACTTTGACGTTTAATTAAATTTTGCCATATTTGCTCTTTAAAATATCTATAGTAATTATGGCTAAGAGTCCTATCTTTTATTTGCTTACAATAATCTTCAAGATTCTTTTCCAAAATAGCTTTATCTTCCGGGGTTACAAAACTCTTACCTTCATATTCGGAACGCCAAATCATTTCGGATAGATTAATCCTTTTATCAAAAATTTTGGCAAAGCCCCCTGCCCCATCTTTATTGATAATATCATTAGGATCACTGCCGCCAGGTAACATCACAAAGGAAATTTTCTTATTACCATTTATCAACGGTAATACTAGGTTAATTACTCGCTGAGTAGCTTTTATCCCCGCCATATCACCATCTAAACAAAGTGCTATTTCATCTCCGGCACGCCATAATTTCTGCAAATGATTCTCTGTAACCGCAGTACCAAGACTTGCTACTGTCTCTTTAAAACCAGCCTGATGCAAGGCAATAACATCTAAGTACCCCTCAACCAAGATTGAATGGTTTTTCTTATAAGCAACACTAATCGCATTATTCTCTCCATATAATGTTTCATTTTTCTGAAATAATATGGTTTCCGGAGAATTTAAATATTTAGGCAATCCATTACCAATTACTCGTCCTCCGAACCCAATTACCTTGTTATAAATATTCCTAATCGGAAAAATTATCCGGTTATAAAATATCTCATACATTGTACCATCATTTCCCTTGCCCACTAAGCCTGCTTTTTGAAGTTTTTTCAAAGATATTGATTTTTTTTCAAAAAACTTCTGCAATTCCTTAGCCGGAGGAGCAAAACCAATAGAAAATTCCTTAATTGCCTCTTTACTAATACCGCGGTCACGTAAATAATTACATACTTCTTGTGACAATTGTGAGGTAAAAAACCTTTCTGCCATCCCTAAGATATCAAGTAGTTCATCCGATTCTTCATGCAATTTTTGTTGCTCTACGGTTAATTTAGGCAATTCAATGCCATAATCATTGGCAAGTTTAATAGCTGCTTCTTTGTAAGATAAACCGTTAAGGCTAGCAACAAATTTTATAACATCTCCATGAACAGTGCAGCCAAAACAGTAATAGAACCTCTTGGCGTCATTCACAGTAAATGATGGAGATTTTTCAACATGAAAAGGACATAGACCCAAGTAATTCCCAGATTTTTTAGTTAAAACTACTTTTTGCCGAACAATATCTGATAAATTAATCCGGGTTCTAAGAAGTTCATAAAATTCTAATGGAATTCTCATAAACCTAAAATAAAGGTGAATATAATCGTAGAAAAGCAGTAAGTAAGAGGTATTAATAAATTATCGTTGATCAATAAATCTTTTGCATAAAATTCACCAATAGCAGTAACTACAGAACTAATTATGATAACAGTAAAACTAGTATGATAACCGATGAAAAAATACACCAACATGCTAATAAAAATTGCAGAAATTAGAAAAGCAATAGAACCTTCCAGTGACTTACCATTTTCTAGAGGCTTACCTATTTTAGTACCAACTAATGCCGCAAGACAATCAGCTATTATCAATATCAACCAAGACGAAATCGCTAAACCTTTTGAAAATAAAAGAGCTGTCAAAAAAAATCCAATTGCCATAAAACTACTACCACTTAACCTAAATAAACCGCTCTGTTCCTCGGGTCTCATAAACTTTCTAAGAAATCTATCTGTGAATTTTTTAATATATAAATTGTAGTTCCTGGCAATATCTACATATAATACACAGGCAGTAAGTAAAAATAATAGTGTAGTAATAATTAATTTAGATGAAAATAAATAAAATAGTGGTATAATCAAGCTGTATAAATGGAAGGTTTTGCGTTGTATCTCAAATTTAAATATTTTAGTTTGCATGATAATCTAAAAGGGCTGTTTGACAAAGTTTAACACAACAAATATACTAGAAAACTTAACTTAGACAAGACATATTATTATGACGAAATTTCCTATTACACATAAAGGGTTCGATAGCTTAGAGAAAGAAATCAAACACCTTAAGCATATAGAAAGACCAAAAGTAATTGAGGCTATAGCAACAGCTAGAGATTTTGGGGATTTATCTGAAAATGCGGAATGGCATGCAGCACGGGACAAACAAAGTTTTATTGAAGGTCGAATTTTAGATCTTGAAGATAAAGTAGCAAGAGCTGAAATTATTGACACATCAAAACTCTCAGGTGACAGCATAAAATTTGGTGCTACAGTTAAGTTGATCGATGACGAAACAGAGGAAGTAGTTGTGTACCATATCGTTGGAGAATACGAAGCAGATATAACTAAAAAGAGAGTATCGATCGTATCGCCAATCGCTAAGGCTCTCATTGGTAAAGGGGTTGGAGATATAGTGGAAGTTACAACTCCTAAAGGTTCAAAATCTTATGAGGTTTTGGAAGTAACCTATCAGGAACTAGTCGATATTTAAGATATAGGAGCAATCCATAAGTCATATATGGACGAGTGAATCTGTTGTCATACCCGCTTCGGTGCGGAATCTAGACCACAACTGTTGAAAGTTGGAAGAGGAAGCAGTTTTAGACCAGGTAGTTTAAAAGTCGTATGTGGTCAACGTCTATTAGCGAGAAAGACCGTAGGTCGACGAAGCAATCCATAAAAGTAACCAAAGATGGATTGCCACGACCTACTTGCGTGGTCTCGCAATGACAGAAAACCTATCTAAAACCCGCTTTACCTTCTAACTTTCAACAGTTGTAAGGCTCACGCCTTCTCGCAATGACGTTTTTATGCTGTTTTATACTTATAGAATAAAAATTGTAGGGTACTATGGTGACGACGTCACCAACTTCCCATCAATTGACTATAGTTGTGCTATATACCATTTTACGCATAGTAATAAAACCTTGAGGAGCAGGATTGTTATCAACAAATTCCAGTATTTGTTTGGCATTTGCAAAGGCTGTTTTTGAGGTAGTATCAACTGTTAAATCATATTCACGCAAGCTACTTGCGTGAACTCTGTCTATTTGATCATTCGATAAACCTATCGCACGATCACAGCGTAGAATTTCTCGCTCCTGCATCACTGAAAGATCACAGAAAACTCCAACAAAATAGACAATATAGCTACTCAAGGTTTTTATGTAAGATTTGAGACCGGAGTCATCAAATAATACTTCATCAATAATAATATTATTTCCTCGGCTTGCAAGCAGATTGGCAAAATCTGGCATTACACCAAAAAGTTGCTCACCTTTTTCTCCACTCTCAACCCGCATAGTTGCCCCCCGATCATTTGTTCCTGACACAAAGGTAAAATATTCAGTAGATACTTTATCATTATATGAGCATGGCATCATATTGATAAAACTATCTACACCAAAAGTAAGCCAAGAATCCTTACTTAAATGTTGTATTGATCTTGCGATAGATGTTTTACCGGCAGAACCACATCCATTTAAAAATATAATCTTACTCATCTTGTACCTTCCTGATATTTTGTATTGCTACTATAAATCTCCCAATTTGTCTAGAGCAAATTTTTATAAATGATTAGAGGAATACAATAAAATTAGCTATAGTAATAAGTTAGGATATCAATAAATTAATAGAAGCACTATGGATAGAAATATTATCACTACAGAATATAAAGAGTTTTTAGAACAGTTAAAAGCCCGTGTATCTATAAGTCGTTATCAAGCAGCCCGATCTGTTAATAGACCTCTTGCATAACCTAAAGATAATTGAGGAATTTTTAGGAAAAACGAAGTCGAGTACCGCAGCGTACTAAGATGTACGTGAGGAACGGAGACGAGTTTTGACAACAAAATTACCAATTAGATTAGGTTATGCAAGAGGTCTAATAAAGAGCTGATAATTTTATACCACTATTTGGTAGCGAAATTTTAACTCGTCAAGAGCAACATGGTTGGGGTGCTAAGATAATTGACAAACTTAGCCGTGATTTAGTATCTGCTTTTCCTGAAATGAAAGGATTTAGCACTCGAAATCTGAAATATATGCAACAATTTGCTAAAGAATATCCTGATCCTGCATTTGTGCAAGAGGTGCTTGCACAATTAACATGGTATCATAATCTAACTCTTTTGGATAAGATTGCAGATAAAGAAACTCGTTTGTTTTATATTAAACACGCCATTGCATATGGTTGGTCAAGAAATGTAATGGTTATGCAAATTGAATTAGCTCTACATAAACGTCAAAATCAAGCTATAACAAATTTTAAAGATAAACTACCATCCCCGCAGTCAGATTTAGCCCATTATACTCTAAAAGATCCATATATTTTTGACTTCCTCAGCATAGGCGATGAAGCTCATGAGAGAGAAGTTGAAAGGGCATTAGTTTCTCACATGGAGAAATTTCTTCTTGAACTTGGAGCAGGCTTTTCCTTTGTAGGACGACAATATAAATTGTCAATAGGAAATGAAGACTATTATGTTGATCTGTTGTTCTATCATTTGCAACTCAGAGCCTTTATTATTATTGAACTCAAGACAGGTAAATTTTCTCCTCGTGATGTAGGACAATTGAATTTCTATTTATCAGCTGTTGACGATTTATTAAAGCAGTCGGGAGATAATCCATCTATAGGCTTAATTCTTTGTAAAGATAAAGGAGAACAAATCAAGGCTGAATATGCACTGCGAGACATGACTAAGCCGATTGGGCTTGCTGAATATAAGTTGGCTGAAAGCTTGCCAGAAAATATTAAAACATCCTTACCAACCATTGAAGAGCTTGAAGATGAATTGTCCAAGGATATTAAGGCTCTTGAGCAGACAACTGCTAAATTGCAATCATTAACTAACTTGCTAGCTAAAGAAAGAGAATTATTACACGAACTTGCCGAGAAAAATGCTACTTTAGCAGCTGAATTAGTAGCACTACATTATGCTACATATGCATTAGCGTATCAAAAAGAGAAAATAGCAGATGCAAGTAGTACAGCATTAGAAGAGTTAGAGAACATTGTAAAAATATGTGGTGGTTATGCAAAATTAGGCTTAACCCCAGTATAGACACAATTATACTCAAATCATTTGAATATATAGCTAATCGGCTTAGCTATAAAGCCAAGGTGGAACAGCCAAAGAAACTGGTAAGTTTCTTACAGTAATAACTGTATCTGCTAATGAATAATAATCATCCACCCTAATTAAAGCTATTGCCATGTTCTGATAAGCTGAACATACTACGCCAATTTTTATATTATTGGCGATAATTTCATCGTCTTTCGCGATATCTAAACTACCAACATTACCGGAATCTATGTTAATGGATAATTTAAATATTTTTTTTCTTACAACTCCTTGGTATTTTGTTCTGGAAACAACTTCCTGCCCAATATAACAACCCTTACTGTAACTTATAGCATTTAACTCCTCAGCCCCATATTCGATGGGAATAGACCTATTGGCAATTAAATCATCATAGCCATCAACTATGGCAAAATTATATTTATCCTGCTGATATAAGCCTTCTGTTGCTGTGGTTGTTAAAAAATCATCTTTATTAATAATTGAACGAAAACCAAGCTGGTTATAACGAGGGTCTTGGTGGCTATTAAGTGGCAATTGCTGCTTTGAGTAAATAACCTGATAAGCGTTAGTTAAGTCATTCACTTCAATTTTAGCACGTAACTTGTACTGCACTAAGTGATTTTTAAATAAATCAGACTGATTAATATTTATATCAATAAAAAACCTTGTTGCCGATAATTTCAATACAAAAAAATCAAACAAATATCTTCCTTGGTTAGTTAGAGCATAGCTATAACAATAATCGTTATTTTTTATATCATTAGTGATCAAATTATGCAAAAAATTCATCGCATCATCACCAGAAACTTCAATGATTGATCTATTTGTTAATATTTCATACATAACTACCAACTATTACATTTTAATTGACTTTGTAACTTTTATAACTACTATAGCATAATGAAGCAACAATTGTTTGCCATAAATTATTTATTATATGAGATGCACTTCCTACTTTACTACTTCTGAATACAAAATGAACGATTTAGTAATAAACCTCAATAAAATCGGTCTTGAACCTAAATATTTCGATGATGTACTATATATTCAAAAAGAACAAGGGGAAAATTTAAATCCTATCGATGTTTTCTTTTTCCCTTTCGGTTGCGTTACTATATGGGGAGCTGAAGAAAGCCAAGAAAAAATGCTCCTTGCAGAAATAGCAGCTCTTAAAACTAATCAAAATGACGAGCTAGTTTCCGACTTTATTTATTTTGATTATGATGAAACTACTGGTAAAACATTTATCGATGAAGAAAAAAACCAAATCATTCTTGCCGATAAATCAACTTTTATAAAATTATCTATCTCGCATGCTTTAGCTCAGTCAGTTAAGCTTAGTGTACTAGAAAAATCGGTAAGTAATCTAATTGTAAAAACCACCCCAATTCAACAAGAACTAGCCAGTACAGGTAGTGTATCACTTTCCAAAAAAGAAATATCTCAACAAATTGGGATATTATTTAACGAACGATATTCAATTAATTTACACAGCGATATACTGGATACTCCTGAATTCTTTTGGCGTCGTCCTAGTTACGAACCTTTATACTTAATGACTGCAGAGTTCCAAGATATTCAAATTCGTCAGAATATTCTTAATAATCGACTAAATATGATTCATGAACTTTACAATATTTTGTCAAATGACTTAAACTGTAAACACTCTACTAGACTTGAATGGATCATTATAATATTGATTACTATAGAAGTTGTGCTATCCCTTGCTCATGACAATCTCTTTTTCAAAATCATTTCCTATCTTATAGGCAAGATTTGAGATTTTAGATATAGTCAATTCAGGAAAATTTGGGGCTAGGAGGTTGCCTGCGATAACTAATTAGTCTCTCCGTCAAAAAGACCAAATATGAATTACTTTCGTTATTGCAGGCAACCTCCTAGTATTACAGTTGTAGTTTAGATGTGAGCATTCACGATTTTTTTGCTATTTTTTTGTGATGAATAAAAAAACCTGATCACCAAGCGTCATTGCGAGGAGACCGTAAGGTCAACGAAGCAATCCATTTCTAATCACTTTCCTGGATTGCTTCGTCGGTCTGGCAACCTCCTCGCAATTACATCTTATACTTTAACCTTTTTTCCGTGAACACTCACATTCAATCTACAACTGTAGTACTAGCATAATGCTAATCTGGTTTTTAGAAGAGCCTACTAAAGTGGTAAATTGTCATGTTTCTTCCATGGTAACTGTACTTTCTTGTTTTGAAGAAAGTTTAGTGCTTTACATATACGCCATCTAGTGTTTTGAGGTTTTATAATATCATCTAGATAACCTCTAGATGCTGCAACAAAAGGAGAAGTAACAGTATCTTTATATTCCTGAATCTTTTGCTTTTTTGATTCTGGGTCTTTACATTCTTCTTTAAATATTATTTCAGCAGCCCCCTCAGCTCCAAGTACTGCAATTTCTGAGTTGAGCCACGCATAATTAACATCACCTCGAAGATGCTTTGAGTTCATCACTATATAAGCTCCACCATAAGCTTTCCTAGTAATTATGGTAATTTTCGGTACAGTTGCTTCAGCGTACGCATATAATAATTTTGCTCCATGTTTGATAATTCCATTATGCTCTTGAGAGACACCAGGTAAAAAACCTGGTACGTCAACTAAAGTCACTATCGGAATATTAAATGCATCGCAAAAACGTACAAATCTTGCTGCCTTTCTTGATGCATTAATATCTAAACAGCCAGCTAAATGTAATGGTTGGTTCGCAACAAATCCTATAGACCTTCCTTCCATATAACCAAAGCCGGTTATAATGTTTTTAGCAAAATCTGGTTGCAACTCAAAAAAATCTCCTTCATCCACAATACGCTCAATTAATTCTTTCATATCGTAAGCTTTGTTTGGAATATTTGGGACTAAGGTGTTTAGAGACATATCAACTCGATCGGCTGGATCTTCAGTACGACGACATGGTAGTGGGCTACGATTTGATAGAGGTAAAAAATTAAAAAATCTTCTAGTTTCTAGAAGTAGTTCTATATCATTTTTAAAAGCAAAGTCAGCAACACCACTCTTGGTAGTATGCATTCTTGCCCCACCAAGCTGTTCCTGGGTTACTTCTTCGCCTGTAACAGTTTTAACTACCTCCGGTCCTGTTACAAACATATAGGAAGTATTTTTAACCATAAATATAAAATCTGTTAAAGCAGGAGAATACACAGCTCCTCCAGCACAAGGACCCATAATTAAGGTGATTTGTGGAATAATACCGGAAGCAATTACATTGCGTTGAAATAATTCACCATAACCAGCAAGAGCATCGACTCCTTCTTGGATTCTTGCCCCTCCTGAGTCATTTATCCCAATAACTGGGGCTCCTACCTCCAGAGCAGAATCGAGTATAGAGCATATTTTTTTAGCATGATACTCACCAAGGGAGCCACCGAATACCGTAAAATCTTGGCTATACACAAAAACTAACCTACCATTTATGGTACCATGTCCAGTTATTACAGCATCCCCTAGAAATTTCTTTTCTTCCATTCCGAAATTATCACATCTATGTTCAACGAACATTCTTGTTTCTTCAAAACTCTCAGGGTCTAGCAATGCTTCTATCCTTTCTCTGGCAGTAAGTTTACCTTTCTTATGTTGCAATGCAATTCTTTCCCCCCCTCCTCCTTGACGGGCGTTATTACGCTTTTCATCAAGAAAATCAGAGGAATTAGCAGAGGAATTTACAATATGTTGATTCATATATGGTTATTATAGTTCATTATAATCATAACTTGTAGTATAATAACAAAATGACGAAAAGATAGTAAAAATTTATCTAGATTAGAATAGATTTCTTGTACAACTCTACTTTACAGCTATCGAAAGTTATAGTCAGTTCAGGAGAAGTTGGGGACGTCGTCGCTCAATGCTCGCCTATTACTTATAGGCGTCGCTCCATCGCTCCTAGCCCCAAATTCTCCTGAATTGACTATAGAAGGTAGAGCTGATTTTAGATAGCTTTTCCGCTATAGTCAATTGATGAGTCTTACGTAGGACAAAAAAACAAAATAGCTCAGCTTACTCACCTAATATTATCGCAACTTGAGCAAATTCATTTTCTAACTTAGTTTTAAGATTTTTATACTGAGAAGTTTTTAATTCTTCCTGGGTAATCAAGCTCTTTTTTATGGTTATTATATCTGTGAATACAGTATCTTTATCCTGATATTTACATGATCTATTCACATATATCCAGGGAGTATCAATCTCAAAGTTTAATTTTTTACAATCTTTAACTATAATATTTTTGATAATCATATATTTCTTGTTAGTTTCAGGCATACCTATAAAGATGTCTGATATCTGGTCAGAAGCTGTATGGGTGATATCATCTGATCTATTAGACTTTGAAGTTAAAGCAACCCCCATATTTGTTTTAGAAATTCTATTTCTTTGCTGTAATGCATATTTGATTGTAATATCTTTAACAATACGAGAAGTAAGATCAGGTAATTCTAAGAATTTTTTGTCTTCTTCATTAAGATATTCTCCACTCAACCTACGGAAAGTAAAATCCTTTAACTGTTCAGTTGAATAATATAATCCCCAACCACTCATGCTTGATGCCACTTCTCCCTTCATATCAAACTGACCAGACAACTCTACAATATTATTTTTTATAACTAATTCCTCGCGTGATATAGCTTGTGAAGTTTCAGGCTGTATATTGGCAACTTTGGTATAACCAGCTTCTTGAGTATCTAAGACCAATGCTATTTTATTAGCAACATCTGGGAAAATTCCTTGTGCCATACTAACAAGATTTGTTGGATCAATCCAATATACTTTGCCATTTTTATTAGTTACTTTAAGCATCGCATGATTAAAATTCCCCATGTTAGGTAAGGCATCTGGATTAGAAAAATTAGTAATACCTCGCATTACAAAAATAGGTTGAACTTTATAATCAAGTTTTTACAAGATAGCAGCAGTACTTGCAGAAAAATCTTTACAATCACCAATTTGCGAACTGGCTACTTTTTCTAAATCTCTAGGAAAGAAACGACCTGATACAATTCGCCAATCACCCATATATTGGATTTTTTCATTTAATGCAGAAGTGACAAAATTAATTTTTTCTTCGTCGGTATTCTTGTCTGCAGCAGATTCGGCTATATTCATGAAAATTGCAGGGAGTGGTTGGTTAATTACACTAGAATACCCAGGAGCAAGTTGTTTAGCCAAGTCTTGCCATTTGGTTAAACTTGACAAGGATACCCAAGTAGTATGCTTAATATTTAATATAGCATGACTTGGTTCATTTGTTAGGTTATCGTAAGCAGGCTTTGCTAAGATAATCTCTGCCGAATGAAAATCACTCTCAGCATCTTTAATAACTTTTAATACGCCTTTTGGATCATTTACTTTAATGTTTAGAGGTAATTTAGAATTGATCTTAGTATGACTTGCCTGCACATAACCTCTCCTACTAAGAAATAAACTAGTACCATAAAAATTATCTACAGGAACTTTTGTTTCAACATGCTTATATTTTAAATATATTTCTGCTCCAAGTTCTGCTTTAGGAAATGATATGGTTATTTGTCTTAATTGATCAAAACCTTTACCAAAAAAGGCTAGTGGTTTATCCTCAATCATATCTTTAGTGACTATATATTCTTGTCCATTATAAATAGTTTTAGCTTCTAATATAGAAATTGCAGAACTATTTTCATTATAAGTCAAGCGATATTGGGAAAAATCATTGCGTCCTGATTCTTTTAGTATTTTTGCATGCATTTCTGTTATTACTTCAGAAGTGCCATCTTGGTTAATATTAATATCTTTATTATAAAATTTAAACTCAATAGGGGCATCTTCATAGCTACTCCACCTAGCTTGAGCGGTATGGTTTATTAAAAATACTAATAATATGAGGTGAAGAAAAGATTTTAAATAACTCATCATAATAATCTATATAAAAACTTTAGTTGTTACCTGTAAAAAAATTTGATAAATCAAACTTTAATTTATGTATTATAGTAACAAAAATTATAAAGCTTAGCAAGATAAAAAAACAAAAAACTGCCTAATCTATTTTTCTTTTGCCCATAAATCCATATTATATTTTTTACAATACTTAAACATAGAGACCGTATTGGAGTGATTTATGCCAAACTCTTTTACTTGCTGATTACCAAAAAATTTATAACTAGATAAGTCTTTTGCTTTACATGATGCTTTAGCTCCTTGATTATATAAGTAGCTAACATGTGCCACATTTTTACGATTATCCCTATATAAATAATGATATACGGTATAAGCTTTATTATAGGACTCTATTGCGGCTTTTACGTTATCTTGAGCAAATAAAATATCACCTTGTATTACATAACTAGCTGCTAAACTTGGATCTTCTGAATAATCTGCATCTTTAGGATTCCTACGCTCATCAGCTAGAAATATGTCAATAGCCTTATTAACATGCTCTGAGGCTTGGTCTACTTTACCCATCCCTAATTCACTTTTTGCCATTTGGGTATAAATACGACCAAATATTTCGTGTTCTTCACTTTTTACCGGTTTATGCATGTCATATAATTGCTGAGCTTGAACATAAGCTTCTGGATATTTACCCAAAAAATTTAGTATTTCTGCTTTAAGTATGTAAGGAATGGTAAGGTGTAGGTCTTTAATATTAAATCCATTTTTCACCACTACATCAATAGATTTATTGATGTAATCTAAAGATTCCTGATATCTACCTTTAATAAAAAATAATTTTGCCTTTAAATAATATATTATAAATATATCAGATTCTTGTACACCTTGTGTAAATAATACCTCCATTTTTTTTAAATTTTCCTCAATAGCTTTTACATTTCCTAAAGATCCCTCAATCCCCGCAATGTGTGAATTAAGATTAAATTTTAAAAAAACATACTCTTCACCAAGGGTATCTAAAATGTTTAATGCTCTAGTGAAATAAGAAATGGCTATTTCAAAATTTGCTAATGACATCCTATTATACACTCCTATTAACCCTAAATATCTAGCGTAACAATATTTTTGGTATTCGGACATTTGCCAAAGCTTAAAGTCACCTTTTTTATCTTTTTGTTCCAACCAATCAATCATTTGTCTTTCTTTATGTATATTTTGAGTATTGACGTATATAACAAACAGTTCAGCTCTTAGATCAAGCATTGAATATATGTTAATATTATATTTTTTAGAACTTTTTAGCAGAGCTTCTAAATTTTCAGGAATAGTTTTTGCGGTTCTCAATAAATGCCCTATCTGTGAACCTTTAGGCTTAGGTAACTTTAAAATAATATCTTCTAATAATATTTTATTATTTCTATTTCCGCTTATCTCCCTTATTTTCTGAGCAATAACATCATGCATTTCAAAGATAGGATTAGTTTCATGAGAATCAATATTAGATATTAAGGCAAATTTAGATAGTTGATAAAGATCATCATCCAGAGTATTAGGATCATCAGTGATAATTTTTAAAAGTTCTTTCGAAAAACCTTGATTATTTATTAAGGCTATTTTATTTAGCAAATTTTTAGCATTTGGCTTTAATTCCTTGATAGCTAATGTAATATTTAATTTAATTTTGTCTGTTGATTGATGAATTTTTTCTTATATTCGACTTTATCTAAACCTTTTACATTATTTAATAATTGTGCCCCTTGTACTATCATGATAGGATAACCAGCAAACTCTTTGTTCAAGAATTTTGCTAATTTGGAATTATGATTTTCTAGAATATTATTAGCAAGGGTAATTGCATCATTTTTTCCAAAAGCAGTCATTTTGACTATACTCGATAGTATTTCACTATATTGAGAGCAAAATATAACATGTCCATTATGTTCCCAATCAACGAATTCTTTAACTTTCTTATTTTTATTTACTTTTAGATTATCAAATATTAGTAACCATTTATCTTGATTTGATAAATAGTTCATTAGTTCTTTTCGGACTAATCTTATATCTTCTGATATTAGATTAGATTTAGCAGTACTATTAATAACTTTTGCTAGCTTTAGTAGTTCTTGATTAATATCTAAATTACAGTCAATAAACCAAATAAGCTTATAGTTATTTTGATTTTCATAACAATACATTCTAGCAAGTTGGGTTTTTCCCATGCCACTAGTTCCTACTATACTTGCTTGTCGATATTTAATTAAGTTATTTGTAAGCAAAGCTAGTTGTTTAACATGATCGACAAAATAAGTAACTGGTGCAACAAAATTAGATAACTGGTTAGCTATTTGTTGTTGAGCTAATGAGTTAAGAGGCATTATTAATAATATTAATAGTATCAAATATTTATTCATTGTATTTTGCTAATAAAAGGTTTCAGAAAAGTTGCATTACTATCTTTATTTTGCTCATGTACATTATATATTATACATTATTATGAGGATTTTGCCTCCATCCTTTCATACAATATTAAGATTAGGGATTACATTTTTGATATCTTACCTTGTAAAAAAACTCCTTGATTAGATTTTCAGAAATTTTTGCCGAAAAGCCACTATATATTTCAGGGCGGTAAAAACAAGATTTGCTATTAAAGAAACGTCCACCATTTTCAATCGCCCCCTGTTTTGGATCATTTGCCGCATAAAATAATCTACCTATTCTAGCGAAAGATATTGCCCCAGAACACATAACGCATGGCTCTAAAGTAACATACATATCACAATCTGATAAATTTTTACTAGATAGAATCTGACAAGATTGATTTATCGCTACAATTTCAGCATGCAATACCGGATTTTTGGTTTGCTCAACAATATTATGAGCCTTTGCAATAACTTTGTTAGTTATTCTATTGACTATAATAGCCCCTACTGGAATTTCATTTTTATCTAAAGCAAATTGTGCTTGCTTTAGAGCTTCCTCCATAAAAAAATTGTTAAATTCTGTTGATCTTTTCACGGTAATTAACTTTTTCTTCATAACCATATGGATCTAGATGAATAATTATTTCTGCCCCTGGAAACTCTAATAGCAATGCACTACAAATTTGATCACTATGATAATGAGAATTATATAATGACATATCTGCATCCATTTCTATGTGACATTGTATAAACGGCTTACTTGCAGCATATCTAGTTTTCATTTCATGGATGCCTTTTACTTCTTTAAAGCTACTAATTATTGATATAATTTTTCTTCTATCTTTTTCTGGTAACTCTTCATCAATAAGATTTTTTAAAGCTTTTCTGAACAAAGCATAAGAAGCGTATATTATGTACAATGAAATAGCTATACCAAATAATGAATCTATAAACCAAAAACGAGTAGTTAAGTTTATAGAAAAGATTACCGCAATATTTGTTAGTAAGTCTGTAAAATAATGTAATTTATCTACTTTTATTATTTCCGAACTAGTCTTTTTTATCACATAAGTTTGATAAGCTACCAAAATAAAAGTTAGTATAATACACAAATACATTACATTGATACCAGACTCTATATTGCTTGGAACAGATTTATCAATAAGAGATTTTATCGAAGAGAAACAAATAAATAAACCAGAAACACAAAAGAATACTGATTGTGAAAAAATTGCTAAATCTTGGATTTTTTCATGCCCAAATCTATGGTGATAATCAGGGGGTTGCAGTGCAAAACGAATAGCAATCAAATTAATAAAAGACGATGAAATATCAAGTATAGCATCAATTAAAGATGCTAAAATAGACTGAGAATCAGTCACAATCCATCCATAAGATTTAATAAATAAGATGAATGCAGCTAAAATAAAAGATACATAAGATGCCGATTTAATTAAATTTTGATGCTCTGAAGTCGTCATATAAAATTTCAATTGTTTTATAATATAAAATACATTATTATCCAGCTAGTGTACTATAGTCAAGAGGTGTATCAAATTTAACGATACTTAATAAGATTTTTTGTATATCTTTAATTTAAAATTATATGGTTTTTTATGAATTTAACATTCAAAATTACGGCAATTATTTTGGCAACAACAATGTTGTACGGCTGTTCTGGCATGAATAAACAAGGTGGTGGAACATTAATTGGCGGTGTAGCTGGTGGGCTTTTAGGATCTCAATTTGGCAAAGGCACAGGACAACTTGTAGCAACTGGTGCAGGTGTTCTAATTGGGGCACTTGTTGGCGGTCATATTGGTCAAACTATGGATGAGAATGACAGAAAATTGGCACAATTAAGCTCTCAAAAAGCATTGGAGACTGGCTCTAGTGGTCAAAGTGTAGAGTGGCGTAATCCGGATAGTGGTAATTACGGATATGTAACACCAGAAAGAGCTTTTAAAAACAATCAAGGGCAATATTGTCGTGAGTATACTCAAACCGTCGTTGTCGGTGGTAAGCAGGAGAAAGCTTATGGCCAAGCTTGTCGTAAACCAGATGGGCAGTGGGAAATTGTTAAATAGACTATCATAAATTTAGCAACACATCGTCATTGCTTCGTCGATCTACGATCTTCCTTGCAATGACGCCATTTGTAAAGTTTCGCAAGGATTCTAATGCCTATTTCTAAATCAGAAGATACTATATTAATAAAGTTCAGTAATGTATCTAAGCAATTTGGCAAAAAAATTCCCCTTACCAATATTAATTTTACTATCAAAAAAGGCGAAGTAACGACTTTAATTGGTCCAAATGGTGCTGGCAAAACAACAATAGCTAGGTTAATCTTAGGTTTAGATCGCCCTTCCTCTGGTAACATAATAATTCACCCTAATCTAAAAATTGGCTATGTCCCTCAAAGATTAGATTTTGCTTCAGATTTACCAATTACAGCTGAAAATTTTTTGTATTTATTAGCTTCAAATAGTACTAACAAGGATTGGCAAGAATTGAGCAATTTTATTGATTTTGATAATTATAAGCATCACGATATTTCTGAGCTTTCTGGTGGTCAATTTCAGAAGTTAATGCTAACTGCTAGCTTACTGAACAATCCTGATCTAATTATTTTAGATGAACCAACTCAATCATTAGATGTTACTAGCCAACAAGAATTTTACCGAATCATTAATCAAATAAAAAAACGTCTAAATATTACAATTTTTATGATCTCACATGATTTATTTACGGTAATGAAAAATTCCGACCAAGTAATATGTTTAAATGGTCATATCTGCTGTAGTGGCAAACCAAATGATTTAGCAGAAAACCAAGAATTCCTAAATACCTTGTCAGCAATTGGTTTTTACGTCCATCATCATGACCATAAACATTAGACCTTATATCACATTTTCAAGATATAAGGTCTAATGAAAAAATAAGCAATATTGCAAAAATAATGAAAACAGCTATTAGTGGAGCAAAAAAATCTGTTATATTTATAGATATAACCTAATTTGGAATAACTTATTATATCGAATTCAGGCTAAACATTATACTTATTGCAAATAATCTTAGCTGGTGTAATACCAATTGAAACAATTAACGCGGTATATTAATCTACTATCTATACATAATTAATTTTACTAAAGTTACATTTTTACTAAGTTGATTCCAGGCATAGCAAGCATTAGCAACGATATCTTCGTATACACCGTAACATTGATTAGATAGGAAGTGATTTTTGATCCACTGCCAAATTTGTTCCATCGCATTTAATTCCGGTGCGTATGGCGGAAGCGGTACCAAGGTAATGTTACTTGGAATAATTAATTTTTTCGCTGCATGCCACCCGGCATTATCTGTTAATAATGCAACATGCCTACCAGAATCAATAGTCAAAGAAAATTCATCTAAGAACTTATTCATTGAATCAGTATTGGTATATGGTAAAATTAACGCAAAAGATTCGCCCGTATCATGGCAAGCAGCCCCATAGATGTATGTTGAGATAAATTGTTGTTGCCTTACTTTCCTAGGTCTGCTCCCACGTTTAGCCCATATGCGACTTAAACTACCTTGCTGCCCAATTCGAGTTTCATCCTGTGACCAAATGTCAACCTTACTCCAATCAATATCTTTTGGTAATAATACTTTTAGCATATTGGCGAAGTTTTTTTATATGTATTTTGAGTTGCTTGATTAGATTTTGGGTGTATTGAACGAGAAGTAATCCAGCTAAAACCAAGTCGATGTATAGTGTTATAAACTGTTTTTAAACTACATTTAATACCATATGTTTCAAATAACATATTATGTAATTCCTTTCCTGTTATATAACCACCTGTCTTACTTTCACTCAACATATTTATTTTATCAGACAGAAAAGATTCTTGTAAGCTATTGAATTTTCTAAACGCACCACTCCTATGTGATTCAAATAATCCATCAAAGCTAGAGTTTCTAAATCTTCTAAGCCAAGATTGTACTGTTTTCCAGTGCGATCCAACTATTATCGATACAGTTTTCAATGACTTGCCTGATTGCAGGTGATGCATTGCTAATAAGCGTATGCGATTTCTTCCGTGCGACTCTTTTTTCATTAGGCATATGAAATCATGCTCATGAAAACCTTTTGGTAATATTAATGTTCTTGCCATTTTACTACCTGCTCAAGTTTATATTCCCATATTATAATATATAGTTAAACCCATAAAATTAGGTGACAAAGAACATAGTAATAATTTCAAATAATTTGCTGGTTTCTGTTACCTTATTTTTAATCCATCGTTTCATATTAGCCCAAAACTTCTCTATGGGATTTAAGTCTGGTGAATATGGCGGTAAAAAAATAAGCTTGCAACCAACTGATTCTATTAATTCCTTTGTTTTCTTTGATTTATGGAAACTAGCATTATCCATCACTACAACTTGTCCTGCTTTTAACTCTTTAATTAAAAACTTCTCAACCCAATTATTAAATAACTCTGTATTGCACGTTCCATTAAAAACAAAAGGAGCTATTGATTGATTGTTTACCAAGCCAGCTATGATATTAGTTCTTTGATAGTGTTTCCCACTCTTCTTTCCAATCAGTAATTCTCCTGTTTTACTCCAGCCTCTATCTTGGCAAATACCTGTATCTATACCGCTTTCATCAATATGCACTATTTGCCCTTTATCATATTTATTGATCTCTTCTAAATATTCAGCTCGTCTGTCTACACTTGACTCCATGTAGGTAAAGGTTTTTTTTTATAACTAAAACCTAGCTGTTTTAATATCCTTCCAGTTTGAGACCTCGCAATTCCAAACTCTTTACCAATATCTTGTAATCTCATATTTGGATTATTTCTTACAAAATTTGCTAACTTTTGCTTATCAACTTTACTTTTAAAACCTACTCTAGCTTTTGCTAATATCGTTCCTTCCTTTCTCTTCCTTACGTTCCAGCGACTAATTGTATTTTTATGTATATCGAATATCTTGGCAGCCGCTCTTTGACTATTACCTTTTTCTATATAACTTATTACTTTTTTTCTTAAATCTTTACTATATGGGCTTGTTGACATTTTTTCTCTTATTTATACCATATAATGTCATCTAATTCAACGGGTTTAACTATACCTCCTTAACTATTTCAATTGGTATTACCCTTATGATGTGATATTTCACGGGAACTTCTTGATCCAGAAAAACCCATCCATGTGTTATGACTCTTAAGTGATATTTCAAATCCCATACTTTTTTTCAAAAATTACTAAAGATTGTTATGATCAATATCAAATAAATAGTCATCTTGGCTTCCAAGCATTTCTACACTATTTGGGACACTGCCTTCTTTTTTTGCAAACATATTTACAATATATTGTGCTGTTGTATCTTCTTTATCAAATTTTAAAACTTGTTCTGCATGTATTTTGGCAAGAGCAAATTTTTGGTCAACCAAATAACAACTAACTAATGCACAGCGATATCCAACAGATTGCTCTTCAGGAAAACTCTGCACTAATACTGTTAAAAATTCTTCCCCTTGCTTACTATCTTCTTGTACTTCCAATAAATTTTTAATAAGAGTATCTGCTATAAACTTTAATTCTTCTAATGTTTTTGCATTTTGATTTTTAATATCGCTATTTAATAAAGCCTCTTTAATAGGTTTATATGCTTTCTCATACTGCTTTAAGTTTATAAAATACTCAGCTTCTGCTTTGTAAATTTCAAATTTTTCTTGCTTAATTATTGATGGTTTTTTGATAGCTTTGGCTTGCTCAAGACATGCTAAGGCTAATACATACTCATGCTCATTACTAAACTCTTTAACCAATTGGGTTATAGCCTCCCATTTAGTTTGTATAGCACTACTATTTGCAAAATTAATGCTTAAGGCTTTATCGGTAAAGTTGATTATTATTTCTAGGAGTTTTGCATTAGTATCATTACCAGGAGCTTTTTCTAAATCCAGTTGTTCTAAAATTTTCCTGGCTTTATTTGCAAAAAGCTCGTCTATCAAAAAGTCAAGGTTTTTGTGATTATCGATTATTTTACTATATTTTTCTAATGCAACACTATACTGTTGTGCTTCAAAATCACGATTAGCTAACTTAATGGCTTTTGCCGCCTTCATATAGTCTTCAGCTATAATTTTACCTAAATCCTGTACTATCTTAAACTTATTGTAGGCTTCACTATTACCTGATTTTAATAGCTTTTTACCTTCTTTATAAGCACGTTCAACTTCAATAGCTTTTTTTTCTTCTACTGTGTGTCTTTCTTCAATTATGTCTTCTACTTGTTTTTTTAGTACACGAATTTCTTCACTATTATTATTAGCTAAAGCTTGTTGAAAAAATTCTAGAGCTTGTTCATATTGTTTTGATTCCATACAATCTTGACCTTTTGCTATATAAACTTCAGTCTGATGTTTTGCAAGTTACTTTTCAGCATTAAGTTTGATATTATTAGCATTAATATTTGATGGATTAAGTTTTAAGGCTTCATCTATAAAATTGATTACTTCCTTTAGTAGAGCTTTTACAGTAGTAGTATATGTTGTTTTTTCAGTTTGTTTTTGCAATTTATTGCTTAACCAATCTAAAACTTTTTGAGATTTTTCTACAAAGAAATCAGCTCCTAAAAAACTAGCAGTTTTCTTATAATAATTTAATGCTTCGCTATATTCTCGCTTATCAAAGTGACCGTTACCATCCTTAATACCTTTTGCCAGTTGAATATATTCTTTATACTTCTCTACTTGCTCATTTAATTTATGAGCTTCCTTAAATTTGCTATGAGCTTTATTTTGTAATTCACTATTATTTGATTTTAATAGCTCTTTACCTTCCTTGTAGGCATTTCTGGCACTACAAATTTCTGCAGCTTTTCTTATTTGTTCTCTTGCCTCCTTTTCTCCAGGTAGCTCAGCTACCTTCAAAAAATTTACTACCTCAGTACGATTATTTTGTATTGCACAATGTAAAGGAGTCTTACCATCTTTATCCTTAATATCAAGAGTAGCCCCCTTATTTACTAGAAATTTTACTGTCTCAGTATATCCACCACCTGCTGCCAAATGTAAAGAAGTATTACCATAACACGTGTCTCTAACATCAATACTACCCCCCTTATCTACTAGAAATTGCACCGTTTTAGTATGTCCATTTTGTGCTGCATAATGTAAAGGAGCCTTACCATCTTTACAATTCAGATCAAGAGTAGCTCCCTTATCTACTAGTAATTTTACTACCTCAGTATCCCCTTTTTCTGCTGCATAATGTAAAGGAGCTTTACCATCCTTACCCTTCATATCAATAGTAGCTCCCTTATCTACTAGAAATTTTACTATCTTAATATGTCCACTACATGCTGCCAAATGTAAAAGAGTGTTTCCATCCTCACCCTTCATATCAAGAGTAGCTCTGTTATCTATTAGCAATTTTACTATTTCAGTCTGTCCATTTTGTACTGCACAATGTAAAGGAATGTTCCCAGAATTATTTTTACTGTCAATTTTAGCTCCTTTATCTACTAGCAATTTTACTGTTTCAGTCTGTCCTTTTTGTGCTGCCCAATGTAAAGGAGTATTACCATTATTATCCTTAATATCAACAATAGCTCCTTTATCTACTAACGATTTTACTGTTTCAGTCTGCCCTTTTTGTACTGCCAAATGTAAAGGAGTCCAACCAGAATTATCTTTACTGTCAATTTCAGCTCCCTTATCTACTAGAAACTGTATTGTTTCAGTATGTCCATTTTGTGCTGCCAAATGTAAAGGAGTCCAACCAGAATTATCTTTACTGTCAATTTCAGCTCCCTTATCTACTAGAAATTTTACTGTTTCAGTATGTCCACTATATGCTGCCAAATGTAAAGGAGTCCAACTAACCTTATTTTTACTGTCAATTTCAGCTCCCTTATCTACTAGCAATTTTACTACCTCAGTATGTCCACTATATGCTGCCAAATCTAAAGGAGTACAACCAGAATTATCTTTACTCTCAATTTCAGCTCCTTTATCTGCTAGAAATTTTACTGTTTCAGTATGTCCACTATATGCTGCCCAATGTAAAGAAGCTTCCCCAGAATTACCTTTACTCTCAATACTGGCTCCCTTATCTACTAGCAATTTTACTGTTTCAGTACGTCCTCTTTCTGCTGCCCAATGTAAAGGAGTCTTACCATAATTATCTTTACTCTCAATATCAGCTCTCTTATCTACTAGCAATTTTACTGCTTCAGTCTGTCCATTTTTTGCTGCCAAATGTAAAGAAGTATTACCATTATTATCCTTAATATCAACAGTAGCTCCCTTATCTACTAGGTTCTGTTGACAAAATTTTTAACGTAACCATATTAAAGCTCCAACAAAATTTAGAAAGGCTAAAAAGGTGGCTGGGGCTTTATCAAACCTAGAAAATATACGCCTAAAATGTTTGATTTTACCAAAGAAACATTCAATTAAATGGCGTTCTTTATAAATATGTTTATCATATTCACGTTGTACTTTACGATTAGATTTTGGTGGGATAACAACCTCGCACCCCTTATTTTCTAAGCTTTCTACAAACGCACTACTATCATATCCTTTATCACCTATCACCGTCGTATTCTGAACATCTTTAGTAAGATTTTCAGCCTGAGTGATATCATTTCTTTGCCCAGCAGTTAGTATAAACTTCAGTGGGTTACCCAATGCATCAACGAGGGCATGAATTTTAGTACTAAAACCACCTTTGCTTCTACCTAAAGCTGCTTCCTCTTGATTACCTTTAATATATCCAGATGAGCAAGCATGTGCTCTTACAATAGTTGCATCAATCATCATTGATTCCATATCTACATCTACTTTAACATGATCCATTAAAGCTTCCCATATACCTTTGTCAACCCATCTCTTAAATCTGCGATAAACACTGTACCAACAACCATAATAATCAGCCAGAAGACGCCATTGACAACCTGTTCTAGCAATAAACCATATTGCTTCAATAAACTGTCTTATTTTTTCCTCATTCTTGTTGTGTATAGCTTTTTTTTTCTTAAAAAATGATAAAATTGCTTCCCATGCTTGGTCTTCTATGTAATACTTCATATCGGTAGTTTCTTGGTTTCGATAACTAGAAACTACCATTTCTTCTTACTATTGCAACTTCTTTATTCTACTCTGATAACTTAACATAAAATTTTGTCAACAGAACCTAGAGTATCAGGAGATTTGCATATTTTATATTCAATAATAATAGCATTATTCTGCTTCCCAGCCTTAGGTAGCAATATAATATCAGCTCTACCACTGCCTGTTTCTCTCTCACTATCTATGACATAGCCAGGAGATAAAGTGTTAATCAAACCTAGCATAAAACCACTATAAAATAGCTCGGCTTTTTTCTCGCCAGTTTGATGAAAACTAGTAGCGTTTAGTAATAACTCTTGTAATTTCTCTTTAAATTCTTCTATTTTGCCTGCCGGCAGCAAACTAGCAAAAGAATAATATAAAGAACTATCCATTTGTAACTTGCTACTCACCCATTGTAATAGCCTGGTTTCATATATATATTCTACTTCCTTATTAGGCACTGATAATTCGTAGATATCTTTTGCAGGTTCGATAGCTGTTGGGTTTAGATAACCACTAAATAGCAACAGACTAAATAACCCACTTCGCGTATTAATATCGCTGAAACTGATTTGTTTGGTAATAGGTGCGATGATACTTTTACCGCTAGCTAATTGTTGGATATCAATTTGTATTTCATCTGATAACAATGCTTTATCAACAAGCCCAGTGCCACCGCTATCAAGCCAATAATGATCAAGCTTACCTCTAGTATCTAGGCATAACATAATTGACCATGGATTATAAATTACCTCACCACCAAAACTATAGCCATTATACCAAGCTTTAATTTTTTCAGGACTTGTGTCAAGTGGTACTTTGGTTAATAACTCATCAACCTCTGCTTGAGTGAAACCATAAAACTTAGCAAATTTTTCATCTAGCAGAGTATATTCACGAACATTATTCAAATCCGAAAATAAATTAGCTTTAGCAACCCGTAATATGCCAGTTATTAGCCCTTTTTCTAAATAAGGATTAGTTTTTAAACTACTGCCAAACATTCCGCGGAATATTTTTAGTACATCATCAAATTCTTTTAATTTATCACCAAATTCAATGTATGAACTATTGATCGGCGTATCGTATTCATCGATCAATATATAAACTTTTTGACCAAAATGTTTGTACAGTACTTCACTCAAAACCCGTAAACTATCTTTTAAGTCTTCCTTATCAAGTTTTCCTGTAAAATATCGATTTAACTTTTCCTTTTGTGCATCATCTAGTAATTTTTCATCTGTTGTTATATAACGCTTTAAGTATCGATGGTTTGTAAATAAATTAGTTACTTGATTTTTTATCCCATTTTCAATTTCTTGGTAATTACTGCCTTTAACATCCTTAAAATTTATGGAAATAACTGGATAATTACCTTGCTGAGCCATGGCATATTCATTGCCGTTAATCTTTAAAGGCTCTAAAGTTCTTTTTCCCTTAATGCCTAAATCGATTTCTCCACCGGTAAATAGCTTGTTATTTACTCTATCTTCTGTAGGTAAAGGAACGCCATTTTGATCCACCTCTATCTCAAAAAATTTCTGTAGCATGTTCATATTCAAACTTTTACCCCAACGCCTTGGTCTGGTAATTAGGATGACATCTCCACTATCTGCCAATAACTCTTTAATCATTAAGCTTTTATCAACAAATACTTTGCTATTAAGCAATAATTTCTTAAAATCATCAGTACCAACTAGCATGGTTGGTTGATCATCAACATTATTTTTATTTTTTCCTTCTATCATTGTTTTCACTTGTTCCTTTCAACTATAATATCCATTATACTACTTTTTTATTGTCCACTAATAGCTAATTAGCAAAATTTTTATAATTTTTTGTTTTTTTATAGTGAATTAACCTGAATTAACACCCTGTACGATATAATTATGCAGCCTTAGAAAATGTTATAATTTCAGTGCCGTTGGTAGTTGTTATGTGCAACTCTGCTTTATATCTTGTAACTTGTTAAATTTGATAGTAACTTTTCTCATATAAATCCCCTGTAGTATCTGTATTTCAAGGGAATTATTATACCATAAAAAATCACAATTTGCATCATATTTCGTGATATTTTTACATCGTGTTTTTTATTGCATAATTACCACTAAATTTGATATTTCACAAATTTCTTTAAAAATCACTTTACATATTAAAATATATTAATATTATACAAAGCATATTAGACTTTAATAGTAAAGATTACTTTATTATACCATAGAATAGGACTCATGTGAGTCTAAAGAACGTCATTGCGAGAAGGCGTAAGCCGACGAAGCAATCCATTTTTATGTCATCCCTGCTTCGGTGCGGGATCTATAATATTTCATGGTTTTTTGGACATTATTTTAGATCCCGCACCGAAGCAGGGATGACACAAAACAGGCTTGCTTCGTCACCGCTAAGCAGCTCCTTGCAACGACATCATACTAATCTAGTTAACTATAAATTAAAGAGAGAAAAAAAATGCCATTAGAACAAGTTATTATACAACAAATAACTACTAACTCTATTACTAATCTTGAGCTTAATAATAAACAGATAGACGATGCTAAAGCGAAGGAGCTAGCAGAAGCCTTAAAGGATAATCACTCTATTACTAATCTTTATATTCAAAATAACCAGATAGGAGATGCTGGAGTACAGGCTATAGCAGAAGCCTTAAAGACTAATCACACTATTACTCAGCTTTACCTTCGTAATAACCAAATAGGAGATGCTGGAGCCCAGGCTCTAGCAGAAGCCTTAAAGGTTAATAAAGCTATTACTCATTTTTACATTGATTCTAACCCGATAGGACCTGTGGGAGTGAGGTATCTAGCAGACGCCTTAAAGATCAATAAATCTATTATTAGTTTTGGCACTGTTTTTAATAATATAGGAGATATTGTAAAGAAAGAGATAGAAACAGCCCTACAGATTAATCAAAACTTTCCTGCAGAAGCCAAAAAAGAGGCTCTAGCAAAACAAATAGCCGAACAGGCAAAGCAAAAAGAGGATGAAAGACTTGCGAAGGAGGCAAAGATTAGAGAGCAAGAGGAAGCTGAGGCAGCCAAAGAAGCAGCTAGATTAAAAGCTATAGAGGAGGCAAAGCAGCAAGAAGCTGAAAGACTTGAGCAGGAAGCAAAGCTTAAAGAACAAGAGGAGGTTAAGGCAGCCAAAGAAGCGGCTAGATTAATACCAAATCACTATCTATTTAATAATATAGATGCTATAGTGTGTTATTTAAGATAGTATAGTGTTAAAGATGTCTAGAGGGTATAAGGTATTAGAAGTTAATGTAGAAGAAGTGAAACAATTAATGAATGAAGCAAAGACTAAAGAAGAATTTAGACGTTATCAATCAATCTATCTAAGAGTGAGTGAAAAAATGCCGACATCATTGATTGCTAAAGTTACAGGATTATCAGAAAGTCATGTTCACAGAACCCATAGTCAATGTCGGAAAAAAGGCTTAAAGGCACTATGTAGCAGGAAGAAAGGTGGGAGATACAGAAGTTATCTAACTCAAGAGCAAGAACGTGAGATGCTTAAAAAGATAGAACAGAATGCCGTTAATGGTGGGATAGTAGAAATTAGCAAGGTGCATAAGATTTTTGAGGAAACGGTTGGTAGTAAAATAGCACGTTACACAGCTTATAGGCTGCTTCATAGGCATGGGTGGCGTAAAATTGCACCAAGACCATACCATCCTAAACAAAAGAAGGATGCGGTAGAAACTTTTAAAAAAAGTGGCCTGATATGGTTAAAGAAGCAAGAGTATCAGCAGCAACTGAAGGCAAGGAATTAAAGATATTCTTCCAAGATGAGGCACGTTTTGGTCGTATAGATTCATTAAGGCGTTGCTGGGTTCCGGCTGGAATCAGGCCTTTACTTAAGAAACAAATTATTCGTGAATATACTTATACTTATGGGGCAATTTGTCCATTTGACGGTGCTAGTTGTTTCCTTATTTTGCCTTTAATGAACCAAGATTGGATGATGTTAATGCTACAAGAAATGGCAAAGCGTTATAAGGATAATTTTCTTTTAGTAGTATGCGATGGAGCTGCTGCACATAAACTCGATAAAGAATTATTACCTAATAATATTAAACTAGCTTACTTGCCACCATATAGCCCACAATTAAACCCACAAGAAAATATATGGGATGATATGAGGGAAAAATTCTTTTATAACCTAGCTTTTGATTCAATGAATGCTATAGAAAATCAACTAATCACAGCATGTAATTATTATGAAAATAATCCTGCAATTGTCAAATCTATATGTGCTTGGAATTGGATAGTATCTTGTTAATTAGATAGTGATTTGGTATAAAGGCTATAGAGGAAGCAAAAGTAAAAGAATATACCCCCAATATACCGGTTGTCAAATTATTTGAGGTAGTAGGTGGGGATAATCAGTTTAACGATGATGATCAGGCTACTATCAAGGAAGTATCAGAGCTAATCCGAGAAGGTAACGATCGCCTGCAAGAACATGGCAAGAAGGGGCTATTGCTGCTTGGTAATACCGGGGCTGGCAAGAGTACACTAGCTCACTTGCTTAGTGGCAGAAAACTGCAAGCTATTAGGGATGATGAAACTGCCGAACTGGTTATTGAGGCGATGCAGCCTCTTACTGATATTGTCATTGGTCATAAACTGGCTTCCGAGACTAAGATTCCTAATAAATGTTTTGTTAAAGACCTAATCATTTGGGATTGCCCTGGCTTTAATGATACCGAGCCTGTCCAGGAAATTGCTAACAACTTCTATATTAAAAGGCTTTTTGAGACTACAGATCAATTAAAATTTGTGTTGGTAATAGTTGAATCAGATTTAAGGAGTAAAAGAGGCAATGATTTCCTTGAAACTTTGTCTAATTTTATGAAAAGTTTTAATGATATTGGCTCTATAGAGGGTAGCATATCTTTAGTAGTTACCCAGGTACCAAAAGGCAAGGATACACAGCATATCCAAAAATCTATAGAAAAAATATTAAAAGATAACCAAGGGACAACAAATGACCACAAAGACCTGATTAGTAAGCTCAAATCAATACATCTATTCTATAAACCAATTGAAGAAGGTGAGTTAACTGTACCTGACTTACTTGCGGAAATAGACAAATCATCCACATATTCTGACGCTAATAGTGAGATGGTCAACATAGCTATTTCGAAGAAAGCTAAGGACTGCTCATTGCATCTGTTAAATACTGCGAGTAATAATTTTAATCAACTATTAGAAGTTATAGTGAAGGCTATTGCTGATGCAACTCACTGCTTAAATGTTAATCCACTCAATGCATTTTCCGAAAATTATGCGATTGTCAAAGATTGGGTTCCGTCATCAATTAATTACAATGAACTAAAGCAACATAGCGAAGGTGAATATTTTCCAGAATTGGAATTATTATCAAGATTACAAAAAGTGCTTAACTATAATCAAATAGATAACATACCAGATGCCTTAATGATCTTGCAGATAGCAGTGGAGCTTTTTGCTGAATATGCTGAGTCTGATAATTCTCAGCTTCAGAATCGGATACAAGATTACGGTTATTGCTTACAGCAGCAATATGAATATGTGAAATTCTTCGCTAATGTCTGTGAAACTAAATTACCTGATCATGCAAAGATTGCAGAGTTAATAACAGCTTGCCACGCTAAGGTAACAGAAAATCTTGAGTACCAAGTTAGTAGTTTGAAGATTGATGAGGAGCAATCTAACCCAGAATATTATCATAAAGCTATAAAATATCTAGAAAATTATCAAGACTCTCCTGCCTGTAAGAATCTTAAGGCTATAGCCTATAGTTGCTTAGCTAGTATTGCTGAGCATGACAGTGCCAATGAAACTGCATTTGCTTACTATGCAAAAGCTATAGATGCCAATAGCCACCTACCAAAAATATATGAAGAACTAGGGCAACTATTTTTTAACAAAGGTGAATATGCTAAGGCAATTGACTGCTACAAAGTAGTGAATAATGCATTTAAGATAAAAGTCTGTTTTAAAAAATGGCTAAAACAAGATCAAGAGAATCCCGATATAATGTTAAAACAGGCTGAGTATTTTGAGTCTATAGGTTTATTTGAGCAAGCCAAAAAATATTATCAGCACGCATTTAGCCTAAGTCATGATGACAATTTTAAGGCTGCCGCTTTAGAAAAAATTGGCAATATTATGGTTAATACTGCTGCTCAGGGACAAAATTTTATTACCAGAGCACAGGAACATGATTTTTACAATTATGACCTGGTAGATGAAGCATTTACCAAAAATTTGCTTGGCGACATAGTTTTAAAATGTGATTTGTATTGCTAAAAAATTGCAAAGCAGTTTTGCTACAAGTATACGTTGTTTGATAAATTATTATTTAATCTTTTAGATCAGGTTGAATGGCTATAGCCCATTGCTTTAATAGGGTACGATACGTATCTAATGAGGGACGTAGTAGATGGCTATTACGTTTACTCCACCTGAGACTATGACGTAATTGATAAATTTTGACCTAAATATAAAGAGAGGAAAAAATGCCATTAGACAAAACTATTATACATCAAATAACAACTAACTCTATTACTACTCTTGATCTTAGTAATACAGGGATAGGAGATGCTGGAGCCAAGGATTTAGCGGAAGCCTTAAAGATTAATAAATCTATTACTTCTATTGATCTTTGTTATAACAAGATAGGAGATGCTGAAGCAAAGGCTTTAGCAGAAGCCTTAAAGGATAACAAATCTATTACTACTCTTTATCTTCATAATAACCAGATAGGAAATGTTGGAACACAGGCTCTAGCAGAAGCCTTAAAAGTTAATAAAGCTATTACTTATTTTAACCTTAATAATAACAAGATAGGAGATGCTGGAGCACAGGCTCTAGCAGAAGCCTTAAAGGTTAATAAAGCTATTACTAATTTTTACATTGATAGTACTAACCCAATAGGATCTGTGGGAGTGAGGTATCTAGCAGAAGCCTTAAAGATTAATAAATCTATTGCTAATTTTGGCACTAGTTTTAAGAATGTAGGAGATATTGTAGCAAGTGAGATAAAAGCAGCCCTGCAGATTAATAAAGACTTTCCTGCAGAAGCAAAAAAAGAGGCTCTAGTAAAACAATACATAGCTGAACAAGAAGTAAAAGAATATATCCCCAATATACCGGTTGTAAAATTATTTGAGGTAGCAGGTGAGGATAATCAGCTTAACAATGATGATCAGGCTACTATAAAGCAAGTATTAGATTTAATCCGAGATGGTAATGACCACCTACAGGAACATGGCAAAAAGGGGATATTGCTTTTTGGTAATACCGGGGTTGACAAGAGTACACTTGCTCATCTGTTAAATACTGCGAGTAATAATTTTAATCAACTATTAGAAGTTATAGTGAAGGCTATTGCTGATGCAACTCACTGCTTAAATGTTAATCCACTCAATGCATTTTCCGAAAATTATGCGATTGTCAAAGATTGGGTTCCGTCATCAATTAATTACAATGAACTAAAGCAACATAGTGAAGGTGAATATTTTCCAGAGTTGGAGTTATTATCAAGATTGCAAAAAGTGCTTAACTATAATCAAATAGATAAGATACCAGATGCCTTAATGATCTTGCAGATAGCAGTGGAGCTTTTTGCTGAATATGCTGACTCTGATAATTCTCAGCTTCAGAATCAAGTCCAAGACTATGGTTATTGCTTACAGCAGCAATATGAATATGTGAAATTCTTCGCTAATGTCTGTGGAACTAAATTACCTGATCATGCAAAGATTGCAGAGTTAATAACAACTTGCCATACTAAAGTAACAGAAAATCTTGAGTACCAAGTTAGTAGTTTGAAGATTGATGAGAACCAATCTGACCCAGAATATTATCATAAAGCTATAAAATATCTAGAAAATTATCAAGACTCTCCTGCTTGCAAGAATCTTAAGGCTATAGCCTATAGTTGCTTAGCTAGTATTGCTGAGCATGATGGTGCCAATGAAGCCGCATTGGCTTACTATGCAAAAGCTATAGATGCCAATAGCCACCTACCAAAAATATATGAAGAACTAGGACAACTACTTTTTAACAAGGGTGAATATGCTAAGGCGATTGACTGCTATAAAGTAGTTAATAATGTACTTGAGATAAAAGAATGTTTTAAAGCATGGTTAGAACAAGATAAAAGAAATCCTGATATAATGCTAAAGCAGGCTGAGTATTTTGAGTCTATAGGTTTATTTGAAAAAGCCAAAACATATTATCACCATGCATTCAGCCTAAATCAGGATAAAAATTTTAGGTCTGAGGTTTACAAGAAAATTGCTAACATTATGGTTAATGCCGCTGCTCAAGGGCAAGATTTTGCTACCAAAGCAGAGGAGCAGAAATTTGACAATTGTGACCTGGTAGATGAAGAATTTACCAAAAATTTACTTGGCGACATAGTTTTAAAATGTGATTTGTACTGCTAAAAAATTGCAAAGCAGTTTTGCTACAAGTATAGGTTGTTTAATAAATTATTATTTAATCTTTTAGATCAAGTTGAATGACTATAGCCCATTACCTTAATAAGACACGATGCGTATCTAATGAGGGGCGTAATAGGTTACTATTACGTCTACTCCACCTGAGACTATGAAGTAATTAATAAATTTTGACAAAAATAAAAGAGAGGAAAAATGCCATTAGAACAAGCTCTTATACAACAAATAATTACTAACTCCATTACTACTCTTAACCTTAATAGTAACCAGATATAGTCAATTCAGGGGAATTTGGTGCTAGGAACGATGGAGCGACGCCTATAAGTAATAGGCGAGCGACGAGTGACGACGTCACCAACTTCCCATCAATTGACTATAGGAGCTGCTGGTAAAACAAGACTAATTCCTACCATAGAAAAGAAATTCTGAGTTTATGATTGACTCCTACTGGAAGATTTAATATCACCATATACATTGCAAAAACCTAAAGAAATATTAAGTTAATTGTTATTATTTAGGTTCTTGTATTTATATATTAAATAGTTTAAAGATTCACCACATCAATCTGATATTCTAGAGCCACTTCTTTACCACAAAAAGCCATAGCAATTTTGATAATTTTCTGAACATGAGAGTGTTCTTTTATTTTAGTCTCATATTTTTTTCTCATGATTTGATCTAGCCCATCTTTTGCGATAGATTCTAGAGTATCAGGAGATTTGCATATTTTATATTCAATAATAATAGCATTATTCTGCTTCCCAGCCTTAGGTAGCAATATAATATCAGCTCTACCACTGCCTGTTTCTCTCTCACTATCTATGACATAGCCAGGAGATAAAGTGTTAATTAAACCTAGCATAAAGCCGCTATAAAATAACTCGGCTTTTTTCTCGCCAGTTTGATGAAAACTAGTAGCGTTTAGTAATAATTCTTGCAGCCTTTCTTTGAATTCTTCTATTTTACCTGCGGGCAACAAACTAGCAAACGAATAGTATCTAGAACTATCTATCTTTAATTGATCGGTTACCCATTGCAATACTCTTGTTTCATAAATATATTTTACTTCTTCATTAGGTATCGATAATTCATAAATATTTCTTTCTGGTGCTATGGCAGTTGGGCTTAGATAACCACTAAATAACAATAAACTAAACAGTCCTATTGGTTTATTGATATCAGCAAAAGTAATTTGTTTGGTAATAGGTGAGATTATACTTACACCTACCACTAATTGTTGGAGATCGCTTTGCATTTCATCGGACAGTAATATTTTATCAACAAGCCCAGTGCCACCGCTATCAAGCCAATAATGATCAAGTTTTCCTTTATGAGCCAAACATTGCATAATCGACCATGGATTATAGATAATCTCCCCACCAAAACTATAGCCATTATACCAAGCTTTAATTTGCTCAGGATTAGTTGCTGTTGCTACTTTTGTTAACAATTCATCAACTTCTGCTTGAGTAAAACCATAAAACTTAGAATATTTTTCATCAAGCAAGCTATATTCACTAACATTATTCAAATCCGAAAATAAATTAGCTTTAGCAACTCGTAATATGCCGGTTATTACGCCTTTCTCTAAATAAGGATTAGTTTTTAAACTACTGCCAAACATCCCGCGAAACATTTCAAGTACCTGTTCAAATTCTTCTGGCTTGTTACCAAACTTAATGTATGAACTATTGATCGGCGTATCGTATTCATCGATCAATATGTAAACTTTTTGACCAAAATGTTTATATAGTACTTCACTCAAAACACGTAAACTATCTTTTAAGTCATTTTTCTCAAGTTTCCCATCAAAATATCTCCTTAATTTTTCTTTTTGGGCATTATTTAATAGTCCTGTATCTTCTGTTATATGATGATTTAAATAATGATGATTTGCAAATAATTCTATAATTTGATCCTTAATGCCTAGTTCTATTTCCTGATAACTACTGCCTTTTACATCTTTAAGATTGAGCAAAATCACCGGAAATTGACCTTGACGTTTCATGCTACTTGCATCACTCACAATTTTCAAAGATTTTAGTTCTTTAGTTTCGTCAAATCCTAAATCTACTGTACCACCAGTAAATAGCTTGTTATTTACTCTATCCTCTTCAGGTAAAGGCTTACCTCCCTCATCCACCTCTATCTCAAAAAATTTTTGAAGCATGTTCATATTCAAACTTTTACCCCACCGCCTTGGTCTGGTGATTAGGATGACATCTCCACTATCGGCTAATAACTCTTTTATCATTAAGCTTTTATCAACAAATACATCACTATTTAACAATAACGTCTTAAAATCATCTGTACCTGTTCTCATTCTTGGTGGCATATTACTTTCCATATAAATATCTTGATTGGTTGTATTATGATTAGAAAGTTTAATAGTCATATTATTTGATTATATTTAAAAATAAATATTTAATTACGTAAATTGTACCATAAATAAGCTATCAGCACTAGCAATTATCTTTTTGATTGTCTTTCTGATAACTTAGGAATCTGGAATACTCCTGCTAAAAGATTGCTATAATAAGCCTCTATAAGTTTCTAGTGTATAAAGGCTTTCGCTTAAACATATTTTATAATATTTAACTATAAAATCACTTACAATTCATTATAAATCATACCATCAAGTAAAGGTAATTTAACCGGAACGTTACATACGAAAGTTGTACCTTTACCCTCGATGCTTCTCACGTCAATATCGCCATGCAAATCCTCTATGAACTGTTTGACAAATGCCAAACCCAAACCAAGACCCCTATATTTTGTCCTAGATTCAAGTTTAGTTAATTTTTCATAAATATATCGTTGCTTATCGATAGGGATACTAATACCTGTGTCATTAACAATAAATTCTAAAATAACATTTCTAGCATCTTGAATATCCTTATCTTGTTCTTGAGTTTTAGCTGCAAATAAATTAACTGTGATCATCACATGCCCTTGCTCAGTAAACTTAATGGCGTTACTAATTAATTGATCTAATATTGCTTGTAATCGGTAATTATCACCAAGGATAATATCCTCCATATCATATTGAAAACTACAGGCAAGTCTTAAACCTTTATGCGATGCTGCTGGTTGTGCTTTAGTAATGCTTTACTCAACTAGTTTCTTCAGGTGAAATTTTTTAGAAATTACAGCTGTTGGCATGACATGACTTTTAAGAAACTCAATCATATTATTGGAATAATCTAGTAACTCTTGAGTACAATTCACAATAGTAGTTATGTAATCCTTTTTGTCAGGCTCAGTCTCTACCTCATGGAGAATGGTTAATAGTGAAAAAATCCCGTTACAAGGAGTATTGATACTATGTCCTATATTGTTGATTAAGTCTAACCTGATTAATTCTGATTCTTTAAGTTTGTTCTTTACTTGTTGTAATTCTAGTTCCAAAATTTTGAATTTAGTAATATCAACATAATTTCCTACTGAGTTCATTATATTTGTGCTTTGGTCAGATGTTGGTATTAATGTAGCAAATGTTGGAGCTAATGTAACATACCAGCCCTGTCCTGTAAGATTTTGCTTAATATTATCGATTTCATTTACATCTTCTTGTTGATTCTTAACATTATTTGTCATACTATATCTGTACTGTTTTTGATTACAAAAATGGAGGCATAGAGGTTAAACTGTAAGGCTGAACTTAATGACTTAACCTCTGTGCTTGATCCTAGATTGATATAGGATCACCATCACATTTATCACCCTTTTTCTGAGGAGTACAGAGCATTTTTCACTATTTTGCACAAATTTCTGCCAATATATCTAAAAAACTGTATAAAAGAGACATCAAGAATATCAATCGTGTCATAAAAAATAGAACAAACCTTTTAAATATAGCACTTTCACCTGGCATTGCAGTTTATTTTATGGTATAATTTATCATTAAGATATTTAACTATTAATGCTATGTTATCCGTTACCAATAAACCACAACCATTTTTACACTGGGTCGGTGGTAAAAGAAAAATTACTGATAAATTAATTGAACATATCCCCTCAGGATTAAATAATTATTACGAGCCATTCCTTGGTGGAGGTGCACTATTTTTTCAAGTAAGACCCATGTTCAACAAATGCTTTTTGTCTGATATTAATCTTGATTTAGTTACTAGCTATAATAGCGTTAAAAAAGATCCAACTACAGTGAGTAAATTACTGAAGGAACATAAAGAAAATCATTCAAAAGAATATTACTACCAAGTTAGAAATAATAATACCAACGATCCCAACAAAATTACCGCAAGGTTCATATATCTCACTAGGTACGCTTTTAAAAGCATATATCGACTAAAGAAAGACGGGAAGTTGGCACTATGTTTTTCTACTAAAAAATATGGCACATCTGACATTGATGAAAAGCTAAAACAATGTAGCAGTTTTTTAATGGATACATCCATTTACGCCATGGATTTTTCCTTTATTGAACCACAGAAAAATGATTTTGTTTATTTCGATCCACCATATCATCAATCAGGCGAGAAATTCTATACTATGTTACCATTTGACCAAAGTGAACAAATCAGACTTAGGGACTTTGTTAAAGAACTAGGTAGTAAAGGTGTAAAGACGATGATTTCTAATAGCGATACTGATTTTATAAGAGATATATACAAAGACTTTAATATCCGTACTGTAGACATTAAATATTCCATATCGCAACAAAGAAAAGTCTCTTATGAAGTGATTATTACTAATTATTGACTAATTACTTTTATCTACCGCAAGTAGCTCATAAGTGAAGCCTTCTGCTTGAAAAGCTGATTCTAGGATATTTCTATAACTGCGAGTTATCATATAACTAATAAAATCTGTCTGTGGTTTAAGAATTACTCTCTTGTTGATGCGATCTTCCTCTATTACTGTCAGTTTACTAAATATTACTTGATCCATAGTAACCCCGTAACTTGCTATTATGGATCGTCTGATCCTGTCCCATACTAAGTCAGGACTTAGCTCTGACATGTAAGGTTTCTCCCCATCTGCAAGCACTTTTTCACTTTTGGCTTGTTGTTTTACCATCATAAAGGGGGTAAATGGTATGATTTGTAACTGCTTTACCTTATGACCATATACTGCTTGTACTTGCTCTAATATCTTAGCTTTAATATGTTCTAACAAAGAAATATCTTTTAACAGCTTTATCTGATATTGTTCATCTTGCATTACTGAACCAAATGCACAACTAGTTAATAACTCATAGGCAGTATCACAGTCAAAAACTCCTGCTAACTTACTCTTTAATTTGGCATGCCTATCAGTATTTGTACTATTTTTAATCTTCTTCAAATATCGCTCTTTAAGTGTATCTTCATTGCTAGATTTAAACTGAAAATTGTCCTGATTAGCTCTGCTACTCTCCCGCAATTCATATGCTAAAGTTTTAGCCATATAGTTCAATACTACTTTTTTGTTACAAAAATGATGATTAGGATATTGCTCCGCTAGTTTTAGCAATAATTTATTAATAAAAGCTAAGTTAAATTCTCGGTTTGATCTCAACTGCAGTAAATCAGCGTCTTCCTCTATTAGTGGATAAAAATCAACTAATTTCTTTTTCTTGAACCAGCCCTTATTATTATCAGGCTTACTGTTATCTGATACTTTCACATTGGAGGAACTTGATGCTACCAGTTCAGTTGTTAGAAAAAATTTTTCTGTAAGTCTTGTTAAGGCTGTGCAGAGCGGTACTGCCCCTAGTACAGCACCTTCAACAATATCCTTAGCTTCATCTATTCTCTCGTCTATTCTCACCTCTTCAGGCTGCAAGTTTTTTTCTTGCAGCTGGTTTTGGGTGTAATCCAACCCTGGATCATCTTTATCAACAACATTTTTTAAAACAACTGATTCGCTAGATCTAGATTTATTATATTTATTATTATCTATAATATTGTCTGGTTGAAAATTTTTTCGAGTTGATCCGAAATTATCTTCGCTTTTACCAAAAAATTTTTTTGTGTAATGCTGAAAATTTTTTGCCAATTTTATACAGGGGGTATTACGACATTTGATTTTATGTTTGACTATTGTGGCTAGATGAAGATGAATAAAACCACCATCTTGTAATTCAAGCATACATTGCCTAATACGTCTTTGACATAGTTTAAGTTCTTGTTCGAAAAAATAATAACTTTCTTGTAGTTCATCGATGTTGTTATCATGATAAACTTGCAAACGAAACACTATTAAAGACAGCAGTTGACGGGCAGTTTTACTTAAAATCTTACCACCACTAGTTCTAAGATCAAACCACTCAGGTGGCACAAAATTACCAACAAAATTATAGAAAATAGTATCATTGTCAGTATTATTAGCACCAATATCGGCAGTAGGGGTAGAGGAAGAGTTGACTATTTGCTGCATAATCCCTCCAACTGAACAGCAGTACTAAAGAGGGGTTGAGGGCAAATGTACTCCTTATTTTCCAATCCGTAAGGAGCATATAGGGAGCATATGGATTGCTTTATAAAATTACAAAATCCCTGAAAGGGTAATAAGTAACTGGCGGGAGTGACGGGACTCGAACCCGCGACCTTCTGCGTGACAGGCAGACGCTCTAACCAACTGAGCTACACCCCCTTTTCAATATCTATAACATATAGGCAAGTCGTAATATATATAAAGTCAACCCTTTTGTCAAGAACTCATCAGTAACTTGTCAGGCGTTGCCTAGAAACAGTTGGTATACTCTTCAAATCATTTGAGTATATGAAATAAAATATTGCTAGAGTATGATAAGTGAATAGCAATAAGGAGAACAAATCTCAGGGGAATGGAAAGAATGTAAAACATACAAATTTGAAAACATAGTGAAGAATGGTTTACAAGATGGGGTGCAAAGATATAAATGCAAGATTTGTGGTTGTGTTTTTCGAGGTAAAGAAGCAAAGTTATAGTGCAGAGTTTAAAATAATTGACTATAACTGCTGGATAATGGGAGAGAAGGAAGAACTTGTTGTATGGGCATTAAAAACCACCCATTATAGCATAATATGTATATCACAAAAGCAACAACATTACAAGCATAAGAACTTAAAAAAATATGTATTTAGTAAAATTGCTAGTAGGAACCAACAGAATATATTATAATATACGCAAGTATATTCAATAACTAACTGGTTATAATATGTCTGAGAAACGTGATATTAATGAAGAATTTGAAAAAGTATCTAATGATTTAGATAAAGAATTATCTAAATTTGAAAAAGTGGGAGATATCTTCAATGATTCATTAGATAGGATGGCTGGTTCCGTTTCCGATCAGGAAGTAGATAAATTGCTAGAACAAATGCAATCTGAAGTGAATTTAGATAAGAAAAGTGCAGCATTAGGCAAACAAAAAGATCAAGAATTAGCAGATAGGCTTAAGGCTATAAGAGATCCAAGACCTACGGAAGAAGCGTTAAAAAATCCTGCACCAATACCAACTGTCAAAGAATTAGAGGATAGACTGAAAAAGTTAAAAGATTCAACAAAAATTGTTGAAAAGCAAACTGCCGAAAAACCGCAAAAGAAAATTAGAAAATTAAATGAAAAATTAAAAGATAATGAGATTAAACAGTCTCAGTCGATAAAACCAATAAAAAAAGCAGTTAATAAAGCAGCTACCAGCTCAAAGGATAATAAGTTACAGACTAACGCTCCTGCAGCATTGCCAGAACCGGTAATTAGGGAACCGTCTGAATCCGATAAGAGAGATAAAGACACTTTGCCACCATCAATGACCAAACCTGAACAAACAACAGGTTGGTTTGCAAAAATTATAAACGCTATTATAGAGGTTATTGTTGATAATATTAAAGGACTCCTTGGTAAACCACAAATTCAAGATACTACTAAACAGCAGAGTCAACAAATGCCGTTAGAGAAAGTGCAAGCAGATGTTAAGAAGCTAAATGAACCATTAGTAGCATTTAAAAAGAGACAAGAATTAAGGACAGATAGATTAAGACAAAGTCTACAAAAGGTTAGGCAAGGAAAAACCCCTTCTAGCACTTCAAAATTATCCACAATCTCACCAACAAAGGCACCAACGAAACCACCAGTAATTAGGCAAAAACCTAGTAATAATAGATAAAACTACTTCCTTGGAATATTAAACTATAGCTGATATTCTAGAGCCACTTCCTTACCGCAAAAAGCCATAGATATTTTGATGATTTTTTGAACATGGGAGTATTCTTTTATTTTAGCCTCATATCGTTTTTTTGCTATTTGCTCTAGCCCTTCTCTGGCAACAGATTCTAAAATATCAGGAGATTTACATATTTTATATTCAATAATAATAGCATTGTCACTTTTACCTATCTTGGGTAGTAGCACAATATCCGCCCTACCGCTACCGGTTTCTCTTTCACTGTCTATTATGTAGTCGGAAGCTAAGGTATTAATCAAACCTAGCATAAAGCCACTATAAAATAGCTCGGCTTTTTTCTCGCCAGTTTGATGAAAACTAGTAGCGTTTAGTAATAATTCTTGCAACCTTTCTTTAAACTGTTCTATTTTACCTGCCGGCAACAAAGTAGCAAAAGAATAATATCGAAAATGATCAATTTGTAACTGATCAGTTACCCATTGGAGCATTCTGGCATTATATATATATCGTACCTCTTTATTTGGTACCGACAATTCGTAAATATCTTCTTCTGGTTTTTTAGCAACAGGGTTTAAATAACCGCTAAATAACAACAAGCTAAATAATCCTACTGGCTTGTTGATATCAGCAAAACTAATTTGTTTGACAATCGGTGAGATAATAGCCTTTCCGGCAGCTAAGCTCTGTAAATCTTCCTGCATTCCATCTGACAATAATGCTTTATCAACAAGAGCCGTCCCCCCACTATCAAGCCAATAATGATCAAGCTTGCCTTTATGAGCTAAACATTGCATAATCGACCATGGATTATAGATGATCTCCCCACCAAAACTATAGCCATTATACCAAGCTTTAATTTGTTCAGGATTAGTTGCTGTTGGTACTTTTGCTAACAATTCATCAACTTCTGCTTGAGTAAAACCATAGAACTTAGAAAATTCTTCATCAAGCAAGCTATATTCACTAACATTATTCAAATCCGAAAATAAATTAGCCTTAGCAACTCGTAATATGCCAGTTATTACGCCTTTTTCTAAATAAGGATTAGTTTTTAAACTACTGCCAAACATCCCGCGGAATATTTCAAGTACCTGTTCAAATTCTTCTGGCTTGTTACCAAACTTAATGTATGAACTATTGATCGGTGTGTCATATTCATCGATCAATATATAAACTTTTTGACCAAAATGTTTGTACAATACTTCACTCAAAACCCGTAAACTATCTTTTAAGTCTTCTTTATCAAGCTTTCCTGTAAAATATCGATTTAACTTTTCCTTTTGTGCCTCATCTAGTAATTTTTCATCTGTTGTTATATAACGCTTTAAGTATCGATGGTTTGTAAATAAATTAGTTACTTGATTTTTTATCCCACTTTCAATTTCTTGGTAATTACTGCCTTTAACATCCTTAAAATTTATGGAAATCACCGGAAATTGACCTTGACGTTTCATGTTACTTGCGTCATGAACAATCTTTAAAGATTTGAGCTCTTTAGTTTCGTCAAATCCTAAATCTACTGTACCACCAGTAAATAGCTTGCTATTTACTCTATCCTCTTCAGGTAAAGGCGTACCTCTCTCATCCACCTCTATCTCAAAAAATTTCTGCAGCATGTTCATATTCAAGCTCTTACCCCACCGTCTTGGTCTAGTAATTAGGATAACTTTACCACTATCTTCTAGCAATTCCTTTATCATTAGACTTTTATCAACAAATACATCACTATTAACTAGCAGGTCATAGAATTCATCGGTACCTACCCTCATTCTTGGTGGTTTATTATTTTCCATATAAATATCTCGATCGGTTGTATTATGATTAAATCAGCTTTCATGGGTGTCATTTTTTTAGTGAAACAGTACGTAGTAACGCTACTTTGTCCAGTTGTTCCCAAGCAAAATTCTGATCTTCTCTACCAAAATGCCCATATACCGCTGTTTTTTGATAACAAGCAGTTTGCAATTTGAGTTGTTTTATAATTCTACCTGGTCTTAGATCAAAATGCTCATTTACTAATTCTGCTATTTCGTTATCAGTTAGTTTACCAGTACCAAAAGTGTTAACAAAAATAGATACAGGAGCTGCCACTCCAATTGCGTAGGATATTTGTATTTCACAACGATCTGCTATCTCAGCTCCTACAATATTCTTCGCAATATAGCGAGCCATGTAAGCAGCAGAGCGATCTATTTTTGTTGGATCTTTGCCAGAAAAACAACCACCACCATGCCTAGCCATTCCCCCATAAGTATCTACTATAATTTTTCTACCAGTAAGCCCACAATCTCCTACAGGTCCACCAATAACGAATCTACCAGTAGGGTTAATTAAATATTTTGTGTCTTTAGTAATCCATTCTGCTGGTAGTTCTGGTTTAATAATTTCATCCATTACTGCTTCTACTAGCTGGCTATGAGTTACATGGCTATAATGCTGAGTTGATAATACAACCGTATCAACACCAATCGGCTTATTGCCTTGATATCGTAAAGTAATTTGTGATTTTGCATCTGGACCAAGCCATGGCAAAATTCCTTGCTTACGTAATTTAGCTTGCCTCTTAACTAATTTATGAGCATAATATATTGGAGCTGGCATCAGAACTTCTGTTTCATTACAAGCGTAACCAAATACCATCCCTTGATCACCAGCACCAATCATATCCTCATCTTGGTTATCCACACCAATAGCTATATCTACTGATTGTTTGGTAATACCGGATATAACAGCACAAGAATCCGCGTCGAACCCAAGACTTGGATCGTTATAACCAATCTCTCTTACTGTATCACGTGCTATTTGCTCTATATCAACCCAAGAATTTGTAGTAATCTCTCCACTTACTAAAATCATACCAGTTTTCACTAAAGTCTCACATGCAACACGGCATTTAGGATCTTGAGTGATAATTGCATCTAAAATAGCATCAGAAATTTGGTCAGCAATTTTATCTGGGTGTCCTTCAGACACCGATTCAGAGGTAAAGATTTTATTCATTATCATAAAATACTCTTTTATTAACATTTTCATTTATAGCTATAAATATAACAGATTTTTATCATCCACTAATAGCTGTTTTCATTATTTTTTCATTCCCATTTCCTCTTGTCATTTCCGCTTCGGTGCGGAATCTAGACCCCGCACCAAAGCAGGGGTGACAACTACACTTTTTTGTCATATATGGACGAGTGAATTTGTCAAGAAAGAAAATAAAAAAATAGAGCCACAAAGGAAGCGGTCATATATTCGGCATCGAATGCCATAATGGTTTCTGCATTCTTATAAATATCCTTGAGTGACCTCTCATTCCCACGGCTTCTAGAGCCTCGACATAATTACGGATTTTATTCAGAATACTTATTCATTAACTCTTTAACTTTCGTTCTCTTTATTGTTACTATTCTTTACTCACAATATTTTCAATTACCAATTTTTATTTAGTTGACATAGTTTCTTCTTTTTTTCCCACTAAACTAATTTGCAACATATTCGCTACCATTGGTGACTACTGCATAAGCAATCCTTGCTAATACCAAATCACTATCTAATTAACAAGATACTATCCAATTCCAAGCACATATAGATTTGACAATTGCAGGATTATTTTCATAATAATTACATGCTGTGATTAGTTGATTTTCTATAGCATTCATTGAATCAAAAGCTAGGTTATAAAAGAATTTTTCCCTCATATCATCCCATATATTTTCTTGTGGGTTTAATTGTGGGCTATATGGTGGCAAGTAAGCTAGTTTAATATTATTAGGTAATAATTCTTTATCGAGTTTATGTGCAGCAGCTCCATCGCATACTACTAAAAGAAAATTATCCTTATAACGCTTTGCCATTTCTTGTAGCATTAACATCATCCAATCTTGGTTCATTAAAGGCAAAATAAGGAAACAACTAGCACCGTCAAATGGACAAATTGCCCCATAAGTATAAGTATATTCACGAATAATTTGTTTCTTAAGTAAAGGCCTGATTCCAGCCGGAACCCAGCAACGCCTTAATGAATCTATACGACCAAAACGTGCCTCATCTTGGAAGAATATCTTTAATTCCTTGCCTTCAGTTGCTGCTGATACTCTTGCTTCTTTAACCATATCAGGCCACTTTTTTTAAAAGTTTCTACCGCATCCTTCTTTTGTTTAGGATGGTATGGTCTTGGTGCAATTTTACGCCACCCATGCCTATGAAGCAGCCTATAAGCTGTGTAACGTGCTATTTTACTACCAACCGTTTCCTCAAAAATCTTATGCACCTTGCTAATTTCTACTATCCCACCATTAACGGCATTCTGTTCTATCTTTTTAAGCATCTCACGTTCTTGCTCTTGAGTTAGATAACTTCTGTATCTCCCACCTTTCTTCCTGCTACATAGTGCCTTTAAGCCTTTTTTCCGACATTGACTATGGGTTCTGTGAACATGACTTTCTGATAATCCTGTAACTTTAGCAATCAATGATGTCGGCATTTTTTCACTCACTCTTAGATAGATTGATTGATAACGTCTAAATTCTTCTTTAGTCTTTGCTTCATTCATTAATTGTTTCACTTCTTCTACATTAACTTCTAATACCTTATACCCTCTAGACATCTTAATTAACACTATACTATCTTAAATAACACACTATAGCATCTATATTATTAAATAGATAGTGATTTGGTATAACTTATTTGCTAAACCAACACATATAATATTATATGATTTATTTTCAGCAAATTTCTTCACTGCCCACTGCACTAGTTTATCTTTTGATTCCTTATCACTTTTTGCTCTTATTGCTATTGTCCTTGCGGCTTGAATCAACATAGTTCTGGCATATCTATCTCCTTGTTTGGTAATCCCTCCTAAAACTATCTTATCTCCTGAGCTATGTTGCTTTGGTACCAAACCAAGCGAAGCAGCAAAATCCCTCGGGGTTGGGTAACTTTCCATTGGGGCTACACTCAAACAACTAGCATTGATTGCTCCAATGCCAAAAATTGTCTGCAACCTAGTAGCTTTCTCACTTTGCTTATTATTGCTGATAATCAGCTTTTCTAAAGTTTTTTCTTTGTCACATAAATCCTCAATTTCTTTACATTCTAAAAGTAAAATTGACCTTATCCCAGAATTTATATAACCTTTACTATACGCTAACTCTACCTCCAGCATACATGATTTGCAAAATTTATTTTTACTTAATTTTGTATTATAGCCATATTCACATAAACTTGATATTGTAGAATTAGTTTTTTGCACACGATCTCTGATCGTATTACTTCTAATTTTATGCAAGAATTTTATATCTTGTTCCTCCTTGCTTTTTAGTAGCACAGTTTTTAATTCTGGATCACGAGCCGCTTTGCATATTGCTAACGCATCGTTATAATCATTTTTCTGTTTCGATGTAGCATAAACTTTTACATCTTTTGTTTTCATTAGTTTGACTTGCAAACCAAGCTTAGCAATTTCCTGTGACCAATAATTAGCTCCTCCACATGCTTCCATAGCTACCAATGAACTTTTATCGAGATTGCTTAAATAGGCTATTAACTCATCTCTTGTAACTTTTTGGTAACCTATTTTTTTGCCATTTTGATCGACTTGCACCAAGTGCATACTATTTTTTGCTAAATCTATTCCTATTATAGTATTTTTTATGCTATTATTTATCATGGTATGGACCTATTAATTAAATTATTATTTAATTTGGAGCAGCTGAAAACTATTTTTCAGCTGACTCCGTACAAGTAAAGCATATTTCGCTTCACTCGTCCATACCATCATTCCCGCGTAAGCGGGAATCTATAATACCTCAGGGCATTTTTAGATACCTACTTTCGCAGGGATGACAACCATTATCCTATATTTTATTCAAATCTGCAAAAAAACTTGATTATCGAGTTATAGATTCCGCACCGAAGCGGGAATGACGAAAAAGTTAGATGTCACCCTTGCGAAAGTAGGGGTCTTAGATTCCGCACCGAAGCTTAAAAATCGTAGAGAAAAATAACAAGTAGGTTCCTAGGCTCTGTGAACAAAACTTTAATTGTTTAGATTTTGAGTGTTTTTAAGCGAAAATTAATAAGATTTTTGCCGGAATAGTTAGTTCTATTTTAAAAAAATCTTATAATTTGCAGCTAAAAAGAGTCAAAATCTAAACAATTTAAATTTTGTTCACAGAGCCTAGAAGGATGCCTGCGATAACCAGAAGATTGTTGTTTTTACCATCTGATTAGAGCCGAACCCCAAGTTACTCCAGCACCAATAGCCGTAAAAAGCAATAGATCGCCTTTTTTAATATTGCCATAAGATTTTAGAGAAGCAAGAGCTAAAGGAATTGAAGCAGCCGAACAATTAGCATGTTTTGCAACCGTTTTTACTACTTTACTCGGATCGATTTTTAGTCGATCTACAACGGCATCTATAATTCTTACATTTGCCTGATGTGGAATAAAATGATTAACATCATCTATGGTAAAATTATTATTATGCAATATTTCTTCAGCTATCTTACTCATCTTTTCTACTGCATGTCTAAAAACTTCCTGTCCTTTCATTTTTATTTTACCGGTTTTGCCATTACTACTTACACCACCATCAGTGTAAAGAATATCGTGATAACGACCATCCGAATAGATATTACTATCTATTATACCGGAGTTATCATCACTATATTGCAAAATTACCGCACCGGCACCATCACCAAATAAAATACAAGTAGCTCTATCGCTCCAGTCCATTAGAGATGACATTTTTTCAGCACCAACTAATAATATGGTTTTATATTTTCTAGATTTGATCAAAGAGTCGGCAACATGTAAACCATATATAAACCCCGAGCATACCGCCTGTAGGTCAAATGAAGGTACATTACCAAGCCCTAGATAACCTTGTAACTTAGAGGCGGTAGAAGGAAAGCTATTATCCGGAGTAGTGGTACAGGTAATTATCAAATCTATAGATGCTGGATTTAATCCAGCATCATCTATAGCATTTTGGCTAGCTTTAATAGCTAAATGTGATGTATATTCATCATCAGCCGCGATATGTCTTTGTAATATACCGGTTCTTGAATGAATCCATTCATCGTTAGTATCAACTGATAGCGATAATTCTGCATTACTGAGAATACGCTTCGGCAAATAGGCACCACACCCCAGAATTTTACAAGTCATTGTGGTTTATGCTACTTCTTCATCTTTTTCTCGCTTCTGGACAATAACCTGACGACCATTATATGTGCCATCAGCTAAAGATATGTGATGAGGAAGCTTATATTCTCCTGTTTGAGAATCTATTACTACATTAATTTTACCAAGTGCAAGGTGAGAACGCCTCATATTGCGTCTTGATTTTGATGTCTTCTTTTTTGGAACTGCCATATAGCCTCTTAAAAATTACACTTTAGAATAAAAAGTATTTGTCAAATCGATATAGCAGTATATTATACTTCCATTACAAAATCTAGGTATTTTAAACATAAAATTTATGAAATTCATTATAATTCAAACTTTTCTTATTTCATCTATATTACTCACATTGTGTAGTTGTAAAACTATAGAATCAAGGGGGCAGTATATTGATGATAATTTATTAACTACACTTGAAGAAAAAAAGCTTAACAAATCGGAAGTAGAAGATTTAGTTGGTACGCCAACAATTATACCCGATTATACTCCTAATACTTGGTATTATGTTCAACGTTCTTTAGCTAGGAGAGCCTGGTTTGAGCCAAAAGTAATTGAACAAAAAATAATAAAAATTGCTTTTAATAAAAAAGATGTAATTGAGGAGGTTTTAGTACTTAATGATTCGCATAAAGATGATATAAATATAATGGGAGAATATACGAAAACTTACGGTACAGAATTAAACGGGCTACAGAAATTTGTAAAGAATATTGGTAGGTTCAATAAACCTACTGAGGGAAAAAAGACAAAGAAACGATAAAATCATACTTGCAATATTTCGTGAATACTGTATAAACTGAACGATACTAGTTCTTAAATCATTCGAATATACTCCTTGCAAATTAAAGAGTTAATAGACGAGCTTAAAGAGTTTATGGCCCCTTCGTCTAGTGGTTAGGACGTTACCCTTTCACGGTGAAAACACGGGTTCGAGTCCCGTAGGGGTCACCAGTACTCAATAGTGTTATTTAGTATATAGCTTACAAAAACTTGAGTAATTGATTTATCAATTTTCAAGTTTTTATTTTTTTATGTACAATTTGTGATTATTACCCCATGAAATCAGTTCAGGGTTTATACATACAGTTCAGGATTATATGTCACAAAAGCTCGGTTTTTGGTCAGTTTTTGCTTTAGTTATTGGTAGTCAAATTGGCACCAGTGTCTTAATATTACCAGCAAGTTTAGCACCATACGGTATTTTTAGTTTAGTTGGAGGAGTAGTATCCTCCTGCGGTGCTATAATTTTAGCACTGTTATTTGCTATACTTTGTTGCCGATTCCCACAAACAGGTGGACCCCATGTTTATTTAAAAAAGGCTTTTGGTAATGATGTAGCATTTTTTACCGGCTGGACTTATTGGGTTATTTCATGGGTTAGTACGGCTGTAGTTGTTATTTCAGCTATTACATATTTAACACCTTTAATTGGGGTGAATAATAGTTTTGTGATCTTAATTTTGCAGATATTATTGTTATTTGCTATTATGTTGCTAAACCTTAAAGGTGTGGAAGTAGCAGGGCGAGCTGAGTTTATACTAGCAATTCTAAAATTCATTCCATTAATAGTAGTACCAATTGCGGCATTATATCAGTTTGATAGTAATAATTTTGTTATGGATAAGCAAATAACTAATTTAACTTTTTCTCAAATTCTTGGTAAGGTAACATTATTAACATTCTGGGGCTTCATTGGTTTAGAATCAGCAACTGCTCAAGCTGGTTCGGTAATGAATCCATCAAAAACAATACCAAGAGCTGTAGTAATAGGTACGCTTTGTGTTGCTATTTTATATCTCATTAATAGTGTTGGAATAATTGGTTTAATCCCACCAGAAGACTTAATACATTCTAAAGCTCCTTATGTAGATGCCACCCAAATAATTTTTGGTGGTCAGTGGCATCTACTTATTTCTTTGATTGCTTCAATTATTTGTATTGGAACGTTAAATGCTTGGGTACTAATCAGTGGACAAATTGCTTTGGGACTTGCCCAAGACGGTTTAATGCCATCTTTTTTTGCTAAACAAAATAAAAATGGTGCTCCAATTTGGAGTTTAATCATAAGTTGTATTGGAATATTATTATTATTGATTAGTACAACCAATGAAGATTTATCAGAACAAATTACCGAAATAATTGATTTTTCCGTTATCTCTTTTTTATTTGTATATCTAGCCTGTAGCGTAGCTTTTTTAAAATTACTACTAACAAAATCAGAAAAATCTTCAACATATCAATGGTTAATTGCCCTAGGATCAATTGCCTTTTGCCTATGGATTATTTATGAAACACCATTAAATGTTACAATAAAAGCTATCTCATTTGTATTAAGCGGAATACCTGTTTATCTTTGGTATAAAAAGCAATCGTTTCTTAGGTTATGTAAACAAATCTTATAAGGATATAGATGCTTAAGTCCTGTATATTATTATTAACTATAATATTATTCCTACAAGGATGTAGCACCTCATCTGTCAATAAGACATTTTTAAACGTCACGGCACAGCAATTACAAAAAGATTACAAACTGAATCACGGCACTTTAATTATACAATATAATTTAGCAGCACTAAGTAAAAATGACTGCATTTATGCAAAAAATTTTGGTCTTGTTATTAATAATGACAAATATAACAAGGCTTTTTTGCAAAAATTTAAAGCTATTGGCTCTAAGAATATTAATAGCCAAGCAATTAATAACCAGGCAATGATTAAATCAACTAAGATCAAAGATTTGCTGATAAAATTAAATTGTAAGTATAAGTTTTTATCCCCAGAACAATTACAACTTGTTCAAAAAGCTAGTAATAAAAATAGTTCTTATAATCTTAAAGAGCTGGCACAATTAGATAAGCTAACTACTGCTATTCCTATAATGTTACCACAATATAATGTAAAGGTTACTAGTCACTATGGCATGCGTAAACATCCTAGGAAGAAACAAAAAAAATTTCATTGCGGAATAGACTTAAAAGGATACCAAGACTTTTCCATTTATGCCTCTGCTAATGGAACAATTATTACCGTAAAGCGAAAAAGTTCTTATGGAAATTTAATAGAAATAAAACATTCAGATAAATTTATTACCAAATATGCTCACTTAAAAAAAATGCACGTAAAAGAAGGAGATATTGTTACCAAAGGTCAGATTATCGGAGTGCAAGGTAATAGTGGTAACAGTACGGGAGAGCATTTGCATTTTGAAATTTGGCTTAATAATAAGCCTGTCAATCCATTCGATTTCATATCGCATGCTTGCAACTGTTAAAAATTTTGATATAATACTTATTCTTTAAAATAGTAACAAGAGAAGCCGTAGCTCAGCAGGATAGAGCGAGTGATTCCTAATCACTAGGTCGGGGGTTCGAATCCCTTCGGTTTCACCATTCTTCAATTTTGCTATATTTTGCATAGAAGTAAAGGTGGTTTTAGTACTAAAATTTATGCCCTCGTTGATGCCACTGAAGTTTATACTAGCTACTGGTTAAAGAAATGATATCACTCAGGCTGAAAATCTTACTAAAGATGTTCAGAATACGACGGTGATAGGCGATAAAGGATATGATAGTAGTGCGTTTGTAGAAAGCTTAGAAAATAAGGGGTTATTTTCTAGGTCTGATAAAGCCCCAACCACTTTTTTAGCTTTTCTAAATTTCGTTGGAGCTTTAATATGGTTACGTTAAAAATTTTGTCAACAGAACCTAGTACTACAGTTGTAGTTTAGATGTGAGCATTCACGATTTTTTTGTGATGAATAAAAACCTTATCACCAAGCGTCATTGCGAGGAGACCGTAAGGTCAACGAAGCAATCCATTTCTAATCACTTTCCTGGATTGCTTCGTCGGTCTGGCAACCTCCTCGCAATGACATCTTATACTTTAACCTTTTTTCCGTGAACACTCACATTCAATCTACAACTGTAGTACTAGATATCCACAACAAAAAATTGGGCAAATTGTCTATGGTTTAACACTAATCTCTAATAAATACAAAAACCTAAATAATAACAATCAGTTTAATATTTCTTTAGGTTTTTGTAATAAATTCCTAAACCCCTTCTGATAGAGGTTCAATATCTCCAATTAACAAACTCTCTAATGCTTCATACAATTCAGCGGAATTACTTACGTTAGACAATAACAACTTAAGATTATGATTACTAATAATTTTTGTTCCTGAACTATGTTCTATTTGTTGTGATTGTTGCATTTTCTGTAATTTTAGTAGCATAACAGTCTCTAGTTTTTCACGCTGTTGTATTTTTTCGAAATTTTCTTGTTTCTCTTCTGCTTTTATATTATCTTCAAAATCTACTCCTTGTTCGATCTTCTTAGATAATTCTTCTGCTTGTAATTTGTTTCTCTCTAATAGTTTATTTATATCCTCTAATAACTCATCGCTTACCCGGTTCCACCCCAAATTTAGCTTTTTCAAAGTTTTATTATTTTGTAAGGCTTGTGCTAGTGCCTTCGCCCCCTCATTGCCTATATTGTTGTCCCACAAATCTAGCGTTTCCAAAGTTTTATTATTTTGTAAGGCTTGTGCTAGTGCTATCGCCCCCTCATCGCCTATCTGGCATCGTAACGCTAGTATCGTCACAGTGCTATTGTTTTGTAAGGCTTGTGCTATCGTCTTCACCCCCGCATCGCCTATCTGATTTTCCGAATATATTGTCGTCACAGTTTTATTTTTATCTAAGACTTTGGCTATTACATTTGCTTCCTTATCTCCTATCTGATTCTTGTTGTGCTTAAATTTTATGCTTGTCACTGAATGGTCAAGATTACTTACATTTTCGTTTACATCTATAGTAGCATACATGTTGTTTACATATATAATATCATATATTTGGTTAACTAAATTATCGCTTATATTGTTGTTATTTAAACTTAGTTGCATTACAGTATCATTTTTCTCTAAGGCGAGGACTAGTGCCTTCGCGCCCTCATCGCCTATTTTGTTGTCACCCAACCTTATTGTTGTCACAGTTTTATTATGATTTAAGGCTTGTGCTAGTTCTTTCGCCCCCTCATTGCCTATCTGGTTGTTATCCAAATTTATTGTCGTCACAGTATTATTGTTTTGTAAGGCTTGTGCTAGTGCCTTCACCCCCTCATCACCTATCTGGTTGGCACCCAAATCTATTATCACAGTTTTATTATTTTTTAAGGCTTGGGCTAATGCCTTCGCCTCCTCATCTCCTATCTGGCTGAATCTCAAATCTATTTCTTTAAGATCATCGCCTACTTGCAGGGCTTCGATAATTTCTTTAAGTGTAGCCATAATCATTTACCTCATAAATTTAATTAATATTAAATTATTCTAAATAATTTCTAGTAGTTTAATCCAATTTTCTTACTCTGGATATAATTGCTAACTTCATAGCGATATTTTATAAACTTGTAAAGTAAAAACCTATAATCTTTACAAATAAACCTTATATGTAAGGCTAAAGATATAGGAAACAGACCAAAATATTAAATCAATAAATGACAAACCATTTTGACAGCTATTTTTAATACGATGAATGAAAGTTATAACTTGTGCAAATAAAAAAGTTAAGAAAATTGTTAATTTTTTAATAAAATAACAAAATAATCACAACAATTTTAGTACAATAAAGTATAACTTATTTCCTCAGATTTTTGTAATATATAGGAATTTTGCTTAGAAAGCATTATTGACTCCTCCTGGAAGATTTAATATCACCGTATATATTACAAAAACCTAAAGAAATATTAATTTATTGTTATTATTTAGGATTCTTGTATTTATATATTAAATAGTTTAAAGATTCACCACATCAATCTGATATTCTAGTGCTACTTCCTTGCCACAAAAAGCCATAGCAATTTTGATGATTTTTTGAACATGGGAGTACTCTTTTATTTTAGCCTCATATCGTTTTTTCGCTATTTGCTCTAGCCCTTCTCTGGCAACAGATTCTAAAATATCAGGAGATTTGCATATTTTATATTCAATAATAATAGCATTATTCTGCTTCCCAGCCTTAGGTAGCAATATAATATCAGCTCTACCACTGCCTGTTTCTCTCTCACTATCTATGACATAGCCAGGAGATAAAGTGTTAATTAAACCTAGCATAAAGCCGCTATAAAATAGCTCGGCTTTTTTCTCGCCAGTTTGATGAAAACTAGTAGCATTTAGTAATAACTCTTGTAATTTCTCTTTAAATTCTTCTATTTTGCCTGCCGGCAATAAACTAGCAAAAGAATAATATAAAGAACTATCCATTTGTAACTTGCTACTCACCCATTGTAATAGCCTGGTTTCATATATATATTCTACTTCCTTATTAGGCACTGATAATTCGTAGATATCTTTTGCAGGTTCGATAGCTGTTGGGTTTAAATAACCACTAAATAATAACAAACTAAATAACCCACTTCGCGTATTAATATCGCTGAAACTGATTTGTTTGGTAATAGGTGCGATGATACTTTTACCGCTAGCTAATTGTTGGATATCAATTTGTATTTCATCTGATAACAATGCTTTATCAACAAGCCCAGTGCCACCGCTATCAAGCCAATAATGATCAAGCTTACCTCTAGTATCTAGGCATAACATAATTGACCATGGATTATAGATGATTTCTCCGCCAAAACTATAGCCATTATACCAAGCTTTAATTTGTTCAGGACTTGTGTCAAGTGGTACTTTGGTTAATAACTCATCAACCTCTGCTTGAGTGAAACCATAAAATTTAGCAAATTTTTCATCTAGCAGAGTATATTCACGAACATTATTCAAATCCGAAAATAAATTAGCCTTAGCAACCCGTAATATGCCGGTTATTACGCCTTTTTCTAAGTAAGGATTAGTTTTTAAACTACTGCCAAACATCCCGCGAAACATTTCAAGTACCTGTTCAAATTCTTCTGGCTTGTTACCAAACTTAATGTATGAACTATTGATCGGCGTGTCGTATTCATCGATCAATATGTAAACTTTTTGACCAAAATGTTTGTACAGCACTTCACTCAAAACCCGTAAACTATCTTTTAAGTCATTTCTCTCAAGTTTCCCATCAAAATATCTCCTTAGTTTTTCTTTTTGGGCATTATTTAATAGTCCTGTATCTTCTGTTACATGATGATTTAAGTAATGATGACTTGCAAATAATTCTATAATTTGATCCTTTATACCTAGTTCTATTTCTTGATAACTACTACCTTTTACATCTTTAAGATTGAGCAAAATCACCGGAAATTGACCTTGTTGAGTCATGGCATATTCATTGCCGTTAATCTTTAAAGGCTCTAAAGTCCTTTTTCCTTTAATACCTAAATTGATTTCCCCACCGGTAAAGAGAATGCGATTAACTCTATCTTCTTCAGGTAAAGGCGTACCTCTCTTATCCACCTCTATCTCAAAAAATTTCTGGAGCATGTTCATATTCAAGCTCTTACCCCAACGTCTTGGTCTGGTGATTAGGATAACCTTACCATTGTCCTCTAGTAATTCTTGAATCATTAGACTTTTATCAACAAATACATCACTATTAACAACCAAGTCATAGAACTCATCCGTACCTACTAGCATTCTTGGCGGCTTATTTTTACCTTGAATGGTACTAATATCTTTAACTGTTGTATTAAGATCAGAAAGTTTAAAGGTCATATTATTATATTATATTTGAGAATTACTATAAATATTTGCTTTAAGAAAGTGTAGCATAAATAAGCTAACAGCACCAGCAATTATCTTTTTGACAAATATCTTAAGTATCTATTGTTGATGGGTTTTGTTTTGGATATAATTAAAGGAACAATAACGCGGCTTTTAAATTGTTATTGAATAATTGGATGATTTAATTATGAGCGAAGAACTTCTGCAACGAGATTTAATCAAGAATCCTGAAAAAATAGGGACTTGGAATTTTTATAATATTGGTTCAACAACTATTAGTGCTTTAAAAAAATCTGATATAATAAGAAGTATAGACTATGGGAATGTATCAAACAAGAGAGTTGATGCCATTATCACCAAACAAAAAGAAGTTATTGCTATTGTGGAATTTAAATCACCTGAACATTTTAATACCAAGGATAAAAAAAATAATGCCATTCTGCAAGAAATTGAGGTTGCCAAAAAACTAAAAACAAAATTAATTATTGCAACTGATACCAAAGAGACGGTATGGTTTAATGTTGCTACTGGTAATACCGTGAAAACCGAAGAAGCTAATGATTTTAAATATCCTTTTGATTCTAAAGATATAAACTTACCAAAAGTTATCAATGAAACAATACAATCAATAAATGAGAAAAATGATAGAATTTTACCAAAAGAACTAGTCAATCCAACAGATTTAGCAAAACAAATATGGCAAGATGTTTGGAGTGTTAGCGGTGCAACCCCTGATAATTGCTTATACACATTTGTTGAATTATTTATATTCAAATATTTAAGTGATTTAAAAATATTGCAAGGTACTTATAATTTTTACACTTTACTTGGGATGTATGAAGAAGGCAATGAAACTAATACAGTTTTACAACATTATGCAAATATTATCAGACCACAAATAAAAGAGCTGTTTCCTGAAAATGCTTTAGACAAGACCACCATAATAAATGGTAGCATATTTATCAGCAAAGAACAAAAAGCTGTTGATGGTTACGGAATAGTCTTTAAAAAAGTTCTACAAAAATTTAAAAATTATGGAAAACTTGAACATATTGACCATGATTTTAAAAGTAAGTTATTCGAGAGTTTTTTAAAAGAAAGTATCAGTAAAAAGAATTGGGGGCAGTTCTTTACTCCGATTAAAGTTGTCCGTGCTATCAATGAAATGGCAGAAGGGGAGCTAAAAGAAGGAATGACTATTTGTGATCCAGCCTGCGGAGTGGGAAAATTTCCATTAGAATTTATAAAGAACGATCTTGATAAGCTCTTTAAAGTTGAAAACAATAAAATAATACAAAAAGTTAAAATAGTTGGTTTTGATAAGGGTTTTGATAAAGATGAGCAGAAAACCATCATTTTAGCAAAAGCCAATATGCTTATTTATTTTTGTGAACTGATAAAAGATAATATTGGATTAACTAGGGAATTTGCCAAAATATTTAATGAGAGTTTTATTTTAAAAACAAACTCGATACTTGGTACGCTTTCAGAAGCAGAAGAAGAAAAATATGACTTAATTTTAACAAACCCACCTTATGTAACAAGTGGTAGTAGTAATTTAAAAGAAGAGATAGCTAAAAATACTACGTTAAAAAATTATTATAAGATAAATGCCATGGGTATTGAGGGGCTTTTCATGGAGTGGATTATAAAAGCTCTTAAGAAAGGTGGTAAGGCTTTTATAGTTATTCCTGATGGAATTTTTAATAGACAGAACGATAAAAATTTGAGGCAATATATTTTAGATAGTTGCTATATTGATGCAATTATTTCTTTGCCATTAAAGACATTTTTTACAACAACCAAAAAGACTTATATTTTAGCGATTACAAAAAAATTCGATATTTCTGATATTCAGACTGATCCAGTATTCACCTATTTAGTTAGTGAAATTGGTGAAAGCAGAGATGTAAATAGATTTGATATTGAGCAAGATGACTTAAAAGAAGCTGTTAATTTGTATAACGCTTTTAAGGGTAATAAGAAGTATTTTGCAAATCTTAATCATGATAAGAGATGTAAGATAGTTTTGATAAATGAATTTGACAGTGGTAAAAATTGGTCTGTAGAAAGATGGTGGAGTAAAGAAGAAAAAATTGAATTAGCTATTGGAGAAACAAACCAAATGGTTTCAATTGGTGAATTTAGCGATATAATTAGGGATTTAGGAATGATCTGTAATGAATTTAGTAAATCATTGCAAGATAGCGTTCTTTATAAATTTGATAATGAAATCGGACGTTGCCAAAGTATCAAAATAGAGGATATTTTTAATATAAAAAAGGGAATAGCAAAATACACTAAGACTTATATTAAAGAACATGAAGGTTCGTATCCTGTCTACTCAGCAAACACCAAACAAGATGGTGTTTTAGGTTATATAAATCATTTTGATCATGAGGTGGAATCTATCCAGATTACTACTAATGGATATGCTGGCACAGTTTTTTATAGGTCAAAACATAAATTTAGCATAAATGGAGATGCAAGATTGTATATCCCAAAATGTGATAATCTTGATTGTTTATATCTATCGTTTGAATTACAAAAAGCATTAGATAAAAATAACTTTAATTGGGAATATAAGCCAACCATAGAAAGAACAAGAAATATTGAAGTCAAAATTCCAATTACTACAGCAGGTGAATTTGATTTACCAAAACAACAGGAGATAGCAAAAAAATATCGTAAAATCGAAGAAATAAAGACTAATATAAAAAGAGAACTTGAAAAAATAGAAACTATAAAAGTTGATATTGGTTTATAATCTTAATCTCCGCCCTTATCAATTCGTTAAGGCTAGGAGACTGTCGGGGATAAGCCTCCACAACTGTTGAAAGTTAGAAAAGGAAAAGGTTTTAAAGGTCATCATGGCAGTTTAAAAGTTGCAAAAAATAACCGGTGTCATTGTGAGGAGACGTGAGTCGACGAAGAGATTTTTGGTTACTTTTGGAGTCTATAATATACTTTGTGTAAGTTGCAAAAGTAAGCAGTAAGAAGTACTGTAAGAAAACAACTTATAACAAGGTAAAATATGTCAGAAAAAATAAAAAAGAAGATACTAGAACTAAAAGATAATAATATAAGTAATAATTTAGTAGAAGAATTATTATCAAAAGCCGATCCATCTAAGTTGTTTGGCAAAGAAGGATTATTTCAACAACTAAAAAAGCAAATAGTTGAAAAAATATTAGAAAGTGAACTAGAGCATGAATTAGGTTATTCAAAGCATAGTAAAATGCCGAAAGTAGATAATAATCGTCGTAATGGTAGCTATGAAAAGACAATAATTGATGATGATGGTAGGAAGGTTACTCTGGAAGTACCAAGAGATCGAGAAGGAGAGTTTGTTCCCAAATTAATACCTAAAGGGCTGAGAAGATTCAGTGGATTTGACGATAAAGTTATCTCACTTTATGGTCGAGGAATGACAGTCAGTGAAATTCGAGGTCATTTGGAAGAAATATATCAAACTGAGGTTTCCGGTGATTTAATATCGACAATAACCGATGGAGTAATAGACGAAGTAACTAGGTGGCAAAATCGAGGTTTAGATAAGGTTTATCCAATATTATACTTAGACTGTATTCATGTTAAGTCTAGGGATAACCAGGTAGTGATAAATAAAGCAGTATATTTAGCGATTGCTGTTAATATAGAAGGAAAGAAGGAGTTGCTGGGTATTTGGGTAGGAAAAAATGAAGGTGCTAAATTCTGGATGCAAGTAGTTACTGAGTTAAAAAATCGAGGAGTAGAACAAATTTATGTTGCTTGTGTTGATGGTCTAAAAGGTTTTCCGGAAGCGATAAGTAGCATATTTTCTGCGACTATAGTACAGTTATGTATAGTTCATATGGTTCGCAATTCAGTGAAGTATGTCTCATATAAGGATTTAAAGGAGGTGACCACAGATTTGAAGCAAATTTATACAGCAAATAATGAAGAAATGGCAAGTCTAAAACTTCAACAATTTAGTTCAAAATGGGACAAAAAATATCCAGTAATTTCTGATATTTGGCAACGTAATTGGTCTGGGATAATCCCATTTTTTGCTTTTCCTGAGGAAATAAGAAAGGTAATTTATACAACAAATACCATTGAATCTGTCAACCGTCAAATTAGAAAAATCATCAAAAATAAGGGGGTGTTTCCAGATGATAAATCAATTCAGAAAATAATATTTTTAGCTCTGCAAAATGCATCTAAAAAATGGACTATGCCCATAAAAGATTGGTCATTAGCTTTGAATCAATTTGAAATACTTTGTGGTGATTTTAAATATGATTTATTGGAATGTAAAAAATAGAACTTACACAAAATAAATGATTGACTCTACTTTTGTGGATTACCTAGTCTACCTACGGTCTTACTCGCAATGATGTTGACCATATACTATAGTCAATTCAGGGGAATTTGGCACTAAGAACGATGGAGCGACGCCTATAAGTAATAGGCGGGCGACGAGTGACGACGTCACCAACTTTTCATCAATTGACTATAGCTTTAATTTTTACAATTAAATCCTCTGCTAATGCAACTAATTTGGCTTCTTCTACATCATCGAAGAATACCCCTAAATGCCGGACAATACGTTGTTTGATATTACCTTTGCTATCTTGGTATCCTTCAACCACTTGTATTGATTGCCTTGGACTATTTGGTGTTTTTTTACGACGTATGTACATGTAGATAATTGTAGAATTAATATGTAATAATATAGTTATAGCATAACAAAAACCAAAGCTAATAACAAATTATTCACTAGGCACAACAGACCTCCTGAAAAAATCATTTCCCAGCTTTATGGTTCCTCCATATCCTCTCTTCCCATCTTTCAACATTTTCTTGCGGAAGCCGGGAGCAAAAAACTTTAAATAGCCAAATCGTAGTAGCCTTAGCAGACTATTTCCAAGTATCACTAGATGAAATGGTTGGCAGAATTGATCCTACCACTTCTTCTGATAATGACAAACCTTCTTAAGTTTGTAGTTATTATATATTTTTGCTACGGTTCTTTATCCTCAAGCCCTTTAGTACCTTCAAGCTTTGCATTAATTAAAGATATTTTACTAACAAAAGCTCTAATAAAATTAACATTTGTTAAATCAGTATCATTAAAATTTGTATTATAAAGTTTAGCAGATTCTAAATTGCTCCCAATAAGAGATGATTTGCTAAAATCTGCATTACTTAGATTGGCCATAGTTAGATCAGTATTCTGTAATATACAGCTATGAATTATAGCATTAGATAAATCGATACCTTTAAGAACGGAGCCTGAGAAAATAGTTTGGTTAAATGCCAAACCTGACAAATTTAAACCTTGTAAATTGATATTTGATAAGTCTTTCACCTGTTCTAAATCTTTTACAGAGTAGATAGTATTTACTGATTTAAATTTATAAAAGTCCTGACCATTTAATACAATATTTCTGTTAAAATCTGAATTAATGAAATTATTATCTTTATATCTCACATTATTTAATTGAGAATTTATGATTGGCGAATTATCAAAAATGACTTCTGATAAATCTGAATTTATGATAGCTATCTGATAAAAATGGCTATCAATAAATTTTATCCCATTTAATACAGTATTTTGTATCAGTGCTTTAGTAAAATTTACCGTATTAAATTTAGTAGCAGAGAAATTAGAGTTTATTAATTCACTATTGGTCAAATCAGAGTTAATAATAGTTGCTTGCTTGACATAGCTATTATTCAATGATACGCTGGTAAAATTGCTATTCTCAATATCAGCATTAGTGATATTAATTTTATTTAACTTGAGCAAAATGCTATGGCAGTTCTTTATTGATAGCTCCTTTATAATAGCATCATTAAAATGAGCATTATCCATCACACTATTTTGAATTTGTACTTGATTCAATTGCACATTATTCAAATTGGTATTTTTTAAATTACAATTCTCAATAATTGCATTGGCAAAATCTGCAGATTGAAAGGAAGAGAAAGAAAATAACGAGTTAGTAAGCTTTATATTTTTTAATTGAGCTTGATTAATAATAGCATGAGTAAAATCTGAATTGCTAATCACCGCTCCAGTAAAGTCCACCCCAGTTAGATCCACAGATTCACAATAACAATTAGTCATATTTAGGTAATTAGCTAATATTTGCCGTAAATCTGTACCATAAAAAATAGAATTTGAGATAACTGCTTTTTTAAAACTACCTTTTGCTAAATTACTTTTTTGAAAATTAGAATTACTGATCATAGCCTCATCAAATACAGCTCTAGTAAGATTTGCATTTTCAAAATTAATATTTTCTAAATTAGCTTTGACAAAGTCAGTGTCCTCAAGATTTGATTGAATAAGATTACTATTTCTCAAATGAGTATTCTCAAACATCGATGCTTGAAAATCTGCACCATAAGCTGATATATTTTTTAATATAGTATTAGAAAGATCACTTTCTTGAATTATAGATTTTGTTAAAATTGCATTCTCAAAATTTGTTCCTGAAAAATCTACTCGTGATATTTCACAAAAACTTAAGTCAACACCAGAAAGATCCTCATTTGTTAGTTTAACACCTACTAACTTTAACCCCCTAAGGTTTGAGCCAAATTTATTTTTAATATTTACTGGTACCTTATTTTTATTTTGCTCTGCTATATAATTTCTAATAATGAGACTTTGACTATTAGATAACAAACCATCTGCATCTCTTGAAGAATCTGAACATCCGGTAAGAACTAAAAGCAAAGTTACAATAAAGAATTTTACACCACCATGCGATATTACAGGTTCCTGCCTACGTGATATAGAGGTAACCGTCATTGCGAGAAGTAGCAAAACTGCGACGAAGCAATCCAGGTTATTTATTGTGCTACAAGTTGTCCTAGATTGCTTTGTCGTTACTAAAGTGCCTCCTCGCAATGACCTTGTTATTTGAATCATAAAATAGTATTCTTTCTGCCTTTTACATAAGAATATGTAGAAGAAAATATTAGCATCTTTACTAAGCCACTCGGTATAAATATTATAAATCCACTATAAATAGCTTGTTTAATTCCTATAAATGTTGCTAACCAACTAACTCCCCAAAAGTAAATTATAAGGTGTCCTATAAGACAAGTACAAAATATACTCAAATAACGTGAGTATGTTCCAGTAAATCTTTCAGAAAACTTACTGTTAAGTATACTCATCACAGGAGTAGCGATTAAATATCCTATCAGATAACCACCTGTTGCACCAAACAAAATATGTAAACCACTTGATAGCTTTGCAAACATTGGTAGCCCTGCCACGCCAATTGTAATATAAGCTAAAACCGTAGCAAAACTAAGTCTTGGGCTATAAGTAACAGCAATAATACAAATCACCACAGTTTGCATGGATATCGGCACTGGTTTAAGAGGAATAACGATTTGTGAGCCAGCAAATAGAGCGGCTACCCCCAGCATTACTTTAGCAATTACAAGATAGTTATTAGCTATGATAGTTGGTAAAGTTGTTTTATTCATAATTGTCATAAAAATCCTCGTCATTAAATTTATTACTAGGAATATGTAAATTGAGCAATTTCAATTTACGATGTAATGCTGAACGTTCCATACCTACAAAGGCTGAGGTTTTAGAAATGTTATTATTAAATCGATTCATCTGAGCAGCTAAATACTGCCTTTCAAAAATCTCTCTTGCCTCTCGGAGCGGCATGATCATTATATCAACATTATCTTCCTGCTTTGCAGAACTAGAATCAGTAACTAAAATTTCTGGTGGTATCATAGTTGGTTTGATCGTTGTTGGTTTGATCGTTTGATTACTATTTGAAGATAGCGGATTCATAATTAAAGTCCACTCTATTACATTACGTAATTGCCTTATATTACCTGGCCAACTATAAACTTGAAAAGCTGCAATTGTTTCATCAGAAAATTCACGTGTTTTTAAACCAGAAAACTTAGAAAGTTGTTTAACAAAATACTTCACTAATGCAGACATATCATCTTTTCTATCATATAAAGATGGAATTTTTAGGGAAATAACATTTAATCGATGATATAAATCCTCCAGGAGTTCACCTTTACTTATCTCTTCTTGTACAATCTTAGAAGTTGCAGCAATAACCCGTATATCTAGTTTTATTGCTTTACTTCCTGGCTTATGAAACATTTGGTCTTGCAAAAATTTAAGTAATTGTACTTGTGCCGAAATTGGTAAACCACTAATTTCATCTATGTACAGAGTGCCATTATTTGCTATTTCTAATATCGAAGGACGTCTAATATCCTGGTTATCTATTCCTTTAAATAATTCTTGATGAACACGGTCAGGCTCCATACCTACTGGACTAAAGGTTACGAAAGGTGTATTAGCCCTTTTTGATTTTTTATGAATTAATCGAGCAGCTAGTTCTTTACCGCTGCCAATTTGCCCTTGAATAAATACTCTACTAGTCGCCAAAGCGGCTTTTTCAATATCAGACTTAAGTTTGCCTGTAATATGAGAGTTACCTATAAGTTCAGTTTTATCAATAACTTTTGATTTTAGATCAAGATTCTCACGCTTTAACTTAGTTGTTTCACAGGCTCTTTTTAATAAGATCAATAGCTTATCATGACTAAATGGTTTTTCTAGATAATCATAGGCACCCATTTTGATAGCATTTACTGCAGTTTCAATATTACCATGCCCGCTAATAACTATCACAGGCATTAGAGGATAACGTTTTTTTACTATCTCCAAAATTCCAAGCCCATCAAGCTCACTACCCTGTAACCAAATATCTAAAATAATTGCTGCTGGTGTTCTTTCTTGGAGTATTTTAAAAGCCTGAATACTATTAGCAGCAGTCTTGGTAGTAAATCCTTCTTCTTTTAAAATATCTGAGACTAAATCTCTAATATCTGCTTCATCATCAACAACAAGAACATCTATAGACATCAAATTTTCCTAAAAACTAATTATTGAAATTATAGGTTAATAGCTAATAAAAAAGAAATCAACTAATTTTTATAACATTTTTGCCACATAACCAAAACTATATAGGCGAGTAACCCACTCCCATTGCTGAGAGCAAGTCCTCTAAGAACCGAGCTTATACCAATTGAAATAGTTAAGGAGGTATATTATAATATGGGAATATAAACTTGAGCAGGTAGTAAAATGGCAAGAACATTAATATTACCAAAAGGTTTTCATGAGCATGATTTCATATACCTAATGAAAAACGAGTCGCACGGAAGAAATCGCATACGCTTATTAGCAATGCATCACCTGCAATCAGGCAAGTCATTGAAAACTGTATCGATAATAGTTGGATCGCACTGGAAAACAGTACAATCTTGGCTTAGAAGATTTAGAAACTCTAGCTTTGATGGATTATTTGAATCGCATAGGAGTGGTGCGTTTAAAAAATTCAATAGCTTACAAGAATCTTTTTTGTCTGATAAAATAAATATGTTGAGTGAAAGTAAGACAGGTGGTTATATAACAGGAAAGGAATTACATAATATGTTATTTGAAACATATGGTATTAAATGTAGTTTAAAAACAGTTTATAACACTATACATCGACTTGGTTTTAGCTGGATTACTTCTCGTTCAGTACACCCAAAATCTAATCAAGCAACTCAAAATACATATAAAAAAACTTCGCCAATATGCTAAAAGTATTATTACCAAAAGATATTGATTGGAGTAAGGTTGACATTTGGTCACAGGATGAAACTAGAATTGGGCAGCAAGGTAGTTTAAGTCGCATATGGGCTAAACGTGGGAGCAGACCTAGGAAAGTAAGCAACAACAATTTATCTCAACATACATCTATGGAGCTGCTTGCCATGATACGGGCGAATCTTTTGCGTTAATTTTACCATATACCAATACTGATTCAATGAATAAGTTCTTAGATGAATTTTCTTTGACTATTGATTCTGGTAGGCATGTTGCATTATTAACAGATAATGCCGGGTGGCATGCAGCGAAAAAATTAATTATTCCAAGTAACATTACCTTGGTACCGCTTCAGCCATACGCACCGGAATTAAATGCGATGGAACAAATTTGGCAGTGGATCAAAAATCACTTCCTATCTAATCAATGTTACGGTGTATACGAAGATATCGTTGCTAATGCTTGCTATGCCTGGAATCAACTTAGTAAAAATGTAACTTTAGTAAAATCAATTATGTATAGAGAGTGGATTAATATACCGCGTTAATTATTTCAATTGATATCACATACTACCTCGCCAAGTAAATTTTTGGTGAATTCTTCATCTACCAAGTAATAATTGTAAAAATCCTGCTCCTGTGCTTTGGTGGCAAAATCTTGCCCTTGAGCAGCGGCATTAAGCATAATATTAGCAATTTTATTGTAAGCCGCAACCTTAAAATTCTTATCATGACTTAGGCTGAATGCATGGTGATAATATGTTTTAGCTTTTTCAAATAAACCTATAGACTCAAAATACTCAGCTTGTTTTAGCATTATATCGGGATTCTCTTGATCTTGTTTTAACCATGCTTTAAAACAGGCTTTTATCTTAAACTCATTATTAACTACTTTATAGCAGTCAATCGCCTTAGCATATTCACCCTTGTTAAAAAATAGTTGCCCCAATTCTTCATATATTTTTGGTAGATGGCTATTGGCATCTATAGCTTTTGCATAGTAAGCCAATGCAGATTCATTGGCACCATCATGCTCAGCAATACTAGCTAAGCAACTATAGGCTATAGCCTTAAGATTCTTGCAAGCAGGAGAGTCTTGATAATTTTCTAGATATTTTATAGCTTTATGATAATATTCTGGGTCAGATTGGTTTTCATCAATATTCAAACTACTAACTTGATACTCAAGATTTTCTGTTACCTTAGCATGGCAAGCTGTTATTAACTCTGCAATTTTTGCATGATCAGGCAAATTAGCTCCACAGACATTAGCGAAGAATTTCACATATTCATATTGCTGCTGTAAGCAATAACCGTAATCTTGTATCTGATGCTGAAGCTGAGAATTATCAAAGTCAGCATATTCAGCAAAAAGTTCTACTGCTATCTGGAAAATCATTAAGGCATCTGGTATCTTATCTATTTGATTATAGTTAAGCACTTTTTGCAATCTTGATAATAACTCCAACTCTGGAAAATATTCACCTTCACTATGTTGCTTTAATTCATTGTAATTAATTGATGACGGAACCAAATCTTTGACAATCGCATAATTTTCGGAAAATGCATTGAGTGGATTAACATTTAAGCAGTTAGTGGCATCAGCAATAGCCTTCACTATCACCTCTAATAGTTGGTTAAAATTATTACTCGCAGTATTTAACAGATGCGATGAACACTCCATAGCTTTCTTTGAAATAGCTATGTCGACCATCTCACTATTAGCGTCAGAATATGTGGATGATTTGTCTATTTCTGCAAGTAAGTCAGGTACAGTTAACTCACCTTCTTAAGTTGGTTTATAGAATAGATGTATTGAATTACCATCTTTGAGCTTACTAATCAGTTCCTTACATTTCTTTGTTGCTCCTTGGTTATATGTTAATATGTTATCTATAGATTTTTGGATATTCTGAATGTTCTTGTTTGGTGGTACATGAGTAACTACTAAAAATATGCTACCACCCTCTATAGACTTAATATCCTTAAAACTTTTTATAAAATTAGATAAAGTTTCAAGGAAATCACTGCCTCTATTACTCCTTAAATCTGATTCATCTACCACCAGCACAAATTTTAGTTGATCTGTAATCTCAAAAAGCCTTTTAATATAAAAGATGTTAGCAATTTCCTGAACAAGATCAGTATCATTAAAGCCAGGGCAATCCCAAATGGTTAGGTCTTTAGCCAAACATTTATTAGGAATTTTGGTTTCGGAAGACATTTTATGACCAATGACAATATCACTAAGTGGTTGTATTGCGTCAATAACCAGCTCGCTAGTTGCATCATCCCTAATAGCTTGCAGTTCATTACCACTAAGAACGTGAACCAGCGTACTCTTGCCAGCCCCAGTCTTACCAACCACCAGTACCGCTTTTTTAACATTCTCCTGTAGGTGGTCGTTACCATCTCGCATTAAATCTGATACTTGCTGGATAGTAGCCTGATCATCATTATCAAACTGATTATCCCTACCTGCTACCTCAAATAATTTTACAGCCGGTATATTGGGGATATATTCTTTTATTTTTGCTTCCTCTATAGCCTTTAATTCAGCTGCTTCTTTTGCCGCCTTGGCTTCCTCTTGCTCTCTAAGCTTTGCCTGTTGCTTAACTCTTTCAGCTTCTTGCTGCCTAACTTGTTCAGCTATGTATTTTTTTACTAGAGCCTCTTGTCTAGCTTGTTCAGCTGCCTCTTGCTCTCTAAGCTTTGCTTCCTTCTCAAGTCTCTCAGCCTCTTTTTGTCTTGTCTGTTCGGCTATTTGTTTTGCTAGAGCCTCTTGTCTAGCTTGTTCAGCTGCCTCTTGCTCTCTAAGCTTTGCCTCCTTTTCAAGTCTTTCAGCCTCTTTTTGCCTTGCCTGTTCAGCTGCTTGTTTTGCTAAAGTTTCTTGTTTGGTCTTTGCAGCAAGTTCGTTATTAATCTGTAAGGCTGTTTCTATCTCTTTCTTTACAATATTTCCTATATTGTTAAAAGCAGTGCCAAAAGTAACAATAGATTTATTGATCTTTAAGGCATCTGCTAGATACTTCACTCCCACAGATCCTATCGGATTACCACGATCAATGTAAAAACTAGTAATAGATTTATTAACTTTTAAGGCTTCTGCTATAGCCTGTGCTCCAGCATCTCCTATCTGGTTACTACGAATGTGAAGATAATTAATAGTGTAATTAACCTTTAAGGCTTCTGCTACAGCCTGTGCTCCAGCATCTCCTATCTGGTTAGTATGAAGGTAAAGAGTAGTAATAGAGTGATTATCCTTTAAGGCTTCTGCTATAGCCTGTGCTCCAGCATCTCCTATTTGGCTATTATAAAGGTCAAGAGTAGTAAGAGAGTGATTAATCTTTAAGGTTTTTGCTAGAGCCTGTACTCCATCATCTCCTATCTTGTTATAACGAAGCTCAAGATAAGTAATAGAATAATTAACCTTTAAGGCTTCTGCTAGAGCCTGTACTCCATCATCTTCTATCTGGTTATCAGTAAGCGTAAGCTTAGTAATAGAGCGATTATTCTTTAAGGCTTTTGCTAAATCTCTCATTCCAGCATCTCCTATCTTGTTACGCAAAAGGTTAAGATTAGTAATAGATTTATTAATCTTTAAGGCTTTTGCTAAATCCTTTGCTCCATCCTCTCCTATCTCGTTATCCCCAAGGTAAAGAGTAGTAATAGAGTTACTTGTTATTTGTTATTTGTTGTACAATTTTTTCTTCTAACGGCATTGTTTTTCTCTCTTTTATTTATAGTTAACTAGATTGGTATGACGTCATTGTAAGGGGCTGCTTAGCGGTGACGAAGCAAGCCTGTTTTGTGTAATACCTGCTTCGGTGCGGGATCTAAAATAATGTCCAAAAAACCCTGAATATTATTATAGATACCTGCCTTCGCAGGGATGACATAAAAATGGATTGCTTCGTCGGCTTATGCCTTCTCGCAATGACGTAGTGTTACAAAGCATCTCCTCGCAATGACATTCTTTAGACTCACACGAGTTCTATTCTATGGCATAATAAAATAATCTTTACTATTAAAGTCTAATATACTTTATATAATATTAATATATTTTAACATGTAAAGTGATTTTTAAAGAAATTTGTGGAATATCAAATTTAGTGGTAATTATACAATTAAAAACACGAGGTAAAAATATCACAAAAACGGCACTGAAATTATAACATTTTCTAAGGCTGCATAATTATATCGTCTGGGTGTTAATTCAGGTTAATTCACTATAAAAAAACAAAAAATTATAAAAATTTTGCTAATTAGCTATTAGTGGACAATAAAAAAGTAGTATAATGGATATTATAGTTGGAAGGAACAGATGAGAACAATGATAGAAGAAAAAAATAAAAATAATGTTGATGATCAACCAACCATGTTAGTTGGTACTGATGACTTCAAGACATTATTGCTAAATAGTGATGTATTTGTTGATAAGAGTCTAATGATCAAAGAATTATTAGAAGATAGTGGGGCAGTCACACTCATTACTCGCCCAAGGCGTTGGGGGAAGAGCTTGAATATGGATATGGTGCGAAGATTTCTAGAAATAGAAGTGGATGAGTATGGGATACAATTGCCGCAAGAACAAAGAGTTAATCATAAGCTGTTTAGCGGAGGAGAAGTGGATTTAGGATTTGATGAGACTAAAGAACTAAAGCCATTAAAAATTGCTAGTGTAGCAAACTCTATGAAACGTCAAGGTCAATTTCCAGTTATTCTTATAAGTTTTAAGGGTGTTAGGGGAAGTAGTTATGAGGAAATTGAAAGTAAAATCAATTATCAAGTAATACAGTTATTTAGTAATTATCGTTATTTGGAGACTTATTTAACAGATAAGGAAAATTTATTAAATGATGCACAAAAGAAACAATTAACTAGATATTTTTCTGGAGAATTTAACAAAGTAGAGCTTGAGAATAGTTTGAAATTTTTAAGCGATTTACTTTATAAACATTTTAATCAGAAAGTTTACATACTAATTGACGAGTATGATACGCCAATTAATAGTTCCTATATGGAATTTGGTCATAAAGAAGAATTTAATCAGGTACTTAAACTATTCCGGGCAATATTTGGCAATAGTCTTAAAACCAATGATTCATTACAAAAAGGCGTTATTACCGGCATATTACGGATTGCTAAGGCTAATTTGTTTTCAGATTTGAATAATTTAACTGAATGTAGTCTATTAGACAAAAAATTTGCTAGCAGTTACGGCTTTACCCAAGCAGAAGTTGATGAATTATTGACCATCGTCCCAACTAATACAGATCCAGAAAAGATTAAAAATTGGTATAATGGCTATAATTTTGGTGGAGAAGTCATTTATAATCCATGGTCAATTATGCAATGTTTGGCAAATAAAGGTAAGTTGGATCATTATTGGATTGATAGTGGTGGGACTGATTGGATTGATCATGTATTGCTCTCAGATGAGATGCAAACAGATATTCAGGCTTTAGCCGCAGGAAAAGCTATTACTTCTCCTATTACCAAATATATAAGTTTTGCTGATATCAGTTCACGCGGAGGTTTGTTTAGCTTATTATTATTTAGCGGCTATTTAAACCCAACAACTATTGACCAAGAAGAAAGTATCTATAAATTATCTGTGCCTAATAGAGAAGTAAAAAATATATATAATGCACGATTGCTACAATGGGTTAGTAAACAAATACAAATGGATAGTTCGTTATATTATTCATTAGTTAGCTTACTGCCAGATGGTAAAATTGAGGAGTTTAAAGAGAATATGCAAGAGTTACTACTTAACTCTACTAGTTTTCATCAAACTGGCGAGAAGAAGGCAGAATTGTTTTATAGTGGCTTTATGTTAGGACTGATCAATACTCTATCTTTTCGTTATATAATATCAAGTGAACAAGAATCAGGCGATGGTCGTCCAGATATGATGATGATCCCGAAAGTGGGCAAAGGTGATAAAGCGATGATTATCGAGTATAAAATCGCTAAATCCTCAGAAGATTTAGCAGATATAGCTAAATCTGGCTTACAACAAATTATAGATAAGAAATATGATACTAGGATAAAAGAATATCAGCATGTAAAACAAATACTCAAAATTTCGATGGCATTTTGTGGAAAAAATATGGAGTTAGAATATGAAGTAACGAAGCTCTAATAATAGAGCGTAAGCACTTGTATAATAAGCAATTTGGTATCTGGTTGGGTTCGGAAATTGTTCACTACGCCCCGCCAGTTACTTATTACTCTTTCAGGGATTTTGTAATTTTACTAGAGAATAGTACTCTACAATTTTTTATTTATTTCCTTATGATCAGTAAAAAAGCTGACTGCTAAGAGTCATGGCTTAGAGCTACTTTAGCAGCGACAAAGCAATCCATGAGAATTAGTATAGATACATCAAGACTATATTGCTTCGTCGACCTACGGTCTCCTCGCAATGACGCTGAGGCTAAAGCTATAGCTAACTCTGTTTAATCTTCACATCAGCCATTCTAATATATAATGGCTCGATAGAGTTAGAAAAATTACATTTTTCAGCTATTTTATCAGCTATATATTGACATATATGCCATGCCTTAATTTTAGTGAAACGCGGTAAGATTATTACATTTTCTAAATCCTTAATCTTGTCGTATATCATCTCTAACCCACTACCAGCACAGACTTTAATAATATTATCTTCTGTATTTAATAACTGCCCAACTTGGTCATAATTTATCAATAAAGGAATAGATGACTGTCCATCTTGATCAAAAACCTGGCTATATAATTGCTCTCTATATGCATTAAGAAAAATAAAAAACTTAAAATTAACCTTTTTATTATGGTTATTTACTTGCCTAGTGGCTCTCCGCCAGGAATACTCAAAATTAGATATAGTAGTACCTATGATATTGGTACTTAGCAAAATGCCTTTTGCTACTGACAACCCTACCCTAATACCGGTAAAACTACCTGGACCATTTGTAACGGCTAGGTAATTTAAGTCATGGTAAGAAAGCTTTGCTATTCTCAGAGCTTCTTCAATCATTGGTACTATTGTTTCAGCCTGCATAGAGGGTCTTAAATCCTCGATATAGGCCAAAATAACTTTATCTTCAGAAATCGCAACAGATGCACTATTATTTACCGTATCCAATGCTAAAATTTTCATTTATACTATCAACTCTTTAAATCACTTAATTAGACCTATTGCATAACCTAATCTAATTGGTAATTTTGTTGTCAAAACTCGTCTCCGTTCCTCACGTACATCTTAGTACGCTGCGGTACTCGACTTCGTTTTTCCTAAAAATTCCTCAATTATCTTTAGGTTATGCAAGAGGTCTATTATACTAAAATAGTAATGACAATGGAAATAAATAGAACAATTTTTAGATTGTACGATATTCGTGGAAGCAGTCTGCTGGATATTAATACAACTATTGCTTATAAAATTGGATTTTGTTTTACCAAACTAAATATATCTAAACAAGGGAACAAAATATTGATAGGGCGAGATGGTAGATTAAGCTCCCCTGCCCTTTACCATGCTTTGGTTAATGGCATTATCTCAGCTGGTGGACAGGCTATCTCAATAGGAGTCGCCCCCTCTCCTATGCTATATTTTGCTGATAAGATATTTAAACCACAAGCTAGTATAATGATCACAGGTTCACATAATCCCAAAGATGATAATGGTTTTAAGATGTTATCGCAAGGCAAGTCTTTTTTTGACCAACAAATACAACATTTACTAAATAGCATTCTAAATACTGATTGGTCTATAGCTAACTCAATTAACATTACGCCGTCATTGCGAGAAGCTACTGTAGTAGCGACGAAGCAATCCAAAAGAACGATTAAAAATGGATTGCTTCGTCGGCTTACGCCTCCTCGCAATGACGCCAGTTTACTATGGCTAAATGCTAATCGGATTAGCTATAGTATGGCTGATAAGTTTATAGCCCCAGCTAATGTGCAAAAGTTAAATATCACAGCTCAATACATAGATCGGATTTTACAAGAAATAACTATAGAACCTAAAATAAAAGTAGCATGGGATCCAGCTAACGGTGCGGCTGGAAATATTACTGATCTATTAGCATTAAGGTTACCCAACAAAAATATCGTTATCAATTCGGAAATTGATGGTAATTTTCCTAATCACCACCCAGATCCCACTATTGCTAAAAATCTAGAACAACTAATAGAAGTAGTGAAAACCCAAGATTGCGATATTGGTATTGCATTTGATGGAGATGCCGATCGTATAGCCATTATAAGTAAGAAAGGACGAATAATTTTAGGCGACCAGATTCTTTGTATATTAGCAAAAGATATAATTGACCAAAATCCACAAGCAACTATTATCATGGATATTAAATCAAGTAGCGCCATATTTAATCAGATTAAGTCATATGGTGGAAGACCGATAATGTGGAAAACAGGTCATTCCTTTATTAAAGACAAGATGCAAACAACTAAGGCATTACTGGGCGGCGAAACTAGTGGTCACATATTTTTTGCTGATAAATATTATGGATACGATGATGCAATTTACGCTGCTCTACGGTTTCTTGATTTATTATCAAGATCAGAAAAAACCTTGGACGATATGATAGATGAGCTACCTAAATGTTACAGCACTCCTGAAATTAGCATCCCGGTACCAGATGATCTCAAATTTGATATTATTCAGCAAATAAAAGATGATTTAATTAGCCAAAATATCGCTTTCAATGACATTGATGGTATAAGGATTGACTCATCAATTGACTCTAATGCATGGTGGTTACTCCGAGCCTCTAACACTGAAGCCAAAATTATTGCTAGATATGAATCAGATAGTTTGGAAGGAATGAATAGTATAAAATCTGAACTTTCCTCTTTACTAGCTAAATATGGTTTGAACATATAATTAACCCACCAGCGTAGGCGGGAATCTAGACCTCTACCTTCACAGGGGTGACACTAATTCTAGCAGAGATGACACCTGCCCCTCTCGAGTTAACTATAGGTTATTATCCATTTTTCTATAGTTTAGTGCTTCGGCAATATGTATCTTATAGACATTGCGAGAACCTTCTAGGTCAGCTATAGTTCTTGCAACTCGTAAGATTCTATTATATGCCCGCATTGATATACGAAATTTTGTAGCGGCTTCGTTAAGTAAATCTTTTCCATCATCAACTGGTAGTGCATATTCAATAAGCAGTTGCCCATCCAAACGGTTATTTGTTTTGATATTATATCCTTCATATCTAGTTTGTTGAATATTGCGAGCTATTTCGACCCTATTGGCTATTTGTTCAGACCCTTCTTCTGTATCATCTCCTATTAAATTATAATTATATGAATCGATAGAGCCTACATTTATATGTAGATCAAATCGATCCATGATTGGACCAGAAATACGCATCTGATAATCACTACCACATTTTGGAGCCCTTGAACATGCTTTATGCGGATCGCTTAAATAACCGCATTTACAAGGATTCATTGCGGCTATTAGCTGAAAGTTAGCTGGATATTTAATATGCGAATTTGATCTAGCAATTAGTATTTCCCCAGTTTCAATTGGTTGCCTTAGAGATTCGATAACATTAGGTGGAAAGTCTGGTAATTCGTCTAAAAATAATACCCCATTATGGGCTAATGAAATCTCACCTGGCTTTACTCTTTTACCCACACCACCACCGACCATTGCTGCTATCGAGCAGGAATGGTGAGGAGCACGAAAGGGTCTAACCCTTGATAGTTTGCCATTTGCTAACTTGCCAGCAACACTTGCTATAGTACTGCACTCTAATATTTCTTCGGGTCGCATTTTGGGTAATATCCCAGGTATACATTGTGCCAGCATCGATTTCCCAGTACCAGGTGGACCAAACATTAATAGATTATGGCTACCTGAAGCTGCTATTTCTAAAGCTCGCTTGGCTGTTTTCTGCCCTTTGATCTCTTTAAAGTCAGGGTAATTTATGATGCTAGTGTCAATTTCCAATTCTGGTGATGATAATATTTGCAGACCTTTAAAATGATTAACTAACTCTATTAAATTACTTGCTACCAAAATATTATTATTGCCAGACCAGGCAGCTTCCTGACCATTCTGTTTTGAACAAATTAGCCCTTTATTTCTAGCTGCAGCACCAATAGCAGCAGGCAAAGCTCCACTGACAGGTAATATAGAACCATCTAGAGATAATTCCCCTATTACTAGATATTCTTGCATTTCTCCAGCTGGTAAAATTTTCATACTGCTAAGTATAGCACAAGCAATAGCAAGGTCAAAATGACTACCCTCTTTAACCAAATCGGCTGGAGCTAAATTTATAAGTATTTTCTTGGCAGGTAGGGCAAGACCTATGGAAGACAGAGCTGCCCTAACCCTTTCTTTAGACTCACCAATGGTTTTATCCGCTAGCCCTACTATAGTAAAATTAGGTATACCTGGCGATATCTGTACTTGCACATCGACATCAATAATGTCTATACCACTAAAGGTTAAACTGCCAAGATGAACTATCATTTACAAAATAAATTTTACTAAATCCAGATTTTTGATAATTTTTGATAATTGCTGGTCGACAAAATGCTCCTCCATAACTACCTTTTTTTCTTTCATGTCACTTGCATTAAAACTTATATCCTCCAATAAATTTTCTAAAATAGTATGCAATCTTCTTGCTCCAATATCTTCAATTTCTAAGTTAACTTTTGCTGCATAAGTAGCAATCTTATCTATTGCCTTATCAGTAAATTGTAATTCTACCCCTTCGGTGCCAATTAAGGCTGAATATTGTTTTATTAAACTTGATTCTGGTTCAACCAAGATTTTCACCATATCTTCCTTAGTGAGTGAGTTTAACTCTACTCTAATAGGTAGCCTTCCTTGCAACTCGGGCAATAAATCAGATGGTTTTGATAAATGAAAAGCCCCTGATGCTATAAATAATATATGAGCAGTTTCTACAGGACCATACTTAGTATTAACTGTTGTACCCTCAATAATAGGTAATAAATCCCTCTGTACTCCTTCTCTACTAATCTCTGAGCTTTTTCCCTCAGGTCTTGAAGTGATTTTATCAATCTCATCCAAAAATACTATACCATCATTTTGTACTAGCACTAATGCATCTTGAGTAATTTTTTCTTGATCAATCAATTTATCTGACTCTTCAGCCAAGATAGTTAACATAGCATCTTTAACTAGCATTTTTTTGTTTTTTGTTTTACTAGTACCGATGACTTTGCTGATCATATCAGAAACATTTAACACACCCATAGCCGCTCCTGGCATACCAGGAATTTCAAAATTACTACCAAATATGCTACCTGAATCTGCTATATTGATCTCAATTTCATTATCATCGAGTTCACCTTTTTCAAGCTTAAGACGAAATTTCTCTCTAGTCTCAACTGATGCCGATTTGCCTACTAAAGCGTCCAATACTCTTTCTACAGTTTTTAAAGTTGCATTAGCAATAACTTCTTTTTTAGCATTAGCTTTTTGGGTATTAACAGCTATCTCCACTAAATCTCGTATTATTGACTCAACGTCTCGTCCAACATATCCTACTTCAGTAAATTTAGTGGCTTCTATTTTAAGAAAAGGTGAGCCGCTAAGCTTAGCAAGCCTTCTAGCGATTTCAGTCTTACCTACGCCAGTTGGTCCAATCATTAAAATATTTTTTGGAACGATTTCTTGACGAAGTGGCTCGGCTACATTTCTACGCCTACAGCGATTGCGTAAAGCGATCGCCACAGCTTTTTTGGCCTTATATTGTCCAACAATGAATCTATCAAGCTCAGCTACGATTTTAGAAGGAGTTAATCCCATAGATTTAGCAGGAATTTCCACTGATTTAGGTGGAGTTCTTACAGGTTTAACCGAAGTTTTAACAGATTTAGCAGGAGTTCCCGCGGATTTTTTCTTAATACTAGTACTCATATAACTTTTTCTAAAATAATGTTATGATTAGAGAAAACACAAATGTCAGCTGCAATATGCATTGATTTTAAAGCAATCTCTTCTGCAGTTAGGTTATTATCAAAAGACATTAATCCCCTAGCACTTGCCAGGGCATATAATCCACCAGAACCAATGGCAGCAGCATCCCCGTCAGGTTCAACTACATCACCATTACCAGTTAGAATTAATATATTTTTTTTATCTGCAACAATCATCATTGCTTCAAGTTTACGTAAATATTTATCGCTACGCCACTCTTTTGCCAATTCTACTGCACTTCTCAGTAACTGGTATGAATGTTTTTCTAGCTTTAATTCTAGTTTTTCAAATAAAGTTAAAGCATCGGCAGTAGAGCCAGCAAAGCCTGCAATAATACTATTATTGAACATAGTTCTTAATTTTTTGGCTGTCGATTTTAAAATTGTATTACCAAGGGAAACCTGACCATCAGCGGTAATCACGACTTCTCCGCCTTTTCTTAAGCACAGTATAGTAGTCCCGTGTAATGAGTTGTCTGACATAAATAATCTTCTAAATATTGATGTTTAGCTATTGATGTTTAGTTGTTTGTTTATTATTATGATGTTTAAGTAATCATTCAGTATCATAATTACAAGACTCTCCTATGAATATTTATTCAATATATGTTAATCCTCAAAAAAAAGATAATGATTTTATTATTATCAAACAGGGTTTTTCGTTATTTGCTGCATTTTTTAATATATTTTGGGCATTATATCACAGAATGTGGTTAGCACTAATAATTACTTTAATAATAAGTGTAGCTATATCAAGCTTAGGTTTTACTTATCTTACCTTTGCCAGTCGAATAGCTATTATGTTAATATTTGGTTTTTTTGCTGCTGACATGAGAGAATATGATTTGAAACAAAAAAAATACCGACTAACAGAAATAATATTAGCAAAATCTGAGATAGAAGCTGAATTAAAATTTTTAAAACACTTAATGTAGGTAATAAGAATTAGAGTATAATGAATATGTATGACAAAAATAATGTTTTTGCAAAAATTATTGGCAAGTATCTGCCAGCAGAAATAATATATGAAGATGAGAATCTAATAGCGTTTAAAGATATAAATCCTGTAGCTCCGGTACATGTAATAGTTATACCGAAAAAAGAGTATATTGACTATAGCGACTTTATCCTCAAAGCTTCTGGTGATGAAATTAAAGATTATTTTACCAAACTATCTTATATTGCATCTCTAGTAGGTTTAGAGCAAGATGGCTACCGTTTAATTACCAATAAAGGTGTGATATCCGGACAAAGTGTGTTTCATTTTCACTTCCATATTATTGGTGGAAAAACTATTTCTAAGTTGATATAGCTTAAAACTCGATAATCAAGTTTTTTGCAGAGCTTATAAATAGTAGAAGTAAATTGTCATTCCCGCTTCGGTGCGGAATCTATAATATCTCATGGCATTTTTAGATCCCTGCCTTCGTAAGGATGACAACCATTATTCTATATTTTATTCAAATCTACAAAAAAACTTGATTATCGAGTAAAAGCTATATCTATAGCCGAGTAAGCACCCATCATGCTGTCTATTAGAAGAAGGCATAAGCCGACGAAGCAATCCAGGAAAATAATTAAAAATAAGATTGCTTCGACCATTACATGGTCTCGCAATGACGTATATACAACCCAAACGTCATTGCGAGGGGGCGGAAGCCAACGAAGCAATCCAGAAAAGCAACAAATGGTGCTATAATTACTCCTCTTAACTATAACACACTTTCTTCACAGCACTAATAACATCTTCGATAGTTGGTAAGGCTAATTTCTCTAAATTAACAGCATATGGTAGAGGAACATCCTTACCCGAGATAATTTCTATGGGAGCATCTAGATAATCAAATGCCTGACTCATCACCATGCTAGCTATAGTTGCCCCAACCCCGGCAAAAAACCAACCTTCTTCTATAATAACCAATCGGTTAGTCTTTTTGACTGATTGTAATATAGTTTCTATATCCAAAGGCTTGATCGTTCTAAGGTCAATCACCTCACAGTTAATGCCATTATCCTGCAAACTATTTGCCGCATCTAAAGCCAACTTAACTTGCAAGGAAAATGTTACTATGGTAGCATCATCACCTTCAATAAGTTTCTTAGCTTGCCCAAAAGGAATAGGCTCGATTATTTCTGGAACTTCAAAACTATGCCCATAGAGAATTTCATTCTCTAGAAAAATCACTGGACCATCATCACGAATAGCCGTCATTAACAACCCTTTGTGATCTTCTGCACTATAGGGAGCTACTACTTTTAACCCCGGAATATGACTATAACAAGCTGTATAATTTTGACTATGTTGTGCAGCAACTCGACTTGCTGCTCCATTTGGTCCACGAAATACTATTGGACATTTAATAATTCCACCAGACATATAATGAGTCTTAGCTGCAGAATTAACTATTTGATCCATTGCTTGCATAGCAAAATTAAATGTCATAAATTCAACAATTGGACGCAACCCCGAAAAAGCTGCACCAATAGCCACCCCAGCAAAGCCATGTTCTGTTATTGGTGTATCAATTACTCTTTTTGCCCCGAATTGCTCTAACAATCCTTGGGTTACCTTATATGCTCCTTGATACTCGGCAACTTCCTCTCCCATAATAAAGATGCTATCATCCTTCAACATTTCTTCCTGCATTGCCTGACGCAAAGCTTCCCGTACTGTTATTTGTAACATCTTCCTACTCATTCACAACATAAATATTAGTATATAGTTCTTTCTCATCCGGTAAGGCTGAGCTTTCTGAAAACTCAACTGCTTCTGCAATAATATCTTTGACCTCTTTGTCAATTTCTTTCAACTGCTGCTCACTAGCATATTTGTTATCCAGGATTATATCCTTCACTCGCGATAAGGGGTCTTGTTCTTTATAGATATCAACTTCTTCCTTACTACGATATTTAGCTGGATCAGACATTGAGTGTCCTCGATAACGATAACAATCCATTTCTAATATTATTGGTCCGCCACCATTTCTTGTAAACTCTGCAGCTTGCCGAGCATAATCATAAACCAATTCTAATGACATAGCATTTACTTTAAAGCCGGTAATACCACACGACTCCCCTTTTTTGTAAAGGTCAGTCATAAAGGTCGAACGGGCTACTGAGGTACCCATTGAATATTGATTATTTTCAATAATATAAATTATCGGTAAATGCCATAATGCCGCTATATTAAAAGCTTCATATACTTGCCCCTGATTAACTGCCCCATCTCCTAAAAAGGTAAAACACACATTATCAGTATTTCGATATTTTTCAGCAAAAGCCAGACCAGTACCTATCGGCACCTGGGCTCCTACAATGCCATGTCCACCGTAAAATTTGTTTTGTACGTCAAACATATGCATTGAACCACCCTTGCCTTTCGAGCAACCAGTTTCCTTACCCATTAGCTCTGCTAACACATATTTTGCTTCAGTCCCGGCTGAAATAATATGAGCATGATCCCTATAACTGGTAATAGTATTATCACCAGCCTGTTTTACTAAATCTATACCAGTAATTATCGCTTCTTGTCCAATATATAAGTGACAAAACCCACCTATTAGACCCATACCGTATAATTGTCCACATTTTTCTTCAAATCTTCTAAGCAACAATATCTTTTTATAAGATTCGAGATATTGAGTACTATTTAGTTTATATTTCCCAGGAACAATCATCTATGACTCCTCTATATTCTCAACTATTTACAAACTTTATGCCATCCCCTAAAAAACGTTATCCTAACTTTTTTGTCATTCCCACGTAGGCGGGAATCTTAGACCCCTGCTTTCGCAGGGGTAACACTAAGTCAAGTAGGAATGACATCCTACACAGGAATGACAGTAAATCAAGGATTAACTGTCAATTTATGTTTTAGATTTACTAATTTTATATGACAATTAACGCTACATTTAGGATTGGCTACTTTTCTTTGGGCGATACAATTTTCCTTAGGTCTTAAAGCAATATTATGCAAAAATTCTTTAGTATCTTTAGGCATATATTGCACTCTAACCTTTGTTATACCACGTCTTTTAAATCCTAAAATCTCAGCAGATTTTTCTGAAACATCTATAATACGGTTCTTTTTAAAAGGTCCACGATCATTAACCATCACAATCAGGGACTTATTATTACTTAAGTTAGTAACTTTGACCAAACTAGGCATCGGTAAACTACGATGAGCTGCACTTAGCATATGTTTATTATAGATATCACCATTGGCTGTTTTTTTCCCATGAGTATTATCCTTGAAACCATACCAAGATGCCATACCTATTTGATCACAATTAACATCTTCCTTAGGCTGATAAGTTTTACCTTTGATAGTATATTTTTTGCCTATCTTATAATGTCCCTTGTAATGAGTATTTTTAGGATCTTCCTGAGATAATTTTTTATATACGCTAGTCTTTGATGAAGTAGAACAAGAACTAAGCCCCATACAACAAACTATCAACAAAAGAATATATCTAAACTTCATTTTCATTTATATCATGTTCATTATTAATCTTTTTAGTTTCCTTCATTTTAACGTGACAGATTACTCTTTCCACTCCATTAATCTGAGAAGCAATAGAAGTGACCATTTCTAGCTCTTCTTCAGACCTTGCTATACCAAATATATATACTATATTATTAACTGTAATAATGGTGTAATTTACCCACTTTATATCTCTCTTAATAAAAAGCCGAGCTTTAATCTGACTAGTAATCATAGCATCTTTAGTGTATTGCACTAAGTCAAAATGATCACTTTTTTTATCTATTATCAGTTCATTAATAACTTCACTAACTCCTGTTATATCCCAGACAAGTTCTACAGCTTTTAATGCATCTTCTTTTTTATCTATGATTCCAGTCAGTAGCACCCTACCCTGTTCTACCTCAACCTTAATCTTAGTATATAATTCCCTGAAACTATTTTTTATAAAAGAAGCTTTGATCTTTGCCGATATTTTTACGTCATCAATTGTTTCAGTAATGGACTGATCTTTTGCAGCAGCGATAGTAGAACTAGTGGCTGCAGTAAAAATAGCTGGAAGACAACCTGTAAGTATGAAAGATAAGATTATAATAATAAAGTTAATTCTATACATAACCCTCCTTAATTTACGTAATATCTGCCCTTTAAGATAAATCTAACCCTTTAATGTTCTAGATAACATCTTCGTCATTGCAAGACCACGTAGTGATCGTGGCAATCCATTTTTAATCAATGTTTGGATTGCTTCGTCGGCTCACGCCTCCTCGCAATGATGGGATATCTAAAACTTATTCGGATTAGCTACAAAGCTTTCTAAAGAATTTATTATAGTAAATATAATAGTAAGCACAACTAATTTTTGCCCGAAATTCTAATTGCCATGCCCACATAGACACATAAGCGTTAGTTTAAGGAAATAAAGTAGAAAAGTCGTCTATAGTCAATTGATGGGAAGTTGGTGACGTCGTAGCTCAATGCTCGCCTATTATTTATAGGCGTCGCTCCATCGTTCCTGCTACCCAATTCCCCTGAATTGACTATATTAGCAAGCCACCATAGGTAGCGTGGCAATCCTTTCTAATCACTTTTCTGGATTGCTTCGTCGACCTTACGGTCTCCTCGCAGTGACGTTATCTGTCATTGCGAGACCACATAGTGGTCGCGGCAATCCACACTTATTGGATTGCTTCATTCCGATTTCCGCAGTTTTTATTAACAAAGAGTCCTGTAAGCCTTAATTTATAAGGGTTACAGATTTTTAGGCACAACATTATTTGCTTATTTTAGATATATTTCTGTAGAATTTGAGCATTTAAGATTGAAGATTTTATAAAAATCTTCCTTGTCTCATTTTGTTAGTTAATTTTTGACTGTCAGATAGCTATTCAATATATATCTTAAGCAAAGAGGATGGTGACATATACTTGCAGTTTTACTGCAAGTATATGTTAATGATCTTAAGGACAAAACTAGAATTTAAGCCTTGCACCAATAAGAGCAACAGTACCTCTAGTCTTTTTCTTAGGAGCTTCAACAAAATAAACTGGTCGACCTTTAGCTTGGAAATAAGATATTTCAGCATAAGGCAATAACCCTGGTGTTACTAAATATTGAGTACCAACACTTACTGAATCGACAGTATTTTTATATTTCAACGATCTAAAATAAGAAACACTTGTTTTCATAGGACCCTGCCCATAAGCAATTGCTCCATTATAATATTGTGTGTTACGACCAACTTTATGATAAATTTTTGAAGTCAAACTTTTACCTAAACTACCATAAGAAGCTGCACAAGAAATATTACCATAAGTAAAGACTGCCCCTAAATTGTAAGCAGTTAGATTTGATAGCTTATTTCTAGATAATACATTGCTATCTGGATCTAACACTATAATCTTATCGGCTGGTTTAGCATACTCTCCTGTAACAGCCACCTGTACTGATACATCATCTATAATTTCATATTTATAGGATATCCCAGCAGAGATCGCATCTTTGACATTCTGATTTACAATTATCTGATTGCCTTTGGCACCATTTACGCCTTGTAAATCTACTTTAGTTACCCCAACCCCTAATTTACTCAAACCCTTATCGTCTAAGTTTTTTAGACTACGATTACCACCAGTATTTGCTGAATCAGGAATATAAGAAATACCAAATTGAAAACCTTTCATTTCCGGGGTATAGTAAGAAATTTTTCTAGATGCCTCAGTTCCTTTGCTTATATCATCAAAACTATTGGAGTATGAACTTATCTGAAAAGTATCAGGAAAAGTAATAAAATCTGGTAGCTGACCTTGATACTTCATATTGTCATCATTTAATACGGCAAACTTAGACCAACCACCAGCCCCCGCCACAATTGAACCTGGACCAACACCCATGTTAGAACTAGCATCATGAGGAGTCCCTAACTCTACTTTACCATAGTCTGTTTCTAAGAAAATATGAGAACCATTATAAGCTGCAGAAAGTTTTGGTTTAGTGGTTGTTAGTAAAACTATTTTGGCTCCAACTGTCACATCATTCAATTCTTGTTTGGCAGTAGCCATAAAAGCAGCTTCCGTATAAAATGCAAGATTTTTCCTATTATCAGTAATATTTTTACTTGTTCCTGACAATTTTCCTTGATTTCTATAACCAGATTGGAAACCAAAAAAACCTTCTAATTTTATTTCCGTATCTGAAGCAGCAGCATCAGCTGGAGTAGTGCAACCACTAGCAAATGCTATGCTTGAAAAACAAGAAAAACACAGTAACATTATTAATTTCTTCATTGTAACACCTAAATTTCAATTCTATATTTGCATTTGTCGTTATACTTAAAGTACAGACCTATTTTCTTATTATTGAATTATAGCATAAGATAAATCCTTATGTAACTAATAACTTGCAAATAATTGCAATCGCTACCTAAATATACTAGCTTATCATGGCAAAATTACCATTATCATTAGACCTCTTGCATAACCTAATCTAATTGGTAATTTTGTTGTCAAAACTCGTCTCCGTTCCTCACGTACATCTTAGTACGTTGCGGTACCCGACTTCGTTTTTCCTAAAAATTCCTCAATTATCTTTAGGTTATGCAAGAGGTCTAATGATAATTTTTAACTCACTTTACGCATATAGTCAATTAACCTGAATTAATGCCGAATAAGCATCCATCGTGCTGTCATTGCGAGGAGGTGTAAACCTTACAACTGTTGAAAGTTAGAAGAGGAAGCGGTTTTAGACCGGATAGTTTAAAAGTCGTATGTGGTCAACGTCTATTAGCGAGAAAGACCGCAGGTCGACGAAGCAATCCATAAAAGTAACCAAAGATGGATTGCCACGACCACTACGTGGTCTCGCAATGACAGAAAACCTATCTAAAAACCGCTTCCTCTTCTAACTTTCAACAGTTATGGTGTAAACCTCCGAAGCAATCCATTTAATAGTTTTTTTAGATTGCTTCGTCGCTACTTAAAGTAGCTTCTCGCAATGACGCTAAGCTATTTTCTATATGACTTTTAAATGCCATACGTAAGGTGAGTTTTTAATTGTTGCTAATATCACAAAAATATTGTATTTATATGAATAAGTTGATTGTTGTGAAGAGCAAAGGTGGGGTTAACCCACCTTTTTTATTAACGCCTTTAAATATTTTTATTTTGTAATGAAAACTATAGAGCAACAAATTATTAATGCTATCCAGGATAACTTAAAAGACCTTGGTTTTGATTTAGTAAAAGTAACTTTAAAGGGTTCAAGCCATAAAGTACTTGAAGTATTAATAGATAGATTAGATGGCAATAAGGTAAATATAATAGATTGTCGTAATGTTAGTAGAAATATCTCGGCACTCTTAGATGTTGAAGATATAATTAGTGATAAATATTTTTTAGAAATTTGTTCAGCAGGTATCGAACGCCCATTAATAAAATTTGAAGATTATACTAGATTTATCGGTAGAGAAGCTACCATAAAATTAAAAGAATTACTAAATGGTCAAACTCGATATCAGGGAAAGATAATTAAAGCTGAAAATAATAAAGTTTATCTGAATAGTAACGGTAAAGATATAGTATTTTCATTTGATATGATAAAAAAGGCTTCTTTGGTATTAACAGATGAAATGTTCAAAAATTTAATGAATAAAAAATCTTAAAAGGCAGTGACATTATGGTCAATATTGGTAACATAGAAATTTTACAGATTATAGAATCTGTAGCTAGAGAAAAGAACCTTCCTAAAGAAGCTTTACTTTCGGCAATGGAACAGGCTGTACAGGCTGCAGGACGTAAAAAATATGGCAATGAACATAATATAAAAGCTGAAATTAACCGAAAGAATGGTAATATTAGTCTTTTTAGAGTCCTGAATGTAGTAGATAATGTAGAGGATCATTTTACTCAAATTTCTTTAAATGATGCTATCGAAAAGAAAGATGATGCTAAAATTGGCGATGAGATTTATGAACTCTTACCACCTATTGATCTTGGACGTGTTGCAGCTCAAACAGCTAAGCAGATAATAATACAACGTGTTAGTGAAACGGAAAGAGAAAAACAATATGAAGATTTCAAAGATAAGAAAGGTGAGATTTTAAACGGCATTGTTAAGAGAATAGAGTTTAATAATATTATAGTTGACCTTGGTCGTGCTGAGGCAATAATTAAAAAGGATCAGCTAATTAGAGGAGAAAATTTTAAGGTTAATGACCGTATTAAAGCTTATGTACAAGATGTAAGATTAGTGTCTAAAGGTCCGCTAATTTTTCTATCTAGAAGCGATGACCAAATGCTAATAAAATTACTTGAATTAGAGATTCAAGAGATTTATGATAATGTAATTGAGTTGCGAGCTATAGCCCGTGATCCTGGGTCAAAGGCAAAAGTTGCAGTCTTCGCTTCTGACTCCAGCATTGATCCTATAGGTTCATGTGTAGGAATTAAAGGTAATAGGATTAGGGCTATTACTAATGAGCTTAATGGTGAAAAGGTAGATGTAATATTATGGAGCAAGAATATTGCCCAATTTATTATGAATGCACTGGCTCCTGCAGAAATTGCAAAAATCGTCATCGATGAAGATAAGAATATGGTTGACGTAGTCGTATCTCAAGATAATTTGAGTCTGGCAATCGGTAGAAGAGGTCAAAATGTTCGTCTAGCATCTAAGCTTACTGGCTGGAATATTAATATAATGACCGAAGATCAAGAATCTAAACGAAGAAGTGATGAGTTTCGTTCTGCTACCGAGTTATTTATGGAATCATTGGATGTTGAAGAAGTTATAGCCCAACTATTATCTGCTCAAGGTTTTACTTCTTTAGAACAGTTAGCTTCTAGTAAAATTGAAACTTTAATGAATATTGAAGGATTTGAAGAAGAATTAGCAGCTGAGATCATTGAACGATCAATAAATTATGTAAATGCTAAGAATGAAAAAATTATTATTAAGCTTGAGAATCTAGGTGTTGAACAAGAATTAATTGATATATTGGATTTACAACCGGAATTTATATTAAAATTAGCTGAATATGGTATAAAAACTATAGAAGATTTGGGAGAATTAACAGTTAATGAGTTTAAATCATTAGTTCCTAATTCTAATATGGCAGATAACGATATCGAATTACTAATTCGTACGGCTCGTATTGCTGATAATGAGCAAGTTGTTTGAAGTTGGGAAATTATATCCAACAGCGTTATTGCGAGTAAGACCGCATAAGAGTCAATTTAAGAAAACAATAATAGACCTCTTGCATAACCTAAAGATAATTGAGGAATTTTTAGGAAAAACGAAGTCGAGTACCGCAGCGTACTAAGATGTACGCGAGGAACGGAGACGAGTTTTGACAACAAAATTACCAATTAGATTAGGTTATGCAAGAGGTCTAATTGAGAAACCGTTATTGCGAGAATATCTTAGGTCGACAAAGTAATCCAGAAAAGTGATTAGAAATGGATTGCCACGCCACCTACGGTGGCTCGCAATGACAGAGGTGCTTTTACCCAAAAGATGTAATTGTGAGAAGTGCGTAAGCTTTAGTCGTCATTGCGAGGAGACCATAGGTCGATGAAGCAATCCATAAATTGTCATTCCCGCGTAGGCGGATATAAAGTTCTGTACGAAGTAAGAACGACACATTTTTGCTATAGTTAATTCAGGAGAATTTGGCGCTAGGAACGATGGAGCGATGCCTATAAGTAATAGGCGAGCATTGAGCGACGACGTCACCAACTTCTCCTCAATTGACTATATTATGAATAATTTTGCAAATAATTTAATATTAAGTATTAGTGTTAAGGATTTTATTGATATAATTAAAATACTACCAGTAAAGCATTAGCAACAAGATTAGCTAATTCAGAATTAAGGTATATAGTCAATTCAGGGGAATTGGGTAGCAGGAACGATGGAGCGACGCCTATAAGTAATAGGCGAGCATTGAGCGACGACGTTACCAACTTCTCCTCAATTGACTATATCTGATGATTATTCAGATAGCAAAACTATTTACAAAACTTTAGCATATATAATTGCTATTTAAAGGTTTAATATTTATGACGTATGACCAAGAACCTAAACCAAAGAAATTAACACTTGGTGGTTCAAAACTCTCACTTAACAAGCCCTCTCAACCTACTAATGTTACTAGGGGCTTTGTTAGTTCTGCAAAAACCATTGTAGAAGTCAGGAAGAGTAGCACTGCAACTGGTGCTTTATCTTTTAACAAACTTTGGTCTAATAGTTCTACTGCTCAGAGTGGAGAATCTGCTGCTGGGGAGGAATTTAATAGACGGCTAACTATTTTAAAAAAAGCAGCAGAAGATGCAAAATCTAAGATTATTGATACTAAGATTAGTACTCTTAGTAAACTGGCAAGTATCAATCAATCTAAGTCACAAGACGATTTAGAAGATACTATAGAAAATATCCAGCCAGAAAATATTCATTCCCAAACTCCGCAAAATGAGTCACAAAATATTGAAAAGGATTCTGAGGTACTTCCTACGTTAGCAACTCCATCTGTACAAGATAAAAACCCATCTAAGCCATTTGTTAGATCACCAGTGATTGGTTCTCAGAGCCATTTTGGTGTTGCACTTGAAGATATTTCTTCAACAGATAAAGCTGGCGATAATAAAATAGTAGTACCAAAGGTTAAAATTGAGGAGCCTAAAAAATTAAAAAAGGCAGATATTTTCAATATGCTTGATGCAGACGGAAGTGATAATGCCGGTAAGACTAGAAGCCTTGCCTCAATAAGAAGAGCAAGGGAAAAAGAAAAACGTAAAGCTTATCAACAAACACCCGACAAAGTGTATAGAGAAGTTATCATTCCTGAAGCCATTTCTGTCGGAGATCTAGCCAATAGAATGTCTGAGCGGGCAACCGATGTTATAAAAGAATTGATGAAGCTTGGCATCATTGCTACGACCAGCCAAACAATCGATACAGATACAGCTGAACTTATTGCTACGACCTTAGGGCATACAGTAAAAAGGGTACAAGAATCTGATGTTGAGAATATATTGATTAGTGAAGCTGATAAAGAAGAAGATTTAAAACATAGAGCTCCTATTGTAACGATTATGGGACATGTCGATCACGGTAAAACTTCGTTACTTGACGCTTTAAAATCAACTGATTTGGCAAGTCAAGAGGCAGGTGGCATCACCCAACATATTGGTGCTTATCGGATAACATTGCCTGATGGTAGGGCTATTACTTTCATTGATACTCCAGGGCATGAAGCGTTTTCAGAGATGAGGACTAGAGGTGCTAAGGTAACTGATATAGTAGTTATAGTAGTTGCAGCAGATGATGGAATCAAGCCGCAAACGATTGAAGCAATTAATCATGCTAAAGCAGCAAATGTCCCGATAATTGTTGCAATAAATAAGATCGATAAGCCGGATATTAATCTTGACCGAATTAAAAATGATCTGTTAATGTACGATTTAGTTAGTGAAGAATTAGGTGGCGATATTATAATTGTACCGGTTTCTGCTTTGAAGAAAACTAATTTAGATAAGTTAGAAGATGCTATATTATTAGTGGCAGAAATGCAGGATCTTAAGGCTAACTTTAGCGGACTCACTGCTGGTGTAGTTATAGAAGCAAAAGTTGATAAAGGTAAAGGAGCTGTGGCTACTATATTGGTACAACGTGGTACTCTAAGAAATGGAGATATAGTAGTTGCCGGAACAAAATACGGTAAAATTAAGAGAATGAATAATGATAAGGGAGTGGATATTACCGAGGCAGAACCAAGTTTACCAGTAGAGATTTATGGTTTAAATGAAGCTCCGCGTGCAGGAGATCAGTTTAATGTAGTACAGAATGAAAAACAGGCTCGGGATATTATAGAATATCGTGAACGATTGGCAAAAGAAAAGAAAATTTCTGTTACTCAAAGATCAAGCTTAGAAGAATTGTTCCTAAAAGCTTCTGGCAGTGCTGGTATGATAAAAGAGTTACCAATAATTGTTAAAGGTGATGTACAAGGTTCGATTGAAGCAATTGTTACTAGCCTATTAAAGCTACCAAATGATGAAGTTCGTGTAAGAATTTTACACCATGCAGTAGGTGGAATATTGGAGTCAGATGTTACCTTAGCTAAAGCATCCAATGCTATTATTATTGGCTTTAATGTTAGAGCTAATAATAACGCTTTTGCTATGGCTGAAAAAGAAAAAGTGGATATTAGATACTACTCTCTTATTTATAATTTACTAGACGATGTTAAATCAATACTCAGCGGTATGCTTTCACCAATTATTCGTGAGCAATATATTGGTACAGTCGAGATCAGGCAAATATTCACTGTCTCGAAAGTTGGAAAAATTGCTGGGAGTTATGTTACTAAAGGTACTATTAAAAGAGGTGCTAGGGCTCGCTTATTACGAGACAATATCGTTATTCACGAGGGAAAACTTAAAACTCTCAAACGTTTTAAAGATGATGTCAAAGAAGTTCATGAGGGCTTTGAATGTGGTATCGCTTTTGAAAATTATGAAAATATCGAACAATTTGATATTGTAGAAGTTTTTGAAATTATTGAAGAAAAAAAACAATTATTGTAAATGCAAAAAGTTTCTGATAGAGAAAAATCTTCAAGACAAAAAAAAGTTGCATCATTAATAAATGCAGCATTAGTGGAAGTACTAAGACGTGGTAAAATGTTAGATGAACGGTTGATTAATTGTCCAGTAACTATTACCAAAGTCTTAGTTACGGCTGATTTAAAAGTAGCAGATTGTTACTTTTTACCGTTCAATACGGTTTTTAATAAAATACAACTTACTGAATCTTTAAATAATTCGAAATATGCTATAAGAAATTTTATAACTGCTAAAATTAATTTAAAATATTCACCAGAAATTCGTTTTCATTATGATCACGGATTTGATAATGCTGATAAAGTTGATAAATTATTGAAGCAAGCTGAGATTAATCGAACTGATTAGGAAAATGAACTCAAACCTTACCGATCGCAAAGCAATAATTACTGATTTAATAACAATTATTAACTTTTTTTAAAGAATGATTGACTTTAATATGAATATATCTTAAATTTATTTACTCAACGCTTTTTATTAGGAGCAATTATGTCAAAAAATACAAACTGGACAACAGCCCAAATGCAAGCTATTGCACGGCTTAATGCCCACAGAAATGCTAAACTTCTTTATTCCAATCCTGCTAATAGTGACAAAAAGAGCTTAGCTCAGTTGGATTATCCAAAATATCCTGGTTATGATGATGATTTAAAGTTAGTTAAAGGGGATGCTAGTTTTTCTTATTCCATTGATTTTGTCGCAGGTGGCTTTTGGGCCGCTGGAATTCACTTAACTTTCACTGCTAATGGTAAGGCTTTCAGCTATGCTGGAGGAGGTGGAGGTAATATAGTTGGTGGTGCTGCTGGTCACACTTGGTTAAACTCTGATATTGATATTACATCTTTAGTGGATCAATCTAATGCTATTCGGTTTGAATGTGGTTTTGGTGGTCTTGGAGCTGGTGCTGCCCATGTTAATCTTTATCATACTGATGCTGCTGATACGTGGTTTGCTGGTACTGGAACTTTTTTTGTTACTACTACTGGTTGGGGTGAAATTGGAGGAGTTGGTACTCTATCTTACGCTTGATGGTGAATTTGCAGGAGTTGGTTATTCTACGCAGTTTCGCTGCCTTTAGTATATAGTTTTCCCTAGAGGATGATAATAGTATTGTTAAAAATCTTATGGATTATTTGATTTATGCCAATAGAAAATATAAAAAACCTCAAAGACATGGACAAGTTTTTGATTATCAACTAGGGAGAGTTCATGACTATATAAAAATTAATATGATTTACTTTAATAGAGATATGTCTTAAAATTTTACTCAACGCTTTTTATTAGGAGCAATTATGTCAAAAGATACAAACTGGACAACAGCCCAAATGCAAGCTATTGCACGGCTTAATGCCCACAGAAATGCTAAACTTCTTTATTCCAATCCTGCTAATAGTGACAAAAAGAGCTTAGCTCAGTTGGATTATCCAAAATATCCTGGTTATGATGATGATTTAAAGTTAGTTAAAGGGGATGCTAATTTTTCTTATCACGTTCATTTTATCTTGGCTGGGGCTGGATACACTTCTGTTAGTTTATCTTTTTATGATTATCAGAACAGTGACGGTGACTATTTGAATTATACGGCACCAGGAGGTGGACTCAATGTTGGTACCGCTGGTGGTCAAGCTTGGTTAAACTCTAGTATTGATATTACGTCTTTACTGAATCAACATAATGCTATTCGGTTTGAATGTGGTTTTTTTGCTGCTCCATTTGGTGCCGCCCATGTTAATCTTTATCATAGTAATGCTGCTGATACGTGGTTTGCTGGTACTGGAACTTTTTATGTTTCTGGTATTGGTAGTGGTGAATCTGGAGGAATTGGTACTTTAGCTTACGCAAAATGGGTTTAAATTAATATAACTCGATAATCAAGTTTTTTGTAGAGCTTATAAATAGTAGGTTGCTTGAAGGAAACTTGAATGTATCCGAGTTACAACATCTATCTTTAAATGCCAAATTTGTCATATATGGACGAGTGAATTTGTCAACAAAGAAAATAAAAAAATAGAGCCACAAAGGAAGCGGTCATATATTCGGCATCGAGTGCCATAATGGTTTCTGCATTCTTATAAATATCCTTGAGTGACCTCTCATTCCCACGGCTTCTAGAGCCTCGACATAATTACGGATTTTATTCAGAATACTTATTCATTAACTCTTTAACTTTCGTTCTCTTTATTGTTACTATTCTTTACTCACAATATTTATCAATTACCAATTTTTATTTAGTTGACATAGTTTCTTCTTTTTTTCCAACTAAACTAATTTGCAACATATTCGCTACCATTGGTGACTACTGCATAAGCAATCCTTGCTAACTTATTTGCTAAACCAACACATATAATATTATATGATTTATTTTCAGCAAATTTCTTCACTGCCCACTGCACTAGTTTATCTTTTGATTCCTTATCACTTTTTGCTCTTATTGCTATTGTCCTTGCGGCTTGAATCAACATAGTTCTGGCATATCTATCTCCTTGTTTGGTAATCCCTCCTAAAACTATCTTATCTCCTGAGCTATGTTGCTTTGGTACCAAACCAAGCGAAGCAGCAAAATCCCTCGGGGTTGGATAACTTTCTATTGGGGCTACACTCAAACAACTAGCATTGATTGCTCCAATGCCAAAAATTGTCTGCAACCTAGTAGCTTTCTCACTTTGCTTATTATTGCTGATAATCAGCTTTTCTAAAGTTTTTTCTTTGTTACATAAATCCTCAATTTCTTTACATTCTAAAAGTAAAATTGACCTTATCCCAGAATTTATATAACCTTTACTATACGCTAACTCTACCTCCAGCCTACATGATTTGCAAAATTTATTTTTACTTAATTTTGTATTATAGCCATATTCACATAAACTTGATATTGTAGAATTAGTTTTTTGCACACGATCTCTGATCGTATTACTTCTAATTTTATGCAAGAATTTTATATCTTGTTCCTCCTTGCTTTTTAGTAGCACAGTTTTTAATTCTGGATCACGAGCCGCTTTGCATATTGCTAACGCATCGTTATAATCATTTTTCTGTTTCGATGTAGCATAAACTTTTACATCTTTTGTTTTCATTAGTTTGACTTGCAAACCAAGCTTAGCAATTTCCTGTGACCAATAATTAGCTCCTCCACATGCTTCCATAGCTACCAATGAACTTTTATCGAGATTGCTTAAATAGGCTATTAACTCATCTCTTGTAACTTTTTGGTAACCTATTTTTTTGCCATTTTGATCGACTTGCACCAAGTGCATACTATTTTTTGCTAAATCTATTCCTATTATAGTATTTTTTATGCTATTATTTATCATGGTATGGACCTATTAATTAAATTATTATTTAATTTGGAGCAGCTGAAAACTATTTTTCAGCTGACTCCGTACAAGTAAAGCATATTTCGCTTCACTCGTCCATACCATCATTCCCGCTTTGGTGCGGAATCTATAATACCTCAGGGTATTTTTAGATACCTACTTTCGCAGGAATGACAACCATTGTCCTATATTTTATTCAAATCTGCAAAAAACTTAATTATCGAGTGAAATGCCCAAAAAGCCTGAGGTATTATAGATTCCGCACCGAAGCTGGAATGACAAATTAGACGTGGGGATGATAACCACAACTGTTGAAAGTTAGAAGGTAAAGCGGGTTTTAGATAGGTTTTCTGTCATTGCGAGACCACGCAAGTAGGTCGTGGCAATCCATCTTTGGTTACTTTTATGGATTGCTTCGTCGACCTGCGGTCTTTCTCGCTAATAGACGTTGACCACATACGACTTTTAAACTATTCGGTCTAAAACCTCTTCCTCTTCTAACTTTCAACAGTTGTGGGATGATAACCTTCGCAGGGATGACACAAAACAGCATTGCCTCAATGCCACTAAAGCGACTCCTCGCAATGCTCTCTGAATTTGGCTTAACACTAATTAGGTTAGCTATAAATCCTCTAAGCTCCATTTTGCTCTAGGGCAGAAATCGAGTGAGTTAGTAAGATTATTTTGCAGCCGTTCTAGCCCAGCATAAGCAATCATAGCCGCATTATCGGTGCATAAATGTGCTGGTGGTACTAAAAGTACATATCCTTGTTTTTCCACTTGATGCTTAAGTATAGTTTTTAAATAACCATTAGCGGCAACTCCACCAGCAAGTACGCAGGTTTTTTGTGGTAATGCCGACTTACTGATAAATTCCTCATACATTTTAAAGCTATTAAGCATTTTTACTGACAAGATTTCTCCAACTACATATTGAAAACTGGCGGCTATATCATTAATTTCTTGTTCACCTATAGGCTGTAATTTAGATATTAATATGCGTACTGCCGTCTTTAAACCTGAAAACGACATGTCACAGCCAGCTTGATGAATAATGGGTTTTGGTAAAACATACTTAGATGGATTGCCAAATTTTGCTCTTTTCTCAATTTCTACGCCTCCAGGAAAAGGCAAATTTAGCATTTTAGCTACTTTATCAAAGCACTCCCCTACCGAATCATCGATAGTCCGTCCTAAAATTTTATATTTACCCAATGCTTGGACTGCAACAAATTGACAATGCCCACCTGAAACTAATAGAAATAAATATGGGTATTCCGCCTTATTAGTTAATCTAGCAGTAAGTAAATGCCCCTCTAAATGGTTAACTGCAATAAACGGCTTTTTTAAGACGCTAGCAACTATTCTGCCAAACATTGAGCCAACTATTACTCCACCTATTAAGCCAGGACCGGAAGTAGCGGCGATTCCATCTATATTAGATAGTTCCAGATGAGTTTCATCTAAAACATACCTAACTGCTTTTTCTAAATTTTGCAAATGTGACCTAGCAGCGATTTCCGGTACCACCCCTTGAAAAGCCTTATGCTCTTGGTATTGGGAAATAACAATATTTGATAAAATCTCTTTATCTGAGGTAACTATTGCTACGCCAGTATCATCACAACTTGATTCAATACCTAATATTTTAATTATTGCAATTTCTCCTTTAATAAAACATTCACTAGGTTAGGATTTGCCTTTCCTTCAGTTTTTTTCATTACCTGTCCAACGAAAAAACCAAATAATTTATCTTTACCACTTCTATAAGAATCAACAGAGTCAGGGTTTTCCAACAATATTCCGTCAATTATAGCAGATAGTATACCACTATCTGACATTTGCACTAAGTCTTTTTCTTCAATAATTTTTTCCGGTTCTTGTCCAGTTTCAAACATAGTTTCAAAAACTACTTTGGCAATTTTGCCGGAAATCACCCCATCTTCTATTAGCTTTACCATTTGAGCAAGCATTTTTGGGGTAATTTTACAGTCACTTAAGCTAATGGAATTTTTATTAAGCTGACCAAATAACTCACTAATAATCCAATTAGCAAGTATCTTTGGATTACATAAGCTAACTGCTGCTTCAAAATAACCTGCCACCTGTTCATCAATTACCAAAACTTCAGCATCATAAGCATTTAAACTATACTCTGTCATATATCTTTGAATTTTTGCATCCGGTAATTCTGGTAGCTCTTGAGCTAATTGTTCTATTAGCTCCTCAGATATAACTATTGGCAATAAATCTGGGTCAGGGAAATATCGATAATCATGAGCTTCTTCTTTTAGACGCATCGTTCTAGTCTCTCCAGTATCTCCATCAAATAATCTAGTTTCCTGTATTATTGTCTGCCCATCTTCAATTAAATTTACTTGCCTATTTGCTTCAAACTCTATTGCTCGCATGATATTACGAATCGAATTGATATTCTTGATCTCACACCTTGTGCCAAGTGGAGCCCCAGGAAGCCTAACCGAAATATTAGCATCACAACGTAATGAGCCTTTTTCCATATCACCATCACAACTTCCTATATATCTCAACAAAGTCCTGAGTTTACGAACAAATTCTGCTGCATCTTCCGGCGAATCAAGGTCTGGCTCAGTAACAATCTCCATTAATCCTACACCAGAACGGTTTAAATCAATGAAGCTATAATGAGCTGATTGATCATGAATGGACTTACCAGCATCTTGTTCTAAATGCAAACGATTAATTCTAATTCTTTTGGTTGTTCTCTGTTCAGTTACTATATCCAAATAGCCCTCTTGGACAATTGGATGATAAAATTGGGAAATTTGATAACCCTGCGGTAGATCAGGATAAAAGTAATTTTTACGATCAAATCTTGAATTAAGATTAATTTTCGCATTAAGTCCAAGACCAGTTTTAATTGCCTGATGAACACAATATTCATTTAACATTGGTAACATTCCAGGCATTGCTGCATCAATCAAAGATACTTGTGAATTAGGAGGAGCGGCAAATTCGTTAGAACTACCAGAGAAAAGTTTGGATTTTGAAGAAATTTGGGCATGTATCTCGACGCCTATCACATATTGCCATTTACCTGTATTACCAATAATATAAGCCATTTAAAATCTCTTTAAGTTTACTAAATATATAACTTTTACCTAACATCATTAGCCGTCATTGCGAGCGAACATATGTGAGCGCGGCAATCCATGCAGCTTGTCATGTGGATTGCTTTGTCAGCTACGCTTCCTCGCAATGACGTATGTACATGTACACCTATAATTGTCATTGCGAGGAGCTACTTTAACAGCATTGATGCAATCCATACAACAAGCTACATGGATTGCCACGCTCACGTATGTTTGCTCGCAATGGCGTATGTAAATTTGGTACAATGCTAATCGGATTAACTGCACATAAGTGTTTATCATATTTTCAATAAAAATTGTAGTTTTTTATAATTTTTTATTTTCTAAAGAACAATTAAGCAATTCACAAAAATATTGAAATTTAATTACTTTTTCGCTTAGTGGAAGAAATTTTTGATATACACTATAGAAATATTAAGAAATTTTATAGTCAATTGATAAGAAATTGGTGACGTTGTCGCTTAATGCTTGCCTATTACTTATAGGCGTTACTCCATAGCTCCTAGCCTCCAATTCTCCTAAATTGACTATAGTTGAAGAATTCTAGAGCTTGTAAAAATATCATAAATTACAGAAAGGTTACTAATTATTGTCTATATTTTAAGAAAAAGTGTTTAATATTACTTGATTATTAAGTATAAATCTGTCTTAATTTAAATTATAGGTTCTTTAGTATAGCTAATTTGTGAGAAAGAAATTTGAAGAAAAAATTAGGCAAAGAACTTCCACTAATAAAATATTTAGTACTATTCTCTGCTTAATTTTAACAACAAAATTACTTTATAATTAAATAAGTTATGCAAGAGTCTGTTACTAAATAATAATTATAATGAATATATGAGAGGATATTATGTCTAAGACCCAAAATGAGACCCCCCTTCAAAATGATAGTGTAGACTCAGCTTCTTTAACAGCCAAAATAAAATTATTAAATACCGAACTTACTTTTTTTCAAGATGAGGGTAATATAAATATAATTAATACCCCTCTAAACAAATCGGAATATCCTAGAATCCTGAAGAAATATAATGACTTAAGTAAAACTGCACAAAAAACTACCCAATTTTCATCAGATAATGAGAAAAATGCATTTTTGTTTGAGTTAAACAAATCTCTAGCTATTATTGCTATTCGGGCAAATGAGAAAAAATCACTAGATACATACTTATCAAATATGCGAAAAAACAACAGCCATAGCACAGATGAGTTTATAGTAGGAATAGAACAGATATTATCTAAACTTCCACCTAAACCTAAAGATACAGCAGAAAATAAAGGAGCAACAGAAAATAATATTAATATACTACACACAGCTTTGTTAGATAATGCCATAAAAGAAGTGGAACAGCTCATTAATAAGGGGAAATATAACGATTCTTTTGAGAAGATAAAGTATTTGCAAACTCATTCCCTCAGTCCTAAAATAGTTGAGACATACATTAAAATTTGTATAGCAGAAGGTAATTCTTTGAAGGATCCAGCAGCAAAAGAAGCTGCATACGAAAAAGTCTTTACAGAGTATGAGTCAATACTACTCGGAAAATTTGCCCCTGGAAAACATAGTGGGCTGTTTAATATATTAACAGAATTATCAAAAAAGTTTGAAGAAATTAATGATTACGAAAATGCAAAAACAGCTACTAACATTGCCGCAAGGTACAACACACCTACTGCTGAAAAAGCAGCTGCAGCTGTGCCTGCAAGCAAGGGTGCACAAAAAGCTCTAGAAGAGAAACAAAGAAAGGAAGAAGAATATAGGAAAAAGGAAGAAGAACTTAAGAGAAAGGGAGACGAATTACAGATTGCTACAGTTAATGCCGAAACAGCAGAAGAGAGAGATGCAGCTAAATTGGCATACGAACGTAATTTAGCAGAAATTGAAGCTAACCGGAAGCTTAAGTTAGCTTCAACTCAAGATACTGTCCCTCAAGCCAGTGCCCCACCTCCATATACTAATAAAATGTCCCCTGATCTTTCTAACTATACTCAAGATACTACAGCTGAGCTTACAGCTAAGCTTACAGCTGAGCTTACAGCTAAGCTTAAAGCCGAGCTTAAAGCCGAGCTTAAAGCCGAGCTTAAAGCTGAGCTTACAAATACTACAACTACATCCAATATATACCCTAATCTTTCTAGCTATATTTCAAAAGATACTACAGCTGAGCCTTCAAAAGATACTACAACTATAACTACAGATGCTACAGCTGTAACTACAAATACTGCAGCTGTAACTACAGATATTGCAGCTGCAACGACAAATAATACAGCTGTAACTACAGATACTACAACTGTGCCTACAAAAGATACTACAACTGTAACGACAGATACTAATCTCAATACTATTGCCGCTGAAAAGCTAGTACGAGAGGTAACAGATTTGCTTAATTCAAACGAAGAAGATCCTAAAAATCAAGCTATAGTTCTTTGTAATAAAGCTATTAGGACTAATCCTAATATAGATCAAAATATTAAAGATAGCACCATTTTGAAGTTTTTGGCTCTTAGATATTTCGATTTAAATCAGCAGGAAAAAGCTGAAGAAATTTACGATAAAGTTACCCTCACTTCTGATGATGTACCAGCTATGGTGTGTTTAGTTTCTAGCTATTTATCTTCAAATAACTTGAAAAAAGCTCAAGAAATTTGCGATAAAATTATGGCTATAGACCTTAATGCATATATGAGCATTAAGGATCGTAAAGTTTTGGATTGCTTAGCTAAGGTCTATCGTGCTGAAGGACTCTATACCAAGAGTATTGAAACTTGTGAACAATCATATAAGTTAAAAAGTACACCTTCTCTAGAGAATTATCAGTTATTAAAAGAAATAGCACAAAGGTTAGAAAATACCGATACCGATCTTGCTTTGAAAGCTTTAGCACAGGCTGAACTCCAAGCACTCAACAACAAACAGAAAGCTGAGGTTTATGTAGCTAGAGCTAAAATTTATTCTTCTTTAGGAAAGAATACTGAAGCTACAGAAGATTGTAAGAAAGCTGTTACGACGGATCCTAAGATATATAAAGATGTTGATATGGAATCTCTAGAGATGTTAAGTAAATATTCAGGAAAGCCTATAGTATCGTATCACTACTTATCTAAACAAAGCAATAATAATTCTGTTGATCTAAATTTTGATCAAAAATTCTTAGATCTTGGCACTAATGTAATGGAAAAAGGGTTTCTTTATGTAGAAACTGTACTGTGTTCTATGAAAGCTTATTTTCTTTCTCACAATAAATATTTATTGTCAACTATTGAAACACAAATAAAATCACTAAAATCTTGTGACGCTTCCTACAATCCACAATTGCAAAAATATTTAGCAGCCCTAAATTTGCCAGATGAAGCACAGAGGGATACGGAGATCATGAAGATAGCTGGAGAGCTTGAACATTCTATAGATTATATATAAAAAACAGCTATATCACTCTCTAAAGCTACCTAAAGCCGGGCGGTATCAACTAATGGTTTAAGTTTTAAAATCATTAGTTGGTGCTACTGACTTATAGTCTATAGCTAACCAGAATAGCATTATAGTCAATTGCTGAGAAAGCGTAAGCCGGTGAAGCAATCCTGTTTTGTGTCATCCCTGCTTTGGTGCGGGATATATTCCTGACTCCTTGTCATTCCCGCGTAGGTGGGAATCTAGCCCCCTGCTTTCGCAGGGGTGACGCTAAATCGAGCAGGGATAACAATTTATGCATTGCTTCATCGATCTACGGTCTTTCTCGCAATGACGACAATTTATTATGGCTAAATGCTATTCGGGTTGCTCTAAATTCTCACTTTCCCAACAAATAAAAAAATAACCAATATCACAAAAATAATGAAAACAGCTATTAGTGGAGCATAAAAATCTGCTATACTTGTATAGTTAGCTATGAGGTACCCCTACGTAGGCAGGAGCCTAGTACTACAGTTGTAGATTGAATGTGAGTGTTCACGGAAAAAAGGTTAAAGTATAAGATGTCATTGCGAGGAGGTTGCCAGACCGACGAAGCAATCCAGGAAAGTGATTAGAAATGGATTGCTTCGTTGACCTTACGGTCTCCTCGCAATGACGCTTGGTGATCAGGTTTTTTTATTCATCACAAAAAAATCGTGAATGCTCACATCTAAACTACAACTGTAGTACTAGATTCCCGCCTACGCGAGAATGACAATAGTGGACGGGAATGATGCCTATGCCTCATTGCGAGCTGATATATCCCCACGAAATTGTTGCAAAATAGCAAGAATTGATAGAATATCATCATTATTTAATGATGATGGAGATAGTAGGTTATGGATGTAAAAACAGTATTAAATGAAGTAATAAAAGAACATTGTCCTTTTATACATAATAATCGTTTAAATGCGTTACTTAATGTTGCAGAAGACTTGACAGTAAAAGATAAAAAGATTTATTCGTATTTTACCCTTGGGAAATTTATTATTGAATTTAATTATTTGCATGCCATAAAACCATTGGTAGAATCCCTGGCATCTATTATAAAGACGGAGCTTTGTCGTGCTTAATTTCGTGGGGATACATCAGCTCGCAATGACGGTTTTTCAGTTATTGTTTTCTTAAACTAAAGCTTATGTGAGTAGGCGGGAATCTAGACCCCTAACCGAAGCAGGGGTGACATTAAGGTAAGCAGGGATGACATTCTACATAGGGGTGACAATCATTGTCTTATATTTTATTCAAAATAGCTGTGAAATAAAAATATGGCTAATCTGAATAAATACTATAGCTAATTCAGAAGAATTTTGTCTGGTAGCGAGGGAGGGATTTGAACCCCCGACATGCGGATTATGATTCCGCCGCTCTAACCAACTGAGCTACCCCGCCATGATGGAAAGAGCTTCAATACAAAAAAGTAAGCCCCTGTCTTCCTCGCAATGACGTTAACCACATACGATTTTTAAAATGTATGCCTAGTATAGTCAATTGATGAGAAGTTGGGGACGTCGTCGCTCAATGCTCGCCTATTACTTATAGGCGTCGCTCCATCACTCCTGCTACCCAATCCTCCTGAACTGACTATATCTTTAACGTTTAGAGAACTGAGTACTTTTTCTAGCTTTATGCTTACCATATTTTTTCCGCTCTACAACTCTTGAATCTCTTGTTAAGAAGCCAGATTTGCGTAGAATACTGTGAAATTCTGGGGCAATTTTATCAAGAGCTCTAGCAACGCCATGTAATACAGCCCCCATTTGTCCTGATTTTCCGCCACCTTTGACAGTACATATTATATCATATTGTCCAGAAGTTTTGGTTACAACGAATGGTTGTAAGAGAGATTTGGTATGAGATTCACGAGTAAAATATTGCTCAACATTTTTTTTGTTAACAATTACTTTACCACTACCACTTTTTAACCAAACTCTAGCAATCGCATTTTTCCTTCTGCCTGTACCGTAAACCTTGTTATCACTGTTTTCTGCAGATGGTTTTTGCTTAACTAACTTACTCTGAACTGGACTATTCTTAGTGTTTTCACTTTGAAGCTTCAATGTTGTCATAATTCACTATTTTTTATTCTTGGTATTTTTGCTTGCAAAATCATAAAATTCTGGTTGTTGAGCTTTATGCGGGTGTTCATTCTCTGCGTAAACATATAGATTACTCATTTGTTTTGATCCCAGAACATTTCTTGTGATCATTCTTTTTACAGAGAGTTTAATGACTCGTTCAGGGTGCTTACCAGCCAGGATTTTTCCGGCAGTTGTATCTTTTATTCCACCCGGGAAACCAGTATGACGATAATAAATTTTACCATCTTTAAGAGCTGATTTTTTACCTGTCAAGCAAATATGTTTGGCATTAATTATTACTACATAGTCCCCACAATCTAAATGAGGAGTGAAGGAAGGTTTATGCTTACCGCGTAAGATTTTAGCCACCTCACTAGCAAGCCTACCTAATACAAGGTCTTTAGCATCTATAACCCACCACTTCTTTTGAATTTGTGATGGTTTTGCAGAATAAGTTTTCACGTTATATATCTTTATTAATTACAATTATACTTGAAAATAGCAAAAAATTGCTGTTTTCACTATCCAAGTAGTGAGCTATATTAAATAGCATTATAACCAGTATTTTGTCAAGACAAATTACAATAAATTATACCATAATATAGCCTCTTGACTAATCTACTAGTATAATTTTTTTATCAGTAGTAAAATACATAGTACCACAGCAGGTTTTGCCATAATATTCAATATTTTTAGTAATTTTACTAATTACCGGAGTGGTGCTTAAATTACCATTAATATCTGATTGGAAAGTATATAATTCACCTTTAGCAGAGATAATATTTAAATTCCAATCTTTTTCTTCTCCCTCTTTTTCCCCCGTTGTTTTAGCAATTATCGGGGCTAAAAATGATGAAGCTTTAACTTTTTTGATATCTTTTCCATCGTTTAAATCTGCTACAAACTTAACTTTACCAAATTCAGTGCTTATAGCAGCTACTTGTCCAGCATTATTTGTTACAAATAAACTATTGCCAGCTAAAGACATTGATTGTACATCATAAGCTTTAATTTGCCATAGGATATTACCGGTTATAATATCTAGCTTTATTATCTTGCCGGCACTATTAGCTATATATAGGTGAGAGTTATTGACAACAGGTTTGCATAATATAAAAGCTGCCTCAAAATTTGGTAAACCTATTTCTTGCTGGCTAGATAAATCGTTAGTCCATAAAATTTTACCACTATTAGATTCTAAAGCAAGAATTTGTCCTGAATTATAGTTTACTATCACATAACCATTTTGTACTATTGGAGCCACATGATAACTTGATGATAAAATTTCAATTATACCTTCATGTTGCCAAACAAAATTTAATCTCTCAGTATTAATCGCTAATATTTGATTAGTTACTGTTTGAACTACAATAGTATGATTATTAATTAATATCGGTTTTATTCTGGTAATATCAGGTAGTTCTTTTCTGATTATTTCATGACCTGATTTACTATCTAAAACTACCAAGAATCTTGAACCATAGGTAACGTATAGTTTATCATTATGGTATAATATTCCGCCACCAACATAATGATCATTTTTGTTGGTGCTTATATTATATGACCAAATAATAGCTTTGTCTTTCATAGAAAAGGCAGAAACATTACCTTTGTTATCGATGGTATAGACAACAGCTTTCTTAAAAATTGGCTCGGCTATTATTTTGTGTTTTGTAACAGTATATTCATTATTCTGAAGCATCTCAGGGCTAAATATATCGGTTTTAGCAGAATCCACTTGAATTGCTTCATTAGTTTCTACAGATAATCTAGGAGTTAATTCTACAATATTTTTTGTTTTTTTACTTATTAGATCACAAGAAGTTAACATTAAAGGTAGTAAAAAAATAATTAATCGTTGTTTTGTCACAAGTTGTTTTGCCATAATCTAGACCTTTATTATTGTAAATTTGCAAGTAAAGCTTTAGCCTGCTCTTTAACTGTTTGAGTTGTACTTTCTAGTGATATCAACTTTTTTAAAGTATCTTCGGCTAAATCTTTTGAGTTGTTATTAATATACCAAATTGCTTTGATAATATTTGCTGTCCCAAAAAATGGTTTATTTTCATCATCAAAATAATTTAAATATTTCTCGATTTCATTAGTGTTTACATCAGATGAATTTGGTTCATCTATCATTAAACTCAACCAAACTAGATGGGCATAGGCATTTGTTAATTCATCATAATTGTTGTTATCGATAACTTTTTTTAATAAAGTTCTTGCTTCAATAAAATCTCCTTGGTGTATTTTGATACTAGCTTGCTCGATAGCAGCTAAACCACTTACTTTATTAGTACTTGTTGTCATTAAATTATCCAAAGACTTTATAGCAAGCTCTTTGTTATCATTAATAAGGGCTATAGATTTAGCTAAAATATCACCTGTCTTTTGGTTATTCTCTATTGCCTTTCTATCACGCCAATTATTTATTAACATAAATAATATTACTATAAGTGTAAGGATTATAGTGATAGGAAGAATTTTTTTAAAGTAATAAAGTTTTTTTTCTTCATTTTTATCACTTAAAACTTCTTGCAAAATGTCAGTCATGATTATTTACCAATTATTATTCATATATCCTAATGTTTACAAGCAAATTTAATTCTTGCCTCCTTAGCTCTTTTTATTGAGGTCGCTGGTCTATTTGGAAACTCTGCTTCAAGTTTATCAAGAATAGAACATGCCTCTTGTCCTTTTTTAAGCTCTCCAAGAGATAATGCTAATTTTAGCAATGAGTCAGAAGCTTTGATCCCTTTTGGCGATTGTTTATAACCTTTTAAATAATTTATTGCGGCTTTATCAAACATCTTACGTCTAAAAAAAGATTCACCATACCAAAAATAAGCATTACTTAACAAAGGACTCTTAGAGTAATTTTTTAAGAAATTTGCAAATTTTTCTTCAGCCTCTGTTAATTTATTATCTTTTAAAGCGGCAAGTGCTAAATCATAAAGTTGTTTATCTGCTGTCACTCCCGAAATAGGTTTTACAACATCAGTAGCAACAACTTCTTTCTCCACTTTTTTAGTAGATGGTATATCAAAGACATCATTAGCCACAGAATCATCTACTGAATTTTTTGATGTATCGCTACTATCTTGGGAATTTGTTACCTCTTGTTTTGTCGAGTTTAAAATTTTCTCTAATTTACCAATAGTATGCTCAATTATTTCAATTCTGCCAAGTAAATGTTGATTTTCTTTTTCTAAACCATCTAATCTTTCCGTATAATCATTAGAGGTATCAAATTTCAAATTTTTTCTAGTAATTTGATTCTCAGCCAATACTTGCGTAGCAATCAAAATAATCAATAAATATATAGAAATTATTTTCATACGTTAATATTTTATTTAAAAGTTATAAAACCAGCTGAGTATACTAGAAATTTTATAGTAATCTATAACTTTTCAGTTCAACTTGATTTTTTATAGTTAACTCAGTTAGCATTTCTTCATAATAAACTGCTGTCATTGCGAGAAAGACCGTAGGTCAATGAAGCAACATAACCTTACGTCCTCAAGCCGTCATTGCGAGAAGGTGTAACTATTTTTCAACGCAAGTGTCATTGCAAGACAACATAGTGGTCGCGGCAATCCACACTTATTGGATTGCTTCGTCGGCTTATGCCTCCTCGCAATGACGCATAGGCATAATTCCCGTCCACTATTGTCATATATGGACGAGTGAATTTGTCAAGAAAGAAAATAAAAAAATAGAGCCACAAAGGAAGCGGTCATATATTCGGCATCAAGTGCCATAATGGTTTCTGCATTCTTATAAATATCCTTGAGTGACCTCTCATTCCCACGGCTTCTAGAGCCTCGACATAATTACGGATTTTATTCAGAATACTTATTCATTAACTCTTTAACTTTCGTTCTCTTTATTGTTACTATTCTTTACTCACAATATTTATCAATTACCAATTTTTATTTAGTTGACATAGTTTCTTCTTTTTTTCCAACTAAACTAATTTGCAACATATTCGCTACCATTGGTGACTACTGCATAAGCAATCCTTGCTAACTTATTTGCTAAACCAACACATATAATATTATATGATTTATTTTCAGCAAATTTCTTCACTGCCCACTGCACTAGTTTATCTTTTGATTCCTTATCACTTTTTGCTCTTATTGCTATTGTCCTTGCGGCTTGAATCAACATAGTTCTGGCATATCTATCTCCTTGTTTGGTAATCCCTCCTAAAACTATCTTATCTCCTGAGCTATGTTGCTTTGGTACCAAACCAAGCGAAGCAGCAAAATCCCTCGGGGTTGGATAACTTTCCATTGGGGCTACACTCAAACAACTAGCATTGATTGCTCCAATGCCAAAAATTGTCTGCAACCTAGTAGCTTTCTCACTTTGCTTATTATTGCTGATAATCAGCTTTTCTAAAGTTTTTTCTTTGTCACATAAATCCTCAATTTCTTTACATTCTAAAAGTAAAATTGACCTTACCCCAGAATTTATATAACCTTTACTATACGCTAACTCTACCTCCAGCCTACATGATTTGCAAAATTTATTTTTACTTAATTTTGTATTATAGCCATATTCACATAAACTTGATATTGTAGAATTAGTTTTTTGCACACGATCTCTGATCGTATTACTTCTAATTTTATGCAAGAATTTTATATCTTGTTCCTCCTTGCTTTTTAGTAGCACAGTTTTTAATTCTGGATCACGAGCCGCTTTGCATATTGCTAACGCATCGTTATAATCATTTTTCTGTTTCGATGTAGCATAAACTTTTACATCTTTTGTTTTCATTAGTTTGACTTGCAAACCAAGCTTAGCAATTTCCTGTGACCAATAATTAGCTCCTCCACATGCCTCCATAGCTACCAATGAACTTTTATCGAGATTGCTTAAATAGGCTATTAACTCATCTCTTGTAACTTTTTGGTAACCTATTTTTTTGCCATTTTGATCGACTTGCACCAAGTGCATACTATTTTTTGCTAAATCTATTCCTATTATAGTATTTTTTATGCTATTATTTATCATGGTATGGACCTATTAATTAAATTATTATTTAATTTGGAGCAGCTGAAAACTATTTTTCAGCTGACTCCGTACAAGTAAAGCATATTTCGCTTCACTCGTCCATACCATCATTCCCGCGTAGGCGGGAATCTAGGCTCCTGCCTACGTAGGGACACCTCCTAGCTAACTATACAAGTATAGCAGATTTTTATGCTCCACTAATAGCTGTTTTCATTATTTTTGTGATATTGGTTATTTTTTTATTTGTTGGGAAAGTGAAAATTTAGAGCAACCCGAATAGCATTTAGCCATAATAAACTGTCGTCATTGCGAGAAAGACCGTAGATCGATGAAGCAATGCATAAATTGTCATCCCTGCTCGATTTAGCGTCACCCCTGCGAAAGCAGGGGTCTAGATTCCCGCCTACAAGGGAATGACAGGGTAAAAACGTCATTGCGAGGAGCTACTTTAGTAGCGACGAAGCAATCCATGAGAATTAGTATAGATACATCAAGACTATATGGATTGCTTCGTAGGCTCACGCCTTCTCGCAATGACGTTTTTATGCTGTTTAATACTTATAGAATAAAAATTGTTATGGCCCACAACCACCTACGTTCGCTCGCAATGACCTCTTACACTTTTCTGGAATTTTTGAATTGTCATGGGGTTTATGCGTAAGATGAGTGAATTAACTATATCTAAATTAACCATAGACATCTCCCCTACTCTGAATTTTAATTATATTAACTCTTTTAATTCCTTTAGATTACCAATTGGACAAATTAGGTTACTACTCAGTTTTTCAAGTTTGGAGCAAATTAATTTATTGAATCCTAATTTTGTCGCTTCTTTTATTCTGACTTCTGCTGCAGTTACTTTCCTTATTTCGCCAGATAAACCAATTTCTCCAAAGAAAATACTATGTTCTGGCACAGCTTTATTTTTTGCAGCAGAAATTAAAGCAGCTGCAACAGCTAAGTCTGAAGCTGGGTCTGAAATTTTAAGCCCACCAGCAACGCTCAAATATACCTCATGAGAAGATAAATTAAGACCAAATCGTACATTTAATACAGCTATTATCATTGCTAGCCTATTCAAATCCCAGCCTACAACCGAACGTCTTGGCATTGGTATATTTGACGGAGCAATTAATGCTTGAATTTCGATTAATAAAGGTCTTGATCCTTCGATTCCAGCAAATACTGTTGTACCGCTAACGTTTTTGTCTCTTTTCATCAGAAATAGTTCAGAAGGGCTAGAGACTTCAATAAGACCGCTAGCAGTCATTTCAAAAACACCAATTTCTCCTACTCCACCAAACCTATTTTTAATAGACCGTAAAATCCGAAAATGACTATTATGATCACCCTCAAAATATAGTACGGTATCAACGAGATGCTCAAGTAACTTAGGACCAGCTAATTGCCCATCTTTTGTCACATGACAACTAAGCAAAATAATAATATTATTATGTTTAGCATAGTTAACTAATTCATTAGCACAGGCACGAATCTGGGAAATAGTACCAGGGGGCGATGATAATGTACGAGTTACCATCGTTTGAATTGAATCAATCACTACCAAATCAATATTGTTCTTATCGGCATCAATAGTTGAGATAATATCTTCAATGCTAGTGGCGGCTAAGATGGAGGTTGTTTTATTAGTAAGTCCTAGTCTTAAAGCTCGGAGTTTTATTTGGTCAATAGATTCCTCTCCAGTTACATACAGACAGCACTTCATTGTAACACAAGAGGAGGTTGCCACTAAGTGTAATAATAAAGTTGATTTCCCAATTCCAGGGTCACCGCCAATTAAAATTGCAGAAGAGCATACCAACCCGCCTCCCAACACCCTATTTAATTCCTTTATAGGCGTAGGGATACGTAACGAATCCACTACCACCCCATCCAGCTTTTGTATTTCTTGTTTATTACCTAACTTAACTTGCGTTTGACTAATTATCTCTTCTTCAATCCCTCCCCATAAGCCACAATCAAAACATTGCCCTGTCCATTTTGACGTACTATTACCACAATTTGTACATATATATTGTTTTTTAATTTTGCTCACGCTGCTAATAATTGTTCTAACAAACTATTTGTTTCTTCTATAATATCCTTTCCTACCAATATTTTGCTAAATATTAATTTAGTATCCGGTTTTATTTTGGTTTGCTGAGGATGTTTTATAACAAAATTCATAACCTTACCAACTATATCCGCTTCTTTGTAAAATTTTAAAACAAATCCTCGTTCACCAGAGTCTAAATTTTCAATATTAAGTTTACTGCATTTATGTTTTATTTTCACTATATCAAGTAGATTATTAAACTCTAATGGAATAGGACCAAAACGATCAACCATTTCATCCTTAAAATTTTCAATATCTGTATTGTCAGTTAAATTGCCAATTCGTCTATACAAACTTAGTTTAAGAGAAGAATCTGCAATATAATTATCGGGAATGAAAACAGGTAACCCCAAATTAATTGTCGGAACAAAAGATTTTGGATTTTCAGTAACTTCACCCTTAAAAATTGCTATTTGTTCATCTAACATTTCCTGATAAAGCTCTACCCCTACTTCTTTAATCTGGCCTGATTGTTCCTCCCCTACTAAATTACCAAAACCACGTAAATCCATATCATGGCTAGCAATAGTAAACCCGGAACCAAGAGTGCGGCTACTCTGCATTATTTCTAGACGTTTTATTGAATGGGCAGTCATCTTTTTATAATTTGCTAAGGTTAGATAGGCATAACCTCTGAATTTACTTCGCCCTATCCTCCCCCTGAGCTGATATAACTGACTTAGACCAAGAGTATCAGATTTATGAATAATCATCGTATTAGCTTCGGCAATATCTATACCGGATTCAATTATTGTAGTAGAAACTAGTATATCAAATTTACCATCACAAAATTCACCCATAATCTCATCTATTTTACCAGCTGGCATCTGACCATGAGCAACTTTATATTTTAATTCTGGCACAATTATTTGTAAATATCTTTCTATATCTGGAATATCCTTAATTCTAGGTACCACATAGAAGCTTCTACCACCACGGAAACGTTCTCTAAGTAAAGCATCTCTGATAATTACTTGGTCAAATGGCATCACTGTTGTTCGAACTTCTAACCTATCCATTGGCGGGGTGGCAATGATGCTAAGATCTTTAAGACCAACCATTGACATTTGCATTGTACGAGGAATTGGTGTTGCTGAAAGAGATAGAACATGCATTGTAGCTCTGAGACTCTTTAAATATTCTTTTTGAGCAACACCAAAATGTTGTTCTTCATCAATTATTAATAATCGGAGATTATTAAATTCTATATTTTTACTTAATAAAGCATGCGTGCCAATTATTATATTAGCTGTACCATTTTTGATTTGTTCTTTAATAATTTTAGCATCTTTATTGCTAACCAGACTGGATAATTGTACTATATTTAAACCAAAATCTTTAAATCTTTTAACAAACCTTAAATAATGCTGCTTACCTAGAATAGTAGTTGGTACGATGATCGCTACTTGAGAAGTCATCGTAATTGATTTTGCTACCATAAAGGTTGCTCGTATAGCTACTTCGGTTTTCCCAAAACCAACATCTCCGCAAATTAATCTATCCATTAAAATACCAGAGTCAAAATCTTTTTTAATGTCGTTTATGGCATTTAATTGATCTTCAGTTTCAGTATATTTAAATCTATGACAAAATTGCTCATACTCTGTATGATCAAATTCTATTGGATTTGCTACAGTTAACTTTCTCTTCGCAGCTATCTTTAATAATTGTTCAGCAATTTCTGTAATACGGTTTTTAAGCTTGGCTTTACTTCTTTGCCATGCACTACTACCCAATTTGGCAAGCTGTGCTTCACCACTGCCATATTTTTTAATTAGTTCTATATTTTCAACAGGAATATATAATTTATCATTATTTTCATATAGAATTTTTAGGAAATCATGAGCTTTGCCTTTAACATCTAGTGTTTCAACGTTAAGAAACTGACCAATACCATGATCCTTATGAACAATTAGCTCTCCTTCAGTTAAATTATCTAATTCCATTAAAATGTTTTTGAGCTTACGTTTAGCACCTTGCTGACGAAAATTCACCGCACTTTTTCCTAGAATATCATGAGCGGCAATAAACAAATATTTATCACTATAAAACCCTTGGCTAAGTTGAACATAGGCAAGATTTATAACTGCAATTTTTGCTTGTTGTAAATTGTCTATCTCGATATATTTTCGTGAGTAACTATCTATTAGGCTTTTAAATCTTTCTAAATTACTTTTAGAATGACAAAAAATAATCGGTATTTTATTTTTATTATTTTCTATAATTTCGAATAGCTTATTAAAAACTGTCTTATCCTCCATAAAACTAGTTACCGTAATTTTTTCTAATGAATGGGCATAAGACGAATCTTCTGGTGTAATTAAAATATTATTATCCTGTTCCAAGAACTTTTGTATTTCCTGGCTGGTAAAATAAACTTGTTCGGGAGGCAATGCAGGATAAAAGGTATTTAATTTTATTTTGTTAGACTCAATCCGCGATCTGTAAAGATCCGTATAATTATTTTCCTGCTCAATAATTGATTGCAACGATAAATTATCGTAAATAATAACAGGATCATCCAAGTAATTAATTAGGCTACTGAAAGAATTATAAAATAAAGGAGATAAATGTTCATATCCTTGGAATTTTTTCCCCTCAATCACTGATTCATATAAAGGGGTATTGACATAATTAACTCCAAAAACTTTTAAATAATTATCTCTAAAATTCTTTATTGTTTCTGGATTTAATATCACCTCACTAGCAGAATTAAGTATTAGCTCTGTGCAATTATTAGTAGAAATCTGACTATCAATATCAAATTCTTTTATTGACTCTATGTGATCCCAACTAAAATTAATACGATAAGCTTTAGAACCAGGCAAGACTATATCTACTATCTCTCCTCTTACCGAAAATTCACCACTATCAATACTACTGCTACTCCTAGTAAAACTATTATGTACCAAGAATTCCGCTAATTTATCGGCTGAGAGCTGCATTTTATTATGTAATCTTAAAAAAGACTTAACCAATAACTCTGGAGGAGGTAATTTTGTTAGTAAATTTATAGCACTAGTCACTACCAATTTTGTATCGTTATTACTTGCCAAGTAACTCAATATATTCGCTCTTTCTGATAAAATATTTTGATTTGGCGAAATACGATCATATGGTATAGTATCAAGACTAGGAAAATATAATATGTTGCTAGTTTTAATATTTTGTGCCATAAATAATAATTGTTTATGGCTATTGATTGCATCATCTTCACTGGCAAAGATAAGTAAAATATTCTTGGTACGTTTATTTGATAAATGTTTATTTGATAAATACTCACTAGCAAAAAAACTTTTTGCACTGAGCGGAAGTGGTTGTTGTATCATTATTTACTAAGCTTCTATGTTGTTAATATCAAAACTAAGTATTTGTAACATTACTTTTGAGTTTAAGTGACAAGGAGGAGCAGTTTTACTGGTAATCCAATCATAAATATCTATGTCATTTTGGTTAAGTATTAAAGCAAAATCTGCTAAATTAGCTGCATCCATGTTAGCAAGAAATTTTTCAGCAAATTTACCCAATATTAAGCCAATTTCTTTGCAACCACGATTTTTGCTTTGATATAACAATTTTTTGGTTAAAGATGTTTTGTTAAAATAATCCATATTTACAATATTACAAAAAAACATCATAATATAATTCAGATAGTTTGACAATTACCAAATATAAAATAAAATGTAAACTGTAAAAATGGTGCTAGAACTTAATTGCTCCAAATCTTCTTTATCCAATAATATTTAATATTATAGTGAATTAACTTGAATTGGTAACGTTATAAATCCGATTGGTATTTAGCATCAGCGTCATTGCGAGGAGCCACTTTAGTGGGCGACGAAGCAATCCAAAAAAAACGATTAAATGGATTGCTTCGGAGGCTTACGCCTCCTCGCAATGACGGCACAATTGGTGCTTATTCGACACTAATTTAGGTTAATTTAATATATCAAAGAAACGCTAAACTTTATGAGCATTAAAAATATATCTTCCTTAAAAGCTTATAAGTTGCTAGAAATAGATAATAACAACATGATAATTGATGTTAGGACTGGTGAAGAATGGCAACAAGTAGGCATTCCAAAGCTTGATAAAGATAAAATAATTTTTATTAGTTGGCGTTTATTGCCTAATATGTCACTAAATAACGAATTTAAGAACCAGTTGATGTCGAAAATCAGTAATAAACATACACTATTATTCCTTTGTCGCTCCGGGGGTAGATCCTATGAAGCCGCACAATTTGCTAGTACTCTAGGTTATAAAGAGTGCTATAATATAATTGATGGTTTTGAAGGAGGAACTAATGGAGCTGGTTGGAAACAAAATAATTTACCATGGCAAATTCTGTGAATACTAACCATAATCAATTGACTATAGCAAAGGAAGTGACTTATCATAGAGATATTTGGCAACAAGTTTGCTCTGACCTTAATAAACATTACGGCGATGCCTTATATAAAAGCTGGTTCAGTAAGATTAACTTTTTAGAAGCTGCTACTAATACTGTTATACTTTCTACCCCAACAAATTTTATTCGAGATTGGGTGGAATCTAGGTATGCAAGGGCTATATTGCAATCTTGGCAATCTTATGACAAAGATATCAAATCCATTGAGATCATTACTAAAGAATTATCAGAGCAAAACCAAAATATACCTGAATATTTAGCAAAAGTTCCATCAATAAAAGAAGGAATGGATACCAATTCCGAAGGCATTTTTTCAGCCTTAGACTTACGATTTACTTTTGAAAATTTTGTGGTGGGTGGACCAAATGAATTAGCCTATGCAGCATCTAGAGCAGTTGCTGAGTCGGAAGGAGCCGTAGCTGAATCTAACCCTTTATTTTTATATGGAGGGGTCGGTCTTGGCAAAACCCACTTAATGCATGCCATTGCTTGGTATATAAAACATAATAATCCGACTCGTAAGGTAATTTACATGTCGGCAGAAAAGTTTATGTATCAATTCATCAAGGCACTCCGTAATAAAGATGTTATGTCTTTTAAAGAAGAATTTCGTTCAGTTGACGTATTAATGATCGATGATATTCAATTTATATCAGGTAAAGATAGCACCCAAGAAGAGTTTTTTCATACTTTCAATGCTTTGATTGATAATAATCGTCAAATGGTTATATCGTGTGACCGTTCCCCGTCAGATTTAGATAATATCGAAGATCGAATTAAATCCAGACTTGGCTGGGGATTGGTTGCCGATGTCCACAGTACTACTTATGAACTAAGATTAGGAATCTTAGAATCTAAACTTGAACAAATGAATATCCATATACCTAAAAATGTTGTGGAATTTTTAGCAGCTAAAATAACATCAAATGTCAGAGAGTTAGAGGGAGCTCTTAATAAAGTTATCGCTCATTCTACCTTAGTTGGTAGGGAAATAACTTTAGAAAACACCCAAAATATCTTGCGTGATTTGCTACGTTCCAATGAGAAAATTATCACCATTGAGGATATTCAAAGAAAAGTAGCTGATCGTTATAATATTAAATTTTCTGATATGTCTTCTCCTAGGCGTATTCGCTCAATAGCTAGACCAAGACAAGTAGCTATGTATTTGAGTAAAACATTAACGCCAAAAAGCCTGACTGATATCGGTAAGAAATTTGGCAAAAAAGATCATACTACAATAATGCATGCTATCAAAAAGGTAGAAGAATTATGTGAGATTGATATAGAATTCCGAGAAGAACTTAGTCTATTAATGAAGATATTGCAAAATTAAACTTTTTACAACAATGTCATTGAGGTGCTTATAGGCGTTGCTTATCGCTCCTGCTACCCAATTCTCCTGAGTTGACTATAACCTAAAGAAAATCCTTTTTTATAATATATAGGTAATTTTGAAAATATATTAGACTTAGCTAAATAACTTATCTATATTTATACTTACATAAGATAATATTAAAATCACAAATTAAAGAAGCAGAATTATGACAAGTGGTGAAGTCGAAAGAAAAGAATTAAACTGTTCTTTTTGTGGTAAAAATCAATATGAAGTAATAAAATTAATTGCTGGACCAACAGTATTCATTTGTAATGAATGTATTGAACTTTGTCTTGATATTATAAAAGAAGAAACTAAAGTAGCACTTAAGAAAATTTCATCTTCAATCCCAACACCACAAAAGATTTTTTCTACTCTTAATGATTACGTAATTGGTCAGGATCAAGCAAAAAAAGTCTTATCAGTCGCGGTATATAATCACTATAAACGATTAGAATATATCGAATCAGGTAATAATGATGTCGAATTAAATAAATCAAATATCCTGGTTATTGGCTCTACTGGCTCAGGAAAAACTCTTTTGGCACAAACCTTAGCAAAAATTCTTGATGTACCTTTTACTATGGCAGACGCCACTTCTTTAACCGAAGCTGGTTATGTTGGTGAAGACGTTGAAAATATCTTGCTAAGATTATTACAAGCAGCTGATTTTAATATAGCTAAAGCCCAACGAGGCATTGTTTATATAGATGAAGTAGATAAAATCGCTAGAAAATCCGAAAACCCTTCTATAACAAGAGACGTCTCAGGAGAAGGAGTTCAACAAGCGTTACTTAAAATCATGGAAGGAACTGTTGCATCTGTACCACCACAAGGCGGTAGAAAACACCCACAACAAGATTTTGTGCAAGTAGATACTTCCAATATTTTATTTATATGTGGCGGGGCTTTCATGGGAATAGATACTATCATTAATGCTCGTACCGCTCAAAGTTCAATTGGTTTTGCAGCAAATGTCCAGTCAAAACAAGAAAGAAACCACAGTGAAACACTAAAATCATTAGAAATTGAAGATTTAGTAAAATTTGGATTAATTCCCGAATTTATTGGTAGGCTTCCAGTAGTAGCAACTTTAGATGACTTAGATAAAGCATCCTTAGTGGCAATTCTAACCCAACCAAAGAATGCTGTTATCAAACAATATCATAAATTATTTGAGTTAGACGATGTCGAACTATCAATTGATAATGATGCTTTAGAAGCAATAGCCGAAAAAGCACTAACACGAAAAACCGGTGCTAGGGGACTCCGTTCTATAATCGAAACACTTCTACTTGACAGTATGTATAATGTTACCAATTTGAAAAAAATGCACGTACATATTTCAAAAGATGTGATAGATGGCAAAGCTCAGCCGATAGTCACTCCAAAAAATTATGTAAAAGCTACTAAAAAACGTATAGCGGGTTAGAATAACTTAGTAACAATTAATAGAATATTTATATGTTTCACAATAAAGAATTTATTACTACAGAAGTTGAAATAGCAAAAGCTAAAATAGCAGAAGTTCAAAGAACAGCAAAAGCTAAAATAGCAGAAGTTCAAAGAACAGCAGAAGCTAAAAGAATAGCAGAAGCTGAATTTGTAGAAGCTAAAATGGCAGCAAAAGATGAAATAGCAAAAGCTAAAATGGCAGTAGAAGCTGAATTTAAACTAGCAAAAACTAAAATAGCAGAAGAAACTAAACTAGCAAAAACTAAAATGATAGCAGAAGCTAAAGCTAAAATGGCAGCAGAATTTGATTTAACCAGTAATGGCATTTATCCATTAAATGAGCTTAAAAAGATATCTTCCGAGGGGGCGTCATCTTTCGATGACAATTCTTCCCATTTATTGGGTAATGGGTCTGAAGAACATCATACAGAGTAATATAGTCTGATACTTACTTTTAGGGATTGATAGATGGCACAGCTCAGACGATAGTCACCAACTTCTTATCAATGACTAAGAATTACTTTAGTTATTTCCGACCAGTCTACTAGTCATGCACAAATGTCTTTAAAAACATTATAACATTAGCGATATCTTGAGGTTTATTTAAACCAGCAAAAGACATTTTTGTACCTGGTATATATTGGTTAGGCTTATGCAGGAAATGAAATAAACTTTCTTCATCCCATATCCCACCTTTGCTAGATAGAGCAGTTGAATATTTATAATTCTCTGCTTTAGCTTTTTCCGTCCCAACGATATTCCATAAATATGGTCCAACCTTATTAGCTTTACTATTGTCAAAGGAATGGCACATTAAGCATTTTTTTGCTATTTCCCTTCCAGCCTCAGCATTAGCAGTTTTCATCAATTCCTCTATATTCACTGGTGCTTCCGCAATCGCGTTCGCATCAGATCCATTAGGCGAATCTTCTGTTACTTCTACTTTGTAGCCTCGAGATTCAGGATGTAAAACTGGCTTATACAGAATATCTGTTATAAACCCTACCATCATTGCAATTAAACTGGCTAATAAAATAGAAGCAGCAATTTTATTTAACTCTATTCCAGACATATTATTAGTGTCGTCTCCGTAGAGAGAATATGTATTACTAATTAGGACAATTTTTGTACTGGAGCGGGTGAAGGGATTCGAACCCTCGACTTCGACCTTGGCAAGGTAGCGCTCTACCCCTGAGCTACACCCGCTTTTAACACACTGCAAATTGTGAATAAAAACAATTATTCTTATCCCAAATTGATGTAAAAAGGCTCACTTGCACAAAAAACAAACCCTAAATATAGGAGATACTATAAAAATATCAAGAAGAAATAGCATCAAAAAAAATTTAATTTTAAATTTTATTTACAAAACCTATAGCTAACCCGATTAGCATTACTCCATGAAGACAACTAATTAATTATCTATCCTAAAATAATATAAAAACATCTTGCTTAAAAGCACTAAATCAACTAAGAATCATTATTTTAATATTAATTTAGTTGGAACAAATTATGGGTCAAAAAAGCAATCCTAATAGTTTAGCAGAGAAGCAAACAAATAATATTAACTATGATGATTTTCCTTACGAAAGCTTTCCTTTTACTTATACAAGACCGGAGCATTTAAGAACTATAGGTCTAGTATTTGGCATGCAACCTCCTATGGTAGAGAATGCTAGGATACTTGATATTGGTTGCGGTGAAGGCGGTAATATGATCAATTTTGCTGAAAGTTACCCACAATCTTATTCTTTAGGTATTGATTTGTCAAAAACACAAATTGATAATGGACTAAAAGTAGTAAATAGTTTAGGTCTAAAGAATATTGAGCTAAAACACTTATCGATATTGGATCTTGATGAATCATTTGGTAAATTTGATTATATAATCTGTCATGGGGTAATCTCTTGGGTACCGGACGAGGTTCGTGAAAAGATTTTTGCCATATCTAGTAAATTATTAAGTCCTAACGGTATTGCCTTTATCAGCTATAATACTCTACCAGGCTGGAATATGCAAAAAACTATTAGAGATATGATGATGTTTCATAGTGCTATCTTTACTGATAAGCATGATAAACTACAACAAGCTAAATTATTATTAGATTTTGTTAGTGATTCTCTAAAAGAAAAAGAGACTCATTATTCTAAGTTTTTACACCATGAAACTAACGCTCTTAAAAATTTATCTAATTCATATTTGTTACATGAATATCTTGGAGAAGAAAATATAGCTTTTTACTTCCAAGAATTTATAAGTAACGCTAGAAAGCATAATTTAAATTATCTTGGAGACTCTTCACTTGCTGCAATGTTTGTCGGTAATTTGCCGGAAAAGACTGCAGAAAAATTACAATCGATAAATGATATTGTAAGAACTGAACAATATATGGACTTTATTAGTAATCGTAAATTTAGAACTACTTTGCTATGTCACGATAATGTCAGGCTCAATAGGGCAATTGAACCAAGTAAATTATCAGACTTTCATACTACTCTTGATATCAGACCAGCCACACCGGAAAATGAAGCAGATATTAGTAATGCAGTAGAATTGGGGTTTTACTGTAGCAATTCAGAATCTCCTGATATTTCAACGTCTTCCCCTATAATGAAAGCAGTTTTCTATACCTATGCTGATAATATTGGTAATCCTTTGACTTTAGATCAAATTACTACATTGGCTATGAAAAAGTTAGAAAAATTGCAGCTTAAAGATTTTAAAGAAGAATTAGATTCTGTAATTATCCAACTGGTGCTACAAGGATATGTACAAATATTTGCAACAAAACCTATTTCAATATATAATATTTCGTCAAAACCAAAAGTAAGTGACTTTGTAAGATATCAGGCTCAAAAATTAGGCGAAACTAATTTGTTTGTGACAAATCGGATTAACCATTTTGTTCCATTGCAGTTACATGAAAAATATATTATTGAATTATTAGATGGTACAAATTCTATCCAGCAGATTGAAGAAAAAATATTTGAAAAATTTGCTTCTGGACTATTAGTGGCGTCTGATAAAAATGGTATAGTAAGTGACGAACAGCTTATAAAGCCATATATTACCCATTGTGTAAATGTTTGCTTACAAAAATGCAAAATGAATTATTTATTAATTGGATAAAATAATGTTAGTTGAAAAAATTACTACCCTAGCTAATAATTCTGAAGAGATAAATGTAATTATCGAGATTCCAATGCAAAGTAATCCGGTAAAATACGAGATGGATAAAAAATCAGGGACACTATTTGTTGATAGATTCATGCAAACTGCCATGTTTTACCCTGGTAATTATGGATTTATCCCACATACTCTGTCAGAAGATGGTGACCCAGTAGATGTATTGGTCATAGCACATTATCCTGTTGTACCTGGTTGCGTAATTAGATCACGCCCCATTGGAGTTTTAATGATGGAAGATGAATCTGGATTGGATGAAAAAATTATTGCTGTGCCTAGCTCTAAGCTAGATATTACTTTTGATTCAATAAAAGATTTAGATGATCTTTGCCCAATGTTAAGACAACGAATAGTACATTTCTTTGAACATTATAAAGATATAGAAAAAGGTAAATGGGTGAAGGTAATTGGCTGGGAAAACGCTCAAAAAGCTAAAGGGTTAATTGATACAGGTATATCAAGGGCAAAGAGTTAGCTTTGATATAGTTGCATATACTCAAAATTGGAATAACAAATGAAAGGCGAGGGATATACATTATTTCGTTCTGGAATTATAATAGCTTTATTTACCTTAATTTCTCGTATATCTGGTCTTGCTAGAGAATTATTTGTCGCTTCATTATTTGGAGCTGGTAGTGTTGCTGATAGTGTTAATGTTGCTTTTAAATTACCCAACCTATTTAGGCGTATTTTTGGCGAGGGGGCTTTATCAGTCGTTTTTGTCCCTATTTTTAATACAAAAATCATAGAATCTCGTGAGGCGGCACGCCATTTCACCGGCGTTATATTTACTATTTTACTAATTACTTTAGTAATGGTAGTAGTACTAATGCAACTTATGATGCCTTCCTTAATGTTTATTATTGCTCCTGGTTTTCATGAATATCCAGAGAAATTTAATTTAACAATTGCTCTGTGCCGTATCACTATGCCATATTTGGTTTTTATTTCGATAGCGGCGATGCTTGGGGGTATTCTAAATTCAGTAAAGAGGTTCGCAGCTTTTGCTTTTTCTCCGATTATTTTAAATATTCTTGTGATTATTACAACGGTAGCGTTACAAGAACGTATATCTGCCCCTATATCGATTAGTTTATCTCTGGTGATTGCTGGCTTATTACAAATCATTTTTATGTTTTATTGTGTCATTAGAGTTGGTTTATCGTTTCCACTAGTTTTTGATCCATATAATAGAGATGTCAAAAAGTTTTTGTCCAATATGGGATCGGCGGTTGTTAGCTCAGGATTTCAGCAGCTTAGCTTATTTATCTCGCAATCAATAGCTAGCTTCATCGAAGGGGCGATTTCAATATTATCTTATGCAGATAGAATATACCAATTTCCTTTATCAATAATAGGGGTAACTTTTGGTACTATATTATTACCAGAATTATCGAAAACCTATCAAATGAATGATTTAAAGAAAGCGGCAAATATCCAGAATAATGCTATTAAAATTGGGCTGTTATTATCTTTACCAGCTACCTTTGGTATTATCGTGCTATCAGAACCAATCATTCATATAATATATCAGCGGGGGGCTTTTACTTATGCTGATACCATTAAAACTGCTGAGGCTATTTCTGCTTTTTCCCTTGGTTTACCAGCTTTTATACTAGCCAAAATTTTAATGCCGATTTTTTATGCTAATCATGATACGAAAACTCCTTTAAAAATAACCTTATATTCCCTTACAGTGAATACTATATTAAATATTGTTATGATGAGGCAATTTGGTCATCTTGGTATAGCTCTTGCCTGTTCTATTACCGCTTGGTATAATGTTTGGTTGTTATACGTACACACAAAGAAATATGGTCTTTCTTTTATTGATGCAAAATTATACACATTTTGTGGCAAGATTTTATTAAGCTGCATAATAATGACACTAGTAATTTGGGTAATTAAACATTATTATGCCCAATATTATTATGCCGAATTCTTATTAGTAAAAGCTTTTATGCTAGCAGCAACAATTATAGTTGGAATAGCAACGTTTTTTCTAATGGTTTTTTGTTTTAAGCTTTATCCAAAGAAATGTATTAATGATGAAAACTGAGTCTAATTATCAAGATTTTTTGAAGACTATAGCCATGATAACTATGGTAATAGATCATTTGGGGTTATATTTTTTTCCTGAGTACGAAATAATGCGAGTTATTGGTCGTACTACTATGCCGATTTTTTGCTTTTTTGCTGGCTATAATTTTCATACAAAACCAAAAATTAGAATTTTGGTAGTTGGAGTTCTGCTATATATTTTTACTACCATATTATTTAGGGAATTTACTGTAACTAATATACTTATCCCTATTTTTTTAGGACAATGCTATCTTTATTATTTTCGTAATAGCTTAAATAATTTTTTCTATAAAGGCTATTGTCATGTTGTTTTCCTTGGCTCTCTTTGGTTCTGTAGTTGGTTCCTTATTGATTACGGAACCTTATCTATGGCTATCATGCTACTTGGCTATATTGCTAAGCATGATCTAGGTAATCTCAGGCTTACCATTGCAATATCTATAATTTTGTCCATAATGCATACCATATCTATTTTTCAGTTTTCGTATATTTACGTATTTATAGTCATTATATTCGGGGTTTTAGGATATATATTTATGATCGCAAGAAATTTTGAGCAGAAAATTGCTGTAAATTTACGGATTATCAGTCATAATGCTTTATATATCTATGCTATACATCTAACAATTTTACAGTTTTTATTTTTTAAACTCTACTTATATAATTAAATCACCTTATGCATATACCTGATCAACTTAGTGTCATCCCTACGAAAGCATGTATCTATACTAGATTCCCGCCTACGCGGGAATGACAAGGGACGCGAGAATGACAATAGTGGGTGGAAATGATGGATTGCCACGCTCACATACATTCGCTCACAATGACTCATATGTACTCCAAAGGTCATTGCGAGAGGGCGTAAGCCGACGAAGCAATCCATAAATTATATTCAATTCAGGAGAATTTTGGGCTAGGAGCGACGACATCACCAACTTCTCATCAATTGACTATATATATAAATCAATTTAAACAACTACTATATGCAAGATATTCCCACTAATATTGAACAGCTTTCTGAATTAGAGGCAAAAGATTTATTAAAACAACTAGCAAATAAGATAGAAGAATATAATAAAGCCTATCACCAAGAGGATGCTCCCCTGATTTCTGATGCTGAGTATGATCAATTATTTAATTTAAATCTTGAACTTGAAAAAAAATTTCCTCATCTGATACTAGAAAATAGCCCAACTAAACAAATTGGTAGTTCTGTAGCAGAGAAATTTTCGAAAGTAACACATATCCATCCGATGTTTTCGCTTAGTAATGCCTTTGATAGTGAAGATGTATCAGAATTTATCAATAGAATAAAGAATTTTCTACGACTTGATGGTTTTCCGGCTATTTTTTGCGAACCTAAAATAGATGGTTTGTCTTTTTCTGCTACCTATGAGAATGGGATACTTACAAGGGCTGCAACAAGGGGTGATGGCTTGATTGGGGAAGATATAACGGAAAATATCAAGACTATCAAGAATTTTCCTCATGCAATAGTTGCGACATCAGCAATTTTAGAAGTAAGAGGAGAGGTTTACATTAATAAGCAGGATTTTCTATTATTAAATCAAGCTCAAGAATTATCCAAAAAAGATAAATTTGCCAATCCGCGTAACGCGGCTGCTGGGTCATTAAGACAGTTAGATTCAAACGTTACGGCAACTAGACCCCTACAATATTTTGTCTATGCTGTGGGGAGTAGCAGTAGCAAAATAGCTGATTCTCAAGATATTTTATTAGATAAGTTAAAAGAGTTAGGGTTTATCGTCAATAATATAGGGAAATTAGCTTGTTCTGAAGATGAGATGAAATCTTTCTATGAATATTTGAATTCATCTAGAGAAGAATTACCTTATGAAATTGATGGTGTTGTATATAAGCTAAATGATTTTGCTTTGCAGCAAAGAATGGGCTTTATTGCAAGGAGTCCAAGATTTGCTATTGCTCATAAATTTCCGGCGATTATTGGTCAAACTAAACTAATTAACATTACTCTACAAGTAGGTAGAACCGGTGTATTAACTCCAGTTGCTGAGTTAGAGCCGCTTTCTATTGGTGGAGTTAGGGTATCACGAGCTACCTTACATAATTATCAGGAAATTATCAGAAAAGACATACGAATCAATGATTATGTATTTTTGCAGAGAGCCGGTGATGTCATACCGCAAATTACTGCTGTAGATTTTACTAAACGTTCTAGTGAATCGTCAAAAATCGATATGCCGAAGCTTTGCCCATCTTGTGGCTCTCAGTTACATTATAATCAAGAAACTATAATTATTCGTTGCGATAATGGTTTAAATTGTCCTGCTCAAAATTATGAACGAATTTGCCATTTTACATCTAAAAATGCTTTAGATATAGATGGTTTGGGGAAAAAGCAAATAGAATTTTTGCTGGAAAAATCTTTAATCGAAAATCCTGTGGATATTTTTTATTTACAAAATAATAATGAAAAAAACTTAGTCAAGCTTGAAAATATGGTAGGATGGGGGCGAAAATCTGTAGAAAACCTATTTGCCAATATTGACAAAGCCAAAACCGTTTCCCTAAATAGATTCATTTATTCCCTAGGAATCAGACATATTGGTGAACAAACCGCCAAATTACTTGCTCGAGAATTTCAGAATTATAATAATTTCATAACAGCTATGGAATCTTTGTTAAAAGGTGAACAGCCAATTTACCAAAGGTTAAATGATCTGGAAGGAATAGGCGATAAGATTTTGCTAGATATTATCGACTTTTTTGATATTAAAGAAAATTTACAAACTATTCAGCAACTGAGTAAAATTCTAAATATTCAAGACCATAATCAACAAACAACTAAAACTGCATTATCTGGCAAGATTGTGGTATTTACTGGATCATTACTAACTCTCTCAAGAGCAGAAGCCAAATCTCAGGCAGAAAAATTAGGAGCTAAAGTAGCCAGTAGCGTTTCGTCTACCACTGATTTAGTAGTGGCAGGTAGCGATGCTGGTAGTAAACTCAAGAAAGCTAAAGAGCTGGGGATTAACATTATTGATGAAGATGAGTGGCAAAAATTAGTACTCTTACGCCCTACTCTATAGTATAAAAAGAGCAAACATGGATTGCTTCGTCGGCTTATGCCTTCTCGCAATGACATCATCTGTCATTGCGAGACCACATAGTGGTCGCGGCAATCCACACTTATTGGATTGCTTCGTCGGCTTATGCCTTCTAGCAATGACGTCATCTGTATTGCGAGACCGTGTAATGGTCGAAGCAATCTATTTCTAATTATTTTCCTGGGTTATTTCGTCAACCTAAAATTTTCCTTGCTAATAAACATTGACCACATACAACTTTTAAACTATCCGGTCTAAAACCCACTTCCCCTTCTAATTTTCGATAGTCGCCACTAAAGCAGCTTTCTGCAATGATACTTTTTAGGAAAAAAATCATCATAAGAAAATAAAATTATTTTACGCTTTATAAGTTGGTTAAGTTGTCTATAATCCGATTTAATTAAATTAATTTGATAAGATCTAGATGAGTAAACCTAAGTCCGTTTTTTTATCAGCAATTTTAGGAAATATACTAGAATATTACGATTTCACAGTATACTCCATATTTTCACTAATGATTGGTCGTACGTTTTTTTCTGAAAGTTCAGAATTTATACAAATAATGTTAAGTCTTTGTGTATTCGCGGTGGGGTTTGTTACTAGACCAATAGGCGGTATATTTTTTGGTTATATTGCAGATAAATATGGTAGGCGGATATCCTTGATTATTTCTATGCTTGGTATGACTATACCCACATTCACTATAGGGTTAATCCCTTCTTATTCTAGTATAGGAATTTGTGCACCTATAATATTGATTATAATGCGTCTCTTACAAGGTTTGTGTATTAGTGGTGAAGGTGCTGGAGCGGCTATTTTTATTCTAGAGCATCATCAAAATTTACGTCCGGGTTTTACGGCTGGTTTAGTGAATGGTTCAAATATTGCTGGTACATTAATTGCTGCTTTTGTCGGAATTATTATTGAGCAATATTTTTATCATCTTGATTTTGCCTGGCGTTTCGCATTTTTATTAGGTGGAGTTCTGGGGTTGGTTGGCTTTTATTTACGCCTTCGTATATCAGAGACTCCCATTTTTAAAATGTTAGCTGAACAGAAAAAAACTTTAAAAGCTCCTTTTATCAACGTAGTCAGGACAGCTTGGAAGGCAATGTTTTTAACATTTTGTATTGGAGCAGTTGCTAGTAGTATCATATATTTAATAAAAACTTATATCAATGTGTATTACCGCAATGTTATGCATTTTGATAATACAACTGCTCTTATTTATTTATTATATGCCAACTTTATATCAATGATATCTATGCCATTATTTGGTGGATTAACTGATATTATAGGAAAATTTAAAGTGCTAGTTTTAGTAAGTATAGCGGTCTTAATACTAATTTTACCTACTATATTATCTATGTCATTACCGTCCATATGGCAACAAATTTTTGCTCTGACTATCTTGGGCATTCTTGGTGGGGCAATAGCTGGAACAGCCTATAGCGTCATTATAGTATTATTTTCTCCTGAACAAAAATTTTCTGGGGTAGCTTTTAGTTACAATTTGGGTATTGCCATGTTTGGTGCCACTTCTACTGTTATTTCGCGTTGGCTTGTTGAAGAAACAGGCTTGTTTTATGCTCCTGCCTTTTATATTATAACTATTTATAGTATATTTTTAGTTATCATTTATTTTATGAGGAATGAAATAAGACGATTAATTAAGGCTAATAACTACAAGAGAGATATTTAAAAATTGTATAAACGTCATTGCGAGGAGACCCTAGGTCGACGAAGCAATCCATTCTAACCACTTTCCTGGATTGCATCAATGCTACTAAAGTAGCTCCTCGCAATAACGCCTGGAATATCTAAAACATTAATAGGTTAGCTATATAAAAAAATTATTTTTTATAAAAGTATTAGTGGAAGAAAATTTTGGGGTATAATGTAAATAAATTGGAAAAATTATGACAACTGATAAAGAAAAAACGATAACATGGTTTAGTGATTTACGCGATCAAGTATGTAGCAAATTAGAAGAAATTGAGCTTGAATATAGTAAGGCGAAAGGTTTAGAACCAGCAAAATTCATACGAACACCCTGGGATAGAAAAAGCGGTGGTGGTGGAGTAATGTCTATAATGCGTGGCAACTTATTTGAGAAAGTTGGGGTAAATATTTCTACAGTTTTTGGAGAATTATCTACAGAATTTAGTAAAAATATACCAGGTACAGAAAATAGTAGGCAATTTTTTGCTACTGGTATTTCTATCGTTGCTCACCTTACTTCTCCATTAGTACCAGCAGTGCATTTCAACACCCGCTATATTGAAACTGCTAATCGTTGGTTTGGCGGTGGTGGCGACCTAACACCATTTTATCCTGATAAGAATGAGACAGCAAAATTTCATACTGCTTTTAAACAAGCTTGTAATAAACATGATCCAAATTATTATCATAAATTTACAAAACAATGCGATGAATATTTTTACTTAAAACATCGGAATGAACCAAGGGGAGTAGGAGGTATATTTTATGATTATTTAAATACCGGAAATTTTAATAATGATTTTTCTTTTACTAAAGACGTAGGACAAGCATTTCTAACAGTATATCCTGAAATTGTTAGAACAAAAATGCTTCTACCCTGGAGCAAGGAACAAAGAGATTATCAATTAGTACGTCGAGGTAGATATGTTGAGTTTAACTTACTATATGATCGTGGTACATTATTTGGCTTAATGACAGATGGTAATGTTGAGGCAATATTAATGTCCCTACCCCCAGAAGTACGTTGGTAGACTGGGTTGCGTAAACATCCCTCCTTAATGTGGAGATTTAAAAGAGGGAGGTTCACGGCAACCTAATCTCTCCTAGCCAAGTAGGCATAGTCATCGTGTTTTAGTAAATCAATATCATACGAAAAGCTTTTATTCGTTATATAATATTCTAGTAATCGTATCATACCTTGTTTATGCCTAGCCAACTCTTCTTTAGTGAGTTCTATCTCTAAAGTTTGGATTATTGGTTTTGAGCTAGAAATTTTTACGTAAACAACCTGTTTAACGTTATGGATTTGCATACCAAAACCACCTTCTTGTAACATTAACGCCTCAATTATTAACTGCGGGGATAACCCAGTTTCTATATCTTTTCTACTCGGTAAGCTACCGGTTTTATAATCGATAATGCTCGCTGCCCCAAACTCATCTATCTCAATTCTATCAGCCACTCCAATTATTGTTAATTCTTGCCCAGCAATATTTAATGAAATTGCTCCTCTAGTTTCAGAATAAATATATTTACAACCATTTCTACGTTGTTCATCAAATTCAACAAAAGACTCAGCAATAGGCATAAATTTTATTTGCCAAATTTTTTGCGTATAGGTTGGTAAGATAACATCTTGTAACAGATTATTACTAATATCCAATATTAAGCCAATTTTGTTATTCTCTAACTTGTTATAATTTTTCGAATATTGCTCTAAAACCTTATGAACAAAACTACCAAATTCAGATATTTTAGGCTCCTGCCCTACCCTATCTCTACTCCTGACATTCAAAATCTTCTTAGCGTAAAAACTATAAGGATTCCGTATTAACATTTCTGTATCAGTAACTGATATTGTATCAGGAAAAATGGGGCTATACACATGATTACTACGATTAATTGACTCAACCATATTAATATTAACATTATTTTGTACATCCACTAAGTCACTTTCTGATAAATATGTTAAATAATTTTCTGAAATCAAACTTTGTTGTGCAATAAGTTGCAATTTTAGTAACAAATTCGATGGTAACAAACCAGATTTACCATCCTGTCTTTTTGATCTAGTAATTATTACTTGGGCATTATGCAGAAATAAATAAAAATAATATTGATCGATAGAAGTTCCAACAACCATATGTAATTTTTTTAACGTTTGCTCATTAATCCATTGCCTGATAGATGAGGATGATGACCAGCATCCTTGATTAAAGTCAGTTAAAATTACTAAATCAAATTTAAGTAATATTAAATCTTCTGCTTTACCAATAATTATATTTTTAGAATAATTATTATGAGCAAAATACTTACAATTAGACATTAAACCCTTCAGTAACTTTGGAAAATCTTTTTTATTATCTAAGGTTAAATTACAATTAGTATTTATTAACTCCGATAAAAAATTTGATAATTCAGCAGCTGACTGCTCATGCCAAATATCTCGGTAAAGTTTTTCAGCAATGCTAATCGAGGATTTTAATATTTTAGCAAAATTATTGCCACTATTGCTATAAAGTAAGTTTATTAGCTTCTTAGACCATTCTATTAATTCATTATCATTGGTTTTTTCTACTAAAAACAGCATTTGGCTAGATTGCCGGATAAAGCGGTTTTTACCACTCGTTAAAATCTCTAATCTTTGAACTAATTTATGATTAATCAAAGGATGCTTTAATAGTAAAAATAACTTTTTTATATCAAAATCATTACATAATATTTCACTAATGGCAATTATTAGAGAGCTAATTAACGTTTCTGATAAATTATTACCTAGCAAATCTTGGAATTCTAGGGAATATTTGGTCAAAAAATTACAATAAAAATTCTTGGTTGTTTGATTATTGACAATAATAGCTATTTTCTTATCACTAGATTGTTGGCAAATCAGACTTATTTGCTTTGCCTCTTGAAAAATATCTTCAAGCTCATAATATTTTATATGATCTACGGCTAATCGTTTAGGCTCATCAGGTATACTCGAATGCTTTGAAGAATTGGCTCCGCAAAACTTCGGGGCATTCGCGTGCTCACGTAGTTCATCTACGCCTAGCCCACTCACCCCTTGTTTTACGTTCCAATTCTCCAGATCATCCGAGTATATATTGTTACAAATTATCCGATCGAAAAGCAAATGATCTGACTGCTGATCACCCAAAAGTTGGGAATCTAATAAATTTTTATTGAGAATTGTCAGTAATTTTTTAAAGTTATATAAGCAATCTTCTTCAGGATTATAGCTATAGTCAAGTTCTCCTAAATTGACTATATCTAGATTCCCGCCTACGCGGGAATGACACATACTAATAGGCGGTAAAATTATAAAACCATCCGGTAAATTAGCAACATTCTTTAAAAAATTCCATGATATGGGATTATGCCCTACTATACCGGCTATTATCAAACTAGTATCAGCTCTTTTCAGCCTTGCTATCTCTGCATCCATCATAGTGACCTGATAATTTAGCCGATCTTGCTTTCCTAACAATTTTATCTTCTCTTGCCATTCAGAATGGACGTATTTAAGAAATTGATAAATAACACTCCAATGTTGCGATGGATTGATTTTTTCTATTTCATTTACCGAATCTATCGATAAATTATTACCAGCTAGCTGGTAAAATAACTCAGATATTGTTGAACAAAATTGCAAAGATTGGGTTATACTGAATTGTAAATCATGATAATTATGAATGATTTCTGCCAGGATAACTTTTTCTTGCAAAAACTTTATTGGCTGTAAATTTTCTGATGCGATAGCAAAAATTTCTTCACCTTCAGCCATAATATTAGACCAAGGAATAATATTTGGCAAAATCGCAATATGCTGTTTGTTAATCAAAATATTTTGTAAATTCCAACAATCGAAACCACTAGGCAATATAACCTTAAGATTGCTAATAGAATTCTTCTCACTGAAATTATCTAAAATAAAATCAGCTAATATATCTAAAAACGATAATGACGGGTTAATTCTATAGAGATTCATTAATTCCTTATTAGTTATATTATATAAATGCTATATATAACCTGGATTTGATATAACAAGTTATACCAATTCCCGAAATTAATTTATGTTGGTAATTTGTGCGTCGATCCGGTACTCGCATCACAACTGTTGAAAGTTAGAAGAGGAAGCGGTTTTAGACCTGATAGTTTAAAAATCGTATGTGGTCAACGTCTATTAGCGAGAAAGACCTTAGGTCGACGAAGCAATCCATAAAAGTAACCAAAGATGGATTGCCACGACCTACTTGCGTGGTCTCGCAATGACAGAAAACCTATCTAAAACCCGCTTTACCTTCTAACTTTCAACAGTTGTGATACTCGCATCCTCACGTACACTTGAGTACGCTCCGGTGCTGCGTTCCGTGTCTCCTACAAATTTCTCAACCTAAATTAATTTCGAGAACTGGTATTATTCCAAATTAGGCTATATCTATAAATATAACAGATTTTTTTGCTCCACTAATAGCTGTTTTCATTATTTTTGCGATATTGGTTATTTTTTTATTTTTTAATAGTAACTTAATATTTATTTAAGTTTTTGTAATATAAAAAATTTCCCCAGACTGTTTAAGCTTTGTTAATCTTTATGTGAAATTGTTAATTAAAATTTAGTATTTCACTTTTAATATTATTTTTTTTTGTTATCATTAATAACCAAGCTATTGATGGTAAGAAAAATGATAGGCTACCCTCAACAACAAACAAGTTTAAACATAGAACAAAAAGAAGCTTTGGGGTTACTATCAATAGGAACCTTCCTTGAATATTTTGATTTGATGGTTTATGTTCACATGGCAGTATTTCTTAACCCCTTATTTTTTTCCGAAACTGATCCACACACTACTGCTTTGTGTTATGCAGCTACTTTTTGCTCAACTTACTTACTTAGACCATTAGGGGCTTTAATATTTGGATGGATAGGTGATAATATAGGGCGTAAGACCACAGTTATCATCACAACCCTTACAATGGCTTGTTCTTGTGTTGTTATGGCTAATCTGCCTACTTACGAACAAATAGGAAATGTAGCGACTTGGGTAGCGATTATTTGCCGGGCTGTGCAAGGTATTTCTTCTATGGGCGAAATAGTAGGGGCAGAACTTTATCTAACTGAAATGCTTAAACCCCCGGTACAATATGCAAGTGTAGGGTTGATGGGAGCTTTTGCTGTCCTAGGAACATTAGCGGCTTTAGGAACGGTCTTACTTGTTACTTTGCATATTTTTAACTGGCGTACAGCATTTTGGATTGGGGCAATAATTGCCTTTGTTGGATCTGTTGCCAGAACCAAACTTAGAGAAGCACCAGAATTTGCCGATGCTAAACGTCGAATAAGAAAAATTTTTAAAAGAACTAATACCGATATAACTATTTTACAAGACCGTCCTATTTGGCAAGAAAGAGTTAATAAAAAAACCGTACTAGCTTTCTTTTTATTACAATGTGCTTTACCAGTATGCGTTTATCTTATTTATATATATTGTGCTAATATTTTAAAAACCACCTTTGGTTACACACTATCTAAAGTTATTCAGCATAATTTTCTTGTCTGTTTTATGGAATTGTTAACCACATTAGTATTATGTTATTTAAGTTTAAAAGTATCTCCATTATTAATCATGAGAATTATACTGATAATATTTTCTATTTTTATGATATTTTGTCCGTATTTATTAAATAATCTTAATTCGCCTTATCAGTTATTTTTCATTCAATTCTTTATAGTCTTATGGAAGAAATGCATAAGCCCTGCTACTCCCATTTTTTTAAAAAGCTTTCCTGTATTTAAACGTTTTACCTGTGCTAGCATGACATTTGCTGTATCTCGTGCTTTGATGTATGTTATTAGCTCTTTTGGTTTTGTCTATCTTATTGAGTGTTTTGGCAATTGGGGAATATGGTTTATTATGATTCCGACAATGATCGCTTTTGCTTATGGATTATCTCATTTTGAAAAGCTGGCAAAACCAGCTAAAAATTATCAATACAAGAAACTTCATAAGTTAGAGTTAGATGGAGCCGTTAGTAGATAAATTTTGGTAACATAGCTTTGTTAATTGTCGCTCGGCTATTGGTATTTCCAATTGGACACAAAGAGTTATAAAATATCCTACAGTCTCTTTAACTATTTTCAGTGCCTTTTCTGATGACTTAGCCCTTAGTGTTTGTAAATTATGAATACGATCAAATAATTTAATTAATATCACATCATATCGTTCTTGTTGGAATAACAAATCTAAAGTTTCTTTGGCACTAATCTTGCCATAAGGCTTAATCCTTGTTAAACCTTCAACTTGGTTAGCAACAATACTCCCAAAAATTCGAGCTATCATCTCTTCGGTAAGGGCTGTATCTTCGATCGTGTCGTGCAATAAACTGGTAACGATCATCTCAGTTTTAAATAATGTGGGAATTTCTTGGGCTGTGTACTGGGCAACCATGTATGCTACTTCTATTGGATGAGAGTAATAAGGTTCACCGGATTGCCGCCTTTGACTACCATGATATTTCTTAGTATAGTAGATAGCTTTGATAATTTCTCTGATATCTACTGGATAAGGTACCTTGTTGTTTAGTAAAATCAATTTATTAAGTAACTTATCAGAATAGTCACAACACTCAAACTTTGACTGCCAATTGCCAATATCTTCCATAAATACCTCTCTAATTAGTTTAATTGTACATTAAATTAAACTAATATTGCCAATAAATTTTGGATATCTTTTTCTCGATAATCAAGTTTTTTGCAGAGCTATCTTTAAACGCAAAATTTGTCATATATGGACGAGTGAATTTGTCAACAAAGAAAATAAAAAAATAGAGCCACAAAGGAAGCGGTCATATATTCGGCATCAAGTGCCATAATGGTTTCTGCATTCTTATAAATATCCTTGAGTGACCTCTCATTCCCACGGCTTCTAGAGCCTCGACATAATTACGGATTTTATTCAGAATACTTATTCATTAACTCTTTAACTTTCGTTCTCTTTATTGTTACTATTCTTTACTCACAATATTTATCAATTACCAATTTTTATTTAGTTGACATAGTTTCTTCTTTTTTTCCAACTAAACTAATTTGCAACATATTCGCTACCATTGGTGACTACTGCATAAGCAATCCTTGCTAACTTATTTGCTAAACCAACACATATAATATTATATGATTTATTTTCAGCAAATTTCTTCACTGCCCACTGCACTAGTTTATCTTTTGATTCCTTATCACTTTTTGCTCTTATTGCTATTGTCCTTGCGGCTTGAATCAACATAGTTCTGGCATATCTATCTCCTTGTTTGGTAATCCCTCCTAAAACTATCTTATCTCCTGAGCTATGTTGCTTTGGTACCAAACCAAGCGAAGCAGCAAAATCCCTCGGGGTTGGATAACTTTCCATTGGGGCTACACTCAAACAACTAGCATTGATTGCTCCAATGCCAAAAATTGTCTGCAACCTAGTAGCTTTCTCACTTTGCTTATTATTGCTGATAATCAGCTTTTCTAAAGTTTTTTCTTTGTCACATAAATCCTCAATTTCTTTACATTCTAAAAGTAAAATTGACCTTACCCCAGAATTTATATAACCTTTACTATACGCTAACTCTACCTCCAGCCTACATGATTTGCAAAATTTATTTTTACTTAATTTTGTATTATAGCCATATTCACATAAACTTGATATTGTAGAATTAGTTTTTTGCACACGATCTCTGATCGTATTACTTCTAATTTTATGCAAGAATTTTATATCTTGTTCCTCCTTGCTTTTTAGTAGCACAGTTTTTAATTCTGGATCACGAGCCGCTTTGCATATTGCTAACGCATCGTTATAATCATTTTTCTGTTTCGATGTAGCATAAACTTTTACATCTTTTGTTTTCATTAGTTTGACTTGCAAACCAAGCTTAGCAATTTCCTGTGACCAATAATTAGCTCCTCCACATGCCTCCATAGCTACCAATGAACTTTTATCGAGATTGCTTAAATAGGCTATTAACTCATCTCTTGTAACTTTTTGGTAACCTATTTTTTTGCCATTTTGATCGACTTGCACCAAGTGCATACTATTTTTTGCTAAATCTATTCCTATTATAGTATTTTTTATGCTATTATTTATCATGGTATGGACCTATTAATTAAATTATTATTTAATTTGGAGCAGCTGAAAACTATTTTTCAGCTGACTCCGTACAAGTAAAGCATATTTCGCTTCACTCGTCCATACCATCATTCCCGCGTAGGCGGGAATCTATAATACCTCAGGGGATTTTTAGATCCCTGCTTTCGCAGGGATGACAACCATGATCCTATATTTTATTCAAATCTGCAAAAAAACTTGATTATCGAATTTTAAAAATTCTTTTGGAATTTATGCCAAAGATTTTCAATTATCTGCTCATAAGCAACAAGCTCTGATATAGTCCAATTAAATTGGTTAAAAATATCATATGCCTTATTTATCTCAGTATTAATAGCAGCTGTATTAAGTTTCTCCTCATATAATAACTCTCTTAGTTTTTCTTCCTGTATCTTTTTATAGTTCTTATGGTTAGCGCTACAAGATTCTGCCATATTATGCATCCTGTTAGTCCGTATTTGTATTTCTATGTTACAGTCATAGGTATCTGCTATAACTACGATATGCAAAGAACGGTAACCATTATCCTTAGGGTTAGCAATATAGTCTTTGCTCTTCGCCATATTAACAGGATATATCTTGTAAAGAATAGTCAATAATTTATAACATTCATATTGCTTATTAACTATAATCCTAAAACCAATTAGGTCAGTCAATTCTTTCACAGTAATACCCTTCCTTAGCATCTTCTTTAAAGCAGAATAAGGATCTTTTAATCTGTAACGTATTTCAGCTTCTATATAATTTTTACGCAGATTATCCCTAATATTAGCTATAATCTTGTGTAAATCGTTAGTAGTGGTATCTTGCATAATTAATATCACATGAAAAGGAATCTTTGATATGTTAACAAGTAGTAATTAATTTGTCAATTATCAGAAACTAATTAGTTAATAAATCAATAAAAATTTATCATAAAAAACTCCCAAGCTAAATAATGTAGAAAATTAGATATACTTATAAATATGAGCGTATTATACTAAGAATAGAAACACTAATACTGTTTTATATTTTAAAAAGAATGTTCTAATTTATTTTTTCACATGAGGTAAATGTTATGAATACACTAAAAAAAATTATTGAAGACTTGAAAGCTAAAAAAGATATTAAGGAAATAGATTTGACTTGGTGCTTTGGTATTAATCAGATAGATGACGAGGAAGCGAATCTACTAGCCCAAGCCTTAAAACACAATAACACTGTGACAACAATAAATTTGAGTTGTCACAATATAGGCGATGAGGGAACTAAGGCACTAGCACACATCTTAACAAACAATAAATCTATAACAACAGTAAATTTGGATAGCAACAACATAGGCGATGAGGGAGCTAAGGCACTAGCTCAAGCCTTAGCGAATAATAGCACTGTAATGAAAATAGATTTGAGCTGGAACAAGATAGGCAATGATGGAGCTAAGGCACTGGCTCAAGCCTTAGCAAGTAATAGCACTGTAATGAAAATAGATTTGAGCTGGAACAAGATAGGTGGTGAGGGAACTAAGACAATAGCACAAACCTTAACGAGCAATAGCACTGTGACACATATAGACTTGAGTCACAACAAGATAGGCGATAAGGAAGCAAAGCTACTAGCCCAAGCCTTAGAGAACAATAGCACTGTAACGCAAATAAATTTGAGTTACAACGATATAGGTGGTGAGGGAGCTAAGGAACTAGCTCAAACCTTAAAGAACAATAAAACTGTAACACACCTATATTTGGAAAGTAACAAGATAAGCGATGAGGGAGCTAAGGAACTAGCTGATGCCTTAAAGAGCAATAGCACTGTGACACACATATATTTGAAGAACAACTATATAGGCGATGAGGGAGCTAAGGAACTAGCTCAAGCCTTAGAGAGCAATGATACTGTAACGCACATAGATTTGAAGGACAATAAAATAGGCGATGATGGAGTGAAATCACTAGCTCAAACCCTAGAGAACAATAGTACTGTAACAAAAATAAATTTAAAATACAACAAGATAGGCGATGATGGAGTGAAATCACTAGCTCAAGCCTTAAAGAATAACAAAACTGTAACGGACATAAATTTGAATGAAAATTGCATAGGTGATAAAGGAGCGAAAGAATTAGCAGATACTTTAGCGAACAATAGCACTGTAACAAAAATAAATTTGAACAGCAACCAGATAGGCGATGAGGGAACTAAGGCAGTATCTCAAGCCTTAGAGAACAATAAAACTGTAACGCATATAGTTCTGGGCGGAAACCAGATAGGCGATGAGGGAGCTAAGGCACTAGCACAAGCCTTAAAAAACAATAGTACTATAACAGAAGTGCATTTGTGGGGCAACCAAATAAGCGATGAGGGAGCTAAAGCACTAGCTGATGCCTTAAAGAGCAATAGCACTGTGACAGAAATACATTTGTGGAACAACCAGATAAGCAATAAGGGAGCTAAGGCACTAGTACAAGCCTTACAACACAATAACACTTTGACAATAATGAATTTGTGGGACAACAAAATAGGAGATGATTTACTAGAGAATATAAATAAACTATTAAAGAAAAACGTATTACAAGCAGAAGAATTCAAGGGAAAGCCCTCAATACAAGAAAAACCAACAAATGAGACAGAACATAACTCAGAAACAAAGATTGTGAATGAACATGATCAGGAATTAGCTGTTATAAGTACCGTCGATGCTTTGCCTAAAGATGTGGAAGTTATACCTCTTGGTGCTAATGTTTATCCAGTAGAAAACATTTAAGGTTGCAAAAAAATTCTTTTTATATATTACAAAAACCTGAGGAAATATTAAGCTAATTGTTGTTATTCAGGTTTTTGTATTTATTAGAGATAATAGACCTCTTGCATAACCTAAAGATAATTGAGGAATTTTTAGGAAAAACGAAGTCGAGTACCGCAGCGTACTAAGATGTACGTGAGGAACGGAGACGAGTTTTAACAATAAAATTACCAATTAGATTAGGTTAGGCGAGAGGTCTAATGTTAAACATAGCCCCCTGCCCAATATAAATAAAGATTTAAGGATGTATAATTAATGATTGTAATATTTTGTATTTTTAACTCCCAAAAGTTGTGAGTGTTAATTCACTATAAAAAAACAAAAAATTATAAAAATTTTGCTAATTAGCTATTAGTGGACAATAAAAAAGTAGTATAATGGATATTATAGTTGGAAGGAACAGGTGAAAACAATGATAGAAGAAAAAAATAATATTAATTACCAACCAAGAATGTTTGTTGGTACCGATGACTTCTACGATTTGTTGATTAATAGCGACATATTTGTTGATAAGAGTCTAATGATCAAGGAATTGTTAGAAGATAGTGGTAAAGTCACCTTGATCACCCGCCCAAGGCGTTGGGGTAAAAGTCTGAATATGGATATGGTGCGGAGATTTCTAGAAATAGAAGTGGATAAGTATGGGATACAATTGCCGCAAGAACAAGGAGTTAATCATAAGCTGTTTAGCGGAGGAGAAGTGGATTTAGGCTTTGATGAGACTAAAGAACTAAAGCCATTGAAAATTGCTAATGTAGCAAACTCTATGAAACGTCAAGGTCAATTTCCAGTTATTATTATAAGTTTCAAGGGCGTTAGGGGCAGTAGTTATGAGGAGATTGAAAGTAAAATCAGCTATCAAATAACTAAGTTATTTAGTAATTATCGTTATTTAAAACGTTATGTAAGTGAGAAAGAATATTTATTGGAAGAAGCGGAAAAAGAGCAATTAACTAGATATTTTTCTGGAAAGTTTAACAAAGTAGAACTTGAGAATAGTTTAAAATTTCTAAGCGACTTACTTTATAAACATTTTAATCAAAAGGTCTATATATTAATCGACGAATATGATACACCAATTAATAGCTCCTACATGGAATTTGGTCATAAAGAAGAGTTTAATCAGGTACTTAAACTATTCCGGGCAATATTTGGCAATAGTCTTAAAACCAATGATTCATTACAAAAAGGTGTTATTACCGGCATATTGCGTGTTGCTAAGGCTAATTTGTTTTCAGATTTGAATAATTTAACTGAATGTAGTTTACTAGATGAAAGATTTTCTAACAGTTACGGGTTTACTCAAGCAGAAGTTGATGAATTATTAACTAAAGTACCAACCACTACAAAGCCAGAAGAAATTAAAAATTGGTATAATGGCTATAATTTTGGCGGAGAAATCATTTATAATCCATGGTCGATTATGCAATGTTTGGCAAGTAAAGGCAAGCTTGATCACTATTGGATTGATAGTGGTGGGACTGATTGGATTGATCATGTACTGCTCTCAGACGAGATGCAACAAAATATCCAGGCTTTAGTTGCAGGTAAAACGATTACTTCTTCTATTACTAAACATATAAATTTTGCTGATATTAACAAACCAGAAGGGTTATTTAGCTTATTATTATTTAGTGGTTATCTAAATCCTGCAGCCAAGATGTCAGAACAAGATATTTACGAACTATCTATCCCTAATTATGAGGTAAAATATATCTACCAAAAAAGAATGGTGCAATGGGTTAGTAAACAATTAGATATTGATAATTCTGGCTATTATTCTTTCGTTACTTTATTACCAGATGGTAGAATAGAGGAGTTTAAGGAGCGTCTGCAGGAATTGTTACTTAATTCTACTAGTTTTCATCAAACAGGAAAGAAAAAAGCTGAATTATTTTATAGTGGCTTTATGCTCGGCTTTATTAATATGCTAGGTTCTAATTATATAATATCGAGTGAACAAGAATCAGGGGATGGCAGAGCTGACGTTGTAATGATTCCAAAAATTGGTAAAGGTGATAAAGCGATGATTATCGAGTATAAAATCGCTAAATCCTCAGAAGAGCTAGCAGATATAGCTAAATCTGGTTTACAACAAATTATTAATAAAAAATATGATAGTAAAATAAAAGAGTACTCACATGTAAAACAAATATTAAAAATTTCTATGGCATTTTGTGGAAAAAATATGGAGTTAGAATATGAGGTAACTAAGTTCTAATAATAGAGCTTAGTTACTTGGATAGTAACTTTTATGATTCCTCTCCAGTGCATTCTACTTCATCATCAGGATAATCTTCTGTATTAGTAAAATAATCTTCTGGAAAGATATTGGGCTTTAAAATATCATCCTTTTCCTGTGTATAGGCAGCACCAGAAACTGGTATAACCTTAATGGTATTAAGCTGAAACTCCTTCTTTACAGCAGTATGATTACATTCTTGACCAAATACCATTAAAACAGCCCCATCCTTGTTTTTATAAATTTTTTCTGCCAATAACCTACTATCTTTATTTATTTTAAGCTCTGGTAAATATTTTCCTAATATTTTAACTCCATTATGATTAGAATCTTTTGCAATACCTTTCTCTAAAGCAGTAATAAATGCTTTCTGTTTAAAGATATCTAATGAACCTAACAAATCAGGATCAATTATAGCATAAATATTATGGTGTTTCTTACTACCAATATTTACAATATTTTTATTCTCTGTTGTATATTCTCCCTTGTTAGGAATATTCCAAAGTTGATGTTTTTCTTGATGATAATCAGAAGTCTTATCTTGAGAAAATCGAGCATTTTTTTTAAGATTTTGATAATATTGATGTATAATTGTCCAATGGTTTAAACATTTTGTAACAAAATTTTCTTTATATAAGGAATTTTCTTTAATATCAGCAATATTACTTGCCTCAGTTTCAAACTTTTTTTCAGAGCTATATTCTTCTGAATAAGAATTAGACGAATCAACATCATCGCTCATAGAAGTAACGATTTGTTGTTCTTTACTAACAGTTTGATTTATAATTTCTAAAGAAAAAGTAACTTCATCATCTTCAGCGATTTTATTAATAACGCTTTTAATCTCGTTTTGTAAGTTTGGGGTTGTTGCAGACTCTATTAATAATAGATGATACTGACATATATCCATTATTGTTTGAAAATCACTTAAAAACTCTTGCTTTATGGCATTACATGCACTGTAGGTTTCTTTTATATAACTCAAATTTTCTTTTAAAAATTCTTTATTATTCTCCGCAAATGCCTTTAACACTAACCCTAATTTAACCTCATTAAGGTAAATTTTAGGGCTTATTTCATATTGAGAGGCTTTATAGAATTTTAACGATTTTTCTGCCAAATCTAAATAATGTTTAGTTTGAGCTAAATCTTCAATCGTTAAATATAAATCCGCCACTTTTATGATAGTTATAAAATCTTTTCCTAAATTATCCTTTTTTAAAAGCTTATCTAAAACTTTTTGATAATTTATTTGTTCTATCTCATTTTTAGACCAATATTTTAAACAACTTAAAACCCTCAAGGCAACCTCAGACCCGCCACTCTCAAAGTTCTGGTCATCAACTATCTCTTTGATCGTGCTAACACTACACTCCCCTGTTTGCATGAGGAATCCATCTAAAAACTTTTTAATAGTTACCTGGATTTCTTTGCTTTGTTTTGAAAAAGCTTGCTTAATTATTTCTAGATGGTCCTTTATCCTTAGGACAAACTCTCGATCAAAACTAGGATATAAAAACAAATTCATGAATATTTCTTTAGCTTCGCCAGATAATTCAGATTTATTAACTAAATTATTAACTATCCCATCTTTAAATGTACTACTCTCTATATTATGTAAAGCTATTAGTAGACTATAAAAATCTTCCTCTATCTCAACACCATTAGCATATTCGATTAATTTTAATGATAATTCAATTATCTCTTTAAAATCTGCCTTATACTTACAATAGTTAAGGCGTAGCCTTAAAGCCTCGTGTTTTCCCTCGTTGAGTACATTATTCTCATCAGCCAAGCTTAATTTAACTAGTTCACGAGTATACTCATCTAATAATTTTTCCTCTTGGGCTGTTAATCCTCTCCCGAACCTCTTTTCATATATATTTATTAACTCTTCATAGTGAAACATCTTTAATGAATCTAATGGTATATACTCTATAATAGACTCTATTATTTTTATATAATCAGGATTTGTCTTATCATAACATTTCTTTAGAAATGCATCCATAACCCAAATATCGTACTCTTTATTCCCATGACGTAGAAAAAATAATTTCATGCATCTAGAAATTTCATCTACTCTGTTATTTAAGATAACATAGAAACATTCTAAAAGTTCTACTGACGTCCCTAAAAGCTCTGCTGACTTCTTTTCTTTTTTGGATACAACTGAACATCCTCCTATTTTTTCTGTGGATATAGAGGAATGTTCTTCTAATTTTTGCTTTAATTCCTTTATATTTTTATCGTAGCATTCTTTATTGAAATCTTGCTTTAGTATTTCTGAAGCTTTTTTAGCCCCTTTTTCTTTTAGCCATTTAATTAATTTTTTATTTTTATTTATGTCTGGTTTATTGTTTAATGTCTCATGTAAAGATTCAACCCAATCTAATAATGTTAATCCATCCTTTAATCTATTGGGATTAAATAAATCCTCAGCCCAAATACTCTTCAATAAATATTCGATAATACCTTCTTCATCTTCTTCGCCTTTTTTGCATTTCTTTAAATGCTCACGAGTGAGTATAAAATTATATAATGTCGTCTTACATAATTTAAAGATTCCTGTAGTTTCGTTTGTTTTTGCAGTCCCATCTGTTTTTTTAATAAAACCCAACAAAAATTGCTCGATAAGCTCTACATATTTTATTTTTTGTTTATTAGTTATATCATCTGCACCAAGGGAACATAAAATACGTTCCACTATAAAATCTCCTATAGTAAAATTATCACGCCCCTTTATAGGTGTACATAAAATTTCTTTTAATCGCTCAGAGTGGTTTTGTGCAATACTACTATTATCTGCTGAGCTAGTAGTTGCTGAGCTGCTAATTGATAAGCTAGTAGTTACAACAGTTTTTTTAGAAGTTTTTTGAGGGGGTTTATATTTTTTGGGCATATAAATAAACTTAATAACCAAGGATTAATGATACTATTTAATTTAGAGTCAATTGATGAGAGGTTGGTAACGTCGTCCGCTCACCTATTACTTATAGGCGTTGCTCCATCGCTCCTACTACTCAATTCTCCTGAATTGATATAGCAGCTTGAGAATGTAACGACAAAGCTTACTATCTTACCATATTTAAATAAATTACACAATAAATTCATAGAACAACCAGATTCCCGCCTACGCGGGAATGACAAATTTTACATTTAAAGGTAAATGTTGTGACTCGGATATATTCAAATTCCCTTCAAACAACCTACTAAAATTCATGCAACTGTTGATGCTTTAGGAAATCCTACAGCTTTTCATTTAACCCCTGGTGAGTCTATAAGTATTAAACAGCATAAAACGTCATTGCGAGGAAGACCGTAGGTCGACGAAGCAATCCACAAAATTAACCAAAAATGGATTGCCACGACCACTACGTGGTCTCGCAATGACGAAAAAGCTATCTAAAATCCGCTCCACCTTCTAACTTTCAACAGTTGTGGTATACCGTGGAGAGACTTACCAGAAAGATTTGGAGATTTTAGAGTAATTCATACAAGACATACACGTTGGAGCCAAAAAGAGGTATGGAAGAAGGTTTTTGAACTACTTACACAAGATGCAGATAATGAATATAGTATGATTGATTCAACGATTGTTAGAGTACATCAACATAGTGCCGGAGCTAAAAAAAAGCCATAGTAGATGACCAGCAATAGGTCGTAGTAAAGGCGGTTTATCAACTAAAATTCATGCAACTGTTGATGCTTTAAGAAATCCGGCAGCTTTTTATTTAACCCCTGGTCAGTCGCATGATTTACAAGGCTCTGATGCTTTAATGGAAACTTTGACAAAAGCGGATACCGTAATTGCAGATAAGGCTTATGATGCTGAGGCAAGAATGAGGAATAAGATAAAAGATAAGAATTGCACTCCTGTAATTCCATCCAAGAAGAATCGTAAATTTCCTATAGAATATGATATAGAGCTTTATAAGTATCGTCATTTAATTGAAAATTTCTTTGCAAAACTTAAACAATCTCGAGGCATTGCTACGCGTTATGATAAACTAGCTCAGAATTTTCTGGGAGTAATTTATTTGGCTTCTTCTGTAATATTACTTAATTGATGACACGCCCTAGTTTGGCAATTAAAAATATATTATTTTAAGAAACATGTAATAAATGCTTAGCGATGATTCAATTTATGGTATAATATCTAGATATGATATAATGATAAGGAAGATTTTTATGACAGATAGTACTAAATGGTCGTCAAAATATGCAGATTGTAAATATGCTACTAAGTTAATCAATAGATTAGAAGAGCTAAACCAACAAGTAATGCAACCAGTAAATATGAATGAGGTTAAGAGGGCTATCTATTATACCAAAAAATATCATGGTAGCCAAATGCGACTATCCGGGACTCCCTATTACTCCCATCCGATAGAGGTAGCACACATGGTTGCCGAATATACAGGATTAGAAATGCCCAAATACTTCAGGACTGATATGATCATTACCAGTTTACTGCATGATGCTCTTGAAGATACGGAATTAACCGAAAATATTATCTCTCAAGTTTTTAGCAAACAAATTGCCAACCAAGTGCTAGACTTGACTAGGGTTAAAACTCATGAAAAGATCAGCTCAGCAGAAACATTAGAACTATTATTTCACCAAAAAAAATATGATATAGTATTGATTAAATTATTTGATCGAATTCATAACTTACAAACCATAGGAGCTAAATCACCAGAAAAGGCAATAAAGATCATTAATGAGACAATAAAGTACTTTTTAATTATTTCTACATACTTAGAAGCGCCCCAAGCCGAGCAACAATTAATAAAATTATGTCAAAGCTTTTCGACTAACCAACCAAGTACCAATGAGTTTAAGAATAATCCCCAGACGCTTTTACCAATTCTTCAAAATGCAATAGCCCGTATGCAGAAGATATAATTGACTCAAATAATTGTTTTTTGCGGCTAATTAGCTACTTCCTCTTCCTTATAAACAGCTATGTCCCTATGACTTATAGGATAACCACCACACTCTTTTGTCAACTTTTCAAAATAAAATAGTCCGTAAGTAAAACCAATAATTATCGGAACCATAATAAACCATAATCCCCAATGACCAAAATGGTCAGTAAGGTAGATAAAACCAAAAGCAGTTATTATATACATCAAAGCCCGAGATATAGCAGCTGTAATGCTAGCACAGGTAAAACGTTTAAAGACCGGAAAGTTTTTATAAAAAATGGAACCAGCGGGATTTACGGATACAACTAATAAAATCATAACAAATTGCATTAAAAATAACTGATAAGGAGCATTAAGATGATTCAATAAATACGGACAAAATATGATAAAAATAGAACATATTATGAGCATAATTTTTATGATTAATAATGGATATATTTTTAAACTTAAATAACATAATATTAATGCGGTTAAAAGCTCGATTAGACAGACAATAAAATTATGATGAATAATTTCAGCCATGGTATAACCAAAGTTAGTTTTTAAAATATTAGCACAATATATATAAAGAAAATAAAAACATATTGGTCCAAAACATTGTAATAAAAAAAACGCAATTACGGTTTTTTTATTAACTCTCTCTTGGCAAATAGGATGGTTTATTAAGCTAGCTGTATCAATATTAGTTTTTTCAAAAACTTTTTTAATTCGACGTTTGGCATCAGCAAATTCTGGTGTTTCTCGTAGCTTTGTTCTGGCAGCAGTGCCAATCAATGCCACTGCTGCACCCAGCCAAAATGCCAAACGCCAGTTAAAACCATGCATCGTGACAAGTGAGGCAATACCTAAAGCCCCTAACCCTCCTAAGGCAGCAAAAGCTCCTAATGATCCTACAGTTGCATATTGGATTGGTGGCTTAAGCGTTTCCGTTAAATAAAGCTCTGCCCCTATTATTTCATTCATAGAAGAAATACCTTGAATAACACGGCAGATAGTTAATATCCAAGTAGCTGTCACCCCTATCTGAGCATAAGTAGGTAGATTAGCCATGACAAGACATGAGGTAGCCATCATAAAAGTTGTCATGATTACTGTTGATTTGCGTCCTATAGTATCGCCTAACCAACCGAATATTGCTGCCCCAATAGGTCGAAAAACATAAGTGGAACAAAAAGAAAAAGATATCATTAAAGAGGCGGTCTTAGGATCAGACGGTTCAAAAAATAATTCATTAAGAACTCCTGCCATATGGACATATAGCAGCAGGTCAAAATATTCGAGGAATGTGCCAATTGATAGCAGCCCAACGGATTCTTTTTGTTCTTTGGTAAGGTTAGTCTGCTGATTAGGGATAATCCTGGTATTTTCTTGAACAACTTCACTCATAATTGACCTGGTGTTGTTGTTGACTTCTGATAGCTCATATTTCTCCAGTGATTAATTTTTATATTTTGTGTTAATATATTTAGTATATAACATTTTATCGCTGCACTAAGTGATATAAGAAAAATAAATTTTATTCTGGCGTCATTGCGAGACCACATAGTGGTCGTGGCAATCCACGCTTATTGGATTGCTTCGTCGGCTTACGCCTCCTCACAATGACGTCTTTAACCTTAATAGTTACAATTTTAATTAAATATAACTCGTATTAAATAGTCAACTAGATTTTATGTTAATTTAATAAAAATATGATTTTTTAAATATAAATTAAAATTAGAGGAAAAAAGCTTATGAATACTAAAATTTTAAGAGTACAACCCAGTAACGGGGATAGTAACGTTGCAAAAGTACAAATTTCACTCTACATTCCTCGCAATGACGTTGACCACATATGACTTTAAACTACCTGGTCTAAAACTGCTTCCTCTTCCAACTTTCAACAGTTATGCACGGTATACCAGCACGATATCTATATAATACAGCTTCTACGAATAATCTATTATCTTTGGCACTTGCTCCTACGTCTCCTTCTTTTCCAGGTAAAATATCCTTTATCCTTTCCCATTGATTATCTCTTAAAGCATATCTGTGCATTGGTCACCTTCTTATTTTTTTACCAATATCTAATTGGCCTCATCCTAATATTTATGTCAACTTAATTGATGACACGCCCTAGTTCTCTTGCTATTTCTGTAAGTGTTAACGAGCTGCCTTCTTCTACTAAACGACGAAACGCCAATAAACCAGGTATTTTATGACCATACCCTTTCTGGTATCCCTCCTTTGCCTTTATATCTCCAGTTTCTTTCTTTAATCTAATCCAGTCATAGATTATTGATCGACTAATTTTGAAGGTCTCGCATGTAAGAGCTATTTTCTTATATTTCTCATAATGTTCTATAACTCTAGAACGTAAATCTTAACTGTATGCTGTCGCCCATAGTACCCTACAATTTTTGTAACAATGTAGGGAAGTAGGGATCAAAATCGGTAATTGAGTCATACTCCAAAATTCTTTTTAATACCGCTTTTGCCTTGTTACTTGCCTGTTTCAAGCAGTTCCTTAAATGATCCAATCCGTATGTAAAAAATGACACTAATTGTTTTGGATAAGTTTTCTGAGTTCTAATTCTTATGGGTTTTATCTCGTTTTGTATTAGCCCATTTTTTATTATTAAAGCCGATGCAATAGCACAAACTGTAACTAATTTCACGAATCTATCTGGGTTTGTTATATGACTTTTTTCAATATCAAAGCCACCGCTTTTGAGATGTTTAAACAACCGTTCTATCTTCCATTATTAAAACATCTATAAGTTTTAATTTGACAAATTTAGAACAATCCCCGACACTTAACAAATCAGTATTGCTAAACTTGGTTGATTGGGTAAGAAAATATCATGCAAGGCATTCCTATATTGGAACCAATGAAATGGGAGAGAATCCCCAAAGAGAATCGTCATCGCCTAATAACTCTATTAGCAACATTATCATTGAAAAAATTGCCAAAATCGATAATAAATATGGAGAAGGCAAATGATAGACAAGGAGAAACAATCAACTCAGAGAATATTATCAAGTGGCAAGATTCAAGCCTATCACCACGATCGTCTGGCGATAGTGTATATAAGGCAGTCAACGCTGCAACAAGTAGAACGGCATAGTGAATCTACTAAATTGCAGTATAATTTAGTAGAGAGAGCTTATGCTCTAGGCTGGAGTGCTGATAAAGTACTTATAATAGATGATGATTTGGGGCGGTCTGGTGCAACTGCTGAAGGTCGTCCTGGATTTCAGCGTTTAGTTGCTGAAGTTGGATTAGACCATGTTGGTATAGTACTAGGAATAGAAGTATCGAGGTTAGCACGATCATGCAAAGATTGGTACCAATTACTAGGTTCTGTTGACAAAATTTTTAACGTAACCATATTAAAGCTCCAACAAAATTTAGAAAGGCTAAAAAGGTGGCTGGGGCTTTATCAAACCTAGAAAATATACGCCTAAAATGTTTGATTTTACCAAAGAAACATTCAATTAAATGGCGTTCTTTATAAATATGTTTATCATATTCACGTTGTACTTTACGATTAGATTTTGGTGGGATAACAACCTCGCACCCCTTATTTTCTAAGCTTTCTACAAACGCACTACTATCATATCCTTTATCACCTATCACCGTCGTATTCTGAACATCTTTAGTAAGATTTTCAGCCTGAGTGATATCATTTCTTTGCCCAGCAGTTAGTATAAACTTCAGTGGGTTACCCAATGCATCAACGAGGGCATGAATTTTAGTACTAAAACCACCTTTGCTTCTACCTAAAGCTGCTTCCTCTTGATTACCTTTAATATATCCAGATGAGCAAGCATGTGCTCTTACAATAGTTGCATCAATCATCATTGATTCCATATCTACATCTACTTTAACATGATCCATTAAAGCTTCCCATATACCTTTGTCAACCCATCTCTTAAATCTGCGATAAACACTGTACCAACAACCATAATAATCAGCCAGAAGACGCCATTGACAACCTGTTCTAGCAATAAACCATATTGCTTCAATAAACTGTCTTATTTTTTCCTCATTCTTGTTGTGTATAGCTTTTTTTTTCTTAAAAAATGATAAAATTGCTTCCCATGCTTGGTCTTCTATGTAATACTTCATATCGGTAGTTTCTTGGTTTCGATAACTAGAAACTACCATTTCTTCTTACTATTGCAACTTCTTTATTCTACTCTGATAACTTAACATAAAATTTTGTCAACAGAACCTAGAAGTATGTGCACTTTTTAGAACCATTATTGCTGATACTGATGGTATTTATGATCCGGTATCCTATAATGATCGACTATTATTAGGTCTTAAAGGTACAATGTCTGAAGCAGAGTTACATATAATTAAGCAACGCATGCTACAAGGGAAGAAAGCAAAAGCACGTCGAGGTGAGTTAGGCATGCAAGTTGCTATGGGATATGTTAGACGACCATCTGGCGAAATTGTTAAAGATCCAGATGAGCAAGCACAGGCAACTATTCAGATGGTATTTGAGTTATTTGAAAAATTTTCTACAATTAATGCAGTATTAAAATACTTAGTCAGTCATAAAATAAAAATGCCTTATAGAGAGCGTAGCGGTTTGCAAAAAGGTGAACTAACCTGGCATCGTCCTAATAGGAATACTTTAGGAAATCTATTACATAATCCCATATATGCAGGTGCTTATGTATATGGACGCAGACCAACAGAGGCACATAGAAAAAAACCTGGCAGACGATCTACGGGGCGTATTGTTGCTAAAATGTCAGATTGGCAAGTATTGTTAAAAGACAAAGTTCCTGCTTATATTAGTTGGCAACAATATGAACGTAATGGCAGACAATTATTATCTAACTCCATACAAGGAATTGGTGTAGCAAGGCATGGTAATGCACTATTAGCCGGACTTGTTGTTTGTGGTCGCTGTGGTTTACGAATGGCAACTTGCTATACAAATAATGGTAATAAATTGCGTTATAGTTGTAGCAGAATGTCTGTAGATTATGGTGAAGATGTTTGCCAATCATTGGTTGGCAATGTTTTGGATGAACTAATTGCTAAGCAGGCATTAGAAGTGTTAAAGCCAGAAGCTTTGGAAGTTAGTTTACGAGTGGCAACAGACCTTGAAACCGAACATAATAATTTACAAAAATATTGGCAAAAACAATTAGAGAGAGGACGATATGAAGTTGAGAGGGCATATCGGCAATATAATTCTTCAGAACCTGAGAATCGTCTTGTCACAAGAACTCTTGAGAAAAAGTGGGAAGAATCATTATCTGCAGAAGAAAAGTTAAAACAGGAATATGCCAAATTCTTAGCTGAACAATCAAAAATTCTGTCTGATGTTGAGCGTCAAACTATATATAAATTAGCTTCTGATATTCCTGCTTTATGGTCATCGTCAACTACTACGGTAGAAGAACGCAAAGAAATTTTACGTTTACTAATAGAATGTGTTGTTGTAAAAATAGAAGGTGTAACAGAGAAAGTCTTGGTAGAAATACATTGGGCTGGTGGATATAAAACTAATACTAATCTTGTTCGTCCTGTGGCAAAATTGGAGCAACTTAGTTATTATGGTAAACTGCTTGAACTAGTAGCCAGTCTCAAAAGCCAAGATATGACATTACAGCAAATTGCTGATATTTTAAATCAACAAGAAGGGTGGCGTCCAGCAAAGCTGTTAAATATTTTTAATGAGAACACGGTTAGTAGCCTACTTATACGTAGTGGTGTAACAGCTACTAACAAAAGAACATTATCAGGAGAAATTAATCGTAGGCAAAATGAATTTACTTTTCGTGAATTATCGCAAAAAATCAATATACCAGAACCAACTTTATATAGATGGATGCAAAGAGAGCAATTAAAAGTCAGGAAAGTTTACAACTCATCACAACGTTGGATTTGGCTAATTACAGCCGATGAGCAAGAGATTAAAAGGTTGATCTCATTAAGAGAACAACCGAAACAGTGGATTTACCATTCCAGGGTAAAAAAGGTAGAATAATAAACAAATAACTATTACAGAGGCATTATGACTGGCAAACTTCAATTGACCAGCGAAATTTATATAAAGCAAAAATTTTTACATCAATATCACCACTAGCTGCAACAACCATTAGTTCGCTTTTATCATTTCTATATGCAGATAATGTAACTACATGTCCCCATAACATGCCTTTAATTTCAAGGTATTCAAGGGGTTTTACATTATTAAAACTTTTTCCCACTGGTTTAATTTGCAAAGCATTGATAATTCGAATCAGCATATCTTTTCTAAGAGGAATCGCAAATTTAATTTGTTTGCTAGTTAGAAAATTAAGCCATTCTTTACTCATAAATTCGCGATCAGCCAATAAATATTTAATTTTATGAACTCCAAAATTATTGATAAATCGCTCTAAAATTTCCTCCATCAACCAGCTAGAACAAGCACCCCCGTGATCTAATGGATACCAATAAATAGGCACAGAAATTTTTCCGAAAACTATAACCAAAAATAATATATTAATATCACTTGTGCCAAATTTCCAGCAAGTTCTATCCAGAGCAATAATGTATTTGTCATTAGCAAAAATATTCAAAATAAACTTAGCAATTTGGTCATAATTAAATATTTGATCCCTAAACAGCCTATATATTCTTTGAATTCTAGAGCTATGTTTAGCTTCACTCTTAATTCCAAGTGCCATGTTTTTACCGCTAACGGAGCAATTCTCAATTAGACTCATAATCATTCCAGAAAGACATTCTAGCCTTGATTTTTTCCAAGAAAAGTTTAGTATCAGTGACTGAAGTAGTATATTGTGCATAGTCAGAAAATACACTCTTATACTACTTCAACCTTCCATATACAATACCTTTGCAGAGTATTTATTACAAAAATTGTAGGGTACTATGGCTCACGCCTCCTCGCAATGACGTTTTTATGTTGCTTAATACTTATAGAATAAAAATTGTAGGCTACTTATATCCTATTTCATCAAGTTTTATATCTATCGTTTTAATAACATTACCATTATCAATATTCATAATATTTTTAACATTCTCAAGCAATAATATTAATGGTTTATGATATTGTTCAATTCTAATTATTTCATAAAATAATTTACCATTTATATCATGTAGACCATTTTGTTTACCCGAGATACTAAAAGGTTGACAAGGAAAACCGGCACATAAAATATCATGTTTTGGTATTTTTTGCTCAGAAATCTCAGAAATATCACCCATGGGCTTTTCTCCAAAATTCCTTTTATAAGTTTCTTGCACATCTTTATCAATATCTGATGAAAAAACACACTCCATCCCTTTTTCTTCAAGAGCTATACGAAAACCACCAATATCACAAAATAAATCTATAAATTTGTACATATAGGAGACACATTAATTATATATTGGCATAGGATAAACATTATACAATGATAAAAAAATATTACTCCAAATTGATATCTATAAGTTGTAATTAGAACAATATTACTGTCATTTACATTTTGAATTTATAATTGCTGGTTTGTAATTAAGTTACTTGACATTTTGCCAAATTCTATTTTTAGAAATATAAAAGAAAATTGTAAAAATTACTAAAAATATCATTACCTTCAAACCCATAGATTTACGGTTTTCCATTTCAGGTTCAGCAGCCCATTGTAAAAATACGGTAACATCCATAGCCATTTGTTCTACCGATGAATTTGTTCCGTCTATATATTGTACTTGTCCATCTGTTAGTGGAGCTGGCATGGCAATTTGACTATGCGGAAAGTATGGATTGTAACTTAATCCTGGCATTAATTTAAAATTCTCAGGAGGATTAGTATAACCAGTAAGTATAGAATATACATAATTTGCCCCATCAGGTCTTGCTTTAATGATCAATGATAAATCAGGTGGGTCTGCCCCGTTATTGGCTGCTCTTGCTGCTTGTTCGTTAGGATAGGGGCGAACAAATGGATCAGATGGTAGAGCTGGTCTTTCAAACATTTCTCCTGCATCATTGGGGCCATCTTGCACCGTATAATTTTTGGCTATTTCTTTAATTTCTTCATCTGAAAATCCTATATCTTTAAGATTACGATAATATAAATTATAAAGACCATGACACACACTACATACTTCTTTATAGACTTGAAAGCCACGTTGGGCAGCTTTTCTATCAACGCTAGCAAAAATTCCGTCAAATGACCAAGCAATCTTTTTTGTAGGTAATGCTTCGTTGGCAGTGATAGTATTGGATACTAACAAAATTAACAAACACAGGTAAAATTTGATATAAGAGGTAATTTTATTATCTTTCATATAGAATCCGGTAATGGCAAAGTTTTCTCATACTTGCTAATTAGTGGTACTGCAACGAAAAAATGAAAGAAATAGTAAGTAGCAGCAAATCTACTTAAGGTAATATAAGGGTCTTCGGCTGGTTTTCCTCCAAGATATCCAAGTACCAAACAATCAGCTATGAACAGCCAAAAAGCTATACGGAACATTGGTCGATAATTGGCACTTCTAACTTTTGAGCTATCAAGCCAAGGTAAAATAAATAATAACAAAATACTAGAAAACATTAATATTACCCCACCTAGCTTTGACGGTACTGCCCGTAAAATAGCATAAAATGGCAAAAAATACCATTCTGGAACTATATGAGTTGGCGTAACCAAAGGATTAGCTGGTACGTAATTGTCAGGATGTCCTAAATAATTTGGTTTGAAAAAGACAAAAAAAGCAAATATTAGAAAATAAACACCAAATCCAACAAAATCTTTTACAGTATAATATGGATGGAAAGGAATAGTATCTTTAGGGGATTTAACATCGATACCCTTGGGGTTATTTGAACCATGAACATGTAGGGCTACTAAATGAAGTAAGACTAAAGCTACTATAATAAAAGGCAATAAATAATGTAAAGCAAAGAATCTGTTAAGTGTAGGGTTATCAACTGAAAAACCTCCCCAAAGCCAGGTAACTATCGATTTGCCAATGACAGGTATAGCTGAAAATAAATTGGTGATTACAGTTGCTCCCCAGTAGCTCATTTGTCCCCAAGGCAGCACATATCCCATAAAGGCAGTAGCCATCATGATAAGAAAAATTATTATGCCTATATGCCATAATAACTCTCTAGGTTTTTTGTACGAGCCATAATATAACCCTCTACAGATATGTAAATAAACGACAACAAAAAACATTGATGCCCCAACTGAGTGTATATAACGTATTAGCCAGCCATAATTGACGTTACGCATAATTTTTTCAACACTCTCGAAGGCGTAATCGACGTGAGGGGTATAATGCATAGCCAAAATAATGCCAGTGATTATCTGAATTACTAAGGCAATACCAGCTATTGACCCTAAGTTCCATAGGTAACTCAAATTTTTGGGTGTTCGGTATTCGCCTAGATGTTTAAAGAACGAGAAAATAGGGAGTCGGTAGTCGATCCATTCTATGATCGGATTGGATTTGTTTGGATTGGATTCTTCAGGATAATTACTTTCATTCATAAATAATTATCCGATTTTAATTTTTGTATCGGAAATAAATTCATATGGTGGAACAGCCAAATTTAAAGGAGCTGGTCCTTTGCGTACTCGACCAGATGAATCATACTGAGAGCCATGGCATGGGCAAAACCAACCGTCATAATCGCCTTGGTTTGCAAGTGGTACGCAACCCAAATGGGTGCAAATGCCTATAGTCACCAACCATTTATCATGCCCAGATTTAACTCTATCTTGGTCAAGCTCAGGATCCATTAGCTCGGCGAGATTTACATTTCTTGCTTCAGCGATTTTTTCTGGAGTTCTATTAGTAATAAAAACCGGCTTGCCTTGCCATTTAACAGTAACAGTTTGCCCTGGTTGGATATGAGATAAATCCACTTCTATTGAAGATAGGGCAAGAACATCTGCTGAAGGGTTAAATGAACTAACAAGAGGATAGGTAGCACATGCTGCTCCAACCACAACCATACTGCTAGCAGTTAAGGTTATAAAATCTCTACGAGTTGCCTTATCATAACAATTAGTATTTGACATAAACTGATCAGTATAATTTATAGATATCTACGTAATATGTTACTATAAAAGTAATAAAATATCAAGCATCTCTTCAGCAATTTAATATAAGAATACTTGACACTCCCAAAAAAACAAATATAGTACCGTTTGTTACGATTAGCTAATTTTTGTTAACTAATTACTAAAATCTCAACAAATAATTAAAGGAATTATTTATGCTCTTCCTAAGATCACTGGTATTACCTTAAGATTTAGTACAAGTTTTAGAGTTTCCACAAAATTATTCTTTCTTAGAAGTTCATGCCGCACTTTCTGACCCGAGGAATATATTAAAAAATGATTATTTAAATAAAGCCACAAATCCTGATGTACCTGCAACGTATAATGATAAAGTAAAATTCCTACTAGGTGCATTGCATATGAAAGGACTAGGAGCAAAAGGAGATGAGTTACACCATATCTCAAATATTACTAAAATTTTAGCAAATGGGTTTAATCCAGAAGACTTACCAGAGTTATATATGGACGTAATCCAAAAAGCAAATGACGAGGAAAGAGAGTTGATTTTTAAGCAATGTAAAGATACTACTCATGCTGCTTCAATTTTTGTGCTACTCTATCCAGAGTTTAACACCCCTGAAATAGTAACGCTCTATCCAGATGTTAATGACGCCCCTGAAAATGCCTGTTCAGCCATTGCTGGTGCTGATACCCCACCAATAAGTGCAGAAGATAAATTAAATGAAGATGAAAAATGGCAAATTTGGAATAGTTTTGTAGATAATGAGAACGATAAGGAAGAACTTTTTCAACAGCTCTTCCCGGAAGATGTAAAACCTTCTGGCGATGTATCAAATGCATCTGCATGTATATGATTATTAACCTTATAGCTAAACCTGTATACTGCCTCCTAGACAAATGGGAGCAGTATACTTAGTTATAAAAATTTTGGAAATATATAAGTCATTTGATTATAGCTGATTTTAGCGGATGGCGATCTAAGGCAAGTTTTAAATGCTTTGTTTGGATATGGGTATATATTTGGGTAGTGCTAATATCAGCATGTCCAAGCAGTTCTTGAATCACCCTAAGATCCGCACCACCTTCTAGCAAATGGCTAGCAAAACTGTGACGTAAAGTGTGAGGTGAGATATTATCTGGATTTAACCCAGCCTTAATAGCTGCTTGTTTTAACAGAATTGCAAAATTCTGTCTAGTCATATGACCACTAGCGGCAGAAGAGCAAAATAAGTAAATTTGACTTTTTAAATGTTTTTTGCTGATAAAGTTACTGCGAATAGTTAAATAATCTAGCAAACTGAGGGCAGCCTGTTCATTAATGATCACCATTCTTTCTTTATTGCCCTTACCAGTTATAGAAAATATCTTTTTAATATTTTGCGACATTTTATCTTGCAACATTTGATTTGCTAAAATATCAGTTAGCTTGATACTGACAAGCTCAGAAACGCGTAATCCACTTGCATACAATAAATGAATCATTGCTTTTAGGCGTATGGAATCAGTATCTTTATCTTGTTCGCAATATAAAAGTAAAGTTTTGATTTGATCAATCGATAATGTAGCAGGAAGTTTAGTTTGGTATTTTGGTAAATCTACCATCAAAGTAGGGTTATAATTGGTATGTTTTTCACTAATTAAAAATTCATAATAGTTTTTTATAGTTGATATCTTCCGATTGATCGATCTTGCTTGCAAGCCATTTTCTGCTAAATATTCTACCCAATCTCTAATATTTTCAGCTTTAATATTTAGTTCTGATAATTTATTTTGTAATAAAAATTTTTGAAAATCTAACAGATCACATTGGTAGCTAAGCTTCGAATTATTAGCTACTCCACGCTCAGCTATCATCATTTCTAGGAATTGCTCAATAAACCCCATCATATTAGTATATTTTTTGTGGAGGCCAGGGTCGGAATCGAACCGACGCATTGAGGATTTGCAGTCCACGGCATTACCACTTTGCTACCTAGCCCAAAGATTGTAAATACTATAGTCAATTGATGAGAAATTGGTAACGTCGTCACTCGCCTATTACTTATAGGCATCGCTCCATCGTTTCTAGCCCCAAATTCTCCTGAATTGACTATAATCAATATTAGAGGAAAAGGCAATTAAATTTTATCAATCTGATATTCTAGAGCCACTTCTTTACCGCAAAAAGCCATAGCAATTTTGATAATTTTCTGAACATGGGAGTACTCTTTTATTTTAGCCTCATATTTTTTTCTCACGATTTGATCTAACCCTTCTTTGGCAACAGATTCTAAAATATCAGGAGATTTACATATTTTATATTCAATAATAATAGCATTGTCACCTTTACCTATCTTGGGTAGTAGCACAATGTCCGCCCTACCGCTACCGGTTTCTCTTTCACTGTCTATTATATAGCCAAGAGATAACGTGTTAATTAAACCTAGCATAAAGCCACTATAAAATAGCTCGGCTTTTTTTTCGCCAGTTTGATGAAAACTAGTAGCATTTAGTAATAATTCTTGCAGCCTTTCTTTAAATTCTTCTATTTTACCTGCCGGCAGCAAACTAGCAAATGAATAATATAAAGAACTATCCATTTGTAACTTGTTGCTCACCCACTGCAATAATCTTGCATTATATATGTGTTTTACCTCTTTATTAGGAGCGGATAATTGATAAATATCCTCTTCTGACTCGATTACCATTGGGCTTAAATAACCACTAAATAGTAATAGACTAAATAGCCCTGACCGTGTGTTAATATCACTGAAACTAATTTGTCTGGTAATAGGGGAGATAATATTTTTGCCACTAGCGAGTAGCTGAATATCTTGTTGCATTCCATCTGACAATAATGCTTTATCAACAAGAGCCGTCCCCCCACTATCAAGCCAATAATGATCAAGCTTGCCTTTATGAGCCAAACATTGCATAATCGACCATGGATTATAAATGATCTCCCCACCAAAACTATAGCCATTATACCAAGCTTTAATTTTTTCAGGATTAGTTGCTGTTGGTACTTTGGTTAATAACTCATCAACTTCTGCTTGAGTAAAACCATAGAACTTAGAATATTTTTCATCAAGCAAGCTATATTCACTAACATTATTCAAATCCGAAAATAAATTAGCTTTAGCAACCCGTAATATGCCAGTTATTACGCCTTTTTCTAAATAAGGATTAGTTTTTAAACTACTGCCAAACATCCCGCGGAATATTTTTAGTACATCATCAAATTCTTTTAATTTATCACCAAATTCAATATACGAACTATTGATCGGTGTGTCATATTCATCGATCAATATATAAACTTTTTGACCAAAATGTTTGTACAATACTTCACTCAAAACCCGTAAACTATCTTTTAAGTCTTCCTTATCAAGCTTTCCTGTAAAATATCGATTTAACTTTTCCTTTTGTGCCTCATCTAGTAAATTTTCATCTGTTGTTATATAACGCTTTAAATATCGATGGTTTGCAAATAAATTAGTTACTTGATTTTTTATTCCATTCTCAATTTCCTGGTAGTTACTGCCTTTAACATCTTTAAGATTGAGCAAAATCACCGGAAATTGACCTTGTTGAATCATGGCATATTCATTACCGTTAATCTTTAAAGGCTCTAAAGTTCTTTTTCCCTTAATGCCTAAATCGATTTCTCCACCGGTAAATAGCTTGTTATTTACTCTATCTTCTATAGGTAAAGGAACGCCATTTTGATCCACCTCTATCTCAAAAAATTTCTGGAGCATGTTCATATTCAAGCTCTTACCCCAACGCCTTGGTCTAGTGATCAGGATTACTTCTCCACTATCTTCCAATAATTCTTTGATCATTAGGCTTTTATCAACAAATACATCACTATTTAGCAATAACGTCTCAAAATTATCGGTACCTATCCTCATTCTCGGTGGTTTATTGTTATCTTTAACAATATTAGTTTCTTTGGTTGATATATTATCGAAAAATTCTACTGTCATATTAGAAATATATTATAAACTTTATTAAGTAAATAATAGCACAAACAAGCTAGCCTAGCTAGTAGATTACAGAAAATAAATTACATCGCATGCAGGGTTTTTAAATTGTTGCACATTAATTTAAACTATAATAGTGAACCAATTCAGGAGAAGATTTAAATTTTAAACATCTAAATTAATTACATTCAAGGCATTTGCTTGAATAAATTGTCTTCTAGGTTCAACAATATCTCCCATTAATGTTGAAAAAATTACTTCAGCACTATCTTGTTCATGTACTTTAACTTGCAATAAAGTTCTTCTTTGAGGGTCTAATGTTGTCTCTCCTAACTGATCAGAATTCATTTCTCCAAGACCTTTGAAACGCTGAATAGCTATACCTTTTTTTCCGCTTTCCAATATATAATTCATCAGCATACTAGGCAGTGTAATAATATGTTCCTGGTTTTTAATTAATAACTTTGTTGGCTCAATAAATAAATCTGCAAGCGGAGTAAATGATTTGGCTAGCTGAATAAATTCAAAAGATTCAAGCTGTTCTTTTGATAAAATTTTACTTTCTTTTTGTCCCCGAACAAAGCGGAAAAATTCTATTTTATTGGTGCTAACTACAAATTGCCAATCTGTTTTATCAGGTGATATATCACCAAGATTTAAAATATTCAAAGCCTGGTTTATTTCATTTGTCTTATCTGCCGCAAATATTTGATTACCTAACAAGTCTTTGATAGCTAAACATTCTGCAATTTGTCGATTAAATTTTTTGCCAACTTGATCAAGTAATGTAACGAACCGGATAGCTTTCTTGATTATCTCCTCAAGATCAGAACCACTGATCTCTCGTCCATTATACAACATAATTGTTGCATCACTAATAGTATTTTTTACTAAATAATCTTGCAAAGCTTGTTCATTTTTCAAATAAAAATCGTTATTGCCTTTTTTTACCTTATATAAAGGCGGCTGAGCTATATATAAATATCCTTTATCAATTAATTGCCGCATATGTCGGTAGAAGAAAGTAAGCAATAAAGTTCTGATATGCGAACCATCAACATCAGCGTCAGTCATAATAATTATTTTATGATATCTTAGTTTATCCAAAGAAAAATCTTCATTACCAATAGCTGTCCCAAGAGCTGTTATTAACGTTCCTACTTGCTCAGAATTTAACATTTTATCAAATCTAGCTCTTTCAACATTCAGGATTTTACCTCGTAATGGTAAAATTGCTTGGAACTTTCTGTCTCTACCCTGCTTTGCTGTACCGCCAGCCGAATCTCCTTCAACAATAAACAACTCCGAAAGAGCCGGGTCTTTTTCTTGACAATCAGCAAGTTTTCCAGGCAAGTTTGAAATTTCCAGGGCTGATTTTCGACGAGTTAATTCCCTTGCTCTTTTGGCTGCTTCTCTAGCAGTTGCCGCTTCAATAATTTTATTAATAATTATTTTTGCGTCACTAGGATGCTCTTCAAACCATTCTAAAATCTTAGTATATACAGCATTTTCTACGATAGGACGGACTTCAGAACTAACTAATTTATCTTTAGTTTGTGATGAAAATTTTGGGTCAGGTACTTTTACTGATAAAATACATGACAATCCTTCTCTAGTGTCATCCCCTGTGAAGTTTACTTTACTTTTTTTATTGAGTCCAATATTCTCGGTATAAGTTGTGATAACTCTGGTAAGAGCTGCTTTAAAGGCAATAAGATGCGTACCACCATCACGTTGTCTTATATTATTAGTAAAACATAAAATATTTTCATGATATGAATCATTCCAATTCATTGCCAATTCAAAAGTAATCCCTGTTGCCTGATTATTAGTATTGAGTGATATACATTTATGTAATGAAGTCTTGGCTTTGTCTATATATTTGACATAAGCTTCTACACCACCAGTAAAGCAAAATTCTACTTCTTGCTGTTCAGCAAAACGGTGATCCTTTAATAATATCCTAACCCCAGAATTTAAAAATGCTAATTCTCTAAGTCTATGCTCTACAGTAGCAAAATTAAACTCTATCATGCTAAAAGTGGTAATAGATGGGAAAAAAGTAATCTCTGTACCGCTTTTTTCTACTGACTCCCCTTTTAGTGTGAGTGATGTTTCAGTAGCTCCATCTCTAAATTTTATAAAATATTCCTTATTATCTCGCCAAATTCTAAGCTCTAACCACTCTGATAGGGCATTTACCACAGATACACCAACACCATGCAACCCACCAGATATTTTATAAGAGTTTTGGTCAAACTTACCTCCAGCATGCAATTGGGTCATAATAACCTCAGCTGCTGATATACCTTCTTCTTCGTGGATATCAACAGGTATCCCACGTCCATTATCACGCACTGTTACAGAGCCGTTGGCATTTAGGATTACTTTAATTAGATCACAGTGACCAGCTAAGGCTTCATCGATGGCATTATCAACAACCTCGTAAATCATATGATGTAATCCTGAACCATCGTCAGTATCACCAATATACATACCAGGTCTTTTCTTAACTGCTTCAAGACCTTTTAAAACTTTGATGGAGTCAGCCCCATATTCTAATTCTGCTATTGATTTTTGTTGATTATTTGACATATCCTACATAAATAATAAAGATAAAAGATAACTATACAGCAAAATTACAGCAAGTGTATATTTTTCAAGTAGTTTATTAACAAATATTATTTTACTAAAAATATTTATTGTTTATTATTCAGTCTAACGTTAAATTATCTTATATAGTCAATTGATGAGAAGTTGATGACGTCGTCGCTCAATGCTCGCCTATTACTTATAGGCGTCGCTCCATCGTTCCTAGCCCAAAATTCTCTTGAATTAACTTAGAACTAACCTTATAGCATTATGCCAAATTTACAGATGTCTATTCGCGAGGGGACTCATAGATATCGATTTTTGTGTTATCCATGCTTCGGTGCGGTATCCACAACTGTTGAAAGTTAGAAGGTAAAGCGGGTTTTAGATAGGTTTTCTGCTATTAGCGAGACCACGCAAGTAGGTCGTGGCAATCCATCTTTGGTTACTTTTGTGGATTGCTTCGTCGACCTACGGTCTTTCTCGCTAATAGACGTTGACCACATACGACTTTTAAACTATCCGGTCTAAACCCGCTTCCTATTCTAACTTTCAACAGTTGTGGGGTCTAGCCCGCCTATGTGGGAATGATAGGGTAAAAACGTCATTGCGAGAAGCCACTTTAGTGGCGACAAAGCAATCCCAAAAATTATTAAAAGGATTGCTTCGGAGGCTTACGCTTCCTCGCTAATAGACAGCACAATGGGTGCTTATTCGGCACTAATTCAGGTTGATTGACTATATCTCTTGCCTAAAACTCGCTTACCTATTATTTATTGTCCTCATTTTTCAAATTATTTGAGTATACTATACAAATAGTATATGTTAGAATGAAAGATAAAAATAGCAACAAAATCAACTAATTTATAATATGGAATTTGATCCTAATCTACTATCTCGTATACAATTTGCTTTTACTGTAAGCTTCCATATAATTTTCCCGTCCTTCACAATTGGTCTTGCTAGCTGGCTGGCTGTAGTAGAAGGGTTATGGCTCAAAACTGGCAATAATATTTACCAAGAAATATATAAATTTTGGATTAAGATTTTTGCTATTACCTTTGGTATGGGGGTAGTATCCGGCGTTGTTCTATCTTACCAAATTGGTACTAATTGGTCAGGTTTCTCTGATAAGGTAGGTAATGTACTTGGACCACTTCTCGGTTTTGAAGTGCTTGCTGCCTTCTTTTTGGAATCGTCTTTTCTTGGAGTGATGTTGTTTGGTTGGAATAAAGTTAGTAAGAAAATGCATTTTGCTGCTACTTTAATCGTGGCAATTGGTACAATTATCTCTGCCTTTTGGATTCTGTCAGCTAATAGCTGGATGCAAACTCCTACTGGTTATGAAGTACGAGCCGATAATATTTTATATCCAACAAATTGGTTAGAAATTATTTTTAATCCTTCATTTCCATATCGTTTCTGTCATATGATTGTTGCATCATACTTAACTACAGCCTTTGTTATTGGTGGCGTCGCTGCTTGGTATCTTGTACAGAGAAAATTTGTTGCCCATGCTAAAATCATGTTTGGTATGGCAATGTTGATGGCAGTATTTGTTGCTCCAATACAGCTTTTTATTGGCGACCAACACGGGTTAAATACCCTAGAACATCAGCCTGCAAAAATTGCTGCTATGGAAGGTATTTGGGATACAGAAAAAGGTGCTGCCCTTAGGGTCTTTGGCTGGCCATCAGCTCAAGAAGAAACAACAAAATATACGATAGATATTCCAAAAATTGCTAGTTTAATACTGACCCATAGCTTAGATGGAGAAGTACAAGGGCTAAAAGAATGGTCAAAAGAAAATCGCCCCCCAGTATTAATAGTATTTTTATGTTTCCGAATAATGGTAGGAATCGGTATGTTGATGATAATTACTGGGGTGATTGCCGTAGTCTTATATTTACGTAAAAGATTGTTTGATACTAAATGGTTCCAATATTGGTGTATGTTGATGACGCCAACTGGCTTTGTAGCCGTGTTGTCCGGATGGTTTGTTACGGAAATTGGTAGACAACCTTATATAGTATATAATATAATCAGAACATCTGAAGCATCTTCACCAGTACTAGGGCAATATATCTTTACTTCATTAATTGCCTTTGTGATAGTTTATGTTTTTATATTTGGCAGTGCCACTTATTATATTATAGATTTAATAAAGAAAGGACCTACTATAATAACAAAAGAAGAGACATATGGTTTCCACAGTTTAGGAAATCCAATAGAGGATACTGTCTACGATAACTAATTAGTTATATTTTGAGCTATAGTTAATTGATGAGAAGTTGGGAACGTTGTTGCTCAATGCTCCTAGTCCCAAATTTTCCTGAATTGACTATAGGTCAGAATGGGTAGAAGAGACTAAAACAATGAGAGGTAGGGGCTTATATGGATAAATTCATCAGGACACCAATGCACCCATGCGAGAATGACATTAAATGGCTACCAAATCTTTTTCTTATTAAGAAAATCACCAAAGATACCAAACAAAATTATTCGGTCAATTCTCCTCTTATAGTTAATGATCATTTGGAATATGGTAGAATATTTCATAAGATTCTAGAAGATGCCGTAAAGATTAATGATTTTTCTAGTATGAACACCCACCCATTTATTGATAAATTACCAACAATGTTACAAGAGAAAATTCACAAAAATATTGACAAGTTACTGAATAATTTAGAATTTATGGCACTTATTTCTCAAGAGCTAAAAACTGAAGTACCGATAGGGATAAGTCTAAATGATGATGTTAAGATAGGAAGGATTGATTTACTTGCCATCGATAGGGGAAAGTTAACCATTATTGATTATAAATCCGATGCTAATCCACCTAAAAATTGTCAACTAGTTAAGGAGTCTTATATTGATCAATTGAATTTTTACCGACATCTAGTAGCCAAGTTGTATCCTGACAATCAAATTATTTGCAAAATTTTATGGCTAGAAGATGCCAGTTTTATGGCTATTATGTAAGACATATAGCAAAGATGGAGTTCATACCCTACAATTTTTTATTTATTTCCTTATGATGAGTAAAAAAGCTTACTGCTAAGCGTCATTGCGAGAAGTTGCTTTAGCAACGACGAAGCAATCCATAAGAATTAGTATAGATACATCAAGACTATATGGATTGCTTCGTTGTGCGGTTTACGCACTCCTTGCAATGACGCAAGTTTGTATGAATAAATACTAATCAGGTTAGCTATATATGTTGATATTAATAGAATAATTTGCTATATATAGGCAAAATCCAAACTGTAGTAAAAGTGATTGAATTAGGTACTATCCTTATTCCTAGGAGGTTGCCTGCAATAACTAAAGCAATTATATTAATGCGGTCGTGGCGAAATTGGTAGACGCGCAGCCTTGAGGGGGCTGTTCTTAACAGAGTGGAAGTTCAAGTCTTCTCGACCGCACCAATTATAGTCAATTCATAGGCGAGCGACGACATCGCCAACTTCTCATCAATTGACTATAACCCAGTTGCCATTGCCCGTCAATTGCAGAGGGCGTAAGCCGACAAAAATTTGTGCTAACGAGGAGTTATGCAGAATCTACCAAAAAATATGTTACCGATCCATCAAAACCAATTTGATGCAACATTTGAACAAATTAATAATCTCCTGAATAATGATGAGGTTGGTAAAGCCGTGAAGATTATGGCTAATCTCCATTATGCAGATCTTGCAGATTTTTTAGATAATATAAATCAGAAAACATATAAAATAATTCTTCCATTATTACAGGATACACTAAAACCTGAGACTTTAGTGCAGCTTAGTGTAAGTAGAAAACCCCTAATAATCCAAATTTTGGGTATAGAAAAAACTGTACATTTAATTAATCAACTTGCTATAGAAGACGCTGTTGAAGTTATAGAAGATCTTGATGATATAACCAAAGAAATGATCTTAGATAACCTCAAAGTAGAAAAAAGACAACAAATTATCGAAGGGTGTACTTATCCAGAAAATACTGTTGGTAGAGTAATTGAAAGACATTTTGTATCATTTCAGGAGGATTGGACAGTAGCTAGAGCTATAGATTTTATTAGAGAACAACATATAGCCCAAGATTTTCATGCTGCTATTGTGATAGATAGTAAATATCGCCCTATAGGTAGTATACTCCTAAGCACTTTACTTAAGCATAAGGGGGATGAATTAGTAAAAGAGCTTATGAACCCTGAGTTTAAAATTACCGATCTCTTTACCAACTTAAGTGAATTAAGCTTTATTTTCAAACAATATGCTTTAACAATTGTACCAGTGGTCAATAAAAGCGGTAAGCTAATAGGTACCATTTCAATAGACAATATGCTCTATATCATTGAACAGCAAACAGAAAAAGATATAATGTCACTTGGGGGCGTCCATACCCAAGATACATTCTACAATCTATTTTATACTGTAAGGCATAGATTTCTTTGGTTATTTCTCCATCTAATTACCGCCTGTATGACGTCGATAATCATTAACCAATTCAGTATGACCATTGCTAAATTTATAGCACTAGCAGCTATCATGCCTATTGTTGCTTCTATGGGAGGAAATGCTGGAACCCAAGCCATGACTGTAACAGTTAGAGCCCTTGCCAACAAAGATATTCACCATAGTAACGTACTGAAAGTAATCCTTAAGGAAGTAGTTGTATGTGGATTTAATGGTTCTATATTAGCATTAGTTGGGGCATTGTTAATCTTAGTAATGCTTTCTGATCCACAGATTAGCTTAATTTTTTCCGTAGCTGTTATCCTAACTTTCTTAATTGCTGGTCTTTTTGGTTCGGCAATACCAATTACTCTACATTATTTAAATATTGATCCCGCCACTGGTTCGGGTGTATTTCTGACCACCATAACCGATTCATTTGCATTCTTTACCTTCTTAACTTTAGCTTATACCTTTTTGGTATAGAATCATGTTATTAATTTTAAAAAGTCTGTTGTATATGAGTGCAAGAAGTGCGATAATATAGTAATAATTAAAATAGTTATTTAATTTTATGAAATTAATAAAGCTTTTCTTCCTTATTATATGTTCTTTTTTGATAGTTGGTTGTGATAACAAGCCTCAGGAAAAGAACTTAATAGTTGCGACTTCCGCAGATAATCCCCCTTACGAATTTATTCAAAATGGGCAAATAGTGGGACTTGACATTGATATTATTAATGCTATAGGAGAAAAATTAGAGAAGAAAGTTATAATTAAAAATTTTGATTTTAATGGCTTACTTGCATCCTTAGCTAGTGAAAATGTTGATATAGTAATTGCTGGATTAACAGTGACTGAAGAACGTAAGAAACACATTAGCTTTTCAGCCCCTTATGTAACAACTAACGTATCAGTATTATATAGAACAGCAGATGATTTAAAAAATGTTGGAGATTTGGATAATAAAATTGTTGGTGTGCAACTTGGTACAACATGGGCAGTGATAGTTCAGGATTTAGCCAAACAGTTTAATATTAGAACAAATTATTTGTCAAATAATTTAATGCTAGTCGAAGAATTGAAATCGAAAGTTGTAGATGTGGTAGTATTAGAGGAATCGCAATCTAAGAAATTTATTGAGAATAATCCTGATCTTGCTAGTTTTAGTTTAACAGAATTCTCATCTGAGCTTGCTATCGCTATGCCAAAAGATTCTAAACTTGTTGAAAATATTGATAAAGCTATTAGTGAATTAAAAAAAGATGGTACAATTAGTCGCATTACTAAAAAATGGCTGCAATAGTGGATTCTGAACAATTTAAACAAGCTCTTAGCACTTTGCCTACGGGTGTTACTATTATTACTACTTTATACAATAACAAGCTATTTGGTTTTACGGCAGACTCTTTTACCTCGGTTTCCTTGTTACCGCCATTGGTATTGTTTTGTATTAATAAAAAATCCTTTAGTATGAGTGCTTTTACTGGTAGTGAGTATTTTGCTGTTAGTGTTCTAGCTGAAAATCAAGAGGATATTTCTAGACATTTTTCTAAGTTTAATACTGATAAATTTGCTGGTATTTCATATAATTTAGGACAAATTACTAATTGCCCTTTGATTGAAGGAGCAGTTTGCCATATTGAGTGCAACAAATTTAGTCAATATGAAGTGGGGGATCATGTTATATTGGTTGGTAAAGTGATAAGTACTATGGTAAAAAGTAATTTAAAACCATTGGTGCATTGTTTAAGGCAATATAGAGAGTTAAAATGATTTCTATAGGTATTTGTGGTGCTACCGGTAAAATGGGGCAGATGATAATTAAAAAAATGCATGGATTAAATAGCTGTACGCTTTCTGCTACATTTTCTAGAAAAAATAGCATAAGGGATTTTGCTGAATTTTGTCAAAATTCTGAGGTGATTATTGACTTTTCTAGTAGCGAGATATTGGACAAACTGCTTGATTATGCCATTATGTACAACAACAAATTAGTTATTGGTACTACTGGTCTGACTAACTATCAACTTGATCGTTTACATGAAGTTTCCAAAAGTCTAGCAATATTTTATTCAGCTAATATGAGTTTAGGGGCAAATTTACTAGCGATGCTAGCGAAAAAGGCGGCAGAAATTCTAGATAATACTTACGATATAGAGATTTTAGATTGTCACCATCGTATGAAAAAGGATGCTCCGTCTGGTACGGCGATAATGTTAGGTAAGGCTGTGGCAAAAGTTAGAAATTTAGATTTTAATCAATGTGCGATCTTTGATCGTACTGTAAAAGGACAAAGACAGGCTGGTGAAATTGGCATTACTTCTATTAGAGGTGGGCGTTTGCATGGAGAACACGAAGTATTATTTTTAGGAGATAACCAAACCATTACTCTGAAACATCATGGGTCAAGAGAGTCCTTTGCTGATGGGGCAATTCAGGCGGCAATCTGGATATCTGATAAACCACCGGCTCTTTATTCAATGAGCGATATGTTGCCATCTCTTCAAAAGTTTTAACAATTAACAAATATTTGTATTATTTACAGCTGTAGATATTGACATAAAGCCTTAATAGTAGTATAATTATGTAATATTGATGAATAATTATAGGAGTCACGATGTCTCGTAGATGTGAGCTTAGTGGAGTTGGTGTTTTACACGGTAATAAAGTGTCGCACTCGCAAAGAAAAACTAGAAGACGCTTTGAGCCGAATCTAAGAGTGGTAAGGTTTGCAAGTGAGCTTACTGGGCAGGAATACAAGCTTTCGGTAAATGCTAAATGTCTACGTTCTGTCGAGAAGGTAGGTGGTTTTGATGAATATATGCTTAAAATATCAAGTGATATACTTTCGGACAAAGCCCAAGTGATTAAAAAAAAGATAGCTGAGAAAAAAGTTGGTGCTGTATTATGAAAGCTGGAATACATCCGAAATATAAAAAGTTCAAAATTATCATTAGTAATGATGTTTTTGAGACAAATTCCGGTGGTCATGCAGAAGAGATTTTGATGGATGTTGATTACAGGAAACATCCGGCATGGACTAAAGAATCTGGAAATATTGTTAACCAATCTAACAAAAATGTTAGTGACTTTAACAAAAAATTTGCTGGGCTTAGTTTTGGCAAGAAGGTTTAACCAAGTTTTGCTTGTTTTGGAAATTTTTTGCTAACAAGCAGGATAATCTTTAGATTTTTAGGCTGTATTTTACAGTCAATTCAGGAGAATTTGGGACTAGGAACGATGAAGCGACGCATAAGCGTTAGTTTAAGAAAACAATAATTAAAAGACCGTCATTGCGAGGAGACCGTAAGGTCAACGAAGCAATCCAAAAAAGTGATTAAAAATGGATTGCCACGCCACCTACGGTGGCTCGCTAATAGACGACTTTTCTACTTTATTTTCTTAACTATGTGGAGCGACGACGTCACCAGTTTTTTATCAATTGACTATGCATATTATCGTGGGGTGGAGCAGTCTGGTAGCTCGTCAGGCTCATAACCTGAAGGTCGTTGGTTCAAATCCAACCCCCGCAACCAACCACAACAATATTGTTGTCTTTACTAAACATTATCCACAAATATCTTATCAAAAAAGACTTAGCAATGTCTGTTATAGTTCGTACAATTTTTGTAGAGACGAGCGAAGAATAGCAAGAAGTTCCTTTTTTGAGATACTAACAATATACATATTACCCGATGATCAAGTTTTTTGAATAGCTTAAGTGTCATATCTGCTTACCTCAGTGTCACCCCTGCGAAAGCAGGGGGCTTAGATTCCCGCATACTAACATAAGCATCAGTTTAAGAAAACAATAACTGAAAAACCGTCATTGCGAGGAGACCGTAAGGTCACGAAGCAATCCAGAAAAGTGATTAAAAATAGATTACCACGCCACCTACGGTGCATAGCCCTACAATTTTTATTCTATAAGTATTAAACAGCATAAAAACGTCATTGCGAGAAGGCGTGAGCCTACGAAGCAATCCATATAGTCTTGATGTATCTATACTAATTCTCATGGATTGCTTCGTCGCTACTAAAGTAGCTCCTCGCAATGACGAGTTATAGAAGTATACGTCATTGCGAGACCACATAGTGGTCGCGGCAATCCACACATTATTGGATTGCTTCATCGGTTTACGCCTCCTCGCAATGACGCTTAGTAGTCAGCTTTTTTACTCATCATAAGGAACTAAATAAAAAATTGTAGAGTACTATGCCTACGGTGGCTCGCAATGACGACTTATAGTCAATTCAGGAGGATTTGGTGCTAGGAGCGACGAGTGACGACGTCACCAACTTCTCATCAATTGACTATATATAAAAATTAGTAAAATTTTCTTTAATTATCTATTAGTGAGGAGCAAAACATCTGTTATAATGTCTAATATTATATTTAAGCACGAGATTTTATGACCAAACCATTATTTGATAAAATTTTAATCGCCAATCGTGGTGAAATAGCTTTAAGAATAATGCGAACACTAAAAAAGATGGGTATTAAATCAGTTGCTGTATATTCTGAAGCCGATACACACTCAATGCATGTACAATATGCTGATGAGGCTTATTATATTGGTAATTCCCCTGCTACTGAGAGCTATTTGTCAATTAAAAATATTATAAATGCTATTAGAGCGAGCGGGGCTGGGGCAGTACATCCGGGATATGGGTTTCTATCGGAAAATTCCAATTTTGCGAATATTTTAAAAAGGGAAGGAGTTACCTTAATAGGTCCAAATGCTTCTGCCATTAAGAAAATGGGCGATAAAATTGAAGCAAAAAAAATCGCTTTGGAAGCCGGAGTTAGTACAGTTCCTGGTTATATTGGTACTATTAGCAATATAAATCAGGCAATAGAAATTGCAGAAGGAATAGGTTTCCCTGTTATAGTCAAGGCAACAGCTGGCGGTGGTGGGCGTGGCATGAGAGTGGTAAAAAACTCTGAAGAAATGGCTAATGCCTTTGAATCAGCTAAGCTTGAGGCAGTAAATAATTTCAGTGATGGTAGGTTATTCATTGAGAAATTAATAAAATCTCCAAGGCATATTGAAATACAATTATTAGCTGATCAGTATGGTAATAGTGTTTGCCTCGGTGAGCGAGAATGTTCAATTCAACGCTATCATCAAAAAGTGATTGAAGAAGCTCCAAGTTCTTTTATTACCGAGGAAATACGGCAGAAAATGTATAAAGAAACCATAGCTTTATCTAGTAAAGTAGGTTATTACTCTGCCGGTACAGTTGAATTTATAGTTGATTTAGATAAGAATTTTTATTTTCTTGAAATGAATACTAGACTACAAGTTGAGCATCCAGTAACTGAGCTGATAACTGGTATTGATATAGTAGAAGAGATGATAAAAATAGCGGCTGGTGAAAAATTATCATTTTCCCAAGAAGATATAAAATTAAAGGGGCATGCATTTGAATCGAGAATTTGTGCAGAAAATCCAATGCGTGGATTTTTGCCATCTAGTGGTAGAATTACTGAATATTCAGAACCGCCAAAAAATGCTAATATTCGTGTGGATACTGGTTTAGGGCTTGGAGGAGAAGTCAGTATGTTTTATGATCCAATGATTGCCAAACTTTGTACTTATGGAGAAACTAGAAAGCAAGCTATTGAAGTTATGCGTTCTGCTTTAAGTTCTTACATAATACAAGGCATTTCTCATAATATTAGTTTTTTGGAAGCGGTAATATCCCATCCTCGCTTTATAGCAGGTGATATAAATACCGCGTTTATAGAAGAAGAATATCCAGATGGTTTTTCTGGAGCAAGTTTAACTTCTGAAATTACTAAAATATTCCTCGCTACGGCCATTTTTGTTTATATTACCGAGCAAAAACGTGCCTCATTAATTTCTGGTCAAATAATCGATCAAACTAATAAAATTGGCACTCGATGGGTTGTGTCAATTGATGACAAACTATTTCCAATTTTAATTACCTCAGTAGATTACGGTTATAACATAAGACAAGAAAATGATAGAATCTACATACGCAGTAATTGGAACTTAGGTAGTAGGCTTTTTTCCTGTATTGTAAATGGTAGAAAAGCCAATATAAAAATTCAAAATATCGTAACAGGTTATATGTTATCGCATTCAGGCATTACTGTTAAAGCTTATGTCCGTTCTCCAAGGATGTCTGAACTAGAAGCGTTGATGATTACCAAAAATATCCAAGAAGAGCAAACAGAGATGCAAGCTCCGCTTGCAGGACAAATTATTGCAATTAAAGTGCAGGAAGGTAGTGAGGTAATTGTTGGTCAAGAGATTATGGTTTTAACTGCTATGAAAATGGAAAATATACTTGTTGCTGAGCGTAATGGGAAAATTGCTAAAATCCTAGTTAATGAAAAGGATCTGGTGGTTAGTGGTCAAGTATTACTAGAGTTCGTTTAGGTTGAAAATGTTGAATCACTTTTACCAAAATCTTAAAAAATATTGTGATAGCGGTAAATTAGTATTTATCCTAATAATTATAGCCGTCATATTGGCTTGCTCAACTTATTACGTGATTTCGATTGAGCCAAAGTCTCTTGGTCCAGACCCAAGTAGAGTTATAGGGCTGATATTAGTAGATCTTACTATCTTATTATTTTTAGGTATTTTATTAGCTCGTAAATTTTTACGAGATTTTGTTGATAAAGGAGATGGTGAGAAATCTTCAAAATTGCAAAATCGTATCATCATTACCTTTAGTTTGGTTGCTACAATTCCAACGATTATTGTTTCAGTATTTTCAGCATATTTTTTTAACTTTGGTATTCAGTCTTGGTTCGATAAAAAGATTTCTGCTGTACTTGATCAATCGATAATAGTAGCAGAATCTTATATCAATGAGCATAAACTGCAATTGCGAGAAACAGCGTTATCTGTTGCTTATGATTTAAGTGAAATGTATTATGACTTAATACATAATCCCATTTTATTTAATGAGACATTAAATTCTGAAGCTGAGATGCGTTCTCTTGACGAAGTTATAGTTTTACATAAGCCTACTAATACTGTTATTGCTAACACCTTTTTAAGTTTTGCAATTTCATTTGCTACTATTCCATCTCATTTAATGAAAAGAGCCGAAATAGGAGAGATTGTTGAGATAAAATCTGATCCAGCAAAGATTCGTATGCTTATAAAACTTAAAGAGCAGAATGATGTATATTTGTTGGTAGGTAGATTGATTGATGCTAAAATTACCGATCATATTAATAAAACTAATGGAGCAGCTGAAGAGTATTATCGTCTTAAAAAGCATATATCCAGTATGCAGATCAAATTCTCTATAGTATTTATTTTTATTGCTTTATTATTACTGTTAGCTGCAATAAGTTGGGGGATGATTTTTGCTATAAAAATAGTAAGCCCTATTCGAAAGTTAGTGAGTGCTGCTGAAAAAGTTAAAAATGGCGATCTAACTATCCAGGTACCAGAAGACGTTATTAATAAAGATGAAATAAGCGTTTTATCCTCAGCCTTTAATAGGATGATTAAACAAATTGATCGTCAACAAAGAGATTTAGTTATAGCTCAGCGTGCACTTGCTTGGTCTGATGTTGCCAGGAAAGTCGCACATGAGATTAAGAATCCTTTAACACCTATTCATCTTGCTTCTGAAAGATTATTGAGGAAATTCAGTAATCAAGTTGAAGATAAAGCAGAATTTAACAAATACATAAATATGATAGTACGTCACACTGAAGATATTAAGAAGATTGTCTCTGAATTTGTTAATTTTGCAAGATTACCAGCCCCAGTATTTACGGATTGTGATTTAGTAATTCTTGTAAAAAATATGGTTGAATCACGAAAATTAATTAATGACAAAATATTATATAAGTTTATTACAACTGATCAGTATATAGATTTTATTTGTGACACAACTCAAATTAATCAAATTATGGTTAATTTATTAAAAAATGCTGAAGAATCTATAGGGCTTACTAAGTTGCAAGAAGGTGTTATTACTGTTTCTATAACTAAATCTGACCATCAGATTATTATTACAGTAGATGATAATGGGGTAGGTTTCCAAGCAAATTTAATTGATAGGGTTACGGAAGCTTATATAACAACTAGATCTAAAGGAACTGGTCTAGGGCTGGCTATTATCAAAAAAATAGCACAAGATCATTGTGCAACATTAGAGTTAGCAAACAGATTAGAAGGTGGTGCCATTATCAATATAACATTTAACCTTGATGAATTAAAATTAAAGGTTAATAGACCTATTGCATAAATAAGTCGCTCACTTATGTACAGCATTATAGTCAATTGATGAGAATAGGCAAATAGTAAAACTACTCAGAATGTGGAGTCATTAGGAAAATTAAAATATATCTCGAATGGATAAATAAGTGAAAGTGCAAGACTATAAATTTTATAATGATTTAATATCACAGAATGTGGTTGAAGAAATTTGGCTATTTGGTTCTAGAGCAAGGAACGATAATCAGGATAGAGCAGATATTGATTTAGCTATAATATGCCCTAATGCTACCATTAAGGATTGGTTAAAGTTGCAAGAAATTATTGATAATGCTGATACACTTTTAAAAATAGATTGTGTAAGATTTGATGAATTGGATGATTCATCAGACTTAAAATTATCTATAATACGAGAAGGAGTGAAATTATATGAAAAATCCTAAAATAGAGTTAGGGTTCTCAAAATTAAGTAGAGCTTTAACCTCTTTAGAGGATATTGCATCTAAACCTCAGCAAGAAGATCGAAGTAACATAGACGCTAGCATTCAAAGATTTGAATTTACAATAGAATTATTTTGGAAATTATTAAGGGCGATTCTTGAGAGCAAAGGAGTAGAAGTACAATATCCTAAAGATGTTTTAAGAGAGGCTTTTAAAGGACATCTGATTGATCATGAACAAGAATGGCTAAAAATGCTTCTAGATAGAAATATCACTTCGCATACTTATGATGAGCAGCTAGCAGATAAAATTTATAATAATATTAAATCCTACATTCCCATATTAAGAAGTACATTCGATAGGCTAAATTTTCTCAATGTATAGTTAATTCAGGAAAATTGGATAGCAGGAGTGATGGAGTGACGCATAAGCGTTAGTTTAAGAAAACAATAATTGAGAAACCGTCATTGCGAGGAGACCGTAAGGTCACGAAGCAATCCAGAAAAGTGAATAGAAATGGATTGCTACGCCACCTATGGTGGCTCGCAATGACGATTTTTCTACTTTATTTTTTTAAACTGACGCCTAAGAGTGACGATGTTACCAACTTCTCCTAAATTGACTATAATATAAAAATTAACTTGCAATAATTCATAAAAAATATTATATTTCACCATATAGCAATATGGCTTTGGTATGCCTAGTTTTGCTATACAGCCTTAAAATACCAAATAAAGGAACTATAATGCCTAAATTAAAAACCAAATCAGCTGTAAAAAAACGCTTTAAACTTACCGCTACTGGTAAAGTTTGTGCCACTCAAGCTGGTAAAAAACACTTCATGAGACGTCGGACAAAAGCTCAACTTCGTAACCTTAGAGGAACAACGATTCTCTGTACTCAAGATGCAAAGAATTTAAAAAAATTCTTCCTTCCATATGGAATTTAACAATTTAACTAAGGAAATAGGTGAGATATGTCACGCGTAAAATCAGGAAAAATTTCAAAAAATCGCCATAAAAAAATTCTCAAACTTGCTAAAGGTTATAGAGGGCGGTCTAATAATTGCTTTAAGGTAGCAATTGAGAAAGTTGAAAAAGCTCTACAATATGCTTATAGGGATCGTAGAAATCGTAAACGTGATTTTAGAGGGCTTTGGATACAAAGAATTAATGCAGCAGTGCGTGAGCATGATTTAGTATATTCCCAATTTATGGGTGGGCTTAAAAAAGCTGCAATAGATATTGATCGTAAGGTGCTAGCTGAATTGGCAGTTAACAACCCGCAAGGTTTTGCAGATATAGTGGCTAAAGCTAAGGCTCAGTTGTAATAATATATTTCTTTAGACTTAGCTAAGTTCTTATATTTAGGGTAGTTTTGTCATCAAAATATCTAGGTTGTTGTGAGTACTATCCACATTAAAAAAAAATATTCGCAACACCTAAGACGTGAAGAGCAAATAGTTAATATTGGCGATTATATTTACCGTCCCGCTGGGTTCTGGACTAAACAAGTTCACAATCTTCTAGATCATATTCGTAGTGAAGGTTTTCTTTCGGCTCCCAAGCCTGTGGGATTTGATAATTCAGGACGAGAAATAGTTAGCTTTTTAAAAGGAGAGGTAAGTAACTATCCCCTCAGCAATAATGCTGCATCGATAAAAGCCCTTACATCTGCTGCTAGTCTTCTACGTAAATATCATGATGCATCACAAAATTTCTTAATTAAAGTTGTTTCCGATGAAAAATGCTGGCAGCTGCCATCTCGACACCCAAAAGAAGTAATATGTCATGGTGATTTTGCTCCTTATAATGTTGTTTTGAATGGAGAACAAGCAGTTGGAATAATTGATTTTGACACTTGTCACCCAGGGTCACGCTTATGGGATGTTGCTTATGCCCTTTACCGATGGGTTCCACTGACAAATCCCAATAATAAAGATGGATTTGGTTCTATAGATGAGCAAATTATAAGAGCATGTTTATTCTGCCAAGCTTATGGTTTAGCTGAAAAAGATAAAAATGGGATGATAGACTTGATTATCGAAAGACTACAAGTATTAGTAAGTTTTATGTTTAGTCAAGCAGCAGAAGGTAACGAAACATTTGCAGCAAATATACAAGATAACCATCATCTTCTGTATTTAGCAGATATTGAATACATTAAATCTAATCAATCCTATATTGAATATGGTCTTAGTACTTAAATAAAATTGAGAAAAATAGTGAATAAAAAATTAATATTACAAAAATATAAATATGCATTAGCTTTGTTAATAATAATATTATTTATATTAGGAGGTTATTCTTATGATAAAAGAAAAATAAAAATAAAAAAATTTTCAAATGACTTAGTGTCACTGCAAAATAATGATAATATTCAAAATGAGAAAATATCAGTTGTTGAAAGAGTAAGTGATTATGCTTACTCTCGTATTTACTCAAATTTAAGAAAAAATCGTTTTGAATTTGATATGGTGGTTAATGATCTAAACAATAGTTTTTTAACTGATGAAAGAAAAAACTACATTGAAAAGGTTTGTCTTTTCCAAATTGAAGAAGCGGTAGATAGGGTATCAATTGCCAAAGGTTACTATTGTTTATCACGTTTACAACTTTTAAAAAAGGAAAAAGCTGAATTATATAGGGGCATAAAAAACAGCAGCTATTCTTTAGATTTATTATATAAATCAGAATATGCCCTTAATTTAGCTCATATTATTATTAAAGATCATAAAGAACAAATTTTTTCTTTTATTAAAGACCTAAAAGAAGAAGATTTACTAAAATATTTTAGTGGTTATATGCAAGATGAAGTAGCTTTTCTTAATAAGCTGATAGCATTAAATATTCCTGAATTATCAGCTAAAGCTTTTTATAGGCTTAGCATGATTAATATATTAGGTCGATCTTCTGTTTTAGAGAAAGCGAACATAGACCTTAAGACAGCCGTTGCTAACTATCAACTAGCCTTGAATTTAAGCGGAATAGAGGCTAATAATGTTACTAATATTGCTCTTGTTATAAATGATAAGTATGCAGTACATGCTGCAACTACCATTGCATCAGCTTTGTTAAATTCAGACTTAGATAGCTTCTATGATTTTTATTTTATTATGGATCAGGAAGACCCTATATCTATAGAATCGCAAAAAAAACTGTCATCTATGCAGGATATAAAGCCTTACAAAATAAATTTTATAAATGTTGATAATAATTTACTGCCGATAGAATTAATAAAAAGTAAATTTAAAAATTGTGACTGGCCTCTTTTAATAAGCTATAGACCATTTTTTAGTAAAATTTTGCCGAATTTAACCTTGGTATTATCGCTGGATGCTGATTTAATAGTTTTAAAAGATTTAAGCTATTTTAAAACTATTGATATGACGGATTATTTTGTGGCAGGTAGCTATGATGCCGGTAATCCTGGTCATAACGAACTTGGGTGTAATCATGCTTTACCGTATTTTTATATAAATGCCGGTGTTATGTGGTTTAATTTAGAAAATATGAGAAATAATAAAGCGGAAGATTGTTTAATAAATTCATTAAACAATACTGTATGTTCTCTTTCAATGTTTGAACAAGATATAATAAATATAGCTTTTAACGATAGAATTAACCATATTTCACATAAATGGAATCATACCCCTAGTTATAGATCAAGCACAACCAATACAAATTATTATACAAAATTTATTTTACATTATTCAGGAACAAAACCTTGGGCTGGGGGTGTGGAAAAAGCACAGATAGAACAATTAGACGATATTTACAAAGAATATTGGCGTTATAGAGAATTAACGCCTTGGGGGACGCCATACTCACCTAAATAGTTTCCCCGTCACTAACTTTTCATGAATGACTGTAGGAGAGTAGGAAGAATTTGTTTTCTTCCATTAGACCTTGCATAACCTAATATAATTGGTAATTTTGTTGTCAAAACTCGTCTCCGTTCCTCACGTACATCTTAGTACGCTGCGGTACTCGACTTCGTTTTTCCTAAAAATTCCTCAATTATCTTTAGGTTATGCAAGAGGTCTATTACAATTTTGGCTTTAAACATAATTGGCGTAGCTCATTTTCAATTGTCGAGCCAAAATATTTAGCTAGTGGTAAAAAACTATACTTAGTCTCTTGTATTATTTTCTTTATTTTTTCAGGTGGTTTAATTTCAATTGTTTGCATATTATGGATTCGATCACACAATTTAATAAGCAATATGTCATATTTACCTTGAAGCCATAACGACTCTACCATTTCCTTTGAGCTAATTTTTCGATCCATTTTTATTCTAGTTAAGTCCTGAACTTGACTGGCAACTAACTTACCAAAATTATTGGCAATTATTTTTTCAGTAATCTCTGTATCTTCAATCGTATCGTGTAGTACACATGTAACCAGTAAATCTGTTCTAAAAAATTTTATATTCTCCCGTGAAGTATAGTTAGTAAAAATACAAGCAACTTCAATTGGATGAGAATAAAAAGGTTCCCCTGAATCTCGCTTTTGCTTACCATGGTACTCTTTGGCGTAGTAAATAGCTTTTTTTACTTTGAGAATATCTATCGTATCTGTCTTGTCATTTAACAGTAATAGTTTATCTAGTAACTTATTTGAATAGCAACAAGTTTCGAATTGTGATTTCCAACAATTAGCCTCTTTCATACAATTTTATTTTTATTTATTACTATTGTAAATAAAACATATAAAAAACCATTTCGTAAGATAGAAATTCAGTGGCAAAAAAAGCTTGCTATTTTTACCGGCATTTATAGGAGGGTAAAATGCTTAATAAATCGTTGCATTGTATTGCATTTAAAATGATAATAAGTACTTATTATCAAATCTATAAAATAGTATTATGGACATTTGGAAATTGAGCAACATTGCTAACTCGTACAGTGAAACAAAGGAATATAGGTTTAACAATTATGTTGTTAATCCACATATCAAAAATTTAATAGGTAGTGCAAAAGATAAGGCTCTATTAGAGGTAGGATGTGGATTTGGTAGGTACTTAGAGATTTTTTCCAAAGAATGTCCACTAAAATTAGTAGGATGTGATCTTTCTTATTATCAAATAGAATTATGTAAACAATACGTACAAAATAATAATATTGGGCTACATGTATTAGATTTCTCTGATTCTGCCAGCCCTGAGATAGTAGGTCAAGGTGAATATGATATTGTTTTCAATATTTTTGTAATTTTATACATAGATACTTTAGAGAAACTTAAAGCATTTATTACAAATTGTTATAAATGCTTAAAAAAAGGTGGAAAGGTTTTAATATGTACTTTAGATATTTTAAGTGCTTCATTTTACCCAGAGGTTTTTAGTATATTAAAACTTCCTACAAGACCTTTGTACAACAATCAATATAGTGATGGTTGTCCAATAGAAATAAGTATCACAAATGATTGTGTGGTAACGTCTTATCAGAGAGATTTTGATACTTTAAAATCACTAATGACAGAAGTAGGCTTTAAAAATATAAAAAAGTATGATTTATTTTTAGATAAAGTTGCTTTACAGGTTTTTACAGATGAGGAATTAAATATTATAAAAAAGTCTAATATACTTCTACTTATAACAGCAGAAAAATTAAATGATTAGTAACATTGGTATTAAAATTACTATGTTAAAAATCTTTACAATATCTTATTTAAGTAATGAATATGTTTAATACTCTTGATCAATATGTTCAATTAAATATTGAGCAAGTAAAATGGAGAGAAGTTAGAGATGTGGTACATAGGTGCAATCCTACATTAGCAGAGAAATGCGATAATATTAATAAAGATGCGGAATATCCTTTATTCAAAATGTACTATCCTTATGGTGCATTTATTGTTGATAAAGGAGAATTTTACTTACCAACTTTAGATGGTAAAACAATCTCTATAGAAGATAAGTGTATTCCACCAATTTTAAAAACAAATCTAGGGTATAGCCAAATCCCCTTATCCCTTATTATTGATAAGGCTAGTGAAGTCTTTGTTGAAGCGCAAAATAGAGTAATCTCACTTAACTTTCTTAACATAGGGGAAATGTTTGGTTTATTTGAATTAATGAATCTATTCGGTCTAGGATCCCAACACTCTTCGTTAAATACTCCTATTTGGAATATATCAGCTGGAGCACGTTCGACATTTATGATTCCAAGCATTTCTGACATGATCAGTCATACTAGAATCAAAAAAAAATTCGGTAAAGATATTCATGTTCCTTGTAATATTACAGATCATTGGCAAACATTTGTAGATATTCACAAATATAACTGCAATACAAAATCTTGGTATAATACAGTCTTAGTCTTCTCAAGTGGGTGGTTTTTAGATAAAAATAATCATGCATATATTGAATTATATAAATACTTAGTTAGTAAATGTTGGCAACAATTTCAGTTATTAGAGGATTTTACGGAATTCAGTTTGTTATGGTCATTTTTTATACATGCCATTAGTAAACGTAATTTAAAACCAAGACCCTACTTAATTGATACTATAAAACATTTGATTTTGATTGCTAAAGATTTAGGTATCGCATTTAAACCAACTATGAATGATACAGCATTACCAATGAGTTTAATACAACAAGTATATAAGGATGATTATCGTTTAAAAGATTATATACCAACTATTATGCAACCAACAAAGCTTACAAAAGAAAGTAGAGTTTATTATTCCCTTAGCTATCCTAGTTTACGTGATAGTTCACCCTATTTAAAAAATCCTCCCAGTATAATTGAAGATCAAAGAGAAATAAAAAAATTATTAGATATATTAATAAATATTATCCATCAGATTGATACTTTGAATACTAATTCACTTAAAAATATAAATTTTGAGCTGTTTCATTCTAATAATGATCCATTTGGTCAAATATTACCTAACAGAACTATACCAGAAACAGATTCTAGATTTCTAGAATCTGCTTCTAATGAAGATAAAAGATTATTCTGTTCTTCATCTAGCTTCTTCAATGGTTGTATCGCTATATATACTACAAACTTAACCTAAGGCGTTATGAGTAATACTGAGCATAAACAAAAAATATTACCAGTCTTGCAAACTATAGTAGATAGGTTAAAGGTTTGTAAGGATATCAATTTAACAGATGTAACATTTGTTTGTATACAACATCTTCTATTTACAACAATTGACCTAATAAAATCTCTTATCATGCTCGGTGCCAAGCCAAGCAACATTCATATAATGGGTAAAATATATTCAACTTGTCCAGAGGTGGTAGAGCAAATTATAAAATTAGGAGTAATACACTATCATTGTACCCAACCCCAGCAATTGGGTAATTTCAATGATTGCTTTAATAAAGATATAGCTAATATGTGGAATAAGGTTAGCAATACCTTAATCAATACAAAATCTAATAATATTATTATCCTTGATGACGGTAGTAAGTGTATAACAAATATTCCAAAATCTTTAAGTGACAATTATACAGTTTTTGCTGTAGAACAAACATCTTCAGGTATAGCTCACATTAAAAAAACTAACATTACTGTACCCGTAGTTAATGTTGCTTTTTCTGCTGCAAAACAATTATTAGAATCTCCAATGATTGCAAGAGCTGTTGAAATCAAACTTGATAAATTCTTGTCACTACGTAGTAGTGGGCTTACGTCAGGAGTAGTCGGACTTGGAGTAATAGGAAGGGCTGTTGTTCAGAAACTTTTATCGTTTAATCATAAAGTAATAGTTTACGATAAGATCAAAGAAAAATGTAATTTCATAAATTCCGTTAAGGTTGTTAATAGTACTCAATTGCTATTTCAGGAAGCAGATTATATTTTTGGTTGTACGGGTGAAGATATTAGTATTTCTATTAATATAAATGAGATACAAGGAATCAAAAATTTAATCAGCTGCTCATCACAAGATATTGAGTTTCAATCGTTACTTAAAATCATTCAAAATAATTATCCCAATATGATCTCAGATGTACTAAGTAATCTATGTTTACCTTTAGATAATGGTATAATTAAAATATATAGAGGTGGATATCCGATAAATCTAGATAATTCTGGTGAATCTGTGCCAGCTCAAGATATACAACTTACTCGTGGATTGTTATTAGGTGGGATTATACAAGCTATATTTCAATTAATTCAAGAACCTAAGCTGGAATCTAAACAATATATGCTAGATCCTAAAATACAGAAGTTAATAGTACAAGAATTAATGATAAATAGACTAAGCCAGATATCGGATGAGTCGTTAGTTATGAACTTTTTGGACGAAGAATGGATCAAAAATAATTCTATCGGGTGTTCTACGAAGAAACCTATTATTTTCCCAGAAAGTTTATTTAATGTAACTTAAGATTATTTTAGAAACTCACCTTACGCATGGCATTTAAAAAGGTCATGAAAATAGCTTAGCGTCATTGCGAGCCACCGTAGGTGGCGTGGCAACCCATTTCTAATCATTTTTCTGGATTGCTTCGTCGACCTTACGGTCTCCTCGCAATGACGGTTTCTCAATTATTGTTTTCTTAAACTAACGCTTATGGGGGTATGCGTAAGGTGAGTTAGAAATTTAAATTATCAAACCTTTCGCTTGTGATTTCCATAACTTTTTGTACAGTTTACTGTTTTTTAATAGTTCCTCATGCGATCCATCTTCGACTATACTACCCGCATCAAAAACTAGAAGTCTATCCATATTCAACAAAGTCGATAATCTATGAGCTATAACTAATACAGTTTTATTTTGCATTAAGTAAGATAGAGAATCTTGTATTAAGCTCTCAGTTTCACTATCTAAACTGCTTGTTGCTTCATCAAGGATTAATATAGGAGCATTCTTTAATATTGCCCGGGCGATTACTATTCTCTGTCTTTGACCACCTGACAAATTATTACCCCTTTCACCACATAAGCTTTGGTACCCTTCCGGCATGGCGGCAATAACTTGATGTATATGAGCTGCTCTTGCCGCCTCTATTACTTCTTCTAAGCTAGCATCTTTTTTTCCATATCTAATATTATCGATAATTGTCCTATGAAATAGGATTGGTTCTTGTGGTATTATGCTAATATTATCTCGCAAAGAGTCTTGAGTTACATATCTAATATTTTGCCCATCAATTAAAATTTCTCCTTGGTCTATATCATGCAACCGTGTAATAAGATTGATAAAAGTTGTTTTTCCTGAGCCAGAAAATCCTACTAATCCGACCTTTTGTTGACTCAAAATTGTAATAGATTTATTCTCAAATAAATTATTATTATGGTAATATTTAAAACTAACATTTTTAAATGCTATCTCACCTTTTGCAACCCTTAGAAGATGGGGATTGTCAATATCTTTTATAATATGAGGTTTCATCAATGATAAAGTTTGATGAAAAGAACCAAATTCTTCAAACATATCCCCTATTTCTTGCGTTAAATCCCAAATTTCAGTAGTAACAGCCATACACAAAGTAAGTATCAAGACACAATCTCCTATAGTTATTTGCATTTGACTACGAAGCTGTGCCAAATAATAAATCATGATAAAAATCATTATAGCACAGATTATTCCTAGTACGTTACGTAGCTTCCACATGAAAAACTGCATAATTTGTTCATTGACTATCGCATTATCTATTCTTGCTTCTAGATTTTGACGTTCAAATCTATGAGAAGTAAACATCCGTACTGTACTAATATTGGATATCAAATCCACAATCTTACCGGCAACTATTGATTTACTTCGGGCATAATTTACTGAATATTTATTTACTGTACTTGAAAAAATAACAGTAATTCCTATAAAAAGACAAATAAATATCAGGAATATAGTGAAAAATATTTGATGAACCGAGTACATGGCTACTAGAGAGAAGACAATTACAGCTAACTTATATATAATTTTTTCACCAAATAACGATAGAACCATTTCAAAAGACCTAGAAGCTTCAGTAATACGATTGGTAATATAACCAGCCAGGTTTTCTTGAAAAAATTTATGATTATGATACTGAGTATAATTATACATCTCATCTAGTATCTGTCCTTTGATATAGGGTATTGTTTTTAGATAAACATAATCATAAACCCGCCATATAACATTGACACCCATCCACCAAACTGCATATATTATTGCCCAATACATCATAGAGGAAGGTAGATATTTAGCTTCTTCATCAGAGAAAGACTCTAGCAAATTTATAATCTTTTGGAGCAATACACCATCAATAGTAGGTATCGTTCCCAACATTATGCATAACAAACCTAAAACGATTAGTTTAATTTTTCTTTTCTTTAAGAAATAGAAAAATAGCCTTATTGACGAGTTTGAAAAATCAATATTTTCTAGCACTACACACACCTCATTATAAAAAAACTAATTATACTAAAATTAACCTAATAACAAACCTTGCCACTTTACTACAAAACTGCTATAAAACAGTACAGAATATCTGAAGTTATCTAGAATGAAAGAAAAAAACATACCTATTTTGAATAGCCTAACTAAGAAAGCTACCAATTCATTAGATACTGATAATAATCCTTTTTTTAATGTTAGATATATTTGTCAATCAACGACTCTAATTACTGAATCTATCCAAAAAGGTTTTGATGTTGCACAGTTATCTAATGGAGACATTACAGTTACGGAAATTAAAACAGTAAATGTTCACTATAATTGGGATCCTGTTAAACAAAAATTTATTAAAATAAACCAAAATTAGAATTATATACTAAATATACTTAGTGTATGTATAATATAGTGTATACTATAATAGATCTGTTGCATAACCTAATCTAATTGGTAATTTTGTTGTCAAAACTCGTCTCCGTTCCTCACGTACATCTTAGTACACTGCGGTATTCGACTTCGTTTTTCCTAAAAATTCCTCAATTATCTTTAGGTTATGCAAGAGGTCTAATGAATGACTCGAGTAACTTAATTTATGAGGATAATATGATACTGAAGAATATAATAGCCATCATTGCTACCATCCTATGTTTTAGCCTGTCAGTATGCTTTGCCGCCGCTCCAAACAACAGTAATCCGGATAATACGGCGACATTAGCTACTTCCATTGACACACGAAACGCTTGGGCAAGACCTTCCATATCAACTACTATTGGCAAACGTAATAATTCTGCAATATATCTTGAAATAGTTAATAATTCTGATACAAATTATAATTTAGTAAATGTTTCTTCCGAGGTCGCTAACAAGGTTGAATTACATAAAAGTTTTGTTGACGAAAAAGGTGTTAGCAAAATGGTACAACTAGATAAGCTAGTCATTCCAGCGAAAACTAGTGCTATTTTACAGCCAGGCGGTATGCATATTATGCTTTTGGATTTAAAAACTACACTAAAAGTTGGTGATAAATTTGATTTACTTTTATATTTCGATAACAACATTAAGAAAGTTGTACAAGTAGAAGTAAAGACCCAATAAATAATTATTTTGCATTAGCCACTACTTTAAAAGTTATTTAAACAATTTTTGAAGTAGTGATAAGTCATTATAGTCAACTCTAAGGAAATACAGCCCACATGCCGGAGCCTTTGCTCCGGCTATTTCTCTTTTTTTAGCATTCAGAACTCTTTGGATATCATCTTCCTGCCATATATTTCGTCCAACTAATACTAAACTACCAACAATATTTCGAACCATATTATGTAAAAAAGATCGAGCAGAAAAATATATTTTTATTTCTTCATTTTTTTGGATAATAATTAATTCGGATAAGGTTTTTATAGGTGACTTTGCTTGGCAAAATTTACCTCTAAATGAGCTAAAATCATGATGTCCTATGAGGTAGGAAGCCCCGCGTCTCATTGCTTCAACGTCAAGAGGTTGTTTTATCCACCAAGCACGATTTAAATCTATTATAACTTGGCTAGGTCTATTGATAATTCTATAGACATAATGACGTTCTAAAGCAGAAAATCTTGCATGAAAATCTTTGTCTACTAGAACACAATCAACTACCGCTATATTGTAAGATCTCACAAAATAGTTGATAGCCTGCATAACTTTATAAGGACACATATATTTCACTAAATCGAAATGTGCTACTTGCCCTAAAGCATGAACCCCTGCATCAGTCCTGCCAGCTCCATGAACCGTTACTATTTCACCAGTAAATTTATGGATACCATCTTCCAGTGTTTGTTGAATAGATAAAGCACCTTTCTGCTTCTGCCAGCCAACAAAAGCAGTTCCTAAATATTCAATAGTAATTTTATATCGATAAAAATCTAAATTCTTATCGATCTGCAAAATTGATGAATTATCATGATCTTTAATATCATTATCATGCATACTCAAATGATTGCCTCTTTTTGGTTCATAATCTACATAAGAATATGTTATAATGGGTCTTCTTCTTTTTTGCAAAGGCTAAGATGTCTACAATAGTTCCAAAATCATTCTATGAAAGAGATACGCTTATTGTATCACAGGAACTACTGGGCAAGGTTCTGTGTTTTGGTAATATAGAGGCACGAATTATTGAAACAGAAGCTTATGTTGGAGAAGATGATCCTGCTTGCCATGCAGTCAGGGGGATAACACCTCGTACAAAGCTTATGTATGGTTCTGCAGGTAATGCCTATGTATATTTAATTTATGGTATGTATTATTGTTTAAATATAGTGACAGAAAAACCAGGGTTTCCAGCTGCTGTATTAATTAGAGGAGTATATCAATACAAACCTTCAGCAGTTTTACTTGATGGGCCTGGTAAATTATGTCGTACCCTTGGAATTAATAAAACCCAAAATGGTCAAGATATGACTAGTAATCAATCCTTTTGTGTTATTGACGTAGGTGATACTCCTCAATTTATTACTACCCCTAGAATTGGCATTAGCAAAGGTACCGACAAACTTTGGCGTTATTTAGTACGATAATTAGGTCATTAAATTTTATATGTAAAGCTTCAGAGAGCTTGCAATGAAAGAATCACGAAAATTAGCTATAGAGAAAATATTACTACAGTAATCATCCCCGAAGGAAATAAAAGAGATATTGCTAAAATACCACACGAAATTAAGGGGTATTAACCATCAAAACCATATCTAATGCCAGTGAATTATTGAACATTGTTTTTATTAAGAACAATAAATATATTTTAATAAAAAATTAGTTGACTATTCAATGCAGGTTATATTTAATTCTTTAGATGAGTGAATGACAGAATATGGGTAAAAATGTTATTGCGAGAAGGCGTAAGCCAACGAAGCAATCCTGTTTTGTCCCCCTTGTGTAAAATGTCATACCTGCGTAGGCAGGTATCTAGATTCCGCACCGAAGCGGAAATGACAAATTAGATGCTGGAATGATGGTATGGACGAGTGAAGCGAAATATGCTTTACTTGTACGGAGTCAGCTGAAAAATAGTTTTCAGCTGCTCCAAATTAAATAATAATTTAATTAATAGGTCCATACCATGATAAATAATAGCATAAAAAATACTATAATAGGAATAGATTTAGCAAAAAATAGTATGCACTTGGTGCAAGTCGATCAAAATGGCAAAAAAATAGGTTACCAAAAAGTTACAAGAGATGAGTTAATAGCCTATTTAAGCAATCTCGATAAAAGTTCATTGGTAGCTATGGAGGCATGTGGAGGAGCTAATTATTGGTCACAGGAAATTGCTAAGCTTGGTTTGCAAGTCAAACTAATGAAAACAAAAGATGTAAAAGTTTATGCTACATCGAAACAGAAAAATGATTATAACGATGCGTTAGTAATATGCAAAGCGGCTCGTGATCCAGAATTAAAAACTGTGCTACTAAAAAGCAAGGAGGAACAAGATATAAAATTCTTGCATAAAATTAGAAGTAATACGATCAGAGATCGTGTGCAAAAAACTAATTCTACAATATCAAGTTTATGTGAATATGGCTATAATACAAAATTAAGTAAAAATAAATTTTGCAAATCATGTAGGCTGGAGGTAGAGTTAGCGTATAGTAAAGGTTATATAAATTCTGGGGTAAGGTCAATTTTACTTTTAGAATGTAAAGAAATTGAGGATTTATGTGACAAAGAAAAAACTTTAGAAAAGCTGATTATCAGCAATAATAAGCAAAGTGAGAAAGCTACTAGGTTGCAGACAATTTTTGGCATTGGAGCAATCAATGCTAGTTGTTTGAGTGTAGCCCCAATGGAAAGTTATCCAACCCCGAGGGATTTTGCTGCTTCGCTTGGTTTGGTACCAAAGCAACATAGCTCAGGAGATAAGATAGTTTTAGGAGGGATTACCAAACAAGGAGATAGATATGCCAGAACTATGTTGATTCAAGCCGCAAGGACAATAGCAATAAGAGCAAAAAGTGATAAGGAATCAAAAGATAAACTAGTGCAGTGGGCAGTGAAGAAATTTGCTGAAAATAAATCATATAATATTATATGTGTTGGTTTAGCAAATAAGTTAGCAAGGATTGCTTATGCAGTAGTCACCAATGGTAGCGAATATGTTGCAAATTAGTTTAGTTGGAAAAAAAGAAGAAACTATGTCAACTAAATAAAAATTGGTAATTGATAAATATTGTGAGTAAAGAATAGTAACAATAAAGAGAACGAAAGTTAAAGAGTTAATGAATAAGTATTCTGAATAAAATCCGTAATTATGTCGAGGCTCTAGAAGCCGTGGGAATGAGAGGTCACTCAAGGATATTTATAAGAATGCAGAAACCATTATGGCACTTGATGCCGAATATATGACCGCTTCCTTTGTGGCTCTATTTTTTTATTTTCTTTCTTGACAAATTCACTCGTCCATATATGACAGAATAAAAATTATTTTTCTTATATCACTTAGTGCAGCGATAAAATACTATATACTAAATATATTAACACAAAATATTGAAAAAATATGAGCTATCATAAGTCAACAACAAAATCAGAGCAACTATGAGTAAAGTTGTTCAAGAAAATGCCAGAATTATCCCTGATCGCCAGACTAGCCTTACAAAAGAACAAAAAGAAGCCATCGGGTTACTCTCAGTAGGTACCTTTCTTGAGTATTTTGATCTGATGCTATATGTCCATATGGCAGGGCTGCTTAATGAGTTATTTTTTGAGCCAACTGATGCTCGCTCAACCTCTTTAATGATGACTTTTGCTTTTTGTGCTACCTTTGTTTTTCGACCGATTGGGGCAGTAATATTTGGTTGGTTGGGTGATAATATTGGGCGTAAATCTACCGTAATCATCACAACTTTTATGATGGCGTTTTCGTGCCTTGTTATGGCTAATTTACCTACCTATGCTCAGATAGGGGTGACAGCTACCTGGATAGTAACCATTTGCCGGGCTATGCAGGGTATATCTTCTATGGGAGAGATGACAGGAGTAGAGCTTTATTTAACCGAAACGCTTAAGCCACCAATCCAATACGCAAGTGTGTCATTGATATGGGCTTTTAGTTCTTTAGGAGAGTTAGTGGCTTTAGGGGTTGCCTCACTTGTAACTTCGTATGGTTTTAACTGGCGTCTGGCATTTTGGCTGGGGGCAACAGTGGCATTGATTGGGTCTGTGGCAAGGACAAAGTTGCGAGAAACCCCAGAATTTGCTGATGCCAAACGTCGAATAAAAAAAATTTTTAAAAAAACTAATACTGATACATCTGGCTTAAAGGATAACCCGATGTGGCAAGAAAAAGTTGATAAAAAAACTATTCTAGCTTTCTTTTTATTACAATGTGCTGGACCGATATGTTTTTATTTCCTTTATATATATTGTGCTAATATTTTAAAAACTAACTTTGGTTATAGCATAGCTGAAATTATTCAGCATAATTTTATGGTTTGTCTAATGGAACTTATAACTTTATTAACATTATCTTATTTAAGTTTTAAAGTATATCCATTAGTAACCGTAAAAATTATACTGATCATATCTGCTATTTTTATCTTATTTTGTCCATATTTATTGAATAATATTAATTCCCCTTATCAATTATTGTTGATCCAATTCGTTATAGTTTTATTGGAGGAGTGCTTAGGTACATCTGCTCCCATTTTTTATAAAAACTTTCCAGTCTTTAAACGTTTTACTTGTGTTGGTATGGTACGTGCTGTATCTCGGGCTTTGATGTATATAATCATTGCTTTTGGGTTTGCTTACATTACTGACTATTTTGGTCATTGGGGATTATTGGTTGTTATGATTCCAATAATTATCGGTTTTGCCTACGGATTATTTTATTTTGATAGATTGGCAAAAAAGTATGGTGATTTACCTATTGCTTTTAGAAATACGGCTACTTATTCCGAAGAAAACAATTATTAGAGTTAGTTATGAGTAAAGTTGTTCAAGAAAATGCCAGAATTATCCCTGATCGCCAGACTAGCCTTACAAAAGAACAAAAAGAAGCTGTTGGGTTACTTTCAATAGGAACTTTCCTAGAATATTTTGACTTAATGCTATATGTCCATATGGCAGTTTTTCTCAATAACCTATTTTTCCCTAAAAATGACCCAGAATCTGCCTCTTTTTTTGTTGCAATTGCATATAGTATCACTTTTGTTTTTAGACCATTCGGAGCATTATTGTTTGGTTGGATAGGAGATAATATTGGTCGAAAAGTAACTATCACTATTACAACCTTTATGATGGCAACCTCGTGTTTTATTATGGCTACCTTACCGACTTATGAACAAATTGGTATTACGGCTTCATGGATTATTTGTATATGCCGTGCAATACAAGGTATATCTTCCTTAGGTGAAAGGGTAGGAGCAGAACTATATTTAATGGAAATAACCAAACCACCAATACAATATCCTGTGGTAATGGTAATTGCGGTTTGTGCTTCCTTAGGGTCAATGGTTGCATTAGGCTTAGGGTTCTTAATTACCAATTATGGATTTAATTGGCGTTATCTTTTTGCCTTTGGAATAATAATTGCCACTATAGGTACAGTTGCTAGAACTAAGTTAAGAGAAACCCCAGAATTTGCTAATGCAAAATTACGATTAAAAGCATTTTTTGATCAGCACTATATTGATGAAAAAATATTAAAAGGTGATATAATTTTAGAAGAGAAAGTGCAAAAAAAAACGGTATTATTTTATTTTTTAATTCAATGTGCTGGTCCAGTGCCAACATATTTTGTGTATTTTTATTGTGGTAATATACTCAAGAATTCTTTTTTTTATAGTGTTGAAGATGTTCTTTATCATAACTTTTTTATTTCGATAATACAACTATTCACCATGTTGTTATTATCGTATCTAAGTTATAGGATATCTCCTTTAAAAATTATTAAAGTCAGGTGGGTAATTTTCTTTACTTTTATAATATTTTGCCCTTATTTTCTTGATAAAGTCAGCACCCCTATACATTTATTGATAATACAAATATTGATTATATTATTTGCACCTGACTCATCTCCAGCTAGTGCAATTTTTTATAAATATTTTCCTGTTTTTAAACGATTTACGTGTAGTAGTGTTGTATACGCCTTAGCACATGCCACAATCTCTATTGTTACCTCTTTTGGTTTCATATATTGTACAAAGTATATGGGGCAACTAGGAATATTATGTATTATGTTACCTATAGTAATAAGCTATGGATTTGGGGTATTTTACTTTGCAAGGTTAGAGAACCGTAACTGTGAATCATAGTTATTAGTTTTATAATAACTATGTATTACTTCAGAACATAATTTTGCAAAATTTTGTTCAATTTTTGGTGTATTGAAGTACATGCTAAGGCTCATAAACCTACTAAGAGTCTCTACTATGATTTTTCTTACTTTTTCAGGAGATTTAGCTCTTATAGTTTGCATATTATGCAGTCTATCAAATAGCTTAATCAATAATACATCATATTTCTTTTGTTGAAATAATATATTCAATATTTCTGCAGCACTAATCTTCCCATAGGATTTAATTCTAGTCAAATCTTCCACTTGCCTAGCGATTTGCTTGCTAAAGATCACAGCAATCATCTCTTCGGTAAAAGTTGTATCTTCAATAGTATCATGTAGTAAACTGGTAATGATCATATCAGTTCTGTAATATTTTGGCATTTCTAATGCTGTATATTCAGCAACCATATACGCCACCTCTATCGGGTGAGAATAATAAGGATCACCGGATTGTCGCATTTGGCTACCATGATATTTCTTGGCGTAATAGATACCTTTTGTAATCTCATTAATATTTACAGGTATAGTTACTTGCTGGTTTAGCTCAGATAATTTACTTAGTAACCTATCAGCATATTTACAATTTTCGTATTTTACTTGCCAATCACTAATATCTTCCATTTAAATACCTACATTACTTTAATAATAAAGTATATTTTAACTAAAAATAAAAATTATTGCAACAGTTTATTATATATTGGTTTAAAAAAATAGTAATTTTTATACTTTGTTACATTTAAGTTACAACCCCATCTTTTGTTTTCTCAAGTTGCTATAAAACTTTAATGCCATGTTACGATCGTGATATTGTTACAACTAGAAATTTTGTAGAAGTCAAGATTTGATCTTACAGACACTATAAATTTGCCCCTGATTGTTAGTTATATATTTTTTTTCAATAGCTAATTTCTTACTAATCTTGCCAACTTTGTATAAATTATAAAATCTAACCCAGATATTGTATAAAGGTGCCAATATTCACCTCTGAACCCCTTGTAATAATTTATCATGCAATATCTGGGCTAATAATACCATTTATATAATTTATTATAACTGTACTTCTCTCCTAATTTTCTTTCTTTGTATCTTGACTACTATTAATGATAGTTGATTGTTGTTGTCTCGCCAGTTTGTTCTTTTCTTCTATGTAATTAAGAAAAAAATGAGTAAATATTAAAAACCCTATTAACATCGGAATAAAAACAAATATAATCGCATTGCGTTTTCTAATAGATTCTTCACGATCTAAACGATCCTCTTGCTCCTCATATGTTTCCCCTAATTCATTACGCCATATATCTTCTTGAACTGAATTATCTTGATCTGAGTTGTTTTCTAGCATTTTATACCTTTTATTAAATATTATTTACAACGGCTTAGCGATTAAACTATAAAAAATTATATATTAATTTAAATTGAATTCATTATTTTTTTAATAAAAAATTAGTTGACTATTTAATGTAGGTTATATTTAATTAAAATTGTAACTATTACTAACAAAATTTAAACTTATAAAAAATATTCGTGAGAAAAAACACCACAACTGTTGAAAGTTACAGAAAGAAGCGGTTTTAGAGTCCATCATGGCAGTTTAAAAGTTGCAAAAAATAATCGGTGTTATGCTAGGAGGCAAGAAGTTAGAGCGAAGCAATCCTGTTTTGTGTCATATCTACGTATGCAGGTATCCAGATTCCCGCTTACGCAGGTATGATAATAAGTAGGCGGAAATGACAAATTATGGGTAAAAATTATTTTTCTTATATCACTTAGTGCAGCGATAAAATGTTATATACTAAATAATATTAACACAGAATACAGAAATTAATCACTGGAGAAATTATGAGCTATCAGAGGTCAACAACAAAACCATGTCAATTATGAGTGAAATTGTTCAAGAAAATACCAGGATTATCCCTGATCGCCAGACTAGCCTTACCAGAGAACAAAAAGAAGCTGTTGGACTGTTGTCAATTGGCACATTCCTTGAATATTTTGACTTAATGCTATATGTCCATATGGCAGTATTGTTGAATGAGTTGTTTTTTCCAAAGACTGATCCGCACACTGCAACTCTGCTGTCGGCTTTTGCTTTCTGTGCTACTTTTGTTTTTCGACCAATTGGGGCTTTGCTATTTGGTTGGATAGGCGATAAAGTAGGTCGTAAATCTACGGTAGTTATTACAACTTTCATGATGGCATGTTCTTGTTTGATGATGTTTATTTTGCCTACTTATGCCCAAATTGGGATTACCGCTTCGGTATTAATCACTATTTGTCGGATAGTCCAAGGTATGTCATCCTTAGGAGAAGTAGTAGGGGCTGAATTATATTTAACGGAAATGACCAAACCACCACTGCAATATCCTGTTGTTGGTTGTATTTCAATATTTGCTGATCTAGGAGCAGTATTTGCTTTAGGTGTTGCAACGCTTGTTACTGCATATAGCTTTAGCTGGCGATATGCTTTTTTATTTGGTGCAGTGATTGCCATAGTGGGAGCTATTGCAAGGACGCGTCTTAGAGAAACTCCAGAATTTGCTGATGCAACCAGAAGGCTGATAAATAAACTTAAAACTTTTGGTCTAGAAAAAAAAGATATTACTAATCAAGAAATGTTAAATGAAAAAGTTAATATAAAAACTATATTAGCTTATTTATCAATTGAGTCTACTGGACCAATTTGTTTTTATTTGCTATATGTGCATTGTAGTGCTATACTTAGAACTACCCTAAATTATAATTCTCAGCAAATTATTGCTCATAACTTGATTATTGCAACAGCATGTTTACTTATTGGTATTGCATATAATTATTTAAGTTATAAGATATCTCCACTAAAAATTTCAAAGACACGATTAGTGATTTTTTCTAGTACTATTATATTCTTACCATATTTATTGACTAATATCCCATCTCCTTTTTATTTATTATTATTGCAGTTCTTTATAGTGATATTTGGACCAAGAGTATTTCCAGCAACTCCAATATTTTATAAGCAGTTTCCTGTATTTAAACGTTTTAGATGTGTCAGTATCTCATTTGCTGTAGTACGGGCGATAATGTTTATTGTTACTTCTTTTGGATTAGTTTATTTAATAGAGCATTTTGGTAATTGGGGCATAGTAATATTATTTGTGCCTTTCCTTGTGGCATATGGATTTGGTCTGCGTCATTTTGCAATGTTGGAGAAGTTACGCAATGTTTAATAATTTAATAAGTAATTTCTAGTTCGTTGGTATTATGTTCTCTACATATAGAGTTATAGAATAATTTATACAAATAATTCTCCAATTTTATATAGCCAAGATAAGTGCATATCGCTAAAAAACTCTGTGCTGTTTCACCAACTATATTCTTAATCTTTTCAGGAGATTTTGCTCCTATGGTTTGTGTATTATGAAGTCTATCAAATACCTTAATCACCAATATATCACATTTTTTTTTGTTTATACAAAATTTCTAATATTTTTGCTGAACTAATCTTATGCCCATCCTCTTTTATTCTTGTGATATCCATCACTTGACTAGCAACTTGCTCACCAAAAGCTCTACCAATCATCTCTTCGGTAAAAGCTGTATCTTCAATAGTATCATGTAGTAAACTGGTAATGATCATATCAGTTCTGTAATATTTTGGCATTTCTAATGCGGTATATTCAGCAACCATATACGCCCCCTCTATTGGATGAGAATAATATGGATCGCCGGATTGTCGCATTTGGCTACCATGATACTTTTTGGCGTAATAGATAGCTTTTGTAATCTCATTAATATTTACAGGTATAGTTACTTGCTGGTTTAGCTCAAATAATTTACTTATACCAAATCACTATCTATTTAATAATATAGATGCTATAGTGTGTTATTTAAGATAGTATAGTGTTAATTAAGATGTCTAGAGGGTATAAGGTATTAGAAGTTAATGTAGAAGAAGTGAAACAATTAATGAATGAAGCAAAGACTAAAGAAGAATTTAGACGTTATCAATCAATCTATCTAAGAGTGAGTGAAAAAATGCCGACATCATTGATTGCTAAAGTTACAGGATTATCAGAAAGTCATGTTCACAGAACCCATAGTCAATGTCGAAAAAAAGGCTTAAAGGCACTATGTAGCAGGAAGAAAGGTGGGAGATACAGAAGTTATCTAACTCAAGAGCAAGAACGTGAGATGCTTAAAAAGATAGAACAGAATGCCGTTAATGGTGGGATAGTAGAAATTAGCAAGGTGCATAAGATTTTTGAGGAAACGGTTGGTAGTAAAATAGCACGTTACACAGCTTATAGGCTGCTTCATAGGCATGGGTGGCGTAAAATTGCACCAAGACCATACCATCCTAAACAAAAGAAGGATGCGGTAGAAACTTTTAAAAAAAGTGGCCTGATATGGTTAAAGAAGCAAGAGTATCAGCAGCAACTGAAGGCAAGGAATTAAAGATATTCTTCCAAGATGAGGCACGTTTTGGTCGTATAGATTCATTAAGGCGTTGCTGGGTTCCGGCTGGAATCAGGCCTTTACTTAAGAAACAAATTATTCGTGAATATACTTATACTTATGGGGCAGTTTGTCCATTTGACGGTGCTAGTTGTTTCCTTATTTTGCCTTTAATGAACCAAGATTGGATGATGTTAATGCTACAAGAAATGGCAAAGCGTTATAAGGATAATTTTCTTTTAGTAGTATGCGATGGAGCTGCTGCACATAAACTCGATAAAGAATTATTACCTAATAATATTAAACTAGCTTACTTGCCACCATATAGCCCACAATTAAACCCACAAGAAAATATATGGGATGATATGAGGGAAAAATTCTTTTATAACCTAGCTTTTGATTCAATGAATGCTATAGAAAATCAACTAATCACAGCATGTAATTATTATGAAAATAATCCTGCAATTGTCAAATCTATATGTGCTTGGAATTGGATAGTATCTTGTTAATTAGATAGTGATTTGGTATTAGTAACCTATCCGCATATTTACAATTTTCGTATTTTATTTGCCAATCATTAATATCTTCCATTTAAATACCACTACATTACTTTAATAATAAAGTAAATATTAACTAAAAATAAAAATTCTTGCAACAGTTTATTATATATTGGTTTAAAAAAATAGTAATTTTTATACTTTATTCTATTTAAGTTACAACCCCGTCTTTTGTTTTCTCAATAAGATCGTGATATTGTTACAACTAGAATTTTGATGTGTTAGTAAATAACAATTACAATCTTAGGTTACTAAAAGTGATTATTTCACACAAGTTAATAGTTTTATAAATAACATTAAATACTAGACATCAGGCTAAAAATCGTTCCTATATATCTATTTACATTACAATTAATTTTTATTTAAAGGTTATTATGAAACTATCAATTTGGATGAAAGTAAATAATTTACAAACCGGTAAGGTTGATAAATTATTTCAAGTCTCATCAGCTAACATTTACAAATATCTCTACGAAGACAGTATCCCAAGACCCAAAGTGATGGAAAGAATTTTTTTAGCAACTCATGGAGTTGTTACTCCTAATGATTTTTATGGAATTAGTACAGACGTCTTGGAAAAAAAACTATTAGAACAATTAAAATATAAAGTGATAAAAACATGAGAAAAAATATGAGTAAAGGTAAAAGAACAGCAGAAGAAATATTTAATAATTTAGCATCAACCATTCGTAGTTCACATGATCAAGAGATAAGTGAAGAAGAATCAAGAAAGTTAGCAAGAAATTTTATAAGGTTTTGCCAAAGATTTATCGAGATTCGACTTAGAATAGATGAAGAAAAAGAACCGACAACTAAAGATTGACTTTATTAAGAAGCTGGTTAGAATAACAGTTGGAATAACAAACGTTAGAACATTACGGTATCTTTTGCAATAAAAAATTAATCAGGAATGAAATTTTAAGAGCTTGGAGTCCAGAAGAGCCTAGAAAAGCTATTGAGGGCAGGGAAGATGAAATACTAAAGCAAATTAAAGAAGTATTAAAAACCTTACAAATAAAAAATCCTGAAATATTATAGTTAAACCCATAAAATTAGGTGACAAAGAACATAGTAATAATTTCAAATAACTTGCTGGTTTCTATTACCTTATTTTTACTACTTTTTTTAACTTACACAATCGTTATGACAGACTCATTTATGATGAAGCAGATGACAAATTTACTGATACCGTCTCAACCTTGATAACTCTAGCTTCTGAAGCCTATGAAACTTTTAAAGGTTCGACAATTGTTGAAAAAAGGGAATTATTAAATTTTATGTTTTCGAACCTAACACTCGAGGGCTGTAAACTGCATTACGTTCTGGATTTTCCATTCACAGAATTGCAAAAAGTAGCAAATTGTGCCGAATGGCGGGGCGTAGTGAACAATTTCCGAACCCAGTCAGACACTAAATTGCTTATTATCCAAGTCATGACACTCTATTATTAGAGCTTCGTTACCTCATATTGCAACTCCATATTTTTTCCACAAAATGCCATGGAAATTTTTAATATTTGTTTTACATGTGAGTACTCTTTTATTTTACTATCATATTTTCTATTAATAATTTGTTGTAAGCCAAGTTTGGATATATCAGCCAGATATTCTGAGGATTTAGCGATTTTATACTCAATAACCATCGCTTTATCACTTTTACCCACTTTCGGGATCATTACCAAATCTGGGCGACCATCGCATGATTCTCGCTCACTGTCTATGACATAATCTGTGGTTAAAGTATTAATCAAACCAAGTATAAAACCACTATAAAATAGTTCAGCCTTCTTCTCTCCTACCTGATGAAAACTTGTAGCATTTTGCAATAATTCTTGCAACCTAGATGCAAACTCTTCTATTTTTCCAGATGGTAATAAATTGATAAGAGAATAATATCTAGAATCGTCAGTTTCTAATTGATCAGCTAACCATCTGAGCATTCGTGCTTCATAGATATATTTTATTTCCTCATTAGGTACCGATAATTCATAAATGTTTTTTTCTGGGTTTTTAGCAGTAGGGTTTAAATAACCACTAAATAGCAGTAAGCTAAATAACCCAACTGGTTTATTGATGTCAGCAAAACTTATTTGTTTCATGATGGGTAAAGTAATAGTTTTACTAGTAACTAAATTCCGTAAGTCTTCTTGCATCTCATCAGACAGTAATGCTTTATCAACCAGCTGAGTTCCTCCACTGTCAATCCAGTAATGATCAAGCTCACCTTGTCTTGATAAACATTGCATAATTGACCATGGATTATAAATGATTTCTCCGCCAAAATTATAACCATTATACCAATTTTTAATTTCTTCTGGATCAGTTTCAAGTGGAACTTTGGTTAATAATTCATCAACTTCTACTTGAGTAAACCCATAACTGCGAGCAAATTTTTTGTCTAATAGACTACATTCAGTTAAATTATTCAAATCTGAAAGCAAATTAGCCTTAGCAATACGCAATATGCCGGTAATGACACCTTTTTGTAATGAATCATTACCTTTGAGGCTATTGCCGAATATTTCACGAAATAGAGCTAATACTTCCTCAAACTCTTCTAGATTATTGCCAAATTTCATATAGGCACTATTAATTGGCGTATCATACTCGTCAATTAGTATGTAAACTTTTTGATTAAAATGTTTATAAAGTAAATCGCTTAGAAATTTTAAACTATTCTCAAGCTCTACTTTATTAAATTCTCCAGTAAAATATCTAGTTAATTGATTTTTTTCACCATCATCTAGGGTATTATGATCTTTTTCTAGATATTGCTTTAAGTAATGATAAGTCCTAAATAATTCAGTTAGTTTATATCGGATTTTATTTTCAATTTCCTGATAACTACTACCTTTAATATTCTTGAAAGTTATTAGAATAACTGGAAATTGACCTTGATAGTCTAAAAGAATATCTGGATACTCAGATATTTTAAGTGGTTTAAACAACTTTTTTCTACCACTTGCTAGCCCCAAATCCACCTCTCCACCAACAAACAGCTTATAATTCACCCTTTGTTCTTGTGGCAGAGGCTGACCTTGTGCATTTACTTCTATTTCCAGAAATTTACGAACCATATCCATATTCAAGCTCTTCCCCCACCGTCTTGGACGGGTGATTAGGGTAACTGCACCACTACTTTTCAGTAATTCTTTGATCATCAAACTTTTATCAACAAATATATCACTATTTAATAATAATGTCTTGAAGTCATCGGTACCAACAAATATACTTAGCTGATCATTAACATTATTTTTATTTTTTTCTTCTATCATTGTTTTTATTGTTTCCTTCTAACTATAATATCATTATACTCCTTATTTTATTATCCACTAAGAGGTAATTAGCAAAATTTTTATAATTTTTTGTTTTTTTTATAAAAAATAAACTGAAACATAGTGACAATATATTAGGCTGCGATCTACAAAATTTTTATTGGTTTATTTTGAGCCTATTTTTTCTACAAAACTATGCAGATTTTTCGAAATTAGTCGCACATTATTTCGCTAGAATAATGCGTATTCCTACAAAATTTACATTGTTTTTCGATTAAAAATATACTAAAATAACACCACAACTAGTTCTAAGATCAAACCACTCAGGTGGCACAAAATTATAGACAATAGTATTATTGTCAGTATTATTAGCACCAATATCGTAGGGGTGGAGGAAGAGTTGACTATTTGTTGCATAATCCCTCCAGCTGAACACCAGTACTAAAGAGGGGTTGAAGGCAAATATACTCCTTATTTTCCAATTCGTAAGGAGCATATAGGGAGCATATGGATTGCTTTATAAAATTAGAAAACCCTGGAAGGGTGATAAGTCTTGGCGGGGCGTAGTGAACAATTTCCGAACCCAGTCAGACACTAAATTACTCGTAATTCAAACGCTTACGCTCTATTATTAGAGCTTCGTTATTTCATATTCTAACTCCATATTTTTTCCAGAAAATGCCATAGAAATTTTGATGATATTTTTAATATGTTGATGTTCTTTTATTTTAGCGTCATATCTCCTGTCAATAATTTGTTGCAGACCAGATTTAGCTATAGAGCCTAAGTCTTCTGAGGATTTAGCGATTTTATACTCGATAATCATCGCTTTATCACCTTTGCCAATTTTTGGGATCATTACAATATCTGGTCGCCCATCACCTGATTCTTGTTCGCTCGATATTATATAATTAGGTCCTAGCATGTTAATAAAGCCGAGCATAAAGCCACTATAAAACAGTTCTGCTTTCTTTGCTCCTGTTTGATGAAAACTAGTAGAATTTTGCAATAATTCTTGCAAACGCTCTTTAAACTCCTCTATTTTACCATCTGGTAATAAAGTAACGAAAGAATAATAGCCCGAATTATCAATTTCTATTTGTTTAGTAACCCATTGCAGCATTCTCTTTTCATAAATATATTTTACTTCATAATTAGGAACAGATAGATCATAAATGTCTCTTTCTGGTATCTTGGTCGCAGGATTTAGATAACCACTAAATAACAGTAAGCTAAATAGCCCTTCTGGTTGGTTGATATCAGCAAAACTTATATGTTTAGTAATAGAAGAAGTAATAGTTTTACCTGCAGCTAAAGCCTGGATATCTTGCTGCATCTCATCTGAGAGCAGTATATGATCAATCCAATCAGTTCCACCACTATCAATCCAATAGTGATCAAGCTTGCCCTTCTGAGCTAAACATCTCATAATTGACCAAGGATTATAAATGATTTCTCCACCAAAATTATACCCATTATACCAATTTTTAATTTCTTCTCGATTAGTTTTAGTTGGTACGATGCTTAATAATTCATCAACTTCTGCTTGAGTAAAGCCATAGATGTCTGTAAAATTCTCATCTAATAGACTACACTCAGTTAAATTATTCAAATCTGAAAGTAAATTAGCCTTAGCAATTCGTAATATACCGGTAATGATGCCTTTTTGTAACGAATCATTGCCCTTAAGACTATTGCCAAATATTGCACGGAATAGAGATAGTACTTCCTCAAACTCTTCTATATTATTGCCAAATTTCATATATGCACTATTAATTGGCGTATCATACTCGTCAATTAGTATGTAAACTTTTTGATTAAAATGTTTATAAAGTAAATCGCTTAAAAATTTTAAACTATTTTCAAGCTCTACTTTGTTAAACTTTCCAGTAAAATATCTAGTTAATTGTTTCTTTTGAGCATCATTTAATAAATTTTCCTTATCTGTTAAATAAGTTTCCAAATAACGATAATTACTAAATAACTTTATTACTTGATAGCTGATTTTACTTTCAATTTCCTCATAACTACTTCCCCTAACGCCCTTAAAACTTATGAGAATAACTGGGAATTGACCTTGACGTTTCATAGCTTTTACTACACTAGAAATTTTTAATGGCTTTAGTTTTTTAGTCTCATCAAATCCTAAATCCACTTCTCCTCCGCTAAACAACTTATAATTCACCCTTTGTTCTTGCGGGAAAGTCTTACCTTGTGCATTCACTTCTATTTCCAGAAATCTCCTAACCATATCCATATTTAAGCTCTTCCCCCACCGTCTTGGACGGGTGATTAGGGTGACTGCTCCACTATCTTCTAATAATTCTTTGATCATTAGACTCTTATCAACAAATACATCGCTATTTAGTAATAATGTCTTGAAGTCATCGGTACCAACAAACATAGTTGGTTGGTAATTAATATTATTACTGGTTTGTTCTTCTGTCATATAATCTTACTTTTCTAATATCTATCATTATACTCCTTTTTTATTCTCCACTAATAGCTAATTAGTAAAATTTTTGCTATAAAATTATAATATAGCTAATTCTATATAAAACGGTTATAGACAAAAGTCTTTAAAGAGCTGATCTATATTACAGTGGTATTTTCTACGAATAGATTTTGCTTGAGCCCATTTATGCTCAATTAGATTTAAATCAGGACTATATGCTGGTAAATATTCAAGGATATAGCCAGCTTTTATTACATCATCCTGCATATCTTTGTTCTTATGAAAACTAGCATTATCTAAAACTATCACACTACCATCAGGTAATTTTGGCATTAAATCTTTTTTTAACCAACTCGAAAAAGTTTGAGTGTCAATATTATGTTCAAAAAGACTAACTGTTAATAGTAGACCTCTTCGGAAACTCTACTTCTGCTGGTAATTTGTACGTCGATGCGGTACTCGAATCCTCACGTACATTAGAGTACGCTGCGGTTCTGCGTTCCGCGTCTCCTTCAAATTCCTCAGCATAAGCGAGTTTCCGAAGAGGTCTAGTGTATTTCCTAGTAATGCACCTATAGCATTAGTCCGTCCTTTAGCCCCCCAATCTTGCTGACCAAAACATCTTTCTCCTTTTACAGCATAACCATGAGTACGAGGCATATCATGAGCAAAACCACTTTCATCTAAATATACAATAGGTTTCCCATCTTTTCTATACTCACTAATTTTATTCTGAAAAATCAATCTCTCTTTTTCTTTGGCTTTGGGATGATTTATAGTTTTTTTATAAGTAACATTTAAGCGTTTAAGAGCATTCCAAATCCCAGTCTTACTTACTCCCAACCTCTTTGCCCTCTCATAGTTGTAAGCATCAGGATATTCTTTAATATCTTGTTTTAATACTTCCATATCTATTTTGCTGGCAGGTTTATTACGAGTTGTCCTAGGTTCTAGTCTGTTTGTCCAACGAACTAATGTTGTCTTCCCTATACCAAAACGTTTTGATGTTTCTGCAAAACTTAATCCTTCTTTTTCTTTTATCTTAAATACTTTCTTTCGAAAATCTATTGAATATGTCATAATGACATCATTATATCCTATTTATTAGGACTTGGCTATATATCTCGTTGTAAATACTCCATTATCATCTTTTGATTCTTGGTAGTCGTAAACACCACAGTCAAATTCAACTCTATCTTTGATACTACTCTTTTGATAATCCCTAAAATGTGTATTACCATTATAATGTGATATTCCACGGAAACTTCTTGATCCAAAAAAACATCCATGTATTATAGAACTTAAGTGATATTTCAAATCCCATACTTTTTCTCCAAAAATTACTAAAGATTGTTAATTATCAATATCAAATAAACAGTCATTTTTGTTTCCAAGCATTTCTACACTATTTTCATTTAATTCTGCACTGACTGCTATACTTCCCTCTTTTTTGACAAACATATTTACAATATCTTGTGCTGTTGTATCTTCCTTATCAAATTTTAAAATTTGTTCTGCATGTATTTTGGCAAGACCAAATTTTTGTTCAACCAAATAATAGCTAGCTAATGTACGGCAATATCCAACAGATTGCTCTTCAGGAAAACTCTGCACTAACATTGTTAGAAATTCTTCCCATTGCCTACTATCTTCTTGTACTTCCAATAAATTTTTAATAAGAGTATCTGCTATAAACTTTAATTCTTCTAATGTTTTTTCATTTTGATTTTTAATATCGCTATTTAATAAAGCCTCTTTAATAGACGATTCTGCCAACTTATAATATCCTCCAAAACTCCATCAGTTACTTTAGATATTAACTCTGCAGATACTTTGGTAGAATAGATTTCCTCTAAATGTCCTTGTATCTCCCTTGTGGTCATACCTCTTGCATACAGAGATATTACCTTCTCATCAAACCCTCTAAATTGTCGAACTCCCTTAGGAATTAATAGGGGTTCAAATTCTCCTTCTCTATCTCTTGGAACATCTACTGTTATATTCCGACCATCTTCATCTATTATAGTCTTTTCATAACTACCATTACGTCTGTTTTCAGATTCTTTCTCATCCTTGGAATGCTTCTCATATCCAATATAAGATTCCATCTCTTTTTCTAGAATCTTATTAACTAGTTGTTTTTTAACTCTTGGAATATACCATCTTTGCCAAAAATTTCTGATGGATTGCTTTGTGACAAAAGTTCTGACACTACTTTTTCTACAGATGGATTTGTTGTTTTTATTTTCTTCTTCATATTAACCTCGTGTAAGTATTTTTTACTATTCTTATTTTTACTACTTTTTTCAACTTACACAATCGTTATGACCATACGCATCAAGTTAAGAAAAGCAAGTAGGTTGTACTGGTATTACGGTAGTAAATTATGAATTAAAAAGAAGCTAATATATGGTATAAATTTTTGCAAGGTTAACAATTAAATTGTGAGAATTTGTACTATGGAGAAAATAGTAAACTTAGCAAAACTATGCCAAGAGTTTTTTGGAGAGACAGCCAATAATTTATCCATTACAACAGGATTTATTAAGAGACAACGCAAAATAACTGGTTCAGCTTTTCTAAAAGCTATGGTGTTTGGTAATATGAGCGATAGTAATTGTAGTCTTGATGGGATGCGTAACTTTTTAAGTGAAGAAACTATAGATATTTCTGCTCAAGGCTTAGACTTTAGGTTTACTGAGGTAGCAGTAAAATTTATGCAGTCAATGTATGAACAATGCTTGAAATTATTTAGAAATACTATGCCGCTTGATTGCAACATTTTGCAGCAATTTAATAGCGTTAAATTATTGGATAGTAGCCATATTATTCTACCTACCAATATGGCAGATATGTATAAAGGTTGCGGTGCTTGCTATAAGGGGCGTAGTAGTACAGTGCAAGCTTCTCTTAAATTACAGGTAGTATTTGATTATTTAAATCAATCGTTAGATAGAGTCGATATAACAGAAGGTATAAGGGCTGATCAAGGATATAGAGAACATTTATCAAACATATCTACTAAGGACTTATTAATATCTGATTTAGGTTATTTTGTCCCAGCTTCATTTATTCAAATTATCGAACTTGGTGCATATTTTATTAGTCGTTATAAAGCAGATACTAATATATATGACCCTACCACTAAGGAAAGAATTGATTTATTAAACTTATTAGATAATAAATTCTTTTTATCAAAAGATGTACTTTTAGGTAAACAAGCAAAAGTTAAGCTACGGATTATATGTCATAAATTGACTGATGAACAGGCTATTGGTAGAAGAAGGAAGGCTAATTTATTAGCTAAGTCTCATAAATATAAATCTTCTTCAAGAAATCAGAGATTACTAGATTGGTCAATATTTATCACTAATATATCAGAGGATATGGTTAATGCTGAGCATATAATGATAATTTATCGAGCAAGATGGCAAATTGAATTATTATTTAAATTATATAAAAGTCATGTAAAAATTGAAAATCTTAAAGGGAGAAGTAAACCTGCAAGAGTTTTGTGTGAATTATATGGTAAATTATGTAGTGTTCTTATTTTTCATGGATTATCGAATTGTGTAAAATTAGCAAATGATAGAGAAATTAGTTTAACCAAAGCATTTATTGAACTACAGAAAAGGGCAAGAGAATTATTCCTGTCTATTACTGGACGTCTTAATGATTTAAAGCAGTTCCTTAAGAAATTAATTGTAGATTGGGGGAAATTTTCTTTGAAAGATAAATATCGTAAAACTAGATTATCTTCCTTAAATACACTAAAATTATTAACAATTATGGCTTAACTTGATGCGTATGATCTTTCTGATAGACCCCAAGAAAATTATATTCTCACTTAATGTTAGTCTAATTTATTTTATAGTTGCAATTAATCTTAGCCAAAAATATTCCTCGATTGCTGAAATTTGCATTTATGATTGCTAGCCGATACATGTAATACTTCAATTATCTTTTAGTTAACTAAGAAGATTTGTTAATTGAACATATTCTGGAATAAAAGCATTGTTTCTTTTATAATATTCCTATATCACCTACAATGTTCATTTGTTCTTGTGGAGCATAGGAATACTCTTGTAAAGTAGTCAGTATATCTTCCCTGTTATTCTCTGTGGCTGCATCATTTATTCTACCAAGTATTTCATAAAATAAATCATCTATGCTTAATACTTTACCTTTACCAAAATGTTTATTGGGATCCTTTAGATTTAATTTAGTACGTATAGTTTCTTCTGAGGATTCTAAACCTGAGTGTATAGCTTTTAAACAACTCATTATTTCGTCAGGAGATTTATTCTTATTAGTAGCCCCAAATAGTTTTCCAAGGGAGTCAATTAATTGTTTTGATGTCAAATAATCATAATCTTGTAGTGCTTTATTAATCTTTTCAGTAACTTTAGGGAGTTTATCAGTTATCACTTTATTAGAGTCCATTTTATCTAGTGAAGTTTTAAGTTTGCTATATTTTTGTTTATATTTTAACAACTCTATTTCAGATACTGCCGTTCCTTCATCTACAGCCAAAACCTTGAAGTCACCTTGAGAGCTACGATCTAGCTCTGGATCTTTTGGTTCCGCTGCTGCTTTAAGTAATATAAAATCATCTTTATTTAAACAGGATAACTCTATTCCATACCAATCTTTTATTAGATCATAAAAAACTTTAGCTGAAATTTGTTGTATTTGACATACCTTAACGTTATATTTAACATTAGTTGTATTCCATTCTAATCTAAATGTACCTTTACAAGTATCTAGTTCAAAAGGTATTTCTGTATCCTTAATTTTTGCTTTATTACTACACTTATCAGTCTTAATAAAATCTAAACTTTTATCTTCAAGCTTTAAATTTTTAAGCTTTTCTATAACATCATTGAGACCTAACTTTGAGAAATTATTACCAGCATCTTTTTGTTCTATTTTTTTATTAATTGCTAACTTCCACTTTAACCAATCTTGTAAAATAGACTCATCTTTTTCTACTAATTCTTTTACTTCTTTGTACCCTGTTGGCTTTTCCCTATAATCATATATTGATTTACCCATACTTTTATCAATTATAACAGAGGCAACTACAGCTCCTTTCATGGCCATTGGCATCTTGTCGGCAATTTCCTCTATTTTATATATTCCTTTGTCTACTAAATCAAAAAACATTGCATTGGTTAGAAGTACAGCTGGATTTCTTTTTACTTCTATTCCAAATATTAACTCTACATCTGTTTTGAGCTGATCTATTAAATCAGTTTCTGTTGTCTTGTTCTTGACAATTTCAAAACATATTTTTCCTCTCAAAGATGATAGAAAAAATTCTTTCAGTTTACTTTTATAAATAAACTGGTCATCTATAAGTCTTTTCAACTCTTGCCCAATAGTATCATAAGCACCTTCATTTGTCTTAAAGTGTATAAATGCCCCTCCTTTACTAACCTCTAAAGTTTCATTTTGTTGTGTAGTTTTCTTAGTAATAGAATTAGATATAAGCCTCTTTGTACCATGTTTATAATCATACAAATGATTTTTTCCTAAGTCTTTATCTAACTTTTTACTAGCTTTTATTCTTGCTAAGAATGAGCTAGCATCTGTTATATTATGAGAAGTATTAGTATCAAATACAAATAGTTCTGTATTTTGCCTTTGTTTTTGGATATTTATTTCCTTATGGAGCTTATATATGTTTTTAAACGAGTTTTGAATATTCATTGTTTTCTTCAAATAGTAGTTTCCTTTAATTGCACTATCTGCATTAGTTCTTACCAAATTATTATAACCAGTATCATTCTTACAGTTCTTATTAATGTGTTCTTCATTCATTTTAAAATAATCACTTGCACCTTCTGATAATACTGTATTATTAGTTGGATCATAATATTTAACAATTAGACCCCATCCACGCCCAAGTTTGTTATCCAAATCTTCATATTTTTTCCTGTTTTTGGAAATAAACTTGGATTTAATATTTTCTCTGTACTCAGTTCTAACTTTCTCACTCTGTAAAAGTTGATTTCCCATTTCTTTTAATATACAAGATACATTAATGTTTACATAACCATCTACAAGTTTATTAGATACATCTCTATATTTATATTGATAGTTATAATTATATTCATTCATCTTTTCAATAACTTTATGTTTTTTAGAACTTGGGTTATTTTCATCAAGTTCATAATCTTCTCCATCGGTACTATCTCCTATTTGACTAATAACTCTTGGCATCTTAACCCTCCTAAATAAAATTAAACTTACATGTTGTAAACTTCACCAATAGCAGGTATTTCCTCTGTAGGATAACACTCCTCTAGCTTTTGTAACAATTTCTGATCATGATGACGTTCTGCAATTTCATGCATACTATAAAAAGCTTCAGAAAATAAAGCATCTATACTTAATTTATTGTCCTCATCTAAAGATTTATTTTTATCTTTTAAGTTTAATTGATTTTGTTCAATAAAATCTTTTTCTATACTTAAAGCTTCATATATAGCTTCTAAAATACTAATTGCCTCTGCAGGCTCATTATGAGCAAATCTTGCACCAAGATCTTCCATCAATCCTTTTAATGTATAATTACCAGGTGCTTTATGGATTTTATCAGTTACCATAATCAAATACTCTTTGTATGGATCTATTTCTTCATATAATTCCTTAGCTTGGATATGATTTTTTATATATTCATTATAAGTTGCCAAGTGCTTTAATAGGTCTTCGTTATTCTTCTGTTCTGCTGTTTTATGCATACTATTGAAAGCTTCATCAAATAAATCATTTCTGTTAGTGAGCATCCATTCTAGACAAAATTTTTCTAAATCATAAATATGGTCTTGGAAATCCTTTAATCCTAAGAGTTCATACATAGTTTCTAAAATACCAATTGCCATTTTTGATTCCTTATTTCCATACTCTTCACCAAGTTTTTGCATAACCTCTTTTAATGATCTTGCGTTTGTAATTTCATTCCTTAGTTCATCAATTAATCTTGCTTTAGCTCCTTCTTCCATGTAAATTCCTTTCTCACAGAACTCTTTAGCTTTTTTATGGTTTTTCATATATTCCTCCATCACTCAAGAATGTTAATTTAATATTACAGAGGTTTACCTGAACAAATTTTAGCACTTGTTTTTGTCATAACAACTAAGATATATTTAAAAGTTTCACTTCTACAAAAACTATAACAATGCAATAAACCTCAAATATAAAGTTACTATTTTTTTTATATGTTTGCAATAACATATATTCTTTACTTTGAAATAATTTTTATTAACATGCGACTTAATAACCTCAATTCTGGATTAGATAATTTTTTGATATAGCAGGTTTGGTAGGTTTCATAGAGTAAGCAACAAGAGTAGTTTTAAATTACATTTGATAATCAACAATAAAGGGGAGTTTATGGTGTTAAAAGTGACAAAAGGTAACGTAGATGATAGGGTTCCAGTGCCAGAATTAACAAAAGGATTAACTGGAATTATGGTGGCTGATAAAGGATATATCAAGCAAAATTTGTTCTTAAATTTATATGAGAAAGGCTTGAAAATGATTCATGGAATTAAGAAAAATATGGAAAATAAATTAATGGATTTAAAAGAAAAAATCTTACTTCGAAAGCGTAACTTAATTGAAACAGTTTTTGATTATCTAAAAAATAAAATGGCTCTTGAACATACTAGACATAGGTCTCCGATAAATGCCTTTGTTCATATATTATCTACTCTTGTTGCATATTCATTAAAGAAAAATAAACCTTCAACAAAACTTGATGTTAATCTACATGTTTGCAACATCCTTATCCCGAACTGACGCGAAAGAGTTAAAAGATGTATCCCATAGTTTAGCACAACAAAAAGAATGTAAGATAGAGGAGGGGTATCTAATGCCAGATCACGTGCATATGTTAATATCCATTCCTCCCAAACATTCTATTTCAACCATTGTGGGTTTTATAAAAGGGGACCGTTGAAAGATAAAAAATTGGTCTAATTTCAAAAAAAGAAAAAATCTTTTGTCTAAAAAATTACAAAAAAAATCATCGACTCTGATGTTTTTAAAAGATTGCAATTTTTTTTCATAAATTTTAGCTTTTTGTTCTGCCAGATACTTAATTTTACATAGCCAGAACGGTTAAGCGTTTCAAATTAAAACATATTGCATTCATAAATTCAGTAAATTGATTTTTTGCAATACCTATATATCTCAGTCGCTTATTTTCTTGTGAAAACACCCTCTCAAATGGAGACCTAATAAAAGTATAATATCGATCAAGAGCAAAATTCTTCTCTTTCATGTTATTTTTCTTAATGGCACATAGATGAATTCCTCTACCAGCAGCAACGACCTTTGCTGTTGCAACACAATAACCTTTATCAGCATATACCGCTCCGCTAGTTGGTAAAACATGGGCTAAACCTTTTGCATCTGTAACGTTAGCAGGAGTTACAGCAACTTTATTAATCAATCCAGATTGAATATCCACGCTAACATGTTTCTTGTAACCATACCAAAACTTATTGCCACCTTTGCAACCAATCCTAGCTTGTTTATCATATGCAATTTTCGGCAGAGATTCATTGTTCAACTTCTCATATTTTTGCCTTCTAGCTTCATCTCGCTCTTCCCACAAGCTAGCTTTAGAAATTAAATGGCTTGCGTCAACGAAAGTAAATACTTCACTCATATAACCTTTTGAACGTAGTTGTTCTCTGAATAATCTAAAAATCTTAGATAACATATTTGTACCTATCTTGGCTCGAACTTTACTAAAAACACTATAGTCAGGTGTAGTTTCAGTAAGCTCAAAATCACAGAACCACTTAGCTGCATTGCTATCGTTTAAATATCTTTCTAGTTCACGATCTGATAAGTCTTCCATAAACTGTAACAGTAAGCATTTAAAAAGTCGCAAAATGCCATAACCTTTATAATTAGCTCTGGATTCAATAGTTTTTAATTCTTTAGCTGCTACTTCAAAATCAAATAATTCTTTAAATTTACGATATTGATGATTTGCGTTAACTAATTGATTTAGACATACCATCGTCATTTGATTCGAAGACATTCTACAACTCTCTTTTTTCTTTTTTTTCATTATACCATACCTATCTCTTCTTTCAACAGTCCCTTAGTAACAAAATGATTTTCTATCTGTAATATTTCTATTTTTTGATCTAAGGCTAAATCTTGATCATCATCTTGTGTTGTTTGCCATTGATCTTTGGCAATATTATGATTTTGCTCTTGAGATTGAGGTTTAGTACTAGCGGTTAGCATTTCAATTTGTTCTAAGGATAACCCAGTAACTGAGCCTATTTCTACCAGATGACAATTTCCTCCAATCATAGAGAGAGCTTTAGCATGTTTGTTGCCGCTACCTGCTATTTGAGCAAAAGGATTTAAAGAAACATTATTATGCTGATTGAATCTAATTGTTTCACCACCAATTAACTCACAAATATTTTGATAACTACCCCCTATATCTAAAATAAATACTGAAAGATTTTGTGCTAGCATTGAGGTAGCTAACTCCTGCAAAAATACTGACTTACCAGAACCAGATGGTGCCATAACCGATACGTTGTAATTACCAGCATTGATTCGGACAAATGGATTCCAGTTAAATAGCTCTCCTCTACGTCCTAGTAATAGTACTCCACTTTGCATAACTCCCTTCCATTCTCCATGTATTGGTAGTTTAGCTATTACTTCCTTAGCTTGAGCAATTTTAACCAATTGGAAATGCTGCAAAAAGTTCCAACTAACCAGCTGCTGCATTGGTAATATGGATAACATTGCTGGTAATTGTAGGTTTTTGTTAATTTGTAATTGGAAGTCATTCGCATTGTATAGACTCGTTAAGCATTCTTGTGCTATTTCTATTTCGCTTTCAGGAGCAGTAATCATTATTTGCAGAGATTCTGTTAAAAATTGTTCACCATTTTTAGATTTAGCAATTATCTCCCGCCACTCTAGAGCTTCTTTTTTTAAATTAGTATCATGTCTTGTATACCATTGCTCAGCAGCATGGATGCTTCTATGTCCTCTTGCTAGAATTTTTGAGCTTTGCGTTTTACTTACATTATTTGCCACTGTGTAGCTAATTATTAGCCTTGCTGGTAAGCCATAATCATTTGTTGAACCAAGTAAATTAATCATCTCAAGTAACGACCACTGTTCTGGCAGAACAACTGGGTAAAAACATTTAGAAACTAATTTGTTAGTTGATAATTTGTTGTTCTTTAATCTACTATCGCTATAAGTACTATCCAGATGAATTAGACAATCTTCCTGCACCATAGTTCTTGAAAGTGGTGTCAGTATTTGACTAGCTAACGGATTGATTGGATCATATTTACGACTTAATCTGTCTTGCACTTGCATTTGAGCTATATCAGCTGCTACAAACATTAAATTTTCAGCATCACATATACGAGGAGATAGTTTTATTGATTGCAGCTTTTTCACTAATTTGCTTTGAAAAGCTACTATTTCTTCAATAGATTTTACACTATTACTATTGTCATTTTTTTTACTAAAAGAAACATATATCCGGAAATCTTTAGCCATTCTGCCATGTGGATTGGCAAAATCTTTGGCACATTTACTAACATATTCCTTACGAAATTCTGTTAATTGCTGTAACATCTGATTAGAATTACTTCTAGCATTACTCCATAATTTTAGCTTTTGCTCTATGTTATGGCTAGCAATTAGTAAAAATTGTAAATAACAATTTTCTGGTAATTCATTGTTAAAAAATAGGCTTAAGTTTTTTTCTAAATTAATGTCTGTTCCAACTATCGGAGCTATTTCTAACATGAACCCTACTACGTTATTTTCATTAAAGAAAATATTGCATTTAGGATCAAAATATCGATAGCTTAAATATGGAGCTAAAGATTTTGCTCCTTTGGTATTATCATTGATATGTTCTTGCATTAGCTTATTACTATCGTAATTTACTTCTGCAGGAACTGTAAGACCGCAAATATTTCCTATATCTTGTAAAAAATTAACTATCTTCATATAATTGTCTTTTTTATCTTATCTATAATGTTTTATTTTTGACATAGAGTTATTTGATATATAACAAATTGCCATTTTTAAGTATTCTCTGCTTGGTTTCTTGCTGTAACTTTATTTTATGAACTTTATTAGGTTTAATATCAGGTTTCTTTGTAAGACTTTTAACGTAGCAGTTCCTTCCTTTACATTTTGCCCTTTCCTTTAATTCAACTTCAGCAATTTCTCCATTATTGATTTTTTGATCAACTATGCTCAAAGGCAGGCAATCCAAACCACTTGCATCTTTACAAGTAAATGATGAACCATAAACACCACAGGCAGATAAACTAAATAACATGGTAACAAGTAGGATTTTTGAGTAAATTCGCTGTATTACTTTTCTTTCCATTGTTACTCTTTCAGTTATTACTATTTTGTCTGTCATTATGCTTCTCCTGTTATTACTCTTCTTGGTATTTCTTGTTTATTAGATTTCCTTGTCTCCTTTCTTGCTTAATTTTTTTATGGGTAGTTAATTCCCCAACAAAAAAACCTTTGGTGAAGATAACATCTACCTTTACTCCACCAGGTATAGTAAGAACAGGTGACATACTTTCTGCCATTCTTAAGTAATAATCAGCTACTTTCTCAGCAGCATTAGATGCACCTGATAAAGCACCATTTGTTACTATATCCTTAAAACCTTTCTTTTGGGTGGCAACTGCTCCAAGACTTGTTATAGCCATGCTTTCCTGACCTTTGCTACTTTGGCTAAGTCCGCTAATCACTCCACCGATCATAGCATTTTTTATATGTTTACTACTGGTGGATACTATTCTACCTTTAATACCATTCATGCCATCTGATCCATGCACAAGACCTGCTATATTACTGGTGGTTATTAGTTCTGTAGTTGGGTCAATGCAAACCATTTTCTCTAGGCGAATAGTTGCTCTTTCACTTGATAAGTCACCGTAGCTACTTCCTAAAATGCGGCAGGTAGTGATATCAAGATTAAAGTTCTTCGGTAAATTGCCTCTTGCCGTTAGTCTAATTACTACAGGACTAGCATTTTCATCAGGAGTATTTAATGCAGTAGATACAGCAAGACCGCCTAATAAATAACCACTAACATAAGAAGTCTCTGGGATGTAAATCTTGGAATCTTTTGGTTTATCAAATTCTATTTGGCTGTTTAAGTCTACGGTACTAATATTTGCATCATTAGTTAAATCTTTGACATCTTGCTCTGCTTCTTGGTGAATTTGCTGCATTCTTTTTAGCTCTTCTGTCGCACTTATTAGCTCACTTTTAGCAAAATTTAGCTGAACCTGCATTTTAGCTAGTTCCAATTTTATCTCCTCTTGTAGTTTTTGTTCTTTTTCGATAAAGTTTGTTTCTGCTCCTTGTAAACGTTCATCAAATTTACGTTTATTGTCATTCAGTAAGTCCTCAAAGTGGTTACGCCACATTTTCTCTGGGTCTAACGCTTCACTTGCCACCTCTACTTTTGGTTTAGGATTATCATTAATAATTGCTTTGTGCTTATTCTTTCCCTGCATTATGCTGATTAGAACAAGTACAGCAATAATGCTACTGCCAAAAATCAGTAATAATAAATTATACTGTTTATATCTAATAGCCTGATTAGGAGTAATTTCTCCTTTCCCGTCTAATAGCTCTTCACTTGAAGTTTTAGGCTGCTTGCCTTCTGGTAGTTTATTATTCCTTAGAAATGGTATTTTTTCCTTAAGTTTAGCAAATATGGTCATATCAATCATCATCTTGCTCCTTTGCTACTATCCAGACAAATCCTTTAGCTTTAGGAGGAAGTATGGTTTTTTCAATAGTGGTAGCTAAACAAAAATTAAATAGATTATTAAAGTATGCTTCTTTAAGATGAATTAGTTTTTTAGATTTTTTGTTGGTGACGTTTAACCTTGCTCCAATAAGTTTACCAAAACGATAAATCCTATCTTGCTCTATGGATAGTCCGATATTTTGCAAACGGTTAATTTTTCTCTTTACTCTCATTACATAATATTTATCTTCTTTATCCAAGAGCATATTCCTTATCATCCTTGCAATTTCTTGTTCTTGGGATTGTACTAACCATTTATTGTTAAGAGATGAGGAGAAGATGTTAGATGATTTATTATAAAAATTATCCATGGAGATTTTGATAATTTGCCCTTCTATATCTTCTGCTTTAAGTATTAAATCAGCAACGTTCCCAGAAGAATTAACTAAGGCTAGTTCAAAAATTTCAGGAGCTAGAACTTTCGGCAACAAAAAAATATTTTGTGCTTTATCATCAGCTATAATCTTATATATAGGGACCGTTGAAAGATAAAAAATTGGTCTAATTTCAAAAAAAGAAAAAATCTTTTGTCTAAAAAATTACAAAAAAAATCATCGACTCTGATGTTTTTAAAAGATTGCAATTTTTTTTCATAAATTTTAGCTTTTTGTTCTGCCAGATACTTAATTTTACATAGCCAGAACGGTTAAGCGTTTCAAATTAAAACATATTGCATTCATAAATTCAGTAAATTGATTTTTTGCAATACCTATATATCTCAGTCGCTTATTTTCTTGTGAAAACACCCTCTCAAATGGAGACCTAATAAAAGTATAATATCGATCAAGAGCAAAATTCTTCTCTTTCATGTTATTTTTCTTAATGGCACATAGATGAATTCCTCTACCAGCAGCAACGACCTTTGCTGTTGCAACACAATAACCTTTATCAGCATATACCGCTCCGCTAGTTGGTAAAACATGGGCTAAACCTTTTGCATCTGTAACGTTAGCAGGAGTTACAGCAACTTTATTAATCAATCCAGATTGAATATCCACGCTAACATGTTTCTTGTAACCATACCAAAACTTATTGCCACCTTTGCAACCAATCCTAGCTTGTTTATCATATGCAATTTTCGGCAGAGATTCATTGTTCAACTTCTCATATTTTTGCCTTCTAGCTTCATCTCGCTCTTCCCACAAGCTAGCTTTAGAAATTAAATGGCTTGCGTCAACGAAAGTAAATACTTCACTCATATAACCTTTTGAACGTAGTTGTTCTCTGAATAATCTAAAAATCTTAGATAACATATTTGTACCTATCTTGGCTCGAACTTTACTAAAAACACTATAGTCAGGTGTAGTTTCAGTAAGCTCAAAATCACAGAACCACTTAGCTGCATTGCTATCGTTTAAATATCTTTCTAGTTCACGATCTGATAAGTCTTCCATAAACTGTAACAGTAAGCATTTAAAAAGTCGCAAAATGCCATAACCTTTATAATTAGCTCTGGATTCAATAGTTTTTAATTCTTTAGCTGCTACTTCAAAATCAAATAATTCTTTAAATTTACGATATTGATGATTTGCGTTAACTAATTGATTTAGACATACCATCGTCATTTGATTCGAAGACATTCTACAACTCTCTTTTTTCTTTTTTTTCATTATACCATACCTATCTCTTCTTTCAACAGTCCCATTTACTTTCATCACCAATAATTTGTGCTATAGCTATTTTTCCAAATTCTATTCTGTTAACGTTACTTGCACTTATTTTAGCCTTGATTTTTCTTCCTGGTATATATTCAAATTCTTGTGCTGCAAGTACTCCACTACTCGTTAATATCATGGCAATCATTAGTGTTATTTTGGTCATTATTTTGCTCATCATGTTATTCTCTAGTTTTCTGATCCTTTATTTTTTCTCTTTATCATTTTCTCTGTTGTGCCGTACTATCTCTGCTTCTTGATTTTCATTGATTCTTACAAATTCTTTCAGTCTAAGCTGTCCACCTAGCCACTCATAAGATAATTGATAAGAAGTAGGAATGACCTCAAAACCTTTATCGCCAAATCTTGAGGTTAGCATGCCAGCTGCTATTACTTGCAAATTCTTACTATCAACTTCTAAATTCTTGATGGAAAAGTATGTTGATAAGGCAAATTTTTTGTATGTTTCTTTGCTATCGGCAAAATAGTTTTGGATATTTTTCATATAAGTAGGATCACTTTGTGAAATATATTTAAAGATGATAGCTGCTTTGTAATCTATTATTTCTGAATTTAAATCAAGGAGCATTGGTAGGTACATTAGGCTTGTTTCTTCCAGATATCCTTTGGAAACTCCACTATTACTAGTCCATATTTCTTGACTAAGACTTGGTACCAAAATTACTTTTTCATTGCTCGTCAATAATTTAATTGATAACCCTAAGCAACTAACGCAAAGTAGCATCGTTAATATTAAAAACAAATTCCGCTGTTTTGCTACTTGTTGGATGTTACCTATAGCTATTATCTTTTCCATTCTTTAATCCCTAGTTATTCCATGTCTATTTACATTTAATATTTAGTATTACTACATAAACAACCTTATGTGAGACTCTGGTAAATTGGCTGATATAACCAGCCTACCAAATGGCAGATGCCAATAGAGCCAACGCTGGATTATGCCAATCCACCATTTATCCATAAATCAACCACCTATCGTAAAACCAATGCTACTCGCCAAAAAAGACCATAACACTCCTTTAAAACATAAAATGATTAACCCAAAGCTAATACCCCCTACTATTGACCCAATAGATATGTTCCAAAATCTCACTGGTTTGTTTAAGCAATTATTAAAGCGTACTCTTTCCATAATTGAATCTCGTAAGTAAAAAAGTTAAAAATCAAATATTGTAACAATTTATCCTTGATTTAAGCTATAGCAGCTAGTATACCCATACAAATAGCACTACTACCGACAAAAACTGTACCGCCACGAACTACTCGAACGCGACCATCACCTTCAGATAGAATAGTTGTGAAAATACCACCAAGCCCAGCTCCATAAACCCAGTAATCCGTTACAAATTTTACCAGTGGTTCGACGACACCTTTGCCAAATCTACCTAAATCTACCGCTAAACTTTCAGAGGCAATAGTGCTAAGTAAAATGATAATTATTCCATAGCTGAAATATGAGAGAGTATCGCCCCAGTTATTATCTAGACAATGCTGATCTTTTTGTTTGCTAGTTATTTTGTTAGTTGTGTTTGGTATTTTCTTCGAATCCACCATAATCTTCCTCTTTTGTTAATTATTTGCTATTGCTTTTTCTTACTACTTTCTCCGTTGTAGCGTCATAACTAAGCTTAAGATGATAAATTATGGGACTGTTGAAAGAAGAGATAGGTATGGTATAATGAAAAAAAAGAAAAAAGAGAGTTGTAGAATGTCTTCGAATCAAATGACGATGGTATGTCTAAATCAATTAGTTAACGCAAATCATCAATATCGTAAATTTAAAGAATTATTTGATTTTGAAGTAGCAGCTAAAGAATTAAAAACTATTGAATCCAGAGCTAATTATAAAGGTTATGGCATTTTGCGACTTTTTAAATGCTTACTGTTACAGTTTATGGAAGACTTATCAGATCGTGAACTAGAAAGATATTTAAACGATAGCAATGCAGCTAAGTGGTTCTGTGATTTTGAGCTTACTGAAACTACACCTGACTATAGTGTTTTTAGTAAAGTTCGAGCCAAGATAGGTACAAATATGTTATCTAAGATTTTTAGATTATTCAGAGAACAACTACGTTCAAAAGGTTATATGAGTGAAGTATTTACTTTCGTTGACGCAAGCCATTTAATTTCTAAAGCTAGCTTGTGGGAAGAGCGAGATGAAGCTAGAAGGCAAAAATATGAGAAGTTGAACAATGAATCTCTGCCGAAAATTGCATATGATAAACAAGCTAGGATTGGTTGCAAAGGTGGCAATAAGTTTTGGTATGGTTACAAGAAACATGTTAGCGTGGATATTCAATCTGGATTGATTAATAAAGTTGCTGTAACTCCTGCTAACGTTACAGATGCAAAAGGTTTAGCCCATGTTTTACCAACTAGCGGAGCGGTATATGCTGATAAAGGTTATTGTGTTGCAACAGCAAAGGTCGTTGCTGCTGGTAGAGGAATTCATCTATGTGCCATTAAGAAAAATAACATGAAAGAGAAGAATTTTGCTCTTGATCGATATTATACTTTTATTAGGTCTCCATTTGAGAGGGTGTTTTCACAAGAAAATAAGCGACTGAGATATATAGGTATTGCAAAAAATCAATTTACTGAATTTATGAATGCAATATGTTTTAATTTGAAACGCTTAACCGTTCTGGCTATGTAAAATTAAGTATCTGGCAGAACAAAAAGCTAAAATTTATGAAAAAAAATTGCAATCTTTTAAAAACATCAGAGTCGATGATTTTTTTTGTAATTTTTTAGACAAAAGATTTTTTCTTTTTTTGAAATTAGACCAATTTTTTATCTTTCAACGGTCCCTATATGTCACCATTACTGTTCGGTATTTATTATCACACATAATTTGTTATTAACACTTCATTAGATGTTCTTCGGTAATTTGATATCGGATATTTGATTGTAATAGTACTAATGTTAAAATCTTTATATAATTCCCTAATAAAGCTAGTATCACTGTTAGAAATCATAAGCTTGATTCCTTTATTAGATAATTCCATAGCAAATTTATTAAGTCTTACTTGATCATCTTCGCTAAATGGTAATCTGGTATAAAAAACTTCACCTGATTTATGATATGGTGGATCAAAGTAAACAAGATCATTCGCTTGCGGTTCTATAAAAGAAAAATCTCCTGCGTAAATTGTCGTATCTTGTAAAGTACGGCTACATTGGTTAAGTATAGTAGTAAAATTACCAAAAGTAGCATAGTTTCTGGTAGAGCAAGACATTCGAACTTGATCATGTTTATTCACTCGGTATATTCCCCTAAAAGAATATCGATTTAAATATAAAAATCTTGCAGTAATTTCAGTAGGATCATTGCTATTAATATTATTATCTCTAACTTGGTTATAATATTCTTTACTATGTTTTAACCGATATGATTCACATAACTCTATAATTTTTGCTGGATACTTTTTGACAGCATTATAGCTGGTGACAAGCTCAAGATTAATGTCAGATAGAAAACATTTATTGAATCTATTTTTTACTTGGAAAAACAGTGCTCCACCACCAAGAAAAGGCTCATAATAATTATTTAAACCTAGCGGAATGCGTTCTATCAGTTTATCAACTATTTTTCTTTTGCCTCCTACCCATTGAAAAAATGGTCTAATAATTGGGTTAGTAGGGTTAATAGTAGTTATTTTATCAATCGCTGTGCTTGTATTGTCATTTATAAAAGTTTGTTGTTGCATCATGTTAGTTCATTCTTTAATTATTCTCTAGAAAAGCATAAGAGATTAATTAAAAACGAATAGTTGGCATTTTCACCTATTATTCTTGCTAATAAACCTCATGTTATAGAAAATTAAGGAATGAGCAATTTAAAATAATTAATTTTTATATTGATTGATGTTGCTTGCAATAGTAGCAGTAGTAGGGTGCTTAAATATTTCACTAGAAAATAAAAAATCAATTAATTGTCTATGATTATAAATGCCAATTTTATTTTTAGCATTTGTTATATGTTTTTCTGCAGTTCTGTACGATATGCCTAATCTACTTGCTATGTGCTTTTTAGGAAACCCAAGAGCTGCAAGTATAAGACATTCCATAGCTCTTTGGGTAAGAATGAAAGATTTGCCTAGATACTTTATGTTAAGTTTAGTTATTTTCATAATGGAACCATTTTTAGTTACTGCTTGAAAGCTTTGCAGGAAATAATTCGTCCAAGCTATTTTGACTAAAAATTTTTACGTATAAATCATTGTGCTGTAAAGTTTCACAGTATGAATTATTGCATCTTATGCTACTCATAACTATACTAACATAAAGACTGACAATGTTAATAAACTGTTCAAAAGATTCAAGGTGATTAATGTAATAGCTAATAATCTCTGAATTATTGCTTGAAGACAAAAAGTAAAAACCTTCAATTTTATCTTTTGTTCTTTGGTAGATGATAAAGCTGTTACATGCTTCCTGATTATAGAATCTTCTCAAAGTTTCGTATTCGTAGCCTAGATTTTTGCTTTGGGTGTTTTTGATATTTCTTGTGCAAAAGCCCATCGTTGCTCCATTGTTTAAAAATTGGCGATAGCCAAATTCTTGAATTGGTAGGTTTAAGCAGGCAGCCAATTGAGCTGTTAACTCTGCAAATATTTCATTTGCAACTAATGCAGTAAAAACAGAATCATCAATTGAACACTGATCTATTGCTGACTCGCTCGTTATTCGACCGTCAATCGTTTGCTTAGTTTGTTCTTTATCTTTGTTTAAAATATTTTTTTGATTCATATTTTTTACCTTAATTGCCTTTACTACTGCATCTTTTATTGTACCCTAAAGCTTCTAAATTGCAATAGCTAGCAATTAAAAATTACTGTCAGTTAGAGCTTACCATCAGGATCATACTGGAACTTAGGTAAAAATTCTTACTTCTAGTAATTATATTCAACCTGCTGAGTTTGGTACTGTAGTTTGTTAGCTCGGAAAAATCATTGCAAGCAAAAATGCATAAATATATCAACAGCAGACTTTTATAGTCTGCTATTATATATATTTATATATATGCAAAATTCTGCTTTTTTGATACCTCTTTAAAGTGCTGTGATATGAGCTTTGTTGAGGGGTCAAAAACGCATTTTATTTAAAAGCGTACTGCTTTTTTGATTTTACCTCAAATCCTGATTTGTAATAGGATTTGCAGGGATTCCAAAAGCGTATTAAAAAAGCAGAGCTCTGCTTTTTTGAGCTTGCCTCTTATCCTGATACATAATATGGTTTGCGGGGATTTCAAAAGAGCATTTTCATTTAAAAGCGTACTGCTTTTTTGATTTTGTCTTAAATCCTGAGCCATAACAGGGTTAGCAGGGATTTCAAAAGCACATTATTATTTAAAAGCGTACTGCTTTTTTGATTTTGTCTTAAATCCTGAGCCATAACAGGGTTGGCGGGGATTTCAAAAGCACATTATTATTTAAAAGTGTACTGCTTTTTTGATTTTACCTCAAATCCTGATTCATAATATGGTTTGCGGAGATTTCAAAAGAGCATTTTCATTTAAAAGCGTACTGCTTTTTTGATTTTACCTCAAATCCTGAGCCATAACAGGGTTGGCAGGGATTTCAAAAGCACATTATTATTTAAAAGCGTACTGCTTTTTTAATGTTGCCTCGTATCTCGATTCATAATAGGATTTGCAGGGGTTCCAAAAACGTATTAAAAAAGCAGAGTTCTGCTTTTTTGAGCTTGCTTCATATCCTAATTCATAATAGGGTTTGCGGGGATTTCAAAAGAGCATTTTCATTTAAAAGTGTACTGCTTTTTTGGTTTTGTCTTAAATCCTGATTCATAACAGGGTTTATAGGGATTTCAAAAGCACATTATTATTTTAAAGCGTACTGCTTTTTTAATTTTAGCTTAGCATAATTTTTGTTATAATGAGATATACGAATCACGCATTTTATCTAAAATATTGATTCAACCTATCTCCATTTTGCTTAAGCCATAGTATAGCTGATTTATAATCTGGGTAGTCCTGCATTACAAGATTCCAAAAACGTTTACTATGATTTTTTTCTACTAAATGGCACATTTCATGAACTACTAAATATTCCAAAATGTTTTTGGGTGCAAAAACTAACCGCCAGTTAAATGATAGTTCACCTAAGTAATTACAACTACCCCAGTTATTCCTATTATCAATCAGTTTAACTCCAGTAAAATATAAATTATGTTTTTCCCTAAATATAATAGCTAATTTATAGGCTTCTGATAATAAAGTATCTTTTAAAAACTTTATTAATATATTTTGATATTGATTATTTTGGGAATATATTTGGATACTGTTTTGGTTAATCTCGATTTTATCATAATTAGCTTCAATATTATGTAATGAATATGTTTCGCCAAATATGGGTACAGATAGAGTATCTATAATAATTTCTGGTTTTACAAATTTATTTAAACTTTTTCTAATCCATGGTTCTCTTTCTAGAAGAAATTTATGCACAATACTTCTAATACCTGGTTTATATCTATCATCTACATCTTGTAATAGTAAAGGTAATATTACCTTTACTCCATCGTGATTTATTTTTATAGAAATATACTTCTTAGAATTACTGCTGTAAATTATAGGCACTTTAATATGAGGATCCGATTGCTCTAAAGTAAAGAAGTTATTCATTAATCTTTGATCATTCTTCATAGTTATTTGTTAGGCTAGTAATAATAAAGACCAAATTTCGCAATCAATGATATCAATTTTAGCTAAGATATTACGATTATAAAATGAGTTTAACTAACATTAAGACATACCAACGTGATTTGTATGAAAAATCACTAATATATTATACTAATAATAACCTTAATTGGATTAGCATAGCATCTAGTCTGTATAATACAAGTAGTTTGTTATATTAATTTAACTGCTTTTTTAATCTTGCTTCATATCCTGATCTCTGATAGGACTTACAAGAATTTCAAAAGGACAGTGCTTTTTTACTGCATTTTTAAATTTCACAGTTTTAATTTACTGCATTTAAAAAATTTGCAGTTTACCGTGTTACATTATCTTCATTAGTTTTACTCACTGCTCAAAATCTATGCTCCAAATTTCAGGATCAACTACTTCCTCTTTTTTACCATCACCGTCACGCTTATAATGTGTAGGTAATATTGTTTTATAATTTGGAGCAATTGTTCCAATATTGGCATCTACAGAGCTGCCTAGATACATTTTCATTCTTTGCGTACACATAAAACCAAAATTTGCCCTACCTTCTTTAACAAGGTCTAATCCATAATCTTCTGGGTTATCAAAAAATTTAATAAGTCCTTTAGTAGCAGCTGCAGAACAATCATCACAAATAGCTCTTTTATTTCCTAAATCATGAGTATTACGAAATTTCTCACCAAACTGCTTCATTAAATAAAACTTGCCTTTAATAGCTTCAGACTCAAGCAAATTAATGATCACTTCAATTCTTCTCTGTCGTTCTCTATCAAATAATAAGCCACTTTTTTTAAATGCTATTCTTCTGTCATTTGCAATAGGTTGCTCTATCCATAATCCATTTTTTTTGCAGACAATTTTAGTTTGAATTTCTGGACCATTACGTAGTTCAAAGATCAATTTACGGTTGTTATTTTCCACATCAGGCTTGTATAACAAAATACCTGCACTGTAATAACCACGCAAACTGCTAGCCCCACTAAATGCTTGGAATGGATCTTCTTCAAACTGCATTCTAGTGATTTTTCGAGTGTGATGTACCAGTATAATCCCAGCATCTGGGTTTACTTGATCTCGCAGTAACTCAATCCTTTTTTGCAAAAAAAATAGCATAGCATCATTGTCGTTTTCTGTGGAGCCACTTCTACCTCCATCAAAGACATTTCTTATAGGATCAATAGCAATGATGTCTGGTTTATCTGGCAAAGTCTGTTTAATATGTCTAGCCAGTTCTTCTATAGTTTTTTCATTCAAACTTAACTTTAAGTTGCTTGAGATATATAGATTATCTTTAGCTAGATTAATTATCTCTTCTGATAATTGTATGTTTTGTAGTCTTTCACGTAAATAATGGTAACCAACTTCTACTTGAAAATAGAGAATTTTCAGTGGTTTTGGTGGTATAAAACCAATAAATTCTTGACCAGCTGCCATATGAACAAATAATGACAGCAAGAAGTCGCTTTTACCAACTTTAGGAGTACCACCAAAAACTAATATGCCACCTGGTGTTAAAATACGTGGAGCAATTATATCTTTAGGTAAGGCAGTTTTATCTGATAAAAGAGACTCTAATGAAAAACTGGTAATTATTGGCAATTGGTCATTATCTAGACTTCTAGAATCTGGAAAAGATGTTTTTTGTGGTTCACCATATTTTTGCAAATGCACCTTCCATAAACCATTAACGCTTTGCTGTATCTTCTCTACAGACCAGGGAGGCACTACATTAGTTAGGTTATATCCATAAATTTCTTCAATCGCCCTGTCCTTGCTAATTAACCCATCATGGCACCGCCGCAGCCAGTAGCCAATTACTCGACTTAAATGATTAAACCTGGTCTGCTCTCCATTACCTCCCTGATAAACTTTATTGGTAAGGACTTTTTCAATAGGCAATAGCTTGTTGGTGTTATTAGTTTTTGTATTATTGCTTACTTCATGAAAATGTTTGTAGGGGCTTATTGCTTCTACTCTGGTTATTAGCTCTTCTATCGAATATTCTACTGGACTATACGTCCTAATCTTAACTACACTATTTTTGCCAAATTTATGGTAAATTGAACCAGCTACTCTAATTGGTTGATGTGCAGACTTAAAATGACTATCGCCACCAAATATTTTAGCGATTTGTTGCCTAAGTTTTAGTAATTGCTGCAAATTATTACCCATTACCGCTTTATCCAGTCGCCAATAAATATGCAGTTTGGCATGACCTAATTCAGTAATACCTCCAGATTCCACCACCATAGTTGGCTCACCTATAGTAGCTGTTAACTCTGCTAATTTGTGGTCAGTATCTCCTTCATCAATATCAATAAGCAGAGTTTGCATTTGCATAACATCTTGACTGCAAGCTACCCCTACTTTACCAACAGTACCTGGAATAACATAAAAGGCTGTGCTTCGTTGATTAGTTAGCTTAGCAAATTTTAATGCCTCTTCTACTATATGATCATCAGCCTTGACCCAAATATTACTTGGTGGTCTCCTATTGCTATTACCTTTTTCAGAAAAAGAGCGAAATGGTACAAAACCTTCTAAATAGCCAAATACTACGTAAAAGTAAGTTTTTAAATAATCTTGTGATTGTTGTAACATGATTTTCTTTAAATTTCTCTACCTATATTGTTCACTCCAGCATTTATTTCGCTAACCAACCAATTGTGTGTAAAATATTATTTTCATTCATTATTAAGCTAATTATTTAGAAATATAAAAGTGGTATATATGAAAATTACTTATAATTTTACCTATCACAATACTATTTAACTGTGAGTAAGTTTTTGTAGATTACGTGAATTTGGGATAAGGATTAGTAAAAACGCTTTAGATATAAGTACTACAAGGATATGTATAAATTACATTTCTGTGAATTCACACATAATGATTTCTTATAGTGCCTATATGTCTGCTTTTCTAGTACTTATTCCGAATTTGCGTAGATTCCGCCCCTAGTTTCAATCAAAAATAACTGTAATAAAAAATTACTGCTGGTAAGTTCCTTACACAAGCTTCAAAATTTTTATTACAGTCAAAACCATATAATAACGTTAAAGATAAAGTTATAGCTAAGAAAAATTCTTATTAACCATAATATAGTAAGTTACAATTTATCACCTGTAGTTAAGCTAAAGGTGTAAGGTATATTTTTATGAGACTTGAGATATGGATGCAGTGGAATAAAAAAAATTCTGGTGAAGTAGCGAAATTATTTAATATTAGCCAAGCCCATATTCATAAATATTTATATGAAGGTACTATCCCAAAAAGGAAAATTATGATGAATATTTTTAAAATAACCCAAGGAGCTGTGACACCTAATGATTTTTATGGCTATGATGCTGGAATATTTGAACAACCACCACTCTCAAAAAAGAAATGAATAAGAATATCGGGAGTTTCGCATTTAGTAAAAAGTCAAAAATGCTTATCCCATTAAATATTATAGTGAATTAACTTGAATTGGCAACGTTATAAATCCGATTATTATTTAGCCTCAGCGTCATTGCGAGGAGCCACTTTAGTGGCGACGAAGCAATCCAAAAAAACGATTAAATGGATTACTTCGTCGGCTATGTCTCGCCCGATGGGTGCTTGTTCGGCACTAATTCAGGTTAATTGACTATATAACTTGAGGGTAACTTGATTGCATATTAAGGTTTTAAAATTATAGCATATAGCACTTTATAATTTAATTTTTGCTTAAAAAATAAAAAATTTAGCATAATTTTACAAAGTCTAAAACTCCTGAATATAAAATAACATTTAATAAGATGAGGATATTATGAGCAAAGCCGATATACAGAAGATAGTAAAGGAAATAGATAAGGATAAACGCTCTTCCAAAGAAACTTACCTGTCAATAGTTAACAAACTAAAAACTATGTCTAACAACCAATTGAGTGACGAGGAACTTCATGACTCAGCTAAGAATTTAATTGGTTTTTATCAAATAATTATTGACTACAAAATGAAACAGAAAAAAGAACAAGAAAAATAAGTAATAATCTGATTTGCCAGAAGATAAGCCTCAAAATCTCTTGGAAAATTTGTATAGGCTAAAAATGTTACATTTACCTGCAATGACTCACTACAATGAGACAATTAAGCACATACTTTACTTGACTGATCTAATTATACGGTTTATCCATGATGGAGATTGTTTTAAGCAATTAAACTAATATTATAATAGGAAGAATATATGACAGACAAAGCAACAAATGCTATAATTTTAGTTCGTGTTTCAACAAGGGAGCAAGAAGAGGGGCATTCAATTGAAGCTCAAAAATATAGATTAGTAGAATATTGCCAACGTAAAAATCTTGAAGTTATCAAAACTTTTGAAATTATCGAATCTTCAAGCAGAGGTGATCGCAAATAATTTAAAGAGATGATCAAATTTGCTAAAAGCCATAGAGAAACCATTGCTATTGTAGCTGATAAAGTTGATCGCGTTCAAAGACGAATTTCAGAAATTTCATTATTGGAAGGACCAATAAAAGATGGTAAAATAGAATTACATTTTAGAACAGAAGGTTATATATTAACAAAAGATTCTCAATCTCATGAAAAATTGGTATGGGGGATGAACGTATTAATGGCTCAATCTTATGTTGATAGTTTAAGTGATAATGTCAAAAGGAGTTTAGATCATAAATTACGTAAAGGAGAATGGATAGGTCCTGCTCCTATTGGTTATCTAAATAGCAGAGATGCACATGGCAATAGTACAGTAATTCTAGATTCATCTAGAGCTTTTATTATAAAAAAATTATTTGAAGAATATGCTACAGGAGAATATACTCTTGGAAGCATAGTGAACATGGCAAAAGAGTTAGGGTTAAGGAGTAAAAAGAATTATTACCTAAATAAAACAGTATTACACCGTTTAATGCAGCAGCCATTTTATTACGGTGAAATGTTAGTAAAAGGAGAGATGTGGCTGCATAATTATCCACCAATTATTACAAGAGAAACATTTATGGCATGTAAAGAAGTACGTTTAGGTTGGAATAAAAAGCCTTTCAAATATGGAGGTAAAGATTTCCTATTTAGAGGGTTAATTACTTGTGCAACAACAGGCAAGATAGTGACATCGGAAATTCATAGTAAAACATATTCTAATGGTAAGGTAGATCAATGGGTTTATTTGGTAGCATGGGATCCAAAAAATCCAAACAAAAAAATATATGTTAGGGAAGATGAGGTTTTAGCGAAGGTATAAGAGGTTTTTAAGAAAATAGGTATAAGAGACCCCGAGCTATTAAAAGACACGCTAGAACACCTTAAAAACACTAATGAGCTAAAAAAAGATGAACATGATAAAGCGACAGCTAGTTTTAAAAAAGAACATACTGAAAACGAAAAAAGATTGAACTCATTAATAGATTTACGACTTAATGGTGAACTGAGTACAGAAGAATTTCAAGCAAAAAAACAACAATTAAAAGATCGTCAATATGAAATTGTGCGTTTGTTAAAAATTTATGAAGAAGCAGATGACAAATTTACCGATGCCGCCTCAACCTTGATAACTCTAGCTTCTGAAGCCTATGAAACCTTCAAAGGTTCTGAAATGCCCCAAAAACGCAAAATGATAAAATTCGTATTTCAGAACCTGGAGCTTAGGGGCAAAAAACTTGAGACCTCTCTACGTTTCCCGTTCGATATTTTTGAAAAAACGACAACTCGTACCGAATGGCGGAGAGAGAGGGATTCGAACCCTCGATACGGTTACCCGTATAACGGTTTAGCAAACCGTCGCCTTCAGCCTCTCGGCCACCTCTCCAAGTCATGTGACTATAGCATTAAATTGTTTGTATTTCTATAATTATTTTATTCTCAAATAATATTACTACAAACTTATGCCAATTGATAAACCACTCTCACCAGATGCTTACCTAAAACCCGCTCTACCTTCTAACTTTCGACAGCTGTTGTTGGTAACGAATACGATAAAAACTAATATAAAGTAAAGGGGTTACATAAAGTGTTAATATCGATCCAACAGCAATGCCTGTTACTAGAACCATAGCCATTTGGAAGCGACTATTGGCATAATTCCCACTATCAAAGAAAAGTGACAGCAAGCCAATACTCATAGCCAGAGAAGTAATTAAAATTGCCCTGATTCTTGATGTGGCTCCTGTTACTATTGATTTTATCCCTCCTTTCCCTTGATGCATTGCACTACATAACAATACACTATGCTTAGTCATTAATCCCGCTAATGTGATAAGTGATATTTGAGTATAGATATTTAACCCCCCTTGAGTAAAATATAAACTCAATAAAGCTATACTTAAAGCAGCTGGAATTCCTCCAATTAGAATAATAAATGATAGCATTAAATCGTTAAAGCGTGCAAACATTAATAAGTAGAGTCCAAATACAGATACTAAAATTAGTAATGTAAATGATGATGTTGAATCAATAAGCATTTTCGTTTGTTCACTATAGCTAATATCACTATCACTTGGCAATTTACTATTTAACTGATCAATAGAATGCACTGCATCTTGCAATTTAACGCCATGTTTAGCAGTGGCAATTACTTCAATGGAATACTGCTCATTATAACGCATAATTTGATTAACTGTATTTACCCTATCAATATCGCATATATCCTTAAGCTGAATAAGGTTTTCTCCATTTTTCTGTGTTGTAATAAACATATTTTGTATATTACTTAGCATTTTACCAAATTTAGGGTCTGATTTAGCAACAACATCATAAGTATTATCATAATGCTTAAAGTTTCCTATCTTTCTAGCATTAAACAGAATATCTAAAGTATTTGATATATCTTTCTGACTTAAGCCATATTTGAATAATTTATCTTGATTACACCAAATTTTATAATCTTGCACAAGTGAAGTCGCAATAGCTATAACACTAGTAAATAAATTCTGTGAATTAGCCTGTATAAAATGAACATCCTGCCAAGCCTTCTCCATAGATGAATGGTTATTGACATAAAAGCTCAACTCAACGTTACCCTTTGCTGAACCAGTATTTTTCCCCTGGGCAAACTTCACTGAAACATCTCCACCTACTGCTATTCTTGCGAGTTTAGCTTCAATTTCATGCAAGGTTTGCACCGCTTTAGTTTTATCTTTTAATATTATCCAAATTGTTGAACGTGGCGATTCTTCAATATTTAGGGTATATTTAATATTATCACTACTATTGACTATTTTAGTAATTTTCTCCATATAACGATGGATATAACTTAAACTGGTATTAGGCATAAAGATGTTGGTAAGTATAATCATATCTTTTTTTTCAAATGGCTCAATTTCTATTTTCATAGAGTTTGATGCAACATATGTACCAGCTGCTACAACTATAGTTACTAAGAATAAAAATACTCTGGCATAGCGTATAATAAAAAATAAAGAACTTTTATATTTGTCCGTAATCATATCCAGCGTCTTATTAACAATTTGAGCAAATTTGCTTTCATGCGTATTATTTGCTAGTTTTAAGAACAATATAGGTGTTAAAGTAAACGCCACGATAAAGGACATCACTAAACAAGCAATGATTGATAGAGAAAATTCCTGTAAAATTTTTCCTACCTCTCCTTTAATAAACAAAATAGGGATATATATTACTACTAGCGTAAGCATCAATATTAAAACAGATAAAAAGAGACCATAAATTGCTTGCAATATACTAGTTAAAGCATTTTTATTTTTCTGATAGTAATGTTCAGCATTCTCAATCACTACGATAGAGTCGTCAACCACCAACCCTATAGCCAAGACCATTGCCAACATCGTTATCGAGTTGAGTGTAAAACCACACAAATATAGCATAACCAAACAAGCAGCCATTGAGACTGGAATTGCACAGATTGCAATAATTGAATATCGCACTGATCCCATTAGCAGTAAAACAATTACTGACACCAACAATACCGATTCAATCAAAGTTTTTTTCACTTCTTGAAAAGCTTGTAAAATATCTTGGCTATCATCAATAACAACCTGAAAGGTAAAGTGTGGATTAGCTTTTTCGTAATATTCTAGGAAATGTTTTACATTTTTTGATACATCAACTGGATTGGCATCTGACTTAGCAAAAATACCTAATAAAACAATTTTATTCGTGCCAAAATAGGCAAAACTAAGTGCCTCTTTATCTGATAGCGTAATGCTAGCAATATTTTTTAATTTTATAGCAACATTATTACTTTCCAAATTGATATCGCCAAAATCACTCAACTTATTGATTGTCGTATCAAAAGATATATACTCTGTTTTATATTGATTTGATAATTTACCACCAGAAAAATCAGTATTTTGTAGTGTTAACGAAGCAAGGACACTATCTAAAGGAATATAATATTTTGCAATTTTTTCCGGATCAATATCGATATTAACCACTTTTTCTGTCACACCAAAACCAGATGAATTGGCTACACCATCAACATATTTAAGCTTTTTCTTGATTGTTTCAATATCCTCAGCGGTAACTAACAAATTATTATTAGACCCCACAGCAATATACATCATTGGTAAAGCAGAAAAGCTTTCAGTCGAGATTATCGGGTCTTTAGCTCCCTCTGGCAAGAGAGCCTTATTTTTTAGTATCAAATCTCTAACTTGGTTAATTGCTTGTTCTATCGGAACTTTTTTGGCAATACTTAACGTTATTTTACTTTCTCCTAGCTGACTAACAGCAAGAATCGACTCAAGACCATCAACATGTGAAAAAACCTCTTCAAAAGGTTTAGTAATGTATTTCTCTATCAAATCCGGTCTGACGTTCGGGTTGATGATCGAAATGTAAATATTTGAAGCAGGGATATTGGGTAAAAGTTGAATTTTCAGCTGCAAATATGCGTATATCCCAAGCAGCACCACCACAATATTGATCACCACAAAAATACTGCTATGTTCCAACAATTTTTTTATCATATATCCATTTATTGTTGCCCAACTTTCTTCAATCCAGTTTTTTTAAACTCTACTGCTTTAGGTACTACTATTGGTATTTTTCTTTCCATAACGCTGGATTTATGCTTGGTATTTGCCCCTCCTTTTTTTTCGATTTTAGTAACAGCAGCTCCTACCACTATCTCTGGACTGATTACCTCAAATTTCAATTTCTTTAGCTCTGCAATTTCCGCAGTTGGTTCTGTTTTAATTGAACTCTTGGTATCAGGGGGTACAGTTTCATCTATAGTTTTTAGATTATTGAACGGTTGTACCCCGCCTTCTTGCTTTAACTCCACAACTTCATTTTTTGGTTTAAGTAATTTTTGATGTTGATGTTGATCTTGTTCTTGTATTATTAATCGACCTTTATCATTAACTGCTAGTTCCTTTCCCTGTCTTACCGGTAGTCTGCTTGGAGTCTTGACCAATGGAGAGTAGTCACTTACTTCTCCAGTCACTTGTTCACTCTTAGCCACTTGATTTCCTGAGCTTGACTTTAAAGCCTCTTGCGTTTTCAGGGTTTTTGCAAGTTCTCTTTGATGAACATTTGGGGTCATCATCTCTTTTGTCCCCTTAGTTGTTTTGCCCCCTTTCATTCTAGCATCTTGCCTAGCACTCTCAAGTTTCTTATCAGCCTCTTTTTTTATTCCATCTGCTTGGCTCTCTTTCATTCTAGCATCTTGCCTAGCACTCACAACCTTCTTTTCACCCTCTTTTTTTATTCCATCTGCTTGCCTCTCTTTCATTCTAGCATCTTGCCTAGCACTCTCAACCTTTTTTTCACCCTCTTTTTTTATTCCATCTGCTTGCCTCTCTTTCATTCTAGCATCTTGCCTAGCACTCACAACCTTCTTTTCACCCTCTTTTTTTATTCCATCTGCTTGGCTCTCTTTCATTCTAGCATCTTGCCTAGCACTCTCAACCTTCTTTTCACCCTCTTTTTTTATTCCATCTGCTCGCCTCTCTTTCATTCTAGCATCTTGCCTAGCACTCACAACCTTCTTTTCACCCTCTTTTTTTATTCCATCTGCTTGGCTCTCTTTTATTCTAGCATCTTGCCTAGCACTCACAACCTTCTTTTCACCCTCTTTTTTTATTCCATCTGCTTGGCTCTCTTTCATTCTAGCATCTTGCCTAGCACTCACAACCTTCTTTTCACCCTCTTTTTTTATTCCATCTGCTCGCCTCTCTTTCATTTTAGCATCTTGCCTAGCACTCACAACCTTCTTTTCACCCTCTTTTTTTATTCCATCTGCTTGGCTCTCTTTCATTCTAGCATCTTGCCTAGCTCTCTCAAGTTTCTTATCAGCCTCTTTTTTTATTATATCTGCTTGGCTCTCTATTGTTCTAGCCTCTTGCCTAGCATCCTCAAGCTTCTTATTAGCCCCAGCCAATAAATTTTTTGCCTGAGGGTCTATAGTTGCAGCATTTTGCTTCTGATTTAAAGGTGTATTACTTGCTCCACTAGACGGAAGTGAAACGTTAACTCTTTTCTTCTTTACCGAATTTGGTTTTAATTGTGGATTATTATGTGCTATCTTAGCTCGTGCATTGTTTAACTTATCCTTTGTTGCCTTTAAATCTTTAGCTAATTTATCGCGTTGATTGGCAAGATCAGTTTGGTCGTTTGTATTATCCGCCTGTAACTTATTTTGTGCATCACCTTTTTGTTTTGCTATCGCATCTTCGTAAGCTTGCTCCAATACAGCAAAACTCTCTTTAATACCCTTTAACTCTTCTTCTTTTCCAATCAAATCGTCTAAATGTTGTCTTGCGGTTTGCATAGCTTGAACAACTTCAGCATTCTCTTCCTCCGTTGCAGTCAACTGCTCCCGTACCGACTGTAACTCTTCGTTTTGTGCAACCAACTCTTCTCTCCGTTGTTGTTCTTTATCATTAGCCTCTGCTAACTTTCTCCCCAGTTTGTCCTTCTCTTGAGCCGCTTCATCTAACTGTCTCGCTAGACTCTGTACATGTCCTTGTGCTGTAGCCGCAGCTGCTGCAAAATCTTTCGTCTCTTTAATCGCCTCAGCTTTCTCTTGCTTCGCTGTAGCCAAAGCTGCTGCTTGTATAGCCAACTCTTCTTTCTGTTGTTGTTCTTTCTCAACCGCTTCAGCTTTCTCTTGCTCCGCTTTAGCCAAAGCTGCTGCTTGTTTATCCAACTCTGCTGCTTGTTGTTGTACAACTTGCTCCGCTGTAGCCAACTTAGCCTGAACTTCAGTCTGAGTTTTTTGCAAATTATCCAACTTATCTTGCTCAGTTTGTGCAAGTTGTTTAGTAGCTTCTAATTCCTCATTTTTCTTTGCCATCGAAGTCTGTGCATCTGCTGCAGCCTTAACCGCTGCATCTTTCTCTTGCTCCGCTTTAGCCAAAGCTGCTGCTTGTTTAGCCAACTCTGCTGCTTGTTGTTGTACAACTTGCTCCGCTGTAGCCAACTTAGCCTGAACTTCAGTCTGAGTTTTTTGCAAATTATCCAACTTATCTTGCTCAGTTTGTGCAAGTTGTTTAGTAGCTTCTAATTCCTTATCTTTCTCTGCCATCGCAGCCTGTACAGCATCTTGTTTTTTATTCAAAGCGTCTAATTCCTCATTTTTCTTTGCCATCGAAGTCTGTGCATCTGCTGCAGCCTTAACCGCTGCATCTTTCTCTTGCTCCGCTTTAGCCAAAGCTGCTGCTTGTGTAGTCAAAGCTGCTGTCTGTTGTTGTACATCTTGCTCCGCTTTATCCAGCTTAGCCTGAACTTTTTGCAAATTATCTTGTTCAGTTTTGGCAAGTAGTTTAGTATCTTCTAATTCCTTGTCTTTCTCTTTCATCGCAGCCTGTACAGCATCTTGTTTTTTATTCAAAGCGTCTAATTCCTCATTTTTCTTTGCTATCACAGTCTGTGCATCTGCTGCAGTTTTAACCGCTTCATCTTTCTCTTTATTCGCTTTAGCCAAATCTGCTGTCTGTTGCCGTACTGTTTCATTAGCCGCCGCTAAACTCTTCTTTGCCTGATCCTTATCTTGAACCGCTTTATTCAAAGCTGATGCTTGTATATCCAAGTCTTCTTTCTGTTGCCGTGTTGTCTCATTAGCCGCTGCTAAGTTCTTCTCCGTCTGCTCCTTTTCTTGAACCGCTGCAGCCAAATCTGCTGCTTGTGTAGTCAAAGCTGCTGTCTGTTGTTGTACATCTTGCTCCGCTTTATCCAGCTTAGCCTGAACTTTTTGCAAATTATCTTGTTCAGTTTTGGCAAGTAGTTTAGTATCTTCTAATTCCTTGTCTTTCTCTTTCATCGCAGCCTGTACAGCATCTTGTTTTTTATTCAAAGCGTCTAATTCCTCATTTTTCTTTGCTATCACAGTCTGTGCATCTGCTGCAGCTTTAACCGCTTCATCTTTCTCTTTATTCGCTTTAGCCAAATCTGCTGTCTGTTGCCGTACTGTTTCATTAGCCGCCGCTAAACTCTTCTTTGCCTGATCCTTATCTTGAACCGCTTTATTCAAAGCTGATGCTTGTATATCCAAGTCTTCTTTCTGTTGCCGTGTTGTCTCATTAGCCGCTGCTAAGTTCTTCTCCGTCTGCTCCTTTTCTTGAACCGCTGCAGTCAAAGCTGCTGCCTGTTGTTGTACAACTTGCTCCGCTGTAGCCAACTTTGTTGTTCTTGCATCCAAAGCTACTCGTTGGTTAGCCAAATCTGCTGTCTGTTGTCGTACTATTTCATTAGCCGCCGCTAAACTCTTCTTTGCCTGATCCTTATCTTGAACCGCTTTATTCAAAGCTGATGCTTGTGTAGTCAAAGCTGCTGCCTGTTGTTGTACAACTTGCTCCGCTTTATCCAGCTTAGCCTGAACTTTTTGCAAATTATCTTGTTCAGTTTTGGCAAGTAGTTTAGTATCTTCTAATTCCTTGTCTTTCTCTTTCATCGCAGCCTGTGCATCATCTTGTTTTTTATTCAAATCTGTTATCTTATCTTCTAAGGCTTTATTAGCCTTCTTAGAATCTTCTAATTCCTTGTCTTTCTCTTTCATCGCAGCCTGTACAGCATCTTGTTTTTTATTCAAAGCGTCTAATTCCTCATTTTTCTTTGCTATCACAGTCTGTGCATCTGCTGCAGCTTTAACCGCTTCATCTTTCTCTTTATTCGCTTTAGCCAAATCTGCTGTCTGTTGCCGTACTGTTTCATTAGCCGCCGCTAAACTCTTCTTTGCCTGATCCTTATCTTGAACCGCTTTATTCAAAGCTGATGCTTGTATATCCAAGTCTGCTGTCTGTTGCCGTATTATATCATTAGCCTTATGTAAATCTGCGTCTTTTGCAGCCAAATCTGCTTTCCGTTGTTGTTCTTGCTTAACCGCTGCAGCTTTTTCTTTATCCAAAGCTGCTCTCTTAACTTGTGCAGCGTTATCTACCTCATCTTTTGCAGCTTGATCTGCAGCATTTTGTTGTCGAGGCAAAACTTTTGTCTGTTGTTGTGTTTTTTCAGTAGCCTTTGCTAATACCTTGTCCTCCTTTGGTATTATAGCTTCAGCTGCTTTAACCTCAGCCTGTGCATTCTTTAATTCTGGTTCTTTTTGAACAAAACCTGCCATCTGTTGTTGTGAATTATTAGCAAGCAATTCCTTTTTTACCTTTGAATCATCTTGTGAACCACCTCTATTTTGTTGAGCCTGCTGACTAAATGAATTAGTTTTTATCTCAGGTTGCTTAGATAATTGGGATTCTAATTTTTCTAGTTTCTCAAGTTCTAGTCTTTTCTTCGTGTATTTATCATCCAAATCATTTATGTTGCTTAGTAACTTTGCTAATTTTTCTTCAGCTGCTTTGATATCCTCCTCATGCAATTTCACAGTATTTTCTGAAGGTGCTTGCCGTTCTAAATTTACTTCTTCCCTTTGAACAATTTGGCTGTCTGGTTGCTTATTATCATCTAAAATTATTGCTTGTTGACTAGAATTCTCAGTTACCTGACTTGGTGATTGATTAGTTTTAGTATTTTGCTCTTTTGTAGTAATATCAAGATTTTCATCTTCATTTACATGTTTTTTAAAATCCCTTTGAGGGTTTGTATCCTCTTGAGTAATACGCTTATTACTACCAGTATATTGTTCCGGGGTAGGATTATTACTAGGAGCAGCTCTTTGCCCAGTACTTGATGAAGAATTTGAATTACTCGAGCTATTATTATCGTTATTATTATTTTTGGAATCTTCTAGCTCTGCCTTTTTCTCATTCAGTTCTTGCTCAAGAGCCTGTTTTTTCTTGTTTAGTGTCTGTATTTCCCCAGCTTGTATTACATTCATTCTCCTAAGTTGAGCTGGATTATCAACCTCACCAGCATGAACAGAACTACAGAATAATAGTATTATAAAAAAGTATAGTTTTTTCATTTATCTAATTAATATTTGTTTTAGTTTTCAATATAAATAAGGGGAAGTTAACATTACCCTATTACTAAGTATTCTATAATATAGCAGATTTTTATGATCCACTAATAGCTATTTTCATTATTCTTATATTATAATTCTGACCTAGTTGTCTCATCTTCAATCAGAACCTTAGCCCCATCACCCAATCCCTTTTTTCCTGAAATAACCACTTGGTCATTTGGTTTGATGCCACTAACTACCTCTACACTTTGACTATCACTATCACCTATTTCAACCTTTACTTTTTTAGCTATATTATTTTCAATAACGTAGACAAAATAATAGGATTCAAAAAAGATAGCTGAGTTTGGTAATTTTATCCGTTGCTTATTGCTATTGAAAACAACATTTACATTAACAAATAAGCCAGGCGTGATTGAATTGTCATCATTTGGAATAAACGCCTCAATATAGACTGAGTGATTCTTCTCTTGAGCAATTTCTGAAGTTTTAAAATCGCTTAGTTTAAGGGCTAAATCTAAAGCAGGAATATAGATGTTAACATAGCTATCCGGAGAACTTTTAAATTTCTGATAGTCGCTCTCATCGAGCTCAAATGCAACCTTGATAATATGAATATCGTAAAGAACGGCAATTTTATCCTTTTGTGTAACAAGCTCTCCGTCAGCAACAAGTTTTCGTTCAACAATGCCACTTAACGGAGCAACAATATAATGATTGGTCTTGTCATCAAGTAATGTATAATATTTATGTTTAGCATCAAGATATTCTATGCGATGGTTTACATATTCTGTATAGCTAATGAGATTCTTATCTGATAGCTGTTTCATCGCATTAGCTTTTTTCTCTTTAAGACGATACTCTTCATTTGCCAGTTCAATCAGGTAGTCAATTTGCGTGGTATCTAATACTGCTAAAATATCACCTTTATTGACATAACTACCTATCGGCAAATCAAGCTCTTTAATTCTCCCTGTTACATTGACTTTAACTGCATGTGTTTCATATGGCAAGGTTTTGCCTGTTGTAACCAATATATCATTTGTTTCTTCTGAATATTGAGCCTTAACCACCTCAACAGGAACCATGGTCGCTTGATTATCAACTTGCTGAGCGGGGATTTGTTTATCATTTGCTTTTTTGATAAAAACTATCACCACAACAATCGCTGTTATAACAAATAATATCCCATATATAACTTTTCTTCGACTCATTAACGCCATATCTACCTACCTTGAGAGTCTTGAGAAAATAACCTTTATAAATTAGTTTCTTATAACTCTATGTTATTTGATTAAACATCCCTTGATTTATAAGGGGTAGCATTTTCTTCTCCATAGGAGTCTGCCGGCAATATAGTCAACTTAGGAGAATTTGGGGCTAGGAGCAATGGAGCGACGCCTATAAGTAATAGGCGAGCGACGAGTTACAACGTCCCCAACTTCTCATCAATTGACTATAACTAAAGTAATTCTATATTTGGCTCTCTTTGGCTGCGAATAAACATAATTTTTTTGAAATAGCTACACTATTCCTGCAAAAATCATATATATTCTCGCCGAAAAATAGCTCAAAATATAATTAATTAGTTATCGTAGGCAGACTTCTAGGAGATAACTAATCTGAGCATTTTTATTCAAAGTCATCCGTTTTATCCGGTTTGTATGCAATATACACATTAAAAACTCATTGTCAAGTTAAATTATAATCAACTCAGGAAAATTGGGCAGCAAAAGCGGAGTGATTCTTATAAGTAATAGGCGAGCGACGAGTGACAACATTACAAATTTCTCGTCAATTGACTATATCTAATGACTTTTTGAGTATTATTTATATATCCCTGCTTTCGTAGGGATGACAAGCTTTGCTCTGTGGTTAAATTTGAAAATTTAGAAAAATTTATGGATTTTAGCATGATTTTTGACCATGAAGATGCATTCTCTCTTTGCCTTTAGGCATTTTGATGGAACAACAAAATAAACTTGCACACTGCGTTAATTTAACTTTAGTCAATTGGTGAGAAGTTGGTGACTTCGTCGCTCCATCGCTCCTGCTACCCAATTCTCCTGAATTGACTATAAATAGCTTTAATATAGATTATCACAAAATAATTAATAAATGTCAAGAAACTCACAAAAATTTATATGTTGTCAAATGAATAGGAGTTAACCAATGTTTCTATTTATTAAATAATATAAGAGATATACTCAAATAACTTGAAGAATGGGGACGATAAACAAGGGGTGGAGTGTGCTGTACATAAATTAACCTTATTTTCATTATTCTTAATTTGTATGTGATATAGTCAATTGATAAGAAGTTGGTGACGTTGTTACAGTCACTCGGCTATTACTTATAGGCGTCGCTCCATCGCTCCTAGCCCCAAATTCCTCTAAATTGACTATAAATTTCATTTGGGCAGAAAGATTTTTACACCGAGTCAGGTGGATAAAGCAGAGTTGCACATAACAACTACCAACGGCACTGAAATTATAACATTTTCTAAGGCTGCATAATTATATCGTACTGGGTGTTAATTCAGGTTAATTCACTATAAAAAAACAAAAAATTATAAAAATTTTGCTAATTAGCTATTAGTGGACAATAAAAAAGTAGTATAGTGATATTATAGTCGAAAGGAACAGATGAAAACAATGATAGAAGAAACAAACAAAAATAATGTTGATGATCAACCAACCATGCTAGTTGGTACTGATGATTTTAAGAAATTATTGCTTAATAGCAACGTATTTGTTGATAAGAGTTTAATGATCAAAGAACTATTGGTTGATGCTGGAGATGTCACCTTAATCACCCGTCCAAGGCGATGGGGGAAGAGCTTAAATATGGATATGGTGCGGAGATTTTTTGAGATAGAGGTAGATCAACATGGCAATCCTATACCACAAGAACAAAGAGTGAACTATAAACTATTTGCTGGTGGAGAGGTGGATTTGGGATTAGCAAGTGGTAGAAAAAAGTTGCTTAAACCACTTAAAATATCTAAGTATCCAGATATTCTTCTAGACTATCAAGGTCAATTTCCAGTTATTATTATAAGTTTTAAGGGGATTAGGGGTAGTAGTTATGAGGAAATTGAAAGTAAAATCAATTATCAAGTAATACAGTTATTTAGTAATTATCGTTATTTGGAGACTTATTTAACAGATAAGGAAAATTTATTAAATGATGCACAAAAGAAACAATTAACTAGATATTTTTCTGGAGAATTTAACAAAGTAGAACTTGAGAATAGTTTGAAATTTCTAAGCGACTTACTTTATAAACATTTTAATCAGAAAGTTTACATACTAATTGACGAATATGATACGCCAATTAATAGTTCCTACATGGAATTTGGTCATAAAGAAGAATTTAAACAGGTACTTAAACTATTCCGGGCAATATTTGGTAATAGTCTTAAAACCAATGATTCATTACAAAAAGGCATCATTACCGGCATATTGCGTGTTGCTAAGGCTAATTTGTTTTCAGATTTGAATAATTTAACTGAATGTAGTTTACTAGATGAAAGATTTTCTAGCAGTTACGGGTTTACTCAAGCAGAAGTTGATGAATTATTAACTAAAGTACCAACCACTACAAAGCCAGAAGAAATTAAAAATTGGTATAATGGCTATAATTTTGGCGGAGAAGTCATTTATAATCCATGGTCGATTATGCAATGTTTGGCAAGTAAAGGCAAGCTTGATCATTATTGGATTGATAGTGGTGGAACTGATTGGATTGATCATATACTACTCTCAGATGAGATGCAAACAGATATTCAGGCTTTAGCTGCAGGTAAAACTATTACTTCTTCTATTACTAAACATATAAATTTTGCTGATATCAACCAACCAGAAGGGTTATTTAGCTTATTATTATTTAGTGGCTACCTAAACACAACTACCAAGATGCCAGAAAGAGATATTTATGATTTATCTGCTCCTAACTACGAGGTGAAATATATTTATGAAAAGAGAATGCTACAATGGGTTACTAAACAAATAAAAATTGATAATTCTGGCTATTATTCTTTTGTTACTCTATTACCAGATGGTAAAATAGAGGCGTTTAAAGAGCGTCTGCAGGAATTGTTAGTTAATTCTACTAGTTTTCATCAAACAGGAGAGAAAAAAGCCGAATTATTTTATAGTGGCTTTATGCTCGGCTTTGTTAATATGTTAGCTCCTAATTATATAATATCAAGTGAACAAGAATCAGGGGATGGCAGAGCCGACGTTATGATGATTCCAAAAATTGGCAAAGGTGATAAAGCGATGATTATCGAGTATAAAATCGCTAAATCCTCAGAAGAGCTAGCAGATATAGCTAAATCTGGTTTACAACAAATTATTAATAAAAAATATGATAGTAAAATAAAAGAGCATTCACATGTAAAACAAATATTAAAAATTTCGATGGCATTTTGTGGAAAAAATATGGAGTTGCAATATGAGGTAACGAAGCTCTAATAATAGAGCGTAAGCACTTGTATAATAAGCAATTGGGTATCTGACTGGGTTCGGAAATTGTTCACTACGCCCCGCCATTCGGCACAATTTGCTACTTTTTGCAATTCTGTGAATGGAAAATCCAGAACGTAATGCAGTTTACAGCCCTCGAGTGTTAGGTTCGAAAATATAAAATTTAATAATTCCCTTTTTTCAACAATTGTCGAACCTTTAAAAGTTTCATAGGCGTTTTGGCTGATACTTATAAGCTCTGCAAGCTTTTTAGAAAGCTTATCATCTACTTTGTCATAACTCTTAATTAATTCAGTTAATTCATATTGTCTTTCCTTTAATATTCTGAGAATTTATATTAGTGAGGGTAAAAAATATGTTATAATAATTAAAAAATAGCAATTGAGGGATTGTGGCAGGAGAAGAGAATAATGAGGTTGTAGATGTTGCAGGTGGAACATCGCGTTACTCGGAGAAGATTGAGGATGATGCTAAATCATTTGGTTATAAAGCAGCAAATTTACTCAATTTGCGGGAGGTTGTTAAGGAATTTAATGAATTACTTGCGACAAACCAAGATAGTCAATTAGGGGATAATATTATCAAGGTTCAAGTGCCAACATTTGAGCCAATAAATGGTGATATAATAAAACAGCATTTAGATACACATGCTCCGGAATGGGTAAACCTCTTCCAGGAATTTGCTGATACTTACAAAGCTCAGTCCAATCTAGACACTTTAAGTGAAGCTAGTATTGAATGTTTAAAAAAATTACAAGAGTGTATTATTAATTGTTTTAATCAACATGAGCTAGAACCGGGGTTATTTAACAAGTTCTTAGAAAAAAATAAGATTCAGCCTGAGCAATTATTAATGATACGTAGTACAGGGGTTCATGAGGATAAGGCGGATATGGCTAATCCTGGTGGCAATGAGAGTCTGCCTTGCAAGGCTAATATTCGCGAGATATCTCAGGCACTTGGTCGAGTTGCTGCTTCATATGTCGGTCCTAAATCTTTGGCACAACGTTTGATAGCTCGTGATCAGCACATTACTGACTTTCCAGTAATGCCAGGGTTAATTCAACAAATGATTGGTGAGGGCATGGATGTTAGTCAGTCTGCAGATAGGCAAAATAAAGTACCTGTATCAGGGGTGATCTATAGTAAAGACGGGGCAAGCAGATTGCAAGTAGCTCCCGGTCATGGTGAATATGTCGTTAATAGTAAAGGACGGGTAGATAATTTTTATATTAGTACCCAAGGGGTAGTATATTCTGAAATTGCTGCTAAAGATTTTCGTTTGCAGCCAAAGTTAGATGAAAATAATAAGAAAATTATTTTACAGCGACAAGAGAATCCAGCTGAGCTGAAATACCAACCATCAATTGCTAGTGATGCGGCTTATTACGCCCATCAGTTTGCCCAGTATTTGGTAGGGAAATATGGCAAGAGGATGGATATAGAATTTGTTTATAATCCTGATGATCATCAAATTAATATAGTACAAGCTCGGGCAATTCCAGAAGGGTCAAGAAAAGGGCTTGAACCATCCGCTATTTCTCCACAATTTTTGGCTGATAATAAAGCTAATATGACTACCATACAAGGTTTGCAGGTGATTACTCCAGAAATCAATAAGGTGGTAGTTATTACCGAGCCAAATCAAGTAATAATCTGTAATACCATTGAAGAAGCTCTGACTCAATATAATAAGAACCATGATAAGATAGTAGGGGTTATAGTGCAACAACCATCGCCTGATACTTCGCATGAGGCTGGAGTGTTTAATGCTAGTGCTATACCGGTAATGCAAGTGAGTGATATTGTGGCAGTGCAGGAATTATTGAAGAAAAATAATCATTTAATTATCGATCCACAACATAGTAGTGTCTACCAATTATCAGAAGCAAAGTTTCGAGAGCTTGATCAAATAAATATTGAGAAAGCATTATATGATAAAGGAATTGTTGCCAAAGGCATATATGCTTCAAGCTTGTCTGGCTATGTAACACCGATTAATTATAGTTTTTCTAAAGAAAATCTAAGTAAAAATCCAGTAACTTTAGATAAAAACCCTAGTATTGGGAAATTAGCAAACGAGGCACAAGCTGGCAATAAGCTTAGTGCCGATCAATTATTATCGCTGGCTTACCAAGCTATGAATTTTAGATTACCACAAAATGTTGAAGCGCCATCTCAAGACAATGCTGAAAAATTACGAGATAATATTGCCGCATTATCGTTACCTAAAATAGGTGAGAGTAATGATCAAGCTAAAGAGGCACTAGGCTATAATTTAAGAGCTGTAACTGATAGCTATAAGAAAGGGACAATCTCGGCTGATCTATTTAAACAAACTATGATAGCCGGAGCTGAATTGTCGGTACTGCTTGATAAAATGCAGCATCTATCTAGCCATACTCAACAACAGCGAGAGCAAGCTTATCTAGAATATTTTAATGTTCAGAAGAAATTTACCGGTATGATTATTGGGGTTGGCGGCAAGAATATTTTAGCTGATTCCTTGGCAATTAGTTTAAAACAAAATAAATATGCTAAGCAAGCTGAGGAGCTAATCAATAAATTTTTGCCAGATGGAACAGCAACCGACAAGCAAAAAGCTTACCTAACTGAAAGCATAAAGCTTGCAGATTATTTCCTCAGTAAAGAAAAGCAGCAAGAATGGCTGCAATTTTGTGGAAAGATTTGTACGGCAAGAACAGACGATAATAAATTAAACGAGTTGCCAGCTGAAAGATTAGGAAAATTAGTAAATCAACTAGTATCGCTGGGAGTGCATCAACAATGGCTTAATTTAATTTTCACCGCAGATAATAAACCTGAGCATTCACTACAGACACTAAATAAATTAGAACAAGATTTTAAAGATATTGATCTTAGCAAAATCCAGAAAGCTAAAGCAACGATTGATAGTATGCAAGCCCAAATTCCGCAATGGAGTGACCCAGCCAAATTCTCTGAATTATTTAAGGGATTACAGGAAAATATTAGCAACCTTAACCGACAGTTAAAATGGAATTCTCAAGCAAGTAATCTAGAAAAAATCTTGATATTAGAGCAAGTTAATCAATTAACTGATATTCTTGATAAAAGTACCAAATCGCTTGAGCGCTCAACCCTTTATCCAGACAATGCCAAAGACAAGAATGGCAATGATCTACAAGTAGCCCATTTCAAAGATATGGTCGGTGAGTTTTATGATTTGATGAAAGTCTGGGTGGCTGAAGGGAAGTTTAAGGGCGATGAGTTAGCACAAAACTCATTGGAAGAGATAATTAGATCATTTCAAGTACAAGGTAAGCAAATATTAACCAAAAATCAATTCAATCCCTCTCCTTATTTTTCTGTAAACCGAGCAACGATAAATATTACAGGAGATAGAACCATTCCTGATACTTTAGAAGATATATTGACCTTAATACACCAAAATATGATTGTTGTTATTACCGATCTGGCAACAGAGACAAATAAAATTCTGTACCAACAACTGCCTAATTTGGTTAAAAATTTGGATATAGCTTTTAATAATGAGCTTCTAGATTCAAGTAATCCTTATTATTCTGACAGAATATCAAATCTTTCTACTATGATTAGTTTAAAAAATCAGACTTTAATAATAGAAAAAAATATTCCACTACGTGCCCATTCCTGTATAGCCAGTATTAAATATAATGTTAAAGATGGAGCATTTGTTAAATTTACTATGCTCGGTTTTAATGAACAGAATAGGTGGGATAATATTACGCTAGATACTTACCTTCAATTTACTAAAGCAGGGATAGAATTTGTAATACCACCACGTCATGATAAAGAAAAGGGAATATTTGAATATGAAATCAAAATTAAAGAAGAACAAATTGAATCATTAATAGATATGATAAATAAATCTATAGATATTAGCTATAAACTTTCTGTAGAAAATAAACCCCAAGCCTCTGAGGTAAAACAAGAGCTATTAGTTGATAGGTTAGATTTATTGAGCAAATTCTCTAATGCAGAATTAAATAAAGTTGCTAATATGGCAAAGATTATACTAATGGAACCAGAGCAGTTTGGTCAATTTGAGTTATTGGGTGATAGTAACCTTGAAAGACTTACAACATTGTTTCAGTTTTGCAATAAAAATGAACTAGTTAGGGCTGTTATAGGTAATTTGGGATCGTTAGCTGAAAAATTACCAAATCTTTATATAGATAACATCTTAGATAACCAAGAAACACTTAATAGTTCAACATGGGAGTTCTTAAAAAGTAAATCCCCTTATAATAAAGAGATTTTTATAGATAAACTCTTTGCATTGCAAAATAGTGCAGATGATAAATCTTTAAACTTATTCAAAGATATATTAATCCAAGGCTAAAAAGATTTAGTAAGCGTTCTAGATCAAAACACACAATTGTTTTTTATAGAGGAGCTTTTTAAGTTACAAGATAAAAATACTCTCCATACCACTCTTAATGAGATATTGATAAATAATTCAGAAAATTGGTTACAAAATCTTAATTCTTCTAATAAATTTGTTTTAGCATCAAAATTACTTGAACAACAAGACTTTGAAAAAACAGACGATAAAATTAGATATCTAACATCAGATAATGCGACAGAATTGTATGCAGCTGGTATTAAATTTATTCAGCTAGCAAAATTACAACCAGATGACATTATAGCACTAACATCAGATAGTGCGGTAAAAATATTTAAGGAGAAGTATGCAACATTTGATCAATTAGAAAATTTAGAATCAGATAAAATAAAGCTTTTGATGTCACCAACTGTATTAAACATGTATGAGGAACAGCGTGCTACATTTGATGATCTAAAGGATACAGAGTTAGGGAAAATACAATATCTGATATCATATGAGGCACAAAGAAATTACGCTAGAGGAGTTGCTTTCACCCTCCTAAAACATTGTGGTCTAGAAGAAGGAAAAAAATTAGCAGATACATATGAAGCTAATCCTACCAAAGCCGATAAGCAGCAAATAAAAAAATGCGTAGAAGCTATAACAAGGGAATATCCTGATAACAGCCCGGAGTTTAATAAAGCAATTAATGATTTTGTTGACAAATTAGCTATCTCTAGACAGGTTACTAACAAAGGAGCAGACAACAGCCCTGAGGAAACAAAAAAGTATCTAGTAACGACTTTAGAACAATTGGCTAAAGATAATCCTGCATTAAAAACGCCACTGGAGCGTATTAAATTATCGAATGTAGCACAAAATCCTGAGCTACAAGCAGCAGCCACAGCATTAGCTTCTCATGTGGCTACAGTAAGTAATCTGCCCATAAAAAAGGAGGGCTTTGTTAAAGTGTCATCAAGACCATCTAGCCCTATGGCTCAGAGAAGATAAAATGATTGACTCCAGAAAATAATATTTTTAGCCCTACAAAATGCATCTAAAAAATGGACTATGCCCCACAACTGTTGAAAGTTAGAAGAGGAAGTGGTTTTAGACCGGATATAGTCAATTGATGAGAAGTTGGTGACGTCGTCACTCATCGCTCGCCTATTACTTATAGGCGTCGCTCCATCGCTCCTAGCCCCAAATTCTCCTGAATTGACTATATTAGAAAAGGTAATGCTCCGCATAATATAGCTATTGTTAAGCATATGGCATTAAATTTATTACAAAAAGCCAAACAAAAAAGGGATTCTATTAAGCGGCTTCGAAAAGCTGCGGGATGGGATAATAATCAACTACTTAATATTTTACAACATATTTTTATATGAGGCAGCCCTGATGGATATAAGTTATGTATTGTATTTTTCACGCGTTCCGTTACAATGAACCAAATAGGGAGTATATTTATGAGTAATGATAGAATTTCAAAAGCAGTGCAGATAGTAAAAAATTATTCTCTGTTTACTGAAGAAGATGAACGAGCTAAAAGCTCCTTAAAAAGTGCGTTAACTAAATTTTTTGATACTATCAATTCTGATGAAAAGGAGGAATGTTTTAAAACAATATTAAAATATGGTAATGTTCCTTCCAATGAATTAGAAAATTTACGTGCAAAACTGAATGGCTTATTTGACAAGCAACAAGATTTAGCAGTAAATAATCCGGCTATTACAGAGCCTAGTCGTAATGATACTCAGTATGCTGGAACAGATATTAAATCTCCAATTAGTAGGACTGTGTTAAATAATGACAAAATTGATCGGTCAAATAAACCAAATGTTTCACAGATTGATCCTGTTATTGTAAATATTGACAACCAGAAATATGCTGTATGTGTAAAAGATGATAACAAATATTTAGTCTGGCTTGAGAACCAAACAACTAATGCTATGGTATTAGGATATAATCAAGCAAATGGTATCACAGGTATTTTTAATAATAGTGATATGTATGATATTAAACAAATTAGTGTTAACGGAGAATCTAAGGAGATATTTTTGGGAAGCTTTACAACAGGTACTAGCAGCTCAGCTCATAGTGTAGGAGTAGTAATATACAAAGATACGGATGGTCAATATAAGACAACCGTTCTTGATCAAACATCATTTAAGAATAATTCAGATGCTAAACCAGAATACCAAGAGAAATATAAAGGATTTATCAAAGGTATCCACTCGGCTATTAAGGGACAACATCAAAATATAAAGATTGATGAACAGAATATAGATTTTCGGCATGGTGTCTACCAGGTAGAGGGTAATTTGGCTGGATGTTTAGATGGATTAATGTTTTTTGCGGATGACTTAATAAAAGAAAATTTTGATGTTCATAAGGCATTAACTCATGCAGCAGAAGAAATTCCGCTATCTCGTATGGCATCATCTAGGTTTAATGCTACATGTGCGGTCATGGAACAGAATGAGCAGAAAGTAGGATTAGAACAAATTCCTCTTGGTGATATTAACAAGAAACTAGATTTAAAAGAATTTTTTACTAATAGCAGTGATGTAGAAACAATAAAGAAAATTCGTGATGGTAGTTATTCTAAATCAGAATTAGCAAAAATTTTTGTTGATGACTTTGGCGTACAAGTTAAGTACCTTAATGAGAAGGTTAAACAAAGCTTAAAGGAATCTTTGAATAAGTTTAACGATATTCCAGAAATAAAACTACTTACTAGCGGCAATTTTGATAACAAAGCACTAGCAAAAATTATTACTAATAACTTTACTCATGAAGAATTAGCAGACACATTTATTACTAAATGCAGGAGTGAAGAATTATTTCCAAAAATTATTACTGATAACTTTACTGATAAAGAATTAAGCGCAATTAAAAACGGAGACAAGAAGCAAGGGATAACAATTATTATTAAAAAGTTTGATATCAACCAACTAGCAGAAATTTTTATTGACAATTATAATGAAGAGGTATTAAGTAGAACCCGCAGTGGTAAAAGTGAAATGGAAGATATTTTTAGGAATAACATTCCGAGAGAGCAACGCTCTCTGTATACCCAAGAATTAGAGCTACTTAGTAATAATATAACGAATCAAGAAGCTAAAGAAGCGGTGCTGACTAAGCAACTTTATAAAACAAAACTAAAAACAACCCTTGAGAGTAAATTTCAAAAAACAGAGCTGCAGAAAATTCTTGAACAATCTTATAGAAAAGAAGAATTAGAAACAATGCTGAAGAAGGCTTTTATGGAAAACAAACCTTCTATTAAAGCTGTGGTAGATGATATAGGTTTCCTAAGAAAATTAACAGACGCTGAATTGCAATCCCTTGAAGGCAAGGAAGTTCAAGGCAAGATAACTCAGTTACTAAAGCAGGAGGTTATACAACTACAGACTGCTAAGCAACAGGATGTAACACTAGATAACCAGCCTATAGCACCGTTAAAACCTACTATTGTGCAATCTGTTACGCCAGGTTTTAATTCCCAATTATCTAAAGAGTTACGTCAAAAAGCAACTCTGATAGCAAATAATTTAACCCAACAAAATAGTATTAATACTATTGCATCAACAATCAATATTGTAGAGACAGTAGTTGCTAATCAAGAGCCTTTGTCTGAAGTGATTGGAAACGAAAGGGGAAAATCTCTGCAAAACAAAATTAACTCAATAAAAGAGAAACATCAGCAAGGCGATATAAAGGGTGTTGATCAAGGATTCAAAGAATTAGCTGATGACTGCATAAAAATACAAGATACAAAAATGCCTTCAACTTGGCAAAAAATTGTTAATGTAATCAAGGCTGCTGCTTCGATTGTGTCTACTGTTATTAGGGGAAAGTCAAGCGATATTAATATAAAAATGGCATTGTTTAGAAAAGCGTTGAAAGAATTAGGGGGACATGATAGTAAGTTCTCTGAGTGTTCATCAATGGCTCAGGACATTTCGCAAAGAAATAAGCATAAATCTTCGTATCAAGGCAGGGCGTAGTGTGACTAGTTGCACGCTAAGCTCGCTTACCCCTTGTTTTTCGCTCCAATTCTTCAAATCATTTGAGTATAGCTTACTAACAGCTTTTTTCCACAAAAAACATATAAAGGCAGAAAGCAATTATAACGATAATATCCATGATAAAACTTCCCCTCTTGATTGCTGTGAATTTCATCATCAGTGGCGTCAAAATCAATTATTATAGCACTTAACATAGAGGTTAATATAAGTTATAATGATAGATAATGAATAAATTTAATAATAGCAATATGGCGACAGCCATAGTACCCTACAATTTTTGTAACAATGTAGGGAAGTAGGGATCAAAATCGGTAATTGAGTCATACTCCAAAATTCTTTTTAATACCGCTTTTGCCTTGTTACTTGCCTGTTTCAAGCAGTTCCTTAAATGATCCAATCCGTATGTAAAAAATGACACTAATTGTTTTGGATAAGTTTTCTGAGTTCTAATTCTTATGGGTTTTATCTCGTTTTGTATTAGCCCATTTTTTATTATTAAAGCCGATGCAATAGCACAAACTGTAACTAATTTCACGAATCTATCTGGGTTTGTTATGTGACTTTTTTCAATATCAAAGCCACCGCTTTTGAGATGTTTAAACAACCGTTCTATCTTCCATTATTAAAACATCTATAAGTTTTAATTTGACAAATTTAGAACAATCCCCGACACTTAACAAATCAGTATTGCTAAACTTGGTTGATTGGGTAAGAAAATATCATGCAAGGCATTCCTATATTGGAACCAATGAAATGGGAGAGAATCCCCAAAGAGAATCGTCATCGCCTAATAACTCTATTAGCAACATTATCATTGAAAAAATTGCCAAAATCGATAATAAATATGGAGAAGGCAAATGATAGACAAGGAGAAACAATCAACTCAGAGAATATTATCAAGTGGCAAGATTCAAGCCTATCACCACGATCGTCTGGCGATAGTGTATATAAGGCAGTCAACGCTGCAACAAGTAGAACGGCATAGTGAATCTACTAAATTGCAGTATAATTTAGTAGAGAGAGCTTATGCTCTAGGCTGGAGTGCTGATAAAGTACTTATAATAGATGATGATTTGGGGCGGTCTGGTGCAACTGCTGAAGGTCGTCCTGGATTTCAGCGTTTAGTTGCTGAAGTTGGATTAGACCATGTTGGTATAGTACTAGGAATAGAAGTATCGAGGTTAGCACGATCATGCAAAGATTGGTACCAATTACTAGGTTCTGTTGACAAAATTTTTAACGTAACCATATTAAAGCTCCAACAAAATTTAGAAAGGCTAAAAAGGTGGCTGGGGCTTTATCAAACCTAGAAAATATACGCCTAAAATGTTTGATTTTACCAAAGAAACATTCAATTAAATGGCGTTCTTTATAAATATGTTTATCATATTCACGTTGTACTTTACGATTAGATTTTGGTGGGATAACAACCTCGCACCCCTTATTTTCTAAGCTTTCTACAAACGCACTACTATCATATCCTTTATCACCTATCACCGTCGTATTCTGAACATCTTTAGTAAGATTTTCAGCCTGAGTGATATCATTTCTTTGCCCAGCAGTTAGTATAAACTTCAGTGGGTTACCCAATGCATCAACGAGGGCATGAATTTTAGTACTAAAACCACCTTTGCTTCTACCTAAAGCTGCTTCCTCTTGATTACCTTTAATATATCCAGATGAGCAAGCATGTGCTCTTACAATAGTTGCATCAATCATCATTGATTCCATATCTACATCTACTTTAACATGATCCATTAAAGCTTCCCATATACCTTTGTCAACCCATCTCTTAAATCTGCGATAAACACTGTACCAACAACCATAATAATCAGGCAGAAGACGCCATTGACAACCTGTTCTAGCAATAAACCATATTGCTTCAATAAACTGTCTTATTTTTTCCTCATTCTTGTTGTGTATAGCTTTTTTTTTCTTAAAAAATGATAAAATTGCTTCCCATGCTTGGTCTTCTATGTAATACTTCATATCGGTAGTTTCTTGGTTTCGATAACTAGAAACTACCATTTCTTCTTACTATTGCAACTTCTTTATTCTACTCTGATAACTTAACATAAAATTTTGTCAACAGAACCTAGAAGTATGTGCACTTTTTAGAACCATTATTGCTGATACTGATGGTATTTATGATCCGGTATCCTATAATGATCGACTATTATTAGGTCTTAAAGGTACAATGTCTGAAGCAGAGTTACATATAATTAAGCAACGCATGCTACAAGGGAAGAAAGCAAAAGCACGTCGAGGTGAGTTAGGCATGCAAGTTGCTATGGGATATGTTAGACGACCATCTGGCGAAATTGTTAAAGATCCAGATGAGCAAGCACAGGCAACTATTCAGATGGTATTTGAGTTATTTGAAAAATTTTCTACAATTAATGCAGTATTAAAATACTTAGTCAGTCATAAAATAAAAATGCCTTATAGAGAGCGTAGCGGTTTGCAAAAAGGTGAACTAACCTGGCATCGTCCTAATAGGAATACTTTAGGAAATCTATTACATAATCCCATATATGCAGGTGCTTATGTATATGGACGCAGACCAACAGAGGCACATAGAAAAAAACCTGGCAGACGATCTACGGGGCGTATTGTTGCTAAAATGTCAGATTGGCAAGTATTGTTAAAAGACAAAGTTCCTGCTTATATTAGTTGGCAACAATATGAACGTAATGGCAGACAATTATTATCTAACTCCATACAAGGAATTGGTGTAGCAAGGCATGGTAATGCACTATTAGCCGGACTTGTTGTTTGTGGTCGCTGTGGTTTACGAATGGCAACTTGCTATACAAATAATGGTAATAAATTGCGTTATAGTTGTAGCAGAATGTCTGTAGATTATGGTGAAGATGTTTGCCAATCATTGGTTGGCAATGTTTTGGATGAACTAATTGCTAAGCAGGCATTAGAAGTGTTAAAGCCAGAAGCTTTGGAAGTTAGTTTACGAGTGGCAACAGACCTTGAAACCGAACATAATAATTTACAAAAATATTGGCAAAAACAATTAGAGAGAGGACGATATGAAGTTGAGAGGGCATATCGGCAATATAATTCTTCAGAACCTGAGAATCGTCTTGTCACAAGAACTCTTGAGAAAAAGTGGGAAGAATCATTATCTGCAGAAGAAAAGTTAAAACAGGAATATGCCAAATTCTTAGCTGAACAATCAAAAATTCTGTCTGATGTTGAGCGTCAAACTATATATAAATTAGCTTCTGATATTCCTGCTTTATGGTCATCGTCAACTACTACGGTAGAAGAACGCAAAGAAATTTTACGTTTACTAATAGAATGTGTTGTTGTAAAAATAGAAGGTGTAACAGAGAAAGTCTTGGTAGAAATACATTGGGCTGGTGGATATAAAACTAATACTAATCTTGTTCGTCCTGTGGCAAAATTGGAGCAACTTAGTTATTATGGTAAACTGCTTGAACTAGTAGCCAGTCTCAAAAGCCAAGATATGACATTACAGCAAATTGCTGATATTTTAAATCAACAAGAAGGGTGGCGTCCAGCAAAGCTGTTAAATATTTTTAATGAGAACACGGTTAGTAGCCTACTTATACGTAGTGGTGTAACAGCTACTAACAAAAGAACATTATCAGGAGAAATTAATCGTAGGCAAAATGAATTTACTTTTCGTGAATTATCGCAAAAAATCAATATACCAGAACCAACTTTATATAGATGGATGCAAAGAGAGCAATTAAAAGTCAGGAAAGTTTACAACTCATCACAACGTTGGATTTGGCTAATTACAGCCGATGAGCAAGAGATTAAAAGGTTGATCTCATTAAGAGAACAACCGAAACAGTGGATTTACCATTCCAGGGTAAAAAAGGTAGAATAATAAACAAATAACTATTACAGAGGCATTATGACTGGCAAACTTCAATTGACCAGCGAAATTTATATAAAGCAAAAATTTTTACATCAATATCACCACTAGCTGCAACAACCATTAGTTCGCTTTTATCATTTCTATATGCAGATAATGTAACTACATGTCCCCATAACATGCCTTTAATTTCAAGGTATTCAAGGGGTTTTACATTATTAAAACTTTTTCCCACTGGTTTAATTTGCAAAGCATTGATAATTCGAATCAGCATATCTTTTCTAAGAGGAATCGCAAATTTAATTTGTTTGCTAGTTAGAAAATTAAGCCATTCTTTACTCATAAATTCGCGATCAGCCAATAAATATTTAATTTTATGAACTCCAAAATTATTGATAAATCGCTCTAAAATTTCCTCCATCAACCAGCTAGAACAAGCACCCCCGTGATCTAATGGATACCAATAAATAGGCACAGAAATTTTTCCGAAAACTATAACCAAAAATAATATATTAATATCACTTGTGCCAAATTTCCAGCAAGTTCTATCCAGAGCAATAATGTATTTGTCATTAGCAAAAATATTCAAAATAAACTTAGCAATTTGGTCATAATTAAATATTTGATCCCTAAACAGCCTATATATTCTTTGAATTCTAGAGCTATGTTTAGCTTCACTCTTAATTCCAAGTGCCATGTTTTTACCGCTAACGGAGCAATTCTCAATTAGACTCATAATCATTCCAGAAAGACATTCTAGCCTTGATTTTTTCCAAGAAAAGTTTAGTATCAGTGACTGAAGTAGTATATTGTGCATAGTCAGAAAATACACTCTTATACTACTTCAACCTTCCATATACAATACCTTTGCAGAGTATTTATTACAAAAATTGTAGGGTACTATGGATCGCAAGGACACAAGCTATTTTCTATATGACTTTTAAATGCCATGTGTAAGGTAAGTAGTAAGAAACTATAGGAGATAATGTTTTTCCTTAGCAAGTTAGGCAGAGCTATAACTTGATAGCAACGGAATGACAATCAAAGAAAGAGCTGTTTTTAAAAATTTGATAAACAATCAGTTAAAGGTAGTGACAGCGAAAGTCGAACTTAGGCAAATATTACAAAAGTAATACTTGCTATATTAAGTCTTTAAAGGAGGTAATCCAGCCGCAGGTTCCCCTACGGCTACCTTGTTACGACTTCACCCCAGTCGCTAATTTTACCGTGGTTGGCTGCCTCTTACGTTAGCTCACCACCTTCAGGTAAAACCAACTCCCATGGCGTGACGGGCAGTGTGTACAAGGCCCGAAAACGTATTCACCGCGGCATGCTGATCCGCGATTACTAGCGATTCCAACTTCATGTTCTCGAGTTGCAGAGAACAATCCGAACTGAGATATCTTTTAGGGATTTGCTCCACGTTACCGTATTGCTTCCCTCTGTGGATACCATTGTAGCACGCGTGTAGCCCAACCCATAAGGGCCATGATGACTTGACATCGTCCCCACCTTCCTCCGGCTTATCACCGGCAGTTTCCTTATAGTTCCCGGCATTACCCGCTGGCAAATAAGAATGAGGGTTGCGCTCGTTGCGGGACTTAACCCAACATCTCACGACACGAGCTGACGACAGCCATGCAACACCTGTGTGTGGTCCAGCCGAACTGAAGGGATGCATCTCTGCTTCCCGCGACCACCATGTCAAGGGTTGGTAAGGTTTTTCGCGTAACATCGAATTAAACCGCATGCTCCACCGCTTGTGCGAACCCCCGTCAATTCCTTTGAGTTTTAATCTTGCGACCGTACTCCCCAGGCGGAGTGCTTAATGCGTTAGCTACGAAACCGAAAGAATTTCTCCCGATATCTAGCACTCATCGTTTACGGCGTGGACTACCAGGGTATCTAATCCTGTTTGCTCCCCACGCTTTCGTGCATCAGCGTCAGTTGTAGCCTAGATGACCGCCTTCGCCACCGGTGTTCCTCCTAATATCTAAGAATTTCACCTCTACACTAGGAATTCCATCATCCCCTACTACACTCTAGATTAGTAGTTTTGAAAGCAGTTCCGAGGTTAAGCCTCGGGCTTTCACTTCCAACTTACTAAACCGCCTACGCACTCTTTACGCCCAGTAATTCCGAACAACGCTAGCCCCCTCCGTCTTACCGCGGCTGCTGGCACGGAGTTAGCCGGGGCTTTCTTGGTCAGGTACCGTCATTATCTTCCCTGCTGAAAAGGGCTTTACAACCCTAAGGCCTTCGTCACCCACTCGGTATTGCTGGATCAGGCTTTCGCCCATTGTCCAATATTCCCCACTGCTGCCTCCCGTAGGAGTCTGGGCCGTGTCTCAGTCCCAGTGTGGCTGATCATCCTCTCAGACCAGCTACAGATCGTTGGCTTGGTAGGCCATTACCCTACCAACTACCTAATCTGACGCGGGCTCATCCATCAGCGATAAATCTTTCCTCCGAAGAGAATATACGGTATTAGCATTTATTTCTAAATGTTATTCCGTACTGATGGGCAGATTCCCACGTGTTACTCACCCGTCTGCTACTAACTAATTTAGAGCAAGCCCTAAATTAATCCGTTCAACTTGCATGTGTTAAGCATACCGAAAGCGTTCGTTCTGAGCCAGGATCAAACTCTCAAGTTTGATTCTGTCTACTTTTTATTCAAAAAATTGACAGGTTTAATTTATCACTTTAAGTGATAAGTACATTTTGCTGTCACTACCTATATCTGATTATTTACTTTTAAAAACAGCTTACGAGTTGATGAGTAATCATCTTTTCGTGTGGTAATCATATGCAAAATCTACTATGCTGTCAACTGCTATTTTGATTTTTTTTACAATAACATTCTAATTTTTAAGATTAAACCTTTTACCCATAGCATATTGTTTTAATAAATTCTTAATCGGATCTATATTATCAATAGCTTTAAGCCCTAAACGTCTTAGGTACCATAAGGGTTTTGAATGATTTGAGAAAATACTATTTAGACTCTCAGTAATCATATACATATTACAATTATCATTTTGTCTTAATTTTTGATATCGTTCTAGTACCGCTGCATTTGTACCACTACTTGCAACTAACCCAGTTAAAGTCTCAATATCTTTGATGCCCTGATTTAAGCCTTGACCAGCTAGCGGATGAATTACGTGTGCACTATCTGCCACTACTACTATTTTATTATGAAAATATTTACTAGTTACACGAGCTTTTAAAGGAAAAGAACTAATATCACTATCCACCGCAATAGCTCCTAGAGAATTGCCACAATTTCTACTTACCAAATACTCAAACTCTTCACTCGGCAAACTGGTCAATAACGCCGCCTGCTCTTGGCTGGTAGTCCATACTATCGATGAGGTTTTTTGATCCTTGAGAGGCAAAATGGCAAAAGGACCAGATGGCATAAAATGTTCAATAGCACAATTTTCATGATTTTTCTTATGCCTAATATTAAATGTCAAGGCAGTTTGATTATATGATTTTTCTATTTTATTGAAGAAATAATATTGACGGGCTTTAGAATTATGCCCATCACAAACAATCAATAAGTCACTATTTATAGTTTTCTGATTATCTAAATAGATGATCGAATGATCAGCTTTACTATCGATCTTTTGATAACCACACTGATCAATTATGTTGATTAATGAGTTTTTTTTAACATTTTCTAGTAATATTTGCTTAAATTCACTGTTTTTTACTATATAACCTAATGCATCATTACCTTTGATATTTGGCAAACACAACATTTCTGGTGCCTTATTATCCACAACATAAATTTCCAGCATTTTGCCAGCTACCTGTTCAATCTCAGACCACAAACGAATAGCTTCTAGGAATCGTGAAGAAGCAGGAGTTAAGGCTGTAGTCCTGATATCAGCACAAAAGCTGCTAGAGTTTATTGATTGACACTCAAGGATCGTAGTTTTAATATTCTTCCTGGCAAATGATAATGCCGTAAGCATACCACTTAAACCACAACCTAATATTACTATTTCTTTTTTCATTACATTACATTATTAGACTGACCAATAAAATACTTTAAATATGCTCCGCTTGCTATAAAGCTTAACAGAAAATAAATCAGAGCAATATCTAAATAACAATTATTCATTTTAAATGACCCAAGGAAACAAATGAATAAAGTCATTATACTAGTTAAACTATTCAGCACTAAGAGTTTTACAAAAATATTTCCATTTTTAAGCAATAAATAAATCATTAAAGCAACAAATAAAATATTAATGATTAAATAAAGATTTATCATAGACCTAATTTAAATTAATTAAAAATGGATTGCCACGCTCACATATGTTCGCTCGCAATGACATGTACGACCTCAAACGTCATGGCTCAGAGCTACTTTAGTGGCATTGATGCAATCCAGAAAAATGATTAAAATAGATTGCTACACTCACATACATTCGCTCGCAATGACGTGTATACGCCTCAAACGTCATTGCGAGGAGTGCGGAAACCGCACGACGAAGCAATCCAGATTTATTATAATTTTTGGATTGCTTCGTCGACCTTACGGTCTCCTCGCAATGACGGTTTCTCAATTATTGTTTTCTTAAACTGACGCTTATGTGCCTACGCGGGAATGACAAGAGGAAGCGGGAGTAACAACTTACAATTGCTTCGTCAACCTACGATCCTCCTCGCTAATAGACATTGACTATAAAGTATTTCTATATTTATGGTGCCGATAGAGGGAATCGAACCTCCGACCTACGCGTTACGAATGCGTCGCTCTGCCAACTGAGCTATACCGGCGAGATGTTTATAAACTTGCGTTAGTTTAACATTTTTGACCATTCTGGGTCAGAAGCATCTTGAGGGGTGATAATTTCTCTTTCATTATAACCGGTTAAATCAATGGAATATATACGATTTCTCCCAGCTACTTTGTTTCTAGGAGGCCAACCTTTAGCAAACATAATTATCCTACCATTGGTTGACCAGCAAGGACTTTCAACCAGATACCCGCTAGTTATAATTCTTTCACTATTTTCCTCACCATTAGCAAGAGCTTTCATCACCCCAATGGTAAACCCCTCTCTAGAAATCTTAGTAAAAGCTATATAATCCCCTCTAGGTGACCAACTTGGTGCATAATAATTTCCCCCGCCAAAACTTATACGTTCAACATTTGAACCATCAGAATTCATAATATATAATTGCTTTGATCCACTTCGATCAGAGTTAAAAACTATTTTACTACCATCCGGTGAATAGCTAGGAGAAGTATTAATACCAATACCATTGGTCAATTGTTTAGTCACCATACTATTCAAATCAGTTTCAAAAATATGGGTAGCTCCATTTCTTGCCATTGACATTATAGCCTTATCCCCCTGGGGTGAAAATCTTGGAGCAAAGGACATACCAGGGAAATTACCAACCAATTTTTCTTTACCCGTTTTAAGATCACGAATGTAAACATGTGGTTTTTGCTTTCGTGCATACGATAAATACATAATTTTATCTGCTTGCGGCGAAAATCTTGGAGTAAGAACTAGATTTTTACCATCTGACAGATATTTGTGATTAGCACCATCATGATCCATCATAGCTATTTTCTTTACTCGCTTTAGATAAGGTCCACTCTCTGACACATACACTATTCTCGTATCAAAGTAACCTGAATCTCCAGTAATTTTTTCATAAATTTTATCAGCTATTTTATGTGCCACCCTACGCCATAAATTTGCTGACACTTCAAAAACCTCACCTATAAGATCTTTTTCTAAACTTACATCCCATAATATAAAACTAACCTTTAGCTTGCCAGAAGATAGTTTGATAACTTCACCATTAATTAGCAGATTAGCATTAATTTGTCGCCAAGCAGCAAAAAGAGGCTTATGTTTTATTCCTAGAGTCTGTTCTATAAAAGAAGCAGTAGAAATAGGACGAAACATACCAGAACTTTTTAGGTCATTAGATACTACGCTAATTATATCAGCACCAATTACACTATTGCCACTATTATCTGCATCAAATTTATTGATGGCTATCGGCATTGGATCAACATGTCCACGCTCTATAACTATAGTTTCTATTGCATAGCTATTAAAGTTAGCAACTACTAATAGTATAACAAATAAATACTTGATCACTAATCCCACCTAGATCATTTTTTAACAAATTATATCAATTTTTTTACTAGCTATATTTTATTAGCTACACTATAGCAGATAAATTGTAAAACACTAAGTATTAGAATGTAAAAAATAATAAATTTTGTAAAAATAATGAAGAGATGCTTATACCTTGTTATCGACAGCAAGAATACTAATATTTGACATTCATAAATGATCAAGATACAATCAACATATGTGGCATAAAATGTTATATTATGCACAAATTGCTAGCATGGATATTATGGAAGTTATACGTACAAAATTAGGGGATGGTGGCAGAGTCATTATTCCATCAATCTTTCGTCACAATCTTAATCTAATGGCAGGAGATGACATTATATTACATATGAAGGATGAGACAATTTATATTACCACTCCTAATCAAGCTTTATCCAAACTACAAACAAAGGTGAGAAACCATATTAATGCCACTAATCAAAATGTTTCCCTTGTTGATGAGCTAATAGCCATGAGACGTTTAGAGGCAAAGCGTGAATAATACCGCATTACTCATACCCATATACACTGCTGATAGGGTTTGGACTCAACTACAATTAAATAATGCAGATATTAAATTAATTCGCTGAATTCCTACAAAAATATATCCAGACAAGTTGTAACTGGACATTAAATTAACTTATCTTCTATTCTTTCTAACTGCCAAAAGAATATTTAGTTATTGGAGTATAAAACAGCACTTAATTAATTATCTCCGACAATCAATTAGTCAGATTAGCTATAATTTCGAAAGAAATCCAATGTTAAAAAAATACTGAAAAGATAAAATATTGAATAGGCAAATAATTTCTTAGCCTGTTTATTATCTTTATCACGAAACAAAGAAACAGCATAATATAGAAAAATTAGACCTAATATAAATGCCGTAAGCAAATATAAATGATTACTTATTCCTAAGCAAAATGGCATAAATGTAGTAATAAACATAATTATACTATAGGCAAGAATTTGCTTCTTAGTATAATAATCTCCCTTTACTACCGGCATCATCGGAACATCACAATTTTTGTAGTCTTCTGAACGAAAAATTGCCAATGCCCAAGAATGCGGTGGTGTCCAAGTTAAAATAATCATAAATAAAGAAAAAGAGCCAAGAGAAATCTCATTAGTCACCGTTGCCCAACCAATCATAGGCGGTAATGCACCCGCCACCCCACCAATAACTATATTTTGCATGGTTGAACGTTTTAGCCACATAGTATAAATGAAGACATAATATAATATGGTTATTAATAACAATAAAGCCGATAGCAGATTAACACAAAGACCCATCAGAAAAACTGAAAAGAAGGCAACAACCACACCAAAAGCTAAAGCGTCCTGTGGTTCTATAACCCCGGTAACTAGAGGTCTATTTTGCGTACGTTTCATTATGGCATCAATATCTCTATCATACCACATATTAATAGCTGCACTACTACCAGCTCCAAGCGTAATACAGAGCATAGCAATACACGCTATAAATGGATGAATTACGCCTGAAGCAAGCCATAGACCAGAAAAGCTGGTAAATACTACAAGTGCCATCACTCTAGGTTTCATCAGCATAATATAGTCCATAACCGAGCTATTATAGTCAATTGATGAGAAGTTGGTGACGTCCTTACTCATGCTCGCCCATTACTTATAGGCGTCGCCCCATCGTTCCTAGCACCAAATTCCCCTGAATTGACTATACCGGACTCTAAACTGAAGGGGGGGATTAATATTTTACTCATAACAACCTTGATACTCTGTGAACAAAATTATAGTCAATTGATGAGAAATTGGTAACGTCGTCGCTCAATACTCACCTATTACTTCATAGGCGTCGCTCCATCGCATAAGCGTCAGTTTAAGAAAATAAAGTAGAAAAGTAGTCATTGCGAGACCACGCAAGTAGGTCGTGGCAATCCATCTTTGGTTACTTTTATGGATTGCCACGACCTACTTGCGTGGTCTCGCAATGACTACTTTTCTACTTTATTTTCTTAAACTGACGCTTATGCACTCCATCACTCCTGCTACCTAATTATTATTGCTTTTATTCACTTTTATCAACTAATGCTATAATAGCTAATAAGGTTGAAAGCAAAATAAGTCCTACGCGTAGCCAATGCATCAATTCCCATAGTTTTAATTCATAAACTACTTGCAAAGGATCAATTGTACTATGAGCAAATCCTGCATTTGCTTTGACAAAATATACAAAAAATAACACAAATGTCATACCTAGCGATACTGCAGATGTACACCATAAGTTACGTCTCTTGCCAATTTTATTTTGCATTAATGCCAATATTACAGAGCATTGAGCTATTAGTCCAATAGTTAACATTGTAGCACCAATTGTAAAAGACCAACTGGAAAAATATGACAAAAAATCGGTAGGATTCATACTTTGCCAAAATGGTACTAATACTAAACCAATAACAATACAACCACCGGCAAAGATACTTATTGCTATTAATGCTACTAGCTCTATAATTTTTGGCATGATACCCCCTTTTTTAGTATTTTTATTTAATTAAAACAACTTCCAGACCTCTATATACCTAAGATGTAGCGATTGCAAACGCTACGGAAGTTGGGTAATCATCTGAAATAGACAAATGAATTTTAATTTGTTCAAAATTTTGTCCAGAATTTTGTCCAAATTTGCTCTGATTTTCATGATGATAAATCGATACAAATGGCTTTCCTAAATCATCATTTAATACAGAGATATTTTTAAATTGTAAATTTCTGCCAATCCCAACGCCAAGGGCTTTGCTAATTGCTTCTTTTGCTGCAAACCTTCTTGCCAAGAAACAACCATGTTGATCTTTACTTAGAGAACTTAGCTTTTGTACTTCCTTTTTAGAAAGAATTTTATCTATAAAACGTTGACCATATAGGTTTAATATCCTCTCTATTCTTGGAATTTGTACTATATCTGTACCAATGCCAAGAATCATTTTTGTTCATTATCACTTATATTATCATCAAATACTTGATCATCTAAATCAGAATAATCTTCAGTAATACTGATATCTGCACCACTTGGTAAATAGTCAAAATCTTCTGCAACAGCATCAAGAGAAGCATCGGGATTTTCTTCATCAATAGGATCGACTCTATTTTTTGTTCGAAGGCGTTTTAGTAACTGAGATTTTAAAGAACAAACTGTTACATAACCAGCCGCTATTTCACGTAATGCCAGCACAGTTGCCTTATCACCTTTAACGTTATTAATAGTCATCTTACTGCCAGAATTTATATCATTTGCTCTTTGAGACGATAGAGCTACCAACTCAAACCTATCATGAATTTTCCCAATGCAATCTTCAATCGTTATCCTAGCCATAACCCTCTCTTTTTATTTTATAAAATCCAACTAATTGTACTAAGTATACTAAGTAACTAAGTAGATTTCAAGGATAGAATTTTTATTTATTTACTCACCTTACGCATGGCATTTACAGATCATATATATCTCGTCATTGTGAAGAAGCTTATTTTTGGCAAGTGGCACAATAAAAACTAGCCCTACCGGATTGCTTTATTTTCCTTATTATTCCCTGGCAGTTCAAACATTTCTGATTTTCTCGGGCATAGACCTGTAATTCTTGTTGGAAATAACCAGGTTTACTATCACCGCTAACAAAATCCTTGAGAGTTGTCCCGCCTGCTGATATGGCTTTTGTTAAAACATGTTTGACGGCTAACAACAAATTACTTATTTCGTTATTTGATAAACTACTACCCAGTCTACCTGGATGTATTCTAGCCACAAAAAGACTTTCAGAGGCATATATATTCCCAACACCGACAATAATCCTATTATCCATTAGCAGGTTTTTTATCGGAACAGAGCGATTCAGCAATTTCATTTCTAGATACTCATACGACATATCCTCTGACAAAGGTTCTACGCCTAAATTTGCTAAAAATGTTTCTTCAAGGAGCTTTGTTTGCCCGGTATAAATCATACCGAAACGTCGTGAATCATTAAAAACTAATTTTTTACAACTCCCCAAAAAGAGAATAATATGATCATGCTTTTGTATCTGATAATCGCTAAGTTGTAGTGTTAACCTGCCAGTCATACCAAGATGGACAATAATCGAGTAATAATTATCTAGATCAATTAGCAAATATTTTGCCCTACGCCTTAGGGCGATAATTTTTGCTGATTTTACATCTGACTCTAACTGCTCGCTCAGTCTATAACGTATATTATCCCGCCTTTTATCCAGCTTATTAATGGTAGCCCCTATTATTCGTTGTTCTAGGCAGCGTCTTAATGTTTCAACCTCAGGAAGTTCTGGCATTTTTACATTTTATTACTATTTTAATTTATTATGTATATCACATAAACAACTTAGCACTAATAGTCGAAATAAAATATTTGACAATGGCTGTCATCGATCCTACTACCTAATTCTCATCAATTGACTATATTTGTCACTGATCGACGTAATAGTAATTTAAGCAAAATAATCGCCCCAAAGGCACTGCAAACCCACCATACTTGCCAAATATTAAATGAGATCATACCTATTATATAATAATTTATAAAGCAAGCATAGGCAACAGACTTATAATTTAACGTATCTATATCTATTTCCTTACTTGCTAGATTCATCTTATCATATTTAGAGGACTGCACTAAGCTTATATTACTAATTTTTTGAATATATTTATAAATTAAAGATAAAAATAGTATCAAACCTATTAAGCCCGTTTCAAATAAAATTTGCATTATATTATTATGTGGGTGTAGAGGTAATGGTGACCAAGTCCATTGATGATAGCTAACCATTTGTTCTTTATCAACTTTAAAATTTCTTGACGAAGCAAATCCATAGCCCAAAATTGGTTTCTTGATAATTTGCTTGGCAACAAAGTGCCAAATAAACACCCGATGCTTAGCAGTATCAGGTAGAAATTTAGCATAGTTCTCTAATGCATAATATGGTTGTATTTTATAGCTAATTATCGGCATCATTATCGAACCGATGAGCATAGCCAAGGTAAATAATTTCAAAAAAATAGATTGCAATGCTTTGGTTGCTAACAGCCTATTTGTTAAAAATACTAACCCACCTACGGTAAATGCTAAAAAGCTTGCCAAACTATCTGAGATAAATAATAAATAAAAAATTAACAGATAATATATTAGTGCCAATAGATATTTATGATATAGTATCAGTATAGCAATGAGTAACCAGGAAAGAACTGACAATAAAGAACAGCCCCGATCAAGAAGGAATAAAAAGAACTGACCGGAAGAATTTGGCTGAAAAATAGTACGAAAGGTTCTTGTTATAATACCATGAGATAGATATTCTATAAAGAATAGAGCAATTGCTGCCACTATTCCTATAATAAAATATATTTTTATTTTGGTTGCATTGATCGGTAATTTATCAATATTGCTATTTACGATAAACCCTATTAGAATAACTAAAGAAACTTGTAGATAATTAACTAAAGAGGAAGGATAGTTATGTGAATAAAAATTTGTTACAAGACACCAAAGACAAAATAGTAACTCCAATTTCCAATTGGATAGCAAAGTTTTTTTAACAGCAGCATATTGCAAATTAACAAAAATTTTACCTCTTAAAGTGGTTAATATAGTTAATAACCAAATAGGAACTATTACTGCTGCAGAGAAACCGGAAATTAATCCAACTGCTGGAAATAACATTACTAACACGTAAATCATGGATTGTATCATTCTTAAATATCCTTATAAACAATCTTTAGCAAAAATTTCATAAATTGGATGCTCAAAGGTGGAAACTGAAATGCTTGATGAGATAAGCCATCCTTGGAAAATTAACATAGGGTCTTCATCAATCTTATGTTCTGTAATGGTTAATAGCATGTAATTATCTCCATTGTAAGAATCAAGATTTTTTATACATTTATGCAATTTAATTTGAATGTTACCAAAATATTGTGGTTCATTAAGCTTTAATAACATTTCCTTTGATGTTGCGGTAATTTTATTTAAAGCAATAATTTTGCCCTGCTGGCAAATTTTTAATTCTGAATTTTCAGCATTATTTGGTATATTGGATAAATTATTGTCGTTAACTTGACGGTCTTTAATTTCTAAGGCTTTAATTTCTAACTCGTTACTATCTTCATCGGTAGTATCGAAGAATTCTACATCTTGAACGACGTCTTCGGCTTGTCCATAAGGAGAGAGAACGCATAAAAAACCGATTATACTAGTAAATATAAGACGTTTCATCAATTTTTGTAGCATTCGGAAATAATAATTCTTTGAGTTATATTGGAGTGGTAGTTATACTACCTTGTAATAAAATTGTATATGTAAAAATTTACATTTTTTTATTGTAATTTATTTTTCTATACTCCATATTGGTAGAGTAACTAATATATAATTAGAGTCAATTGATGAGAAGTTGGCTATATCAAGACTTCTTTTAGAAGTCACTTATGTTGAGGAATTTGAAGGAAACTATCCATCCCAAACCAGATTATGGATAAATTTTTCCTTAATCACCTAAGAACCTAATACATTTGAGTAAGACTTAATGCAAGCTATTATCCAACTTATATTAACCAATCCACAAATTAAATCTAAATTTAGGACTGGTTTTTCGTACTTGTCTATATTTATTTTTATGGGCTTTGCTACTTTTGTATCTTCATCGATCAATAAATTCGTTAATGATACTATGTCAATTACCATAGCGGAACCAGAAATAGTTGACCCCTTAAAAGAACTATCGGATGAAATATCCCAAATTGTTACAGTCAAAAAAGGTGATACATTAAAAGCAATACTTTTGCATCAACAAATTCCAAGTAAAGAAATAACCCAAATTATAAAAATAGCAAGAGACAAAAATATTGGATCATCTTTAAAGATAGGGCAACAACTGGTTTTTGATTATGAAACAAAACTTATCGAACAAGATGATCAAGACCTTGCTTCCGAGTCACGTACATTGAAAAAACTAACTATAGCGTATGATAAAATCAAATCTCTAGAAATTATTAGAGAAGGTGAAGACCTTCTTGCGAAAGACGTAACCAAAGTTTTCAATAAGCTCCTAACCAAATCGTCGGTAGTTATTAATTCAAACTTTATGTCAGCTTTAAAATCTTTAGGGTTATCAAGTAATAGTATAAGTGAAATGATTAATTCGTATAGTTATCAAATTGATTTTCAACGTCAAATTAAAAATGGTGACACGGTAACTGTTATCACTGAGAAATTTGTTACCAAAGATGGTAAATTTTCCCATCATGGTAAGGTTCTATATGTATCACTTAATTTATCCGGTAAGGAGTATAATATTTTTCGATATTCTCCAAATAATACAGCAAATAATCATGATTTCTTTTCCGAAGATGGTAAAAGTGTTAAAAGAAGTTTGCTTAGAACCCCTATCAAATTAGTTAGAGTTTCCTCACATTATGGTAATAGACATCATCCTACTTTAGGTTATACCAAAATGCATAAAGGAGTTGATTTTGCAGCTCCAACTGGTACGGCAATTTATGCGGCAGGTAATGGGGTGATAACTGAGATAGGCTGGAAATCTGGTTACGGGAAATTCATACAAATTAAACATAGTCAGAATTTATCAACTGCTTATGCCCACGCTTCTAATTTTGCTAAAAACCTTAAACCAGGAAGTATAGTGAAACAAGGGCAAGTAATTGCATATGTCGGTAGTACTGGTAGGACTACTGGAGCACATTTACATTATGAAGTTAAAATAAGTGGTAAAAACGTAAACCCTATGCATGTTAAATCTACCCCTGGTATAGAACTTAGCGGCAAGCAATTGGCACAATTTAAGCAATTTAAAAATAGTATAAGGTCTTTAAGTAGTGAACTTGATAGTAAATCAGAAATTACTGAAAATTCAGCAACGAAATTTCTTTAAAATTTTATCAAAGAAGCTCTATAATTTAAGTTATTATGACTTCAGACAAGCCAAAACATGACGAAATCTTTCGCAAATCTATGGAGAATCCTATAGTTGCTAAAGAGTTTTTGGCAACTCATTTGCCGAAAGATGTGTTGGCTTTAATCGATAGCACATCTTTAAAATTAGAAAAAGATAGTTTTATTGAGCCAGACCTTTCTGAAACTATTTCAGATGTATTATTTTCTGTTAAGTTTAATGATCAGGATGGCTATATTTTTTTGTTATTGGAACATCAAAGTACTGTTGATAAAATGATGGCATTTAGGTTATTTAAATATATGATTAATATTTGTGATCGATATTTAACTACTAATCCTAAAGCTAAACGCCTTCCAGTAATTTATCCCCTAATAATTTATAATGGCAAGAAGAAATATAACGCATCGCTCAATATATGGAATTTATTTAGCCATCCAGATTTAGCCAGAGGCTTTTGGACAAATGATTATCAGCTTATTAACGTACATGACATCCCCGATGAAGAACTCAAGAAAAAAGTATGGTCTGGAATTTTGTTATTTTTCCTCAAACACATCCACGAACGTCAATTACTGAAAAGATGGCAGGAAATTTCTCATCTCTTGCCTAAATTGAGTAAAATAACAATAGGCCATGACCACATAAGAAATCTATTGAGCTATACTTTGACCTTTATTGAGCAAAGTGATAAAATAGAGTTAGAAAAAATATTAAAAAATAGTTTAACTAAAGAAAAAGGAGAAGAACTTATGCCTAGTATAGCTCAAGTATGGAAAGAAGAAGGGATTCAAATCGGAGAATCTAGAGGTAGAGCCGAGGGTAGAGCCGAGGGTAGAGCCGAGGGTGAAGCTAAATTAATAAAAATGATGATAAACAATGGTAACTCTATTGAGGAAGTAGCAAGAATGACTAGATTATCTATTACAAGAATCAATGAATTACTGAAAGTACAATAAGTAATGAATTATTAGATTAGCTATATAAGCAAATTTTATTATGACTCTAGACAAGCCAAAACATGACGAAATCTTTCGCAAATCTATGGAGAATCCTATAGTTGCTAAAGAGTTTTTGGCAACTCATTTGCCTAAAGATGTACTGGCTTTAATCGATAGCACATCTTTAAAATTAGAAAAAGATAGTTTTATTGAGCCAGACCTTTCTGAAACTATTTCTGATGTATTATTTTCTGTTAAGTTTAATGATCAAGATGGCTATATTTTTTTGCTATTGGAACATCAAAGTACTGTTGATAAAATGATGGCGTTTAGGTTATTTAAATATATGATTAATATTTGTGATCGATATTTAGCTACTAATCCTAAAGCTAAATGCCTTCCAGTAATTTATCCCCTAATAATTTATAATGGCAAGAAGAAATATAACGCACCTCTTAATATATGGAATTTATTTAGCCATCCAGATTTAGCCAGAGGCTTTTGGACAAATGATTGTCAGCTTATTAACGTACATGACATCCCCGATGAAGAACTCAAGAAAAAAATATGGTCTGGGATTTTGTTATTTTTCCTCAAGCACATCCACGAACGTCAATTACTGAAAAGATGGCAAGAAATCTCTTATCTCTTGCCTAAATTGAGTAAAATAACAATAGGCTATGACCATATAAGAAATCTATTGAGCTATACTTTGACCTTTATTGAGCAAAATGATAAAATAGAGTTAGAAAAAATATTAAAAAATAGTTTAACTAAAGAAAAAGGAGAAGAACTTATGCCTAGTATAGCTCAAGTATGGAAAGAAGAAGGGATTCAAATCGGAGAATCTAGAGGTAGAGCCGAGGGTAGAGCCGAGGGTAGAGCCGAGGGTAGAGCCGAGGGTGAAGCTAAATTAATAAAAATGATGATAAACAATGGTAACTCTATTGAGGAAGTAGCAAGAATGACTAGATTATCTATTACAAGAATCAATGAATTACTGAAAGTACAATAAGTAATGAATTATTAGATTAGCTATATAAGCAAATTTTATTATGACTTCAGACAAGCCAAAACATGACGAAATCTTTCGCAAATCTATGGAGAATCCCATAGTTGCTAAAGAGTTTTTGGCAACTCATTTGCCTAAAGATGTGCTGGCTTTAATCGATAGTACATCTTTAAAATTAGAAAAAGATAGTTTTATTGAGCAGACCTTTCTGAAACTATTTCTGATGTATTATTTTCTGTTAAGTTTAATGATCAAGATGGCTATATTTTTTTGCTATTGGAACATCAAAGTACTGTTGATAAAATGATGGCATTTAGGTTATTTAAATATATGATTAATATTTGTGATCTATATTTAACTACTAATCCTAAAGCTATAGTCAATTCAGGAGAATTTGGGGCTAGGAACGATGGAGCGACGCCTATAAGTAATAGGCGAGCGACGAGTGACGACGTCACCAACTTCTCATCAATTGACTATAAAAGCCTTCCATTAATTTATCCCTTAATACTTTATAATGGCAAGAAGAAATATAACGCATCGCTCAATATATGAAATTTATTTAGCCATCCAGATTTAGCCAGAGGCTTCTGGACAAATGATTGTCAGCTTATTAACGTACATGACATCCCCGATGAAGAACTCAAGAAAAAAATATGGTCTGGGATTTTGTTATTTTTCCTCAAACACATCCACGAACGTCAATTACTGAAAAGATGGCAAGAAATCTCTCATCTCTTGCCTAAATTGAGTAAAATAACAATAGACCATGACCATATAAGAAATCTATTGAGCTATACTTTGACCTTTATTGAGCAAAATGATAAAATAGAGTTAGAAAAAATATTAAAAAATAGTTTAACTAAAGAAAAAGGAGAAGAACTTATGCCTAGTATAGCTCAAGTATGGAAAGAAGAAGGGATTCAAATCGGAGAAGCTAGAGGTAGAGCCGAGGGTGAAGCTAAATTAATAAAAATGATGATAAACAATGGTAACTCTATTGAGGAAGTAGCAAGAATGACTAGATTATCTATTACAAGAATCAATGAATTATTGAAAGTACAGTAAACTGGCACTTATTAGCAAGGCATTACTTTAGTAGCAACGAAGCAATCTAATGAATGTGGATTGCCACGACCTAGTTGTGTGGTCTAGGTAAAAAACGTCTTGTACTTTTCTGAAATTTTTTAATTGCCACGGTGTTTAATGCTAATCAAGTTAGCTATAATTTACAAACAACTAAGAACTCTATAGGTATCAAAATTATGTTTAAGCAATTAACTAACTTAATCGTATTAGTTTTATCGATTAATACAACAACAGGGTATGCAGAAGATAATCCAACTAAAGTTAATGAAAACGAAATGAACAAAACAATAAGAATACCTGCTCCTATTAAATTTCCTTTATTTAAGGAAGATAAAAAAGATATAGACAGACTTATAAAGAAGTTTAATAACAAGAAAAAACGAGAAATTGTTTTTTCAATATCTAGTGAAGAACCGTTAAATAAATGGCGTCCAGATTTAACTCAAACTATTCATGACACTCCGCGTGTTAACTGTTTTAGTCAAACCCCATGTATTAACCCAGATTATATACCTATTGGCATTAGAATGCCTGAAGATGATGAATATTTTTATGTAAGAAAAAATGAAACTAGTCCGGTGAGACGTTATAAGAAAACCTTAAGGCAAAAGATGGAATCGAAAATTAAATGCATATACTATTAGACCTCTTGCATAACCTAAAGATAACTGAGGAATTTTTAGGAAAAACGAAGTTGAATACCGCAGCGGACGAAGATGTACATGAGGAACGGAGACGAGTTTTGACAACAAAATTACCAATTAGATTAGGTTATGCAAGAGGTCTAATGACATTGGTTATTTTTTACAACTTTTAAGCTACCACAATGACTTCTAAAACTGCTTCCTTTTCTAACTAAGTATATAGAAAATACCTGAATAAAAATAATAAAAATATTTTTCATAAAATACTTAGTGCATATCATAATTAGTATATACTAAAATTATCTAAGGATAAGAGTATAGTCAATTCAAAAGGATTGGGTGCTAGACGTCACCAACTTCTCATTGACTATAGCTACCAAAAAAATAACCTATTGTAAAAAAGATGATTGATATAAACCAGCAACAAATACTAAATAAAATTTCCAGTATTACCTTTAGTGACAATACGAAATTAATCGATATTATATCTAATATTGTAATTAAGGATAAAAATATTGGATTTGCAATTGATATTTTTGGCAAGGATCCTAAGGAAGTTGATGAAATAAAAATTAAAGCTATCAATAAATTAAATGAAATAGCTAATATTGGCAAAATCACTATAGTTTTAACTAGTAGCAAAAATTTATCTAAAAAATCAACTAGTCCAAAAATTAGGCATTTCATTGATGGAGTAAAAAAGGTAATATTGGTGGCATCTGGTAAAGGGGGAGTTGGCAAGTCTACTATAACCGCATTGATAGCCGAGCAGCTAAATCTGGAAGGATATAAGGTAGGAATAGTAGATGCTGATATTTATGGACCATCAATTCCACAAATATTTGGTATTAGTGATGTGCCAGAAATAGTGTATAATAAAATGACCCCTTTAAAATCGCGGGGGATTGAAATTATTTCTATTGGATTTCTTATTCAGAATAATTCTGCTATTGTGTGGCGTGGTCCAATGGCTAGCAAAACCATTTACCAGCTATTATCTCTCACTCATTGGCAGGAGTTAGATTATTTAATTATTGACATGCCACCCGGTACTGGTGATATTCACTTAAGCATTTTAGAGAATTATCACTTAGATGGAGTAATAATAGTAACTACTCCGCAAAAGATGGCGGCAATAGATGTAGTTAGGTCGATTGATTTATACAAAAAATTTAATTTACCAATTTTAGGTATTATAGAAAATATGAGCTATTTAGTTGAAGCAAGTTCAGGAAAGAAAATCGAGATATTTAGTGGCAATAGTGGAGAAAATTTTGCCAAAGAATATAATATACCCTTAATCTGTAAGATTCCTATTGAACCAAAATTATCCTATAATTGTGACAATAGTATTAGTCTTACCGATATAATTAAACTACCAATAAAACAATTTGTTTAATAAGTAGGATTATATGTCAAACATAATCAAAATAGAAGAAGTGCCAGCTATAAAAAGACCTGATTGGATAAAGGTTAAAGCACCAAATTCGTATCAATATCATGAGACAAGAAAGATAATTGAAAATTTAAAATTAAACACAGTCTGTCAAGAAGCAGCCTGCCCTAATATCGGAGAATGTTGGGCAAAAAAACACGCTACAGTTATGATTTTAGGCTCTGTTTGTACTCGTGCTTGCCGTTTTTGTAATGTTAAAACTGGTCGCCCTGATTTACTCGATCCGCATGAACCACAAAGATTAGCTCAAGCTGTGATGAAATTAGGACTTGAACATGTGGTAATTACTTCAGTTGATCGAGATGATTTAGATGATGGTGGAGCTGAACATTTTGCCAATTGTATCAAAGAAATAAGATTAGCTTCACCTAGTACCACAATTGAAGTTTTAACACCCGATTTCCTTAAGAAAGAAGGAGCCGCTGACATAATAGCATCAGCAAAACCTGACGTTTATAATCATAACGTAGAAACAGTGCCTTCTTTATACAAAACTATTAGACCAGGAGCTAGGTACTACAATTCACTAAGTCTTTTGCATAATGTAAAAAAATTAGACCCTGAAATTTTTACTAAATCAGGTATGATGGTTGGTCTTGGAGAGTCGAACGATGAAATTATGCAAGTAATGGACGATTTAAGAGAAGCTAAAGTTGATTTTTTAACTATCGGGCAATATTTACAACCAACCAAAAATCATGCTATAGTTGATAGATATGTTTCTCCAGAAGAATTTAAATATTTTGAAAGAGTTGCCAAAGTTAAAGGATTCTCAATGGTTTCTGCCAGTCCATTAACTCGTTCTTCTTATCATGCTGGTGAGGATTTTCAAAAATTGAAGGATAATATTAGACTTCCCGCATAAGTCTATCAAATCCAAAAATTACTGTAAACATTATAGAAAATGAAAAAAATATCTAAAAAGCATAATACAAAATTATCAGTGATAATATCATTTTTACTCGGTATTGCTACCGGAGTAGGCTATAATGAAATAAATGATACAGCTTCTTGGCATAGTTTTCATACTGAAACTGATAATTTGAATGTCTGCTTTACCCCTCCATCCGGTTGTGGCTCATTAATAGCAGAAGAAATATCTAAGGCTAAGGATAGTATCTATATTCAAGCATTTGGCTTAACTTCGCAAAAGATAGTTGATAAATTAATTAAGGCGAAACAAAACGGTGTTGAAGTAAGGATATTATTAGATCGTAGTAACTTACATGATAGATATTCTAAAATGCATGAATTAAAACGAGCTGGTATTGATGTATCAATAGATAAAGTACCAGGTATAGCTCACAACAAAATTATGATTATTGATAAAAGCAAGGTGATTACCGGTAGCTTTAATTTTACTAACGCAGCTGATAATAGAAATGCTGAAAACGTTTTATTAATAGAGAATAGCGATATTGCAGAAACTTATCTGCAAAGTTGGCTTAGTCGTCGAGCAAAGAATTAATAGGCTCTGTCAATGGCGTCTTTTATAGTCAATTCAGGGGAATTGGGTAGCAGGAGCGACGCCTATAAGTAATAGGCGAGCGACGAGTGACGACGTCACCAACTTCTCATCAATTGACTATAGTAAACCATCTCCATCAGTAAAGTAGAAAAAAAATAAGTGTTTGTAACAGAAATATTTTGACATACTAAAATTATAAACTATAAGAAGACATTAATAATGGAATCTATAGATCAATAATGATCATTGACCATAAATATCCACCAAATAAAAACAATATAGACTAAGAGAACGATTATGAAATATAACCTAGACATACAATATGATGCTATAATAAATGATGAAATGGTACAAAGGCTCGAACAAAATAAAAATATCATAAATTATTTGGAAAATGAAGAGGTTGTTAATGTAACTGTAGATACTAGGAAAGTACCAGAACATTTTACAAAAATAATAATAGCTGCATGTTTAAGTGATCGTTCTCTAACAACTCCTAATTGTGAGTTAATAAAAGTGCTAGGTCTTAGCAATAATAATCCTGCTTTAGAATATATTCACAAGAATGAAGATTTATTAAATTACTTTAAAAATGAATCAAGAGAAGATATTGTTCCTAAATATGGTTCAAATTTAGGAATGTTGATTTTAATGGATAGTCATCATTCGCAAGAAGTGCAAGATGTGCAACTAGAGTGCATGTCTGTAAATAGTTCTATGCAACTTAGTACTTTCTCTCGTAGTAACTTTTTCACAGCTGTTCCAATAAAAGATGAGGAATTAAGTGCAATGATAAATCTATTGTCTGGTAATTCAGGTAATTCAGAAATTGGTTGTACAGCAGCTATAATAGCCCAAACGCTAGTAGAAAATCTAAGTCAAAATCATATATCTTTACAAAAGGGCGATCTGCCTCTCATAGCATGTATGGTATATTATAGGTCTAATCACTCTGAATATCAAAAATTTCGTGATCAGGCACAACAAAAGCTTTCATTAGGTTCAGACAATATATGGCAATTGTTCAGCGTTATTGACGCAATTTCAGATGATCCTGATTTATTAAAGCCAGTAGGTAAATCCAGTATAGAAAGGAAAATTGTAAATGATTTAGTGGAAAAGATTAATTCATCTGTAGGTATTTTAAAAGACCAAGGAAACAGTAGTGGTACTGTCGAAACTCTAGCAAGGTTGCATGATTATTTAAGCAAACTTTATTTTGACCATAATCAAAATATATTTAACATACATTTTCCCCAGGAGACTATTGATTTCTTAGTACAAAATGGATTTAATGAGATATATCCAATTGGAGAGTCTATGACGCCTAATGATTACTAACAAAAAGGCATTATGTCAAGTGGTTGTTATACAGAAGGTAAAAAGAAAAAAATATCCTGTAGGACGTGAGCTTTTAACCAAAAAAGACTTTAACGGTGATACTCCTTTGGAAATTGCTAATAGACGTGGCAACAATTTAGCAGTTAATATTCTAGAGAAAGAATATTTTGAATCAGCTAAAGAACAATTAGCAAAATATTTTAAAACACAGATGGAAGGTAAGGAAGTTATTACTACGGCTCATCAGAATGAAATGAAAAAGGATGTAATAGCGATATTATCTCCTATGATTACAAAAAATGGAAAGTATTATGATATTACAGAAGTTGCCGGATCGATAGTTAGAAAGTCCGCTAAAATTGCTGATAAAAAATTAGATTGGAAACAGAAAATTGCAGAAATAGGTGATATTATAAAGGGCGCATTGCCAAAAATCTTTTTTAACAAGAGAGAACAAAAATTTAAAAATATATTAAATGACAAGAATATTATAACTGAATTACAAAAACTCCGCAAAGATTATCAAGTAAAGAATGATAATAGTAATATAAAAAAAATAACTCCAATATCAGCAGTCAAAACTATAAAAAATAAGGAAGATCAAATCATTAAATCGTGATAGATCATGATTATGATTGCTTTTTGTCCTCCGAGTTTATATCCTAAAATATTTGGGTGGACGAATAAAATTCGTATGATATTTTTACTTACTTGCAATCTTTAATTCCGGTTTACAAAATGTCCTCTGAAAATGCAATATTTTTAGGTAACCATGAAAATGGCAAACCTCTATATGCCGAAGGTTATCAACCTATTTTATTACTAGCACCACATGGCTCTGGTAAAGGGGTATGCTTTGTCCTTCCTACTTTGTTAACTTATTCCGAGTCATGTGTTGTTCATGATATAAAGCTCGAGAATTACCAACTTACAAGTGGATACAGAGCATCGATTGGACATAAGATTTTTGTCTTCAATCCGCTCTCGGGTAAAGACAAAACTCATAGATATAATCCGCTGGATTATATTAATTCGGATTCCAGAGAAATAATCAATGACATTCAAAAGATTGCTGATTTATTGATCAAAGATAATGCTAGTAGCAAAAGCTTATTTACTGGATTGGTTCTATATCTTTGCAACGATACTACCAAAACAAGATCGTTAGGTGAAATAGCAAGAATGTTACAAAGGAATTTAGCTCAAGAACTATCAGATGGAATTGATAAGGCGAAAGTTACAATTCATGAGTATGGTCTTGAAATAATCTCGTCTTTTTTGAGCAAAACTACTAAAGAACAAAATGCTATAATCAAGGAGCTAAGTCATTATCTATATCCATGGACTAACCCATTCATTGATTATGCTACTTCAAAATCAGACTTCGATATTGCCGATTTAAAAGTAAGCAAAATGACTCTTTATGTCGGAGTAAACCCTGCAGACATTAAGAGGCTGCAACCAGTATTGCAATTATTCTACAACCATATGGCAGATAGGTTGATAAATACCGCCCAAAATCTTGGTCATACTGAGAAAAACGTAGGAGTATGCTTATTGATGGATGAGTTTTATTCAGTTGGCAAATTGGAAATGTTTACATCATGTTTACCTTATTTTCGTGGTTACAAAATTAAACTATTCTTGATATCGTCAAATATTGGCAAAATAGAGGAAGTTTATGGTGAAAATGAAACTGAAAATATTATATCAGACTGTCCGTGTAAAATAGCATTTGGGGCTAATAATTATAAAACGGCAAATCTTATATCTGAAATATGCCAAGATCGGGAAAAAAATACAGAACTGCTATCCTGGGAGCAAGTCATGAGTTTGCCAGTAGATTCTCAAATTATTTTAATGGACAAAGAACAACCTGTAATTTTAAAAAAAGTTTTCTATTATGATGACGAGGAAATAAAGAAAAAAATTATTGCTCCAGCGGTGTTGTGGTGATTTGTAGAGCTAACCTGGTTGGCATTATGCCGTCATTAGCGGGAGCCACTTTGTGGTAAAGACAAACAGGCTCTTACTATCCCAAACGTCATTGCGGATCACGCAAGTAGGTCGTGGCAATTCATTTCTAGTCACTATGAACTCTAAAGCGTCATTTTCTAACTTTCGACAGTTGTATCACCTAGAAGGCTGTCTATGATAATTAATTAAACATAAGTGGCAAAACATGAAAAAGTTATTATTTCTAATCTGTTTGTGTTCTACTATTGCTATAGCAAGTGAACCTAACTATTATCCTAATAGGCTTAATTGCTGTAAGATTACTAAGAGTACAATAAATGATTATGAACCGCTAGAGTTTCAATCATCCAATAACTTACTTAGAAGCACAGGTCAACAATCGGTCTATCGTGGTACAAAAATTATAGTGAAGGGTATATTGTTAGACCAGCATTGCTTTCCAGTATCAGATGCAAAAATATATTTATGGCAAGTTGGAAGTGATGGAAAATATCCCTATATACCACTTCGTACTCGTATCAATAAAAAAATGCTAAATCTTGTAAGTAAATCAAGTTTTACCGGGTCTGGTACGGCTACTACCAATAATAAAGGAGAGTTCTATTTTGTTACTATATACCCTAGTAAAATTGGTCGTGAAACTGCTAATGTAAACATTAGAGTTGAGCATTTGGATCTTGGGCAATTACAAACTAAGTTATATTTATCTAACTCAATGGTTGATTTAGATAATTGCGGAGAAGTTAGCCATGTTCTGACTAGTGTTCATAGTGGCATCAAAACTTATGAGTTTAAGGTTGTGATGCCAGGACGAACATTCAAAAGATATTAAAGGTTGGATTATTTACATCCGCAACAATCTTCTACAATGGGCTTTTCTAATGGCTTTTTTAGTCCACAAGAAGTTAAAATTAAGCAGCTTAATAATATTAGAGGTAAAAAAATATTGTTTTTCATGATAATTAATAAATTAGTTGGCAATAATTCTATTGTTTATAGGTATATTAAAAAATATAGTAAACTGTTTTTTTTGATTGTAGCATACTTATTGTGCATCACTAATAGTTTTGCATTAGATTATAGCAAGTCAGGCGTAAAAATGCTTGATTCATCTCCCGTTCCAGATACGGTATTTTTTTTCGATGATAAAGGTGGAAAATATTCTCTTGATAATTTTGAAGGAAAAACGATATTATTGGTATTTTGGGCAACATGGTGTGCGTCTTGTGTTAAGGAAATGCCAGATTTAGATATATTGCAAAAAGATTTTAGAAAGCTGCCATTCGCCATAATTCCTGTATCACAAGACTACCAAGGCATAGAGGTTATACAAAAATATTATAAAAATTATGATATAAGATATTTACCAATCTATCATGATTTTAGGAATCAATTATTTAAAGCTCTTTCAATAGTTGGTATACCAACTGCTATTCTAATTAGTCCAGATGGAAAAATGTTAGCAAGTTTTGTTGGTATTATTAATTGGTACGATACAGAAATTCGGAATATTATTTTGTCAAACATTCCTGGAAATCATCCAGAACCTAAGAATAGTTACCGTGAACAAACGATTAATCAACCGATTAATAAACAGTTAGCACCTAAAGAACAGAAAGATAAAAAACTAGAAGTACAACAAAACATAAAAGAAGATCATAATGCTTCTGAAGAAACAAAAAAGGAGTAACCAATGCGTAAAGCACATAATAAAAATTCAATTGCCGACACGAAATTTGAACAGGTAATTGCTAAACGTCAAGTAGGTAAGTTAGAACAATTATTTTCCTTGTTACCTATAATAGGTTCTGGGGCATCAAAGCCAGTAGTTGCGGTTCTTCGCCTTAGTGGAGTTATCGGTAAAGTAAGCTCAATAAAATCAGGGCTAACTATTGAGTCACTACATGAGTTAATTGACAAGGCTTTTGAAATCAAAAATCTTGAGGCTCTATGTTTAAGTATAAATTCTCCAGGTGGTTCACCTGTGCAATCTGAGCTGATTAGTAAACGTATAAGGTTGTTAGCTCAGGAAAAGAAAATACCCATTTATAGTTTTGTAGAAGATGTAGCAGCATCTGGTGGATATTGGCTTGCCTGCATTGGCGACCAAATATATGCGTCTAGGAGTTCAATTATTGGTAGTATAGGAGTTATTTCGACTGGTTTTGGGTTCCCCGCTGCTATCGATAAGCTTGGTATAGAAAGGAGAGTCTATGCAGAAGGTAAAAATAAATCTATCCTTGATCCATTTCAACCAGTGCAAAAGGAAGATATTAAAATTATTAAGCATCTACAAAAACAGATTCATCAACATTTTATAGATTATGTTAAAGAACGTCGAGTCAGTAAGTTAACTCAAGAAGATGATATTTTATTTAATGGAGAATTCTGGTCTGGACAAACTGCTGTTGATTTTGGTTTAATTGATGGTATAGATGATATGTATAGTTTTATAAAAAAGAAATACGGGGATGTCACTATTAAATATGTAGCTAATAAACAATCATGGATTAAGAGAAAGCTTGGTATGGTAAGGCATGATTTCGTGCAAGAATTTTCTGATAGCTTGATTGAATCGATAGATAATAAAATTACCTATGATAGATTTAATATACGGTAATATAACTAACCCTACAATTTTTATGCTATACTTTAGTTGCTCGTGAAATTATATAGAATAAACAATAAACCATAGTATTTATTACAGTAATTATTGGGGTAATTGGTACATCAAGATATAATGATGCTATTAAACCAAGGAAATTTACAATTAAAGCCACGATAACTGAATTGATAATCATTTGAGCAGGGTTACTAGAAATCATCCTAGCCGTCATGGTTGGAATCAACAAAATACTAGTGACAAGTAGTGCTCCAACAATTTTAATAGTCGAGAATACTGATAAAGATAAAAGTAACAAAAATGCCAATTCAATGGTTCTTACTTTTATCCCTTTAATTTGAGCAATATCTCTATTAATTACAATTAGAATAATCTGACGGTAGAAATAGCAAATGAAAAAAATAACTAACAGAAATATGACTGATAAAATTAATATATCATTTAAGGAGCTAGATAAAATATCGCCAAATAATAGGCTAGTAATCTTAATCTGTAGTGGATACATATAACTTATTACCAAAGCCAAAGATAACATAAAATTTGATACCAAGATTACCACATTACTACCACCTGATCTATTTTTTAAGGTAAATACTAAGATAGCAAAGATAATAGCGACAATTAATCCCGAATAAACAACAGGCAAATGGATTATAAGGCTAATACTCCCAGCCAGTAAACTAGCATGAGACAAACCATCACCAAAATAAATATATTTTTTCCATAAACTTAGACAACCAAGAGGAGCAAAAATTAAACTAATTAGAATTATAGTTAATATTATTAGAGTCATTTATACGATTTTTAATAAATAAATTGAGAATAGCACTTAGTGCTTAATTATTTTTATGGTTATATATAGCCAATTCAGGAGAATTTGGAAACGTTGCACTCGTTGCTCACCTATTACTTTTATAGGCGTCGCTCTATCGTTTCTACTACCCAATTCTCCTGAATTGACTATAGGCTTCTGGATTGCCACGCTTACGTACGTTCGCTCGCAATGACGTAGGCATCTATAACCCGTCAGTCATTGCGAGGAGTGCAGAAACTGCACAACGAAGCAACCCATATAGTCTTGATGTATCTATACTAATTCTCATGGATTCAACTATGTTACAATATCACCAAACTCATCCCTTAAAAAAGATAGTTTGTCCAAAGCTTGCCATTTTTGAGTAAATGTATCTTTAATCTTATTTGAAATCTCTAAAGTTTTATTTCTATCTAATGGAATAGGTATTAAAAGTTCCTTCCATCTATCTCCTATATTTGGTAGAGTTGTGTCTATGAATATTTTGTTATATAGCTGTTTTTGTGTAATTGAATGAGACATAGCAAATAGAAAATAATACGATGTAATATTGTAAATGTTATGTTGATTAATAATTCTAAAAGTTGTAATTTCATTAGTCAATAAAACATTCGTATCAAATTTTGAAATCATTGCAACAGACCCTATCCTATAACTTCCTCTACGAACAAAGACTACATCCTCTTGTTGTAAAGACAAACCATTCTTACCTTTGATTTTATGATATATATGTTCTGGTACTAATGCAGTTGGGTTCTTGTAAATTTCCCAATTAATTATATCAGCCACTCTAACATAAGGGACTGTTCCAGTCCCTTTATACTCGCTTGGCGGTGAACCGTGTCCGTTAAATGCTTGTAAAATATTTTGCTTTAATAATTCGTTAATTGTAATAAGTTTAAATTTTTGATTATTAGCTATCTCTTTTATTTCTTCTTCTTTTTTTTTCCAGTAATAGCGTGGTACATAAACGTTATTGGTGATATCAGAACTTGAAGTTATAAAGGTATTTTTATTGAATTTTTTAGATAACAACTCATTTCTTATGGTTTCTGTATCGTCCCAAATTTCTTTTGTAAATACCTCATTTGTACTATCGTACCTATAAATTAATCTTCCAGTATGATCATGCCCCATTTCTTCTGCAACAGCCATGATAATATCACTATTTTGTCTTTTGCCTTTTTCTAATACTAATAAACAAGTTTTCGCATTACAATAAGGTCTAAAAGTATTATGAGGTAGGTCTATAACTGCAATAATATTATTTTCTTTAACTAAAAAATCTAGAACGTGTTTTTTAGAAGGGGCATGAAGGTAAGTCTCTGGTAAGACTATTGCAAGTTTACCTCCATCTTTTAATAATTGCAAATATCTTTCTATAAATAACTCTTGAGGTTCAGTTTCTTTTACTTTATTAGTTCTTATAAAAGAATTACCTTCTTTTTTATATTGATGCCCTAGTTCAAAATATTTACAGTCTTCTTTTAGAACCTTGATTTTGCTACCAAATGGAGGATTTGTAACAACAAAATCAAAAGTGTTTAGTTCAATTTCACCGTCTTTTTGAGTTGTAATTAATTCTTTTGTTTTTACCTGGAATTCATGAATTGGATGCAATGTATTTTCTTGAACAATTTTACTCTTACCATCACCTATAATTGTCATATATGCTTTGCATATCTTAACTAAATCTATTTCTTTCTCTAATCCATAAAAACACTTTTCGGCTATTTGCTTTTTTAACCTATTTATATCTGTTGAATTTTTATATGTTCGATCATGATCCATTTTTTTCCAAACATGTTCAAGTGCATATATTAAAAAACCACCACTACCACAAGCAGGGTCTATAATGGTCTGATTTGGGGATGGATCCAAAATTTGCACTGCAAGCTTTACAATTTCTCTAGGTGTAAAAAATTCACCTTTTTCACCAACTAATTTACTTTCTGCAAAAGTTTCAAAAGCCTCCCCTACTATATCTTTTTCAGTTTTTAGTAATGCGATTTGCTCTAGTTCTCCAACTACATAAACAATTGATTTTGCATCAAGTGTTATTTCTTCATTTGTAATAAAAATTCCATCATCTTCTAATTCTTCTTTTACTTTTATAAACAATTTTTGTATTCGTTTTTTAACTTTACCATATTGTGCTATCTTAATTTCTTCATTTTCACTTTTATCATTATTTATTGTCTCCATTTCTTCTGTTGTTATTCTAAAATTTGGCAAACTATCAAGTTCATATTTCTCATCAATAATCTTACAAAAGATTAGTTTAATCATTTCGCTTCCAAGCTTTTCTTTCCTACTAATATTTGTATTAGAATATAAAGTATTTAGTATACGCCTAAAAACAGGTTTTAGATTTTTAACAGGTTTTAATTTATCTTTTGTTATATTACCTATTGCTTCTATCGTTTCTCCTTTTTTCGGTATGTTAAATAGACAATCTTTCTTTACTTCTCCTTTAGAATTTTTATATAAATATTCAATTTCTTCTCCATTAGTCCAAACTCCGAACAAAGCAGAAGTAGCTTGCATATAACTCGTCAGTTGTTCTAAACCGTCTTTTCTACTTTTCTTTTTAACCTCAACAATACCAAGTATATCGCTATATTGATTTCTATTTTTTGATTTATTTTTATATATTACAATATCTGCTTTTTTTACAGCACTACCCATTTGTATTGAAACTTCAATATCTAATTGCTCTTTGTCATAAAAATAGTCGTCATACAATATCTTTTCATATTCTTGTCGTACTTTTTCTTCAGGCTTTTTTAAATCTACAGCTTTGTTTGTTGCAAAGTCATTAATGTATCCATCCTTTAACATACTAATTTTTATTGATTACCCTAACTTATACTTATATTATTCTCATTTGCCATCAGTTGATTTACCATCACTATCGTTAGAATTGTCAGGAGAGTCATAAGGATTGCGATAAGGGAGCATTTCCGGCACAGTTCCATCTTTAGGCAATAACTTCTTTAATCCCTCTTCTAAAGCTTTCTCACCGGTTTCTTCTCTAACCTCATATTTTGGTGGATCTCCTAAACATTTCCAAAAATTGGTTAAATTTTCAAAGTTGGGACCTAATTTTGGAGTACAATGTTGAGCAATTGATTTTGACGTATCAAGAATTTCAGTGGTAGCAGTTGTTATATAGCTGATAAGTCCAATTTGTTCGAGTCCTTTAGCTACCCAAAATAATATTACCAGAGAAGCAACAGCTATCATAACGTACCATTTGGCTATGATAGTCCATAAAAACATTCCCATAGGGTTAGCTGCTATTAGTCTTCTTAAAGCTTGCCACATATATATAATTACCGAAAAATAGTTAAAAAATCTACGAGTAGAAATTACATGAATTGTAAAAAAATAACAATTTTTTTATTAGTGCAAGGGTCAGTATAGTGTATAATTAAAATTAAATGTTGTAAATATTCTTAATTAGATAGGATGAGAGATAAAATATTATTGGTACAAGGACCATATTGATACCAATCATAACAAAAATTAGATTGATATTATCAAAATTTTGTAAAACAAGACCGCTAAGTATGATGTTGGGTATTAGTAGCGGCATGATTAATATTGCTAATAGATTAGTATTTGACCTAAAATAGCTTTGAACAGCTCCAATTAAAACTAATAGGCTACTGGACAAAATTAATAATAGAATTAGATTGATCAAAAGATAGCTTACTGTTAGCATGTCAAGATCGAAGATAATATAAATTATTGGCATATTTAATAAAGCACTGGTGAGGGAACTAACAATTATGGTAATTAATTTAGCGGCAATAATTTCACTCTCATTGAAGCTAGATAATAGTAACTCTAAACTTCCGTCCTCAACATCTTGCTGAAATATTAGACTAGAAAAGCCAATTAGAGCTATCGGTAAAACAATTACTGAAAAAATAATTCCAAATTTTTTAATATCTGTTTGGTCATTAATTAAAGCAGTACTGAAAATACAAAATAAAAAGAATATAAATAGATATTTACTAAGATTATTAATACGATTTTGAATTAAATATTCCCATTTGATCAGCTGTATTAGTTTATGCATATAACTATAGTAGAATTGATTGAATTAAGAGTGGTCTTGGCTCTGTCTGCATATGTTTTCTAATGGAGCTATTATTCTGGTTAATTATAACAAACATAATAATGACTGCAACTTAAGACTTTGGAAAAATTTTTAAATATATAGTAAATTGATGAAAAGTTGGGGACATTGTCACTCGTCACTCCTACTACCCAATTCTTCTGAAATGAAATGACTATAACAAATAATGGAGATATAACTATGCTCAATAATACAGGTGATGGTTTGTCAAAGGATAATAGTTTCTTGAATAGTAAATGGGGCTATTTTACTAAAGGGTTCGGGAGCGTCGTGGTAGTAGCAACTGGATTACTTGTTTGTTTAGGCATACATAAGGTGCTAAAATGTATGATGCCGGATCGTTATTTTAATACTGAAGCAGGGCTGGATCAGTTAGCAGAAGTTCCCTTACAACTTATAAATGGCGGTGTAATAAATGGTGATATACCAACTAATCAAAATAATGATGTAGATGTTCCATTAATGGCCGAAAATGCACTATAAAGAATTCTGTTCACTATCTTATTATGTTTCAACAGTAATAATAGAATATATCAAACACATAACCGATGCAACACAAAGTCCAACACCAATCTCAATGGTAAAAATACCAATATGTTGAGCCAGTTAGCTACATTTTTGTAAGTGACTATAAATGATGCGGCTGACTCTCAACTTTTAACTGGAGTCCTAAAGCAGTTAATAAGGAGCCAATATTATCAAAACTAGGATTTCCTTTACTAGATAATATCTTATATATATGTTGTCTATTTATATGAGTATCTTTAGACATTTTCGTTATCCCCCCACTTGCAATAATAGCTTCTTTTAAAGTAGACAAAAATAATTCCTTATTACGATCTAGAAAATATTGTTCTAAAGCAGCATTCACATACTCCGTAACTTCTGCCTTATTTTCTAATTGTTCTCTTAAGTAATTGGTAAATTTTTCCATATAATCATTCTCTAATTAAGTATATCTATTATTTCTTGTGCTTTTTTGATGTCCCTACTTTGCGTGCCTTTATCGCCTGCATTTAATAAAAGAATTATTTTATTATCCTTTTCAAGAAAATATATTCTATATCCTCTTCCGAAGAAGAACCTTAATTCATATAGATTGTCCTTAATATGCTTATAGTCTCCATATACACCGTATTCCAATCTAACTAGCCTATTATTGATTCGTCCTCGTATTTGAATATCTAGTTTCTGTAACCATTCTTTAATATAGCATTTTCCATTCTTTGTTACAAAAAAATGTATGTCTTTAATTTTTAGCATTAGATTAATTACTTCCGTTATCGTAGGCAACCTCCTAGTATACACAACTTTATTGTCGCACAGAGAAGGCTTCTTGTCTAATGATTTTTAATCTGCTCACTTTTAATAATATTACTTGCAGTAATAATAGAATATATCAAACACATAACCGATGCAACACAAAGTCCAACACCAATCTCAATGGTAAAAATACCAATATGTTGAGCTAGCAATTTATCATCTGCCAAAGAATAATAATTTAAATAATTATCGTCAAATAATATTGATACCATACCGGTTAGGGCATAGATCAATACTCCGATAGTAGCCATACCAACTAGTAAATCAGTAGAGAAATATTGCCGTAATTTAAATTGACCATAAACTAAATCAAAACCAATTATCGTAGAAGCAAATATAGTACCAGCCTGAAATCCGCCCCCTGGTGATGCATCACCATTAATTTGAATATATAGACCGTATAAAAATATATAGGGTAAGATAAAAAGAGTAGAATGTTTTATAATAATAAAATTTCTCAGTATTATTTTAAGCATCTTTAGTAATTTTTTGTGAGAATAGTAATAATACCGATATTCCAGCAATTAAAATGACGGCAGTTTCTCCAAGAGTATCATACCCTCTATAGCTAGCTAATAGGGCTGCAACAAAAGATGGAATACCAATGTCACTTTTAGTATGTTCAATATAATATTTGGTTAGATGGTTTTGCAATGGAGAATCTATCGCTCCATATTCTAATAAATCAATCCCTGCGAAGGTTAATACTACTATAAAAATTATGCATATAATTGCTGAACTTATTACTCGTGTTGGTTTAAGATTAGACCTCTTGCCTAACTCTACTTCTGCTGGTAATTTGGACAATGATGCGGTACTCGAATCCTCACATACACTTAAGTACGCTGCGGTTCTGCGTTCCGCGTCTCCTTCAAATTCCTCAGCATAAGCGAGTTTTGCAGGAGGTCTATTACTTTTCTGTACGGCTGACAGTTTGCTTAGAAACCCTAAAAATACACAGCTAGATAAACAGGCTCCCAGAGCTACTTCAGTCATTGCCACGTCGGGAGCATCCATCAGTAGATAAGATAAACCAATAAGTAAGCTAAACATAGAGTTTATTATCACTGTTTCTAATAAAGAGTTACAAAATATCAGCTTAATTGATACGACAACAAGTAATATCAAGATTCCCACAAGCAACCAGCTAGCTAGTTGGAAATTTATTATGTCTGGTATAACAAATAAGCGATCAATCATTTTAATCCTTTTTGGTTATTTGGGCTTAATAGGGAAGCCTTACCAATTGCATGAGTAGATACCGGATTTAATATTAAAATCAATATAGCCGCAAAAAGCAATTTAAAAGAGCTAGTAAAATCATGTTGTAAAAAAGCAAGCCCAACAAGTGATAAAGGTACTCCACAACATTCAATTACACTGGCAGCATGAATTTTTGTATAAAAGTCAGGAAATCGAAAAAGTCCAACAATGCCAGAAAATATTGCTATAATTCCAAGTAGGGTTAATCCATAACCAATAATAAATATCATAACTATCCTCAAAAATTAAATTTATAACTAACCAGGGTGCTATGGTTAGCTATTCTCCTTGAGCAAGTGAATACCCTGCTTTCCCATCAAATTCAAAAAGATTCTCAATTTTAATAAAATCTATTTCTGCCTGGCTAAGTAGTTCAAGTAAATGGGCTATAGATAAATGGGTTATTCTTTCTCCATCCTTCTTTGCCATAAAGCGACAACACCAATGATCAGATAATAATTCAAATCTCTCATCTCTGGACCATAATTTAAGTCCCATGGAAGATACGGTTTTTAATTCTAAGTCACCTAAACTGATAGTTTGAATTTTTTCTGCTACCTCATGGGCAGTCAATGCCACCATCTGTATGAATACATCACTACCTACCAATTCTTTAACTTCTTTACTATTAATCGAATATATATATTCAATAGTTTGTTGTTGAGCAACTACTGAGGAATATGCGGCTACTTTGAGGGTAGAAGGTTCAGTACCTAGTCTTTTCACTACTTCATCGGCAAATTCCGTAGTACCAACTTTTTTGCTAGATATTTTGTCATTGTAGATATCTCCAGTATGAACCCCATCCTCAATAGTTTTTTTCCAGGCATTCTCTACTAATGCAGCAATATCATGTTGTCCGATGTGAACTAGCATCATAATTGCGGCGTTAAGCAAACCAGAAGGATTAGCTATATTACGACCAGCAATATCTGGGGCAGAACCATGTACAGCTTCAAATAAAGCATAATTCTGCCCTATATTAGCAGAGCCAGCGAGTCCTACTGAACCAGAAATTTCTGCAGATACATCAGATATAATATCACCATACAGATTTGAAGTTACAATGACATCAAATAATTCTGGCTGGGCTGCTAGCCTGGCAGTGCCGATATCTATAAGATAATAGTCACCTTGAATCTGCTTATATTCATTAGCAATTTCCTCAAAAACCTTATGAAAAATCCCGTCAGACATTTTCATAATATTATCTTTACTGAAACATGTGACCTTTTTACGATTATTTTTTATTGCATACTCAAAGGCATATCTAATAATTCTTTCGCTACCAACTCGGCTGATTAGCTTAAGAGACTCATAAACATTGTGAGTTTGGCGATATTCAATTCCTGCATATAAATCTTCAACATTTTCCCGTACTATCACTACGTTTAGATGTGGATGTAGTGTTTTAACAAAAGGAGCATAAGAAATAGCAGGGCGAACATTAGCATAAAGAGATAGGGCTTTTCTAAGAGTTACATTTAGGCTTTTATACCCACCACCTAGAGGGGTGGTAATAGGTGCCTTTAGAAGTATCTTAGTTCTTGCCAATGATTGCCAAGTATCTTGTGCTATCCCTGAAGTATAATGCTTCTGGTATAATTTTTCTCCTACTTCCACTACTTCTATACGTATTCTAGCAGAAGCTTCCTTTAAAATATATAATACCGCTTGCATGATTTCTGGACCTATACCATCACCATAAGCCACTGTAATAGGCGTGAATTCTTTCATTATAGCCTCAAAATTATTCGTATTTAATTATAACATGTTTTAATTGATTATTTAGCTCCGCTATTACTTCTTGGGTAATATTTAAGGTATTTTTAGCAAATAAAATTTGAGTATTAGGTATAACCAAATCAAGATTATGCTTTTCGGCTAAATCATTTATAATTTTTATGATTGTTTCTTGTACCTTACCTATGCCTTCAGCATGAGACTGTTCAAGGCGGGCTTTCCTATCTTGTATTTCTTTTTGTGCTATATTTACTTTTTTATTAAAAGCATTAACTTCTTGCTCAAAAGCTGACTCACTTACAGAATTACGTTTTTCCATTAATAAATTATCTATTTTTTTAAGTTCTATATCCTTTTTTGATAAATCTTGTCGAATTTGTTTACCTATCTGCTCTACAGTCTTTCTTATAGACTGGATTGCTGCAGAATGTTCTAAAACTGATTGTACGTCTACAATAGCAATTTTTGCGTCAAATCTATTATCAACGTTAGTATCAGACGCATAAATAGTTGAGCAGTAGTTAATTACTAAACAACTTATGATTGTTAACCAAATATAATGTTTCATATCTTTAATTTACTAATTCTATAAACCGCTTCGCCACCAAAAAGTGGTTCCTTGCCATGACAATTTATCATTCTCGCTTCCCATTGTCATTCCCGCTTCGGTGCGGAATCTAAAAAAAGTTTGAGGTATAGTCAACTTCTCATCAATTGACTATACCAAAATATTACTAGATTTCAACATGGTAATGGATTATTATTATCCGAGGTTACTCATTATAAATAATTATTACATATGAAAATAACATGTAAGGCTACTAACAAAAAAACCCCAATACAAGAATTCTCATCTTTTATCTTTGTAATATTTTTGGCACTGATGATAAGGTTTTTTGTAATGGAGCTTTTTTTTGTGCCAACAGGTTCAATGAAAGCAACAGTGCTGGAGCATGATTATATTTTTGCAACAAAATATTCTTATGGATATAGCAATTATTCTTTTCCTTTCTATCCTAATATTTTTAATGGTAGAATATTGGCATCGCCGCCACAAAGAGGAGATATAATAGTTTTTCGCCCACCCAATAATATGGATATTCGATATATAAAAAGGTTAATTGGGCTACCTGGAGATAAAATACAATTAATCAATGATGTAGTATATATAAATGATAAAGCTATAGATCGTACTGAAGTTGAGACATATACAAGTGAACAAGGCAGAAATTATATAAAATATAAGGAAATATTACCTAACGGCATAAATTATTTTTCTTATAAATTAAAACAAGATAATCATTTATTAAAAAATCAATATGGTAATACAGAAATCTTTTATGTACCAGAAGGGAAATATTTCTTTCTTGGCGATAACAGAGATGAATCGAATGATAGTAGGATAGATCTAGGATTTGTACCATTTCAAAACTTTATTGCCAAAGGACAATTTATTATTTTTTCGACAAAAGAACAATTATGGCACAGTGATATTGGGATAATTAACCAAATACTCCGTGTTGGTACTTGGCTGGCATCTATTAGATTTAACAGGCTATTTACCTCTCTTTATGCAGATAAAATACAAGAATGAGTACAAAAGAATTAACCCTCTCTGCCCCTGAAAAGCTTGAGCAGGATATAGGATATAGCTTTAATGATAAAAATTTTTTACTGGAAGCGTTAAGCCATCCTTCTTTAAAGCAAAATACCCTAAAGCATGGAATACAAAAGAATTATGAACGTTTAGAATTACTTGGTGACACAATAATTAATTTCGCTATTACTGAAATTTTATTTAAAAATTTCTCTACTTATAATGAGGGCAAATTAGCAAAAATTAGAGCTTATCTAGTCTGTAAAGAATTACTTTGTAAGGTAGCTGCCAAGATCAATTTGTCAGACTATATTATTATGACTTACGGCGAAGAGCTATTAGGAGGAAGACAAAATCCTAATAATATCGAAAATACTATGGAGGCATTAATTGCTGCCATTTATCTTGATAGTAATATTGATACCGTAAAAAAAATAATATATGATTTATGGTATGAATTTATAGATATTATTGATTTAGCTGATTATGATCCTAAAAGTACTCTTCAGGAATTAGCCCAAAAAAAGGGAAGTGAAAAGCCGGTATATCAAGTGATTAAAAGAGAAGGATCCCCTCATGCCGCCATCTTCACTGTATTAGTGCAGATGGATGAATATCAACAAACTGGTACTGGTCATTCAGTTAAGGAAGCAGAAAAAGTCGCTGCTCGTAAATTAATGAATTACCTCAACAATTTATAAGTTGTAAGGCTAGTCCATGGAAATATTTCAAAAGACAATATCCATATCTATCATTGGAAAACCAAATGCTGGTAAATCATCATTATTAAACAAACTTATTGGACAAAAAATATCGATAGTTACTCCTAAAGTTCAAACTACCCGCTCTATTATAACCGGAATAGTTACCATAAAAGATACACAGCTGATAATACTAGATACACCGGGTATATTTGAACCAAAGAAACAGCTGGAAAAAGCAATGGTACGGTGTGCATGGTCAAGCTTACATGGTGTAGATTTAGTATTATTGATCATAGATAGTACGAAACCTATTGATCAATTTACTTTGCAAATACTCAAAAAATTGCAAACTCTTAAAATAAATTTAATATTCTTATTAAACAAAATTGATATTCCTTCTGAATATCTAGAAGAAATAGAAAATACTCTAAATTCTCAGTTCGTAGATAGTTATATATTAAAACTATCCGTTTTATCCGGTAAAAATGTCAATAAATTACTCAATTATATCCAAAGCCACGCTAAAGAATCGCCTTGGCTATACGAAGAGGACGATGTTACTAATCTGCCTATGCGATTTTTAGCAGCTGAGATAACTAGGGAACAATTATTTTTGAATCTCCACCAAGAATTACCTTACAATTTAACCGTCCAAACTGAAATGTGGCAGGAAAATAACGATAAATCTATCAAAATTCATCAAGTAATAGTTGTTTCAAGAGATTCTTATAAGACTATTATTCTAGGAAAAAATGGTTGTAAAATTAAAGAAATAGGTTCTAAGGCAAGAATAGAAATGCAGATATCTTTTGATTGTAAAATTCATCTTTTTCTTTTTGTAAAAGTACGTGAACTTTGGCAAGATGACCCAAACTCATATAGCCATATGCGATTACAACAGACTTGAATATGAATTTTAAAGATATAGGAATAATAATTGGCAAAAAACCATTAAAAGAAAATTCGGCTATTATTACAGTTTTTACTAAAAATCATGGCTTATATTCTGGGGTAATACGAGAAACATCTAGAAAATCTGGCACTATAAATCAGCAAGGTAATATTGTTGATTTTTTTTGGCAAGCTAGATTACACGAGCATATAGGAATGGCTAAATGCGAGTTAATAAAATCTTACGCTGGTCTTTTAATAACTAATAAAATTAAACTATATGCCTTTAATTCAATTATTAGCCTTATTAAAATAGCCTTTCATGAAAGAGAAAATCACAATAATTTTTTCCCAATTTTTGCAAAATATTTAAACAACCTAGCAAATAATTTTATTTTTGAAGAGTATACTAGGTTTGAATTAGCCATACTCCAAGAATCGGGATATGGTCTTGAGTTGGATAAATGTACAGTAACAGGTAGCCAAGAAAATCTGAAATATGTCTCACCAAAATCTGGAAAAGCTGTCTGTTTATCAGCAGGGCTGAAATATCAAGACAGGCTTCTAATCTTACCACAATTCTTAACCTCCACTAAGTGTGAAATTACTAATAATGATAAAAAACAAGCTTTTGAGTTGACTAGCTATTTTTTTAATCGATATTTCTGTACCAAACAGCAACAATTATATGCACGAGATAATTTTATACAATGTATACTAAATTCAAACAATAGGAACGTAACTTAAATGTAACAAAGTATAAAAATTACCATTGTTTAAAACTAATATCTAATAAACTATTGCAAAAATTTTTATTTTTAGTTATTATTTATTTTATTGTTAAAGCAATGTAGTGGATATTTAAATGGAAGATATTAATAATTGGGAAATAAAATATACAGATTGCCAATATACTAAGAGGCTACTAAATAAACTATCCGAGCTAAATCAGCAAGTAACTATACCAGTAAATATTAATGAAATTATAAAAGGTATCTATTACGCCAAGAAATATCATGGTTCGCAAATGCGACAATCCGGCGATCCATATTACTCCCATCCGATAGAGGTAGCATATATGGTTGCTGAACATACAGCATTAAAGGTACCAAAATACTTCAGGACTGATATGATCATTACCAGCTTACTGCATGATACTATTGAGGATACAACTCTTACCGAAGACATGATCACTATGATCTTTAACAAGCAAATCGCTAGGCAAGTGGAAGGTTTAACCAGGGTTAAATCTTATGGAAAAATCAGTGCAGCAGAAACATTGGATATATTATTTCAACAGAAAAAATATGATGTCTTATTGATCAAACTATTTGACCGGCTGCATAATATGCAAACTATTGGTGTAAAATCGCCTGAGAAGATTAAGAAAATTGTAGAAGAGACTTTTAAAAATTTTATAAGCATTAGTATGTATTGTGGAACAAAACAGCTAGAAAATACATTAACTAATTTATGTTACAAACATTTGTTAGGTACTGAATCTCCGTTAGAACCTACAACAATTATTCAACATAAATACCAGCTTCCTTCTCTAATTTTTGAAAATGACGTAAACCAAAAGCAAATCCTACACTTATTGGAATCATAATAATTAACAACCCCCAATGACCAAAATATTTTGTTAAAAATAAAATTCCAAAAGAAGTAATAACATACATCAAAGCCCGTGATACAGCATATATCATACTATTATAAGTATAACGTTTAAAAACTGGGAAATATTTGAAAAATATTGGAACAGCTGGTCCAATATCAATAGCAAACAGTACAAGAAAAATTTGAAATAAAAATAAGTAAAAAGCCTCAGTTATATTATTCAAAATATAAGGGGAAAATAGCACAAAAATAGAAAATACCACTAATTGCACTTTTAGAATTTTCATTGGATATATCTTATAACTTAAATAACTCACAAATAATTTGCCAGCCAACTGTATCATTGATAGAATAAAATTCTGATGTATTACTTGTTCCGCACTATAGCCAAAAGAACTTTTTAGGAGACTGCCACAATGTACATAAGAGAAATAAAAACATACTGGCCAAACGCAATTTACTATAAATAAGTATAGCACTGATTTTTTATTAACTTTTTCATTAACAATGGGATTATTAGCAAGTTCCTTGATATCAATATTAGCTTTCTCACATTTCTTTTTTAGTCTAAGTTTTGCATCAACAAAATCAGGTGTTTCTCTGAGAGTCGTTCTGGAAACCCCACCAACTAAAGCAATTATTGCTCCTATCCAAAAAGCAAGACGCCAATTCAAGCCATATGATGTAACGAGAGAAGCGACTCCAAGTGCAGCTGTTGTTCCGATAACAGAAGCAACGGCAACAAAAGCTACTGTTGGATATTGTATAGGAGGTTTTATAGTCTCTGTTAAATAAAGTTCTGCTCCTACTAATTCTCCTACTGATGACATACCTTGTAGTACACGACAAACCGTAATTATTATAGAAGCGGTAATACCAATTTGAGCATAAGTTGGAACATTTGCCATTATGACGCATGAAATTGCCATCATAATGGTGGTAATAATAACCGTTGCTTTCCGCCCTGCTCTATCCCCAATATAGCCAAAAATTAATGCACCAATTGGACGAAAAATAAAAGTAGAACAAAATGCAAAAGCCGTTAACATAGATGCGGCAAAAGACTCATATTTAGGGAAAAACAACTCGTTTAATAATACTGCTAAATGCACATAAAGCATCAAATCAAAATATTCTAAAAATGTTCCTATTGAAAGCAACCCCACAGCTTCTTTTTGCTCTCTGGTAAGGCTAGTCTGCCTATCAGGAATAATCCTGGTATTTTCTTGAACAAGCCCACTCATAGTTGAACCAGTTTTGTTATTGATTTCTGATAGTTCATATTTCTCCAGTGATTATTTTGTTAAACATAATTTCCTATTATATACAGTCAATTCAGGAGAATTTGGGGCTAGGAGCGATGGAGCGACGCCTATAAGTAATAGGCGAGCGACGAGCGACAACATCCCCAACTTCTCATCAATTGACTATAGGATTGTCAAATTGAGCAGAATCCGCACCATACTTCTTATTCCATTTATCGCCATCAAAATCATCAGGCATATTATTATGTTTTCACCATGTTTACACTTTATTAGCAAAATTTCGTTAGCAATAGTTACAATTTTAATTAAATATAACCTACACTAAATAGTCAATTAATTTTTTATTTTTTCTTAATAAAAACAATATTTAATAATTCCCTGGCATGGAATAGCATTTTAATGGTTAATAATTCCTTAATCTCATGTGATATTTTAGCAATATCTCTTTTACTCAATAATCAAGTTTTTTGCAGAGCTTATAAATAGTAGGTTGTTTGAAGGAAATTTGAATATATCCGAGTCACAACATCTATCTTTAAACGCAAAATTTGTCATATATGGACGAGTGAATTTGTCAACAAAGAAAATAAAAAAAATAGAGCCACAAAGGAAGCGGTCATATATTCGGCATCGAGTGCCATAATGGTTTCTGCATTCTTATAAATATCCTTGAGTGACCTCTCATTCCCACGGCTTCTAGAGCCTCGACATAATTACGGATTTTATTCAGAATACTTATTCATTAACTCTTTAACTTTCGTTCTCTTTATTGTTACTATTCTTTACTCACAATATTTATCAATTACCAATTTTTATTTAGTTGACATAGTTTCTTCTTTTTTTCCAACTAAACTAATTTGCAACATATTCGCTACCATTGGTGACTACTGCATAAGCAATCCTTGCTAACTTATTTGCTAAACCAACACATAATAATATTATATGATTTATTTTCAGCAAATTTCTTCACTGCCCACTGCACTAGTTTATCTTTTGATTCCTTATCACTTTTTGCTCTTATTGCTATTGTCCTTGCGGCTTGAATCAACATAGTTCTGGCATATCTATCTCCTTGTTTGGTAATCCCTCCTAAAACTATCTTATCTCCTGAGCTATGTTGCTTTGGTACCAAACCAAGCGAAGCAGCAAAATCCCTCGGGGTTGGATAACTTTCCATTGGGGCTACACTCAAACAACTAGCATTGATTGCTCCAATGCCAAAAATTGTCTGCAACCTAGTAGCTTTCTCACTTTGCTTATTATTGCTGATAATCAGCTTTTCTAAAGTTTTTTCTTTGTTACATAAATCCTCAATTTCTTTACATTCTAAAAGTAAAATTGACCTTATCCCAGAATTTATATAACCTTTACTATACGCTAACTCTACCTCCAGCCTACATGATTTGCAAAATTTATTTTTACTTAATTTTGTATTATAGCCATATTCACATAAACTTGATATTGTAGAATTAGTTTTTTGCACACGATCTCTGATCGTATTACTTCTAATTTTATGCAAGAATTTTATATCTTGTTCCTCCTTGCTTTTTAGTAGCACAGTTTTTAATTCTGGATCACGAGCCGCTTTGCATATTACTAACGCATCGTTATAATCATTTTTCTGTTTCGATGTAGCATAAACTTTTACATCTTTTGTTTTCATTAGTTTGACTTGCAAACCAAGCTTAGCAATTTCCTGTGACCAATAATTAGCTCCTCCACATGCCTCCATAGCTACCAATGAACTTTTATCGAGATTGCTTAAATAGGCTATTAACTCATCTCTTGTAACTTTTTGGTAACCTATTTTTTTGCCATTTTGATCGACTTGCACCAAGTGCATACTATTTTTTGCTAAATCTATTCCTATTATAGTATTTTTTATGCTATTATTTATCATGGTATGGACCTATTAATTAAATTATTATTTAATTTGGAGCAGCTGAAAACTATTTTTCAGCTGACTCCGTACAAGTAAAGCATATTTCGCTTCACTCGTCCATACCATCATTCCCGCTTCGGTGCGGAATCTATTATACCTCATGGCATTTTTAGATACCTGCTTTCGCAGGGATGACAACCATTATCCTCCCTGTTCGATTTAGTGTACCCCTACTCGACTTAGTGTCATACCTGCGTATGCAGGTATCTAGATTCATAGCTACAATTTTTATTCTATAAGTATTAAGCAACATAAAAACGTCATTGCGAGGAGGCGTGAGCCTACGAAGCAATCCATATAGTCTTGATGTATCTATACTAATTCTCATGGATTGCTTCGTCGCTACTAAAGTAGCTCCTCGCAATGACTCTTAGCAATCAGCTTTTTTACTCATCATAAGGAAATAAATAAAAAATTGTAGGGTACTATGATCTAGATTCCCGCCTACGCGGGAATGACAAAGAGAAGCGAGAATGACAAACATTATCCGGTTAAAATCTTCTAGGATTAGCTATAGATGGAAATGTAAATCATATTTTTTGAATATGATTATTCAATTGTTAATTATTTCCAGGCAATTCTGATTTTATTAAAAATAAGTAATAGACATTTAAAAATTATTATTATACTCTTAATAATAATATTAAAATATTCATGTAAATTATTAATAATAGTATGAAGATTTTTATATAAATTAACTGGATTGGTGGGCATAAAATATATAGTAAACCAAAATCGGATAATTATTTAAAGTGTTATTAATCCAATAACATTCAATTTACAAGTGGAGTGATTCAGTAAAAATTAGGGCAAATTATACTATTATCAACAAAGCCATTCAATATATGGGGGTTATATATGAGTTTAAGAATAAGCATATTATTCAATATTGGGTTAACACAACTAGTATTAATCAGTACATGTAAAGCCGAAGGTGGTATTTCACCACATGCAAAATTTGATGAATCTAGATTATCACCGAAAATTCTTACTAATAGCAATATTGTAAATACTAATACATCATTTACTGATAAAGAAATTGATTTAGAAAACATCTTCTCCAAAGAGAATACTCCACCACTTAAAGATTCTGACAAATCTAACTCATCATCGGAAATTCTTGCTAGTAGCAATAATACTAATGCATCATTTACTGATGAAGAATTTGATTTAGAAAACATTCAACCACTTAAAGATTCTGATAAATCTAACTCATCATCGGAAATTCTTACTAGTAGCAATATTATAAATACTAATGCATCATTTCCTAATAGAAAAACTGACTCAGAAAATATTCCACCATTTAAAGGTTTCAGTAAATCTAAATCATCATCGGGAATTCTTACTAGTAGCAATATTGTAAATACTAATGCATCGTTTCTTAATAGAAAAACTGACTCAAAACATATTCTCTCTAAAGAGAACACTCCACCACTTAAAGATTCTGATAAATCTAACTCATCATCGGAAATTCTTGCTAGTAGCAATATTATAAATACTAATGCATCATTTACTGATAAAGAAATTGATTTAGAAAACATTCAACCACTTACAGGTTTGGGTAAATCTAAATCATCATCGGAAATTCTTACTAGTAGCAATATTATAAATACTAATGCATCATTTCCTAATAGAAAAACTGACTCAGAAAATATTCCACCATTTAAAGGTTTCAGTAAATCTAAATCATCATCGGGAATTCTTACTAGTAGCAATATTGTAAATACTAATGCATCGTTTCTTAATAGAAAAACTGACTCAAAACATATTCTCTCTAAAGAGAACACTCCACCACTTAAAGATTCTGATAAATCTAACTCATCATCGGAAATTCTTGCTAGTAGCAATATTATAAATACTAATGCATCATTTACTAATAAAGAAATTGATTTAGAAAACATTCTCTCTAAAGAGAATACTCCACCACTTACAGGTTTCGGTATTTCAAATCGAAATCAATCTAGATATTTTGCATTTGGAGCAGATGAGAATAGAAGCCCGTCATTATTAACCCAAGAATCTAAGGAATCAACGCCAGAGTTACCTACAATTGCTCGACGGAAAGTGTATAGAGTAAGACTTCCATCTCAAAAAGGAAATCAATCATTAGAAGAAAAAAAGCAAATGGAAATAATAGCACAGAATCCTAACACAATGGTAAGTGAATCATCAAAAGAGGATGTATTAGGTACTGTTACAGCAACATCTAGTACAGAAGTAAAACAATGGGATGCAACTAGTCCATTGCCCTCACATCAAAGTAGCGGCACTAATCTTGGTGGTTCTCCAACTACTAATCTTGCTAAATACGCTACATCAACACCTACTGAAGTTCCAGCAAATCTTGTACTATCACCTTCTAATAATTCTAAATCAGATACATTTAGAGATTATAGAGATGGTCGTGATCCTGTCCTTAAATCTCCTATTAAGGATATAACGAGTACTTCTAATAAACAAAACAATCCATCTAATATAAGTAGAGAATTAAAACCATTATTCGATAATAATGGCTTAAAGAATACAGATTTACTGAGTACAGATAATCAGCTTCAAAAAATACAACCTTGCGAGGATGAAGAACAAGGATTAATTTCTGAATTCAAAAATCTTAGTATTACTGATTTTCCTGATTTAGAAGCATCAAGCTCAGGGGCAACCCAATTGACATTGCCAACAACAGCAACGATGTCCAATACCACCAATCACCGGAATAAATTGAAGAAATTAAAGCAAAGGCATAAAGATAATGAGTTTAAACAAGCAATGAAAAAACAAGAACAAAGGAAGAAAGAAGAAGCTAAAATAACAGCAGATAAGAAGCAGTTGTTGGATATGGTAAAACAAATGAATAAGGAGAGGAGACAGCAGGCACGAGCTGAGCAAAATAATAGAGCAATTGAGCAACAGTCTGTTGTTCCGAAGTCAATATCTCAAGAACCATTAGCTCCTGAAGGTAATAAAATTCCTGATTATACATTTGCTCAAAATAATATGAAATCAAGCACAGTGTTAGATGGAAATGAAGGAGAGTGGCAGGAAGTAGTAAATAAAAGGCAAAAGAGACTCAACAAGAAGAATATTGCTAAATCACTAGAAGTACATACAGAGTTAGTAGTGAAGCAAAATAATGGAATAATTGATCAACAGTCTATTGTTCCTAAGACATTTACCCAACAACCATTAACTCTTGAAACTAATAAAATTCCTGATTATGCATTTGCTCAAGACAAAATTGAACAAAGCATAGTGTCAGATGAAAATGGAGGAGAGTGGCAGGAAGTAGTAAGTAAAAGGCAAAAGAGACTCAACAAGAAGAATATTGCTAAATCAGTAGAAGTGCAACCGGAACCGCCAGCAGTGAAGCCGAAACCACCAGAAATGCAGCCGGAACCGCCAGCAATGAAGCCGAAACCACCAGAAATGCAGCCGGAACCACTACAAATGCAGCCAGCACCACTAGCAATGCAGCCGAAACCACCAGAAATGCAGCCGGAACCACTAGTAGTGCAGCCAGCACCACTAGAAATGCAGCCAGCACCACTAGAAATGCAGCCAGCACCACTAGAAATGCAGCCAGCACCACTAGAAATGCAGCCAGCACCACTAGAAATGCAGCCAGCACCACTAGAAATGCAGCCGGAACCACTAGTAGTGCAGCCAGCACCACTAGCAATGCAGCCGAAACCACCAAAAACAAATTTAGATTTAGAAGGGGAAGAAGACTATGGACTTACTGTACTTTTTAAGGATAAAGAATCTGCAACATCGCAAAATTTAGAAGAGGAAGAAGACTATGGACTTACTGTACTTTTTAATGATGAAGAATCTGCAACATCGCAAACGTTAAGCCCAGTATCAGTGCCAACATCAACGTCAACTTCAACACTATCAGGAGCAACACGATCTTCAAAATTAAGAACAAGTTCTTTAGCTAATTCATCAAGTACACAGTCAAATTCAACACTAGAAAACTCAGACTCAAATTTAGACTCAGAACTTAACAACAACAAAGACTCAGATCAAAATTCAGAATTAAAAGAAAAAGAAGAGCAAAAACCAAATTCAAAATCAGAACTTGACAACAACCAAGACTCAAAATCAGAAACACCATCGAGTCCAGTATTAAAGCCAAATATATCAGCTGACAACGATATTGCCTCCCGCAATAACAGTGATGCATTAATATTGCAAGAACAGGTAAAAGCATTAGAACAACAAACAGTAGAGGTACAAAAACAAGTAACTTCAGCAACAATAAATTCAGTAGCATCAGTTTTTGATTTTATAGAACAGTCTGTTCAATCAAGATTCCACCAACTTGATCTTGCAGCTCTTGCTTCTGGTGATGAAGATAATATTGTGTCTAAAAATGTCTGGGTTAGTGGTACGATTGGTGTGGCTAAGTATGAGGGGGGTAACATATTAAGTAGATATACCGGCAGAACTAGGGCTGCAACTATTGGGGGTGATATAGAACTGCAAGGTGGTAGCATTATAGGAGGAGCTTATAACTATGTCATTTCTAACTTTAAATACAAAAATCGTACTGACAAAGTTGCTGCCCACGCCCATGTAATATCTATATATGGTCAAACTAATTTGTCTGATAAATTAATACTACAAGGTGTTTTTTCCTTTGCCCTTGGTAATGTTTCTGCAAAAATACCAGTGCAAAACCAGATAGCTAAGGCTAAATTTGATAATACTTCATATAGTAGTAAGATAGTAGTTGCTCACAAGTCACAATTTGGTAAAGTACTAATCACCCCAAATATTGGGTTAAAATATGGAGGATACAATATTGCTGGATATAATGAAAGATTTGAAGCACAGAGTCTATCGGTCGCTGCTACTAATGACAGAAGAGCTTCTGGAATTATAGGATTTGAAGCAGTTATACCAATAAAGATTAGTGATACTACCCAGGTGATTCCTGGATTGCACATGGAAGGTGAGAAATTTTTGCATAATAGGCAACAGAAGGTTCGTATGCAGATAGCGTCAGGTTCCAACAAAAGAGAAGAAGTATTGCTACTTGAAAAACCGGCTAAATATAACTACAAAGTTGGTGGGACTATTACTATAAAACGTGGAGTGACAGAAATTATGGCAGTATATGATTATTTAGCTTCTAATAATAAATACTCTAGCCATCAAGGTTCGATAAAATTGAGAGTATCGTTTTAATTCCGACTCCTAATAAAGTACACCACATAGTAAAATATTGGGGTAGTTGCTATGGTGAAAAACAGTTTGAATAAATAGCTGTTAAATATTAAAGATATCATTTGTTCATAAGGTACAACCCCAATAACTGTAACAAAAATAACTACAATCGATGTATCAATAAATAACGATATGGCACTACTCAAATTTCTTAGAAAAAGGTATTTATTGTTAGTAAGTTTGCGAATTAGTAAATAAAGCCTTATATCTATCATCTGAGCTGTATAACTAGCTGTTATTGAACCAAATAGTGATACGCTATATGCCCCAAATACCGAGTCAAAAGTATTATTGTCAATTTTTGACCAGGTAGTAGCTTGTAGATAACCCATGAAACTGATAATACATAATACCAAAATATTTATACTAGTTGCCAATCTAACGCAAAATTGTGCTTTCTCTTTACCATAAAACTCGGATATTAAGTTAGTTATTAGAAAAGTGACCGGATAAAAAATCGCCCCAACCGATAGTTCAAAGGTATAAATAGAGAAAATAGGTAAATAAACAAATTTCTGATATGCTAAGTTACTAACTACTATTAGCACAACAAATAAAGCACATAAAAAAACATAAATTTTTTCTTGTAACTGCATATATAGATAGCCCTAATAAGTTCTTAATATTGAGTTGTAAATTGTCATTTCTTCCCACTATTGTAATTCCCGCATAGGCGAGAATCTAGTACTACAGTTGTAGTTTAGATGTGAGCATTCACGATTTTTTTGTGATGAATAAAAAAACCTGATCACCAAGCGTCATTGCGAGGAGACCGTAAGGTCAACGAAGCAATCCATTTTTAATCACTTTCCTGGATTGCTTCGTCGGTCTGGCAACCTCCTCGCAATGACATCTTATACTTTAACCTTTTTTCCGTGAACACTCACATTCAATCTACAACTGTAGTACTAGATACCTACTTACGTAGATATTACATACTACGCAGGAATAACACAAACAGTATAGATAAATATTAATCGGATTAAGAGTCTATTACACCTCTGAATCATAGTCAATATGCTTTCCTGATACATCAACATTATGTTTTCCTGATGAATCATCAAGACTATCTAAATACTTTAGATTTGTAGCAAGCTGAGTTGGCGTTAACTCACTCAGCATATTTGAGTAGTCATTCCCAGTAACTGTAAGGACTGGCGAGTACTCATACTGCAACTTCTGTAATGCTATTAGAGCTGTATCGATAGTATCATATTTTTCAAAATTAATACATAGTACAGGTACATTAGCTTTTTTAAAACAATCAAATATTTTGTTAATACTAATATTTGGATTCTTCAAGAGCTTAACTACTATAGACTTATAATTATTGATTGCTGCCTTATCAACATTTATTCTGGATGAGTTAAGCTCCTGCTTAAATAAAGCTTCAACTTTCTTATTAGTAAACTCATTAGATTTAACGAGCTGATAAAGGTCGAATTGCAGTGTCTGAGACACATTATTAAACAGGGAACCTATGGCGACAGGGTCTTTATCTCTTATAGCTGCAAGTATCGTAATAGAGTTGCCTATTTCAGTGGGCAACGTCTTTAAAAAAAACCTAACCGGGACGGGGGGATTTTCATCTGATTTATATTGTGTATAAACTTTTTTTCTTTTCATAATTATAATCTATTTTAGTTAAAATATAGGTCATTGCGAGCGAACGCCCGTGAGCGTGGCAATCCACAATTGCTACCTCCTAGCAATGACAGTTTTTAGTTTATTGTGTTCACATCCATATTTGAAAATTCTCCTAATGCGACTACAGCATTTTCATCAACTACATCACTAGTATTTGAATTGGGTGATAGATACGTATGCTCCAAGCTATCTAATTTTTCCAAAGCTTTAGTTATAGTACATTTTTTTCCAAAGTTAGTATATACAGATAAGTTACTATCTACAGATTTAGCTTCGTTAAGTGTTGTGCATATATCGTTAAATTTTGCAAGTTTATTAGTAGAACAATAATACAACACCTGCAAACAATTTTTGATTGCATCCTTGTCATTGTTCTTGGATGATTTAAGCTCCTTCTTAAATAAATCCTCAATTACCTTTTCATCAAAACCCCCCTTAGTAGATGCAAGTTTACATTGTATTTCCTGAGATACACCAAATATATTGCATATTGACCAAATATCTTCAGCAATCTTTTTATTGTTTACAGCTGCAAGTATCGTCTTAGTGTTGTTTATTTCAGTGAGGCGCATTAAATTGGGATTACTGCCGATATAGTGATCTCGAGTTGCTGTATGTTTTTGTTTTGCCATAATTATAATCTTTTTTAGTTAAAATCACTAGGCTATGTGAAGGAAATTTGAATAGATCAGAATAATGATGAGCATCCCTGCTCGACTTAGTGTCATACCTGCGTAAGCAGGTATCCAGATTCCCGCCTACGCGGGAATGACAAAGTAATCAATGTCACCCCTGCTTTGGTGCGGGGTCTTAGATTCTACACCGAAGCACAAATAACAAAGGGACGAACGCGAATAACAAAGATGCAACCATTATCCCATCGTTCAAGCTTTTACTTAGATATCCTTCACATATCCTAACAAAACGGCTTGTACTACTATTTTAGCTAGGACGCAACAAAAATTTCACAAAAGTAAACAAAGATTTACTTTTATTTAACAATTCAGTGATGTTTTTTTAGCAAATAATTAAATTCTGCACCATATATAAAAATCATGTTAATAATATAAAAGAACATTAGGGTTATTATTATACCACCAAGTGAACCATATATTATGCTTAATTGGTTATAACTTCTTATCCAAGTAGATAATAAATATCCACTTATCACCCATAAAATTACTGTTAATAAAGCTCCAGGAAATACCTCTGTAAAATTTAATGTTATATTAGGGACGATATAATATAATGATGATGAGGTAATAAATAATGAACAAAAAATTATAACATATCGTAAAATAGTTAGAGCTAGCATATGTTCTTCCATTATTTGTAAAATCATCGGCAGTTTTGTCAATATTATTGGCACTATAATTAGAATGAACATAGCAAAAGTAACGAATATGCTGATTACTAAGAACTGTACTATGCTAAGTAATCTTCGTCTTATGTATGGAGGGGGTGATTTTATTTCATATACCCTATTTAAGATTGTTCTTAAACATTCAACAAAAGATGATGCGGTCCATATACTTCCTACTATCGCTACGGTCATTAGACTTTGAGGTGGAGTTTTACTAAGTTCATTTATCCTAGTTTTTATTGAGTCAGTAGCCAGTTCTGGCATACTCTCAAGAAAGATAGTTATAAAGTTCTGCCCGAGTTCTGAGGCACCAATAAAACTTGTTAATGCTAATAAAAAAACTAAAAAAGGAAAAAATGCCATGAGTATCATAAATGACATATACCCTGAATGTTCAACACCATCATGTTCAATTGTTTTTAAAATTGCCTGATATAGGCATCTTATAATTCTTTTCATCAACTGACTTTATTTTGCTTTATATAGTTAAAATAATAACACTCACCTTAATGTTACCCCTGCTCGCCTTAGTGTCATCCCCACAACTGTTGAAAGTTAGAAGAGGAAGCGGGTTTAAACCGGATAGTTTAAAAATCGTATGTGGTCAACGTCTATTAGCGAGAAAGACCTTAGGTCGACGAAGCAATCCATAAAAGTAACCAAAGATGGATTGCCACGACCTACTTGCGTGGTCTCGCAATGACAGAAAACCTATCTAAAACCTGCTTTACCTTCTAACTTTCAACAGTTGTGGTGTCACCCCTGCGTAGGTAGAGGGGTCTAGATTCCGCACCGAAGCGGGAATGACAACTTATTACTCCCCTCACCTATTATGATCATTATTTATGACTGTTAGCAAATAGTTTTTTAAAGCAAGAGCATTTTTATTATATTTTCTAATAAACTCCGGTAGTTTGGAACGTATCATATCAATATTTTGTTGAACCTTTTCTATTGCTTTAAATATGGTCAGCGGACAATCAACGCGATTAACAGTTAACATATCACGTAAAAATTGATCATCATAAATATCTGCTGTAGGACCAACTAAGCAAGGCACTCCTAAACTTAGACTCTCTAAAACTATCATAGGTGAACATTCTGAATTAGTAATGTATAAAGTTAAATTAGTATTGGCAATAAGTTTTATTAGTTCTTGATGTGGTAATTGCTCTGGAAAAACTTTAAGCTCTACATCCTGCATCATCCAACAAGCATGTTTATTGTCATTAAAATGGCAATTAGTGTAACAAGAAACCTTATCTTTCAACATACTTATTGCGGCAAATTGAGGATAGAGATTTTTTATCCATATGCTAGAAGCACTCCATATACCAATTGTAAATTTACTATTCTCTATAGCTATCACCTTTTTTTCAGGCATTGATGGTATGAAGTTTTGTAATAAATAAGATTGAATACCATTAGCTATCAAAAATTGTTCTAGACCTTTCTTCAGGGTGATAATAGCCTTAATCTTATTTTGTTTATATAAATTTAACCATTTATAAAAATCTTGGCAATGATGAGAATCTACCCATTGGGCAGGAGAACCATGCCATAAAAAGTAAATATCTAAATAATTATCAGCCTTAAGCTGATGCAACTTTTCTACTAATTGAGCATGAACATCAAGCCCACCCGATATAACTAATTTTTTAATGCCTGTTTTGATAATTAACTGAGCTATTTTAGTGATAATTTTGTTGGGTAAATATGCATTAATATAATTTAGCAAAATATTTGCTTTGCCTATAGGAAAAGGAATTATTTGGTCAAATAATTCTTTAGTGGAGTTAGCGACTCCAGGAAAAGTACTAGAATATATTACGTAGATATCGTCAATAGACCTCTTGTAAAACTCTACTTCTGCTGGTAATTTGGACAATGATGCGGTACTCGAATCCTCACATACACTAGAGTACGCTTCGGTTCTGCGTTCCGTGTCTCCTACAAATTCCTCAGCATAAGCGAGTTTTGTAAGAGGTCTAATATCCTTTTGCTGTCCTTGGTATTTGATTATAAAATTTTTAAAATTATCATAATCATTTTCTGAAGAACAAGAATAAAGCATTGTAATTATTCGTCTAGCAAGCAATCTAACCCAATAATATCTTAGAAGAGGTTGTGCTATCTTTTTTAACAAACGAATAGAACGGATTTTATCAATTATCGATGGAGCTTCGCCCTTATTAACAAGGTTGATATCTCTTAAAATTTGTTGCTTTATTTGTAAATTTTGTTTTTTGTTATGATTTTTTACTGAAATATCTATAAACGAAAGCCATAAATTTTGCAAATGGGCTTTATCGGCAAAGATTTTTTGATAAGCAAGAAAATTTTGCTGTTTAATTTTTGCTAGTAAATCTCGGTCAACATCTAATTTTTTTATTGCCTCCGTAAGATACGAATGATTTCTATTGATTATAAACTGATGTTGTATATCAGGTAGCACCTCCCGGACAATCCCCACGTCAGTAGTAATAATTGCACAACCAAATGCCATCGCTTCAATAAGCGTCAACGGTGTTCCTTCTTGCACTGAGGCTATTAGCAAAATGTCTGTTTCTTTTAGAGTATCCCAAACTTCTTGTTTTGAGTGTAGTCGCTTATTTTTATCTATTATACATTTTTTGATATGAATTTTCTCATGCTCAAGCTGTTCTAGGGCTGGCATAATTACTGTTTTTAGACCTTTGTAATCGTCAATAGTACTATACCAACTTTCCCAAGCACTATTACCAATCCATGTGATAACTAGCTGACTAGAGGCTAAACCAATTTTAGGATCAAGGGGAATTTGTGAATCTGGAATTAATACATTATCATAAATTACTTGCCACGGTTTTGGATATTCTGGGATATTTGCATAAATATCATACAATCTTTTAGAGCTAGTGTAGTAGTTGTCAATAAATCGGAAAGTTGGTAGATTTTTTAGTATGTCAGATTCATTTTCAATAAATAAATGATCAGGTATGCTAATGGTAATGGCAATATTTAATAATTTTTCAATATTACTATTAGTGTTAATACCATTATCTGCTATAATTTGCAGTAAGTGCGTTAAATACCCGCGATGAAAAAAATGTATTAATTTAATAGAATTATATTGGTTTAAATTAATTAAAAACTCCTCCGATGTTTTATAATCACAACTATAAATTATATGACAATCATATTGATCATTTAACAAAGATTGAACAAACGAAGCAACGTTATCAAAAGCCCACCCCCTAATATCCGCTACTAAAATCAGGGTTTCTTTGGAATTCATAAATTTACGCTAAATAACTCTAATAATCCAGTTGCTAACTCATATGTTGCTTTATAATTTAACATCTGCTGAGCCAATTCTGGGCTGCCAACAGAAGTATTTATACTACCAACTTGAGGTGGTAGATATTTTATTCCTTTGATAACAGCGATTTTATCAATTAATTGAATAAGTTCATTTATAGAATAGGCACGTCCTGTGCAAACATTTAGTACTGGTGCCGATGATGCCACCATAGATAAGGCTCTAACACACATATTTGTTACATCTGAAACATGTATAAAGTCCCGACTTTGATTTCCATCACCAAAAATCACCAACTCTTTACCATCTTTCACTTGTTCTCTAAATATTGATATTACACCAGAATAATCAGAATTTTTAGGTTGTCCTGTACCATAAACATTAAAAAAGCGTAAACCACAACTTTTAAGAGATTTAACCTCGCCAAAAGCCTTAGCTTGTAGCTCGCAGGCATATTTATCCGCCGCATAAGGAGAAAGTGGACTCACTTTGCCATTTTCTTGTAGAGGAAAATCACTGATCTTGCCGTAAACAGCAGCAGATGACGCATATACCACAGGAATATTTTGTTTACTTGCCTGAAGGAAGATATTAATGGTTCCTGTTAAATTTACTTGATGGCTATAGTGCCAATTATTAATTGATTCCTGCACACTTGCCACTGCTGCAAGATGAAAACAACCCTCGATATTTCTAAATACTTTCTTCACAATATCTTGATCTAAAATATTTCCTTGAATAAACTCAATATTTTTATCAAGTGAACTATTAAAGGTACCAGTTGAAAGATCATCCAATATGACAACTTGGTGTCCTTCTTTGGTTAATAATTTAACAAGGTGCGAACCAATGAAACCAGCTCCACCAGTGACTAAATATCTTGACATATACTATATAATAAGTTTAATTCAATTATACTAAAATGATTTGAAGAGTTTGCTCCGCAAGACTGTAGGTAATTCGCGTACTCACCCTTTGGTTATTGTCCCCATTTCCCAAATCATTTGAGTATGATTTTATGTTATAGAGTTATTATAAAGAAAAATAAATGAAAAAAATCATTATTTTTACAAATACAGATTGGCACTTTTATAACCATCTTCTGCCAATTGCTTTGACTGCTAAAATTAAAGGATATGAAGTTAAAGTACTAACAGATATTAGTGAATTTAAAGATAAAATAGAACAGCATAATTTACCAGTAATTCCAATTTCAATAAAGCGTGGAAGTATTAACCTTTTTACTGATTTACTATTATTAATCAAGCTAATCAGAATATTAAATAAGGAAAAACCTGATATATTACATAATTTCACTATAAAACCAATTTTTTATGGAAGTATCAGTGCTTTTCTGTGCAATACACCACAAATCATTAACACTTTTGTTGGTATGGGTTTATTGTTTATCAGCAATAAATTTTTACTAAAATGCCTTAGGAAGATCATAGTTAAAATATTATCCCTAATAAGCTATTATAAAAGTATGTTATTTGTTGTACAAAATGATGATGATTTAGCTTTAGTGGTGAAATTAGGTATAGCAAACTCTATTAGCATTACAGCAAATTCACAAACGTCATTGCGAGGAGCCGCTTTGCGGCGACGCGGCAATCCCAAAATGGTCAGGAATGGATTGCTTCGTCGGCTCATGCCTTCTCGCAATGACCCCAGTTTGCTATGGATAGGTACTAATCAGGTTAGCCATATTGCTCCACCAAATTTAGTCATTAAACAATGTAGTGTCGGTATAGAAACCAAGAAATTCCCTCTCCTACCAGAACCGTTAGGTAATAAAATAGTAGTTGCCTTAGTAGCTAGAATGCTTATTGACAAAGGTGTATATGAATTTATATATGCCGCAAAAATATTAAAACAGAAAAATATCGATGCTGAATTCTGGTTAGTTGGTCAGCCTGAACAAAATAATAAACAATCAATAGCACAATCCATATTGGAAGACTACCAAAATCTAGGATATATCAAATATCTTGGATATCAGAAAGATATAGAAGAAATATGGAAAAAAGCCCACATCGCCGTATTACCCTCCTATCGTGAAGGACTAAGCCGCTCCCTTTTAGAGGCTGGGGCATATGGTAGAGCGATTATTACTACTAACGCTCCAGGTGGCAGAGAATTAATACAAGACAAAATAAATGGGTTATTAGTCAAACCTCAAAATATAGAAGATTTAGCAATAGCTATGGAGCTGCTAATCACTAGACCTTCGTTACGAAAACATCTTGGTGTGCAAATTCGACAAGATATTTTAGAAAAATATGATAACCAATTAATCTCTGAGAAGATGGTTAATTTTTATGGCTAACCCTTAGGCTTTATAGCAAAATTACGTTATTGCAAGCGAATGAATGTGAACGTGACAATAACCTATATTTTAACTAAAAAGATTATAATTATGGCAAAACAACAAGATACTCGATCATTTAGAATTCCTGAATCATTAATGTACGCTGAAATACAAAATTCTAAGATGATACTTAAAACTGTAAAAATTTTGAATATTACAAATCCCAATGTTCTAGAGATACTTGATATATTTGAACAAAATAATATAGCTGTATATACTCGATAATCAAGTTTTTTGCAGATTTGAATAAAATATAGGATCATGGTTGTCATCCCTGCGAAAGCAGGTATCTAAAAATGCCATGAGGTATTATAGATTCCGCACCGAAGCAGGAATGACAAATTTTGCGTTTAAAGATAGATGTCGTGACTCGGATATATTCAAATTTTCTTCAAGCAACCTACTATTTATAAGCTCTGCAAAAAACTTGTTTTCTACTTTATTTTCTTAAACTGACGCCTATGCCCTCACAATGAACATCTGTGAATTTGCTGTAACACTAATTGGGTTAGCTATATTTAATCTCCCTTTTAAAACTTTGATATAAAACTGGAATAACAAATATAGTAAATAGAGTACCAATAGTCATACCACCCACTATTACTAAACCAATAGACTTTTGAGCTTCGGCTCCTGCTCCTGAGGCGATAACTAATGATACTGCCCCAAAAATGGTTGCTAAAGTAGTCATTAGAATTGGTCTAAGCCTTAAGCTAGAAGCTTTAGTTACAGCTTCTCTAATATTTAATCCTTGGCTTCTTAAGTTATTAGTAAATTCTACGATCATAATAGAATTTTTTGTGATCAAACCAATTAAAGTGAGCAAGCCAATACCACTATACATATTAAACGTATTACCAAATATCCAGAGTGCTAATACGCCACCAGTAAATGAAAATGGTACAGCAATAAGGATTAATATCGGATCAGTAAAACTTTCAAATTGTGCTGAAAGCACTAAGTAAATAAACAATAAAGCAAATAAGAACGTAGTAGTCATAGTACCTTCTGATTCAGCCTTTTGCTTAATTTCGCCAATATATTCTAGAATAGTGGTATTATTATCCAATAATTCATTAGCTATGTTATTCACTTGCTTTATTGCATCGGTAATTTTTTGGTTTGGGGCTAAATCTGCCGAGATGGTTACTGATCTAGCATTATTATAATGATTATAAAATTTGATAGATACTTTCTCAACTATATTAGCCACGACATTTAATGGTAATAAATTATTAGTTGGTTTATTGGTTGGTATCAGTATCTTACTAAAGTGATCGATATTACTACGATGTTTTAAATTATACTGCATAGTTATATCATACAATTCATTGCCCATTCTAAAATCACCAAGCTGCTTTCCTGCTAGCAAATATTGCAATGTTAACCCTATATTTTCTAAACTCACACCATAAAGGTAAGCTTTATCTCGGTTAACAATTACGTCAATGATCGGAGAGAAATCTACATTACTATAAACATTCATATTCATAAAAGCTGGTTTTTTCTTCATAGCCTCCACGAATTTCTCTGATATTTGAACTAATTGCTCATATTCAAGCGAGGATTGCAAAGTAAATTCCACAGCATGTCCAGCATTACCACTAATTAATGAACGGTGTGGTCTTGCAAAAGCCGATATTCCAGTTATTTGTTGAAATTGCTTATTAAGTAAGTTTATTATAGTTGTTTGTGACATTGACCTTACCTTCCAGTCTTTAAGAGGCACAAAACCATGACTACCTTCTGGATACGTCATCATCAAATAACCTAATATATCTTTGTAAGAACTAAGTATTTTCTCAACTTCTATTACTGCTTTTTCTGATTGTTCACTATTAGAGCCTTGAGGACTAGAGAAGGAAATCTGCACTAAACCATCATCTTCCTGAGGGATAAACACCTTTGGGACAAAGATAAAACTAACGACCAGCGCCACTAAAGATAGGGCAATAATAAGTGAGAATTGCTTTTTATGATCAAAAGCAAGATTTAAATAGACCAAATACTTGCTTTGGACTAATTTAATAAACTGGTCAAATTTAATTAAAAACCCTAAGGAAGGTTGATCATTTTTGCCAATCATGCGACTTGCCATCATTGGCGTCAAAGTTAAAGCAACAAAACCAGAAACTAACACACAGAATGCTAAGGTCCAAGCAAATTCAATGAATAACTTGCCCATAAATCCATCAATAAAACCTATTGGTAAGAATATTTTATCAACTTGCTCTTTGCTAAGAGGATAGAAGGATTTTAACGATGTAGCTTGAGTTGATGGTTTGTTGTTGGGTAGTGATTTAGCTTGGCTTGATGATTTCTTGTGATGAACAATACTTGCGTTTGTAACAGATATTTCTGATGTTGTATTTACCAAGCCATTTTCTATTGCAACATTGATTTGCTCTTCTTCATCGCTTTGCTCGCTCAGTTGATTCAGTAGTAGTATTTTTTCTTGTTCCTCCTTTACTATTTCTGATATTTCTTCTATCTCCTCTATTTTTTCTACCCGCTCTTCTTCTAAAGAATTTTTATAAAATTCAGATAATTCAGATGAAGTTTCAGGTAAAAAATCATTAGTTTTTTCAAAAAAACTTTTTTCGCTATCTATATTATCTAAATCTTTAGTATTTGATATAAAGTATTTATTTATATATTGACTAGAATTGATGACATATGGGTCAGAATTTGCAACAACGCTTTCTGATGCTGGTTTTGCACGATCTTTCACTTCATTTTGTAAATGTTGTTGTATCATATCTGGTAAGGTAACAGTAATACGCCACACAGACTTATCATGCAGATTACTATCTTCATCATCATTTTTTACAAAGAAACGTTTTCTAGTAATAAATCCTTTCGTCTCTAACTCTTTGAGAGTTTTAGAAATGGCTTGCTTACTACAGGAGTATTTATCTTGTAGTTCTTTGTAAGTAGTAGTTAAAGAATAACTATTAGGTGGAGCGACGTAATTAACATAATCATCTGTCTTGATGTTGTCAGATGTGAACATAAGCATTTCAAATAGTTCTTCAGTATTCTTAGCATAATATTGACTAGTCTCTGTAGTATTATTATCACAATTTCTATGTTTCAGATAATATCTATATCCTATAGCATAAAAATCTAACCATAGAATTTTTGCAAATTTAGTTAAGTAGCTAGAAGAAGTAATGAGTAAAAGTAGATCGTAGTTAAGTTTAATAAACATCTTAGTTCTATCAAGATAAGTTATTTTATTTTCTAGATTAGGTAAGTAATCGGTAGAAGTAAAGTTAGAATATAAAGAAGTATCAGTAGAATAAGTTCCAATATTAAATCTGTTGGGCGTTTTAACTAAAGAATTAAAGATAGAATCAGGCAAAGTAGGTGTAATAGTATTTTTCTTATTCTTACCATCTTTATCTTTTATTCGATCAATCTTAAAGTAACCTTTTTGTTCTAAGCTTTTTTGCATCGAAAATATTTCAGATACAGAACAATTAAGCTTCTCAGCCCATTTTATTGCAGAAATAGTTACACTACGTTTCTTACCTTTATTGTGATTAATGATGCTTAAACTATCGGCTAACATATAATATAGTTTTTCAAGATCACAGAGATGTGTGGTTGTAAGAATGTGTTGCAGTACGCAGGTAGTAATTGGGGTGTAGGGTTTATTCTCAGTTACTAGAGTATGTAATGAGGTGAAATTAGGGGTATATTGGGATAGGTTAGTAGGCAAATGGTAATTGTTTTGAAATAACTGAGTGCTGATTACTTCGTTATCTAGGGATAATTGCATTGTATGCTCCTTTTATGGAGCTAAGAACTAAAAAACTTGCTTTTATCTAAAAAAAGAAGTAATATTAACGCTATAAGAAATGTAGCGTGGTAGCTTTATCTTATACTTCATAAAAATATATAGTTATTTTTTGGGTGTTGAGTTCTTTTTAGTTCTTAGCACCTTTTTTTATTTGTAAAAAGAATATTTATTAATATCATGATGACACTAAGAGTCAATAGTTATTTATCAACTCCCTTGGATCTTTTTCTAAATGAACACAAAAATCTTTAGGAAAACATATTCCATTCTTTTCAAAAAAGCTGCGTAATACAAACTCGTTGATTGTTTTGGGTGTACTACTTATATACACATTATTGTGTTGTTTTTCTAAGTAGTTTAATAATAATAATGGTATTTCAAGAAGTGTAGCTAACTCTTGTTGAGTTAAATGCATTGCAACCCTAGCAACACGTATTTGAAATCTAGAGAGAAGATTTAATTTATTAGATGTATTTATATCTAATGCTATAGATTTTTCACTAGGAAAGATTATACCATTTTCTTTGAAAAATTTTATAAGAGTATTATTATCTTGAGAATTCTTTATTGATACAAAATTTCTTTGATTTTCCCATACAGATATTGTAGTTCTATTAACGTTTATAATGCTTCCTATCTCTCTTACTCCAATGTTAAGAACAGATCGAGCAGTTCTGAGTTGAAATGTATTTAAAATCATTCTGTAATTTATATTTTATTTTTTTATAATTGATTTTTGTAATATCAGACTTAATCTGCATTACTGTCCTTCTTGTATTGATTTTCAATATCTGAATATTCTATAGATAAAAATTTTTCCTCTTTTTTAATAGATTCTATTCCGCGGAAAATTAAATAATTTAATATGGTTAAATTAAGTCCTTTGCAATACTTCTTTATTTCTTTTTCAATTGGTTCTAATAATGAAAAATTTTTAGCTATATAATTACAATTTTTCCTATTAAGGTTACCATTTACAAATAAAATAGGGTGATTAGAGATATCTACTTCTTTGTTTGAAGTATTAATCTCGCTTTGTGCTAATTTTAATTTTTCTGCTATTCGTGAAGTAGAAATTTTTCCTCTATTACTCATAAATATAATTTTTATTAAAATAATGTATTGTACCATGTTGTACATGTCATCATAGCACAATACTATTTTGTATTATCTAACTTTGTTATTAATTCTTTGATTAATGCTTGATATTGTATATGATTTTTGCAATTTGGCTTATAATTTCCTACCCATTGACCATATTTTTGACATTCGATCATATCTACACTATTAGTAATATTAGTTTTAAAATAAAACCCCGTGTCTGATAATTGATCTAATAAGTCTTTAGTGGAGTTAGTATGCTTTGTTGTTCTAGAGGCTAAGAAAGCATAAGGTTTATTTGCCATCATTGCAGCAGAAGCGGCTTGAGTTAAAGCATTTTTATCTAATTCTGAAACTGAACAAGGGATAATAATAAAATCTGATAGTATTGTAGCTTTGAGTGCAGCTGCTTGCATATTAGGGGGGGTATCTATAATAATAAAATCATATTTTTTACTTAAAATCTCTAATTTTGGTTTGGGATTATCGTCATATAGAGGGATTACGAAGTCACTTAAAGTACTACCTAAATCAGCCCAAAATATTGCATCTGGTTTATCTTTATCCATATCACACAATATGGCTTTTCTACCTTTTTCTAATAATGCTCCTAGTATGTTTATACTACTTGTTGTTTTTGTAGCTCCACCTTTTGTTTGAGTAATAGATATTATATGAGTCATATTAGCTAATATTGTATAGTACATGTATGTACAGTACCATACTTTAGTAAAAAGTACAATATAATTATAATTATGTATTGCTATATAGTATCTTGTATGAGCTGCAGCTCATATTTCAAATCTCCCAGTCCATCTTTCAAATCTTGTAAATCAAGGACATAACCATACCACTCTTTTCGTAGGTGATTCCATTTGAGGGTGTGACTTCTGATATGAGCTCGAATTTCTAGGGAGGGTTTTTCTTCTAACTTTAGAATGACAGCAGTTTTTTGTTGTTGTTCTTGGTCAAAGGCTGCTTTGCCAGTTTTAGTCCATTGATCTTGAATATCAGATTGTGATGTTAATGAATCTTTTAAAGAAAGTAGAGAGCCATATAAGGTATTGGTAGGTAAGTTATCAAGGTCAGCTTTCACAATTAACCCACCAAGTTCTATTAAATGACGAGTACGAGCTTTACGTTCTTTAAGTTTCAGTTTAGTTTCTTCAGCAATTAATCTATTTTTCTTTTGCTCTAATCGAAGTTTTTGTTCTGTTACCGTATGCATATAGTTTAGACCATTTAATATTAGAAATTATTATAGAACAAATTACTAAATAACTTAGTATGAAGCAAGAATAACTTATTCTGAAATTAAAATTTATAGTTCAGAGCAATTAAAGTAAAATAATTAAATTATTTTACTTCTTTTCTTTTTCTTATTTCTAATTTCCGTCAGGTATAAGCATACTATTAAATATAGTAAAAGTAAGAATAGCATTAATTGCTGATGGTTACATTGATATAGATAATAATAACTACATTAGACCACATTGTTCTAATAATTCCTTTAGTATATTGCCTAATTTTTCTTTTGTGTTGCCATAAGGTTCTAGAACTCACTCGTTAGAATAGTTATAAACGCAATAGGCAAACTAAAGTTTGCTTGCTTTTAGAATCATCTCAGTTATTATATAGGTATATAATGTATATGAATTAGTTATTAAGCAATGGCGATACAGTTTGCGAGAGTAGAATTAGTAGGAAGAGCGAGCGGTGGTAATGCTTGTCTCAAAGGAGCACATAATGCAAGGAGTAAGATTAAAGATATTAATACTAATGTAACTTATAACTTTCAAAATAAAGGAGATAATGTTTATCATGAGATTTTATTAGCTGATTGGGTAGATAAAAAGTTTAAAGATACAAAAGAACTAATGAATGAAGTAGAAAGGACTGAGATTAGAAAAAATAGTTCTCTGCTGAAAGATATTGTAATAGCTCTGCCTGATGATAAAGAGTTAACTCTACAAGATAGAATTAATATAACACATATTATTATTGACAAGATGGAGTGGGTAAAAGAAGGGTTAGGAGTACAATTAGATATTCATAAGCCACATAATGGAGAGAGGAATTGGCATGCACATATATTAGTGACAAAAAGGAGATTTGCTGAATGCGGTAGTAAGTTAGGAGAGAAAGCAAGAGATTTAGATATTCAAGTCCGAGGTGGTAAGAATCCATTTGGTATTGCAGAAGAGCAGATGATTCATGAGAAGGTAAGGGACATTATCAATGGCTATTTTAAGGAATTAGGTTTATCAAATCGAGTGGATAGCATAGGTACTATAACCCAAGAACACATTGGACCAGTACGTATGAGGAGTGTTTTAAACCAAGCAGCGGAAAGGAATGAAGAAAGGAAGCAAGCTGAAATAGAGCATTTAGATTGCGGAGCTAGAGTGTTAGAGAAGGTAACGCGTCATATGAGTGTCTTTACTAAAGGTGACTTAATGAGAGCAGTGAAATACGTACCAGATGTGGAAAGAAGAGAAAAGTTAGTATCAGATGCTTTAGTAGATAAATCAGTAATAGCGTTATACAGAGAAGATGGTAGTTGTACTGAGTATTATACTACGTCTGCGGTTAGAGTAGAAGAGCAGAAGATATTGCGTCTTAGCAGTTATGTAGCGAGTAGCCAGAATGTGTTTACGAGTAATCAAGATATATCTAAACGTACAATTGAATCAATCGTAGCAGTAGAGGGCAAGCTAACAGAAGAACAGCATATTGCCTTAACCAATATACTAACCTCAAAATCAGCTCTACAAATAGTGCGGGGTAGGGCAGGTGTAGGGAAAAGCCATGTATTACGTCAGATTGCTGCAATTGCACAAGAATTAAAGGTACATGCGATAGGAGTTGCTCCAACCCATAAAGCTAAAGAGGCATTAGTTTCTGATGGTTTTAGGAATACTGATACGATTAAGGGGATGCTGTTTAAATTAGCTAATGGAAGATTTGCTTTGCCAAAGAATAGTGTAGTAGTAGTAGATGAAGCGGGAATGATAGGAAATGATGATTTTAGTGAGTTACTGCGGGTAGCAGCTACTCGCAAATGCACAGTAATTTTGTCAGGAGATGAGCGTCAGCTGACTAGCGTACAGCGAGGAGGAATGTTTGAGGTGTTAGCGAACAAATATGGTAGTAGTACAATATTAGATATAAAACGTCAGGACAGCGATTGGGGCAAGCAGACGGCTATGGCATTGTCTAATGGAGATGTTAGAAGAGCTGTGAGTATATTAGAAGAAGAGCAAAGGATTAAGTGGAGTTCTGATGCAATTCAGTCAATGCAAAGTTTAGTTGCCGATTGGCATAAGAGCAGTTACGCTATTGATGATAAAATAATATTAGCGGTAAGAAACAAAGACGTAGCAGCCTTAAATCATGGAGTACGTCAATATTTAAAGCTAGAGGGTAAGCTAAAGGGTCAAGAGATAGAAGTAGGAGGTAATCACTACATGATCGGAGATCGTATAGTGATGAGTAGTACCAACAAGGAGCTTGGTGTAGTCAATGGTGAACTTGGAGTGATATTATACGCTGAAACGAATAGATTCATTATATCGCTAACGAATCCAAACTATATAAAAGACAGTAAGGATAGGAAAAGCAGCAGTGAGTATAGAATGGTGGAATTCAATCCATCAGAATTTCATAGTTTTAAACATGGCTATGCTGTAACTGTATTTAAGGGACAAGGTGCATCGATAAAAGATGTATATGTCTACCACAATGGTTTTTCTGGTTTAAGGAACAGCTACGTTGCATTATCAAGAAATATCAGTGAGTTAAATTTGTATGTTAATAAGGTAGCCACTTCAGGAAAAGAAAGTTTAATTAGACAAATGTCTAAGACGATAGATAGTGGTAGTAGCTTAAATTACTTAACAAAGGAGGAAGCTAATCATAGCTTAGAAGATATAGATATCTTAAATAATATGAATGGTTTGAGTAGGTCATTGGTAGGGATTTATGATTTTGCTGCAAATAATATAACCAAGCTAATGGATAAATATTTACCACAAGAGGAGTATTACCATTATAGAGAGCCTAGTAAGAGTGTAGTAAGTGTAGAAGAGGTGCTTGATAGGGTATATGAAGAAAATCAACATATGGATGCTGAAGTAGAGACAAGAGAAGAGAAGCTGGTAGTAGGAGGTAACCTGTATAGTAGTCAAATTGCTACAGGAAAAAAATTAGGAGAAATTGGTCATGTTGCTAATACAAGTATTGTGGTGGATGATGTAACGTCTAGTGTATCTAATCCTGGTATTAATGATATAGGCATGTTAGAGGGTGATAAAGATGGAAACATAATAGCAATGAGCAGAAAAGGTTCATCAAAGGATAGATTTTACGCAAATATTGATTATAAGAGAGGTCAGGAGAATAAATGGGAGGAGAATAGAGAGCGTTATAGCACTGAGGTAGATAATCTTAGAAGAGAGCTATCCATGCAAGCAGAGTCAGTAGTTGTAGATTTATTAGGAAATCCGAATAGAAAACTATCGAAGGGGTCAACCTTAAAGTACGGTAATAATGGGTCATTGGCAGTAAAGATTAGCGGCAATAAAGCGGGTACTTGGTATGACTTTAGCGAAGGTAAGGGAGGAGATTTGTTTGATCTTGTACAGCGTGAGAAGAATTATGATTTTAAAGAATCAGTGAGTTATTTACAAGATAGATTAGGGATTACTCCTAACAAGATGAGATCTAACTTACAGGTGGTAAATGATCATGTGATATCAGATAGATATGTAGAACATTGTAAGCGAGTTGATAAGGAGAATTCTGAGGAGATAGTCAAGATACGCAAAGCGGAAGAATTATATACTAAAAGCAAAGAGATAGAGTTAAGTTCTACAGCTGGACAGTATTTAGTACAAACAAGAAAGATTGATATTGATTTGGTAAAGGAGGATGAACTAAGTTACGATAGGTTAAATGATGATGGAATAAGTCGTAATAGTCTAAGTCAAGATATTAGAACGACTAATGTTTATGAGAAATCTGTTAAACGTAAAGTGCCTGCCTTGGTAGCTTTTGCAAGAAACGCAAAAGGGGATATTACTGGTGGTCAGCAAATATTACTGGATAGCAAAACAAATAATAAAGCTGATGTTGATATTGTAAAGAGATCGTTTGGAAAAATAGCAGGGTCTTTTGTTGATGTAGGCAGTTTCAGCAATGGTGATATAAATAGTGAGTTCAATAGTCATAGTAACAGTACTAATACTAATAGCAATACTGATATTAGAAATAGAAGAAGCGTCACCATTATTGCAGAAGGTCTAGAAACTGCTTTATCGGTCAAACAAGCTTTAGGTAATGATTCCGCTCATCAAGATAAACAAATAAAAATAGTTTGTTCGTTAGGCATAAGTAATATCAAGAATTATCATGCAGTATCAGGTGAGAAAATAATTATAGCAGCTGATAATGATGGAATAGATGCAGTAACGAATAAGACAATCGAAGTAGCCAAGAACGAATTACTAAGTAAAGGAGGATTTGTTGAAATAGTGAGACCAAGTAAAGTAGGAGACTTTAACGATATATTAAAGGACAAAGGTTTAGGAGAGGAGGAGATTCAAAAAGCATTTAGTAGAGCATTAACAAAGCATGCAGCCGTTACGTTGGAGCAATATTTTGGTAGTAGCAATGAAGGAGAGAAATTAAGTAAGCAAGAGCATGCTAATATTAGTTACATTCAACAATTTAAGATTAATGAAGAAAAAATAATAGATGCTTATAGGAGTAGTAATGTAAAGGGTAGTAGCAAACTTGATAGTACACGCAAATCAGTAGAATTTGCAGATAATTTTGTTGATGAATATAAGGATTTGGTGAATGAAGCTAATAGGTATGGAGCAAAACTTGAAAGGCAAGAGCTAGCAGTATCATTAGTAGGAAAAAGTTATGAGGAGATGAAGCAAAGCCTGACAAGTGTAAGAGATAAATATTATACTTTTGCTCAGCTTGGAGAATTAGTAAAAGCTAAGCAAAGAGCCAACACACCGGAGCAAGCGTTCAAAGCCTTAGAAAATGAGCAGAAATATCTAGCTAGTTTACAAGTTAATTGTAAGGAGTATGAACATGATTATAAGGAGTATGATTATAATGGTGTTAGTCTGTTAAAGTCTATAAAGCACGCTTATTGTAATGAGAAAAACAATGTATTTGAACAGTTGAATAAATTAGGATCGTATATTGATAGAACTGCAATGCAGCCTAGAAAGATAACTAATACAATTAAGCATTCTACAGATAGTGCTAGTGCGTTACAAAGTTTAACGCATCAATATCATATCCATGTAATTGATAGGCTAAAGCAACATTTAAATGATATTCACTCAGGCAAAGAGATGATAATAGACGGGAGATCATTTACATGTCAGTTAAAGTTACTAGATTATGCATTAAAGGTGCATGAGAATAATGAGTTTTTTCCTAGAGAACATATACAGCAAGGTCGAGATAAATTTGCTGCCCAGCAAAGAGTAATATCCAAGGAGTTCGAAGGTCCTTCTCTATAGTATAGAGTTGTTTACTAAAAGTAGTGTATTTACAGGATTTAGGTCTAGTGATGCAAGTTACTTTTTGATATCTATTTGATGTGTACTAATTTATAAGTTAGAAGATAATAGAAAAAGTACTAAATATACTGTAGATTAAATTGTAAATTGGCATATAATAGACAAGATAGTAAACGAATTGATTTAATATACGTATTTGGATAGATAAAATGAGATTATTTGGTTATGCAAGAGTATCAACTTCCGATCAATCATTAGAAATACAAAAACAGGCTCTCAAAAAAGCTGGGGTTATCGAGTCAAGAATATTTTCTGACAAAACAACAGGTAGTAATCTTGAACGAGAAGGGCTAAAATCATTAATGGTGAAAGTTGAGGAAGGTGATGCAGTGTTAATTACTAAACTGGATAGATTAGGTAGGGATACAGCAGATATGATCAGCCTGATTAATCACTTTGATAAAATGAATGTAGGGGTACGTTTCTTAGATGATGGTATTAACACGGAAGGAGCTGCTGGTAAAATGGTAGTAACCATTTTATCAGCAGTAGCACAAGCAGAACGTCTGAGGATTTTAGAGCGTACCAATGAGGGGCGACTTGAAGCAAAGCTCAAAGGCATAAAATTTGGAGCTAAACGCAGGATTGATAGAAAGCAATTGCTGCAATATCATGAACAAGGTATTATTGGAACTAGTTTAGCTAAAAAAATGAGTATCAGTAGAGCTGCTGTGTATAAGATACTCAAAGAAGAGCGATCAAATGTTGGCTAAATGATAGATAACAAGTAAGTAGCAAAATGCCAAAAAAACCTAAACATGACCAGCTTTTTAAAAGAATTATGGGCAATGAAATAGCTGCACAAGAATTCTTAGAGTATTATTTACCAAGTGCTTTTAAAGAACAGGTAGATTTGTCAAAGATAACTATAGAAAAGGAAAGTTATATTGAAGAAACGTTGCAAGAGAAATTTAGTGATATAGTGTACTCTGTCAAAACTAAAAGTAATGATAGTGCCTTTGTCTACATTTTGTTAGACCATCAATCAACAGTGGATTATTGGATGGCACTGCGTTTATGGAGATATGCTCTACTACTCTGTGAACGACATAAGAAGAATAAAGATAAGCTACCATTAATCTACAGCATGATAATGTATAATGGCACAGAAGTTTATAATGCTCCAAGGAACTTATGGGATTTATTTGTTGATCCAGTGCAAGCTAAAGAATTAATGGTGTCAGATTATCAGTTAGTAGATTTACAGAGCATGTCGGATGATGAGATAGTACAGAAGAAACATTTAGGGATGATGGAATATGTGATGAAGCACATTCATCAGCGTGACATGGTTGCATTATGGGAGAAGTTTTTAGAAACATTTAAGTTAGAGATTTTAGTAGATAAGAAACAAGGGTATATTTACATAAAATCGTTTTTATGGTACACTGATGCTAAGCTTTCAGAGGAGAGGCAGATAGAATTAGAGCAAATACTAGCCAAATATTTATCAGAAGAAGAGACAGGTAATATCATGAGAACTATTGCACAAAAATATATCGAAGAAGGTGAGTTTAGAGGTATCCAAATAGGTAAAGCTGAAGGTAAAGCTGAAGGTAAAGCTGAAGGTAAAGCTGAAGGTAAAGCTGAAGGTAAAGCTGAACAAAATATTGAAGTAGCAAAAAATATGTTCTCTAATAATTACTCTATCCCTGAAATATCTCGTATTACCGGTTTATCTATTCAGGAGATCAACAATCTGCTTAAATCCTAGTTCTTTGTCAAAGGGGTAAGCCCTTTGACCTAACTGGCTAGGGATGTTGGTTATGGGAACAGAGGTACGATTACAGCTAGAGATTTAACTGTACTAGTCAAGATTTAATCTTACTAAAATTTGCTTACTTACGTGCAGTAGTTGACATTTGATCTTACATTTAATAAAAATAACGTATAAAAAATACAGATAAAAAAATGGAAGGTCACAATGAATTTAAATCAAAAAATAATAAAGCAGAAATTAGGATTACTTGAATTAGCTAAGAGCCTTGGTAGCATATCATCAGCATGTAAAGCGATGGGATATAGTAGAGATAGTTATTACAGATTTAAAGAACTGTATGAAACTGGTGGAGAAGAGGCATTGTATGAAATTAGTCGAAGAAAGCCAATAATAGCGAATAGAGTTGATCCATCGATAGAGAAGGCAGAGTAATGGATATGGCAATAGAATATCCAGCATACGGTCAGCTAAGAGTATCAAATGAGCTTAAGAAGAGCGGAATACTTGTATCACCTGGAGGAGTGAGATCAATTTGGTTACGTAATGATTTGAATAATATCAATAAAAGGCTTAAAGCATTAGAAGCAAAGATGGCTCAGGATGGTATTGTTCTTACTGAGGCTCAGTTACAAGTGCTAGAGAAGCGTCGTAATGAAAAAGAAGCACATGGAGAAATTGAAACGCAGCATCCAGGTTATCTAGGATGTCAGGATACGTACTATGTAGGTAATTTCAAAGGTATAGGTAAGGTTTATTCTCAGGTATTTATTGATAGCTATACTAGAGTAGCGGATGCTAAACTATATACTGATAAAACAGCAATTACTGCTGCTGATATGCTTAATGACCGCGTGTTACCATGGTACGAGACCCAAGGGATACCAATACTTCGTATTCTTACAGATCGTGGGTCAGAATATAAGGGAAATATAGAGCATCACGCTTTTGAGTTATTTCTTAGCATAGAAGGTATAGAACATACTACAACTAAGGCATATTCTCCCCAAACAAATGGTATGTGTGAGAGTTTTAATAAAACCATGAAACAAGAATTCTTTGATACAGCTATGCGTAAAAAGATTTATACTGAACTTGACGATTTACAATTAGATCTTGATATTTGGTTAGAGCATTTCAATAATGAGCGACCACATTCAGGAAAATATTGTTATGGGAAAACTCCTATGCAAACTTTTCAAGATAGTAAGAAATTAGCTGTTGAAAAGAATAATGAAATCTTGTATCTTGAATATTCCTCTGACACTCAAAACTTAACTGACATTCAGGTGCAAAATTTATAGTGTCTGTAAGATCAAATCTTGACTTCTACACCTTAACTTAGAAACCATATCTTTTTCTCCAATTGTCAATATCCAAAATTATAACCATAAAAATTTTTATATTTTGACAAAAACTCTGCTTTCTCTCAAATCAAAAATTTCTGGGATTACCCCCTAGAACCCCTGATACTTTACTCTTATTCTTCATATTAGCCTCATGTAAGTTGTTTTAATTAATTTTATTCTTAACTATTTTTTAACTTACACAAACTTCCTGACACCCTTTGGATTTTAAGTATTTTTGGCGGAGATACTTTCTAGTGCCTTACACCAACTTACCGACACCGGTAGTGGTTGAGTGCTACAAATGATCAGTACTATCACTGGTAGACCCTAGTGTACTGGCTTCATAATGAACAATTTGAAAAGCAGTATCTATTGTGGTAATTTTACTAATATCATAATTTAAATCTTTTAGTGCTTGATATTTACTACTGAGTAACTCACCTAACTTTTTATGCATAGTATTATCTTCTCCTAAGGCTTTTTTTGATTCTATTATAGCACCTGCAAGGACACGACATTCATTTGCCTTAAGTTTAGGATAATTTTGATGTTCCTTAAATTCTCTATCAAACTTTTCATTATCAATTGCACTAAGAAGTTTATCAAATTTCTCATTAAGACCACGATCAATATACCCGGATAGTACTATTTTCTCCGCCTCATAAAAAGCAAGTTTTCGAGTATTATCAACATTAGGATTATCATTTATTAAACTTTCTTCTACCCATTCTGTTACAGATTGCATATCATTTCTTTGAACTTTAGAAGCTAAAAATTCTACATACCCTGTTTTTAGAGTACTATGGGGAACATTTTTATACATATAATTAACCTCATTAATCGTTAAAAATCATAATTTTCTTCTAACACTTTAGATTCACCTAATACATCCATAAAGTATCTTGAACATTCAGTTTGTACTTCATCTATCCATTGATCATCTAATTGTATCATACTTTCTGTTGCATACCTTACTTTTACTAATTCACAAAATGCTTGAAGTATTGTAGCTCTTTCACATTGTGCTTCATCGAATACACATCCAATTTCCAGCTCCTTAAAAGGTAAAAGAGAAATAATAACATGATTGACAACCTTGTCTTTTAATACATTTATAGTATCGTCATTACTCATCTCCACACGAAATATTGCATCATCATTATAGCCTTTCCTAGAATTATATTGTGACGCTCTATACTCCTCTCCACTGTGTACCGCATATTCTGCTGTTTTTATACCATGAGCAGAAGGATATACTGTAATTATATCATCTTCTTTTTGCTTAGGCACTAATACATTTTGCTCTAACGGTTTAAAATCAAAAACAGAATATAAATGTTTTGCTATATGATATTGAAAAACATCCATTAAATTGCTGTTAATATTAATATCTTCATTATACTTGTCTTGACACTTAAGATTTTGCTCATTTACTTTAAAATTATATTTCTCGTTATATTCTTTTTGATGTTCTAAATCTTCTTTTTCTGTTTTATGTGATACCGATGTTAACTTATGTGTAACTAGCAAGTCTATGATCTTTAATACCTTTGCTGTCTTTTTGACTATTGATCCTTCATTATCTACAATTCTAATACATTGATCATGTTGTGATCTCCATGTCTGATCATTCAGCTTTGCAGTTATTTCTGCATGAGAATATATATCATATTCCTTATTTTGTGGTTTTTCTGCATCATTTCTACTTTGATATACACGAATTTCCTCTTTTAATGAATTTCCTTCTTCAGGAAAAGCAGCATATTTTTCTTGATTAAATAATGTTAATATTATCCTTGCAATTCCTTCACACACTATTGTTACAGTGTTAACATCTTTTAGATCCAATATTTCTTCAGTAAGATATTTTATACCATAAGTGACATATTTTTCAAATTTAGTACTAAAATCCTTTTCCGCTTTATCTTTTTCAGCTTGTGAGAAATCATCAAAATTTTTGAATCGTTCTATAAGTACATCATTGTATATTAAGTGATATTCATTACTGGTGGTCGATAATTTAAATCTTTCATATTCCTCATCTAGCAATACAATATCAGAACTTACTTTAGAATACTGATTTGCTGTTAAACAGATACCTTTTTTATTTTTAAGTAGTGGTTTAATAGCTTCCATTATATTATTTATATATGTTTTATCTCTAGCATCATCTTTTAATTGCATGATCATTGCCGTAATAGCATGTTCTATAAAAGAATATGGTGTCACATGACGCATTTGTTTTGTTGAGCTTCCTAACACTTTAGGACGACCTACTATGGTAGTTTGATTATTCCACGGGTTATTAGGATCATCATTAATTACAATATCTACTAATACATCTTGACTCATGTCTATTTTAAACAACTTTTCTATAAAGTTGTTAATATACCATTTTTGTTTTTTTAAGACTTGTATATCTTCTGTCTTACAAGTGTTTGCTTCTTGTACAATCTCACTTACTTTTATTATTTTTCCTACTACACTTCTCTGCAAATCAGTATCTTGGATACTGTCATATTGAAAATCTAATATTTTAGTCAATTCTTGATATACCTTTGTATTTGTAGATAAAAATTTTTTTTGCTCAAGACACACATCTGATAATATTTCACATACCAATCTTTTTAATTTTTCATTTTGACAAACATTAATTGTATCTAGTAATGATTTAATGTTCGCAATATTGCCTTTCGTAATATATTCAGTAAATATTATCTTCTGAGCCTTAACAAAAGATTGCTTAATATCTAGTCTTGATGATATAATTAATATATTCTTGTTTATCCAATCGGTAATACTTTGCTGTTCATTCTTATTTAATGCTTTAGATATAAAGCTAATAATACCCTCTACGACTGCTGTATTATACGGCATAACACCTCTCTTGTACTGTGATAATTAATTGACTATTGTTAGTCTTGACATCAAAAATCCAAATCATACTGTACATCAGTATTACCTAATAAATCTGCTGTATTTAAGCTATTTATGATTTTTGCATCAAATTGTTCTTGTATTGTATTAAACCATTGTTGTCCTAATATATTTGGTAAGTTATAGTCTTCTTTTAATAATTCACAAAATGCACTAAATATTTTTTGTATTGGCGACAATGTTTCCTCATCATTTATAAGTGAAACATGAGAACGTAATGATGTAAAAGGAGATAACAGTATAGAAATATGAGCAACAACTTGTGTTATTAATTTCTCCGGTTGAATATTAGATTTATCTATAATATAGTATAGTTCTATTCCTTTCGCTGTAGCAGAAGGATGGACTCTAACCACTTCTGTTTTCTCTCCTTCTTCTTGTGTAGATACTAATATACGGTTACCTTGTCCTAATGATTGAAAATCACATATAAAATATAAAGCTTTGGCGGCATGATAGTGAAATACTTTATATAAATTCTCGTGTGATAAATCTTGATTATAATGTTGTAATGCAAACTCAGGTTCACTTTCGTCATGTTCATTTATTAATTCTCTGATGTTACGATTATAATTATCATTATACTCTGATAGCAAATTAGTTTTATCATTATTATTCTGATACAAGCTATGATTAATTAATTGCTCTATGATATCTAGTGCTCGTACCGACTTCTCAACTATCGTTTCCTTATTGTCAATAATTCTAATATATGGACCTTTAGTCTCACCTATTATTTTTTCATACTCTGCGTCATTAATGTATTTGACAGTACCCTTATTAGGTAGTTTGTCTGGTAGACCATATGCACCTCTTGCCTCCTTTACCGTTTTATATAAGAGTATTTGCTTGAATAAAATATTATTCTCCTCAATAAGATATCCTTCTGGATCAAAGATTGATACTATAAATTTCGCAGTGAGTTCACAAGTATCCAGACTATCAAGCATCATTTGCTTTAGGTTATTGAACACATATTTAATATATCTTTGAAGTTGAGTTACATAATTTTCTTTTGCTGCAGATTCATTATACTCTGAACCTATCGCTTCGACATCCTTTGTGGTAAGTTCATTTAACTTCTTAATGACGCTTGTATTAGTAATCAAATATCGTATTATCTCTGAATTATCTTTTTTTGTAATGATACTTAAATCAAAAAACTCTTCGTCATCCTTTGATAATAATATCTTCTTCTTTACATCATTATACTCATCCTGTGTTAAACATACACCTTGTATTTGCTTTGATATAGCTAGTATATAATCTCTAAAATTATTTAGTATATAAGCCTTACCATCTAATACATCTTTTATTTGGCTCTTAAGAGCTTTCCTAATAAACATGTATGATGTAACATCATGCATTTTTTCAACGGACTTACCAATAATTTGAGGACGACATACTGTTATTTGAGAATTACCATACGGATCATTAATCGTAATATTTGCATACTTATTATCACTAATCTCTCTTCCAAATAACTTACTTAATAGAGCATCAACATGACATTTTAGTTCCGATTCTGCATTTATATCAAAACCTGAATTAGATTGCTCCGATTCCTTAATAACATGTACTTCCATTCCTTGAATCTCTTTGGTATCATATGCTTGATCACCATTGGATATCTCGGCATGAGAAAAGTGTATTCCTTGATGATATATAATTGCTTCTTTTTTGTTACCCCACAATGTCTGATTTGTATTATAGTTACCTGATAATTCTAGACTAGGATTAATAATGTCTAGTGTGTTACCTACATTTAGTACAATCTGAATCTTTGCTAAAGAAGCTAAAATAGGTATTTCCTCAAACATGACATAATAGCTATTATGTTGTATATCTTGCAGATATTTACGGTAAATAGTTGATTTATTAATTGGAGAGGCATTTTGATACTTGTTCAATAAGTCTTGAGACGAGAAAATCTTCTCTAACCGCTCCCGCAATTCATCAGGCATATTTTGATCTTCTAGAGAATGAAATTGCTTCAAGAAATTATACCACTCTTTTCGCATATCCCGAGCATAATCAGTTTTATAATGATCAGCATTAGTTCTATTACCAAATACGGCATGAAAAAAACAATTACCATAACCTATCGTATCATATACTTTAATTTGCACTTTATTTGCATCATCTGCCCCTTGTCGTTCCTGAATTCCTTGACGAGGAGGAGTAGCTTTGCTATCTTGCTTTTTTGCCTCAGGACTTTCCCCTGTGGAACCTGATTGAGGTCTTTTCTTTGTCATAAAACATAACTGATATTGTAGTGTTTATATCAAAATAATAATTACAATTTACGTTATAATAATTTTTTAGGTAATACAATAAGTTTCTTATTATGTGTAAGTAAAATTTCTCCATTTGTCCAATTTTGTAAATTAGTATCACAAAGAATCTGACAGAACCGAAAAAGTAGCAAAAAATATGTTCTCTAATAATTACCCTATCCCTAAAATTTCTCGTATTACCGGTTTATCTATTCAGGAGATCAACAATCTGCTTAAATCCTAGTTCTGTAGTCAAAGGGCTTACCCCTTTGACCTTGATCATTCTGTGGTTATTTTTTCTTGTAATTTTTCCATAAGATTGTTGTTGTCCTTAGCTCTAATAAAAGCTTGTAGCTGTTGTTGGCATAAGTGGGCTTTGTTTCGGAAGGTTTAATTATAGCTCAAGCTACTTGACTTATCCATGATAGATATCCAAAAGTTAAAAGCATCTTATTGATTTACTTCGCCAAAAAGATAGTTCAAAGGAGATCAGCTGCTTTACTCTCTAACTCCTCTTCTTTTAGTGGCGTTGGTTTTTTCTTGCCTAGCTTCTTGATGTTCTTCTGCTGTTTAGATTTTTGGGGTGCAAGATGATTGAGTTCTGAATTTAATCTAGATGAATTAGATAAGTCTTGGGTATTATTAGTACTCTGATTAGACCGATTAGCACTATTATTGCTGGAGCTTATCAGTTTTTTAGGAATAAGTTCAAGATTCTTATTGGGTAGAGATATTGCTAGAATTTGTATTTTGGATAATCTAACAGCCGGCTCAGGCAATAGAGTGTAACACTCACCAACGCTTAAGTTAGCTAAATCTTCTACAGTGACAAGATCTTGCTTATGATGCTGTTCGTTATAACTGACTCCATCTCTAAATTCATGAGCACCGAAGCTAGTATTCTTCTGCTGACGCATTAAAGTTTGGCTACCACACATAGAACTAATCATTTTAGCAATTGCTGGCTCAAGATTTCTAAAGAAGAAGGATGTGCCAAACTGCCCGAAGATTGCAGAACCATCATAATGACCATATTGGGAGTAAAGTTGATTTAGAGATTGCATACCAGCTAAGACGCAAGCTCCATATTTTCTACCTTCTGCCATCATAGGTGATAAAGCAGGAAGTTTACCAAGGGCTGGCAGCTCATCGATAACAATCCATACTCTGCGTTTACTATCTATTCCTATTTCCATAAGCTGTGTTAATGCAAGTTCAGTTAAACAAGATATTAGTGGTAAGGTTAATGCACGACTACTGGGTTTGGTTGCTAGAAATAACCATGCTTTGTTTCCTGTCTGAAGATTAGCAAAGTATTGTTTAATTGAAAATGCTCCATTGTCATCGGCAGGCTGTAGGTACATAAGTGGTTTGCTATTTGCTGCCAGTACCGCTACAATAGAGCCAGACGTTTGTTTGGAGTCATTTATAAGATATCTAGCGGCTTCAGTACCTCCTAGTGTGGTTTTTAGATATTCTATATCTGCATGACATGCCATATTTACTACATCTTGTACGGAGGCATTTTTTCCTCTTAAAAATTCAACGCAAGCTTTAAAGACAGTTTCGGCAGCTGTTTCCCAAAAAAGATCAGAGTGACTGCTCGATTGCTTTCTGTTAAAACCTATTAATATCTTGGAAAATCGCTCTAAATCCTCATGAGATTCACAATCTTTCCAAAAGTCCCAAGCTTTGCCTCGTTGATCGAAAGGATTAAAGATAATATCTCCGCGGTGTGGATTGTAGTACTTGGAAATCATCTCCCCAGTTTGATCAATAATAATAGCGGGTTGCTCTTTTGCTTCTACCTGAATAGTTAGAAAGTGCTTGCGTAAAATTGGTAAAGCCAGCGATCTAACTATTGGTGATATGCCGTTAGTAAAAGATATGGAAACCATGAATCTCTTAGTGTCAGGTTCTATTGGTTCTGGCAAAACTAATTTAATGCATAATCTATTACCTCAGGTAGAATCAAGAGGAGAAGCTGCTATTATTATTGATAATACTGGAGAAATGATTGCTAAATACTATGATCCAAGCCGCGGAGATATTATCTTTAATCCATTAGATAATCGTAGTCATTACTGGGACTTTTGGCATGATTGTGCTGGAAAAAAAGATCTAGAAAAATTTGCTGATATCTTAATGGGCTTTAATAGCAGAAAAAATAATCGAGGAGCTAATGATTTTTGGGAAGAAAGTGCAGCAAGTATTTTTGTTGCTTGCACTGAAGTTTTACAACAGCATCAGCAATATTCAATAATCAAATTATATAAAATGCTGTGCCAAACTGAAACTGGAGAAATGTACACAATATTAAAAGGTACAGATGCCGCAAAATATTTTACCAAAGATAACGCTAAAACAGCTTCTTCAATAATGTCAGTGTTGATGGCTAATATTAAGCCACTGAGGTTTTTAACAGACAATAACAAGATGGGAGCATTTTCAATAGAGGATTATATTAACAAGATTAACTCAGGCAGTGGTAACTGGCTTTTTTTAGCTACTGACCCATCAGCTAGAGAATTAACCATTCCATTAAACGCATCGCTATTAGAACTCTTGATATCTCGTATGCGTCGCAGTAGAATCATACCAAATCACTATCTAATTAACAAGATACTATCCAATTCCAAGCACATATAGATTTGACAATTGCAGGATTATTTTCATAATAATTACATGCTGTGATTAGTTGATTTTCTATAGCATTCATTGAATCAAAAGCTAGGTTATAAAAGAATTTTTCCCTCATATCATCCCATATATTTTCTTGTGGGTTTAATTGTGGGCTATATGGTGGCAAGTAAGCTAGTTTAATATTATTAGGTAATAATTCTTTATCGAGTTTATGTGCAGCAGCTCCATCGCATACTACTAAAAGAAAATTATCCTTATAACGCTTTGCCATTTCTTGTAGCATTAACATCATCCAATCTTGGTTCATTAAAGGCAAAATAAGGAAACAACTAGCACCGTCAAATGGACAAATTGCCCCATAAGTATAAGTATATTCACGAATAATTTGTTTCTTAAGTAAAGGCCTGATTCCAGCCGGAACCCAGCAACGCCTTATACCAAACCACCATCTAATTAACAATATAACTGCTCGATATCCTTTTAAGTTATACTAGTAATATTATTGGTTTGATGCTAAATTGGTATTAATGAATCTATACGACCAAAACGTGCCTCATCTTGGAAGAATATCTTTAATTCCTTGCCTTCAGTTGCTGCTGATACTCTTGCTTCTTTAACCATATCAGGCCACTTTTTTTAAAAGTTTCTACCGCATCCTTCTTTTGTTTAGGATGGTATGGTCTTGGTGCAATTTTACGCCACCCATGCCTATGAAGCAGCCTATAAGCTGTGTAACGTGCTATTTTACTACCAACCGTTTCCTCAAAAATCTTATGCACCTTGCTAATTTCTACTATCCCACCATTAACGGCATTCTGTTCTATCTTTTTAAGCATCTCACGTTCTTGCTCTTGAGTTAGATAACTTCTGTATCTCCCACCTTTCTTCCTGCTACATAGTGCCTTTAAGCCTTTTTTCCGACATTGACTATGGGTTCTGTGAACATGACTTTCTGATAATCCTGTAACTTTAGCAATCAATGATGTCGGCATTTTTTCACTCACTCTTAGATAGATTGATTGATAACGTCTAAATTCTTCTTTAGTCTTTGCTTCATTCATTAATTGTTTCACTTCTTCTACATTAACTTCTAATACCTTATACCCTCTAGACATCTTAATTAACACTATACTATCTTAAATAACACACTATAGCATCTATATTATTAAATAGATAGTGATTTGGTATCAATGCACGTCACAAATTATGGATCGTCATGGATGAACTGCCTAGTCTCGGGAAATTACCAGGCTTGCCACAATTGATGCAAGAAGGAAGGAAATATGGTACTTGTGTATTGTCTGGACTACAATCGACTAGTCAATTATACCAATATTATGGTAATGCTGATGCATCGAATTTAATTGGTTTGTTTAAGACCAAGTTCGCCTTTGCCAGTGATGACCCAAGAATGGGAGAGCTATATAGTAAACTTTGTGGTTCTGTTACTACAATTAGCCAGCAGAAAAATACTAGTTTCGGGGCTAATGAGTTTAGGGACGGTGTTAGTTATAATGAAAGGCATGAAAAATCACCTCTTGTTTCTTATGAAGACTTTAGCTGTCTCAGCATTGGTCAATGCTATGTTATTTTACCAGAAATATCTGCTAGACTTGCAAAGATACAAGTGCCGCAAGCTACGGCGGCTGATAAAAATAAGTGGTTTGTTGAAGTTGTAGCAGAGTCTAAAATGGTAGATAAGATACACCAACAATGCAATAATCTAGACTCAGACAATATTGCAACTAATAATGATGAATCAGAATTTAATACAGAGATAAAAAATGATGAATTTATTTTAAATAGATAAAAAAAGCTGTATTATGTCATGGATGTTCAGTTAAAAAACTTGGGCTGTAACATAGATATACAATATAAATAAATTTTAATATGCAACCAGTTGTTATAAGATATAAAAAGATGGCAAAGATGTTAGGGGTTTCTGTCAAAAAAGCAGAAAAAGTGCAGGACGAGCTAATAACAAAAGGTTATATGGAAGTGTTATATGCTAACGATAAGATTAGATGTGTTAGGATAAGCTCTCCTGATCCACAAATGGCTGCTTATCTGCACCAAACTAGAGACCCTATAATATTTACCAAATAATGTAACAGTATTATAATAATCAATTAACGTGGGTAATAATATGTTAAATAAAGTTAAATTATATAGTCTGACTATTGCGTCGATCATATTGTCGATAAATAGCTCTTTAGCTAATCCTAATCAGAAAGATGATATAGAGTTAGATAATCGTACGCTATATATACAAAGTCCTAGCAGAGTAATAGATAGACATTTTTCTTCTTTTGATCGCTATTGGCACAACTTGCTCAATGGCAGTATGTATGTATATGATGGAGACTCTATAGGTACTAAGATTATTACAGAGGACAAGCGATATGTTGTGATTATGGAGATACCAGGTTATGATAAAAGTCAGATTAAAATTAACTTAAAAGGCAATCGTCTTGTTGTGAATGGTAGTAACGAATCAGATGTTAATAAAAAAGATAATATTAAAGATTATGCCCGCAAGAATAGGCAGTTTAATTACACTATAGAGTTAAATAATGACATCGATCAAAAAACTATCTCTTCTAATTTAAAAAATGGCATCTTAACAATCATATTACCTCGTATTGCAACAAAAGAAGCTAACGTTAAGGAAATACCTATTAATTAATCATGATAAATCGAATTGTACTATAGTACAACCAAACTAGAGTATTATTGTACTACACCAAGCCTACTAACAAGTGGTACAATTATAAGAAATATTAGACTTGTTTGTACTATTGTGGTACAATATTATTTTTTAAATAAAATTGTACCAGAGTTATTATGAAAATTGGATATGCAAGAGTAAGCAGTAATAATCAGGACTTAGAATTACAACAACAAGCATTAATTGAGGCGGGATGCCAAAAGATATTTAGCGAGTCAGCTAGTGGCAAAGATAATAATCGCACTGAGCTAATGATTATGATTGAATCATTGCGACCAAGTGATATTGTTATAGTTTATAAGATTGATCGGATTGCTAGATCTCTAAAAGGACTAATTGAGCTAATCGAACTACTAAATAACAAATCTGTTGAGCTTGTGTCCCTTGATTCAGGAGATAAAGTAGATACTACTTCGCCTATGGGGAGAGCATTTTTCCAAATAGCTGGAGTATTTGCTGAATTAGAACGTAGCATGATTAATAGCAGAACTAAAGCAGGAATTGCTAAGGCTAAGCTTAATGGAGTAAAATTTGGTAGAAGAGTTGGTAGTAGCAACAAAACAACTTTAGGCAAAATAGAAAAAATAAAGATTTTTCTGCAAGCTGGTAAAACTTATAGTTGGATTAGCAAGGAATTGTTTGTCAGTAAAAAAACAATATCTGATATTAAAAAATTGTTACAGAAAAATGACCGAGCGTTTAAAACATGAGCAAATCTGATAGATTAATAAGTTAGTAAAATGACAAAAAAGTTAAAGCATGATTCATTAGTCAAAACAATAATGGCTGATCCTGTAGCAGCCCAAGAATTTTTGGAATATTATTTGCCTAATGATTTTAAGAGTTTAGTAGATTTATCAAAAATAACAGTAGAAAAAGAAAGTTACATAGAAGAATCTTTAAACAAGAAATATAGTGATATAGTGTATGGAGTTGCTACCAAGAATCAGGGTAAGGCTTTTGTGTATGTGTTGATTGAGGCTCAGTCGAGCGTTGATTATTGGACAGCTCTACGATTATGGAAATACACATTGTTATTATGCGAAAGGCATAAGAAAGGAAGAAAGAAATTACCATTAGTATATAATTTAGTAATTTATAATGGTAAAGAAGTTTATACTGCCCCTAGGAATTTATGGAGTTTATTTACCGATGCAGTTATAGCCAAGAAAGTGATGACAGAAGATTATCAATTGGTCGATTTACAAAGCATGTCTGATGATGAAATAGTGAAGAAGAAGCATATTGGGATGTTAGAATATATGCTAAAACATATCCATCAACGAGATATGATAAAGCTTTGGGAAGAATTTCTGCAGAGATTTAAATTAGAGATATTAGTAGATAAGGAAAAAGGCTATATTTACATAAAATCGTTTTTATGGTACACTGACGCTAAGCTTCCTGAGGCAAAGCAATCAGAATTAGAGCAAGTACTAACCAAATATTTATCAGAAGAAGAACAAGGTGTTATTATGAGAACTGTTGCACAAAAATATATCGAAGAAGGTGAAGCCAGAGGTATCCATATAGGTAAAGCTGAAGGTAAAGCTGAGGGTAAAGCTGAGGGTGAAAAACAAAAAGCAATCTCTATAGCTAAAAATTTACTAAAGGCTGGTTTATCTGTTGACTTTATTACTCAATCCACCGGCTTGAGTCTATCGCAAATTGAGTCTTTATCCAAATAAGTGGAGAACGTTCAGTGAGGAGACCATTCAAAACTGAGTCTATAATATACTTTGTGTAAGTTGCAAAAGTAAGCAGTAAGAAGTACTGTAAGAAAACAACTTATAACAAGGTAAAATATGTCAGAAAAAATAAAAAAGAAGATACTAGAACTAAAAGATAATAATATAAGTAATAATTTAGTAGAAGAATTATTATCAAAAGCCGATCCATCTAAGTTGTTTGGCAAAGAAGGATTATTTCAACAACTAAAAAAGCAAATAGTTGAAAAAATATTAGAAAGTGAACTAGAGCATGAATTAGGTTATTCAAAGCATAGTAAAATGCTGAAAGTAGATAATAATCGTCGTAATGGTAGCTATGAAAAGACAATAATTGATGATGATGGTAGGAAGGTTACTCTGGAAGTACCAAGAGATCGAGAAGGAGAGTTTGTTCCCAAATTAATACCTAAAGGGCTGAGAAGATTCAGTGGATTTGACGATAAAGTTATCTCACTTTATGGTCGAGGAATGACAGTCAGTGAAATTCGAGGTCATTTGGAAGAAATATATCAAACTGAGGTTTCCGGTGATTTAATATCGACAATAACCGATGGAGTAATAGACGAAGTAACTAGGTGGCAAAATCGAGGTTTAGATAAGGTTTATCCAATATTATACTTAGACTGTATTCATGTTAAGTCTAGGGATAACCAGGTAGTGATAAATAAAGCAGTATATTTAGCGATTGCTGTTAATATAGAAGGAAAGAAGGAGTTGCTGGGTATTTGGGTAGGAAAAAATGAAGGTGCTAAATTCTGGATGCAAGTAGTTACTGAGTTAAAAAATCGAGGAGTAGAACAAATTTATGTTGCTTGTGTTGATGGTCTAAAAGGTTTTCCGGAAGCGATAAGTAGCATATTTCCTGCGACTATAGTACAGTTATGTATAGTTCATATGGTTCGCAATTCAGTGAAGTATGTCTCATATAAGGATTTAAAGGAGGTGACCACAGATTTGAAGCAAATTTATACAGCAAATAATGAAGAAATGGCAAGTCTAAAACTTCAACAATTTAGTTCAAAATGGGACAAAAAATATCCAGTAATTTCTGATATTTGGCAACGTAATTGGTGTGGGATAATCCCATTTTTTGCTTTTCCTGAGGAAATAAGAAAGGTAATTTATACAACAAATACCATTGAATCTGTCAACCGTCAAATTAGAAAAATTATCAAAAATAAGGGGGTGTTTCCAGATGATAAATCAATTCAGAAAATAATATTTTTAGCTCTGCAAAATGCATCTAAAAAATGGACTATGCCCATAAAAGATTGGTCATTAGCTTTGAATCAATTTGAAATACTTTGTGGTGATTTTAAATATGATTTATTGGAATGTAAAAAATAGAACTTACACAAAATAAATGATTGACTCTCAAAACTTTTTCGGTAATTCGATGACTTAAGGTTGTTTGCAACGTATAATGCTTATTATACGATTAGATATACCAAAATATAAATGCGTAAAACATGATCATCCTGCAGGGATAAGGCATTTGAGTAAGATAAATTATTGCAGGATATTTTTCTATAACAGAGAAGAAATTAACAGCAATTCCGACTCCTAGTTCGCTTTTGCCCCGTTTCTGTAATTTAACCCATAATTAGACAAATGTCTATTTTAACATGATTTTAATTCTTTTATATTATTCATGCATCACCTATAATGTTCACCTGTTCTTGTGAGTCATAAGAATACTGTTGTAAAGTTGCTAATATATCTTTCCTGTCATTCTGTATAGCTGCATCATTTACTCTATCAAGTATCCCATTGAATAAATCATCTATGCTTAAAACGTTACCTTTCATAAAATGTTTATTTGGATCTTTTAGATGCAATCTATTACTACATATCCTTTCTTCATTTCCTATTAAACCCGAGCGTATAGTTTTTAAAAAACTCATTATTTCTTCAGAAGATTTATTATTGTCAGTAGGACCAAATAGTTTTCCAAGAGAGCTCATTAATTCTTTTGATTTTAAGTGTTCGTGTAATGCTTGACTGATTACTTCATCAACTTTAACAGATAATGTTTTATTAGAGCTCATTTTATCTAGTGAAGTTGTAATTTTGCTATAATTTAGCACATGTTTTTGTTTATATTCTAATGGTTTTATTTTAGATACTGCTCCTTCACTTGCTGTATCTGAAGCAGGAATCTTAAAACTACCTTGATAGTCATCTCTATCTAGTGTTGGATCTTTTGGTTCAGCTGCTGCCTTAAGTAATATAAAATCATCTTTATTTAAGCAGGATAACTCTATTCCATACCAATCTTTTATTAAATCATAAAATACTTTAGCTGAAACTTCTTGTACCTGAATCTTATTAGCTTTAAACTGTCCTTTAGCTGTATCCCAATCCCATTGTAAAATACCACTACAGTTACTCAATTTAAAAGGTATTTTTTCTTCATCATGAATTAACTTATTTTGATCACACTGATCAGTAACAATAGATCCTAATTTTAGGTTAGTTAGAGTCCGAATAATACTATTTATACCTAATCTAGAAATTGCATCATTAGGGGGTCTAGTTTATTGTGAATGTCTAGCTTTAGACTCAACCAATCTTGCAGAATTTCAGTATCATTTTTTAGTAGCTGCTTTGCTTCTTTAGAACCTCTTGGATTTTCTCTATAATCATATGTTGATTTACCCATATCTTTATCAATTATAACAGAAGCATTTACAGCACCTTCCATAGCCATTGGCATTTTACTAGCAATTTGTTTTAGTTTATATATTCCTTTATCTACCAAATCAAAAAACATAGCATTGGTTAGAAGAGATGCTGAATTTCTTTTGACTTCTATTCCAAATATTAACTCTATATCTGCTTTAAATTGCTCTATTAAATCAGCTTCTAATTGCTTGTCTTTTACAAAACTATGCATTATTCTTCCTTTCAGAGATGATTGAAAGAATTTTTTTAATTCTTTTTCATTGATAGATTGTTTTTCTATAAGTTTATTCCATTCTTCTCCAATAGTCTTATAAGTGCCCTCATTTGTTTTGAGGTGTTTAAATGCCCCTCTTTTACAAACCTCTAAGGTTTCATTTTGTTGAGTAGTTTTTTTATAGTTAAACCCATAAAATTAGGTGACAAAGAACATAGTAATAATTTCAAATAATTTGCTGGTTTCTGTTACCTTATTTTTAATCCATCGTTTCATATTAGCCCAAAACTTCTCTATGGGATTTAAGTCTGGTGAATATGGCGGTAAAAAAATAAGCTTGCAACCAACTGATTCTATTAATTCCTTTGTTTTCTTTGATTTATGGAAACTAGCATTATCCATCACTACAACTTGTCCTGCTTTTAACTCTTTAATTAAAAACTTCTCAACCCAATTATTAAATAACTCTGTATTGCACGTTCCATTAAAAACAAAAGGAGCTATTGATTGATTGTTTACCAAGCCAGCTATGATATTAGTTCTTTGATAGTGTTTCCCACTCTTCTTTCCAATCAGTAATTCTCCTGTTTTACTCCAGCCTCTATCTTGGCAAATACCTGTATCTATACCGCTTTCATCAATATGCACTATTTGCCCTTTATCATATTTATTGATCTCTTCTAAATATTCAGCTCGTCTGTCTACACTTGACTCCATGTAGGTAAAGGTTTTTTTTTATAACTAAAACCTAGCTGTTTTAATATCCTTCCAGTTTGAGACCTCGCAATTCCAAACTCTTTACCAATATCTTGTAATCTCATATTTGGATTATTTCTTACAAAATTTGCTAACTTTTGCTTATCAACTTTACTTTTAAAACCTACTCTAGCTTTTGCTAATATCGTTCCTTCCTTTCTCTTCCTTACGTTCCAGCGACTAATTGTATTTTTATGTATATCGAATATCTTGGCAGCCGCTCTTTGACTATTACCTTTTTCTATATAACTTATTACTTTTTTTCTTAAATCTTTACTATATGGGCTTGTTGACATTTTTTCTCTTATTTATACCATATAATGTCATCTAATTCAACGGGTTTAACTATAGTAATAGAAGTAGAAGATATAATCTTACCCGTACCATGATTAAAGTCACATAAATGATTTTTCCCTAGGTCTCTATCTATTTTTTGACTAGCTCGTATTTTTGCCAGAAATATGCTAGCATCATCTTTGTTTTCTAATTTAAAAAATGGTTCTATTTCTTTCCTTGAATTTTGTGCATGTAACTCTATTGACTTGTGAAGTTTACGTATGTTTTTAAATGTGTTATGTATATCTACCTTTTTTTCTAAATAATATACTCCTCTTTCTGCGTCATTTTGTAAAGTTTGGTATTCATGTTCTTGAGCGCAAGCCTTGCTAATTAATTTTTGGTTTATTTGAAAATAAGTACTTGCTGCATCTTCTGATATTTTTTTATGAATTGACTCATAGTAATTAATAATTAAACCAAAACCACGTCCAAATTGAGAATCTAAACGTTTAAATTCGCTTTTATTGTTTGAAGGGATCAAATTATCTTTAATTTTTTTATATTCGGTTCTAACTGAAGTACTATGTAAAAGTTGATTTCCTATCTCTTTTAAAATACATGAAATATTATAGCCTGTATTATATTTGTTAAGCTTTTCAATAATATTAGGTTTTTTAGACAATTTTTGTAATTCCTCATAATCTTCTCCGTCTGTACTGTCACCTATTTGACTAATAACTCTTACCATTTTAACCTCTCTAAAATTAGTTTTATAATGTATCTCCAATTATTTCAGTACAAGGGTAATATTCTTTTAATACATCTAACATATCTTGATTGTAATGACGTAGTGCTATCTGATACATGCTATCAAAAGATTCATCAAATAACATATCTTTACTTAATTTATTAGTCTCATCCAGAAGCTTATTTTTATTTTCTAAATTTAATTCATGTTGATCAATAAAATCTTTTTCTTGATCTAAAGCCTCATATATAGCTTCTAATAGACTAATTGCTTCTTTTGTTTCCTCATGAGCAAATCTTGCTCCAAGGCTTGACATTAGTCCTTTTAATGTATATTTACCAGGAGCATCATGAATTTTATTAACCACCATAGTTAAGAAGTCTTTTTCAGGATCTGTTTCCTCATATAATTGTTTAGCTTTTGCATGGCTTTTGATATATGTGTTATAACTTTTTAAGTAGTTTAGTAAATCTGTGTTATCTTTTTGTTTTGCGGTTCTATACATACTATTAAATGCTTCATCAAATAAATCATCTCTATTGACGATGGTCCATTCTGCACGAATGTTTTCTAAGCTACAAATAAGATCTTGTACATCTTTTAACCCTAAGGATTCATATATAGTTTCTAAAATACCAATTGCTTCTTCTATGGTCTTATCTCCAAAGTTTTTACCAAGGTTTTCCATTAGTTTTTGTAATGAAGTATTTGTTGAGTTGGCGCTAATAATTTCCTCTTGTATTAGTTCCATAAAATTTTTTTTAACTTCTGGTTCTACTGTATTCTGATAAAACTCTTTAGCCTTATTGTGGTTTTTCATTATTTTCCCTCTTTTTTTAGAAGCTAGATTATTGAACCTAGCATGCCTTTTTGGTTGATTTAATATTATATAGTAATAACCCTTTTCGATTTTTTAGCTTCAAGGGGTACTATGATAAGGATTTATATAATCCTTGATTGTTAGTTGATTTGGTTGAACGTAGTTAATAAAAGATCTTAGTAAGCCTTTAAAGACCTTAGAATCTATGCTATCATATTTTATTTTTGGAAAGCAACAAATTTTTGCAATTTAATTTATAGTTATTAACTATTTACTATATTGTAAATGTAATCTTCATTCCGCTTGTGCCTTTCCTTTAACATCGTTGCACAGGTTCCCGTGTTCAACTTGAAAGCCTTGACTTAAGCTCACGCCACCTCTATGCCGGATGCCACCTAGCCAGTAAACAGGTTCCCGCTAAATTTATCCCAAAGCAACATCACCTCCTTGGTTTTGACATCATCTGAAGCGCTTTCGACACTTGAACGGTGGTTCACTGTTGTTCGTCTTCTTAAGTCTATACCTGACACCTCAAGGATGCCTTTTCTGCATCGCTCACGACAATGCCCTTAAACAATTGCCGCATACAGTGGTTTGCAGCCTATTCCTGTAAATCGACTGCGAAGGACCTACCTTCATCTCTCAAGCCGCTTGGCACGGCACACTGATATCTCCGCTCCAAACCTCGTTAGCGTTAGGTACACCTACAGTCTTACTTGTACCTAGATTGGACCAATATTTATCAAGCAAATAACTATAAATTTTATGCTGTTTATCTTTTTCAGACGTTAACTTTTTCCTCTTTGGGGTTCTAGGGGGTAATCCCAGAAATTTTTGATTTGAGAGAAAGCAGAGTTTTTGTCAAAATATAAAAATTTTTATGGTTATAATTTTGGATATTGACAATTGGAGAAAAAGATATGGTTTCTAAGTTAAGGTTCTTTTTATCATTTATAAAATGAAAATCATATTCCTCATACCAATTTAGCATCAAACCAATAATATTACTAGTATAACTTAAAAGGATATCGAGCAGTTATATTGTTAATTAGATGGTGGTTTGGTATTACAGCTTTTTTTTCTACCTATAAGTAGTCGCTCCGTCAAAAGTCTATAATATAACATCTACTATATTTAAACACAAAAGCTGTCATATATGGACGAGTGAATTTGTCAACAAAGAAAATAAAAAAATAGAGCCACAAAGGAAGCGGTCATATATTCGGCATCGAGTGCCATAATGGTTTCTGCATTCTTATAAATATCCTTGAGTGACCTCTCATTCCCACGGCTTCTAGAGCCTCGACATAATTACGGATTTTATTCAGAATACTTATTCATTAACTCTTTAACTTTCGTTCTCTTTATTGTTGCTATTCTTTACTCGCAATATTTATCAATTACCAATTTTTATTTAGTTGACATAGTTTCTTCTTTTTTCTCAACTAAACTAATTTGCAACATATTCGCTACCATTTGTGACTACTGCATAAGCAATCCTTGCTAACTTATTTGCTAAACCAATACATATAATATTATATGATTTATTTTCAGCAAATTTCTTCACTGCCCACTGCACTAGTTTATCTTTTGATTCCTTATCACTTTTTGCTCTTATTGCTATTGTCCTTGCGGCTTGAATCAACATAGTTCTGGCATATCTATCTCCTTGTTTGGTAATCCCTCCTAAAACTATCTTATCTCCTGAGCTATGTTGCTTTGGTACCAAACCAAGCGAAGCAGCAAAATCCCTCGGGGTTGGATAACTTTCCATTGGGGCTACACTCAAACAACTAGCATTGATTGCTCCAATGCCAAAAATTGTCTGCAACCTAGTAGCTTTCTCACTTTGCTTATTATTGCTGATAATCAGCTTTTCTAAAGTTTTCTCTTTGTCACATAAATCCTCAATTTCTTTACATTCTAAAAATAAAATTGACCGTATCCCAGAATTTATATAACCTTTACTATACGCTAACTCTACCTCCAGCCTACATGATTTGCAAAATTTATTTTTACTTAATTTTGTATTATAGCCATATTCACATAAACTTGATATTGTAGAATTAGTTTTTTGCACACGATCTCTGATCGTATTACTTCTAATTTTATGCAAAAATTTTATATCTTGTTCCTCTTTGCTTTTTGGCAGCACAGTTTTTAATTCTGGATCACGAGCCGCTTTGCATATTGCTAACGCATCGTTATAATCATTTTTCTGTTTCGATGTAGCATAAACTTTTACATCTTTTGTTTTCATTAGTTTGACTTGCAAACCAAGCTTAGCAATTTCCTGTGACCAATAATTAGCTCCTCCACATGCTTCCATAGCTACCAATGAACTTTTATCGAGATTGCTTAAATAGGCTATTAACTCATCTCTTGTAACTTTTTGATAACCTATTTTTTTGCCATTTTGATCGACTTGCACCAAGTGCATACTATTTTTTGCTAAATATATTCCTATTATAGTATTTTTTATGCTATTATTTATCATGGTATGGACCTATTAATTAAATTATTATTTAATTTGGAGCAGCTGAAAACTATTTTTCAGCTGACTCCGTACAAGTAAAGCATATTTCGCTTCACTCGTCCATACCATCATTCCTGCGTAGGCAGGAATCTATATAAGGTAAAAATCTTATGGATTTTGATATGATTTTTGACCGCGAACATGTATTATCTCTTATGTCTATAGCCTTTTTGACGGAGCGACTACTTATAGGTAGAAAAAAAAGCTGTAATACCAAACCACCATCTAATTAACAATATAACTGCTCGATATCCTTTTAAGTTATACTAGTAATATTATTGGTTTGATGCTAAATTGGTATGAGGAATATGATTTTCATTTTATAAATGATAAAAAGAACCTTAACTTAGAAACCATATCTTTTTCTCCAATTGTCAATATCCAAAATTATAACCATAAAAATTTTTATATTTTGACAAAAACTCTGCTTTCTCTCAAATCAAAAATTTCTGGGATTACCCCCTAGAACCCCTTATTGGAAAAATTGTCACCTAAAGATATTGTAATCGCATCTGAATTATCACGTTTGGGACGTTCAATCAAAGAAACCTTGAATATTGTTGAAACAATTACACAAGAGAAACAGTCGAGGCTTGTTCTCATCAAGCAAAACCTAAACTTAAATCCCAAAGACAAAAATAATGTTACCAACAAAGTTTTAATCACCGTATTCTCTATGACAGCAGAACTGGAACGTGATTTTATCTCAGAACGGACCAAAGAAGGTCTGCGTGCTAGGGTAGCAAAAGGCATTAAACTTGGTAAACCTAAAGGAACATTACAAAAATCAATGTACGATAACGATCAAGAAAAAATCTTTCATTTGTATAGACTTGGCGTGCCATTACATAAAATTATTTCTACCCATCTTGAATATGGCAAATATTTATCACTTAAAGAATATATTGAAAAACGAGAAGCAAAAATCTCAATTTCTTGAAATCAAAAAAATCTGGGGTTCTACGTCAGAACTCCTAATAGAGGATTTAAAAACTAGAGGTGTAAGTTTTAAATCATTGTGTGACGGAGATATTGATACTACTACTGCATCAGGAGAGTTAGTATTCAATATTTTTTCTTCACTTGCACAATTCGAAAGAAAATTAATACAAGAAAGAACAAAAGCTGGCTTAAATGCAGCAAGAATTAGAGGAAAAAAAGGAGGAAGAAAATAATTGGTTCCGACCCTAAAGTGTTAACTGCAAAAAAAATGCATAAGAATCATAATATGAGCATCAATAATATCTGTAAAATGTTAAGTATTTCGAGAGCTACTTTTTATAGGTATGTATCTATATCTAATGATTAAGTGTTCTTCAAATCAAGAGCCTTAATCCCTTATTCTTATACCGGATACATAGCTTTTTCGGAAAAAAAAGAGGTTATCCGTTACATCCCCTATTAAAATATTGTATGTCAATAATAAAAATATATGGAGGCACAACAAACGCCCTCTAATTAACAAAACCTTTTTTCTCCTGCTTTTTCTATACACTTATCTTTAACTATTTTCCGAAGTCAGGAAAATTCTTACTTGGGCTAATTTAGGGCATATTAAATCGTTGTCAACCTAGCCAATTTCTGCAAATTACCTAATCACCATAATTCTAATTTATTCTGTAATAGTGCAAAATAATTATGCACAAATAACGCAATTTAATTGTACACGTTACACAGATTTCTAGGTATGTGTATTTGGTTACTTTGTATACTGAAGCCCTTGATCTAACATAGATAATGATTTCACTTTTAAGCAATTTTTTAAATATTTCAGGAGAAACTTTATTTTGGGATATCAAAAACACATGTTTCTGGAATAGTGAGTAGTATGACAAAACTCGAAATTTTATCAGATGACTTTCCCTGTCACACTAACCTACCTGGGTACAATTTTTATCAGTTTATATGTACCTTTAGCTTTTATTAATTGTAATTATGTCGTATTAATCATACACATTGAAGTTAGATCATCTTAATGCTGTATGCATTATCCAGATGTACTACTTCCCTCATCTAAATCTAATAAGTGACTACTTGAACTTAATTCACCCAGTAAAGAAATTACTTCTTCAAATCTAGTTGTTAACTCCTGATTTTCTTCATGTATAGTACCAAATGAGTCTAGTATACTTTTTATAGTATCATGATATTCACCATGTTTTACAACAAATTCTTTACTCCCTTTAAGGGCATCAGTAAATACTTTAAATTCTAATTTTTTAAAATTACTATTATCTTTAGTAAAGTCATTAAATACTTCGAGTAAATCTTGAAATTTACGTATTTCACCTTTTCTAAGGAACCCTTCTAATACTCCTTTTTCTGCTTCAAAAAAAGCACTTTTTTCTTCTTTACTAATATCAGGATTTTTATCAATTAAGTGTTTCTGTACCCAACTTGTAATTTTATCTAACGTACCTGTATTTGTTGACTCGAACAAAAAGTGAATAAACCCTTCCTTTGCAGATATATATTCGAATTTTTTTTTCATGATAAATCTCGTTAAAGTTATTATATAAATAGTTACTTATTAATTAAAAAAATCAATATCCTCTCCGTATAATGCTGCTGATTCTACTTCTCCACTGGTAGTAAATAATGAAGTATTTGCCGCACTAAGATCTTGAAAGATTTTTATTTGATTTGATTCTACATCAATATTGTTTAAGAAATCATTTTTGGAATCTTCATCCATGGAGTAATCTAGTGCTATTAATTCAGAGAAAGCGTCTAATATAGCTTTAGGATAATTTACATCACTATTTTTAAATCCAACTATAAATGAAGAAAACAGTAGTACAGATATATAAACATGATCTATGACTTTTTTTATAAGTAGCAATTGATCTAGTTCCTCTGTGCGGAATACAGCTTTCTTATTATAACCTACTGCACTGTTCATTTGATCTTCTCTATATTTATCACCATCTTTAATACAGTAAGTTGTTTGCATGTCTCCTTCTGCTGAAGGAAATACCTTGATTACATGAGTTATATTACGATCTGATAAATTTTTTGGTACAAGTACTTTATCTTCCAAGGACTTGAAATCAAAGGCATAATATAAATGTTTTGCTATATGATAATAAAGGGGGTCTCTCTCTAGAATTTCTCCTTGAGTTACAAGTTCATCTATATCATCTGTAGTGAATTCTTGATTATATTTCTCTAATAACAATGGGGATTCTTTTTTAATCTTGATTATTGAATCATATTTCTTATATTCATTTATCTGAGTCTCAATAATTGATTCATTTACATCACGATTACATAATGTAATAATGGTATTAATTACTTCTAGGGCACTGATAACTTTTTTAATTTTATCACCTTCGTTATTAACAATTCTTATTTTAGGATTCTTTGTATATATATCTTGTAGCTCTACTACCTCATCCTGTGTTAGAACTTGAAAATTTGAGTTTTTAGGATCTTTGGCTCCGGCTACAGTATCATATAAACGAATTTCATAAGGTACAGTATTTCCCTCTTCAGGAAAAGCTGTGTAAATTCTTTGGTTAAATATTGTGAGCGTAAGTCTGCCTATAGCTTCACAAGAAATACAGATAGTATTTTCATCTTTAATTGCTTGTTGTAAGATATCTACAGAATAGTCAATAAACTTTTGGATGTTTTTCGTATAATTAGTCTCAAAGTCCTTTATTTTAACTTGACTAAAGAATTTTTTATCTCGTATAGTTTTGACTACTTTTTCGTCATCTATTAAATATTTATATCCTGCTCTTTTTGTATTTTTTATTTTGATATGATAAACATCTTTATTAGTTTTTAATTGTTGTTGTAGGCTTTGATAATCCGTATCACCTAAACTTAATCCTAGTTGATCTGATACAAATATCTTCAAAGGTTTTGCAAGATCTTGCAAACTGTCTGATTGTGAAACCTTTAAACCTGAAATTTTTGTTTTTACTAAATGATCTACAAAAGTGTATGGAGTCACATGCCGCATTTGTTTTTTTGAACTACCCAAAACAGGGGGACGCCCTAATGTTACTATTTTGGTACCTTCTTGTTCATTGGGTATTACATCTATAAGAATTTTGTCACTAATATCTACCATTGTTATAGAATTTAAAAAGTCATAAATTTTTGATTTTTTAACCTGAGTTATTTTTAAATTATTTAACTCTTGGTGTAAATTATCCATTATCTTCCTTTCATTTCATATACTTGACTAATTTTTATAAGCTTCAATATTATTAAATAACTTATTAACTAAAGTAAGTTATATTATTCCTACCACAAATTCAAGTAATTTTTATCAGTAGATGCGACCAAATATTATGCTGGGTGGATAGTTAAAGCAAAAGTAACACAAATCACCGATATTGTAGAGCCAAATAAGAGGTATTTGTATCTTGTTGCATTTATTGACCATTATTACAAAATTTGGCAAGATACGCTTGTTGATATGTTACTAAGAAATGTGCAACAGCAGTTAAATAATGCCGACAGGAAACTAAACAATGTAGTAAAAGAAAAAATTCCTGATAAAAATAAATTGACCTACTCTGTTTTGTTGGGCTTTGATAATACCAAATCAACGGTTGATTTGGTAAGAAAAATACTACACGATAATGCTCTTACTAATGATCAAAAAATCGAGAAACTATGTCAAGTTGTGCCTTTGGAAAATACTAATACAGACTTAAAACATGCTATATCAGATGCTAAAAAACTAGAGAATCATTGAATGCCAATTACTCATATAAATATCACGGTAATAGCAAAGGTGTTAATGTCTATCGATTTATTGATGAACGGGGAATCCTATTTTACACCGATGTATTTAGCAGTTCTGAAAGAGATGCGGCTTATGTGATTGACGGTTTGCTACACAATGAAATCATTAAGAGTAACCTACCATAGTACCCTACAATTTTTGTAAAGATGGTAGTAGGGTAGAAAAAAGTTCTTGTTTGGGAGGTATTAATAATGTGGATATTAGCTGCGTTATGGCTGTTGTAGATTGATAAAAAGCATTTTTGATATGATCAAAGCCATAGGTAAATAATGAAAACAATTGTCTTTCAATGGTTTTGTGCCGTTTTATTCGGATGGAATTTAAGGCATTTTGTATTAGTCCATTTTTGACTATTAAAGCTGAAGCAATAGCAGCTATCACTAATAATTTTTCAAATCTATCCAATTTTACAATGTGACTTTTTTCAATATCAAAACCACCGCTTTTTAGGTGCAAAAATAGTCGTTCAACACTCCAACGAAATTTATATAAAGCACAAATATCTTGCTCTATTTCAATTGAAGACACCAGAACCATCAGCTCGCTCTTATCATTTCTATATGCGGTAAAATTAACCTTTCTATTCCATAATACACCGCTACAAGCCCTATACTCTAAGGCTTTAACATCACTAAATATTCTTTCAATGGTTAAAGTCCTTAAACCTTTTGTAAGACGAATTTTATGATCCATTTTTAATGGAATAACAAACTTTAGATGGTTATTTATCAGAAAGTCTAACCATTCTTTATTCATAAATTCTCGATCAGCAAGCAAATATTTTATTCTTTCAACGCTAAAATTATTAATAAATTTCTGCAAAAATTCCTTCATAAATTCTGCAGAACACCCACCACCATGCGACAGAGTCTTCCACAATATTGGCACCGATATTTTACCAATTACCATTACTAAAAATAAAATATTAATATCGGATTTACCAAATTTCCAACTTGTTCTATCCATTGCTATGACATAATTTTTTGAAGCAAAAAAGCTTAATAGCAAATAGCCAATCTTTATATAATCAAAATTAAAATCTTTTAAAAAACGATAAATTCTATGAGTTTTTGACGTTGCTTTAGCATCACCTAAAATACCAAGTGCTAAACTTTTTTGATAAATTGAACTGCCCGTCAGCAAACTAATTACCATACCAACCAAACTATAATGGTCCCCAAAATTTAGACAAAAAATAAGAGGAAATGAGATAGAATTCTTTAGCAAAAGAATAAGGAGCTAGAGATGAAAAAACAAGCTAAGCAGTATAGTGCCGAAGAAAAAACTAAAATTGTCATAGAGGCAATAAAGGGGGAATTAACTATAGCCCAAATAACTAGCAAGTATGGGGTTCATGCTACACAGATAAGTAACTGGAAAAAACAAGGTCTTGAACTGTTAGTACAAGGTTTTAAGAGTAAGGCACAGAGTACTGATCCAAATCAGCAGAAGCTAGTTAAAAGTTTATATGAGCAAATTGGTCAGTTAAGCGTTGAATGTGACTGGCTCAAAAAAAAATCTGCATTGTTTGGACTTAAAGGATAGGTATAATATGATAGAGCCTAATCATAATATCCTAACGATTGTGCAACAGTGTAAGTTGCTTGGTGTAAATAGGTCAAGCTATTACTATAAACCTATTGGAATTAGTGAACAAGATCTCAAGGTCATGGCAATAATTGATGAGGTATATACCATGCATCCATATTATGGTATGCGGAGAATGGCTAAATACCTTCAAACAAAAGGCTTTGTAGTAGGTCGTAAAAGAGTAAGGTGCTACTACCAGATAATGGGGCTTGAAGCTGTTTATCCTAAAATGAATTTAAGTAAAAAGAATCAGGCACATAAGGTATATCCTTATCTACTCAAAGGCTTAGAGGTAACATACTCGAACCAAGTATGGTGTTCAGATATCACTTACGTAAGGCTGCAACAAGGGTTTGTTTATTTGGTAGCCATCATGGATTGGCACAGTCGTTATATACTTAGCTGGCGGGTATCAATTAGTTTAGAAAGCACTTTTTGTGTAGAAGCTCTTGAGGAAGCTATAGAAAAATATGGTGTACCAGAGATTTTTAACACGGACCAAGGTGTGCAATTTACCTCTGAGCAATTTATCTGTATTTTAAAACAATATAATATTCAGATAAGTATGGATGGCAAGGGTAGAGCTTTGGACAACGTGTTTATTGAGAGGTTTTGGCGTTCGCTGAAACAGGAAAAAGTTTATCGAATAATTTTAACAATTGTAAAGGAGGCAAAGACAGCAATTAACGAATATATGGACTTTTATAATAGACAAAGAATGCATCAAGCTTTAGATTATAAAACTCCAGAATGTGTATATTTTGAAAGAAATATTGTATAAAAACAACAATTTGATTTTTGAGAATTATATCTCAAATTATCTAAATTTTTGTCTAGACAAACGGGACCACCATAGTTGATGGGCAAAAATTTGAACTCGATACACCAAATATTAAAGCTAGATATTCCCGTAAGTATTTACGAGAAGGGCAAGGGGTTAGTGCCTATACTATTCTTGCAAATCATATACCTTTGCAATGTGAACTCATTGGTACACACGAACATGAGAGTTATTTTGTATTTGATATTTGGTACAATAACAGTTCAGAAATTACTCCAGAAGTGATTACTGGGGATATGCACAGTATAAACAAAGCAAATTTTGCCATTCTTAATTGGTTTGACGTACAATTAAAACCAAGATTTACCAGTTTGAATGACCAACTAAAAAATCTTTATTGTGGAAATGATATTAAGGAATATGCAAATTTCTTGATTAAACCCATTGCTCAAATTGATCGTCAGGTCATTGTCGAACAAAAGAACAATATTGACCAACTTGTGGTCACATTGGCATTAAAAGAGATGAACCAAGCTAATTTGATCAAAAAACTATGCCATCTACCACCAGAAAACAAGCTACGTAAAGCTGTTTTTGAACATGATAAATTAATACGGAGTATTTATACTTTGAAATACATGATGGATTCTAAATTACAAAGGGATGTACATAAATCACAGAATAGGATTGAGTCATATCACCAATTACGTGCTGCTATTGCAAAGGTTGGAGGGAAAAAACAATTATATGGCAAGACAGATATTGATGTCGAAATTAGTAATCAATGCGGTAGATTAGTTGCGTCTGCAATTATTTACTATAACTCTACTATTTTGTCTGGACTTCTTGACAAATACGAAAACCTTACCAACAACAAAAAATTTCTAACAACGATGAAGAAAATATCCCCCGTTGCTTGGTATCATCATATTCATTTTCTTGGTCAATATACTTTTCAAAATAAAAGTTATAATATCGACATAAACAAAATATTAGAAACTATTGATTTCAATTTTGTATAACTTGCTACTTAAATTAATAGAGCTAGAAGTAATAAACTTGTTAAACAGCAGAATACTCTGTGCTTAGATGATAATCTTATTTTTAATTGTTGTCAATATTCACCAATTCCTAAAAGTTAGAGCCTCAATCCCTTATTCTCATACCGAATACATAGCTTTTTCGGAAAAAAAATAGATTCTCCGTCACAACCCCTATCAGCAGTAGCACAAGCAGAACGTCTGAGGATTTTAGAGCGTACCAATGAGGGGCGACTTGAAGCAAAGCTCAAAGGCATAAAATTTGGAGCTAAACGCAGGATTAATAGAAAGCAATTGCTGCAATATCATGAACAAGGTATTATTGGCACTAGTTTAGCTAAAAAAATGAGTATCAGTCGTGCTGCTGTGTATAAGATACTTAAAGAAGAGCGAGAAAATATTGGTTCAGTATAAATTAATCATCTAAGTTAGTAAAATGCCAAAAAAACCTAAACATGACCAGCTTTTTAAAAGAATTATGGGCAATGAAATAGCTGCACAAGAATTTTTAGAGTATTATCTACCGAGTAATTTTAAAGAACAGTTAGATTTATCAAAAATTAAAGTAGAGAAAGAAAGTTATATTGAAGAGAGCTTGAGACGAAAATATAGTGATATAGTTTATGCTGTAAGCACTAAAAATAAGGAGAGTGCTTTTATCTACATTTTATTAGACCATCAGTCAACAAGTGATTATTGGATGGCACTAAGGCTTTGGAAATATACGTTACTATTATGCGAAAGACATAAAAAGAATAATGATAAGCTACCACTAATCTACCCAATGATTATGTATAACGGTGTAGAGGAATATAGTGCACCAAGAAACATATGGGAATTGTTTACTGACCCTATGCAAGCTAAAGAGTTAATGGTGTCAGATTATCAATTAGTAGATTTACAGAGTATGTCGGATGATGAGATAGTTCAGCAGAAGCATTTAGGAATGATGAGCTATGTCATGAAGCATATACATCAACGAGATATGCTTAAATTGTGGGAGGAGTTTTTAAGAAGGTTTAAGCTAGAAGTGTTAATAGATAAAGAGAATGGTTATATTTACTTAGAATCGTTTTTATGGTATACTGATGCTAAGTTGCCAGAAGAGCAGCAATCAGAATTAGAGCAAGTACTAGCCAAATATTTATCAGAAGAAGAACAAGTTAATATTATGAGAACTATAGCACAGAAATATATCGAAGAAGGTGAGTTTAGGGGTATCCAAATAGGTGAAGCTAGAGGTGAAGCTAGAGGTGAAGCTAGAGGTGAAGCTAGAGGCAAAGCTGAACGAAATATTGAAGTAGCAAAAAATATGTTCTCAAATAATTACTCTATCCCTGAAATCTCTCGTATTACCGGTTTATCTATTCAGGAGATCAACAATCTGCTTAAATCTTAGTGGCACGCCGTAACGGAACGTGCGGAAAGCGAAATGCAACTCCTGCATCCCTAATCGCAATACACTATTGACGGTAGCTACTTTTTACCCATTTTGTATCTTAATTAAAATTGCCAATTCTCTACAAACCCTTATATCCATTAGTTTTATAGCCAATATTTAAACTCAATCACCTTTTAAAATTTTACCTCTCTTTTTATAGATAAAAGCATCCTTTTTAATTTTGTGTTTTTCACTTTCATATTGGAAAGTCGTTTATAACCTTATTGTACGTCTTTTGAGCATCAGTTATCGATAGCTTAGAATATATCTCTAGAGATTGCCTAGATTCATGACCAGAATAAGGTTGTATCAAAGCATCATCAATCCCTTGCTTTTTATCCAGGTAAATAAAAAATGCCTTAATTACTAGATTGGATACTTTTTACCAAATAAACCTCGCTAATATCCAACAATCAATTGACAAACTAAGTCAAAATCCATAGTGTGTCAATCACAAAAACTAAAACGTTACTTTTTGCTGTAAAAAATATTAAATTTAGAGCTATTCTTTTGCTCAAGAAAATAAAGATATCAATTTATTTAACACTGAAAGTTATTAGGGTTATAGAGAAATAGTACTTTAATAAGAAGATAAATGTGCAAAAAATAGATGCCTCTACAAAGCCTATCAATATAAGGGATATAGCTATACATTTCGCTTTTCGCACGTTCCGTTACGGTAAGCCATCTTGAGCCATTTTTGCTTCTAATGCTTTAAGCCTTTTACTAATATTGTTTAAATCATTGCGTAACCAAATTGATCTCACTCCTCCAGGTGATACAAGTATACCGCTCTTCTTAAGCTCATTTGATACTCTTAGCTGACCATAGGCTGGATATTCTATTGCCATATCTACTACTGCTTTTTCTACTGCTGGATCAACTCTATTGGCTATTATTGGCTTTCTTCGACTAATTTCATACAATGCTTCTTCTCCACCAGTTTCATACAATTCTTTAAATCTATAATAACTATCTCTACTATATCCCATGGCTTTACAGGCTGACGATATGCTACCAAGGCTCTTAGATAATTCAAGTAATCCTAATTTTGGCTTTATGATTTTTTGATTTAAGTTCATTGTGACCTTCCATTTTTTTATCTGTATTTTTAATACTTTATTTTTATTAAATGTAAGATCAAATGTCAACTAATACAACTGAGGCAAATACCTTCAATTGTAATCAACATTTGTCCTATTAGTTACTTGTGGTAATCATACTTATATCTCTGAATCCAATCCATGTTCTCCTAAAGAGGTTAATGCATCTTCTACATTATTTATATGATCATTATTACAGTGTAATAAATTAATGGTTTCTTTATTCCAACTATCGTGGATTATCAGATCTATGAATGCAAATATTCGTATTATATTATCAGAATATACTGGATCCGAAGTATTTTTAGTCTCGCTATAATCCTCAAGTAATATTTTAATTTCAGATAGAGTGAAATGGTCTGTAATATCATCGTCCGTTAATATGTACTTTATTATAGAGAACATACGTTGTTTTATATCTTGATCTGAATGTGGCAACGCATAATGATGTATTGCATTATCAAGTAATAATATCGGATCCATCCCTTCATGTTTGATACTCCAATCAATTACGGACAGATTACCTAATACTACTAGATTATATTGTACTTCTTCTAATACATGTTTATTTCCTTGCTCACCTAAATGAGAATATGAGGTGAGTAGTTTATCAATTAGAGGTTTACCCAGGAAAATGCTGTAATATTTTTGTAAATGCTGAATAAAATCTTTATGGTTTGTTATTTTTACTAAAGGAATATAATCATTACTTTTTATTATGTTGTTAATATGTGAAATTTCATCCAGTGCTGTATCAGTATTAGTTATATGTTGCTTTACTTGATAATCTTCCTCTGTTGTTATTTGATTTTCCAAGTGCATTTTAGATATAAAGTTATATAGGAATATTGATAATAAATCCTGCTTTTGATTTTTTGTAGGAGTGTATACTGCTTTTACAAAATTTGATATTTCATCTAATATAAGTGTGCTATTAGATAGTAATATATAAGGATTAGAGTGCATTTGTAAATGTGCTAATATTACATTAGCGAGTATATTTTCGGATGATTGATTAATATTTAATGCAGTTTTATTAAAAATTTCTTTTACCATTAAATTAGTTAGGTCAGACATATATATTTGAAAGATCTGATTAATAATTAGCTGGAACTCTTTGTTAGTTAATGTTTGAATGGCATCAATATCTATGTGTGTAATTCGGTCTGGAATATTATTTTGTAGTAATAATTTGGTGTATTCTCCTGGAATGTTTAACAATTGTAGATCAATAGGACAATCAGTAATTAAAGGATTGATAAAAAGCCACTGGATACTTTTTACTATTCTATCTTTTAAATCTTCAGAAGATTGACGTTCTTTCTGGTTATAAAACCAATCTTTTAATGTTGCATATAGATCAAAAACTACATCAGGAACAGTAGGCATACTCAATGTAGTAGTAACATTATTTGGTAACGGTACTACCATATTATGGCGTTTTGCTTCTAGTAATAATAAATTATGGAATATTTTGTTCTCAGACGACCTCAAATAACATATTTTATCTTCTTCAGGTAACAATTGATGCATTGTTTGCATTATTACAGTATTTAAGTTATGCAATTGGTTGTCGCTTAATACACAACTTAATTGAGTAACGAATTGCTCTTTGGTATTTTTAATACTTGTGGCGGCAAAAATTTCTTGTAACTTTACAATATCATTACTTGTTATAGTGTAGTTAACTATTTTTTTAACTATCTCAAATAAATTAAGTATATCTTCTATTAAGGTAATATTATCGTAAGCTCGATCACAACTTAAATTTGACTTATTATGGTGTTTGTTGAGGGCTCCTGTTACAAACTGTTTAGTAGCAGTTTTAGTATTTTTAAATAAATTCCAACTGCTAGAGTGTTTAGTTGTCCCATCAATAATAGCAGTAGTTTTTTCTGGTGCCTTAAGGTTTATGGTAGAAATAGAATGTAAGCTAATATTACAAAATTCTCTTTCTAACAGGAAATTATTAAAATTTTGCAATTCACCGGTAGCGTTAATATCTTCTTTTGAAGAGTTGTAAGTGTGACCACATTTATTAGTAATTGTTACATCAGCACCATTATTGGTAAGTAACATAATCATTTCTCTGTAATTATTCTTGGCTGCTATATGTAACGGTGTGTTTCCATCATGATTAATAATATTTGGGTCAGCCCCATGCTCAAGTAATACTTGAGCTATTTCACAGCTACCACTCTCTAATGCTATTAGATGTAATATAGTATTATGATCCTGATCAAAACAATTAGCATTTGCTCCTTCTTTAAGGATTAATTTGACTGTTTCTTTATTAGGAATATTGATTGCACTTATAGTTAAAAGAGTATCTAGATCTTCAGAAGCAATATTATCACTTTCTACTTTTTCATCTTCTATTATTGAATGTATTAACTCATATCTTTCTTCCAATTTATTTCTATATAAAGTTTTATCCGAGAACTCTATATAATTATTTACTACATCTCCCGGATCAATATTTTTACATGTTAATTTAATTGAACTAAATGCTGCCAAAATTTGATTTCCTACCTCTCCCTCACTAGCTACATCAATGTGTATATTCAATGATTTCTTAGTCAATTCTTGCCTTAACTTACCTAAAGAAATTGTAATATATAAAATTACTCTATTATGACTTTGGTGAAATAAATAATTCTCTATCCCCACCTCTTTGTTTAAGGCTTCTAAATATTTTTGTTGTGGAATATCAAATAATATAAATTGGCCTCCAATATATTGTACATTCTGATCATTATCTATAATAATTTGAGATAGGCTAGAGGGCCTATGCACAAAAGTTGAGGCATTAAACCCTATCTTAGAAGTGATATAGTGTAATATGTTGCTTTTTCCTATTCCACCCTGAGTACTATAAACCGTAATATAATTAGCTTGTCCTAAAGATAGACCATGATTTTGTAACTCTTTCGTCAATTCTAAAGGTGTTAAGGATTGGTAATTCTTTTGAGTTTTAAGAACGTCTATTATATTAATAGGGCTAGCATTGATGTATGAATTATTGTAGAAGAGATTAAGACTATTATTTAAATTTAATTCAATATCGTTTAATAAATTTTGGTTAGTTATTGTTTTATTAAATTGGGTTATATTAGTGTATTCATTATAACGTTCTGATATATAGAGAGTATGACAAAAAAGGTTTATATGCCAAAGATATTGATCCACGCAAAATTCTTAAATCACGATTCTATAGAGCATCTTACCTTTCAGTATGGGAGTTTGTTAAAATACGATTAGCTCTTACTGTGCTAGTCATGTTTGGCATCTTTGTTTTAATCTATCTGCTATGGTCAAGATTTGGCAAAGATGTCAAAGCAGAAAAGCAAAAAGATGGTAGCAATAAAATATTGACTAGCAAAGAAGTTAGAAAGTGCTTGCGTAAAATTGGTAAAGCCAGCGATCTAACTATTGGTGATATGCCGCTAGTGAAAGATATGGAAACTAGGCATGTGTTAATTACTGGTGCAACAGGTGCTGGTAAAACTAATCTCATGCATAATTTACTGATTCAGGTAGAAGCAAAAGAGCAACCCGCTATTATTATTGATCAAACTGGGGAGATGATTGCCAAGTACTACAATCCACACCGCGGAGATATTATCTTTAATCCTTTCGATCAACGAGGCAAAGCTTGGGACTTTTGGAAAGATTGTGAATCTCGTGAGGATTTAGAGCGATTTTCCAAGATATTAATAGGTTTTAACAGAAAGCAATCGAGCAGTCACTCTGATCTTTTTTGGGAAACAGCTGCCGAAACTGTCTTTAAAGCTTGCGTTGAATTTTTAAGAGGAAAAAATGCCTCCGTACAAGATGTAGTAAATATGGCATGTCATGCAGATATAGAATATCTAAAAACCACACTAGGAGGTACTGAAGCCGCTAGATATCTTATAAATGACTCCAAACAAACGTCTGGCTCTATTGTAGCGGTACTGGCAGCAAATAGCAAACCACTTATGTACCTACAGCCTGCCGATGACAATGGAGCATTTTCAATTAAACAATACTTTGCTAATCTTCAGACAGGAAACAAAGCATGGTTATTTCTAGCAACCAAACCCAGTAGTCGTGCATTAACCTTACCACTAATATCTTGTTTAACTGAACTTGCATTAACACAGCTTATGGAAATAGGAATAGATAGTAAACGCAGAGTATGGATTGTTATCGATGAGCTGCCAGCCCTTGGTAAACTTCCTGCTTTATCACCTATGATGGCAGAAGGTAGAAAATATGGAGCTTGCGTCTTAGCTGGTATGCAATCTCTAAATCAACTTTACTCCCAATATGGTCATTATGATGGTTCTGCAATCTTCGGGCAGTTTGGCACATCCTTCTTCTTTAGAAATCTTGAGCCAGCAATTGCTAAAATGATTAGTTCTATGTGTGGTAGCCAAACTTTAATGCGTCAGCAGAAGAATACTAGCTTCGGTGCTCATGAATTTAGAGATGGAGTCAGTTATAACGAACAGCATCATAAGCAAGATATTGTCACTGTAGAAGATTTAGCTAACTTAAGCGTTGGTGAGTGTTACACTCTATTGCCTGAGCCGGCTGTTAGATTATCCAAAATACAAATTCTAGCAATATCTCTACCCAATAAGAATCTTGAACTTATTCCTAAAAAACTGATAAGCTCCAGCAATAATAGTGCTAATCGGTCTAATCAGAGTACTAATAATACCCAAGACTTATCTAATTCATCTAGATTAAATTCAGAACTCAATCATCTTGCACCCCAAAAATCTAAACAGCAGAAGAACATCAAGAAGCTAGGTAAGAAAAAACCAACACCACTAAAAGAAGAGGAGTTAGAGAGTAAAGCAGTTGATCTACTTTGAACTATCTTTATCGATGAAGTATATCAATAAGATGCTTTTAACTTTTAGATATCTATCATGGATAAGTAAGTAGCTTGAGCTATAATTCAACCTTCCGAAACAAAGCCCACTTATGCCAACAACAGCTACAAGCTCTTATTAAAGCTAAGGACAACAACAATCTTATGGAAAAATTACAAGAAAAAATAACCACAGAATGATCAAGGTCAAAGGGGTAAGCCCTTTGACTACAGAACTAGGATTTAAGCAGATTGTTGATCTCCTGAATAGATAAACCGGTAATACGAGAGATTTCAGGGATAGGGTAATTATTAGAGAACATAGTTCGGGTTAACTATAAATTAAATTATAAAAATTTGTTGCTTTCCAAAAATAAAATATGCTAGCTTAGGTTCTAAGATCTTTAAAGGCTTACCAGGAGCTTTAATTAACTAAGTTCAATCAAAACTAACAAATTAAGGATTATATAAATCCTTATCATAGATTTAATCTTTTTAGGATAATACATGAAGATAAAAATATAAATAAGGTGGTAAACTATGGAAACTGTTCAACAAGAAATCTCCAAAACCAAAACTCTACAAATTATAAAAAGACAAAAATGGTATATTACTAACTTCATAGAAAAGTTGTTTAAAATAAATATGAGTCAGGACGTATTAGTTGATATTATAATCAATGATGATCCTATTAATCCACGTGACAATCAAACTACAATAGTAGGACGCCCAAAAACGTTAGGGAGCACAACAAAACAAATGCGTCATGTAACCCCATATTCTTTTATAGAAGCAGCCATTAAAGAAACAATTGTGGCAACAGAAGAAAAGAATGATTATATATCATATATAAATGATATAGTAGAATCTATTAAACCAATAATAAAAAATAAGGAAGGTATCTGTTTAACGATAGATCAGTATTCGAAAATAAGCTCTAATATTACATCCAGAGATAAGGAATCTAAAACATTTAAACTGTCAACCACCAGTAATGAATATTACTTAATATACAATGATACACTTATAGAACAATTTGAGCATTGCAATGATTTCTCACAAGATGAAAAAAATAAAGCTAAAACAGACTTTAGTACTAAATTTGAGAAATATATTACTTATGGTATACAGTATCTTACTGAAGCAATATTAGATCCAAAAGATGTTAATACCATAACCATAGTTTGTGAAGGAATTGCAAGAATAATATTAACCTTATTTAATCAAGAAAAGTATGCTACTTTCCCTGAAGAAGGAAATTCCCTAAAAGAAGAAATTCGTGTATACAAAACTAAAAAGGATGCAGAACAAGCATTAAAACATGGATATGAAGTATATTCCCATAAAGAAATCACTAAAGAAATAAGTGTGCCACGTATTAAAACTAAATATGATTCATGTATTAGAATTGTTGATAATGAAGGATCAATAGTCAAAAAAGTAGCAAAAGTATTAAAGATCATGCATTCATTAGTTTATCATAAGTTATCAGGAATATCCCATAAGACAGAAAAAGAGGATTTAGATCATCAAAAAGAATATAATGAAAAATATAATTTTAAAATAAAGGATCAAAACCTTCAATGTAGAGACAAGTATAATGAAGAGATTAATATTAAAAGTAATATATTAGATATTTTTCCATACCACATAGCAAAGCATCTATATTCCGTGTTTGATTTTAAACCTTTAGAGGAAAGGGTGTTAGCACCTAAACAAAAAGGGGATGAGAGAACAATTACAGTATATCCGTCTGCTACTGGTATAAAAAAAGCAGAATATATAGTACAAGATGGAGGACTATACAGGGAATTACAGTATAATTCTAGGAAGGGTTATAATGATAATGCAATATTTCGTTCAGAAATAAGTCATGAAGTAACGAAAAATATATTAAAAACTAAAATCGTTAATCATGTTATTATTTCTCTTTTACCTTTTAATGGATTAGAAATAGGATGCATATTTAATGATGAAGCTCAATGTAAAAATACCACAATACTTCAAGCTTTTTGTGAGTTAGCAAAAGTAAATTATGAATCAGAAGGGATAAAATTAGATAATGCATGGATGGTTCATGTCCAAGATGAATGTTCCAGGTATTTTGCTGACGTACTAGGTAATGTATCACAACCTATAGAAGATAATTATTATTTATAACATCTAACTGATATAAATATGTAACTTTTAAAACAATATTTTAATTATAACAACGTAATAAAAGGTTAACTGTATGTATAAAAATGTTCCTCATAAAGCACTAAAAGCAGCTTATTCTGAATTTTTAGTCACTAAAATTCAAAATAACGACATGCAATCTGTAACAGAATGGGTAGAAGAAAGTTTAGTAAATGAAAATCCTAATATTGATGATGTTCGAAAAATTGCTTTTTACGAAGCAGAGAAATCATTAATTAAGTTATATATTGCTGAAAATAACTTTGAGAAGTTAAATACACTTATCAATGCAATTGATAATAAAAAATTTAAAGATGATCCAAAGCACCAAAAATTAAAGGTAAATGAATGCAGAGTTTTAGCAGGTGCCATAATAGAAGCAAAAAAATACTTAGAAGAAGATAAGAGTATACACAAAGATCTTTGTAAATTACTAGACACTAAATATCAAGAATTAACAGATGAAAGCTATAAAAATAAAATATCAGAGATCATAGGTGAAGCTTTATCAATTATTTCTTATACACCATCAGAAATAGTTACAACTATGGGGGGTGATGGAGCAAGTGGTAGTATGGCAGATATTTGATAGACTCAGGGTGTTAGAAAGTTTGTGTAGAGGGTGTCAGGATTTAAGCAGATTGTTGATCTCCTGGATAGATAAACCGGTAATACGAGAAATTTCAGGGATAGAGTAATTATTGAGTCAATCATTTATTTTGTGTAAGTTCTATTTTTTACATTCCAATAAATCATATTTAAAATCACCACAAAGTATTTCAAATTGATTCAAAGCTAATGACCAATCTTTTATGGGCATAGTCCATTTTTTAGATGCATTTTGCAGAGCTAAAAATAGAGTCTATAATATACTTTGTGTAAGTTGCAAAAGTAAGCAGTAAGAAGTACTGTAAGAAAACAACTTATAACAAGGTAAAATATGTCAGAAAAAATAAAAAAGAAGATATTAGAACTAAAAGATAATAATATAAGTAATAATTTAGTAGAAGAATTATTATCAAAAGCCGATCCATCTAAGTTGTTTGGCAAAGAAGGATTATTTCAACAACTAAAAAAGCAAATAGTTGAAAAAATATTAGAAAGTGAACTAGAGCATGAATTAGGTTATTCAAAGCATAGTAAAATGCTGAAAGTAGATAATAATCGTCGTAATGGTAGCTATGAAAAGACAATAATTGATGATGATGGTAGGAAGGTTACTCTGGAAGTACCAAGAGATCGAGAAGGAGAGTTTGTTCCCAAATTAATACCTAAAGGGCTGAGAAGATTCAGTGGATTTGACGATAAAGTTATCTCACTTTATGGTCGAGGAATGACAGTCAGTGAAATTCGAGGTCATTTGGAAGAAATATATCAAACTGAGGTTTCCGGTGATTTAATATCGACAATAACCGATGGAGTAATAGACGAAGTAACTAGGTGGCAAAATCGAGGTTTAGATAAGGTTTATCCAATATTATACTTAGACTGTATTCATGTTAAGTCTAGGGATAACCAGGTAGTGATAAATAAAGCAGTATATTTAGCGATTGCTGTTAATATAGAAGGAAAGAAGGAGTTGCTGGGTATTTGGGTAGGAAAAAATGAAGGTGCTAAATTCTGGATGCAAGTAGTTACTGAGTTAAAAAATCGAGGAGTAGAACAAATTTATGTTGCTTGTGTTGATGGTCTAAAAGGTTTTCCGGAAGCGATAAGTAGCATATTTCCTGCGACTATAGTACAGTTATGTATAGTTCATATGGTTCGCAATTCAGTGAAGTATGTCTCATATAAGGATTTAAAGGAGGTGACCACAGATTTGAAGCAAATTTATACAGCAAATAATGAAGAAATGGCAAGTCTAAAACTTCAACAATTTAGTTCAAAATGGGACAAAAAATATCCAGTAATTTCTGATATTTGGCAACGTAATTGGTGTGGGATAATCCCATTTTTTGCTTTTCCTGAGGAAATAAGAAAGGTAATTTATACAACAAATACCATTGAATCTGTCAACCGTCAAATTAGAAAAATTATCAAAAATAAGGGGGTGTTTCCAGATGATAAATCAATTCAGAAAATAATATTTTTAGCTCTGCAAAATGCATCTAAAAAATGGACTATGCCCATAAAAGATTGGTCATTAGCTTTGAATCAATTTGAAATACTTTGTGGTGATTTTAAATATGATTTATTGGAATGTAAAAAATAGAACTTACACAAAATAAATGATTGACTCCAAAATATAAATGCGTAAAACATGATCATCCTGCAGGGATAAGGCATTTGAGTAAGATAACTTATTGCAGGATATTTTTCTATAACAGAGAAGAAATTAACAGCAATTCCTACTCCTAGTTCGCTTTTGCCCCGTTTCTGTAATTTAACCCAATGTTCAATTTGTTCATATAGATTCTTGATTAACTCCTGCTGATTTGGATCAGCACTCTGTGTTTTACTCTTAAAGCCTTGTACTAATAATTCAAGACCCTGTTTTTTCCAATTACTTATCTGCGTTGCATGAACACCATACTTACTAGTTATTTGGGCTATTGTTAGCTCGCCCTTGATTGTCTCTATGACAATTTTTGATTTCTCCTCAGCACTATATTGCCTTACTTGTTTTTTCATCTCTAGCTCTCCTTTTTTGCTAAAGAATTCTATCTCATTTCTTCTATTTTTGTGTCCAAAATATGGAGACCATTATACTTTTGACGGGGAGACTATATATATTTATTTTAGAATACCAAATTGTTCAGGTTTATTAAAGTTTTGCTTGATGTATGATATACCAAGAATGCCAACATTGATATATTTATGAAGAACTAACTAGTCGCTCCGTCAAAAAGGCTGTAGACATAAGAGATAATACCAATTAAAGATTGGTCAGTTGCCTTGAATCAATTTGCCATACTTTGTGGTACTGATGACCAAAAATGGGCAAATGTCGATCAAAGATGGACTAACTCTGATATCATACTTACACAATCTTTCTGATAGACCCTAAATCACAGAATAGTACAGTATTGGTGTATTTCTCCTGCGGTTGGCACTTCTGAAGATTCAGTATCAGAGTATTGGACAACAGATAAAGCCTCAGTGATTTTATCTGATATCTTACTTCTATACCCTTCATCTGTTAGCTCTTTATACTTAGTATCTAGTAGTGTATGCAGATATTTATACATACTTTTATCTTCTTCTAAGTATCTTTTTGCTTCTATTATAGCATTTGCTAAAACTCTACATTCATTTACTTTTAATTTTTGATAATTTGGATCATCTTTAAATTTTTCGTTGTCAATTGCATTAATAAGTGTAGTTAACTGCTCTAAATTATTTTCAGCAATATACTTCTTAATCAGTGATTTTTCTGCTTCATAAAAAGCAATTTTTTTGTTATCACTAGTATTAGGATTATCATTAATTAAATTTTCTTCTACCCATTTTGTGATAGACTCAGTGTTATTATGACAGATCCCGCTGACTAAAATTTTAGAAGCAGCTTCCTCTAATGCCATTTGTAAAGTACTTTTATGCATATAATTTACCTATTACTTTGTTATATTTAATCCATAGTACCAAAGACTATAGCACATTCATTTGTTAGTTAAATATCATAATTATCTGATATAGGTTCAGATATACCACTTAAATTAATAGACTCACTATATCTCACATATTCGTCAGTAATCTGTTTTGCCCAAGTATCATCCAAATTGATTTCTTTTCCAATATAATCTTTAGAACCATTATAGTCTTTTTGTACTAACTCTACAAACGAGTTGAGTATTTTCTTAATTCCTTCTTGATTTGTATTGTGTGTACATCCTATTTTTATTGCCTTAAAAGGCATTAGTGAAATTATGATATGATTGATAATTTTTTTCTGTAATACATCTTTTGTATCCTGACTGCTCATTTCTGAACGAAATATTGCTGCATCGTTATAACCCTTTGCACCATTAACTTCTGATGTACGATATTGAATACCGTCTTGAACAGAATATTCAGATTTCCTTTCCCCGCTAGCGGAAGGGTAAACTTTAATTATAGTAGTATCATCTCTTTGTTTAGGTGCTAATACTTTTGCTTCCAATGGTTTGAAATCAAATACTGCATATAAATATTTTGCTGCATGATGTTGGAAAACATCATGCAAATTATTGTGAAAATCAATCGCCTGATTATATTTAGCAATATCTACATCATTTATTTTAATATTGTTTATTTTAATATTGAAATTATATTTAGTATTATACTGTTCCTGCTCTTGAGTATTCTCTATTGTGAAAATATTATAAAACTTACTTGATATTAACGAATTTATAATATATAGTGCCTTTACTGTCTTTTTTACTATCGATCCTTCATTATCTACAATTCTAATACAAGAATCATATTTTGACATATCCTCTTTGGTTATCTCATTATGAGATTTTACAGTATATCTCTGCTTTTCTAACTTTAATTTTGCAGCTTGTTGTGCATCATCTTTAGTTTCATATAAACGAATTTCTTCTAGTAAAGAATTTCCTTCTTCAGGAAAAGCAGCGTATTGATCCTGATTAAACAGAGTTAATATTATCCTAGCAATTCCTTCACAAGTTATTGTTATAGTATTAACATCTTTTGGATCCAAGATTTCTTCAGTAAGATATTTAATGCCATAATTAATATATTTCTCAAACTTAATCTTGAAGTCGTCTCTAGCCTTCCTTCTTTCCTCTTCTGAAAAATTTTGACATTCTTCGAATTTACCTATCAGTGCCTCATTGTATATTAAGTGATACTCATTTTTCTTTTGTGCCTTACTGATAGTAGAAAACATAAATGTTTTAGCTTCTTCATCCTGTAATGTAATACTGGATCTTAATTTAGAATATTGATCTGCTGTTAAGCAGATGCCTTCTTTGCTTTTTATTAGTGGCTTAATAGCTTCTACTATATTATCGATGTATGATATATAATCACTCTTTCCTTCTGTTGCCACAATTGTTGCTTTAATAGCTTTCTCTATGAAAGTATATGGGGTAACATGACGCATTTGCTTAGTTGAACTTCCTAATAATTTTGTACGTCCTACTATTGTGGTTTGATTATTACTTATATCATCGTTGATTATAATATCGACTAGAGCATCTTGACTCATATTGATTTTAAACAAATTTTCTAAAAACTTATAGATATGAGGTTTATGCTTTTTTATAGTATGGAAAGAAGTGCGAGGTGTAGAATGTTGTAATATACTGGAATCACTGATACGTTCTGAACTTGGTAACGAATCTAAAGACTTATCAGAACTTATACTTTGTTGTTTTTCTGTTTTTTTAATTTGTGCTGGTGACTTAAAAGGAAAAACATCAGACCCTTCTTGATTTTTTTCTAGTTCTTTTTTATCCATTATATTCACGCCCTATTTACTTATTTTAGTTTACGATACTGGACTGAAAAATCAAGACAAAAAAATAATAATTTTGTTTCCCATTTTTGCATTTTTCAATCTGCAATTTGTTCATAATTTTGCATAGAATTTAGGTAAATATTCATAGGTTTTTTGTAACCAATACTTGAATAGAATCTTCTATAATTATAGTGTTCGATATAATCATCAATAGCACTCTTTAGCTCTTTAACATCTTTAAAATCATTAATAAATATACAATTATATTTTAGAGTTCGAAAAAATCTCTCCATAATGATATTATCAATACTATAATGGACTGAAGAAAATGGACAAAAAAATAGAGTTATAAGTTTCCTAATTAAGAAAAAATTAGGAGAAAAAATGACAAAAGAAAAAGTAAACCGTTACTTTTATATTTACTACTATTTATTCATAAAGCTACATTCTGTAGACCAATTTTAGCAAAATAAAAGTAAAGGTTTTTTATCTCCTTAGGACTGGTTGTAACTTTTCTTGGAAGAGTATCATTTTGCTTTTCCAATGAGTTACAAATTTTAAGATAATAAATGCTTATCTTTTAATTCTTGATCAAAAATATCTTTACCAACTTTAGTTCATTGGTCTTTGATATAGGCTTTGTTGCATGAATCGGAATTTGGAGTAAATCGAGTTTTTGAATAAATAAAAAAAGCAGTGGAAATAGTAAAGTTAAGGAGTTAAGATATCCTCTTTTTTTAAGGTAAATATGCCGAACAAACACCAATATCCTTATCGTCATAAATTTGCCCGAGCTAAATACAAAATCAGTAATTCACGTGAGTACGATCAATCATTAAAAAATCGTGGTAGTCTAATAATTTGGTTTTCAGGGGAAGCGGTAGCAAAATGGAATAATCCCGTATCCGTACATAAGAAGCGGGGCGGTCAAGCGATCTATTCCGATCTTGCTATTGAGACATGCGTGAGGCTTGGATTAGTATACAAACAGCATTTACGGCAAACCGAAGGTTTTGTAGAATCGATTATAAAACTGCTGAATCTCGAGCTCAAAACGCCTGATTATACTACTATTTCAAGAAGAACAAAAAAACTTAAAGTGTCACGGCACCGTAGGGCAAATCGTGATCCCGTAACGCTTTGCGTCGATAGTACCGGTATAAAGATTTACGGCGAGCAGGAGTGGCAGGAAGAAAAATACGCACTGAAAGCAAGGAAATCGTGGAGAAAGCTTCATATCGCTGTTGATGAAAACGGATATATTGCAAGCTCTGAATTAACGACTCACAATATTAGTGATTGTGCTACGATAGGCACATTACTTGAGGAAATTGATAGTCCAATAGATACCGTACTAGCTGACGGAGCATATGACCAACCCTCTACATACAAAGCATTAATCGCCCATCAGAATCAACATGGTAATGAAATTCCTATAAAAGCAGTAGTACCGCCAAACTTAGGGTTCAGAGCAGAAATGCCCGATGACTCTAAATTAAGATTAGACAATATTCGTCTTATGGAACAAGGACGAAAGCGATGGCAAAAACATACCAACTACGGCAGGCGAGCCAAAGCAGAAAACGCTATCTACCGTTACAAATCAATTATAGGAAACAAATTAAAATCTAGAACTTTTTTAAACCAAAAAACCGAAAGTAAAGTAGCTGCTAATATTCTTAATATCATGACAAAACTCGGCATGCCGGATACCAAAAAATTTGCCTGATTTTTGACAAAAATTAAACAACACTTTCAAAATCTGATTCATGCAACAAAGCCTTGCTCTTGGACTATATTATTTTGAAAAATTAGAAAAAACTAACCAAAACATCTAAAAGAATTTAGATAAAAACAACTCCCTGATCATACAGATTTTATGAAAAAAAACATTCCTATATTAGAAACTAAAATAGATGAGTTTATTCTGTCTAACTCTGATCTTAAGGATGTTCACTCTGCTACTATATTTATTTTAAATGATCAAAAACTTATAGTTACATTTTTTGGTAAAAGACGATTTGAACCAGGTGTCTTAGAGGAAAATAATAGTATTTGGGTATGTCGAGGATTAAAGAAAAATAAACAATATCAATGGAATTCACCTCAAAGAATTGTTTCCCCACAATATTTTAAAGATCATCATATTCCTCTTAAAACTAACAACGGAACTATTAGTTGTGGAAATCCTGTATTAACACTATTTAATAATCAGTTACTAATTTTTAGTAAGATCGGACCTTACCCAAGAACATGGAGTGGTGTACTTTCTCGCTCCGATGATCAAGGACTTAATTGGCAAGAACCAGAACTTTTGCATGGAGTTTTAGGACCTACACGTAATAAACCATTAATTTTACAGCATAATATTTTTTTACCTAGTTCTAGAGAAAGCTGTATAGATGACTTCTCCTTTATTGAAAGTTCCTCAGACTTATGTACATGGAATATAAGTAATCCTATCTTACCGGATAATCCAAAAATCTACCAAAAAAGTTATAGAGGCTTTATACAACCAACCTTGATTAACAATAATAATACAGATAATAAAATTATAATGTTAGTTAGACCTAGAAATATTAATAATCCACTATTTTCTATACTTTATATACATAGAGCAATATCTATAAATAAAGGGATAAATTGGAGTAACCTAGAATCAACTGATTTATTGAACCCTGATAGTGCTATTGATGCTATCAATTTTCACAACAATATATTATTAGTATACAATAGAGTGGCAAATCGTTCCACATCGCGTAATATACTTAGTATGGCTATTTCTTTTAATGATGGATTAAATTGGTGTCCTATTATAATAAAAAACTCTTTATTTCCTAAAGGAGACATAGAATATAATGAAATTATCTCCCAAGAATATTCATATCCTGCCATTATTATGAATAGCGATACTCAAGAAATTCATGTAATATATACATTTAATAGAATTAATTTTAAACATAAAGTATTTCAACTACTCCAAAATTAATAAATTAAAGTAAATACATTATAAATATTAGTACTTTATACTATAAATATTGACTGAATATCATTATATAATAGGTTACTTAACCGTGAAGTATAAGATATATGTTTTCCATTAATAGTTATTAATGTTTTATCAACAAATTGGTTCTGATTTAGCACCCTCCAACATAATTTATAGAATTGTTTTTCTATTCCTGATACTCCTAAGTAAGGAGCTAAAATAATAAAATAGTTTAAAGTTTCCATTACAATTTTCTTAATCTTCTCAGGAGATTTAGCTCCTATAGTTTGCATATTATGGAGCCGATCAAATAACTTGACTAGAAGTACATCATATTTTTTCTCCTTATACAATAATTCTACTGTTTCTGCTGAACTAATCTTTATTCCTTTACCTTTTATCCTTGTTAAATCTTGTACTTGATTTGCTACATTTATTCCAAATTTTTCTGCTATCATTTCTTTAGTCAAGTCAGTATCTTCTATAGTATCATGCAGTATTGCTGTAACTATTATATCTGTTCTAAATAAATAATCAGCTACCATATAAGCTACTTCTATCGGATGAGAATAATATGGCTCACCTGATTGTCTCTTCTGGTCACCATGATATTTTTTAGCAAAAAATATAGCTTTTTTAACTAATGCTATATCTACTTTATCTTTTGCTCTCTCATTTAATATAAGAAGTTTATTAATTAACCGTTCTCTGTAACAACATTTCATATCATTCTTGACTTGATGATTCCCCTGCTATTGATACTTCTGCTGAAGTTTCAGATAAGCAATAATAATACTGAGGTGGTCCCCTTTGTCTAGACAAAAATTTAGATAAATAGAGATATAATTCTCAAAAATTAAATTGTTGTTTTTATACAATATTTTTTTCAAAATATAGAAATTCTGGAGTTTTATAATCCAAAGCTTGATGCATCCTTTGTCTATTATAAAAGTCCATATATTCGTTAATTGCCGTCTTTGCCTCCTTTACTGTTGTTAAAATAATCCAATAAATTTTTTCCTGTTTTAATGAACGCCAAAAACGTTCAATAAAAATATTATCTAAAGCCCGTCCCTTACCATCCATACTAATCAAGATATTATGTAGTTTTAGCGTACTAACAAAATTCTCCGAGGTAAATTGTACTCCTTGATCAGTATTAAATATTTTTGGCATACCATATTTTGCTATAGCGTCTTCAAGGGCTGTCACACAAAATTCACTTTCCAAACTAATGGAGATTCGCCAACTTAGAATATAACGACTATACCAGTCAATAATAGCTACTAAATATACGAACCCTTGGCTCAGTCTTATATACGTTATATCTGCACTCCAAACCTGATTTGGCAATACTATGTCTAATCCTTTTAGTAAATAAGGATATATTTTATGTACCTGATTCCTCTTGCTTAAATTTATTTTAGGATAAACAGCTTCAAGACCCATTATCTGGTAGTAACGTCTAACAGCTTTACGACCTACCGAAAAACCTTGGGCTTGTAAATATTTAGCCATCCGCCGCATACCATAATATGGATGCGTAGTATAGGTTTCATCAATTATTGCCATAATCTTGATCTCTTGTTCACTAATACCAGCTTCACTAATACCAGCAGGTTGATAGTAATAGGTTGACCTACTAATATCCAATAACTTACACTGTTGTACAATTGTTAACTTATTATGATTAGGCTCTATCATATTAGACCTAACCTTTAATTCCAAACAATGCAGATTTTTTTTTGAGCCAGTCACACTCAACACTTAACTGACCAATTTGCTCATATAGATTCTTGATTAACCCCTGCTGATTTGGATCAGCACTCTGTGTTTTATTCTTAAAACCTTGTACTAACAGTTCAAGTCCTTGTTTTTTCTAGTTACTTATCTGTGTTGCATGAACACCATACTTACTGGTTATCTGGGCTATTGTTAACTCTCCCTTAATTGCTTCTATGACAATTTTGGCTTTCTCCTCAGCACTATATTGCCTTACTTGTTTTTTCATCTCTAGCTCTCCCTGTTTGCTAGAGAATTCTATCTCATTTCTCTTATTTTTGTGTCCAAAATATGGGGACCATTATATATTTTAAGTATTCATCTGAGGTAAGAAAGCTAATTTATACTACCAATCCGATTGAGGGTTTTCACCGTCAGGTCAGAAAATATACTAAAACTAAAGGTGCTTTTACAAGTGAAAATGCCTTGTTCAAATTGGTTTTTTGTGCTATAAAACAGATTACAGCAAAGTGGAATATGCCAATCCCAAATTGGGCGGTAACCGTTTCCCAGCTAGATATTTTCTTCCCTGATAGGTTGAATTTTAAACTATGATATTCTATACTGACACAGCTCAGCGAACGTTCTCCCAAAATTAGGTCATTAAAGAGTAATTTCTTCAACAATGTTTAATGTTTCTTTAATTGGTTGTCCTAAACGTGATAGTTCAGACGTAATCACAACATCTTCAATTAACAAGATAACTTTTTATTTATCATTTTCAACCCAAGGATGTGATTTTTGCATCTTTAAAGCGAATTATATGCAATAAAAAGGTGTTGTTAGTTAAATTTCTTCTGGACACGTAAAAAGATACAGTCAATGTCTTTTCGAAATCAAGCCTCTACACTTAATGGTCAATAGTACAAAATTTAAAGCGGATAATTAAAGTTATTTTTTTAGTTTTTTATCCGTTATTATTAATAATATAAAAACAATTGTAATCCGTATAGGTATCTGTTGTTGTGATGTTATAAAGTATCTACCATGCTGCCACTTGGTCCATCATCTCCTATAGTAGTAACTTCTGTTGATGGTTCATGACAGACAATTGATAAGGCTTGCTTTACTATTCCTGATATTTTAGATTTATAAGTTTCGTCTGTTAACTCTTGATATTTAGTACGTAGTAACTTATTAAGATCACTATGCATAGCACTTCCACCTTCCTGTACACATCTGTATTTTTGTGCCTCTATTATGGCATTTGCTAAAACTCTGCATTCATTTATCTTTAATTTTTGATTATTATTGAATTGTTCATGATCTATGGCATTAATAAGGTTTTTTAATGTTTGGAAATTATTTGTCATAATATATCCAGTTATTAAGGATTTTTCTGCTTCATAAAATGCAATTTTTGATTGAGAATTTGTATTGGGGTTATCCTGAATTAGATTTTCCTCTACCCATTTAGTAATAGTTTCAGGGGCGTTATAAATACTACGGGTTAGAAATCTTGAATGACTTCCTTCTAAAACCATTTGTAAATTACTTTTAGGCATACAATACTCTCCTGAAATATTTTTTAATAATAAGTTACTAACTGTGAGTTTAAGTATATATTTAAATATTATATCTCATAATTATCTATTATAGGTTCAGATGCACCAGTTATGTTAATAGATTCATTATATTTTACATATTCATTAGCAATTTGTTCTTTCCACTGCTTATCTAACATTATTGTTTTCCCATTACAATCTTTAGAGTCTTTATAATCATTTTGTACCAATGTTAGAAATGTATTAAATATTTCTTTCATTCCTTCTTGACTGTCATTTATCGTACATCCTACTTTTAATTCTTTAAAAGGTATTAGAGAAATTGTTATATGATTAATAACTTTTTTTTGTAATATATCTTTTATAGTATTGTTATCCATGTTTGAACGAAATATTGCATTATCGTTATAACCTTTTCGAGCATTATATTGTAATTCTCTATATATTTTTCCTTCTTGTACTGAATACTGTGCTGTTGTTGTTCCGCTGGCAGAAGGATATATGCAATAGTATTATGAGCGTCACCTTTTTGTCTAGGGGTCAATATTTTTATTTCTAATGGTTTAAAATCAAACACTGAATATAGATGCTTTGCAACGTGAAATTGGAAAATATCATGTAAGTTATTATTAAAATCAATTTTTGTATTATATTTAGTAAGTTTTACACTTCCTATTTTAATATTAAAATCATACTTAGTGTTATACTGATCTTGTTGTTTGCGTATTTCTTCAGTTAAATCGTCAGTATCTCGCTTGCTAGATATTAAAGAATTTATAATATCTAATGCTTTTGCTGCTCTTTTTACTATTGCCCCCTCATTGTTAACAATTCTAATACATGCATCATATTTCGTTTTAATATCTAGAGCAGGACCTTTGGTAATTTCAGCATGATTTTTTATAGTATATTTCTGCTGTTCTAATTTTAATGTTGCTGCTTTTTTTGCATCATCTTTATTATCATATACACGAATCTCTTCTAATAAAGAATTGCCTTCTTCAGGAAAAGCAGCATACTTATCCTGATTAAATAAAGTGAGTATTATTCTTGCAATTCCTTCACAGGTCATTGTTATAGTATTATGATCATTTGGATTTAATATTTCTTCAATAAGATATGCCATGCCATAAGTAATATACTTACTAAATTTAGAGCTAAAATCTGACTTGGCTTTATCTTTTTCATTTTGAGAAAAATCATTATGATTTTTAAATAGTGTTATAAGGATATCGTCATGTATTAAATAATATTCTCTGCTAGTAGTAGATAATTTAAATACTTCTTGTTCTTCAGTTTGTAATGTGGCGTTAGCAACTAGTTTTGAGTATTGATCATGGGTCAGACATATTCCATCTTTGCTTTTTATTATAGGTTTAACAGTTTCTAGTATATCATTTATATAAGATTTATATTCTTCTGGGTTTTTTGTTGTGGCAATTTTCTCTTTAATAGCTTTTTCTATGAAGGCATACGGAGTTACATGGCGCATTTGTTTTGTTGCACTTCCTAATAGTTTAGGACGTCCCACTATTAAGATTTGATTATCGTTTATATCCTCATTAATTATGATATCTACTAAAGCATCTTGACTCATATTTATTTTAAAGAGATGTTCTAAAAACTTGTAAACATATGATTTATGTTTTTTTGTAATATGCGAAGAAGCTGTAGGCGTAGAGTGTAATACTTCAGCACTGCTGCCGCTAGGCAGATTTATCGATGAGCCTGAAGATTGAGTGGAGATAATACTCTGCTGACTTATAATACTACTTGATTCCCTTTTACTTTTTTTATCCATAATTTTACATGTATTATTTAAAGTTTTTGCCCTTTCAATATAAAAATGTTAAAAAAGACTCAAAGCGTCATGCTATCATTTCTAGTTTTAGAAAACAATAAACTTTACAATTTTATTTATATTTAGATAAAGCAACATTAATTCTGTAAATTCACATTTTATCGTTCATTTTTTTATGTATTAATATGTAAATAAGGTTTATCAGTAATCCAATCATCATTAATTTCTGAGAGGATAGCGGTTATCAATCGTATACTTGCAGTAAAACTGCATAAGCTTTTCCTCTGGTTTTAAATACTATCCACTTAAGACTCAAAATTTTCCACACTTACTTGGACAAAGACTCAATTTGCGACCGACTCAAGCCGGTAGATTGAGTAATAAAGTCAACAGATAAACCAGCCTTTAGTAAATTTTTAACTATCTCAGCTTTGCCTTCATCAATATACTTTTGTGCAATAGTTCGCATAATGTTACCTTGTTCTTCTTCCGATAAATATTTGGCTAGTACTTGCTCTAATTCTAATTGCTGTTCTTCTTGCAACTTAGCGTCAGTATACCATAAAAACGATTCTAAGTAAATATAACCATTCTCTTTATCTATTAACACTTCTAGCTTAAACCTTCTTAAAAACTCCTCCCACAATTTAAGCATATCTCGTTGATGTATATGCTTCATGACATAGCTCATCATTCCTAAATGCTTCTGCTGAACTATCTCATCATCCGACATACTCTGTAAATCTACTAATTGATAATCTGACACCATTAACTCTTTAGCTTGCATAGGGTCAGTAAACAATTCCCATATGTTTCTTGGTGCACTATATTCCTCTACACCGTTATACATAATCATTGGGTAGATTAGTGGTAGCTTATCATTATTCTTTTTATGTCTTTCGCATAATAGTAACGTATATTTCCAAAGCCTTAGTGCCATCCAATAATCACTTGTTGACTGATGGTCTAATAAAATGTAGATAAAAGCACTCTCCTTATTTTTAGTGCTTACAGCATAAACTATATCACTATATTTTCTTCTCAAGCTCTCTTCAATATAACTTTCTTTCTCTACTTTAATTTTTGATAAATCTAACTGTTCTTTAAAATTACTCGGTAGATAATACTCTAAAAATTCTTGTGCAGCTATTTCATTGCCCATAATTCTTTTAAAAAGCTGGTCATGTTTAGGTTTTTTTGGCATTTTGCTACTTACTTGTTATCTATCATTTAGCCAACATTTGATCGCTCTTCTTTGAGTATCTTATACACAGCAGCTCTACTGATACTCATTTTTTTAGCTAAACTAGTTCCAATAATACCTTGTTCATGATATTGCAGCAATTGCTTTCTATCAATCCTGCGTTTAGCTCCAAATTTTATGCCTTTGAGCTTTGCTTCAAGTCGCCCCTCATTGGTACGCTCTAAAATCCTCAGACGTTCTGCTTGTGCTACTGCTGATAAAATGGTTACTACCATTTTACCAGCAGCTCCTTCCGTGTTAATACCATCATCTAAGAAACGTACCCCTACATTCATTTTATCAAAGTGATTAATCAGGCTGATCATATCTGCTGTATCCCTACCTAATCTATCCAGTTTAGTAATTAACACTGCATCACCTTCCTCAACTTTCACCATTAATGATTTTAGCCCTTCTCGTTCAAGATTACTACCTGTTGTTTTGTCAGAAAATATTCTTGACTCGATAACCCCAGCTTTTTTGAGAGCCTGTTTTTGTATTTCTAATGATTGATCGGAAGTTGATACTCTTGCATAACCAAATAATCTCATTTTATCTATCCAAATACGTATATTAAATCAATTCGTTTACTATCTTGTCTATTATATGCCAATTTACAATTTAATCTACAGTATATTTAGTACTTTTTCTATTATCTTCTAACTTATAAATTAGTACACATCAAATAGATATCAAAAAATAACTTGCATCACTAGACCTAAATCCTGTAAATACACTACTTTTAGTAAACAACTCTATACTATAGAGAAGGACCTTCGAACTCCTTGGATATTACTCTTTGCTGGGCAGCAAATTTATCTCGACCTTGCTGTATATGTTCTCTAGGAAAAAACTCATTATTCTCATGCACCTTTAATGCATAATCTAGTAACTTTAACTGACATGTAAATGATCTCCCGTCTATTATCATCTCTTTGCCTGAGTGAATATCATTTAAATGTTGCTTTAGCCTATCAATTACATGGATATGATATTGATGCGTTAAACTTTGTAACGCACTAGCACTATCTAATGATGAGCTATGTCATGAAGCATATACATCAACGAGATATGCTTAAATTGTGGGAGGAGTTTTTAAGAAGGTTTAAGCTAGAAGTGTTAATAGATAAAGAGAATGGTTATATTTACTTAGAATCGTTTTTATGGTATACTGACGCTAAGTTGCAAGAAGAACAGCAATTAGAATTAGAGCAAGTACTAGCCAAATATTTATCAGAAGAAGAACAAGTTAATATTATGAGAACTATAGCACAGAAATATATCGAAGAAGGTGAGTTTAGGGGTATCCAAATAGGTGAAGCTAGAGGCATGCAGATCGGAGAAGCTAAAGGGAAATATGAAGTAGCAAAAAATATGTTCTCAAATAATTACTCTATCCCTGAAATCTCTCGTATTACCGGTTTATCTATTCAGGAGATCAACAATCTGCTTAAATCCTAGTTCTTTGTCAAAGGGGTAAGCCCTTTGACCTGGTTCTGTCGCATCTGTTGCAGCAATTCGAAATATTAGAACAAGGACTGAAGTCTTTCCCAGCTGAAGCTGGGGGTTTTAACCAAAAAGGTGACTATAAAACACTAGGGGGTTATAATGATTAAAGCTACACCATGGTACTTGCAATATAAAAAAGTCTATAAACTTAATTATTTGTTAATAATTATTTGTTTAATACTTTGTCAAGTAACTTCAATATTAGCAAATAATTATAGTCATGATTATAAGACATTAGTGCATAATGAAGACTTTAATTTTGTCTGGGGTAAAGATTTAAATAAATATCGACCATTTACTGCTAATATAGAGCTTGCACAATTTAATGGTGAAGATTTTGGACCTCAAGGGGAAATTGCTGACAGATATAATTGGGCAAGAGAAGTAATATCTTATGATGAGTTAAAAGTAAGATTGTTAAATAGTGCTAAACTTATTAATTCAGGACAACAAGTGAAGCTGATTAATAGAGTGCAAAGTACTTTAATCGAAGATATATTAGGTTTTAAAAAAAGTTATAATGTGCAAACAAGTCTTGAATTCTTACGAAACATAAAGATTAAAAATTTAGAACAAAAACTATTATCAAGGGTTTTAGCATTATCATCATATGATGCTCTTGATAAAGTGAGCTTAAAAAAACAGGATGTAGTGAAAGTAATATATAATGACCTTTATTTTATAGAGAAAGATCTTTTGCCACAAGCTAAGAAGAGTAGTGCTGCTAATTTCATATCATTTTGTCTATATCAAGATAGTCAAAGAAGAATTAGAATACATAAAATTATGCCAAGTATACAAAAACATGATGAGTTTCCTCATAATCATTACGGCTCTTCTGCTAGCAGTTTGTTAGCAGGATCACTTGTGAACCAACATATGCCGTTATCCCAGCAAAATACGCATTAGATGCTAACTTTGGCTTATATTTATTAACTCGCACGAGTTTTACTGGACCTAGGGAAGAACAAACAAAAGTTTCATTTTTTCAAACTAATGTAAAAGTAGGTATTATGTCCAGTCACTTATATAAATATGGTGATCACTATTTTTTACCTGGTTCACGTGACATAAAAAATGATTTAACGATAAATGATACCTTGACATTTCATAGAGTTGGTACAGAAAATTATGCCATTACTTTATTTTCTCAGCAAATGAGTGGTCGCACTAGTACACATACTACCTATAATATAGGCAATCCCTCAATAATATATAAGAAATATGATGCATTGTTAAGTCAAAGAGAAAGCGTAGAGTTAATGAATAAAATGGATAAAATCATTAAAACTTGTAATAAATAGGGTTAAATTACAGAAACGGAGTCTATAATATACTTTGTGTAAGTTGCAAAAGTAAGCAGTAAGAAGTACTGTAAGAAAACAACTTATAACAAGGTAAAATATGTCAGAAAAAATAAAAAAGAAGATACTAGAACTAAAAGATAATAATATAAGTAATAATTTAGTAGAAGAATTATTATCAAAAGCCGATCCATCTAAGTTGTTTGGCAAAGAAGGATTATTTCAACAACTAAAAAAGCAAATAGTTGAAAAAATATTAGAAAGTGAACTAGAGCATGAATTAGGTTATTCAAAGCATAGTAAAATGCCGAAAGTAGATAATAATCGTCGTAATGGTAGCTATGAAAAGACAATAATTGATGATGATGGTAGGAAGGTTACTCTGGAAGTACCAAGAGATCGAGAAGGAGAGTTTGTTCCCAAATTAATACCTAAAGGGCTGAGAAGATTCAGTGGATTTGACGATAAAGTTATCTCACTTTATGGTCGAGGAATGACAGTCAGTGAAATTCGAGGTCATTTGGAAGAAATATATCAAACTGAGGTTTCCGGTGATTTAATATCGACAATAACCGATGGAGTAATAGACGAAGTAACTAGGTGGCAAAATCGAGGTTTAGATAAGGTTTATCCAATATTATACTTAGACTGTATTCATGTTAAGTCTAGGGATAACCAGGTAGTGATAAATAAAGCAGTATATTTAGCGATTGCTGTTAATATAGAAGGAAAGAAGGAGTTGCTGGGTATTTGGGTAGGAAAAAATGAAGGTACTAAATTCTGGATGCAAGTAGTTACTGAGTTAAAAAATCGAGGAGTAGAACAAATTTATGTTGCTTGTGTTGATGGTCTAAAAGGTTTTCCGGAAGCGATAAGTAGCATATTTTCTGCGACTATAGTACAGTTATGTATAGTTCATATGGTTCGCAATTCAGTGAAGTATGTCTCATATAAGGATTTAAAGGAGGTGACCACAGATTTGAAGCAAATTTATACAGCAAATAATGAAGAAATGGCAAGTCTAAAACTTCAACAATTTAGTTCAAAATGGGACAAAAAATATCCAGTAATTTCTGATATTTGGCAACGTAATTGGTCTGGGATAATCCCATTTTTTGCTTTTCCTGAGGAAATAAGAAAGGTAATTTATACAACAAATACCATTGAATCTGTCAACCGTCAAATTAGAAAAATCATCAAAAATAAGGGGGTGTTTCCAGATGATAAATCAATTCAGAAAATAATATTTTTAGCTCTGCAAAATGCATCTAAAAAATGGACTATGCCCATAAAAGATTGGTCATTAGCTTTGAATCAATTTGAAATACTTTGTGGTGATTTTAAATATGATTTATTGGAATGTAAAAAATAGAACTTACACAAAATAAATGATTGACTCTCGGATTTCCTAAAGCATCAACAGTTGCATGAATTTTAGTTGATAAACCACCTTTACTACGACCTATTGCTTGGTCATCTACTATGACTTTTTTTTAGCTCCGGCACTATGTTGATGTACTCTAACAATCGTTGAATCAATCATACTATATTCATTATCTGCATCTTGTGCAAGTAGTTCAAAAACCTTCTTCCATACATCTTTTTGGCTCCAACGTGTATGTCTTGTATGAATTACTCTAAAATCTCCAAATCTTTCTGGTAAGTCTCTCCACGGTATACCAGCACGATATCTATATAATACAGCTTCTACGAATAATCTATTATCTTTGGCACTTGCTCCTACGTCTCCTTCTTTTCCAGGTAAAATATCCTTTATCCTTTCCCATTGATCATCTCTTAAAGCATATCTGCGCATTGGTCACCTTCTTATTTTTTTACCAATATCTAATTTGCCTCATCCTAATATTTATGTCAACTTAATTGATGACACGCCCTAGGTAAATGAAGTGTAATGTGTAAAATATACTTATAACTAAACTTAGAGTCTGGATTATCATTTATAACACACAATCTATTACTAAAACTTACAATGACATTACAAAAAAAATTATAATGTCAAATAATGTGAGCCAGATTGAATTTTAAAAGTCATTTAATTTGAGCCGGTTTTTACAACGAAAGCAAGCCAATGTCGTTTCGAAAGCGAGCCACTACAAATAGATTTATTTGCAAACCATCAATTTTCGCGATTATAGGCTTGTACAACACATGTATTTGTGTTTTATGTTTGAGTAAAAGTAAAAAATATATATCTTCTATAGACACCCTTAAAGTCCCTTTAAGAGCTATATTCGTATTTAAAAAGAAAACTAAAGATAATGGAATGGACCTACCCTATATACAGAATGAGAAGCAAATGCTAATCTTCTAGGATAGGAAATGAATCCTAAACAACAATAAGGAGGCCCATATGGAAGTTACCACAATTGGTATAGATATTGCAAAAAGAATTTTTCAAATTCACGGTGTAGATAAAAATGGTAAGACAATATTAAAGAAAAAATTAATGAGAGAGCAGGTTCTAACTTTTATGGCTAACGTACCAAAGTGCCTGATAGGCATAGAATCTTGCGGTGTTTCTAGCTATTGGACAGCTGAATTTTCAGCAACTGTTCCTTACGCACTTTGCTTGGCACACTGGTGGACGGACTTGTTAATATTGCAAAATTTATACCATATATTAGCTCCTTTGTAATTCATAATTTACTACCGTAATACCAGTATAACATACTTTCTTGTCTTCACTTGATGCGTATGATCAATTCAATAGAGATCACTAATTAGCTCATATCCGCTAAAGCATGTTCTGGATTAACCAATCCAGTTACTAATACATCACATTCACCAGAAATATTAATGTCAATATCAAACCAATTTTTTACTATCATGTTGTAATTAATATTTTGATCTGGATCTTGATTTTGTAATACATGTTTTTTATACTGCTCGATTAGGGTATTTTCTAATTTTAAAAATTTTTTAGCATCAGCAAGACTGCCCCTTATTCTTGTATCATATTTATGATTTAATTCATCTATATTTGCCACGTCTCTTTGCTGAAATATTGCATTAATATGTATACTAATTTCTCTACTTGCTTGCACAGCGTTTTGCATAGCAAGAGAAAATAAACTTAATATTACATCTTTAACAATCGCAGATTTTAATATTGAGGCTAATGAGTTAGTTGTATCTACAAATAGTAATGTTCCTCCTGCTTCTGCTGATAATCTTTGATAATTTGCACTGGCATTATGTATCTCATTAAGAGCATCTTTTGCTCTTTGTTCATCATGATATCTTAAGAAGGAATATATTTTTTCAGCCAATTCTAAACACATAGGAAATGTTAAAAAAGCTGAAGGATTTCTACTAGTTTCGCAAAAAAATAAACTTATTATCTGTGATAACTGTAAAGAAACAATACCATCAATATTCTTATTCTTCACAGTTAAAATCTCTTGAAGAGAAGCGTTATTTATTGAGTCAAAACAAGTAAAATCCATCGATGAGTATGACTGTAGAGACGGAATATAGGCAATATGGCATTTGCCTTTAGAAAAATAATGATTCTCAATATTTGAAGTAGCTATAGCCCCTAAACCAAAAGTATTAGAATATGTAACACAACTAATATTGTCACCTAATAACTCCATCTCCTTAAGAATAGATTTATCTACCCACCTTTTTGCAATTATTATATCAGAGATTTTTGGAACTCGAATTGAGAATGACCTATCAGCATTACCATGTAACCCACTGTAATCACTTACTCTAAAAACATTATGTTCATATCCAAGTTGAATATCTATTCTCTTATCACTAGTTTTTACACAATGCAGTCTCTTATGAACTTCATATGGTACAGAATACGTTCGTTGCGGAACATAATGATTGTAAACTACTCTACCTGTGTAATTTAAGCATGAATGGTCTTTTGTTGGGAACATTATTTAGTATTACTCATCTAAAAATAAAACATCTCCAGCTACTTTTGCCTCCAAGTATTCTTGGTATGCTAAAGCTATTGCAGGTCTTTCAAGATGCTCAACATCATATGCAGCAAGTAAGTATTCACTTGCTGGACCATATTTTTTGTGAATCTCTCTAATATCATCTAGCTTTCCTTCCAACATATTCTCAACCTGCCCTTTTGTTTGAGTATTTTTAATAGAATTCACTAAATAGTTTTTAACTTCCTCTGCTTTTTGTGCGTTCATAAGATAACCTTCTTAATTAATTTATATAACCTGAATAAAAGATTTCAGTTTTTAGCTTCATTTTGAGCATTAGCATACGTTATCATTTTAAAATTACTGTGTCAATATTTTCTTATAACGCTTAGGATATGATGAACAAATATTAGCATTACCATCAACGAACATTAAGATTACCTCTTGTAATATTTCTTGAACCATACACACTCATGACCTCTTTTTTATTTAATCACATTTATATCATAAATTACAAGCCCTACTATCTTTTTGTCAAAACTTGAGTTAAATGTATCATGACTTTTTTCAACAGAACCTGTAGAGTTTTACACATCATGGCTACATTTCTTTTCATGTTCAGCATAGTAGGTTAAACTATAATTCTTTTGGCTAACTGTGGGTTAAATTACAGAAACGGGGCAAAAGCGAACTAGGAGTCGGAATTGCTGTTAATTTCTTCTCTGTTATAGAAAAATATCCTGCAATAATTTATCTTACTCAAATGCTTTATCCCTGCAGGATGATCATGTTTTACGCATTTATATTTTGGTATATCTAATCGTGTAATAATAAGTAAATATTTTTCTCATTCATATAATCTACCATAGTTAAGTTGGTACTAGAGGCTTATACACTGGTTCTGTCGCATCTATAATTGAAGATTTGCTTGAAGCAACAAAACTGAGATTTTGGACGTTATGCAGCCATTAACATTTTAAAATTTTCGAAAGTAGAAAGATTGTCATTAGATCCGATTAATTGTCCTTTTTGAATTATGCGAATATTTTCAATACCGGTAATAGTAATTTTTGCTGAACGAAAGCTCTTAAAGCCTAGCATTGGCTTCGTTCGTTTCTTAATAAATCTATGATCCTGCTCAACAATATTATTGAGATATTTGACTTGTCGTACCTCAATTTGCTTATCTTTAGCAAGCTCTTTGTTGGCGGCTTTGAGAGCAGAAATATTACTACCGCTTTTATCGATAGTTACCTTCTCCGGATGACCGTTATATTTAAAAGCCTTACGGAAGAATGCTTTAGCAGCCACAGCATCTCTGTGTTTCCTAAGCAAAAACTCTATGGTATTACCTAGTAAATCAACGGCTCTATATAAATAGACCTAAGCACCGTTTATTTTGATATATGTTTCATCCATCCTCCAGCTATTACCCACAGGCTTTTTACGTTTCCTTATAGCCGTATCTATCAGCGGCACAAACTTTATTACCCATCTTTGCAGAGTAGCATGATCTATTTTAGCCCCTCTAATGCTAGCCATTTCTTCTAAATCTCGGTAGCTTAGAGAAAACCTACATTTCATATAGACAAAGAGCATTATTATCTCGGGAGATGAACAAAATCCTTTAAAGTACTTGAGTAATTTCGGAGAAATATAAAGCGGCATTCAAATATTTTTTAAGCCTTTATAGCAGCTTTAAAGATCACTGGCAATAGATGCGACAGAACCTAGAACAATTGGCTTATTATCTATCATGCAATATCCAGGTTAGGTAGAAGCAAAGGTGGTTTTAGTACTAAAATTCATGCCCTCGTTGACATTGGGTAACCCACTGAAGTTTACACTAACTGCTGGGCAAAGAAATGATATCACTCAGGCTGAAAATCTTACTAGGAGCATTAAATTCTTGTTGTCTTCATCTTATCCTTACCAACATATATGGGATAGTGTTATGAAAAAATTAGCTATAGAATAAGCTAATATGGTACTGTCCCCGGTACAATAAAAAATGGGGGTAAGGGAGGATTCTATCTTAAATCAGAAAAATTGCATATTTAGACATAATTTAAGTGAAAATTAACATATCCATGACCACTTATAAGCGATATTGCCATTTTATTTTTTTAAATACCACCCTCATGCAATATCCAGGTTAGGGTTCAGAGCAGAAATGCCCGATGACTCTAAATTAAGATTAGACAATATTCGTCTTATGGAACAAGGACGAAAGCGATGGCAAAAACATACCAACTACGGCAGGCGAGCCAAAGCAGAAAACGCTATCTACCGTTACAAATCAATTATAGGAAACAAATTAAAATCTAGAACTTTTTTAAACCAAAAAACCGAAAGTAAAGTAGCTGCTAATATTCTTAATATCATGACAAAACTCGGCATGCCGGATACCAAAAAATTTGCCTGATTTTTGACAAAAATTAAACAACACTTTCAAAATCTGATTCATGCAACAAAGCAATTAAAAAGAGGCACAAGTCCAGAGGATATTTGCTAATAGATAACGTTAATTGTTAAATTTAGTATACTAATCCTTTATATAGTAATAATTACTCTTAGCTACACGAAAAGCAATATACATCTGTTTTAACTTTCAAGAGTTGCTTTCCAAATGTTCTAATCCATTTGAGAATAATAACACTACTAAAATTTAAAATTCTACCTATAGGGGGCCATCGTTGGATCTATTACTTGACATAATCTATAAACAGGTATTATAATAGCTAAATATTCCATATATAGATAGCATTATGTCTGTAAAAAGGTTATTAAACCTAAGTTTACCTCAAGACCAATCAGCTTTCCTTTGGGGGGCAAGAAAAACTGGCAAAACAACATTTTTGCATCAAAGATTTCCAAATGCAATTTTTATTGATTTTTTACAAAGCGAAGTTTTTGCTAAATATTCATTGAATCCACACTATATTCGCTCAGAGATTCTTGCAATTCCAGAAGACAAAAGGAATGGTATGATTTTTGTCATCGATGAAGTGCAAAAAATACCTCAAGTACTTAATGAAATTCATTGGATGATAGAAAACATAAAGGGAATAAGTTTTATACTTTGTGGTTCTAGCTCAAGAAAACTAAAATCATCTGGAGCTAATTTGCTTGGAGGGAGAGCATGGAGATATCAAATGTTTCCTTTTTGTTACCCAGAACTTAAAGAATTAAATTGGAATAGGATTTTTAATAGAGGGTTAATACCAGAACATTATGGTTCCGAATTTGCCTTAAAATCACTGTCTGCTTATGTATATGACTATTTAATTAATGAAGTGCAATTAGAGGCAAACATTCGAAAACGTGAACCGTTTATTAGATTTTTGGATGTACTTACCTTAAGCCATACTGAGATGATTAATTTTACTAATATTGCTAGAGATTGCGGAGTTAATAAAGCAACAGTAAAAAGTTACTTCGAGATTTTAGAAGACATGTATATAGGATATTTTTTGCACCCTTATACCAAACGTAAAAACAGGCAAATTGTAACACAAATACCAAAATTTTATTTGTTTGATACTGGAGTTGCCAACTATTTATCTAAATATACTTTCAGTGGATTTCATACATCTGATTCTGGGAAAGCTTTTGAGCATTATATTTTTCTTGAACTCAAAGCATACCAAACCATGAGTGAAACTAGAGATGAGTTATTTTATTACCGAGATTCAGAAGGGCATGAAGTAGACTTTATATTCAGGGATCAAGCTTTTGAAGTTAAAACTAGACAAAATATAACATCCAAAGATATAAGGGGACTTCTTTTATTTGGGAAAGATTATAGAGCAAAACTTAATGTCATATGTACTGTTGATAAAAAAAGAATAGAAACTTTTGGAACCCAAAGTGTAACAATTTGGCCAGTACAAGAATTTCTTGAATCTTTATGGTCAAATAGCTTATTTTAACCAGAATGTCGGATAAGCAGAACCCATTACTGAGCTCTACTCTCCTAAGAACGCAGCGTACCAGTTTCCAAGTACTGCGCTCAAGCATCTATAAGGCCTTGGTAGACCCGGTTACTACTGTGTACAAGGGGTGATACTCTCTTATATTCCTCGCGTTTTTGAAAATATTCAAATGTTACAAAACGCGGACATTTTAGAATGTTATTGACAATGACAAAATAATTGCTTGCCTAAGAAGAAAACTTAGTGTATATTACCCCAGCAATTTAAAACCGTTTAATACGGTTTTAAATTATTAACACATTAAACTTGAGGTTTTACATGAATTTAACTAATTTTCTTATCTGGCTCTCTCCTCTATTAAATGGCTTTGTTGCATGAATCGGAATTTGGAGTAAATCGAGTTTTTGAATAAATAAAAAAAGCAGTGGAAATAGTAAAGTTAAGGAGTTAAGATATCCTCTTTTTTTAAGGTAAATATGCCGAACAAACACCAATATCCTTATCGTCATAAATTTGCCCGAGCTAAATACAAAATCAGTAATTCACGTGAGTACGATCAATCATTAAAAAATCGTGGTAGTCTAATAATTTGGTTTTCAGGGGAAGCGGTAGCAAAATGGAATAATCCCGTATCCGTACATAAGAAGGGCTTTGTTGCATGAATCAGATTTTGAAAGTGTTGTTTAATTTTTGTCAAAAATCAGGCAAATTTTTTGGTATCCGGCATGCCGAGTTTTGTCATGATATTAAGAATATTAGCAGCTACTTTACTTTCGGTTTTTTGGTTTAAAAAAGTTCTAGATTTTAATTTGTTTCCTATAATTGATTTGTAACGGTAGATAGCGTTTTCTGCTTTGGCTCGCCTGCCGTAGTTGGTATGTTTTTGCCATCGCTTTCGTCCTTGTTCCATAAGACGAATATTGTCTAATCTTAATTTAGAGTCATCGGGCATTTCTGCTCTGAACCCTAAGTTTGGCGGTACTACTGCTTTTATAGGAATTTCATTACCATGTTGATTCTGATGGGCGATTAATGCTTTGTATGTAGAGGGTTGGTCATATGCTCCGTCAGCTAGTACGGTATCTATTGGACTATCAATTTCCTCAAGTAATGTGCCTATCGTAGCACAATCACTAATATTGTGAGTCGTTAATTCAGAGCTTGCAATATATCCGTTTTCATCAACAGCGATATGAAGCTTTCTCCACGATTTCCTTGCTTTCAGTGCGTATTTTTCTTCCTGCCACTCCTGCTCGCCGTAAATCTTTATACCGGTACTATCGACGCAAAGCGTTACGGGATCACGATTTGCCCTACGGTGCCGTGACACTTTAAGTTTTTTTGTTCTTCTTGAAATAGTAGTATAATCAGGCGTTTTGAGCTCGAGATTCAGCAGTTTTATAATCGATTCTACAAAACCTTCGGTTTGCCGTAAATGCTGTTTGTATACTAATCCAAGCCTCACGCATGTCTCAATAGCAAGATCGGAATAGATCGCTTGACCGCCCCGCTTCTTATGTACGGATACGGGATTATTCCATTTTGCTACCGCTTCCCCTGAAAACCAAATTATTAGACTACCACGATTTTTTAATGATTGATCGTACTCACGTGAATTACTGATTTTGTATTTAGCTCGGGCAAATTTATGACGATAAGGATATTGGTGTTTGTTCGGCATATTTACCTTAAAAAAAGAGGATATCTTAACTCCTTAACTTTACTATTTCCACTGCTTTTTTTATTTATTCAAAAACTCGATTTACTCCAAATTCCGATTCATGCAACAAAGCCGATTGTAGTAATCTGCGTTGTAGATATCCACATTACAAATATATGAAAACTGTTTTACCTGAACGCTCCCTGATCATTCAAGAAAGACTTGATAGTATTGTCAAAGAAATTCTACATGTGTCAGAAAAAAAGGTTGCGATGATTATTATATTTGGCTCGTATGCCAGAGGCGATTGGGTACAAGATGAGTATAAAAAGGTCACATTACCTACAGCTATCAAAGTGATCTAGATATTATGTTAGTCATGAAGAAAGGTAAATATAAAGGTTTTGCTGGGTTATCAATAGAAGATAAAATAGAAAAAAGTTTGGAGAGAAAATCATTAAGAAGTCCTTTTGATCTATGGGTAACTTTAGTGATTGAATCAATCAAGACGGTAAATAGTCAGTTGGAGAAGGGGCATTATTTCTTTTCTGATATTAAAAAAGAAGGAATTCTTTTATATGATAGTGGTGAATTTCAGCTGGCAGAAGCTAAAAACTTACCCTGGGAAAAAAGAAGGCAAATAGCTGGAAAAGATTATGAGTACTGGTATACAAGTGGGAAAGAATTTTTTATAGATTGTAAATACCCATTGAAAAGAGGAAATTATGCTTTATCAGCTTTTTACCTTCACCAAGCTACTGAAAGTTTTTATAATGCTATATTATTAGTTTTTTCCGGTTATAAGCCAAAGTTACATGATATCAGAAAGTTAGGGAGTATAGCTGGAAATTACAATGAAGAATTATGGCAAATATTTCCTCATTCTAGCGTTGAGCAAAGGCAATGTTTTAGATTACTTGAACAGGGTTATATTGAAGCTCGCTATAACAAAGATTATAGAATAACTAAAGAACAGCTACTTTACCTTATTGATAGGGTTAAAAAATTAAAAACAGTGACGGAGAAAATTTGCTTGGAGAGAATTAATAAAGAGATAATTTAAGTTCCTTAAAATAGACAAAGTAAGTCTATAAATGCAATAACCTATAAGTTTAAGGTATTGGGACATGTAGTAGTTTCGTTGTTATGAATGATTATAACAATCTTTGCGATGTTGAATTATTAGGGTCTATCAGAAAAAGAAAAGCTTTTGTCTAAAAAATTACAAAAAAAATCATTAACTATGAGGTTTTTAAAAGATGGCAATTTTGAAACCACATTATTTAATTCTTGGGAAAATAAAAGAAAATCGGAGGCTTGCTGTCTGGCATGAAAAAGATGCTCTTTTCTTCCTCTCTTTTATCGTTCTTGCTGCTATTAAATTATATCTTTGTTAACAGTAGCAAATTATTTGAAATTATTGCTATGTTCTTTAATTACTTAATTTAATGTGTTTCACTATATATCTTATAACCAAAGTGTGAGGTACTTATGTATGTTTATTACGTATTTTTATATATAATCTATTTTGAAATTTACACACTTTTTCCACTGGATTTATGGTAGAATCATAATAGTCTAATAAAAGTATCTAAAAATACTGAAGCAAATGCTTGTACCAATTCAGCATCAAACCAATAATATTTACAACTAGCAAAGCTTAAAAGTATCTGAGAGCAGTTATGTTGCTAATTAGATAGTGATTTGGTATTACTTGTTTTTCGATCATTATGAAACAATTAAATTATTTAACCAACTAAAAAATTTGCACCTATTATGAAGTGGATTTTAGAAATGAAACAAGTGATTTATGTTAGATTGGTTTTCTCTAAATATATTTCTACAATTTTATGCCTTTTTTGTGCTAGGAGCCTGTCGGAGAATAGCGAATTTACCCTAATTAATGATCAATTTAATAAAACAAGCCATAGGAGGGTACGGTAAATTTTCTTATTTTTTAAGATATTTTCTATTTTCCGACAGATTCTTAGGCTCATAGTTACTTAAACTTAAATTATGAACTATCAAGATATTATTGCAGCATTAAGAAATGACCCTAATTTTGATGAAGTCAAAGTTAAGGAGGCACTTAATTTTGCCATAAAGCATTACAGAGATAATAATCACCAATTCATAGAAATAGCAAAAACCATTACCTCAGTATATTCTGATACCAGTTCTACTATTGCAGCATTACTGTTCTTTAGTTTTGCAAAAGCTAACTTAAAGGCATCTAAAATTCAACATTTTAATACTGAAATATCTAAGATATTTAATGCATTAACTAAGCTTTTTCAAATTCACAACACATATCGCCATAATACAATACAGGAGACTATCAAGTTATTATTATCATTAGAACCTAATATAGGAATAAGGATATTATTAATCAGATTTGCATATTTACTGAATCAAATAATATTTGACTCAAAAGTATCAGATATTGAATATTATTTAATTAGCAATGAAATAAGTAAGATATATGTACCATTATTTCAAGAAGTAACAATAGAGAACATTAAAACTGCATTACAAGATGATTGTTTAACAATATTACAGCCACAGTTACAAGAATTGATAGTCACTAGTTTAACAGAACAATATCCCAATCAACAACAGTTAGTTATTAGCACTATTAATACATTGCATGATATTTTATCTGTTGTAGACATAGCATATACCATATCTGGGAGAGTTAAATCTTGTTATTCTATTGCTAAGAAGATGGTACAGAAGTCTAGTAAAGTAACAGAATTATTTGACATTATTGGTATTAGAGTAATAGTAGAGGAAGAAGGTCAATGTTATAAAATATTGGATACTATTTATAATAATTATAAACATATTCCAAAACGATGTAAGGATTTTATTAAGTTTCCTAAGAAAAGTGGTTATCAATCATTACATACGGTAATAGTTAAAGATTCCCAGAAGATAGAAGTACAAATACGTACTAAAAGGATGCATCACATTGCACTATTTGGTAGTGCATCACATTTGCAATATAAAATGCCATCAATAAGAACTAACGCTACTCTACATAGTGTTTATGATCTATTAAATAAATATATATTAGATATATTAAACCCGTTTACTATCAACATCAGACAGAATGATGTTAGAATAGCTAATGAGTCAGTTGCTCTAAGATCAGAGGTGACATGGTTAATAACACAAGATATTGAGGTATCACAGTTGCATTACCGATTTTCCTACCAAGAACATGCTGCATATTATGTTGCTGAAGTTATAACAGTTAATACCATTGAAGTAAATCAATTATCTCGACAGTTAGTTAATATTGATGACAGGATAGATATAGATGCTGTTAGGACGTCACAAATTCAAGAACAATATTTAGCAAATATACGAACTAACTATCAAGCTCATAATCAACAATATGCTGAAATCTTACTTACCGATCTACCACTTGATAATATTATGGATAATAATTATAGGGTTAATCAGAGTGTCCAAAACGCTAAGAAATCAAATACCTTAGAGGTAATAAAGAATAATGCAACAATAATACCAGACCCATCAATAGAACTATTAGAAAAGCTATTGCCCCCAGAGCCATCTCAAGAGACAGTAACAGTAACCACCCACTATCAAGATATTGACTGGTATTCAGAGTTAATATCATTAGAATCTAAGACAAGCTGTATAAATGCACAGAATGATTGCAGTGTGCCAATAAGCATTGAAGAGTTTTTGCAAATTACTTCTGCTAGGGAGTTGGCAGGAGATACGGAACGTAAAATTACAACATACATAGATGTAGCTGAGGATTTATGCTCCGACTCAAAGACAAAATTGTCAGCAGCAATAGATTTACCAAAGATATCTATTAGACTTCCTGCAAAAGTTGCTTATGTGCAAGGATTTGAAAGAGACTATTCACCTCAAACTGCAGTGTACTCTAGTGTATGTGAGGATTCGAGTACCCCATTATTGTCCAAATTACCAGCAGAACTAGAGTCTTGCAGGGATTATATTAAATCAGATAACACGTCGAACTACATCAACACAGCTGTATTGTTTGGCGACCAAAATATTCATGATCTTAATAAAGACTCATGGAGCATTCCAATTAAAACAGTTGCCTCTGTACTACAAAAAGCTCCCATTACTATTGATCTTCGAGACAAGAAAATAAAGGATTTAGACATTGAAACACTTATTTCTCTACTGAAAGAGCATAATACACATTTAACTCTTAATACTAATATTCAATCTTATAAGATATTTGAGGCATTTATTTCTCTACTAAAAGATATTAATATTACACACCTTAATCTTGGATATAACGACATATATGACGAAGAATTTGAGATGCTTGCTTCTATACTCAAAGATACTAATATTACACACCTTAACCTTGAACGTAACTATATACGGGGTACAAAGATTGAGATATTTTCTAAACTTAGAGACACTAAAATTACGCACCTTAATCTACAAGGCAACCAAATAGCAGAAGATTGTGCTAAAACACTTATTTCCATATTAAAAGATACTCAAATTATAGATCTTAATCTATCATGTAATGATATAGGAGATACTATTATCCCAAGTATTGAAAATGATACACTTACTTTACCACAAGATACTAAAATTAAATATCTTGATCTTGGATATAACTATATGGGTGATGAAGAAATTAAGACGCTCGCCTCTATACTAAAAAACACTCAAATTATAGATCTTAATCTTGCAAACAACCATATAGGAGATTCAGGAGCGATAGAACTTGCTTCTGTATTAAAAGACACTAAAATTATAAAGCTTAATCTTGCAAACAACTATATAAGAAATTTAGGAGCGATAGAGTTAGCTTCTATATTAAAAGATACTAAAATTACAGAGCTTATTCTTGACGATAACCTTATAAAGGATACAGGAATTAAGAAACTTATTTCTATACAAAAAAATACTAAAATTATCATTACTTTTAAAGAACAGAAGAAAGAGACATATGATAGTGGATATAGTACGTATGAAGAGGATATAGAGGATGAAATGTATAATCTTCAAAACTTGGAAATAAAAGGTTCAGATATAGAGACACTTGTTCCTATACTAAAAGATAGTATTAGTACCCACATAGATATGAAACACAACTACATCAATGCATTCGTCGAACAGAAGCTTCATTCTGTTGAAGAATGTGAGTCTAGATTAAAAAGTACTAGAATTAGAATTAAATATCTTGATCTAGAAAATAATGCAGGAGATAGTTTTGATATTAGAGGTCTTACTTCTATACTCAAGTATATTGAAGTTGAACATCTTAATCTAGCATGCAACCGTATAGGAAATGACAATGGTATGATTCAACTTGCTAATATATTAAAGGATACTGAGGTTAAACATCTTGATCTTCAAAACAATTGCATAGATGATTTAGATATTGAGGCACTTGTTGCTATATTACCAAAAACTAATATTACACACTTAAATCTTAATGATAATGAAATAACAACTAAAGGAGCAAAAAGACTTATTAATACATTAAATAATACTAGGCTTACAAAGCTTGAGCTTAAGCATAACTATATAGAAGATAAAGATATAGTGACTGATCAAAAGTCAATAGATTGTCAAATTGATTTTGATGATCAAAATACTATTTATCCTGGGGATTTTTATCCTGGGAATTTTCCTAAACTACAAAATATTACATATCCGTTGCAAGACAGAATAAAAGATAACAGCTCCCCTGTATCTCAAGTAGTGGATAAAATTTGCTATTCACCGAATTATGATTATCAAAAAAGGTTAGTGGATGAAAAGAGTGAATTATTAGGAGAGATGAGTTGTAATCATCTATTTTTATTTTGAGTCTGCCATAACGATTGTGTGTGTACCAAGAAAAGGTGCAATGACTGTACTCAGAGACAGAAATACATGGTTAACAAAACTTGAACGTATAAAGTTGTTAGCATCACAAAATCAACAAATAAAGTTTAATAATCTTGGACATATTATTGATTTAGAGATGCTAGAAGAACAATATAAGGAACAGAGTGGTAAAAAAGCTGTAGGAATAGACGGTATTACCAAAGAAGAATATGGCAAGGAGTTAAGGGCAAACTTAAGTTCGCTACTAACCAAAATTCATTTGGGTAAGTACAATGCTAAACCAGCAAGAATTACCATGATTCCAAAAGAAGATGGAAGTAAGAGACCCTTGGTAATATCTTGTTTTGAGGATAAGTTAATCAAATCAGCAATAAGTAAGATATTAAACTCAGTGTTTGAGCCAATATTCTTAAAATGCTCATATGGATTTCGTCCAGGACTAAATGCCCATGACGCACTAAGGAAGCTAAATGAACTTACATACAGCTTTAATAAAGGTTATGTGTAAGCGTATGGTAAAGGTGGTCTTATAAAAGAAGGAAGATTGAAGTATTGTTCTGTAGTAGAAATAACAAAGGAATAATAGTATGAATAAGAGTAGGAGGGATATTACATCTGAACAAAAGAGGCAAATAATTTCAGAGTCATATGTGTCCGGGTGTGTTATATCACAAGTTGCTCAGTCTTATGGAATTTCAAAGGAGACATTATACGGATGGCGTAGTAGGGAAAGGAGAATAAGAGGTGAAGAGGCAGCAGTAAATAATTCAGGCAACAAATTCGTAGAATTATCAATACAGAAAACAACATTACAGGAGACAAAATGTATAATATTAAAAAAAGCTGAATTGACATTTAATGATTTTTCTTTATCAATTGAAGGTAATGTTAGTAGTAGTAAATTATTAGAGATAGTTAAAATATTGGATAGATCATGCTAGATATAGGGTATGATAGCAAGATATATCTTTGTACCGGATGTACTGACATGCGTAAGGGGATTAACGGTTTATCAATACTAGCACAATCAATATTGTCAGATCAATTTCACAAGAGTGCCTTATTTGTATTTAGGGGTAAAAAGGCTGACCGGATAAAAATATTGTGGTGGGACGGACAAGGTTTTTGTTTATATTACAAATGTCTTGACAGCGGTAAATTTATATGGCCTAAAGTTGACGAGAAGCAATCTGTTGGAATTACCAAAGCCCAGCTATCAATGTTGATAGAAGCTATTGACTGGCGAAATCCAAAATGGTTTAATAGACCTCAATATGCTGGATAAAAATTTGATGTAAAAGTATATATTATATATAACAGTTATGGTTTTTGATTTAAACAATTTACCTAGTGATATACCAGTGTTGCATAAGATGCTTGCGGCATTAAATAATAATATACAGTCACTAATTACAGAGAATCAATCATTAAGAGAACAGCTGGCATTAATAAAAGCAAAGCGTTATGGGAAATCATCAGAAAAGCTAGATAAACAAATAGAGGAGATAGAGCTTAAAATAGAAGAAAATGAGCTTATTTTAGGATTTAAAACTGAGCGAGATAATGTTAATTCTGATAAGAGTATAGCTACTGTCGATGATAGTAAGCAGAAGCCAAAACGACAAAAATTACCGGAGCATTTACCAAGAGAAGCTGTGGTATTAAAACCTGTTGATCAATGTAAGGTGGTCCCCTTTGTCTAGACAAAGGGGACCACCTTAAAATATAGAACATCATGCCTTTGAATTGTTTTTAAGTATTGAAGGAATAGAACACACCGTTACAAAAGCATATTCCCCTAAAACTAACGGGATATGTGAGAGGTTTCATAAAACCATGAAAAATGAGTTTTATGATACTGCAATGCGTAAAAAGATTTACAATTTACTTTTTAGGCTCTGTCCAAAAAACTGTGTAAAATTCCAAAATTAGGTCATTAAATTTTATTAATTCTATCCTCAAATTTAATCATCAAATGAGCCATAGCTTCGTTCCAATTTTGGATAGGCATAGTCCATTTTTTGGTCATATAGTCAATTGCCAAATATAAACTTTTAAACACAGCATTATCACTAGGAAAAACACGCTTATTATTTGTTACTTTACGCAATTGACTATTAACTTAACAGATTCAACTGAATTAGTGGTATAAATTACCTTTCTAATTGCCTCTGGATACCCTAGAAAAATCATTAAATTATTCCAGTTATTATACCAAGATTTGGCAATTTGTGGATATTGTTTATTCCATTTTTCTTCAAACGATACTAACGCCAAATGGGCTTGTTCTTCCGTTACTGCCGTATATATCGGCTTTAAATCACCAGCTAATTGCTTCCTATCTTTATACGATACATATTTTAAACTATTTCTAATCTGATGTACAATACATAATTGATGTTCAGTTTTTGGATAAACTGCTTCTATCGCCTCAGACATACCAGTAAGATTATCACTACAGGCAATCAGTATATCTTTTAGTCCTCTATTCTTCATCTCAGTAAAATTACCAAGCCAAAATTTTGCTCCCTCATTTTCACTAAGCCATAACCCCAATATATCTTTTCTACCAGATAAATCAATTCCTAACGCAACATATACTGCCTTGTTGATTATCCTTTTGTCTTGCCTGACTTTTACTACTAATACCAAATCACTATCTATTTAATAATATAGATGCTATAGTGTGTTATTTAAGATAGTATAGTGTTAAAGATGTCTAGAGGGTATAAGGTATTAGAAGTTAATGTAGAAGAAGTGAAACAATTAATGAATGAAGCAAAGACTAAAGAAGAATTTAGACGTTATCAATCAATCTATCTAAGAGTGAGTGAAAAAATGCCGACATCATTGATTGCTAAAGTTACAGGATTATCAGAAAGTCATGTTCACAGAACCCATAGTCAATGTCGGAAAAAAGGCTTAAAGGCACTATGTAGCAGGAAGAAAGGTGGGAGATACAGAAGTTATCTAACTCAAGAGCAAGAACGTGAGATGCTTAAAAAGATAGAACAGAATGCCGTTAATGGTGGGATAGTAGAAATTAGCAAGGTGCATAAGATTTTTGAGGAAACGGTTGGTAGTAAAATAGCACGTTACACAGCTTATAGGCTGCTTCATAGGCATGGGTGGCGTAAAATTGCACCAAGACCATACCATCCTAAACAAAAGAAGGATGCGGTAGAAACTTTTAAAAAAAGTGGCCTGATATGGTTAAAGAAGCAAGAGTATCAGCAGCAACTGAAGGCAAGGAATTAAAGATATTCTTCCAAGATGAGGCACGTTTTGGTCGTATAGATTCATTAATACCAATTTAGCATCAAACCAATAATATTACTAGTATAACTTAAAAGGATATCGAGCAGTTATATTGTTAATTAGATGGTGGTTTGGTATAAGGCGTTGCTGGGTTCCGGCTGGAATCAGGCCTTTACTTAAGAAACAAATTATTCGTGAATATACTTATACTTATGGGGCAATTTGTCCATTTGACGGTGCTAGTTGTTTCCTTATTTTGCCTTTAATGAACCAAGATTGGATGATGTTAATGCTACAAGAAATGGCAAAGCGTTATAAGGATAATTTTCTTTTAGTAGTATGCGATGGAGCTGCTGCACATAAACTCGATAAAGAATTATTACCTAATAATATTAAACTAGCTTACTTGCCACCATATAGCCCACAATTAAACCCACAAGAAAATATATGGGATGATATGAGGGAAAAATTCTTTTATAACCTAGCTTTTGATTCAATGAATGCTATAGAAAATCAACTAATCACAGCATGTAATTATTATGAAAATAATCCTGCAATTGTCAAATCTATATGTGCTTGGAATTGGATAGTATCTTGTTAATTAGATAGTGATTTGGTATAAGCAATCAAAAAATACTATCGGATATATCTCTTCTAATGGTCTACTTTGCCAAGCTTTTACATCATCCATTACATCATCGGTAACCTGACTGATTAAACTCTCACTTACTTCAACATTGTACAATTCTTGTAATTGAATCTTAATATCAGATACACTCATACCTTTAGCATATAATGATAGTACTTTGTCATTAAAACCATCAAAACGTTTCTGTCTTTTCGGTAGTATTGCTGGCTCAAAGGTACAATGCCTATCTCTTGGTACTTCTATCTCAACAACCCCATGTTCGGAGATTAGTTTCTTGCTAGTGATACCATTACGAGCATTATCATTATCTGCACGACTGTATTTATCATAGCCTAAATGATTATTCATTTCTGACTGTAGTGCCTTCTCTATTAAGCGTTTGGTCAATTCTTTTAATAAACCTCCTTCTTTTATTATCGTGCTTACATCTGTATTATTATCTATTAATAAATCTACTGCTTGATTTATTGATTCACTAGTTTTTTTATTCATGTAATTTCCTTTTTTGTTATATTTTTATATATAACCTATTTTGAAATTTACACAGTTTTTTGGACAGAGCCACTTTTTAAATTGCAAAAAGATCTTGATACCTGGTTACGTTATTATAATAACGAACGTCCTCATTCTGGTAAGTATTGTTATGGTAAAACGCCTATGCAAACCTTTAAAGATAGTAAAAAATTAGCGTTTGAAAAAAATAATGAGATATTGTATCTTGAACACTTATCTGACAGTCAAAATTTATCTGACAATCTAATAAGTTAATTTATGGTGTCTGTAAGATCAAATCTTGACTTCTACAATTTAAATAACTTATAGCAGTTACTATCATCCTATAAACAAATTGAGTTCTCATGCAACATTGCACAAAGATTGTTTAGTTACCAGTTCAACAAACTGGTAATGTAGTGTTTTGGCAATGTCTTTAATAACATATCCATATTTATTATTAATCCAATCCCTCAGAAAGTTAGTAGGAGCAATTAAAGTCAGCTTTTGTGTGATAGCATCTTCCTCTGCTCTGAGTTTAGAAAACCAAGCTTTATCAATATGTTCACCAAAATTAGCAATTAACTTTTTTCTTATTTTGTACCAAACAGAATTTTGATCTAATTCTGTTAAAAAGATTTCATCTGATAATCTTGATGAACCTAATTTTGTATAAGTAGCTGGTAATTGATGGTAAACAATTTTAACATAACCATAAACTGCAACAATAGATTTTTCTAAATTTTGCTGTTGATGGTTAGTTAAAATCAAATCTCTTGGTAATTTGACAGTACAAGTATTAGCTAAAGTAATACGTGCAAATTGTCCATCAGATAAAGCTTGCAATGATAATTCAGACAATTCTCTAGTTAGAATCTTATCATTGATATCATCATTTTCACTCATCACTAAACCAGATTTTATTTGGTTATTTTCAGTAAAATTAATACTTAATTGATCATCATATTTATCAATATGGTCAACATCATGCTTTGAATCTAAACTTAATGAACTATCAACAAAAAAAGTAAAATAATCTGCAATGTGGTCAAATTGAGTTATGTTGTTTTCTTCAGATAATTCAAGATTTTGGTAAGCATCATTTTTTATTTCTAATTCTTGACTAATTTCTTGATCGTTGGTTGCATGATAATCAAATTCTCCTTCTGTAAGTATTTGATAAGCTAGTTTTGTCTCAAACATACCAGCTATTTTTTTTCTTAATTGTGAGCTATAGCTGGTATCCATGCTATACTCTACTTCGCTTAAGTATTTTTCTTTTTGTCGCATCTCTACAGATTCAGGATTTGAAACATTGGCAGTAAATCTAAAAGTTTCATGATTAACCATCGGTGCTTGGTGTTTCTCATAACGAAAAGCTTTGCTCATATAAGCAATCATATGATTTGTACTGGCAAATGTTTTATTAGGATCACGAATATAGAGCTTTAGTAACAACTGGTTGGCAAAGTTGCTACTAAACTCCCTGCTAGATAATTTGTTTACTGAGGCAAGTGTTATAGTCATTGCTATAATAGCAAAACCAATTTCCTTAGATGCCAGAGTGGCAGATTCCATAGCAGAATGCCCCATCTCATTGTATCTAAAAATATTTTCCAACATTACTATTGCATCATCTACCACCAAACCAATAGCCAATATCATTGCTAAAAGGGTAAATATGTTAATAGAAAACCCTAAATAATACATGAAAATAAATGTACCAATCAACGATACAGGAATAGTTACAAGTGGTATCAAAGTGATTTTTGCTGATGCCAGGAATAAATATACTACTATTATAACTAAAATTAATGCTTCAAAGATCGTGAAGAATACTGATTTGACTGAGGCATTAACTGGAATTGACGCATCATAAGCTATATCAATTGTTATATTTTTAGGTAGATTATTTTTAATTTTATCTAGTGACGACCTAACTTCTTTAGATAAATCAAGAAAGTTTGCCTTTGATTGTTTTTTTACTGTAAGTGCTACCGAGCTTTTGCCGTTATATCTAAAAGTTACATCATCTTCTAGAGAAGCTAAATATATTTTAGCAATATCTTGTAACCTTAATATACTAGTATCGTTCACTTTTAATATAATTTGTTCAAACTGTTCCGGTTTACTTAAAGAACCATCTAATCTTATATCAAAATCACGACTGGCGGTTTTAATAGTTCCCGCCGGATAAGAAATAGTTTGTTTTTTTATAGCATTTTCAATTTCCAACACCGACATTTTATGCTGATATAATTTTACCGGATCTGGCTCTATCCGCATAGAATAATCTTTACCATGTACTTTAACTTCACCTATTGTTTCAAGCTTATCTAAAACGCTTTTCACACTCTCTTGAACAATTTTAGTTAATTGTAAATCACTATATACATCACTACTAACAGTTAAGATCAAATCAACAAACTTATTTCCATCTTGCTTACTAACACGAGGTGCTTGCATATCTTTTGGCAATATACGACTTATCGCAGCAATTTTAGACCGAACATCGTTTAAGGATACTTCGATATTAGCCGATGATAAAAATGTTAAAAAGATATAGCTACTACCTGTCGCACTTTGGGAAGTGATAGAATCAAGATTTTTTATAGTTTTTAGAACTTTTTCAATACGAGTGGTAATTTCTTTTTCCATATAAAGAGCATCCGCCCCAGGATAATCTGCATGTACTGTTATTACAGGAAAAGAGATATCGGGAATCCCCCTAATTTGCAGTTTAGTAAAAAATACAGCTCCTAAAATAACAATTACTAGGCTCAGAACTGTTGCAAATACTGGACGCTTGATGCATATTTCACTTAAATACATATAAACAAATCTTATTCAATACCAATTGTTAATTTTTTCTCAAGAATTTTGGCTAAGTTACTAATAATTATTACCATAACATAATAACAAAGCCCTGCTATTAACAAAGGCGTAAAATAAGTATAATGTTCCTGTGATACTAGCTGAGCTCTCCGCATTAAATCCATTCCACCGATCATTGATATAATCGATGATTCTTTGATGAGGTTAATAAGCTCATTAACCAGTGAAGGTAAAATATTTCTTATAGCTTGCGGTAAGATGATATCTTTGATCATTAATCTTTCAGGTATGCCTAACGCCTTAGCCGCTTCAATCTGCCCCTTGTCAACAGCATTCATTCCAGCTCTAATTATTTCCGAAACATACGCCCCTGAATTTAATGAGAAAGCTATGGTACCTGCAGCGAATACTCCAAGCTTAATACCAATTACCCCAGGCAAACCAAAATAAATTATGCTAAGTTGGATAAGTAGTGGTGTACCACGAAAAATTGATGTATAAAAATTAGCAAATAACCTTAAGGCATGACTTTTGCTTACCTTACAAATTGCTAGTAAAGTACCGATAATCAATCCAAATAACACTGAAACTAAGCTATATTTCAGTGTTACTACCATCCCTTCTATAATATATAATATAGAAGAGAAATCAAGTAATTGCTCAAACATCTAATATTTCCAACTGTCGGTACAACTAATCCATTCCTTAGTATTACCTATCCGTTCATCTGCTAATTTATAGTCAATTGATGAGAAGTTGGTGACGTCGTCACTCGTCGCTCGTCTATTACTTATAGACGTCGCTCCATCGCTCCTGCTACCCAATTCTCTTGAATTGACTATAGCTAATATTTTCTCATCTAAAGACACTAATAATCGTTTAGCTACCACAAGATCACTCCAATTTATTTATTATTATTATTTAATTGTACCACATTTGTAACTCGATAATCAAATTTTTTGCAGAGTTTTGTCAATTTGTTTTATTTATCATTATAAATTCATTTGCTATAATGTAAACTTTATAATAATTTAAAATTAGTGAAAAATTTTAAATTAAGCTATAGAGATTACGATGAGTAAAAGATTAAACGAAAAAAATACAATTCTTTGTATTTCAGGTGGTGGAGTAATACCAAATCACTATCTAATTAACAAGATACTATCCAATTCCAAGCACATATAGATTTGACAATTGCAGGATTATTTTCATAATAATTACATGCTGTGATTAGTTGATTTTCTATAGCATTCATTGAATCAAAAGCTAGGTTATAAAAGAATTTTTCCCTCATATCATCCCATATATTTTCTTGTGGGTTTAATTGTGGGCTATATGGTGGCAAGTAAGCTAGTTTAATATTATTAGGTAATAATTCTTTATCGAGTTTATGTGCAGCAGCTCCATCGCATACTACTAAAAGAAAATTATCCTTATAACGCTTTGCCATTTCTTGTAGCATTAACATCATCCAATCTTGGTTCATTAAAGGCAAAATAAGGAAACAACTAGCACCGTCAAATGGACAAACTGCCCCATAAGTATAAGTATATTCACGAATAATTTGTTTCTTAAGTAAAGGCCTGATTCCAGCCGGAACCCAGCAACGCCTTAATGAATCTATACGACCAAAACGTGCCTCATCTTGGAAGAATATCTTTAATTCCTTGCCTTCAGTTGCTGCTGATACTCTTGCTTCTTTAACCATATCAGGCCACTTTTTTTAAAAGTTTCTACCGCATCCTTCTTTTGTTTAGGATGGTATGGTCTTGGTGCAATTTTACGCCACCCATGCCTATGAAGCAGCCTATAAGCTGTGTAACGTGCTATTTTACTACCAACCGTTTCCTCAAAAATCTTATGCACCTTGCTAATTTCTACTATCCCACCATTAACGGCATTCTGTTCTATCTTTTTAAGCATCTCACGTTCTTGCTCTTGAGTTAGATAACTTCTGTATCTCCCACCTTTCTTCCTGCTACATAGTGCCTTTAAGCCTTTTTTCCGACATTGACTATGGGTTCTGTGAACATGACTTTCTGATAATCCTGTAACTTTAGCAATCAATGATGTCGGCATTTTTTCACTCACTCTTAGATAGATTGATTGATAACGTCTAAATTCTTCTTTAGTCTTTGCTTCATTCATTAATTGTTTCACTTCTTCTACATTAACTTCTAATACCTTATACCCTCTAGACATCTTAATTAACACTATACTATCTTAAATAACACACTATAGCATCTATATTATTAAATAGATAGTGATTTGGTATAAAAGGAATAGCTGCATTAGTTATCCTTGCAAAAATAGAAGAGATTACAGGGCTACCTATATCTAAATTATTTAACATTATTTCTGGTACTAGCGTTGGTGGGTTAATTGCTGCGTTGTTAACGCTCCCTAAAGAACAAGGGTCGAAAGAGCCTCGTTATTCAGCCAAAGAAGCGTTAGAATTATTTGAGAATAGTGCTGCTGAAATCTTCCCTAAAAGTTGCTTTAACTGTGGAATAATAAAACACAAATATAGCCCCGAACCTTTGGAAGAAATGTTGGAAAAACATTTAGGGGACAATAGATTAATCGATACTCTCTGTCGTCTTATTATACCAGTTGCTGATTTGAACGAGGGAAGAGATAGTATCAAGGTCTTTGATAGCAAGGATAAGCATAGCACACATGTTAGAACAAAGTATGTACTTCTTGCAACTACTGCAGCACCGACCTATTTTCCAGTAGTTGCTAATAGTGAAGCTGTACGCGATTATGACTACGCTGCTGGCACGCCTTATGCTTTGGCTGATGGTGGTCTTGGGGCTAATCGCCCAGCTGCTATAGTGCTACAGATACTTAAAGAAGGTCATACTTATCATGAACAAGCAGATATTTTACAGCGTACCACAATTTGTTCTATCAATTTTGTTGTAGATGACAAGGTAAAAGCTCAGATACCGTCAGCTAATTTTGATGGAGTATTAGGGTGGTTGCTTAATGGCTTAGTTGATATGATTATGAAAAATGATGAAGAAGGTGATGCAACTGAGGTTAGGTTAGATTTAACAGGTGAAGGGCAAAATACAGAAATAATGCTGCCTATTACCAAAGAATGTAAAAATTTAGATGATGCTAGTGAAAGTAATATAACAAAATTAAAGCTAATCGCTGAACAATATTTATACCAAATCACTATCTATTTAATAATATAGATGCTATAGTGTGTTATTTAAGATAGTATAGTGTTAATTAAGATGTCTAGAGGGTATAAGGTATTAGAAGTTAATGTAGAAGAAGTGAAACAATTAATGAATGAAGCAAAGACTAAAGAAGAATTTAGACGTTATCAATCAATCTATCTAAGAGTGAGTGAAAAAATGCCGACATCATTGATTGCTAAAGTTACAGGATTATCAGAAAGTCATGTTCACAGAACCCATAGTCAATGTCGGAAAAAAGGCTTAAAGGCACTATGTAGCAGGAAGAAAGGTGGGAGATACAGAAGTTATCTAACTCAAGAGCAAGAACGTGAGATGCTTAAAAAGATAGAACAGAATGCCGTTAATGGTGGGATAGTAGAAATTAGCAAGGTGCATAAGATTTTTGAGGAAACGGTTGGTAGTAAAATAGCACGTTACACAGCTTATAGGCTGCTTCATAGGCATGGGTGGCGTAAAATTGCACCAAGACCATACCATCCTAAACAAAAGAAGGATGCGGTAGAAACTTTTAAAAAAAGTGGCCTGATATGGTTAAAGAAGCAAGAGTATCAGCAGCAACTGAAGGCAAGGAATTAAAGATATTCTTCCAAGATGAGGCACGTTTTGGTCGTATAGATTCATTAATACCAATTTAGCATCAAACCAATAATATTACTAGTATAACTTAAAAGGATATCGAGCAGTTATATTGTTAATTAGATGGTGGTTTGGTATAAGGCGTTGCTGGGTTCCGGCTGGAATCAGGCCTTTACTTAAGAAACAAATTATTCGTGAATATACTTATACTTATGGGGCAATTTGTCCATTTGACGGTGCTAGTTGTTTCCTTATTTTGCCTTTAATGAACCAAGATTGGATGATGTTAATGCTACAAGAAATGGCAAAGCGTTATAAGGATAATTTTCTTTTAGTAGTATGCGATGGAGCTGCTGCACATAAACTCGATAAAGAATTATTACCTAATAATATTAAACTAGCTTACTTGCCACCATATAGCCCACAATTAAACCCACAAGAAAATATATGGGATGATATGAGGGAAAAATTCTTTTATAACCTAGCTTTTGATTCAATGAATGCTATAGAAAATCAACTAATCACAGCATGTAATTATTATGAAAATAATCCTGCAATTGTCAAATCTATATGTGCTTGGAATTGGATAGTATCTTGTTAATTAGATAGTGATTTGGTATTAGCAAATAATTCTAAATTGATGCAAGATCTATGTGACAGATTAGTGGCTAATTACAAAGCTAATCTTGAAGAGGATGAAGGTTTAAATGCAGATTCAAACGCAATGGTAGATGATAAAATTAATGACGAAGGATATGGAAGTGGTGCTATAGTCAATTCAGGGGAATTTGGGGCTAGGAACGATGGAGCGACGAGTGCCAACGTCAGCAACTTTTCATCAATTGACTATATCTCATTTCCCTATGCTCAAGAAATGATGGAACTTGAAGGGGTAGAGACCGACTATATCTCCCAACATTAATCTGATAGTTATGCATTAAGCTATTTTATAGTCAATTCAGGAGAATTTGGGGCTAGTACTACAGTTGTAGTTTAGATGTGAGCATTCACGATTTTTTTGCTATTTTTTTGTGATGAATAAAAAAAACTGATCACCAAGCGTCATTGCGAGGAGACCGTAAGGTCAACGAAGCAATCCATTTCTAATCACTTTCCTTGATTGCTTCGTCGGTCTGGCAACCTCCTCGCAATGACATCTTATACTTTAACCTTTTTTCCGTGAACACTCACATTCAATCTACAACTGTAGTACTAGGAACGATGGAGCAACGCCTATAAGTAATAGGCGAGCGACAAGTGACAACGCCCCAACTTCTCATCAATTGACTATAGCATAAATATAATAATCTCTATGTATTCCTTGCACAATCTCATATTTTTTGAGCAATCCCTCTTTAACAAAATTACATCGTTCCAAAACCTTAATTGAGCGAGTATTGTCAGTTATAACAGTTGCTTGGGTGCGAACAATTCCAGCATATTCGATAAACCTTAAAATAGCTTTGATAGATTTCAGCATAATTCCTTTACCCCAAAATTCCGGATCAAGATCGTAACTTATTTCTGCTTTGAGATGCATTGCAGAAACACTATTAAACCCAACAGTCCCTATAAGTTTATTAGTATCTTTGAGGGAAATAGCCCAGTAAAATCCCCGATGATTATGAAATAAGCTGAACCAATATCTTATCTCATCAGTAGCTTGAGCCGTGTCCGATGGACAATTTTGTTCGGTCAGGAATGGTAGCATTTCTGGCTTATTCATATAGGTAAAATAGTTTTCGGAATCATCACTAGTTAATTCCCTAAGCACTATATTACCTAGGTCTAATACAGGAAATTGATGATATATAGAGTGGTTCAGCATATGTTAAAAAATAATTTATTTTTTATAATTAGTGGGGTCAGTTACGTTATTCTCTTCAAAGGCTTTAAGTCTAGTTAAGCATGAAAGACATGTGCCACAAGATAGCCCATCATCTGATGGATCATAACAAGAAATCGTTTTGGAATAATCTACCCCTAATTCTAGACCGGCCTTGATAATTTCTCCCTTTGACATATTTATTAAGGGAGCATGAATGGTAATTTGTTTACCTGAAACTCCTACAGCAGTTGCCAGATTTGCCAGATTATTAAAAGCTGCTAAATATTCCAGACGGCAATCTGGATAATTAGCGGAATCAGTTGCATGCATCCCTATAAAAATATCAAAAGCTCCTATTATTTCACTAAATCCTAAAGCATAACTTAAAAATATGGTGTTACGTGCTGGTACATAAGTAACTGGTATACTCTTCTGCTTTGAAGAATTGGTTTCGCAAAACTTCGGGGTATTCGCGTACTCACGTACTAAGTGTACGCTCCGCTCGCTCACCCCTTGTTTTACGTTCCAATTCTCCAAATCATTTGAGTATATAATCTGCTGCTTTGAGTATAGATCATTCTGTAATTCACTATGATCTTTATATTTTGGTACGTCTATGGCATTGTCAGTAAGAGCTGATCCGCCAAAGTTACGTAAATCAATATTTACAATTTTATGCTGTTTGATGTTATAGTTGTTAACTAATTGCTTAACCTTCTCCAGTTCAACATTATTGCGTTGAGAATAGTTGAAACTTATGGCATAAATTTCGTAATTCATTTTTTCCATCATGGCTAGTACGGTAGCTGAATCTGCACCACCACTAACTAAAGCTACTGCCTTTTTCATAATAATCTGCATCCGTTTATCATTAATATATATAGCTAATCCGATTAGCACTACTCTGCCTATTAGCGAGCCGTAGTATCACTCGACTAAGCACTTGCAAGTTATCATTCCCACTTCCCTTTGCCCTTCCCGCTTCCCATTGTCATTCCCGCGTAGGCAGGAATCTGGATACCTGCCTACGCAGGTATGACAAAACAGCATTGCTTCATCGCTACTAAGTGGCTTCTCGTAATGACCTATTGGACTTCTATATCTTTGAGTATATAGCAAAATTTTTTTCCACTAAGCTAATTATAGATAATTTTTTAAATATTTTCCAGTATGGCTCTCACTGCAAGCCGCAATATCCTTCGGAGTTCCAGTAACTACTATGCTACCACCTTTATCCCCTCCCTCAGGACCAACATCTATAACGTAATCCGCTGTTTTTACAACATCTAGGTTATGCTCAATAACTACCACCGTATTACCCATGTCAACTAATTTATGTAATACTTTAAGCAATTTATTAATATCATCTATGTGTAAACCTGTTGTTGGTTCATCAAGTATGTATAAAGTTTTACCAGTTGAGCGTTTTGATAATTCCTTAGCTAATTTTATCCTTTGTGCTTCACCCCCAGACAAAGTAGTAGCCGATTGACCAATTTTTATATAACCAAGTCCTACCTCATTTAAAGTAACCAGTTTTTCGTAAATTAATGGTACTTTCTCAAAAAAGCTCATAGCATCTTCAACTGTCATCCTAAGAACATCAGATATAGACTTATCCTTATATTTAATTTCAAGAGTCTCTCTGTTATATCTATCGCCATTACACACATCACATTTTACATAAATATCAGGTAAAAAATGCATTTCTATTTTAATCAGACCATCACCTTGACATGATTCGCATCTTCCACCTTTAACATTGAATGAAAACCTACCAACTTTATAACCCCGAGTTTTTGCAGTTGGTAATTCAGCAAACCAGTCTCTAATATGGGTAAATGCCCCTGTATAAGTTGCTGGGTTTGATCTTGGTGTACGACCTATTGGCGACTGATTGATATCAATAACCTTATCAATATATTCAAGACCAGTAATTGATTTATATTCTCCCGGAAAGACTTTTGAAGATGGTTCTAAAAACTTTAAAGCGGCTTTATATAAAGTATGAATTATTAAGCTTGATTTTCCTCCACCGGATACACCGGTTATTGCTGTAAAACTACCCAAAGGGATCGTAATATTAACATTTTGTAAATTATTAGACACAGCTCCAGTTAAGGCTATTACCTTACCGGAAGAGGGTATTCGAGTATTTGCTGGTACTTCAATAAATTGTTTACCACTTAAATAGCTGCCAGTTATGCTATTTGCACATTGTTTAATTTCCTCAATTGTTCCTCGGGCTACTATATGTCCACCATGAATACCGGCACCTGGTCCAACATCAATAATGTGATCCGATTCATACATTGTTTCTTCATCATGCTCAACAACCAGCACTGTATTACCAAGGTCTCGAAGATTTTTGAGAGTTTCTATTAAGCGAGCATTATCACGCTGATGTAAACCAATTGACGGCTCGTCAAGTACATATAACACCCCACTAAGTCCTGAACCAATTTGTGACGCTAAACGAATACGCTGGCTTTCTCCACCAGATAAAGTACCTGACCCTCTAGACAAAGCAAGATATTCAAGACCAACATTCATAAGAAATTGTAACCTTTCCTTGATTTCCTTTAATATACGCTCGGCAATAGCTACTTGTCTTTTATTAAGCTGTTGGTCTAATTGATTAAACCATTTTTGTAGTTGTAAAATACTCAAGGCAGATACTTGTCCTATATGCATATCAGCAATTTTAATACAAAGAGACTCTGTCTTTAATCTATAACCTTCACAAGCTGTACATTTGTGTTCTGCTTTGTATTTTAATAATTCTTCTTTTACTAAAGAGGAATCAGTCTTACGCTCTTTTTCTTGTAAGCTAGGTATTATTCCGGCAAAAGGCTGCTGAATAATCTGAGATTTAGAACCATCATGATATTGAAAATCTATAACTTCATCACCAGACCCATGGAGCAATATTTGCTGTATCGTATTTGATAATTCTGTAAAGGGCGTGTCTAATGAAAATTTGTAATGAGTTGCTAAGGCTTTTAATGTTTCTAAAAAGAACTTTGAGGATATTTTACCCCAGGGGGCTATAGCTCCATCCTTAATACTAACTCTGCTATCGGGAATAATTAAGTCTTTATCAAGAAATAATTCTTTGCCAAGACCTTCACATTTAGGACAAGCACCAAATGGGCTATTAAAGGAAAAAATTCTTGGTTCTATCTCAGTAATCTGGAAACCAGAAACTGGACAAGAATATTTTTCTGAAAAAATGATTCTCGAGCCTTTAGTAAGGGTGGTATCTACTCCGTTTGGTAAATCAACAATCTCGACATATACTATACCATCTGCCAATTTAAGAGCTATTTCCAAACTATCTGCAAGTCTATTGCCTAAATCACCTTCTAGAGAAATCCTATCAACAATTACTTCAATATTATGTTTTTTATTTTTGTCAAATTTTGGCAGATTATCAATCTCATAAATTTCATTGTTAATTACCAATCTGCCAAAACCCTGTTTTCTAAGATCAAGAATTTCACGTCTAAACTCACCCTTCTGTCCTCGGACAATCGGAGCTAAAATGTATAATTTACTTGCTTTAGGAAAGGCAAGAATGGCATCTATCATCTCTGATATAGTCTGATTCTTGATAGGTAGACCTGTTGCTGGAGAATATGGGACTCCTACTCTTGCATATAGTAATCTCAAATAATCATAAATCTCAGTTATCGTACCCACTGTAGAGCGTGGATTTTTAGATGTAGTTTTTTGATCAATAGCTATTGCCGGCGACAAACCAGAGACTGACTCAACATCAGGCTTATCCTGAAGATGTAAGAATTGTCTAGCATAAGAAGACAGGCTTTCAACATATCTACGTTGCCCTTCAGCATAAATAGTATCAAAGGCTAATGAAGACTTACCAGAACCACTAAGCCCAGTAATTACCACAAACTTATTTCTAGGAATATCAACATTTATATTTTTTAAATTATGCTCCTTAGCACCACGAACTTTAATATATTCTTGCATAATAATTTGTTATAAATTTTTAAGGAACTTTCAAAAAACTTGTAGCATTATAGGTCGTTTTGGATTACTATTGCAATAATAAATTTTTAAATAAATTAGGTAATGATTTGTGGCTGGTAGTTTAAATAAAGCAATATTAATAGGTAATTTAGGACGTGATCCAGAAATTAGGCATACGGCTGACGGTAAAGAGATAGCAAGTTTTAGTGTTGCTACTTCTGAGACATGGAAAGATCGTACTACTGGAGAGAAGAAAGAAAAAACCGAATGGCATAGAGTAGTAGTATTTAGTGAAGGTTTGGTATCTGTTGTAAAGAATTATGCCAAAAAAGGAACTAGAGTTTACTTAGAAGGTATTTTACAAACTAGAAAATGGGTAGATAACCTTGGGCATGAAAAATATACGACAGAAATAGTGCTGCAGAATTTTAACTCACAATTTATATTGTTAGATTCTAAAGGTGTTGGCATTCAAACATCAGATACTGTTGTACCCAAAAATACGGTTACTAACTTTGACCATAGCGATCTAGATGATGAAATACCTTTCTAGAGTTGCGATAGTTTCTTTATCTCTGGCTCTTTCTTCTTGTGTTTCGTCTATAGAAACAAGGGTTGAGGAAGCAGAAAAACTAGCATCAATAAACAGGTTTGAGAAAAAACTTGTTAAGGCTGGGGATTTTGTCATTACAACTTACCAACATATCTCGGATAAAGATAGCCCTTATGTATTTTATATTGAGGGTGATGGAAGTATTGGACGTTATGCCGTCGCTAGCAACCCAACTCCTTCCAAGATTATGTTGTTTAAGCTTGCTACTCTTGATACTAGACCTAATGTAGTTTATATAGCTCGTCCATGCCAATATACACCAGTAGAGCTTAATCCTAATTGTAATCAAGTCTATTGGACAGACAAAAGAATGGCTGAAGAGGTTATAGAATCAACAAACATAGTAATAAATAGTATAAATAATGATAAGCCAGCTAGTTTAGTTGGTTTCTCTGGTGGGGGAGGTGTTGCTATCTTGGTGGCAGCAAGAAATAAACATATTAAGGATATAATAACTGTAGCCGGTAATCTTGATATTAAAAATTTTAGTGAACATCATAGAGTATATGCATTAAAGAAATCATTAAATCCCATAGATTATGCCATAAAAATCAATAATATCCCACAATTACATATTTCAGGAAGCAAGGATAAAATAGTACCTAGCAGTATTATGCATGGCTATATAAAAGCTAGTTCTTCAAATTGTATACAGCAAAAGATTTTTCCTAATATTACTCATACCAAAGGTTGGGATAAGGTGTGGCAGAATGTGCTGAAAATTAATCTTACCTGCAAATATAATAGACCTCTTGCATAGCTTATAAACGCAAAATTTGTCATTCCCGCGTAGGTACATAGGCCACAACTGTTGAAAGTTAGAAGGTAAAGCGGGTTTTAGATAGGTTTTCTGTCATTGCGAGACCACGCAAGTAGGTCGTGGCAATCCATCTTTGGTTACTTTTATGGATTGCTTCGTCGACCTAAGGTCTTTCTCGCTAATAGACGTTGACCACATACGATTTTTAAACTATCCGGTCTAAAACCGCTTCCTCTTCTAACTTTCAACAGTTGTGGTACATAGGCGTCAGCTTAAGAAAATAAGTCGTCATTACGAGCCACCGTAGGTGGCGTGGCAATCCATCTTTGGTTACTTTTGTGGATTGCTTCGTCGACCTAAGGTCTCCTCGCAATCTGATATATCCCCACGAAATTGTTGCAAAATAGCAAGAATTGATAGAATATCATCATTATTTAATGATGATGGAGATAGTAGGTTATGGATGTAAAAACAGTATTAAATGATTTCGCATTGTACTCTTGGGAAATTTATTATTGAATTTAATTATTTGCATGCCATAAAACCATTGGTAGAACCCCTTGCATCTATTATAAAGACGGAGCTTTGTCATGCTTAATTTCGTGGGGATATATCAGCTCGCAATGACGGTTTTTCAATTATTGTTTTCTTAAACTAACGCTTATGTGAGTAGGCGGGAATCTAGACCCCGCACCAAAGCAGGGGTGACACTAAGTTGTAATTTGTCATTCCAGCCCATTTTGCAAAAAAAACTTGATTTCAAGTATTAGTGTAGTTGATTTTTATGATATATTATTATATAGGAAGGATGGAATTTAATAAAAAGCCTATTGCCTAATGTGGATATATTTTATATATCTATATACTTAGATCGCTTGGGTATAGAAACAGAATAAATATGTTGAGTAAAATGCATAAATATAGAACGCATAATTGTAATGAATTGCGATTGAGTGATGTCGGAAAAAGAGTAAAATTATCTGGCTGGGTACATAGAAGAAGGGATCATGGTAATTTGGTATTTATTGATCTTAGGGATCATTTTGGTATCAGCCAATTAGTATTTACTGATCAAGACCCAAGTTTAATGGATGCTGCTAGTCGGTTAAGGTATGAATCGGTTATAACTATTGTTGGTGAAGTAGTAGCAAGGCTTGATGACACAATAAATGATTCATTAACGACCGGTAAAATTGAAATATTGGTAAGTGAGTTTATAATTGAGTCTAATGCCGAAGCTTTACCATTATTGGTGAATTCTGAACAAATTTCTCCCGAAGAAACTAGGCTAAAATATCGTTTCCTAGATCTTAGGCGTGAAAAGTTGCATAATAACATTATGCTAAGATCGCAAATTATTGCTCATCTACGTCAGATTATGACGCAGGGTGGTTTTACTGAATTTCAAACACCAATCTTAACTGCCAGTTCACCAGAAGGGGCTAGGGACTTCTTAGTACCCAGCCGATTACACCCTGGGAAATTTTATGCTTTACCGCAAGCTCCTCAGCAATTCAAACAATTGCTTATGGTATCAGGATTTGATCGTTATTTTCAGATAGCTCCTTGTTTTAGAGATGAGGATGCAAGAGCTGATAGATCGCCAGGTGAATTTTATCAATTGGATATAGAAATGTCTTTTGTTACGCAGGAAGATATATTTAATACTATTGAACCGGTGATGTATGAAATATTTAGCAAATTTTCTGATAAGACAGTATCAAATACCCCTTTTGTCCAGATTCCATATGAAGAAGCAATGTTAAAATATGGTACTGATAAGCCAGACCTTAGAAATCCGCTAATCATTGCCGATGTTACCGAATTATTTAGAGAGTCTAATTTTACTATCTTTAAAGAAAATATAAAAAATGGCTATGTTGTAAGAGCGGTACCAGCTCCTAAAACTTCTACTTTACCGAGAAGCTTCTTTGACAAAATGGCAGAATTTGCAATTTCCGAGGGGGCAAGTGGGCTTGGTTACATCCAGTTTCTAGAAGATGGACAAGTTAAAGGACCTATTGTTAAATTTTTAACAGAGGAGCAACTATTAAATTTAAAGTCTTTAGCAAATCTACAAAATGGTGACACTGTCTTCTTTACCTGTGATAAAGTTGATAAAGCCTCTAAACTTGCTGGTAAGATTCGAACTAAATTAGGCGATGATTTAGCTTTACTTAAAAAAGATTGTTTTGAGTTTTGTTGGATAATAGATTTTCCATTTTATGAATTAAATGACCAAACTAAAAAAATAGATTTTAGCCATAATCCATTTTCTATGCCCCAAGGTGGTATGGAGATATTAGAGTCAGCTAAAACAGTAGATGATCTACTTGCCATTAAAGCATATCAATATGATATTGTTTGTAATGGTATTGAATTATCTAGTGGAGCAATTAGAAATCATAAACCGGAAATAATGTATAAAGCTTTTGAGATTGCTGGATACCCTCCAGAAATTGTTGATAAAAGATTTGGCGGAATGATCAGAGCGTTTAAATTTGGTGCTCCGCCACATGGTGGAATAGCCCCTGGCATAGATAGAATCGTTATGTTATTAACCGATTCAACCAATATTAGAGAGGTGATAGCTTTCCCACTAAATCAACAGGCGGAAGATTTATTGATGAATGCTCCTGATTATATTGATGAAAAAGCTTTAAAGGAGCTTAATATTAACTTATCACCTTCAGTCAGAAATAAATTACTAGCTGAAGGAGCTTAAATAAGATGAGAAGTGAAAGAAAAAACAAAAAATAAAATTATAGGAGCATTCCTAGGAACAATCGTTGAATATTACGACTATAGTTTATACGGTTTTTCTGCTGGAATTATTGCTGTTAAATTTTTTCCAAATACTGATTATATAACTAGTCTAATAAATACTTTTGCTGTTTATGCGATGGCATATCTCTCAAAACCTATTGGTTCGCTAATTTTTGGACGTATAGGGGATATTTATGGGCGTAAGACGGCGTTAACTATTACTATAATAGGAATTGTGATACCTACTATGATTATAGGATGTTTGCCAGACTACTCGTCTATTGGGGTTTGGAGTACGGTAATTCTGGTTTTGTGTCGTATTATACAAGGTATTTTTGTAGCTGGAGAATATGACGGAGCAGCTATTTACGTTATCGAACATTTAGGAGAGAAATATCGATATACCGCTTCGGCGATAACTCGTTGTACTGGAGTTTTAGGCTTATTACTAGGAATTGGGGCAAGCAATTTTTTTAGTTCCCATATTTTTCCAGATTGGGGTTGGCGTATTCCTTTCTTAATTAGTTTACCTTTAGCTTTAGTTACTCTATATTTCCGTCGTAAATTAGATGAAACACCGGAATTTAAGAAAAATCAAGCAAATGGAATAAGGGTTCAAAGCCTAGCTACTTTAGTTAACAAACAGTGGCGGATTATTTTGATGGTAGTATTTCTTGCTGGTGGATTTGGTGTGACTTATCAACTATCCATTATGTTTATGAAACAATATTTGCCTATGATTCTACCACAAACTAGTTTCATTATGAGTGTTTTTTCAGTTCTGATAACTGTGTGTTTTGCAATTGCTATGCCTATTTCTGGCTTATTTGCTGATCGATTTAATCAAATGATAGTGTTTAAGATCAGTCTATTTGGTACACTTGTAGCTAGTTTATTATTTATTATTTCGGTTAATTATCAAATGGTTAATTTGGCTTTAGGTTCTTGTTTAATGCTTGCATGTTTTGTTGCCCCTTTCAATGCTCTTGCCCATGGTACTATGATAAAAGCTTTTGCTGTTAATGATCGCTACCGGGCAATAAGTCTTGGTCATACTATGGGGGCAATGTTGATGTCTGGCAGTGCAAATTATGTATGTCTAGTATTAATGAGATATCTAAACTTTAAATTATTCCCCATGATATATCTTATTTTCTTTGTGATATTAGCCTATTTGATGGTAAAGCGTTTTGAGAAAGATTATAAAAGAAAAATCAAATTACAGCCTGATATTAGCATACAGCTATAAACTCAGTTATATTATTCTATTTCATCACAAAATACTGTACTATCAGTGTTTATATTACGGAGTATAGCTGTTTTATTTTTTGTATGCCATTCATATTGATTTGCCCCATATAGTACTCCACTAGCTGATACCCTACCAGTAAAAATTAAAATTTGATTTTCTTCTGCAATTGGAATAATCGCTAAAGTATTAGCTCCCTTATTCAAATACCGTATATTTATTTTCCTTCCATCTATACAGCTATAATTTACATTCTCAACTTGTAAATTCCCATTCCCAGGAATAATTAAATTTTCTTGATCTTTATAACTTTTGCAAGAAACAAGAATTATAAATATAATTACTAAAAAAATAGTAATTATTATCAGATTATTTTGAAATAGTTCTAAACTAGTTTTATTTATTTTCATAATTTTACCTTGTTTTTCTGTTATACTCGATAATCAAGTTTTTTGCAGAGCTTATAACTGAGGCTAAATACTAATCGGATTTATAACGTCACCAACTTCTCATCAACTGACTATATAATAACATAATTTTATAACACCACTAATAGCTAAAACCCTTATAAAATTTATTTTAGTAAAGCCGGCAATTAAAGGAATGAATTTTCCCCATAATGGTATGAATATAAGCGATAATATCAATATGTTATATTTAAAAAAAAACTGAGATAATAATTGCTGGTTAGTATGAATCTGGGTATTTTTAGAAAAATAAAAAATTCTCCATAACATTATACCAAAAAAATAATTTATACTAGTAGCAACTAATGAAGCAATAGTTGCTACCACCACTATTATTAAATTATTATAAACACCAAACATTTTCATAGAATGAACAATTAGTTCACTATCTAAACTTATAACTAAATTACCTACTAAACTATCGGTAAATAATAACGAATAGGCTTCAAACTGCTCCATAATTCAAACTAGTCTCAGCAATTATAAATTCAAAAATGACAGAGCCTAACAATTCGAGGGTCAGTCATTTTACTCTCTCGATTTGCTCTGCCTTATGTTTAAGTAGCATAGTTTTTGCTATAGCTTTCATTGCTTCGGTTTTACCTTCGACTCTACCTTTGGCTTCAGTCGCTACTAAAGTAATGCCTTGCTAATAAGTGCCAGTTTACTGTACTTTCAGTAATTCATTGATTTTAGTAATAGATAGTCCAGTAATTCTCGCTATTTCTTCAATAGAGCTACCATTATTTATCATCATTTTTATTAATTTAGCTTCTCCGATTCTAATACCATCCTGTACTCCGATTTTAATACCATCTTGCACTCCGATTTGAATCCCTTCTTCTTTCCATACTTGAGCTATACTAGGCATAAGTTCTTCTCCTTTTTCTTTAGTTAAACTATTTTTTAATATTTTTTCTAACTCTATTTTATCACTTTGCTCAATAAAGGTCAAAGTATAGCTCAATAGATTTCTTATGTGGTCATGACCTATTGTTATTTTACTCAATTTAGGCAAGAGATGAGAAATTTCCTGCCATCTTTTCAGTAATTGACGTTCGTGGATGTGTTTGAGGAAAAATAACAAAATCCCAGACCATACTTTTTTCTTTAGCTCCTCATCGGGGATATCATGTACGTTAATAAGCTGACAATCATTTGTCCAAAAGCCTCTGGCTAAATCTGGATGGCTAAATAAATTCCATATATTGAGCGATGCGTTATATTTCTTCTTGCCATTATAAAGTATTAGGGGATAAATTAATGGAAGACGTTTAGCTTTAGGATTAGTAGTTAAATATCGATCACAAATATTAATCATATATTTAAATAACCTAAACGCCATCATTTTATCAACAGTACTTTGATGTTCCAATAGCAAAAAAATATAGCCATCCTGATCATTAAACTTAACAGAAAATAATACATCTGAAATAGTTTCAGAAAGGTCTGGTTCAATAAAACTATCTTTTTCTAATTTTAAAGATGTATTATCGATTAAAGCCAACACATCCTTCGGCAAATGAGTTGCCAAAAATTCTTTAGCAACTATTGGATTCTCCATAGATTTGCGAAAAATTTCGTCATGCTTTGGTTTGTCTGGAGTCATAATACCATTTCCCTATTAATTACTTTAGTTATTTCCTACAACCTCCTAGTTTATAAAGGTTTGACAAAATACTATTTAATACTATAATTTAACACCTTAAAATACAACGTTATTATAATTTAAATTTTTTATGAATACAGCTCTATCCTTGAAAAAACCATTTTTATTATGGTCTCTTGCCAGCATGTTTTTTGCCTTTCAATTTATATTAAGACTTTCGACTGGAATTCTTAGAGAAGAAATTATGCAAAAATTTGCCATTGATACCATAGCATTTGGTACAGTTGCTGGATATTATTATTTAGGTTATGCAGGGATGCAAATACCAATTGGCATAATGCTCGATAAATTTAACTTTAGAATTGTTACATTCATATCTATCTTGGTTACTTCTCTTGGTACTTTAACTTTTGTTGCCAGCGAAAATTTCAATTATTTACTCATTGGTAGATTTATGATTGGAGCTGGTTCTGCTGTTGGGTTTTTATCAGTAGCTAAAATTACTAGAAGCTGTTTTCCAGCTAAATACCACTCCGTAATGCTAGGGCTTTCTTTTACTTTTGGCTTAATTGGAGCAGTATTTGCTATTACTCCAATGAAACTATTATTCACCCATTTTGGTTATGACGTAACTTTTAATAGTTTAGCTGCCATCGGATTTATTATTGGACTAATGATTTTATTGATAAAAAATGATGATGTAAGTAGCAATTCTACTACTACTCTAGATTCCGAATTATCGATATTGAAACTCTTATTAAACCCTACTATTCTGTTAATCGGGATTTTTGGTGGTTTAATGGTAGGAGCATTGGAAGGTTTTGCTGATGTATGGGCTATTCCATTTTTCAAACAAATTTATCAAATGAATGATATGGATAGTAACTTAGCTACCTCATTTGTTTATATAGGGATGTGTCTTGGCGGTCCAATACTTGCTCTTATTGCTAATTTAGTAAAATCATCTGATGCTATAATAACTATCACTGGATTACTGACAATAGTAATTTTTATCATTCTATTATATTGTCCTTCATTAAATTTCTTTACTAGTAGTTCTTTAATGTTTTTATTAGGAATTTTTTGTTGTTATCAGGTTCTAATCTTTACCATTGTCAGTAACCTTGTTACGGAGAAATCTATTGGACTTGCCGTTGCGATAGTCAACTGTATCAACATGTCTTTTGGGCATTTCTTTCACAAAATTATGAGTTATTTAATCTCTTATAATTGGGACGGCTTACTGAGTGAATCTGGCACTCCTATTTATAGTCACTATGATTTTATTGTGGCAATTTCTATAGTTCCCATTTGTTGTCTTATCGGAATTATCGGCTTTTGCTGTTTGTCTAAAAAGTCAAATAAAATATCAATCAAGGGATTTGTGGAAGAACCTGTTTCAGCCTAACAAACGTCATTGCGAAGAGGCACAAGCCGACGAAGTTGATCCAGGAAATTAGTACAAATAATTTAACCTCTTAAAACTTGTTTTACAATTTCAGGTTCCTTTTGAATAATCTTAAGAAGTACCTTTGCTGCCCCAGTTGGTGATCTACGCCCTTGTTCCCAATTACGTAGTGTTGCAATGCTAATTCCAAATGCTGCAGCAAATTGTTTCTGAGTTAGTTTGAGGTGATCTCTTGCCTCATATACATCAATATTTGGTAATGAAATATTGTGTTTTTTTGCTTTTAGCCGACCTTTAGAATATAGGATCGCTTCTTGCATTCCAGCTAGAATACTTTTTTCAGTTCGATTAAATTCTTTTGTACTCATATTTTTTTCCTAATTATATAATTTTATTAAAGTCTTACTCAGGTTTTTTAATTCGTTACAAGTATCCTGACTAATATTCTCCATTTTGCTTTTTATAAAACCAGTTATTAAAAAGACCGGCATATTTTCATTATGATAAAAATAAATTATTCTCATTCCTCCAATTTTACCTTTATTGTTAGTTAGAGCAAATCTTAATTTTCTAATACCACCAGTACCTCTTATTATATTTCCCTGATTAGGATTCGCTGCTATATAGTTAATAATTTCCATACATTCTTTTTCACTCAAGTAATCCTTAGCAAATTTTTGAAATTCTGGAAGTTCAACAATTGAAATAAGTTTTGTATCCATAAAATACACGATATGCCATTGGCATACTTATGTCAAGAGCTAAGTAAGGGAACTGTAAATATTTCTGCAAAGATTTCGCACAAGGCTGTATTTTAATATCTATGTGGGTATAGCCTCATCGGCGTAATCTGTACGAACACGCATAAGCGTCAGCAATTAAGAAAACAATAATTGAGAAACCGTCATTGCGAGGAGACCGTAAGGTCACGAAGCAATCAAGAAAAGTGATTAGAAATCGATTGCCACGCCACCTACGGTGGCTCGCTAATAGACGACTTTTCTACTTTATTTTCTTGCTGACGCCTATAAGTAATAGGCGAGCATTAGAGTGACGACGTCACCAACTTCTCATCAATTGACTATAAATCGTAGGTAGCTTCCTAGAATGGCACAACTGTCGAACATTGGTATTTCTTTTTTATTATTTAAATTCTATTTCCTTAGCATGTCTGATATGAACTACATAAATAGTATCATCATATATTCGATATCGTAGTATGTAACCTGATAAGCCAAATCGAATATATAAATCCCTATAATCTATTAGATTAGTCACAGGTTTACCTATTAAAGGAAATTCTATAAGTTCGATAACTGCTTTCTTTATTACTTCTGCCACTCTCTTTGCAGCATTAGGATTATTTTTATCAATGAATTTTCTTAGCCGTACCAAATCTGTAATTGCCGATTCCAACCATACTAATCTTTCCATTAAGGTCTTTCCTCTTCTTTATCACTTCCCCATCTATCAAGCCACTCAGTTATTTTGTCATTTCCTAAAAATTTACCTTCTTGCATTTCTTGCCAACGCTTTATAGTCTCTTGTTTTAATTGTTCCTCATGTTCCTCTAATTTAAGATAATTAGTAATTGCCTCCTTCATCAGCCAGTGTGTTGAACGTTGCTTAATTTTACCAAGTACTTGCAACCTCTTCTTAATTTGCGGGGCAATTTTAACGCTTACTACAATATTCTCATCAGCTCTTTTCATACGAATTCTCCTTTATAGTATTAAGTATTTATAGGTAATACTATACATTACTTGTTTTGTGTTTGCAATCCATGTTATAGTCAATCGATGAGAGACAACGTTACCAACTTCTCATTATTTATAAAATTATTACTAATAAAGCTTAGTGCAGATTATAATTGTTGTATACTATACTCAAATGATTTGGAGAATTGGAACGTAAAACAAGGGGTGAGCGAGCGGAGCGTACATGAAGTACGTGAGCACGCGAATACCCCGAAGTTTTACGGAGCCAATTCTTCAAATCATTTGAGTATACATAAATATAACAATTTGACCTAATAACAAAATGACTAATAAAAATACTTTATTAATAATTGATGGCTACGGATTTATCTTTAGAGCCTACCATGTTCAGCCACCATTAACTTCTCCGAGTGGCTTAGCTGTTGGAGCACTTTATGGTTTTACTTCAATGTTGTTAAAGCTATTGAATGATTTTAAGCCAGAACATGCTATTGTAGTTTTTGATTCTGGTGGTAAGAATTTTCGTCATCAAATTTATCAGCAATATAAAGCAAATAGACCCCCTATACCAGAGGATTTAAAGAGTCAATTACCACTTATTCGCCTTGCAGCAAATAGCCTAAATTTTCCAATGATTGAGAAAGCTGGTTATGAAGCAGATGATATAATTGCCACTTTAGCCCATAAAGCTTCTGCATTACAACAAAATACTATCATTATTTCTTCTGATAAAGATTTAATGCAATTAATTAATTCGCATACTAAAATGTATGACCCAATAAAAGCAAAATATATTTCCGAAGATGACGTGATAGAGAAATTTGGTGTAGAACCAAGTAAAATCAGGGAAGTAATGGCGTTGATCGGCGATAAGTCTGATAATATACCAGGCGTGCCAAGCATTGGTCCTAAAACTGCAGCAACACTTATTAAACAATTTGGTTCATTAGCAGAGCTATTAAATTCACTCGATCAAATCACTAACGATCGCCAGAGAGCAATCATCAGCTCCTCAAAAGATTTAGCCTTAATTTCCTGGCAATTATTTAGTCTAGATTATAATGTTGATATCGATTTAGATTTTAGTTTATTGCAGTATACCCAACCTGATAGCAAACAAATATCTGATTTTCTGGTAGAATATGGTTTTAAATCTCTAAATAAAAGAGTGGAGAACTTATTCCAAATACAAATTACCAACGAATCTTTACCTACTAAGCAAATTATAATTCAAGAAGTTGCTTCTCAACAACAGCTTGATGCTATGCTAACTAAGGCAGAAGAATATGGGATTGTCAATATTCATTTATCCGATTACCCTGGGCAAACTCCTTCTATAATTTTATCAATTGATGGTAAATGCTACAATATTAAGTTTATTGCTAAAATTTCTGGCAATATGTCTGATTTACTTGCTTACGATTTTCGTCAAAATTACCTGGAACAATGGTTTATGGCTGATATTCTTCAATTGCTAAAGAATAAATCTATTAAGAAAATCACCTATAAGGTTAAATCATTATTAAAATTCTTTATCGATAATGAAGTATATTCATGTGAAGATCTTGAACTAATGCAATATCTAATTTCTGCTGGCAAGCCTCAGAAGAATCCATTTGATGGAATACAGCAGGATAGTTTAGACAATTTAGCGAGAGTAGTTACTGGCTTTAGTGATAATTACCAAAAACTGTTGCTAGAACTAAAAGATAACCATGCCTTAACACTATATCGAGATATTGATTTACCTTTATGTTATATAATAGATAAAATGGAAAAAATTGGGGTTAAGGTCAATTCACCATATCTTAAACAATTATCGGATGAATTTGGCAGTGAAATTACTCAATTAGAACATAATATTTTTGCTATTACCGGAACAAAGTTTAACATCGCTTCACCAAAGCAACTGGGGGAAATTTTATTTGAAAAAATGCAATTACCCTTTGGCAAATTGTCATCAAAAGCAAAATCTTATTCTACTAGTGCAGAAATTCTTGAAAAAATTAGCGAAAGTGGCTTTGCTATTGCTGATTTATTGCTAAAATGGCGTCACTTTACTAAATTAAAAAATACCTATACGGATAGTTTACCTATGCAAGTAAATCCGATAACTCATAGGGTGCATACAACATTTTTACAAACTTCAACTAGTACTGGTAGGCTTAGTTCTCAAGAACCCAATTTACAAAATGTACCAATTCGCTCGAAAGAAGGTAATAAAATCAGAGCAGCTTTTATTGCAGAAGATAAGCATAAATTAATTTCAGCAGACTATTCACAGATTGAACTGCGAATATTAAGTAGCATGGCAGATATACCTTCTTTAAAACAAGCTTTTGTTAATGGTGAGGATATTCATAGTAAAACCGCTTGTAATATATTTAAAATTACTAAAGAGCAGTTAACTTCCGAACATCGGCATAAAGCAAAAGCTATAAATTTTGGCATTATCTATGGTATTAGTGCTTTTGGACTAGCAAAGCAGTTACATATTAGCTCTACACAAGCAGCTGAATATATAAAGAAATATTTTGAAGAATATCCAGAAATTCAAAAATATATGGAATATACAAAAAACTACGCCAGAGAGCATGGTTATGTCCTGAATCTCTTCGGGCGAAAGTGCTTTATTCCCTTAATTTATGATAAAAAACATTCTTTACAGCAATTTGCCGAAAGGGCAGCAATCAACGCTCCAATCCAAGGGACTAGTGCCGACATAATCAAAATAGCGATGATTGATCTTGACCGTAAAATTCAACAACTAAAATTGAAAACCAAGCTAATCTTACAAATCCACGATGAATTACTTTTTGAATCGCCCATTGATGAAGTAGAATTAGCGACACAACTAATTAAAACTACTATGGAAAATTCATCTAAATTAATGGTTCCGCTCATTGTCGAAACCAAGGTAGGAGATAATTGGATAAATATGCATACTATAGTCAATTAATTCTGTCTATTAGCTAGGAGGCATAAGCCTACGAAGCAATCCATATAGTCTTGATGTATCTATACTAATTCTCAGATTTAAGAGATGGGTTGACAAAGGCATATGGAAAGCTTTAATGGATCATGTTAAAGTAGATGTAGATAGGTTATTATACCACCAAAATCTAATCGTAAAGTACAACGTGAATATGATAAACATATTTATAAAGAACGCCATTTAATTGAATGTTTCTTTGGGAAAATCAAACATTTTAGGCGTATATTTTTTTCTAGGTTTGATAAAGCCCCAGCCACCTTTTTAGCCTTTCTAAATTTTGTTGGAGCTTTAATATGGTTACGTTAAAAATTTTGTCAACAGAACCTAGTAAAATAATTTCTTATTAATCCTTTCCAAACAAATCTTTTCCTTCACTACTTTTAATTTAAGCAGACATGTGAAGTAATATTTTAATATGAGAAACATCAATATTTTTTTTGGCATTCCAAATATCATACTGTTGTTGAAGATTAAGCCAGTATTCAGGGCTTGTGTTTGGAAATGCGGCAGATAAACGAATAGCCATAGAAGAACTGATACTAGATTTTTCGTTGATCAGGAATGATAAAGTTTTACGGGTAACTCCAAGCGATATAGATGCTTCAGTGACAGTTAAATTTAAAGGTTCTAAATACAACTCTTTTAATATACTACCTGGGTGTGGAGGATTGAACATATATACCTTGCTTTAATGATAATCTAAATATCAACGTCATAGGCATCTCCATTACTAAAATGAAATATCAGACGCCAATTACCATTAATTTTAACTGACCAGAAGTCTTTCATATTGCCTTGCAGCTTGTGCAGTCCGAGTCCTGGTAAATTCATGTTTTCTACCTTAGTTGCAGCATTTAAGTTAGCCAATAACAATCTGAGTTTTTTTATATGATCACTTTGTATTTTTGTAGTATCACCATAATTAAAGAAATTGCTTAGACCTTTATGGCTGAAAGTTTTGACCATATCATAAATAATATTGCCTTATCATAATTGTAACATATAACGTTATAGTTATCAAGATAATTATCGTCTGGTTAATCTCTCACTCAATAATCAAGTTTTTTGCAGAGCTTATAAATAGTAGGTTGTTTGAAGGAAATTTGAATATATCCGAATCACGACATCTATCTTTAAACGCAAAATTTGTCATTCCCGCGTAGGCAGGTATCTAAAAATGCTCTGAGGTATTATAGATTCCCGCCTACGCGGGAATGACAATTTACTTCTACTATTTATAAGCTCTGCAAAAAACTTGATTATCGAGTCTCATCTCCCAAATCTACATATTCTAGTTCACTTTCTACCCATTTATTCATATCAATACCAACTTTATGATTTCCTTAATTGATATTATTAAACTATTTTTCCACCTCTTGCAACTTATGGGTAAAGATATGCATCTTAATAAGCTGCGGTACTCGACTTCGTTTTTCCTAAAAATTCCTCAATTATCTTTAGGTTATGCAAGAGGTCTAATAAACTGTCTTATTTTTTCCTCATTCTTCTTGTGTATAGCTTTTTTTCTTAAAAAATGATAAAATTGCTTCTCATGCTTGGTTTTTTATGTAATACTTCATATTGGTAGCTCTTTGGTTTCGACAGCTAAAAACTACCATTCCTTCTTACTGTTGCAACTTATTTATTCTCCTCTGATAACTTAACATAAAATTTTGTCAACAGAACCTAGCTCTCTTTTATCATTTTGGCGTTATTTAGTACGATAAATGATCCCATACATCCTGAGTCCATAAAACCATTTGACCAATTATCCCTACATTCTCTTCTTTGACTTCTGGCATTGGCGGTATTATTGCAAGGTCTTGACGAGTTTGAAACAATAATTGCTCGATAGAATGCCCCGCTTCATTAGAAACTAGTAGATTATGATTTTTCCATAGCTCTGCTATCAAGCACGCCAGTTCAGAATGAATAGTTGGGACATCCTGTTTGGAACTAAAACCTACTCCTTCGACTTCAATATGATAACCTTTTTTATCTAATCCATATTTTTGTAATATTTTATCAACTTCTCTTTGAGTAGCAATTGTTTGGCGTTGAATGTAAGGGTTATTGCTGATAAATAAAATAACATAATCTTTTTGCTCACCAAGCCCCCCACTCAAAATCTTATCAACAAGAGTAACTGCAGGCATCATAAGCAGTAGTAGCGGTATTAGGTCTTGAGTTATTGTTGCCCAGTTCGGTATTTATTACTTCAGCTGAGCTTCTCTGCTCCTTATTAAGGAAGTTATTTAATAAATCCTCACTCATCAGGCTTTCTGTGAGCTTTGTTTCATCTGTAGTTGCATAATTAGGATAGACTCTTCCAGGAAAGAAACCTGCAGGACATTCTTCTTTTGTGGTATATTGAATGAAGGGTTGTGTTAGTTCTAAAACAATATTATAACTTTTAGCAAGTGACCCCATATATTCCTTCCCTTCCTCTGTACGAGCTGAATCTTCTCCAACTAATAAAGAAGCATCTAATTTATTGATATCCCCCTTATCTTGCCATATTTTTAGTAATTTATCGTATGTCTCTGGGTTAATACCATCAATATTAGCCCATAATGGTCTTGCTCCGGCTAATACTAATACTGATCCATTAATTTTAATTTGTTCTATTATTTTATTATAGTAAATTATCCGTGCCAATAAGCCAATTCTAGAGGCTCCAGCAATCCAGCTTTCAGCATATTCCTGATGTTGGGGTGGTATTTCATCAATAAGCCCCAATTGTTTGGCAGCATCAATATATTGAGAGGCATATTTAATCATCCAATTTTCATTGGTTAGTTCATTACGTTCCTGACCAACTTTACGATTAAATGCATTCTGAGCAACATATAGTAACCAATCTTCAACATCTCGTACACTCAATTCATTAGTAGCTTTAAATAAATTTTTACGCAATAATTTAGCATCGAATTGATCAGGAGCATCTTGAGTAGCTCGAGATTTAATTAAACTTCTAGAAATTGAAGCAAATATTTTTTCTGAATTACCAGTTTTATCAAAACATGCTAGATCACGCCATAATTTTTCTGGTTGTAAATATCCGGCTAGATGAAGAATCTTTAACAAACTGTCTTGCTGAGTTGGGGAAGTGAAACCTAATCCCTTAGCAGCTATCTCAAATTTAGAAAGTTCTGACGAGCGTTTATAACCTTCATATGTTACCCCAGTAAACATCCCTGTTACTATAATAGGTAGCATCATTTTTTGTAAGAGTTTAGCTTTAGACATATTGTAAATCCTGTAGTTTAATTATTGTGTTATCCATACTAATACTATATGTCACCACTACTCATCTTGTCATACCTACTCTCTTGTCATACCTGCGTAAGCAGGTATCTAGATTCCCGCCTACGCGGCAATGACAAAAAGTCAGGTGTCATGTATGGACGGTTATTACTACAATCCCAGATTTTTTGGATTTTGGTATTTAATCCAAATATCAATTAACAATTTAGTAATAATAATCGCAGAAAACATCGATGATATTATACCAATAGTTAGTGTTACCGCGAAGCCTTTTATAGCACCAACACCAAACATAAAAAGTAAAAATGCCGCTATCAAAGTTGTCACGTTTGAGTCAAGAATTGTCGCAAAAGCTGATTCAAACCCTGTCCTTATAGCATACAGGTTAGATGCACCCTTTTTAAGCTCTTCCCTTATTCTCTCATAAATGAGTACATTGGCATCAACCGCCATGCCAATCGTTAATATTATACCAGCAATTCCCGGTAGAGTTAATGTCGCTTGGAAAAGTGACAATAAAGCTAGAATATAGAGTAGGGCTAGACTTAATGCTATATTGGCAAAAATTCCAAGAATTCCGTACGACCAAATCATAAATATCACCACACTGGCAAAACCAATCATCCCTGCTTTCTTACCTGCCTCTATTGAGTCTGCCCCAAGATTTGGCCCTATGGTTCGTTCCTCTATTATCTTTAAAGGAGCTGGTAACGAACCAGCTCTAAGTAATAAGGCTAATTCATTGGCTGATTCAACAGTAAAATTACCTGAAATTATACCGCTTCCTCCAAGAATTGGTTCATTAATTACTGGAGCACTTAATAATTTATTATCAAGCACGATCGCAAGCCTTTTACCAGAATTATTTTTGGTTATTTCCGCAAATAATTTGCTACCAAGATTATTAAAGGAAAAAGCAACGGCTGGTTGAGTATTTTGGTTAAAAGAAGCTTGAGCAGTTATTAGCTGCTCACCACTAACAATAACTTTTTTCTTAACAACTACATAATATTCTTTTTTATCTGAATTTTCTCCTTTAACTAAGATTGAGCCAGAGGGTAAACGCCCATTTATTGCTTCTTGTATGTTGGCATTTTCGTCAACTAAATGGAAGGTTAATTTTGCAGTTTTACCAAGAATATTTTTCAGTTGTTGTGGGTTTTCCTCACCTGGTACCTGGAGCAATATATGTTTATCGCCTTGCCTCTGTATGTTAGGCTCTTTGGTACCTGTACTATCCACTCTCATTCTAATTATTTCGATTGATTGAGCAATTACTTTTTGCCTTAATTCGGCAAGTTTAGAGTCACCATAGCTAAGCTTAATATTAGAATTATCTTGTTCTACAGTAATTTCTCGGTCAATTTTACCTAAAATCTTTTTTATTGTTTTGTAATCTTCTGGGTTTCTTAATTCAAACTGTACCATGTGATTTTTAGCAATAAGATTTTTATAGCCTACCTTATCTTCCCGTAAATATTTTCGTAAATGGTCAGTCAAACCTTCCATTACATCATTTAAATAGGCGTCAAAATCGACATCTAGCAATAGATGAGCACCACCTCTTAAATCAAGACCAAGATTTACCCTATAATTGGGTAATATTTTTGAATCTATAGTTGTAAAATTAGGTAAAGCACAAATAAATGCTCCTATTGTACATAAAATAGACAAGAATATTTTCCATTTAGCAATATTATGCACAGCTATTTTCCTTTGTCTTTTTTACTTTTATTAACAGCTATAGCTTCTTTTTTATGACGACTTGTAATATCGAGTATTGCAGATTTTAAAACTTTGATTCGTATATTTTCAGATATTTCAAGGTCTATTGTGTTGTCAGTATCGTTAATCTTGCTGACTATACCAAAGATTCCGCTATTAGTTACTACCTCTTCGCCCTTTTTTACGCTACTCACCACACTTTCTTTCTCCTTACGACGTTTTTCTTGCGGTCTAATTAGGAAAAAATAAAATACAATGAAAATTAATACCATCGGCACCATGCTTGTTAATACTGACTGCATAGATGATTCAGGTGCTGCTGGAACTACTTCTACAGTTTCTTTGATTGATATTGTATCGTCATCTGCATAGGCATTTTCTATAAACATAATATATCTCCTGATGTTTATCTTTTACTGTAGTAAAAGTAGTTGTGTTAACTAGCAAACTACGTCATTGCGAGGAGTGTGTAAACACGACGAAGCAATCCATATGATAAGCTTCATGGATTGCCACGCTCACGTACGTTCGCTCGCAATGACAGAAGCGCCTTACCCAAACCTCATTGCGAAGAGCCGCTTTACGGCAACGAAGCAATCCAGGGAAACGATAAATTTGGATTGCTTCGGGCTTTACCCCTCCTCGCAATGACGGTAATGTTAGCTATATAATGACATACTTACTCAAAACAAGCTAGTAAAGATTCGTATCTAGCTATATCTAATTTTATAATATCATTCTTTGTCTCACCCTTTTCTTCGCTTATTTCTTTTTTTAACAATACTATCTTTTCAGCTATTTCATGGGTTTGTAAGTTGTTGGTATCAACAGCAAATTCAGTTACTATATTAACGTTGGTCTTAGTAACTTCAGCTAATCCCGAATAAACAAAATACTTTAATACAGAATTACCTACTGTTATTTTTGTTAAACCAGCTTTTAAACTAGAAATCAGTAACTCATGACCAGGTAAAACACCAAATTCTCCTAATTCTCCATGCATTGTTACTTCTTGAGCTTCCTGGTCAAATACAATACTTGTAGGTGTTACAATTTTAACCCTAATTATTTTGTTCATTTATGCAATCCATTTATGCAATTTTCTCTTTAAGCATTTCAGCTTTCTCTACTGCTTCATCAATACTACCTATCATATAAAAAGCTGCTTCTGGTAAATGATCATATTTGCCAGAAACCAAACCTTGAAACCCTTCAATAGTATCAGCTAAACTGACAAACTTTCCAGACATACCTGTAAATACTTCGGCAACATGGAAAGGTTGCGATAAAAATCGTTGTATTTTCCTGGCTCTGGTAACAGTTAATTTATCTGCTTCCGACAACTCATCCATTCCTAAAATGGCAATTATATCTTGCAGCGACTTATAGGTCTGTAAAACTTTTTGTACCTCTCGAGCCACTGAGTAATGTTTTTCTCCAACAATTGCTGGACTTAGCAATTGTGAACCGCTATCGAGTGGATCTACTGCCGGATAAATACCAAGCTCAGCAATTTGTCGACTAAGTACAGTCGTTGCATCCAAATGAGTAAAAGAGGCAGCAGGAGCAGGATCAGTTAGATCATCGGCTGGCACATAAATAGCCTGTACCGAAGTAATTGATCCAAACTTTGTTGAAGTAATACGTTCTTGCAACTCACCCATATCAGTTGCTAATGTTGGTTGATAGCCCACTGCCGAAGGTATTCTACCTAAAAGGACTGATACCTCAGAACCAGCCTGAGTGAATCGGAAAATATTATCGACAAAAAACAAGACATCCTGTCCGCCATCTAAATCCCTGAAACTTTCGGCTATAGTGAGTCCAGTTAAAGCAACTCTAGCCCTTGCACCGGGCGGTTCGTTCATTTGCCCATAAACCAGAGCTACTTTAGATTTTTCTGGATTTTCTAGATCAATTACATTGGAATCAATCATTTCATGATACAAATCATTGCCTTCTCTAGTCCTTTCTCCAACTCCAGCAAAAACCGTATATCCTCCATGAGCTTTGGCGATATTATTAATAAGCTCCATAATTAATACTGTTTTTCCTACCCCAGCACCACCAAATAACCCAATCTTTCCTCCTTTTGAATAAGGAGCTAACAGATCAATGACTTTAATTCCTGTAACCAAAATGTTTTTTTCCGTTGATTGATCAACAAAACTGGGAGCTGAGTGGTAAATTGAAGCAGATTTAGTTGAAGTAATGTTACCTCTTCCATCAATCGGCATACCAATTACGTTCATTATACGCCCAAGTGTTGCCGTGCCAACAGGTACCTTAATGGTATCTCCTGTATCTACCACCTCTTGACCTCTTACTAACCCCTCTGTTGGATTCATAGATATGCATCTAACAATATCATCTCCGATATGTTGCGATACTTCTAATATCACCTTTTCTCCATTATTATAGCATTCAAGTGCATTAAGAATTTTCGGCAATTTACCATCATTAATAAACTGTACATCAACCACAGCTGAGATAATTTGCACAATCTTACCAATAGTCTTGCCAATAATTTTTGTCATATTTTACCTTACATTATATTTGTCTATCTATAGTAAATTAGACCCTAATTGTCATTACGAGAAGCTACTTTAGTAACAACAAAGCAATCCATTTCTAATTACCTTTATGGATTGCCACGCTCACATACGTTCGCTCGCAATGACGGAACTGATTTACCAAACGTCATTGCGAGGAGGCGTGAGCCGACGAAGCAATCCATTCGCTCACAATGAGCATCCAGCAACCTAATTAATTTATATAGCTTCTGCTCCTGCAATAATTTCAATTAAATCCCGAGTAATTATATCTTGTCTAGACCTATTCAGCGTTAATGTTAACTTATTAATAAGCTCATCAGCATTTTTTGTGGCATTATCCATCGCTGTCATTCTAGCTCCTTCTTCACTAACTCTACTTTGTAGTAGAGCATAATTAATTTGTGCGGTTACATAAAGATTAATCATATTCAAAACAAGCCCCTCGCCTTCATATTCATAGCTTAAATACTGCTCACTTGAGTATTGCTCACTTGAAGATAGCTGCTGTTCAATTGGTAATATTTGCTGTTTAGTGGCAATCTGGGTTATAGCATTTTTACATTTATTAAAATATATCTGACAACTGCTAATTTTACCACTATCCACCATCTCCGTTATTTTATCTTTAATCTGAAATGGCAAATTATTATTATGATATTTGGGAAAATCATAATAATTGTCAATATAATGGGAATATTGCCATTTGAATAGATCGTAGCCTTTTTTACCAATAATAATAAGCCTTACTTGTTTACCAGCATTTTCCAAATTTGCAATATCAAATTTCACCTGTTTGAACACTGCAAAATTGAAAGAACCACATAAACCGCGTTCCGAGGTAACTACTACCAATAAATGAGGCTTATTTATATTCACATCACTTGAAAAGAATTTTTTTTCTTCTTCAGTCATATTTTGCAAATTATTCCTAGATGCTACATTAGACATTGTATTCCGCAAAATCTCAATATAATCTTCTGAGTCCTTAATTTGGCTTTTGGCTTTGGTAAATTTGGTAGCCGAGACTATTTGCATAGCCTTAGTAATTTTTTGCGTTGATTTAACACTTTTAATACGAGATCTTAATTGTTTTAAACCTGACATAGCTACCCAACTTTATTGTCAGTAAGAAAGTTCTGTACAAATTTTTCTAAGAAAAATTTTAACTTTTCTTCCGTTTCTTTAATGATTTGCCCCTGATTTTTAATGGATAATAAAATATCGTTTTCTTTAAGCTTTATTTCTTGGAGTAATTTAAGCTCAAATTCTTTTACTAACTCAACAGGAATATTATCGAGATAATTTTTCACCCCAGCATAAAGACTTACTACCTGTTCTTCAACAGAGAAGGGAGCATATTGATCCTGCTTCAATATCTCACTTAACCTTGTACCATGTGAGATAAGCTGCTTAGTTGAGCTGTCTAAATCTGAACTAAACTGAGCAAAAGCGGCTAATTCCCTAAATTGGGCTAATTCAAGTTTGACACTTCCTGCTACTTGTTTCATAGATTTTACTTGAGCGGCTGATCCTACCCTACTCACTGATATACCAATATTTACCGCCGGTCTGATACCTTTATAAAATAGTTCATTCTCTAAAAAAATCTGTCCATCAGTAATTGATATAACATTGGTTGGAATATATGCAGAAACATCACCTGCCTGGGTCTCAATAATCGGCAAAGCCGTAAGAGAACCCCCACCATCTTTATCCGACATATTTGCTGCTCGTTCCAGTAACCTAGAATGTAGGTAAAATATATCTCCCGGATATGCTTCACGCCCTGGTGGTCTTCTGAGCAATAGAGAGATTTGTCTATAGGCAACAGCATGTTTACTCAAATCATCGTAAATAACTAATGCATGCATGCCATTATCACGAAAATACTCACCAATACTACAGCCAGTGTAAGGTGCCACATATTGCAACGCAACAGGATCAGAGGCGGTGGCTGCAACAACTACTGTATATTCCATAGCCCCTGAATCTTCCAATTTTTTTACTACCTGTGCGACAGTCGACCTTTTTTGACCAATAGCTACGTAAATACAATAAATCTTATTTTTTTCATCGCCATCAAGATGAGCTTGTCTTTGGTTAATAATCGTATCGATGGCAATAGCCGTTTTTCCTACTTGCCTGTCACCAATAATTAACTCCCGCTGACCTCTACCAATAGGAATTAGGGAATCAATCACTTTGATACCCGTTTGCACCGGGTCTTTAACACTTTGTCTAGAAATGATCCCCGGAGCCTTTTCTTCTATATTCCTGTAGCTATCAGTTATAATTTCACCTTTACCGTCAATAGGACTTGCCATACCATCAACGACCCTACCAAGCAATGCTTTACCGACTGGTACTTGTATAATCTTACCAGTTCTTTTGACCGAATCTCCTTGCTTTACTTCGCGATCGTCACCAATCAATATGATATTTACCGAGTCTGTTTCAAGATTAAGAGCAAGACCTTTCACCCCCGAGGCAAACTCAACTACCTCACCAGCTCCTACATTATCGATACCGTATACTCTAGCTATACCATCTCCAACTGTTATAACTTGCCCTACTTCTTGTAAATCGCTAAATTGTTCAATATTAGCAATTTCTTTTTTTAGTACTTCAGCAAGTTCAACAGCCTTTAATTTTTGGGAAGAACCCATAATTATTTACCTCGTAAATCTTATTTAATAATTTTTAATCCAAACGTCATTGCGAAACCATATAGTGGTCGTGGCAATCCATTTCTAATCACTTTCCTAGATTGCTTCGTCGCCACTAAAGTGGCTTCTCGCAATGACGAAAAGATTTTACCAAACGTCATTGCGAGACCATATAGTGGTCGTGGCAATCCATTTCTAACTATCTATATAACCTAAATCTTTGTAGTTTTTAAGGTTTTTATTATCTTTTTTAACATTCCATCAATAGAGTAATCCCTAACTACGCTATCATATTGTATAATAATACCACCAATAATTGACTGATTCTGACTAAATTTTATCGCAACTTTCTGCTGAAAATCAGTTTCTAAATGTTTTGTTAACCATTGTTTTTCTTCACTATGCAAAATTTTAGCAGAAGTGATTGTTACCATCTTAATATTTCTACTTTTATTAAGTAATTGTTGGTACAATACAACTATATTGGATAAAATAGGCATACGTGAATGTTTTAGTAATATTAATAATAACTGCTTAACTGTAGATTCAACATTAAAGTTTTTTGCAATTAATTCAATTATTTTACATTTATCAATATTTTTCACTATAGGAGAAAATATCGCCTCCTTGATTTGTGCATTATCATTGATAAGCTGATCAATAATCTTAATCTGCTCAAATATTTTATCTTCCAAAGCATTAGCTAGTGCATTATTAAATAACGCAGAAGTATAATTTTGTACTAATTTATTATTGATCATTATACTGTTACATCCATAAAACTCTAATAAGCCAAGCAATAATAAACCACATAAAGCCATGAAAACAAACCATGTAAGACTGCCCATAACACAGAGTGGTTGATGTTAAATGAAATAGCCATAGCCAATGCCGAGCCAAATGATACACCATGCCGCATAACGATATTTATTCGCCGCTTTCGTGGAAAAGTTTCATAATCCTCAGCATTCATCTTACTCATTGCCTGTACCTCATATTTAAATTTAATTGCAAGTTGTTATTCTTGCTCTCTTGTCATCCGCCTCTCTTGTCACCCCTGCGTAAGCAGGGGGCTAGATTCCCGCCTACGCGGGAATGACACAAAACCTTCGCGGGAGTAACAAATAGTACTTATAACACAATCTATCCTTACCACTAAGTATATTTAGAAAAAAATAAATCAAATATGAATGGCTCTACCATAGGCCTGCAATACTGACTCACTCATCATTTCCGATAAAGTTGGGTGAGGGAAAATGGTATTGATTAAATCAAGCTCTGTACCTTCCATAGTTCTAGCAATTACATAACCTTGAATTAGCTCGGTAACCTCTTCGCCTATCAAGTGCGCCCCTAGCAATTCCCCAGTTTTTGTATCAAATATTGTTTTAATCATCCCTTCAGTACACCCATCAACCAGGGCTTTCCCATTAGCGATAGATGGGAATTTGCCAATTTTCACTTGGTAACCAGCTTTTTTCGCTTGTTCTTCAGTAAGCCCTACACTAGCAATCTGCGGTGAGGAATAAGTACAACCTGGAATATTACGATTTTCTAGAGGATGAGCTTTAAGACCGGCAATAGTTTCTACAGCAATAATACCTTCATGAATTGCCTTGTGTGCAAGCCACGGGGGAGATGTGACATCACCTATTGCATAAATTCCTTGTTCATCAGTTTGCATAAACTGATTGGTAACAATATGACCTCTATCTATTTTTATATTAGTTTTTTCTAAATTAAGATTTTCCGTATTGCCAACTATACCAACTGCCATAAGCAAAGTTTCAGCTTGTATTTTGTGGTTCTTACCTTCTATCTCAACTTCAATCATAACATGATCTTGTGTTTGGCTATGATTTAACAACTTACTATTAGTATGAATTTTTATACCCTTTTTCTCAAAAATTTTTCGTGCCATTAAAGAAATTTCTTCATCTTCAGCTTGTAAAATCCTATTTTGTACTTCAATTATGGTGACGTTTGTTCCTAAAGAGTTATAAAATGAAGCAAATTCTATACCAATCGCTCCTGATCCAACTATAATCATAGATTTTGGTAATTTATCCAAAATCATAGCCTCCTTAGAAGTAATAATTTGCTTACCATCTGGTTTAAATCCATCTAAAATCCTAGCTCTTGCACCTGTAGCAATTATTATATCTTGTGCTTTAATTGAAATTTTTTGACCGTTACTATCAATATTTACCACTTTGCCATCTCCAAGTACAGCAGTGCCATCAATTACCGTAACCTTATTTTTCTTTAGTAAGGACTTAATGCCAGATGTTAACTGCGTCGATATATCTCTAGAACGCTGTACTATTTTTTTTAAGTCAAAGCTTGGTTCATTGACTATAATACCATAATCTTGAGCATGCTTAATTTTCTGAAATAATTCAGCTGATTTAAGTAGTGCTTTTGTTGGTATACATCCCCAATTTAAACAAACCCCTCCTAAATGCTCTCTCTCAATCAACACAACTTTTTTATTTAGTTGTGCCGCCCTAATTGCCGCAACATAACCACCAGGCCCACCGCCAATAATTGCTATATCATAATTTTCCATTAATATTTCCACTTATTCATTCATTGCTATTTTTAATGCTTTATTTACTCCAACCAGATTATAGTGAATTAACTTGAATTAGCAACGTTATAAATCCTATTAGTATTTAGCTTCAGCGTCATTGCGAGAAGCCACTTTAGTGGCGACGAAGCAATCCAAAAAACTATTAAAATGGATTGCTTCGGAGGCTTATGCCTCCTCGCAATGACAGTATGATGGGTGCTTATTCGGCACTAATTCAGGTTAATTGACTATAACTTATAACCAGTGGCTAATTGCAGTTAATCTAAGAAAACCTTTTGAAGAGATTTTTTTGCTAATTTTCCTTCAGTAAGAAAGTCCTTATTTAAATGAGTAACTTTATTATTTAATAACCTTAATTGTAAGTAATCACTAATTGCCTGGGTAAATTCACCAATTTTGTTCCGAAAAAAATGATCGGCTCCATGGATGAGCTTATAGTCGACAGTTATATGTTTCTGCTTAGACAGCTTTCCTACCAGTTCAAGTACTGATTCTTCTGACACAATACTATCATTGTCCCCTTGTATTACAAAACCGGAAATAGGGCATTGAGACAAGAAGGAAAAATCATATTTATTTACTGGTGGGGATACCATAATAAAATTATTAATCTCTGGTCTTCTCATGATAAGTTGCATGGCTATCCAGGCTCCAAAAGAAAAGCCTGCTATTAAATTTATACTACCTGTAGGATTGTTAAGCTGCAACCAATCAAGTGCCGTCGCCGCATCAGTCATTTCCCCAATACCATTATCAAACTCTCCTTGAGAGCGTCCAACTCCTCGGAAATTAATTCTGAGTACTGTGAATCCATTCGATACTAGTGTTCTATATACATTATAAACCACTTTGTTATTCATAGTGCCACCGTGAAGTGGATGTGGATGTAATACCAAAGCAAGTGGAGCCTTAGAATCGCTAGATTTAGTATACAGCCCTTCAATCCGACCAGCAGGACCATTAAAAAAAACTTCAGCCATAATTATACACTATCATATATTAATTTATATCGATCGCTAAGCTATATGAATAATTTAAATTTTGTTACATAGCCTAAGAACAATAAGTGAGAATTATAGCACGCTACTTGATATATTTCAAGATAACTAATGTATTCTATTATTTTGGTTTCCTTAAAAAAGCTGGAATATCATGGATATCAACGTCTACATCGCTCTTTTGAGAAATTGGAGGAATATGGTTTTTGATTTGCTCTTGATTTTGATTAGTATTGGATTTTAGTGAATTCCACATTCTACTGAGTAAAGATGCTTTGGCATCATTGCTACTTATAGTTGGCTGATTTGGTATATTAATTGATGTCGCCTGAACGTTTAAGTTTAAAGGCTGTACTCCAGAATCTACTAAACTAGCTTTTTCACCAGTATATTGGGCAAAATCTGGAATTTCTTCTAAAACTGTTGTCTCTATTAAATCATGGTTATTAGCTACTTGTTCACAACTTGTAGGACTACTAGTTACTGATTCAATAGGTTGGGGTTTGTTGCTTATAACTTGATCAGCATCAATACCAGTAGCAACTACCGATACCCGAATAACGCCATTTAATTCTTGATTAAACGTCGAACCAAAAATAATATTAGCATCGCTATCCCCTACTTCTTCTCTAATTCTATTAGCCGCACTATCAACCTCAAATAAGGTCATATCCGCACCACCAGTAATGTTAATTAACACCCCTCTAGCACCACGCATTGAGTTATGATCTAATAGTGGATTAGAGATAGCCGCTTCAGCTGCCTTAACCGCCCTATCCTCACCAGATGCTTCTCCCGTACCCATCATAGCTTTACCCATTTCGCTCATCACTGTTCTAATGTCAGCAAAGTCTAGGTTAATCAGACCTGGCATGATCATCAAATCAGTAACCCCTCTGACTCCGGCATGTAATACATCATCTGCCATTTTAAAGGCATCGGCAAAGGTAGTATTTTCATTTGCTATACGAAATAAATTTTGATTCGGTATTACTATCAAAGTATCAACAAATCTTTGTAGTTCTAGTAAACCTTGTTCAGCAGTTTTAATTCTATGCTTTCCTTCAAAATGAAAAGGTTTAGTAACTACCCCCACAGTAAGAATTCCTAGCTCCTTAGCAATCTTTGCCACAACCGGAGAAGCACCTGTACCAGTACCTCCACCCATACCGGCAGTGATAAACACCATATTGCTACCTTCTAAATGCCCCTTAATCTCGTCAGCTGATTCTTCAGCTGCTAAAGCCCCGATTTCTGGAGACGCACCAGCTCCAAGACCTTTAGTAATCGCAACACCTAACTGTATTTTGTTGTCGCATAAGGAATGTTCGAGTGATTGGGCATCAGTATTGGCAACAACAAAGTTTGCTCCTTGCAATTTGGCAAGTAGCATATTATTTATTGCATTACCACCAGCTCCTCCAACACCAAATACTGTGATAATTGGTTTAAGAATTACATTTTCTGGTGCTTTGAGATGTAAAGCCATAATAATATTTTACCTGTTAAATATAAATTGTTTTTAGTATAATAAAGAATCTGAAAATTTCTACCATAAAATATATTTCATAAAGAGCATCAGTCTAATTATACCATATTTTTTGCTACCACTAAGCGATCAAACTCCTCACCTGATAAAAAATTTAATTTTATAGCAGCTTCTCTTAAAGTTATACCTTCTTGATAGGCTTTTTTTGCAACTTTTGCCGCATTATCATAACCTATATGCGGATTTAAGGCTGTCACTAACATCAGCGATTGCTCTCTCAGCTTATTAATACGTTCTATATTCGGCTCTAAACCTTCAATACAATGCGTAACAAAACTATTGATGCTAGCAGAAATCAACTCTATTGACTGCAAAATATTATATATTATAACCGGCTTAAAGGTATTTAATTCAAGATGACCGTTTGATCCGGCTATAGCTACTGCAAGATTATTGCCCATAACCTGCACGCAAACCATAGTCAATGCTTCAATTTGTGTTGGATTAACCTTACCTGGCATAATTGAAGAACCAGGCTCATTTTCCGGTAAATGTAATTCACCAAAACCACATCTTGGTCCCGATCCTAATAGCCTAATGTCATTAGCCATTTTCATTAAACTTCCTGCTATGGTATTTAGAGTACCAGAAAATTCTACTAATGCATCATGAGTAGCTAATGCTTCAAATTTATTAGCAGCACTTTTGAAAGGATAGTTGGTATATGCAGCAACTTGATCAGAGAATCTTACAGCAAATTCTTTACGACAATTAATACCAGTCCCCACTGCAGTTCCACCTTGGGCTAAAAAATATACTCTTTTTAGTGACTCCTCAACTCGTTCTATGGCATAGGCTATTTGCGTTACATAACCAGAAAATTCTTGCCCAAGCGTTATTGGCGTAGCGTCCTGCAAATGAGTGCGTCCTATCTTAACTATATTATTCCAAGCTGTAGCTTTGGTATTTAACGCCGAATGTAGGCTGGTTAATGCTGGAATTAATTGTTGTTTACTAGCGAGTATGGTTGCGATATGCATAGCAGTTGGAAACGAGTCGTTGGATGATTGTGCCATATTTACATGATCATTTGGATGAATTGGCGATTTACCACCCTTCTTGCCTACTAATTGTTCATTACCAATAGAGGCTATTACCTCATTGATATTCATATTAGTCTGAGTACCAGAGCCAGTCTGCCATACTACTAAAGGAAATTGATCATCAAATTCCCCTTTTAATATTCTAGAGGTAGCTTGATCTATTGCTTCTGATATCTCAGGCTTAAGATCGCCTAATTCTTTATTGACCTTTGCTGCACATTTTTTTAAAATTGCTAGTGCCTTAATCAACTGAATAGGCATTTTTTGCTCGCCTATCTTAAAATTCTCAAGAGACCTTTGAGTTCCCGCCCCCCAGTAAAATTGATCGTCTACTTTGATTTCTCCAAATGAATCGGTTTCAATTCTATAATTTTTCATATAAATTTTTCTTTTTCGCTTTTATTATATTTATAACTAATCCGACTGTCATTGCGAGGAGGTCGCCAGACCGACGAAGCAACCCATTTCTATTCACTTTTTCTTGGATTGCCGCGTCGCCGCTTTTAGCGGCTCCTCGCAATGACAAGTTATAGAAGTATACGTCATTGCGAGACCACATAGTGGTCGCGGCAATCCACACATTATTGGATTGCTTCATCGGTTTACGCCTCCTCGCAATGACGGCTTGAGAACGTAAGGTCTTCTCGCAATGACAAGTCGGGTTAGTCAATTCACTCATCATCAACAGGGTTACCTGAATCATCAGTATTCAAAGATTGTTCATCAAACATGAAGAAAAAGGCTTTAATACTATTATTAGGGGTTTCTATGAATATAGCCCCATCTTGATAAATGCCATTATCTTTACTGTGTGGGTTATAGTTCCCCTGATTCAGATGTATATCATGTATACCTCTAGGAGGAAGTTGAGAATGTTGTTGTTTTAGCTGTAATCCATAAGGTACTACTTCCCTTGTTTCAGTATCATCATAAGACTCACCTAAAATACATATCTTTGTACCACGGATAATATGCATGTCTAGCAAAGATGAAATTTCTTGCCATGATTTTGCTAAACTATTCTTTAAATAATCTACTGGCAAAATTCCACTGCGAAAATAATCAAGTCTATAGGCTTGATTTAACTTATCTAAGCGAAATAATCCCTCATTTCCTAGTTTAGCTAAATTAGTTAACAATTCATTATTATTCAACTGATCGACATAGTATAGTTTAACATTAGCTCTAGAATCAGACTGAATATCTATATTTACTTGATAGTCTAGTTGGTTAGCTTGCACTATAAAATTATGGTGAGTCATTGTGTGTTTTGTACTATCTTCTAAATCCTCTAACACAGTACCTTTTACACATGTATAGTTTTTTAGCATAATAATACCTCATAAGCTTTAATTTATATTATATTAACTTGTTGGTGAGTCAATCTTTTTATAACTATAGTCAATCAGGGTAGCTATATCACTCATCTCCTATTCTAAGAGCAGCTATAAAAGCCGATTGCGGAATTTCAACATTACCAATATTACGCATACGTTTTTTGCCAGCTTTTTGCTTTTCCAATAATTTACGTTTACGAGTTATATCTCCACCATAGCATTTAGATAAAACATCTTTACGCATTGCTTTAACGGTTTCTCTAGCGATTATTCTGCTACCAATAGCAGCTTGAATAGCGATCTGAAATAATTGCCTTGGGATTAAATCGCTAAGGCGTTTACACAATTCTCGACCACGATATTCTGATCGTGATCGATGTACTATAGTAGATAGAGCATCAACTGGCTCGCTATTAACCAAAATAGATAATTTTACCAAATCACTTTCCTCATAACCATCCATTTCCCAATCAAAGCTAGCATAGCCTTTTGTGTAACTTTTTAACTTATCGTAAAAATCAAATACTATCTCATTTAACGGTAATCGGTAAATTACCATAGCCCTACCACCGACATAAGTTAATTCAATTTGTACTCCTCTTTTATCAGTACACAAAGATAAAACATTACCTAAAAACTCATCTGGCACTAATATTGTTGCCTTAACCCAAGGCTCTAACATTGATTCTATATTTTGAGTAACAGGTAAGTCAGCCGGATTATGTATTTCTAATTGATGTCCATCACGCATATTAATCTTATAAACCACACTAGGAGCAGTAGTTATCATATCAAGATCAAATTCACGCTCCAGTCTTTCTTGCACTATTTCAAGATGTAGTAACCCCAAGAAACCGCAGCGAAATCCTAATCCTAAGGCAGTTGAACTTTCTGCTTCAAATTCAAAGCTAGCATCGTTAAGCCTTAATTTAGCTAAAGAATCTTTTAGATGCTCAAATTGTGAAGCGTCTGAAGGATATAATCCACAAAATACTACCGGTAAATGTGGCTTAAAACCAGGCAAAGGCTCCTTACAAGGTCTTTTTTCATCAGTTATTGTGTCACCAACTTTACAGTCAACAACTTGCTTGATTGAAGCAGTAAAAAACCCTATTTCTCCTGAATATAAAATATCTGATATATGTTTCTTAGGAGTAAAATACCCAACATTCTCAACATTATAACTACAATTGCTAGCCATCATTCTAATACGCATATTTTTGCGTAAAGTTCCATCGATAACTCTAACCAAAATTACTACTCCTAGGTAAGAATCGTACCAACTATCAACCAATAATGCCTTTAAAATATCTGTTTGATTAGTTGCAGGACAGGGTAGTCTATTAACAATTGCTTCAAGTACTTCTTCTATTCCTATACCACTCTTTGCCGAAATCAATAATGCATCGCTTGCATCTATACCAATTACGTCCTCTATTTGTTGTTTGACTTTATCAGGATCAGCGGCTGGTAGATCAATTTTATTGAGTACAGGAACAATTTCATGCTTATTATCAATCGCTTGATAAACATTTGCGAGAGTTTGTGCCTCAACACCCTGGCTACTATCTACCACTAATAACGAGCCTTCACAAGCAGCGAGTGACCTACTAACCTCATAAGAAAAATCCACATGACCAGGAGTATCCATTAGGTTTAGATAATAGGTATTACCATCTTTGGCTTTATAAACTAATCTAACAGTCTGTGCTTTGATAGTAATTCCCCGTTCTTTTTCTATGTCCATTGAGTCAAGTACCTGCTGACTCATTTCTCGAGCTACCAATCCTCCACAATATTCAATTAACCTGTCTGCTAAAGTAGACTTACCATGATCAATATGAGCGATGATTGAAAAATTTCTGATAAACTTTTGATTATTCATTGTATATGCGATATAATGTTAAAATTAGAAAAATGCTAACCCGACTGGTCATTGCAAAAAGTAGCAAAGCTCGAACGAAACGATCCAATTTAATAAATAGTGGATTGCCACGACCTAACTTACGTGATCTCGCAATGACGCATAGGCATCAGTTTAAGAAAATAAAGTAAAAAAGTCGTCTATTAGCGAGCCACCGTAGGTGGCGTGGCAATCCATTTTTAATCACTTTTTTGGATTGCTTCGTTGACCTTACGGTCTCCTCGCAATGACAGTTTCTCAATTATTGGCTTCTTAAACTAACACTTATGCACAATGACGTCGGTTTATCTTATCTTTATATAGTAAAATTCCATTTTATAGTAGGAAATAATAGTGCGTGCTGAAATTGAACATTATGTAAAAAAAATCGAACAGTCTTTAGAGCTGCTCAGGAGGTCACTTTGATTTTGATAACGCAACCAAAAGGCTTGTAGAGCTGGAAAATATATCAGAAGATCCAACTTTGTGGGATAATCAGGAAAAGGCTCAAAATATTCTGAAAGAAAAAAGACTTCTAGAGACTAAACTTAATTCGTTTAAACAACTTCAATCTAATCTTACGGAATGTTTAGAACTTGAGGAATTGGCGTTTGTCGAAAATGACCAACAAGTTCTAGAACAAGTTCAAGAAGATTTAAGAAAACTATCTATTATTGCCGGAAAATTTGAGACTGAATGCTTATTTTCTGGGGAATTTGACAGTAATAATTGTTTTCTTGAAATCAATGCTGGAGCTGGCGGTACGGAGAGTCATGATTGGGCATCAATTATGATGCGTATGTATTTGCGTTTCGCGGAAAGGCAGGGTTTTAAAAGCGAAGTTATTCATCTTATTAACGGTGAAGAAGCAGGAATAAAATCATGTACTATTAAAATTAATGGCTACCAAGCATATGGTTGGTTTCGAACAGAATCAGGAGTGCACCGTTTAGTACGGATATCGCCTTTTAATGCAGCGGGCAAAAGGATGACTAGCTTTGCTAGTAGTTGGGTATATCCAGAAATTGATGATAGTATTGCAATTGTAATAGATGAAAAAGACCTTAGAATTGATACTTACCGTTCTTCCGGAGCTGGGGGACAACACGTAAACACTACTGATTCTGCCGTAAGGATTACCCACTTACCTACTAATATCGTAACACAGTGCCAAAATGATAGATCACAGCATAAGAACAAAGCACAGGCTATGAAAATGCTTAAAGCAAGGCTTTATGAACTAGAGTTAAAAAAACGTACTGAGGATATTCAAGAACAGAATGCATCAAAAACTGAGAATGGCTGGGGACATCAAATAAGATCTTATGTATTGCAACCTTATCAAATGGTTAAGGATTTACGTACCAATCATGAGACTTCTGATACTAAAGGTGTACTTGACGGAGATTTAGAAAAATTTGTTTCAGCTAGCCTATCAATTAGTGTTGGTAATATATATAGTTAATTCAGGAGAATTTGGTGCTAGGAACGATGGAGCGACGCCTATAAGTAATAGGCGAGCATTGAGCGACGACGTCACCAACTTCTCATCAATTGACTATAGTTAATTTAGGATAGATTGGCTATATATAATTAAGAAACGTGCTAAAATGTCTATATTTCAAAGAGAAATATAAAATCTATGGATATTTTCTTATCCTTTGTTGACAATTATCAAAAAAAGGAGTACCATGTTTTTTGGGTTTAATAATTAACTCTTTAATAGCATGAAAGCCTTATTTCTGCCTGTCAGTTATTGGGTTTAATTTCTACGGGAGAGTTCGAATTAAGTTCAGATAAGTAACTCTATACTAAAAGGTTTTTATGACTACTAAAGTAGGTAAGGTCAAATGGTTTAATACAACCAAAGGTTTTGGTTTTATTCAACCAGACGATGGTGGGAGCGACGTTTTTGTTCACATCTCAGCTGTAGAGCGTGCCGGGATCCGTAATCTTAATGGAGGTCAAAGTGTAGGCTTTGATCTAGAAGACAATAAGGGAAAAATTTCTGCTGTTAATCTGCAAATAAAATAATATTTATTTAAAACTACAAGCAACTACTCAAAATTTATGAGTGGTTATTAAACTAGTGAATTTTGGGTAGTATCATCTTTTTATACACTCTGTGCATTATCTTTTATAATTCAGTGTTCACTGTAAGTAAAGCTGTAATTTTATTGGACTATTTTAAGTATACTCGAATGATTTGGGGAAATGGATTTTCAAAGCAAAAGAGTATCTATGATAGGATTGTATTTATAATTACAACCGCTTTTACTATACAACAATTAATAACCCGCTTTATAACATAAGAACTTAATCATAAATTTATTTTTTAAGGTATAGAATATATGTTTGCTCAAATGCTTTGAAGATTTGGAGTTTAATTGCATTTAACCTTTCAATTCCTTAAAGCATTTGAGTATTTTTAATTTACGATAAATAACATTGGATTTAATAATGAAAAATTTTAATTTACCAAACGAAGTGATTATATCACTTGAACAGATGAACATCACCTCTCCTACAGAAATTCAAAGAGAGGCTATACCGATTGCGATGCAAGGTAGTGATATTCTTGCTTCTAGTCAAACTGGTTCAGGTAAAACCCTTGCCTATTTACTACCAATCGTCAATTCTTTTATACAGACAAAATCAATGGCTTTGGTACTTGTACCAACTCGGGAATTAGCTAGCCAAGTACGCACTACTTTAACCAATGTAACTACTCAAATTAAGCTTCCTAGTGCGGTTTTAATAGGTGGTGAACCAATGCATAAACAATTTACGCAGCTAAAGGCAAATCCTAAAGTGGTGATTGGAACCCCTGGTCGTATTATAGATCATTTACTACGTGGTACCTTAAAATTAAACACAGTACAATTAGTGGTACTTGATGAGATGGATAGGATGCTTGATATGGGCATGAAAGAACAGTTGGAAGAAATAAATAAATATATACCTGAAAAAAGACAGGTTTTAATGTTTTCAGCTACTATGCCAAAACATATTATTGCACTATCGCAAAAATATGTGATTAACCCTAAACGCATTACTATTGGCTCAACTACTCAGGCTGCTTCTCAAATAAAACAAGAAACTTTGCGAGTTTCTGATAAAGAGAAATTCCCTGAGCTTATAAAGCAATTAAAACAACGTGATGGTTCTATAATTATTTTTGTGAAAACTAAGCGTGGTGCCGATCAGTTGGCAAAAATGTTAAAATTTGAAGATCACAAAGCTGAAGCTATCCATGGTGATTTAACACAAGGTAGAAGGGATCACGTAATTGCATCGTTTCGCTCTTCTCGTCACAGAATTATGGTGGCAACAGATGTTGCGGCTCGTGGCTTAGACATACCACATACACAGCATGTTATCAATTATGATTTGCCAATGTCTCCAGAAGATTATTTACATAGAATAGGTAGAACTGGTAGAGCAGGACTTTCAGGTTGTGCATTATCCTTCATTTCGCCAGAAGATAATATTAGGTGGAAAGCTATTGATCGCCTAATGAACCAAGGTGAGAGTACTTCAAGAGAAGAAATGACCGGAAATAAGAATCGTAGAAGACCATTTAATGGTAATAATAGCAACAATAACAATAATGGTAGAAAAAGTTATTTTCCTCGTAATAATAACGATAAAAAGCCTTATTCTGGTCGCTCTAGAAATAGCCAAGCGTCCTAATTTAGTAAAAGCAGTTATGTTATACCCGATTAGTATTTAGCATCAGCGTCATGGCTCAGAGCCACTTTAGTGGGCGACGAAGCAATCCTGTTTGTGTCATACCTGCGTAGGCAGGTATCCAGATTCCCGCCTACGCGGGAATGACAACTTACAATTGCTTCGAAGGTTTACGCCTCCTCGCTAATAGACAGCACGATGGGTGCTTGTTCGGCACTAATTCAGGTTAATTGACTATAACAAACTTACTATAGCTAAATAACTATAAAAGGAAAAATCAAAAAATTCATTAGACCTTATATCTTGAAAATGTGATATAAGGTCTATTATTTAAGGATAAAAATACAGTGAAAGTAATTAAGATCGCACCTTCATTGCTATCAGCCGATTTTGCTAATTTACAAAAAGAAATCAATTCTTTGGAAGAAGCGGGGGCTGATATGATCCATATAGACGTTATGGATGGTCATTTTGTACCTAACTTAACATTTGGACCTCCTATAATAAAAGCCTTAAAATCTCATACTACCTTGCCGTTTGATATACATTTAATGATTAATAACCCAGAATATTCGATTAAAGAATATGCTAGTAGTGGGGCAGATATTATCACTATCCATCCTGAAACAACTATTCATCTTGACCGAACTTTAGACATTATTCAAAATTTAGGAGTAAAAGTCGGAGTGGCACTGCTTCCTTCCACCAACCCAATTTCTATAGATTATATTATTGATAAAGTAGATTTGATTTTAGTAATGACTGTAAATCCCGGGTTTTCTGGTCAAAAATTTATAGAGAATCAGTTAGAGAAAATCAAAATTATTTCAGAAAAAATCAAAAATTCCAACAAAACTATATTACTTTCTGTAGATGGAGGAATAAATAATATTACCGGTAAAAATTGCATCAACGCAGGAGCTGATATTTTAGTATCAGGTAATTTTATTTTTCAATCAAAAAATTATCAAAAACAAATAGATTTACTAAGACATTAACTATCTCACCTTACGCATAACCCAGAATAATTTAAAAATTGCAAGACGTCTATTAGCAAGGAGCTACTTTATTAGCATTGAAGCAATCCAGAAAGCGACCAACATGGATTGCCACGACGACCACTATGTGGTCTGGCAATGACGCCACAACTATTGAAAGTTGGAAGAGGAAGCAGTTTTAGACCAGGTAGTTTAAAGTCATATGTGGTCAACGTCATTGCGAGGAAGACCGTAGGTCGACGAAGCAATCCATAAAAGTAACCAAAGATGGATTGCCACGACCACTACGTGGTCTCGCAATGACGCATAAGCGTCAGCAATTAAGAAAACAATAATTGAGAAACCGTCATTGCGAGAAAGACCGCAGGTCGACGAAGCAATCCATAAATTGTCATCCCTACTCAACTCAGTGTCATCCCTGCGAAGGCAGGGATCTATACTAGACTCCCGCCTAGGCGGGAATAACAACTTGCTCAACTTTATGTTGATTAACTATAAAGAACAATAATATAAACAAAAAAGGCTTCCTCTTGGAGAAGGAAGCCCTTTTTGTAGTAATAGATAAGTAAACTTAAATGATTAGTTTAGAAGTTTACACGAACTTTTAAAGTACCTTGATGAGCAACATAGTTCTTAGCTAAATTTGCGTCATAACCAGCTCCATACTCCATAACACCAGCTTTAGCAATAACGCCTAAACCAACATTAAATGATGTTTTTGCAGCTTTTTCAGACTTAGTAATAAAGGAATCAGTCATACCCTCTAATCTAACATCAACTTTCCCTGATTTATCACCACCTAACTTTTGTGAAACAAAAGCATGTAATTCAGGAGTCACTACAACACCATCAGTATCTATAGAGGTTGAAACTTTAGCACCAATTATAGCCTCAATGTTATTAATGCCTCTCTCACCAACAATCTTATTTTGATTTGTTGTACCAGTTTCCTTATAACTTTCATCGTTAAACCTTGTATAACGAACTCCAGCCATCGGAGTTAGTAATGCTGAGTCAGCTATTTTAGCGTTGTAACCAAATAACACCTCTCCGCCGTAAGACATAGTGCCATAATCAGCTTTAGCAGTTTCCTGACCACTAGAATGAGTCTTAGTAGAAACTATTCTAGGATCAGTACCTTTAATTTTACTTGAACCCAAAGAAGCCACAGCTTGTACAAAGAAATTTTGAGGAAGTGATTGTGCTGCATAAATAGAACCCATGAAAGTACCTATTTCAGTTTTTCCAGCGTAATCACCTTTGTACTTCATGTCACTCTTAACAAAGCTAACAGCAGCACCAATTGTTAGATCATCATTGACTAAAGTATCAAAACCAACGACTCCACCAAAAGATTTTACTCCATACCCAGCATCATCACCGCTCTTCTTTTGAGTAGCTTGACTATAATATGGCATAGCCCATGCACCCATTAAAGTATCATCAGAACCAGCAGAAACTGCAGCAGCATTAGCTTTAAGCATTCTGTTACGAAGAGCAGCACCAAACATTTCACCAACCTTTGCAACTTGACCAGTTACTTTAGAATTGTCATTTGATTCCATTTTTTCCATTGCAGCAAAACGTTTCTTCTGGCATTCTGATTGCTTTTCCTCGTCATCCTGATCCTCTTGGTCTGGATAAATAAAGCTTATGTCATTCATAAACTTTTTCGCCTTAACAAAGTTATCAATATTTGCTAAATATTTATCACTAGCACCAGCCTTTTTCATGTCCTCTGTAATACCAGCTTTTATATCAACCTTACGCTCAAACACTAATTTGTCACCTTCAGTTTTAATAATCCAATCTATATATGCCCGATCTTTTATTAATCCGTCTTTTACTAGATTGACTGCACCACCCTCTAGAACTAAGTTATTAGTACCATCTATAAGTACAAATTTCTTGTTACTAAACTTGTCTAAGTCAGCTTTGTCAGAAATTCTAACAACAATTCCCAAACCGCTATTAACAGTAACTTTGTCCTTAAGAACTATATTACCAAATGAACCTTCTTCAGTTAAGTCAGTATGAATACTAGTTTTTTCTCCCCAAGTTCCAGATTTTTCAAAGCTCAACTGATTAGATTCTAGATCAATATTTGCATTATTCTGTGAAATACCATGAAGTGCTACCTTGCTAGCAGCAATTTTAATATTTTCATTACCAAAGTTAATATTTTTCGCATGCAAATCAGAAGATTTCAAAGTTGCAGTATGTGTTTCATCACCAGTAAAGTTAATCGTCTCAAAGGCATTTTTAGCTGTACCAAAAGTCTTGCTACTAATTTCAGCATTACCTGCAAAGGCGATGGTATTTTTAGCTCCCACACTGGTCATATCAGCTTTCAGAATAACATTATCTCTGAATTCAACAGAAGCAACACCACCAGCGTCAGTTTCAGTATGACCAAGCTGTATTGCCCCGTCTACTGTTCCACCAGCTGCATAATATACATTATCATGAACAACAACATTATTAGCAAAGGTATCGCCATAGTTTGTGACTTTTGATTTTAAATTTACTAGTTTTAAGTTGTAATTCTTACTACCGAAACCATAAACAACACCATCAACTCCTTTACCCAAATCATAGTTAACAGTACCTTTCTCTTTAACTCCAGTAGTTACACCAATAAAGGCTTTTTGACTCTTAACATCTAAAATAGTATCTGCAGTAAATTCTAAATTAACAGGATGAGCATCACTCCCAATATTTTGACCTGAGATAATTTCATCTTGATTTATTGCACTTGCTAACCGAATTGTAGGTCTTTTTTCTGCAGTACTTTCAACCTCTATCCCACTAAGTTTCATATCATTAGGTAAAATTAAGGTTGAATCCTTGCTAAAAGCAATTTTTTTGAATTTAAAACCATTACCTTTTAATGTAACATTACCACCCTGTAACTCTAATGCCGCTAGTGCCTTAACACCAACAGGAGTACGAACACGACCAGCAGGAGCAGTAATAGTCTTTGTTTCGAATGTTGCTGCACCATTATTGGTAAATCTTAGTATTCCACTACCATCAGTTTTAACAGCAAAGTTTTTAACCTTATAGTCATTATCTACAACTAATACAGAACTATCCCCCAAGGCTATATTTGTGACGTAGGCTTTACCAGATGTAGTTGCTTCAACACTATCATTTACTTGAAGCGTGTTAAAAATCTTACTATATGTTCCTATATTTCCTTTCAAAGCACCAGTTTCAGCAAAAACTATCTTACCTTGATTATCCTTGTGAGTTGTTATAGAGCCAACAGTAATATCCATACCCCCTTTAAGAGTTAAAGTCTTATCTCCTTTAAAATTAATTTCCTCTAGCTTATCGTCACCGGTTGTTTTGGTATTAAGTAATGAGACATCTTCAGAAATTTCAATTTTCGCTTTATTCGCCTTCTTTAATTCTCCCAAAGCATAATCAACACCAGCAGTTTTTAAACCAATTGTTGAAGCTTTTTCATTAAATTCCATTCCAACAATATTAACCGATTTTCCATTTGCAGGCTGTAAATTAAGATTTTGTCCACTCAGTAATATTTTATCTAAAGGCATACTATCATCGATAGCAGGATCAGTCCCTATATTACCAATAATCGTTAAAGTTTTCTTATCTGCCATTTTAGTTGCATCAATATTACCACCAAATGTACCGATTTGCACGGACTCAATGGTTACGTTACCTGCTGAATTAAGAGCCAATGTTCCTTTCGCATTACCAAATACTATAGTATTAGCCTGAATATGAGTACCGCCTACCATTAATGTTTTATCCTGTGCAATATTAATCTCATTAACATTTATAATATTACCAGCAACTTCAGCGTTTTCGAAATTTAAGGTTTGAGCACGTTCAATATTACCAATTAATTTATAATCGTTAACAAACTCAAATATGCTACCACCACCACCAGCTGCTCCCTGTATTTTAGTGACAATATTAGCACCAGCTTTTGTGAATTTCAAAGTACCAGCCGCCGTATGATCAATCAAAGCCAAGTCAGTTACAGTACCATCGAATTCACTATTACCGCTAAAACTCAGTGTTCCGATTTTGTTTTTGAGTCTTTTATTAGCATCACCATAAAAATTCCCAGAAAGATTTTTGCCAGCTCCCACGGTAATTGTACTATTAGCCTTATTCTGGAAGTCTACTTTACCAAGATTAGCATCATCATCAAAAGTTACTGTTGATGCAGCAGTAAAATTCGTGATTCCATCATTACCAACATAAACTGCATCGGTAAAAGTACTTGCTCCACCGTTTAATTCAAGCTCCTTAGTATATACTTTACCTTGAATTGTTGCAGCCCGACCAGCAGTAGCGGTAACTTTGAATTTCTTGGCTCTATTATTTTCATCACGACCTATCACGGTTTTATTAACTGCACTAAGAGTACCAGGTTCTAATGTAGTGTTAAAATGGATTACACCATAATCGTCAATAGCACCACCAAGTGAACCATTCACAACTTGAAAGCTAGCAGCACTACCATTACCCCCAGCCTTAGAGGTAAGTAATAATCTACCTGTACCATTATCACCAAAATTGATAACATCCTCACCTTGTTGTTGGAGCTGTAATACAATATTACCAACAGCCATAGACTCAGAATCAAATTGAAGAGTACTGCCATCATTAATATTGATTGTCTTAGCTGTGGCAACTGATGCTTTGTTAAATGTTGTAACATACCCAGTATTAGTAATATCCAATGTCGCATTTTGACCATTATTTATTACAAATTTAGCAAAAACGATATCGTTTGGACTAGTAAGATTAATATGCACAGTAGCTGCACCTGCCGCAAAATCAATTTTACCTAAGCGACTATAATCGTTCTTAAGAACATTAACACCAACATCAAGATGATTCTTAACAGTACCCCCAGTACCGGTTAAATTCAAAGTTGCACCATCGTCCATCGCTATTTCAAGAACATGATTAGCAGAACCACCATCTCTATTAGTTGCAATGATAGAACCAATATTTGCCCTTTGTCCAACCCTTAATGTACCAGGAGCATTACCAGGCGCAGCAGGATCAGACGTCATATTAACATCAATTACCTTAATGGTTACATTATCCATGTCAACGAAAAGTGTATGTGCAGCAGCATGATCATACTGGAGAGTTGAACCTGAGACAAATGGAACATCGGCGGCACCGCCCATCCGATGTAAACCTGCCCCGGTACTAAGAACAGCATCACCTGTTACCCGTCTATTAGCAACACCAAACGCTGAACTACTTGCCCCAACTATTACCGAAGCAACAGAAGCAGTAGTCAGCAAACTTCTTAAAAAATTGCTTTTTTTTCTTTCTTTATTCATAAATTTTTCCTAATTTAAGTTAATTTTTTAAATCGGTTTTTATGTCATTCCCGCGTAGACGGGAATCCAAGACCCCCTACCTTCGCAGGGATGACACAAAACCTTATGCCATTCTTGTGTTCTAATCACACCCTTCCTACCCGAGTCTTTGGTCATTTTTCCTCATCTTATGTCATTGCCGCTTCGATGTGGAATCTAAGGTTTTTTAGCTCCATACCGTTGCCAGGAATGACATCATTTTTGTGGAAATGACGCATTTTTCGTGTAGATGACAGCCTTTTACAGGAATGACATACCTATTCTATATAAAACCTTTTAGAATATCTAGCACGCAGAATACTATATATGCAAAACTAATTAATTACAAGCTACTTAGACTATTTTTTTTGATAAATCCTTATCTATTGTGTTATATTTGAAACAGTACTAATTTAGATAGGTTGTAAAAGCAATCAAAAATGGATTGCTTAGTCGGCTTACGCCTCCTCGTAATGACGTATAAACCTCTCGTCACTGCGAGAAAACATAAGCTTACCACTCGTCATTGCGAGCAAACGTATGTGAGCGTGGCAATCCATCAGACTTGTCATATGAATATACCTACAGCTCCTAGGAATAATATCAATATTACAAGGTATTTTAAATTATTAGTTGACTTATTAGAGATTTGGTATTGTAATAGGTTATAATTTTGTGTATCATAATAAATGTTTTTAATCATTATTAATTGGAGAATTTTAATGCAAGTGTTCGTTGGAAAAGCTGCTCCGGATTTTACAGCTAAAGCTATTATGCCTGATAATAGTATAGAATCTGAATTTAATCTTAGAAATTATGCTAAAAATCATAAAGTGGTATTATTTTTTTACCCGCTTGATTTTACTTTTGTTTGTCCATCAGAAATTATAGCTTTTAATAATAGGTTAGGAGAATTTACTGAGAGAAATACAAAATTAGTAGCAATAAGTGTTGACTCGCATTTTTCTCATTTAGCTTGGAAAAATACCCCTTACAATAAAGGTGGGGTTGGTAATATCCAGATTCCTATGGTGTCAGATATTAAAAAGAGTGCGTCACATAGTTATAATGTACTACATGATGAAGGAATATCGCTGCGTGGTACTTTTGTTATTGATGAAGCATTTATAGTACGGCATTTGCTAGTTAACGATTTGCCAATTGGTAGAAATATTGATGAAGTAATAAGAGTGATCGATGCTATAGACTATAACACCAAACATGGCGAAGTATGTCCAGCTGGCTGGCATAAAGGTGATGAAGGTATTACTCCCTCACATAAAGGAGTGTCACATTACTTAGCTTCTAATGCAGAAAAGTTATAGCTGTAGTCAATTGCTGAACTAGTGCCGAATAGGCACCCATCGTGCTGTAATTGTGCATAAGTGTCAGTTGACGCCTATGTGTCATTGCGAGAAGGCGTAAGCCTTCGAAGCAATCCACTCTTTTATGGATTGCCACGCCACCTACGGTGGCTCGCAATGACGCATAGGTGTCAGTTATTGAGAAACCGTCATTGCGAGGAGACCGTAAGGTCGACGAAGCAATCCATTTTAATCGCTTTTTTGGATTGCTTCGTTGCCACTAAAGTGGCTCCTCGCAATGACGCTTATGTGCAATGACGCTGATGCTAAATACTAACCGGATTTATAACGTTGCCAATTAAAGTTAATTCACTAATATATAGTCAATTGATGCTGAAGGAGCTATTTTTGGATACTAAACCAGTATCTTACACAAAAGAAACTATTGACATCCTAAGATTGATTAGGAGTGAAAATGTTGGCTCAAGAACTTTTTGGAGCTTAATAAAGCTATTTGGTAATAGCAGTGCTGCAATTGACAAAATACAAGAATTTTCTCTGAGGGGTGGGCGTTCTAAGCCCGTAAGGGTATTTTCTCAGAGCGATGCAAGTAAAGAACTTGAATTGTTGCAAAAGCATAATGCTCAGATTATTACCTATAAATCTCCAGGATATTCAAGGTTATTGTTAGAGATTTTTGATTGCCCGCCAATATTAAGTTATAAGGGCAATATTGGGTTATTAGCACACGAAAGATGTTTAGCAATTGTTGGAGCAAGAAATGCTTCAGTAAATGGTCGTGCCTTTGCTGCTAAAATTGCTAAGGAATTGACTGATGCAAATTATATAGTGGTTTCTGGACTTGCCAGAGGTGTTGATACAGCAGTGCATCAAGTAAATACCTCTAAAACAATAGGAGTTATAGCTGGAGGAATTGATTATGTTTACCCCCCAGAGAATGTTAGATTATTTGAGCAAATCCAACAAAATGGCTTGATAATTGCTGAATTACCAGTAGGTTCAAAACCACTTGGGCAACATTTTCCACAGCGTAATCGATTAATTTCTGGTATATCTCTTGGAACAGTAGTGATTGAAGCAAGTCTAAAATCTGGATCGTTAATAACAGCCCGGTTTGCTTTAGAACAGAATAGAGAAGTATTTGCTGTACCAGGATTTCCGCTGGATCCTAGGTGTCAAGGTACTAATAAACTTATCAAGGAAGGAGCTCATATGGTGGAATCTACTGAGGACATAGAGACTAATTTACCACCTTTTAGCAAAATTATCAGTAAATCTAAGGATGTAGCAAATGATTCAATCGAAAATAATCAGTTTAGAACGTTAGATATCAAATATGATAATGTAATTACCAATGATATGCGTATGAGGGTTAAGGAGCTTTTATCTTCAACTCCTATAGATTTTGATTGTTTACATCAAACACAGCTACCTTTGCCGGCTATATATATGATAATATTAGAGCTAGAATTGGCTGGAAAAATAACCAGATATCCTGGCAACAAGATATCTTTAATTTATAAATAAATATGAAATTAGTAATAGTAGAATCGCCGGCAAAGGCGAAAACGATAAATAAGTATCTGGATAGTGATTTTAAGGTTATTGCTTCGTTTGGACATATTAGAGATTTACCATCTAAAAATGGTTCAGTTCTGCCAAATGAAGATTTTTCTATGAAATATGTTATATCAGATAAAGCAGAAAAATATGTTGAAGCAATAACTAAGGATGCTGCCAAAGCTGAAATGGTTTATCTAGCAACAGATCGAGACCGAGAGGGAGAAGCAATTGCCTGGCATGTTGCAGAAATAATAAAAGAAAAAAACTTGATTAAATCTAATGATTTCTTTAAGAGAGTAGCATTTGATGAGATTACCAAAAAAGCTATTTTACATGCAATGGACAACCCAAGAAATATTGATATTGATTTGGTTAATGCTCAACAAGCAAGGAGAGCATTGGATTATTTGGTAGGATTTACTTTATCACCGATATTATGGCGTAAATTACCGGGATGTAGATCAGCAGGTAGAGTTCAGTCTGTAGCACTCCGACTTATTTGTGAGCGAGAAGATGAAATTGAACGTTTTAAATCGCAAGAATATTGGGATATTACCCTTAATGTTCTGAATAGTAATAACGAGCCGTTTTTAGCGAGATTAACTCATGTCAATGGTAATAAATTAGAGAAATTCTCAATTATTAATCAATCGGCAGCTAATGATCTAGTCAAAGAAATAAAATCAAAGAATTTTCATATTGCATCTTTAGAAAAAAAGCAGCAAAAACGTCAGCCTCAACCGCCTTTCATTACTTCTTCGTTACAGCAAGAAGCAGCTCGAAAATTAGGGTTTACTGCTAAAAAAACTATGCAAATTGCCCAAAAACTTTACGAAGGCATGGATATAGGTAATGAAACGATAGGTTTGATCACCTATATGAGAACTGATGGTACTACCCTTGCTAGTGAGGCTGTTGAACAAATACGTCAGTTGATACATAAGAATTTTGGTGATAAATATCTACCAGCTAGCCAGCGAGTTTATAAATCTAGAGCCAAGAATGCTCAAGAAGCTCATGAAGCTATTAGACCAACTGATGTTACTCTATTACCAGAAAAATTAAAGGATACACTAGATAAAGATTATTATAGGCTTTATGACTTGATTTGGAAAAGGACGATAGCCTGCCAAATGGAAAATGTTATTATTGATTTGGTGGTCGCTCAGCTTGATACAGCAAATAAAGAATTCACCGCCAGGGCAACTGGTTCAATTATTGCCTTTGATGGTTTTTACAAAATTTATCGTGAGGGTCTAGATGATGAAACGGAAGAAGAAAATAGGCTTCTACCATTACTACAAGAAGGAGAAAAATTAACTACAACTTCAGTGAATCCAGCACAGCATTTCACCGAACCACCACCAAGATATTCTGAAGCCAGTCTCGTCAAGAAGCTTGAAGAACTTGGAATTGGTCGTCCTTCTACTTATGCTTCTATTATATCAGTATTGCAAGATAGGAACTATGTGGTTGTTGAAAAAAAACGTTTCTTTCCAGAGGAATTAGGGCGTTTAGTGACAACATTTCTGACAGGGTTTTTCAAAAAATATGTTGAATATGATTTTACAGCTGATCTGGAGAATGATTTAGATGAAGTGGCAGAAGGTAAAATAGAATGGAAAAATTTACTAAAAAAATTCTGGGATGGGTTTAATAATAACGTAGAAATAGTTAGTGATAAGAAAATATCTGATATAATCCTTTATGTTGAACAAGCATTAGATTATCACCTATTTGGAGAAAAATCAGAAAGTAACAATTCGAAAAATTGCCCATCCTGTTCTACAGGGCAATTAGGGTTAAAGCTTGGTAAGTTTGGAGCATTTTTAGCTTGCAGTAACTATCCTGAATGTACTTTCAAAAAACAAATTACTTCGAAGAATAGTGATATTGTTGATATGGCTGAAGAGAACAAATTATTAGGAGTAGATAAAGAGGGTCATGATGTTTTATTAAAGAAAGGTCCATATGGTTTTTATGTACAGACTAGCAAACCAGTTGCCAAGGGGGAAAAACCAAAGCGTGTGTCATTGCCACCGTCAGTAGCACAAAATGACGTGACTCTTAGTTTGGCTCTAAGGCTTCTTGAGTTACCGGTTAAGTTATGCCTGCACCCTGAATCTCATCAAGAGATTATACTGGGTATAGGTAGATATGGTCCGTATCTTAAATATCTTGATCGGTTTATTTCAATACCTAAAAGATACGATCCTTTTACCATCACATTAGAAACTGCTGTGGAAATAATTGAGGCTAGTAATAATAGGCTGAAGAATAAACCGGAGAAAGATACTGATAAGCCAGGAGTAGTGGTAACAACAATTCCTAAAAAGAATATTAGGACAAGGACTGGTGCTGCAAAAAAAGTAACAAAAAAGAAAAAAGCAAAATAAGCAGTTAGAAAATTATGAGAAAAGTTATCACAAGATTTGCTCCCTCACCAACTGGTATGTTGCATATAGGTAATACTAGGACAGCTCTGATAAATTGGTTATATGCTAGAAAGCATAATGGCATATTTATTTTAAGGTTTGATGATACTGATCTTGAACGTAGCAAACAACAATATAAACATGCCATTGAAGAGGATTTTAAATTTTTAGGACTTAACTGGGATCAAACTTTTTGCCAATCTGATAGATTTGATAAGTATGAAGCAATAAAAGCATTATTATTACAAAAAAATAAATTATATCCTTGTTTTGAGACCCAGGAAGAGCTGGAATTAAAGCGTAAGTTACAACTATCTAGAGGGCTTCCTCCGATATATGATCGTGCGGCTTTGAACCTTACTGAACAACAAATAAATGACTATATTAGTCAAGGAAGAAAACCGCATTATCGATTCTTGGTATCGCATACTCCAATTATTTGGCAAGATATGATTAAGGGTGAAGTTAAATATGAAGGCAAGAATATTGGTGATCCGATAGTTATCAGAGAAGATAACAGTATGACTTATATGCTTTGTTCGGTTGTTGATGATATTGATTATGGCATTACCGATATTGTTCGGGGCGAGGATCACGTAACTAACACTGCCATTCATGTGCAAATGTTTGAAACTCTAGGGGCAAAGGTACCAAATTTTGCTCATCTTAGTCTAGTTATCAGTCGGGATGAAAAAATATCTAAAAGAACAGGGGGATTTGAGATTGCTGCTCTAAGGGATAAAATTGGATTAGAACCAATGGCAATTAATAGTTTCTTTAGTTTGCTTGGCTCATCATCGCCTATTATACCATTTAAAAATTTAGCTGGGCTAATAAAAGAGTTTGACATTAATAATTTTTCTAAAAGTCCAACAACTTATTTACCAGAAGAGCTAGAGCGTTTAAATCATAAATTACTAATTAGCTTGAGTTTTGATGAAGTAAAAGATCGCTTAAAAGAGATTAAAGCTGAACAAATAAATGAGCAATTTTGGTTGGCAGTTAGAGGTAATTTACAAAAATTATATGAAATAAAAGATTGGTGGAATATTTGTTATTCCCCCTCTAAAGTTGAAGGATTAGATAAAGAGTTTTTAAAACAAGCAGCTACCTTATTAATAGACGAACCAATAACCATCGATAGTTGGAGCATATGGACTAAACGAATTATGGAAATAACTGGTAAAAAAGGTAAAGAAGTATTCCTACCTTTAAGACTTGCTATAACAGGAATGACATCTGGACCAGAAATGTCAGTAATATTACCTCTGCTCAGCAAAGATGAAATTATAAAAAGATTAACAAGTTGATTTATGCAAATATAGTCAATTCAGAAGAATTTGGGGCTAGGAGCGATGGAGTGCATAAGCGTCAGTTTAAAAAATAATAATTGAAAAACCGTCATTGCGAGGAAACCTTAAGGTTGACGAAGCAATCCAGAAAAGTGATTAAAAATGGATTGCCACGCCACTTACGGTGGCTCGCTAATAAACGACTTTTCTACTTTATTTTCTTAAATTAACGCCTATAAGTAATAGGCGAGCATTGAGCAACAACGTCTCCAACTTCTCATCAATTGACTATAGCTCTTCTAATTTTCAACAATTGTGCCTAAGATACCTGAGCTATTTGGTATTCTAGAGCCACTTCTTTACCACAAAAAGCCATAGCAATTTTGATAATTTTCTGAACATGAGAGTGTTCTTTTATTTTAGTCTCATATTTTTTTCTCATGATTTGATCTAGCCCATCTTTTGCGATAGATTCTAGAGTATCAGGAGATTTGCATATTTTATATTCAATAATAATAGCATTATTCTGCTTCCCAGCCTTAGGTAGCAATATAATATCAGCTCTACCACTGCCTGTTTCTCTCTCACTATCTATGACATAGCCAGGAGATAAAGTGTTAATTAAACCTAGCATAAAGCCGCTATAAAATAACTCGGCTTTTTTCTCGCCAGTTTGATGAAAACTAGTAGCATTTAGTAATAACTCTTGTAATTTCTCTTTAAATTCTTCTATTTTACCTGCCGGCAGCAAACTAGCAAAAGAATAATATAAAGAACTATCCATTTGTAACTTGCTACTCACCCATTGTAATAGCCTGGTTTCATATATATACTCTACTTCCTTATTAGGCACTGATAATTCGTAGATATCTTTTGCAGGTTCAACAGCTGTTGGGTTTAAATAACCACTAAATAATAACAAACTAAATAACCCACTTCGTGTATTAATATCGCTGAAACTGATTTGTTTGGTAATAGGTGCGATGATACTTTTACCGCTAGCTAATTGTTGGATATCAATTTGTATTTCATCTGATAACAATGCTTTATCAACAAGCCCAGTGCCACCGCTATCAAGCCAATAATGATCAAGCTTACCTCTAGTATCTAGGCATAACATAATTGACCATGGATTATAGATGATTTCTCCGCCAAAACTATAGCCATTATACCAAGCTTTAATTTGTTCAGGACTTGTGTCAAGTGGTACTTTGGTTAATAACTCATCAACCTCTGCTTGAGTGAAACCATAAAACTTAGCAAATTTTTCATCTAGCAGAGTATATTCACGAACATTATTCAAATCCGAAAATAAATTAGCCTTAGCAACCCTTAATATGCCGGTTATTACCCCTTTTTCTAAATAAGGATTAGTTTTTAAACTACTGCCAAACATCCCGCGAAACATTTCAAGTACCTGTTCAAACTCTTCTGGTTTGTTACCAAACTTAATGTATGAACTATTGATCGGCGTATCGTATTCATCGATCAATATATAAACTTTTTGACCAAAATGTTTGTACAATACTTCACTCAAAACCCGTAAACTATCTTTTAAGTCATTTCTCTCAAGTTTCCCATCAAAATATCTCCTTAGTTTTTCTTTTTGGGCATTATTTAATAGTCCTGTATCTTCTGTTACATGATGATTTAAGTAATGATGACTTGCAAATAATTCTATAATTTGATCCTTTATACCTAGTTCTATTTCCTGATAACTACTACCTTTAACATCTTTAAGATTGAGCAAAATCACCGGAAATTGACCTTGACGTTTCATGCTACTTGCATCACTCACAATTTTCAAAGGTTTTAGCTCTTTAGTTTCGTCAAATCCTAAATCTACTGTACCACCGGTAAATAGCTTGTTATTTACTCTATCCTCTTCAGGTAAAGGCTTACCTCTCTCATCCACCTCTATCTCAAAAAATTTCTGTAGCATGTTCATATTCAAACTTTTACCCCACCGCCTTGGTCTGGTGATTAGGATGACATCTCCACTATCTGCCAATAACTCTTTAATCATTAAGCTTTTATCAACAAATACGTTGCTATTAAGCAATAATTTCTTAAAATCATCAGTACCAACTAACATGGTTGGTTGATCATCAACATTATTTTTTCCTTCTATCATTGTTTCCACGTATTCCTTCCAACTATAATATCCATTATACTACTTTTTTATTCTCCACTAATAGCTAATTAGCAAAATTTTTATAATTTTTTGTTTTTTTATAGTGAATTAACCTGAATTAACACCCAGTACGATATAATTATGCAGCCTTAGAAAATGTTATAATTTCAGTGCCGTTGGTAGTTGTTATGTGCAACTCCGCTTTATCCACCTGGCTCGGTATAAAAATCTTTCCGCCCAAATGAAATTTATAGTCAATTCAGGAGAATTTGGGGCTAGGAGCGATGGAGCGACGCCTATAAGTAATAGGCGAGCGACGAGTGACGACGTCACCAACTTCCCATCAATTGACTATATATTCAAATTTCTTTTGAACAACCTACTATTTATAAGCTCTATAAAAAACTTGATTATGGAGTATTACTATTTCATCTATTTTTACCCTGCATTCGTGCCTTGAGATGCTACTATTGACCCAATAAGCTCAACTATTTTTTGTCTAATTTGCGGATTTTGAATTTTGCTAAATACTCTAACAAGATAGGATACTTCCTCTTCTGCATCGTATTTTAAAGGGGCTAAATATTCTGCTCTATCTTCCGCAATAATATCATTCAAAAACTTATGATTGTCTTGTATCTCAAATAAGTAACCATCTGATGCATCAGTAATTTCAGTTGTATCAAGAAAATACTCAATAGATACATTTAATAATTTTGCAAAAAAATACAATATACTACTAGCTATTGGGGTAGTAGCATCTTCATATCTTTGTATCTGCTTTACACTAAGATTAATAGCTGTACTTAATTCTTGTTGGCTTATACCCATCATTATACGACGCTGTTTTAAACGCATACCTATAATCAGGTTTATTCTTTCTTTTGATTTATTAGATTTATTCATTGTTATAATAATTTAATTTTCACTATTTATTTCAACTAATAATAATCTAGTGTCTTAGCTTAATCAAGTAATTTTTCATCTATATTAATAAATTTGAATAATTGGCAAAAATAGTTGCAATAGCATTACAATACAACTCTTTTAGTTGTGTAATTTAAGCAAGGAAAAAAGGGAGAAAGGAAATATCAAGTATAGCTAATCCAAATAGCATTACGCCAAATTCACAAAAGTCATTGTAATTCCCGCTTAAGTGGGAATCTGGATACCTGCTTACGCAGGGGTGACATAAAAAAGTAAATTGTCATTCCCGAGTAGGCGGGAATCTAGTATATATCCCTACCTACGCAGGGATGACACAAAACAGGATTACTTTGTCGGATTACGCATCTTCGCAATGACGCAAGTTTGTTATGGATAACTAATCAGATTAGCTATATACTGATTAGACCTGTTGCATAACCTAATCTAATTGGTAATTTTGTTGTCAAAACTCGTCTCCGTTCCTCACGTACATCTTAGTACGCTGCGGTACTCGACTTCGTTTTTCCTAAAAATTCCTCAATTATCTTTAGGTTAGGCAAGAGGTCTATTAAATTAAGTAGGGTTATTATGTTTAATAGATACAAATTTGCAGAATTTATTGTAACTTTTTTCTATATAGGTAAAATAAAATATTGTCCTGGTACATTTGGCTCTCTGGCTGCTTTCCCTTTGTGCTACTGGATATTATATCTTTCCATGCAAGTAGAACTTATTAGTATCTTTATTATCGCTTTTTTGATTTGCCTGTTACTATTTATATTAGGCACATATTTTTCCTCAATATACATACACTATAGTAAGCGAGAGGATCCAAGAGAAGTGGTGATTGATGAGGTAGTGGGTCAAATGCTAACATTAATATTAAGCTTTCCTTCCGTTTTTTTTATGAATTATTCAGGACTTACAAAATATTTAAGTTCACCTGTACTAAATTTTATCTTTTTATTGGCTTTACCTTTTGCTCTGTTCAGGTTCTTTGATATTATCAAACCATGGCCAATAAATTGGCTTGATGCCAATATTAAAGGTGGTATTGGCGTTATGGTAGATGATATTGCTGCAGCAGTTTTTGCTTCAGTTATGCATTATGCTATCACTTTTAGTCTAATAGATTGGTTTGGTTAAAGCATAAGAGTATACTCCACTGAATCGATTAATGGAGTGACCAATAACTTATAGCCATACTCTGTAATTAAGTAGTAAGTGTAATATTCGTGAACATTTTCTATAGTTATACTGGAATGATCTGAAGAGTTGGCTCCTGTTCCAAGCAAAATATCTGTTTTATTCTGATCAAATTTGAGATTTGTGGCTATTACTACAATTTTCATACCAATAAATTTATCATGTTGTATCTCCAGCTCAACTTTAATAATAGCATTTTTGGATAGATTATTAGATGCTACAACAATTAAACAGATGATAATCTGGGCTATATGGTCATTGATATCTATGCTATATAACCTTGTAAATATTAGTTCAATATTATGATTTTTTGATTTTAAAAAATCAGTAGCTAATCTATTAATTTCTGCAATAGAAATTTTGTTACCCTCAGAAGGCAGAGAATATAAATAACGATAAAACTGTAAATAGCTTATAAGTCTATCGGTACTATCCTGAATCAGTTTAATAGCCTTTTTTTTATAAGCTATAGTTTTTATTAAGCCAATACTATTATCTATAGCACCTATTGTTCCTGCAAAATCGTGACATATTTTTTCATTTAAAGCTTGGCTCAGCCTTATTAAACTTGGGCTTATTGAATTTAACATAAACTGTATTTTTAATAAACTCGTTTAGCTGGCGGAATTGCCGCTACTTCGTCTGTTAAGGTTGTAAGAGTTACCGGTTTATAATCTAGTTTGACATTACCTTGTTCGTCAATCCAAGCCAGTGTATGTTTCATCCACTCCTCGTCGTTACGTTCTAAATAATCTTCTCTAGAATGTACTCCTCTGCTTTCCTTTCTATTGGCAGCAGAATGCATAGTAATTACTGCTTGGTCTAATAAATTAGCTAATTCTAATGCTTCAACTAAATCACTATTCCATATTAATGATTTATCATTGATCTGAATATCAGCATATTCCTTTCGTGCCTGATCAATCAGCTCTATCCCTTGATCTAGAACTTCTTGAGTTCTGAATACTGCTGCGTGATTTTGCATAATTTTTTGCATTTTGAGTCTTAGATCAGCTACTGGTATTTCTCCTTTAGCATGACGTATACCGTCAAATCTGCTAATTATTTTATCCAATATTGATTGAGGTAGAACCTTATGTGGTTGACCCACTTTAACAATTTCAGCAGCTTTTTTTGCTGCCGCCCTACCAAATACCACTAAATCAAGCAAAGAGTTCGATCCTAATCGATTAGCTCCATGTACTGAAACGCAGGCAGCCTCACCAATCGACATTAATCCAGGAATAATTTTATGATGATTATCCTGATCTTTATCAATAACTTGCCCATGGTAATTTGTTGGTATTCCCCCCATATTATAATGTACTGTTGGTAATACCGGTATTGGCTGGGTGTTAACATTAACCCCAGCAAAAATCTTTGCTGTTTCGGAAATACCCGGTAAACGTTCGTGAAGAATTTCCGGCGACAAATGATCTAAATGTAGGAATACATGATCTTTATGCTCACCTACGCCTCTATTTTCTCTGATTTCCATGGTAATAGCTCTTGAAACCACATCTCTTGAAGCAAGGTCTTTAGCGGCTGGAGCATATCGTTCCATAAATCTTTCACCATTGGCATTTACTAAATAACCACCTTCTCCCCTAGCACCTTCTGTAATTAAGCAGCCAGACCCATATATACCAGTTGGATGGAATTGAACGAATTCCATATCCTGCAAGGCAATGGAGCTTCTTGCCACCATTCCCCCTCCATCACCGGTACAAGTATGAGCACTTGTGGCAGAAAAATAAGCTCTACCATATCCGCCAGTAGCTAATACTACTAAGTGAGAATGAAAACAATGTATTGTCCCGTCATCAAGATTCCAAGCAACTACCCCTACACATTCTCCATTATTCATTAACAAATCAATGGCAAAATATTCAATAAAAAATTGAGCTTTATTTTTTAAAGCCTGTTGGTATAAAGTATGTAATATGGCATGACCCGTACGATCTGCTGCAGCACAAGTTCTTTGGGCAGCTTGCCCCTTGCCATAATTTGTCGTCATACCACCAAAAGGACGCTGATAAATTTTACCTTCTTCTGTTCGTGAAAAAGGTACCCCATAATGTTCAAGCTCTAGTACCGCGGCAGCTGCATGTTTACACATATACTCAATCGCGTCTTGATCACCTAACCAATCCGAACCCTTTACGGTATCATACATATGCCAACGCCAATCATCTTGCCCCATATTACCAAGAGAGGCACTGATACCACCTTGTGCCGCTACAGTATGGCTTCTAGTGGGAAAAACCTTGCTAATACAAGCAGTACTCAACCCCTCTTTTGCCATACCAAAAGTTGCCCTAAGACCAGCTCCTCCAGCTCCAACTACCACTACATCAAATTGATGGTGGACAATATTATAAGATTTAGTAGACATTCATAAATTCCTTTTATTCCAAATAATACTCAAATAATTCTAACCTATAGCTAATCCGGCTAATATTATTCAGTCTATTAGCAAGGAGTAGCGAAACACGATTAAGCAATTACTTTCATGGATTGCCGCGTCGCCACTAAAGTGGCTCCTCGCAATGACGATTTATAAACCCAAGCGTCATTGCGAGGAGACGAAAGCCGACGAAGCAATCCATTTAGCTATAGTATAGCATAAAATAATGCTACCACTAAGAATGCAATCGTTATAATACAAAATATTTGCAAAAATATAATTAACCCAATACGAAGCTTGATACAACTAATATAATCCTCAATTACCACTCGCATACCAAGCATGGCATGATAGAAGGTGGTAATAATCAATATGCCCAAAGGCACAATATTGTAAGGTTTCTGTAAAGTACCAACAAAATGAGTTAAGTCCTTGCCAATATTACATTTAATAAAAACTATTAGCCAAATAGAGCAAATTGCCAAAATAATAGCAGTGATTCTTTGATGTAACCAGTGACTAGAGCCACTTTTTGCCGAACCAACTCCTTTAGCTTTTGCTAAATCTGTCCTTAAATTAGTATTCATATAGAGACCATAAATTAAATTGACTATAACAACCAAAAAGCTAACGTCATAACTATTGAGGCTATTACAACAAACCAGCCTGTGAAGTTAATAGCTCTTATTGAAAAGCAACGCCCACTATCCCAAATTAAGTGACGCACCCCATTACATAAATGGTAAAACCAGGCAAAACTTATAAATATTAGAGGGATTTTAAATAAACTACATTTAAAGAACTGTAAATATTCAGGATTAAATTTGCTAAAAGACAATAAAATAAAACACCATATCAATACTGATAGTGCAAAAAATAATCCTATCCCCGTCATACGATGCAAAATAGACAAAACAGAGCTTATCTGTTTTTTATATATCGTTAAATGAGGAGAAGTTGGTCTGCTATTATAAATTTCCTGCTTTGTTTTTGTCATATATTTTGTCATAAATTACATTTTATATTAGAGAGACCTAAAATGGAATATAACATAATAGGAATAGATGATAAATACTCTTATAATTTATTTTTATGAGTTTGTTCAAATAATATTTGCTTTTCGGTATTAATCACCTGTTCTATCTTTTCAGTAAGGTCTCTAACATCAGATTGTTCTATTTCCTCTACCGAGATAACATCAATTATCTTTACTTGAATTATCCCTGGTTTCTTAACCCAAAAGCCCCTTGGCCAATATACCCCTGCATTGTGTGCCATCATCACTATCGGTACTTTTGCCAATGAAGCTAATTTTACTGCACTAGGTTTAAATTTAGCGTTTTGTTCTGGTTTAAATCTGGTAGATTCAGGAAAGATAACCAACCATAAACCACTTTTTATCTTTTCCTGTCCTTCTCTTAAAATTTGACCAACCGAGATATTAGCGTTACGGTCTACAGCAATTGGCTCAACCATTTTCAACCCCCAGCCGAATAACGGGATATTAAATAACTCTTTTTTTAATACCCAAGAATGTTCAGGTATAATTAATTGTACAAATATTTGTTCCCAGCATGATTGGTGATTAGACAATACTATGGAAGGAGATGAAGGTAATTTGTCTAGACCAACAACTTGGTATTTTAAACCACAAAAGATTTTAACCAGCCAAATAAATACATGAGAAAAAATAAACCCTATCCTGTATCGTATATAATAGTTGACATTGAAAAATGTTACGGGTATGTAACATATAAGGAAGAATGTAATGGTAAATATAGCAAGTAGTGCATAAAATGTTAATACTCTTAGACGCCAAAACATAGTTGGTTAACTCATTTGTTAATAATGAATAGATATATAACAGATATATAATAAATATATAGTATAAGATTACTTTTACATAGCTATAATTAGTAACTATTCGGAGAAATTCAATGAAAAAAACAGCTCTATCCGGATGTCAAGTGACTGGGGATCTACATTTAGGGAACTATCTCGGAGCAATTGTTAATTGGTCTAAGATTCAGGATGAGTATAATTGCTTGTTCTTTTTAGCCGATTTACATGCTATTACTATAGATCGCTCACCCATAGAACTAAACTCTTCTATATTACAAACTGTTGCCATATATATAGCAACAGGGCTTGTGCCAGAGAAAACTACCATATTCGCACAAAGTATGGTGAAGGAACATACGGAACTTGCTTGGATATTAAATTGCGTTACCCCACTTGGTTGGCTTAAACGTATGACTCAGTTTAAAGACAAAGCAGGAAAAGACCAGGAAAATGCTGGCTTAGGATTATTGTCTTATCCAGTATTGATGGCAGCTGATATATTATTATATAATGCTGACATAGTACCTGTTGGTGATGATCAAAAACAGCATTTGGAACTTACCAGAGATATTGCGGCTATTATCAATAGGAAATTCAATCAGGATGTCCTAAAATTACCTGAACCATTAATTCAAGGCTCATCAAGAATAATGAGCTTAAAAGACGGTCGTAAAAAAATGAGTAAATCTGATCCATCTGATTTATCTCGTATTAATTTAAATGATAGCCCAGATCAAATTTACCAAAAAATTAAAAAAGCTAAAACAGATCATTTAGCGGAAATCAGTTATGATCCTCAAAATAGACCAGAAATTAGCAATTTAATTGACATTTATTGCAGTTTATCTGGTACTAATGTTGACAAAATAGTTGATCAGTACCAAAATGCCGGTTTTGCCAAATTTAAGGAGGAGCTAGCTGATATTATCATCACGACTCTAACTCCCATTCATGGTAAATATACAGAGTTAATGAAAAACCAAGATTATTTGATAACTACATTATATAACGGAGCGGATAAAGCTAGAATGACCGCTGCTAAAACTCTGATTGAACTCAAGAAATTAATGGGCTTTGTTGTGTAAAAAACCAATTATGATCTACTAATTTCTATATATAGTAAATTCAGGAGGATTTGGTGTTAGGAGCGATGGAGCGAGGCCTATTACTTATACTCGATAATCAAGTTTTTTGCAGAGCTATCTTTAAACGCAAAATTTGTCATTCCCGCGTAGGCGGGAATCTATAATACTTCAGGGCATTTTCAGATACCTACTTTCGTAAGGATAACAACCATTGCCCTATATTTTATTAAAAACACGTTAGCTATACATAAACTTAACGAGTCCTCTCATTCTTATTATGAGCTAGCTTCTTTGTAACAGATAGGACTCTAGGAGTCACTGGAGGTTTTGTAACTTTATATGCTGGAAGCCCCCTACTTCCGCAGTTTTTATTAAGAGAAAGTCGTGCAGACCTTAGTTTGTAAGGGTTGTAGATTTTTAGGCACAACATTATTTGCTTATTTTAGATATATTTCTACCGCATCTGAGCGTTTAAGATTGAAGGTTTTATAAATCTTCCTCGCATCATTTTTCATGTTGCCTGGTAGCCTATACAAATCTCCTGTTGTTGTATGCCTTAAAATTGAAGATTGTACTCCCATTAACAACTCAACTATATTAGTTATACTGATTTTTTGGGTAAGTGCTACTTTATATTCTATTTGTTTAAGCACAGCAAAACTCATATAGCACATACCAATATGTGCTTCAATTCTCTTACTTGTCCAATGAAAAATTGGTCGCATTTGCAAATTATGCTTATTGATTCTAAATTGTTCTTCAATTACCCATAATCTGCCATATTTGCCAATCGCTTCTTTGGCATTAATGCTTTTATCGTTGGTGATTATTCCATGTAAACCATCCCATTCACTATCTTGTTGGATTTTATCTTCATCAAGATAACTTTTATTATTCTCACTTGAAGTATATTTTTTAACTCCACTATTAGAAATAAGCTTTTTAGTACTTCCAGATTCTCCTATAGTTTTTTTGATTTTATCCAAAATATTTTGCCTTTCTTTTGCATCATTCCTCGCTCTCTTGGCTTTATAGCTAGTGATCAAACGTTTGCCCTCATGCTCAAATTCAGCAATCCATGCAAAATCATTGCCTAATACAGTAGGTACATAATTATCTTCCGCTAAAATCTTTTCCTTTAACTCGTTCTTTAGTGACTTTAACTTTGCTGCTACAATATAACGATAACCAGACTCATCAAGAGCCTGTAGATTAGCTTTACTAAACATTGCTCGGTCAGCTATAAAGCATACATCCTTAACTTTTAAAAAACTTTGCCAACTATTAATAGCTTGCAATAGGGTCTTAACTTCGGCGGTATTACCACTAAATAGCTCATAGCCAAGCGGTAATCCATCTTCATTAGTCGCAAGAGCCAGCACTAATTGAGTAGTATTAAAGCGATGGTCTTTACTATAACCAAACGCCCGGAGTTCATCGACTTCTGTTGATTCAAAATATAATGTTGTAACATCAAAAAACACTAAACTCACCTGCTTGTTGGGGATTAGAGCCAAGGTATTTTTAAAGCATAATTCTTTAATTTTAGGTATCTGCTCCTGCAATTTATCCATCATGCGATATATGGCGTCTAAATCATGGTTTTTGTCAAATTGTTCGCTTAAATATTGTGCTAGACCACGCTTGCTATCCGGCTTTACCATACAGGCTAATACCAAATCACGAAGCATCTCAGAATCACGTTTACGTTGCATTAGTTGGTTGAAATCCATTTGATCGTAAACATATCCGCCTACCTCATGCACCCCTTCTACAAGCCGAGCAGTCTCAACTATTTCGTCTAATTTAACTTGATTAACAGGGATAATATCCGATAGTTGCTTTTTGACTGGGCAACCTTTTTTGTTAGCTAAGCAATCATCAGCAAAGAAGCTACCATGACCGGAAGCTGCTGACCGTTCAGCTTTAATCTTTACAATTAAATCCTCTGCTAATGCAACTAATTTGGCTTCTTCTGCATCATCGAAGAATACCCCTAAATGTCGGACAATACGTTGTTTGACATTACCTTTGCTATCTCGGTATCCTTCAACCACTTGTATTGATTGCCTTGGACTATTTGGTGTTTTTTACGACGTATGTACATGTAGATAATTGTAGAATTAATATGTAATAATATATTTATATCATAACAAAAACCAAAGTCAGCAATAAATTACTCGCTAGGCACAACAGACCGCCTGAAAAAATCATTTCTCAGCTCTATGGCTCCTCCATATCCTCTCTTCCCATCTTTCAACATTTTTTTGCGGAAGTCGGGAGGCTGTATAATCACCAATCGTTGATAAAATTTATCGGCAAAGAAAAAATCAAGGTTTGTGATATTTCTCAATCATCCAATCTATAAATGTATTATCAACAGACTGCTTTTTTAGAGCATATTCGTATACTTCTTTGATTAGAGCCGTAAGATTAGCAAATGAAAAGTTTAAATTCTTCTCAACTAACATATTAATGGTTAAATTAGTGGATTTGCTAAAAATTTTCATCTGATCAACAGTTAGCACCTCAGTGCTTACTTCGCTATCAACAACAAGAGCTGCCAAATTAATATCTAAGGCTTTGGCAATTAATTGTAAATTAGTAGCACTAGGATTTTTTGAACTACCATATAAAATGCTATAAACAGTATTTCTGCTTAATCCAGTTTTTTTCTCTATCTCTATAGCATTGATATTTTTTTGAGTCATTAATGAGTTAAGTTTGGTTTGTAAGTTTACCATAAATAAAGCTTTTTTTATAAAATTAATGTTTCTAAATATTAAGGTATTTTTATAAAAAAGTAAACAACTAATAATTAATCCGATTAGTATTTATCTATAGTAAACTTTTGTTTATCTAGATAGATTAATTTTTGCTACTTCAATAATATTTGATTTTGCAACTTGAATAGATCAGAGGTTGCACTTCTTGCCAATTGTAGCATAGCATAAAATTGTTCTTCAGAAAAGGGGGTTTTTTCAGCTGTACTTTGAATTTCTATTATATTTCCATTGTCGGCAAAAACAAAATTGGCATCTACCTCAGCATTACTATCTTCTAGATAATCAAGATCAACTATTGGCTGCCCTTTATATATACCACATGAAATGGCTGCTACTTGGCTAATTAAAGGGTTAGTTTTAATAATCTTCCTAGCAATTAATGCTCTAATTGCTAAATGAAGTGCAATATAGCTACCAGTAATTGCTGCTGTTCTAGTTCCGCCATCAGCATTAATTACATCACAATCAAGGATGATTTGTTTTTCTCCCAAGGCTTTTAGATCAATTGCCGTACGCATCGATCTGCCAATTAGCCTTTGAATCTCCTGAGTCCTACCTGACTGCTTTCCTTGCGTTGATTCACGCTTCATACGCTGGTGAGTTGAACGTGGTAACATACCATATTCAGCACTTATCCAACCTTGATTTTGCCCTCGTAGAAATGGCGGAACATTTGTTTCATAGGTTGCACTACATATTACATGGGTATTGCCAAACTTAACAAGACACGAACCATCAGCACTAAGCAGAACTGAAGGTTCAATTGAAATGTTACGTAATTGATTATTTTTTCTATCAAAAGCTCTCATAGGTTATTACTTAGTTAAAATTGACTTGAAAATACAAAGATTTACACTATATGTTAAGAAAGTAGATTTTTGCAAGAAAAAAGGCTGTAAATATGGAAAAACAACAAGAGAACAATAATAATCAGGAAATTGGTGCTGACACTGATGAGAAACTAATAAATGAAGTAGAAAACCAGCTTTCCGATGATACCATAATGTTACAAGATAGTTTGCAAGAGATTGCTAGTTTAAAAAACCAAATTGAGATTTTGCAGGATAAGTTGCTAAGGACAATAGCCGAATCTGATAATACTAGGAAACGCCTAGAAAAATCAATTGAAGAGGCAAGAGATTATGCAATTTTTTCTTTTGCTAAAGATTTGCTCAGTGTTAATGATAATCTTTCTAGAGCTTTGGAGCATAAGCCACAAAATATGGAAGGGGATATAGCTAATATTATTACTGGAGTAGAGATGACTAAGGGGGAGCTGACTAGTATACTACAAAAACACGGTTTAGAATCAATAGAACCATTATTAGGGGAAAAGTTTGATTACAATATACATCATGCAATTTCACAGATAGTATCAGAGGAATATGATCAGGATAGTGTCATAGCGGTTATGCAATCAGGATATAAGATAAAAGATAGGTTACTTAGACCTGCTATAGTACAAGTATCGAAAAATGGGTGATTTGCTTTGTTGCTACTATACTCACTTTACGCATTCATTGGATTGCTTCGGCGCCACTAAAGTGGTTCCTCGCTAATAGTGTCAGGTTGTTTTTCCTGTGACTTTTAATGCCATACGTAAAGTAAGGTACCGAATCAGGAAATAAAAAAATAAAATATCGCAAAAATAATGAAAACAGCTATTAGTGGAGCATAAAAATCTGCTATATTTATAGATATAACCATTTGTAAAAAATAAATATAGAGTTAGATTTATGTCAAATATTAGTCCTAGGGTTGATATTGCCTTTAAAAAAATCTTCGGAGTTGAAGAGAATAAGGATTTGCTTATTTCGCTGATCAATTCGATTGTATCTAGAGAAGACCAAGTAACAGAAGTACAACTTCTCAATCCATATAATCCAAAAAATTTCAAGAGCGATAAATTGTCAATTTTAGATATTAAAGCTCAAGGAAAAGATGGCAAAAGATTTAATATCGAAATGCAAATTACTGATGCGGATGATTATGACAAAAGAGCTCTATATTATTGGGCAAAGTTATATACTGAGCAATTAAAGAATGCAGAGGATTATGCTACTTTATCGAAAGCCATTGGTATTTACATATTAAACTTTACCTCTATTTTACATGAAAATAAATATCATAATGTGTTTCATATAGTAGAAAAAGATAGTGGTTTGTTATATTTTAAAGATTTAGAATTGCATACTATTGAGCTAAATAAGTTTACTAATAATCCGAAGGAACAGCTGACGGACATAGTAAAGAAGGTAAAAACCTCTCTTGATAGATGGAGTACTTTTTTAACTAGACATGATTTGCTGAACAAAGATAATTTACCTAAAGAGTTAAATGATGCTAGCCTAAAAAAAGCCCTGACAGTTCTGGATGTGATGAATTTCACTAAAGAAGAACGTGATTCATATGAAGAACACCTGAAATGGCTATGTATTGAAGCTAACACTCTCAAGAAAGCACGAAGGGAAGGCAAAGAAGAAGGTAGAGTAGAAGGTAAAGCTGAATTAATAAAAATGATGATAGAAAATGGCAGTTCTATTGAGGAAGTAGCGAAAATAACCAAACTATCTGTCGCTAAGATCACTGAACTACTGCAAACCCTAAATGGCGGACTATCAGATAAGTTATGATTACTAATTAAATAAATATGAGTTAGCCTTCAAAAAAATCTTTGATGTAGACAATCTCCTAGGAGTGATGGAGCAAAGCCTATATGTAATATGCGAGCAACGAGTAACAACGTCACTAATTTCTCATCAATTGACTATGATATAAGGAAAAGCTATAATTTGCAGTAATTGATAAAAGAAAAGGAACCATCTTGGATAAAACTATTTTTTGGGTTATTGTTGTTGGCACTATTATAGTAACTTTGACTCTGATCTCTAATATATTGATGCCATTTTTTATAGCTGGAATAATATCATATATATTACAGCCTATAATTGATAATCTGTCGTTACGATATAAATTATCTAGAACTATAGTGGTTTCAGTAATTTCCTTTCTATTTTTTAGCATTTTTGCTATAGTAATGGTAGTGTTGCTGCCTATCATATATCAACAAACAACTTTGCTAATTAGTAAAATTCCAGCTTATAAAGATTATTTACAAACTGAATTAATACCTGTTATTACGGCAAAATTTTATTCAATAGCTCCAGATATTGCTGATAATATAAAAAATTCTATTAGTAACTTTGTTAATGGTATATTTTTGTTGATCACAGGGCTTGCTAATAATATTTGGCATGTTACTATGGTAACAATCAATTTATTTGTATTGATTTTATTAATACCACTTATATTATTTTATTTTTTACGAGATTGGTTAACAATGTCAGAAAATATAAACCTTTTACTACCTTTGAAAGGTAAAAAGAAAATTCTAAAAATATTATCAGCCATTAATACTTCCCTGTCTGCTTATATAAGGGGACAGCTAAATGTTTGTTTATTATTATCAATATATTACGGAGCTTCTTTGTCGATTCTTGGTGTAGATTTAGGATTATTGTTAGGGGTTTTGTCTGGTTTTTCAATAATTATACCATTTGTTGGCATCTTAATATCCTTTTCGCTTACCATGATTGTTAGTTATTTTGCTTTTGGTATGGTCAGTACATTATTTTATATAATCATTATTTATTTGGTTGGCACAATAGTTGAAGGATATATTTTATCACCGAAAATTATAGGTGATAAGATCGGTCTACATCCCCTTTGGATAATATTTGCAGTTCTTGCATTAGGTAATATATTTGGTTTCTTGGGTATATTATTTGCTATACCAATTGCCAGTATAATAAAAGTTTTGTTTTTAGCTGCTATCGATTTTTATAAATCTAGTAAGTTTTATAAGAGTTAAAGATTATCTATTAATTATGCGAGATTCCCAGCAATATATATTACCATTATTTGGTAATGATCGATATATTCTAGATAATTTTATTAATTCACCTTCTAATCAAATCGCATACAATTCAATAAAAAATTGGTCGAGAATTTGGGGCAGTAAACCCTATGAGTTTACAATTTTGCTTTATGGACCTCCTTCCTCTGGTAAAACATATCTTAGTAAAATATGGCAAAATTTGTCGAATGCATTTTTTATAAAAAAAGATTCAGATATACTTAGTGCAGAGCATGTTATGAAGTATAATGCTTTTATTATGGAAGATATAGAATTTTGGCAGGAAAGAAATATCCTCCATTGTTTTAATTTAATAAGTGAGTGTCGTAAATATTTGTTGATGACTACAGGAAGTTTAGCTAATAATTTTGCATTACAGGATTTATCATCAAGAATCAATTCTGTTCTAAGGTTAGAAATAAATCAGCCAGATGATGAATTGATGAGCAAATTAATCTTTAAATATTTTTCCGATCAGTCGGTTAAGGTATCTGACTGTGTAATTGAATATTTATTAATTAATTTACCACGACAATTTGATCAAATAATCAAATTATTGGATGTAATAATGCACTATGCATTAGTTCGTAAGCAAGCTGTTACCATCTCTCTCATCAAACATGTACTTAAATAGGAAGTTGGGGTACTCAAATGATTTAAAGAATTGTTTTTTTGAAAATATCAGGGACTCGCATACCATAGCACTATACAATTTTGTGAAAATACTAAAGGTTGTTTGTTGATTATATGAATATGTAAATTTATTAGCTAGGCTAGCTTGTTTGTGTTATGATTTACTTAATAAAGTTTATAATATATTCTTAATATGACAGTAGAATTTTTTGATAATATATCAACCAAAGAAACTAATATTGTTAAAGATAACAATAAGCCACCAAGAATGAGGGTAGGTACCGATGAATTCTATGACCTGCTAGTTAATAGTGATGTCTTTGTTGATAAAAGCTTAATGATCAAAGAATTATTGGAAGATAGTGGTAAGGTTATATTGATCACCAGACCAAGGCGGTGGGGTAAGAGCTTGAATATGAACATGCTCCATAAATTCTTTGAAATAGAGGTGGATGAGAGAGGTAAGCCTTTACCTGAAGAGGATAGAGTAAATAGTAAGCTATTTATCGGGGGTGAAGTAGATTTAGGACTAGTAACAGGTAGAAAGAAGTTACTTAAGAAGTTGAAAATAGCTCAGTACTCAGATGTAATATCTGAGCATCAAGGTCAATTTCCAGTCATCTCTATAAATTTTAAAGATGTTAAAGGCAGTAACTACCAGGAAATTGAGAATGGAATAAAAAATCAAGTAACTAATTTGTTTACAAACCATCGATATTTAAAGCGTTATATAACAACAGATGAAAAATTACTAGATGAGGCACAAAAGGAAAAGTTAAATCGATATTTTACAGGAAAGCTTGATAAGGAAGACTTAAAAGATAGTTTACGGGTTTTGAGTGAAGTATTGTACAAACATTTTGGTCAAAAAGTTTACATATTAATTGATGAATATGACACACCGATCAATAGTTCATACATTGAATTTGGTGATAAATTAAAAGAATTTGATGATGTACTAAAAATATTCCGTGGGATGTTTGGCAGTAGTTTAAAAACTAATCCTTATTTAGAAAAAGGCGTAATAACTGGCATATTACGGGTTGCTAAAGCTAATTTATTTTCGGATTTGAATAATGTTAGTGAGTATAGCTTGCTTGATGAAAAATATTCTAAGTTCTATGGTTTTACTCAAGCAGAAGTTGATGAGTTATTAACCAAAGTACCAACAGCAACTAATCCTGAAAAAATTAAAGCTTGGTATAATGGCTATAGTTTTGGTGGGGAGATCATTTATAATCCATGGTCGATTATGCAATGTTTGGCTCATAAAGGCAAGCTTGATCATTATTGGCTTGATAGTGGGGGGACGGCTCTTGTTGATAAAGCATTATTGTCAGATGGAATGCAACAAGATATTCAGCTACTCGCTAGTGGCAAAAATATTATCTCCCCTATTACCAGACAAATTAGTTTCAGTGATATTAACACACGGTCAGGGCTATTTAGTCTATTACTATTTAGTGGTTATTTAAACCCAATGGTAATCGAGTCAGAAGAGGATATTTATCAATTATCTGCTCCTAATAAAGAGGTAAAACACATATATAATGCAAGATTATTGCAGTGGGTGAGCAACAAGTTACAAATGGATAGTTCTTTATATTATTCATTTGCTAGTTTGCTGCCGGCAGGTAAAATAGAAGAATTTAAAGAAAGGCTGCAAGAATTATTACTAAACGCTACTAGTTTTCATCAAACTGGCGAGAAAAAAGCCGAGCTATTTTATAGTGGCTTTATGCTAGGTTTAATTAACACGTTATCTCTTGGCTATATAATAGACAGTGAAAGAGAAACCGGTAGCGGTAGGGCGGATATTGTGCTACTACCCAAGATAGGTAAAGGTGACAATGCTATTATTATTGAATATAAAATATGTAAATCTCCTGATATTTTAGAATCTGTTGCCAAAGAAGGGTTAGATCAAATCGTGAGAAAAAAATATGAGGCTAAAATAAAAGAACACTCTCATGTTCAGAAAATTATCAAAATTGCTATGGCTTTTTGCGGCAAGGAAGTGGCACTAGAATATCAGATAGATACGATTGCTTAAAGCTTAGTTTAATGTCTTATAGACCAATCACCCAACGCAAAAACCTTTACTTATCGCTGTATTATTGCATAGTATAGTCAATTGAGGAGAAGTTGGTGACGTCGTCGCTCAATACTCGCCTATTACTTATCACACTACTGGACAAAAATGCTAAGTTGATTGTAAATCATATAATTTAAGCAATTTTATAATAACTATCCCAAATGATAAGCCACCGCTTTCAGCGTTGGAATCATAGTGTTTGACATATACTAAAGATATCCCTAAATGATTTTGCTCTCTCTAAAATATTCTATTTGCTAGCCTTTTCAACCCTTGATACATTTTTGTCCAGTAGTGTGATTACTTATAGGCGTCGCTCCATCGTTCCTGCTACCCAATTCCCCTGAATTGACTATACTATAATGTAAAATTTTTAGTTATATCATCATATCTCTTCAATCTAGATAATATAGGTTCTAAATCAGACAGCTTAATCATACAAGGTCCATCACTTGGAGCATTATCTGGCTCTTGATGAACTTCCATAAAAACACCAGCGACTCCAACGCTAACAGCTGCTCTTGCCAGTATTTCAACATATTTCCTCTCGCCACTACTACTATTGCCTATACCACCTGGCTGCTGAACCGAATGGGTTGCATCGAAAATTACTGGAGCCCCAGTTTCTGCCATAATTGGCAAACTACGCATATCTGATACTAATGTGTTGTAACCAAAACATACTCCCCGCTCGGTAAGCATGATATTCTTAGCCCCAAAGCTTTCCAGCTTAGCATGGACATTCTTCATATCCCAAGGAGCAAGAAATTGTCCTTTTTTCACATTAACCACCTTATTGGTCAGTGCGGCAACCCGCAATAAATCTGTTTGTCTACATAAAAAAGCGGGAATTTGGATTATATCAACAATTTCAGCAACCCTAGCACATTGACCCTCTGTATGAACATCGGTAAGAATGTGACAATTAAAGGTTGATTTTACCTTATACAAAATTTCTAGCCCTTTGTCAAGTCCACTACCACGAAGACCATTAATTGAAGTTCTATTTGCTTTGTCAAATGATGATTTGTAAATAAATGGTATGTTAAGTTTAGCCGTAAGAGTCACAAGCTTGTCTGCCATAAATAGTGCATGATCTAGAGTTTCTATTTGGCATGGGCCAGCAATCAAAATAAATGGTAGAGCATTGCCAATTTTGATATTATGTAAGTCAATTATTTTTTGCATAAGTACATTGGCTCCTTAAATTCTATTTCGCAATAGGCAAGCTAGATTCTTGTTGCTTATCATCAACTTGCTCTATTTTCTTAATTATTCCCGAATTCTTCTTAGAAGACAGATTAGCCAGAATAACAGCGTTAATCATAAATAACGTGGCAAGTACTACCGTAGTTCTAGTCAAGAAATTAACCACCGTCCGACCTGCAACAACACCCATAGTCCCATTACCACCACCAATACCACTTAATCCATCACTACCAGTCTTTTGCATCAAAATTACAATAATTAGCAATATTGCTATCACAATATGAACAAAAAGTAATATATTTATCATTTTTTAAAAACCCTATAATTTAACATTTGAACTAGCATTTGATAATCAAGTGAGGATTTGCCAACCATAACCCCATCAATATTCTGTATACTTAATATCTTTTCTATATTATCTAAATTTACAGATCCACCATATACTAAGCTGATATTATTTGCAACTTGCCTTTGCTTGAGATAATAATTAAGAGCATCAAATATTTCTGTTAATTGTTCTTGTCCAGGAGTAATTCCTGTTCCTATAGCCCAAATTGGTTCATATGCTACTATTAAATTTTGTTCACCTACTATATTTGGTAAAGATTCCTCTAACTGCTTTAATAAAAAATCTTTATAATTATTGTTTTGTCGTATAGCTAAATCCTCTCCAATACAAATAATAGGGGTGACTTGAGACTCCAAACAATTTTCTGCTTTTTGTCTTATTAATGCATTAGATTCTTGTAAGAAATTTCTTCGTTCACTATGACCAACAATAGAATAATTAATTTTACTCAGTTTTAATAGTAAGCTAGAATATTCTCCAGTGTAACTCCCCTGCCCTACAAATCGACTGACATTTTGTCCACAAAACTCTAAAAATTTGAATTTGTCAGATAGATAAGCAAGATAAGGAACAGGAGGAGCTATAATAAGCTGATTATTATACTGTTGTTCTGTAAGCTTAGTACAAAATTTAAATGCCTCATCTAAGCTCATATGCATTTTCCAATTAACAATAATAAGTTTTTTCATAAAAATTACTTGCAGATATTAGTGGACGAACTATTTTAGTGTATTATAAACACTTAAAGAAGAAAAATTTTATATTTATGTTAAATAATATTAGAAACGCTGCTGATAGTTTTGTAATGCGTATTCTACTTGGCGTAATTGCCTTCGCCTTTGTTGGATGGGGAATTAAAGATGTATTACATACTAGCAATAATTTTGATTTGATTACCTTTTCTGATGCAAATAATATTAGCCAAGAAGATTTTCTAAAAGAAAAAGCCGAACAAATTCGGGCTATTCAAAGACAAAGTGGCACAAATCTTAGTGAAGAAGATATAAAACAGTTAAATATTGATAATTTTATTATTAAAAAACTTATCAATAACCGTATTATCAACTATTTAGTTAGCTATTATAATTTAGATTTAACTGATGATACTGTGATCGAGTTAATTAAGGAAAATCCTAATTTTAAGAATGAACAAGGTCTATTTGACATAGAGCGATTTAAAGGTTTTTTAAAAAATTCTTACATTAATGAAGAAGATTATTTGTCTGACATTAAAGAACATACTTTAAAGAATCTTCTAATTAGTATTTTTATAGAATCATTTCCTACACCAAAGATAATGGTCAAAAATATTGTAGATTACATAGCTGAAACAAGAGATGTAGAACTTGTACAAATTGATCTACGACGTCAATCTAAAGACTTAGTAATAACTCCTCCAACCATATCGCAGTTAGAAGATTTATACCAAAACAACCTAACATTGTTTGAAGTACCGGAAAAACGTAATTTGTCTTATGTAAAAATATCAAGTGAAATGTTATGCCAAAAAATTCATAATAATGATAAGGAGTTATTAAATTTTTATCAGGACAACAAAGAAGAATTTGCTAATAAAAAGTTTAGCGAGGTCAAAAAACAAGTTAATGAATTACTGCAACAACAAAAAGCAGAAGAATTGAAACTATTAATGATTAAAAATCTAGAAGATGACGTTGCATCTGGCTCAAGTTTAACAGAAATTGCTGGGAAATATGAATTACCCATACAAAATTTAGAGTCTATAAGTTATCGGGATTTAGCGGTTAATAAAATTGATATTGCCCAAAATGCAGACAGTATTTTCGATCTTGCAGAAGGGGAATTATCATATCCAATAGAATTAACTGAAAAAGGAGCTTTTATATTGGTTGAGATTAAGTCTATTCAACCAAGCAAAGTGCAAGAATTCTCGGTAGTTAAAGAGCAAGTGCAAAAACTATGGGATGACCAATATTTAAAAGGTCTAAATTTAAAAACCATAGAAACTATTGCTAAAGAGTACACCCCAACTAAGAATAAAGAATTTTTGAAAATTATTACTAGCCAATCTACAGCTTTTTCTAGGTCGGAAATTCATAATAATCATCAGCTACCAGCAGAATTATTATCAGCAATTTTCCGGACTAATATTGGCTCCAATACTCCAGTTTTTCAGTCAAAAGATAAGGCGTATTTTGCTTATATAAAATCAAGGAAAATTGATAAGAAAAAAAACCAGGAAATTCAGAAAAAAAATGAGAAGGATATTGCAAGAACCATACAAAACAATGTTATTGATGAGATGATTAGCTATGCTATCAAGAAAAACAAAATGAAACAAATGGGGTCGTGAACTATGCAATAATGAAGATAGATATTTTTGCTTAGGTAAAAAACATATTTTAACTGTTCTATTTACCACTAGAAGGCTGCCTGCAATAACTAATTAATTAGTTATCGTAGGCAGCCTCCTAGCCCCAATTTTTGCTGAATTTACTATATATATGAAAATAATTGATTGCCTAACCATTGCTGTCCTCTAATTGACAGTAGGGGATAAACTTGTTGTTTAATTTTTTGATAATATTGTTTTATATAACGTATTTCATCTTCATTTAGCATTTTATAATCTATTAACTCCTTTGCATAAGGAACCATGGTAAGAGTATCAAACTCTAAATAATTTACATCCTGTAAGCTATTTCTGATATACATCAAATTTTCTATTCTAATACCAAATTCGTTGATTTTATAGTAACCAGGCTCATTAGACACAATCATACCTGGTTGTAAAATCACGTTACTACGTAAATTAATATTTTGTGGTCCTTCATGGACATTTAAAAAGCTACCAACCCCATGACCTGTACCATGCGGATAATCTTGCCCATCCCTCCACAAAAATTGTCGAGCTAATACATCTAAATGGCTTCCTGTAGTAATATTGACCGGAAACTTAATCATCGATAGAGCAATATGTCCCTTAAGAACTTGAGTATAACGTAATTTTTGCTCCTCGGTAGGGTCACCTATAGCAAAGGTTCTGGTTACATCAGTAGTACAGCCTTTATATTGTCCACCAGAATCAATTAATAATATACCTTTACCTAAGATTTTTTTTGCTTGATGGCTTGTTGCTCGGTAATGAATTATCGCACCATTTTCCTTAAAACCACATATAGTTGGGAAACTATTCGTAACATATTGATCTTGCTTAGATCTAAATTCGGTTAATATTTCTCCTAAATCATACTCAGTTTGATCTTGTAAATTTGGTAGCTCAAACAAATATGCCAAGAATTCACATAGTGCCACCGCGTCATTAATATGAAAATTAACTGCGTGTTTAATCTCAATATCATTCTTAATTGCTTTCGATAGTTGACAAGGGTCGTTAATTTTTTCTACTAGTTTATTATTGAGCAAATCCATAATGTAACTTGAGGCAAAATTTTCATCAACGAGAACCTTATTAGCCTGACCCAATATACCGGCAAATCTTTCTTCCGATAAAATAGTTATGTCAGGGCGAGCAATCATAATTTCTTGATTAGCTCTATTCGGGTTAGTAAATAAATATAGTTGGTCTTGAGTGATTAGAACTATAGCGAGCATCAATGGTGAATATGGAGTGTCACTTGCTCTGAGATTTAATAGCCAGCATATTGAATCTGTTGAAGTAACAATCATCGCATCGGCGGAATATTTAGTTAGTAGATTGCGGCATATGGCAATTTTATTACTATATGATTGACCAGAAAATTTATCATCATGAATATATATTTTTGATGATGGCTGATCAGGTTTATCATACCAAATTTGGTCTATCAAATTATCAGATATCTTCTGTAAACGGGATCTTATTTTAGCAAATGTTTGTAACTTAACATTAGTAAAGAGTTTCGAATCATATCCCAATATACCATCATTACCTAAATAGTCATCCCAAGGAAAATGTGCTAAATCTTTAATATCAAAAATCTTAAAAATTTCTTGATCTAGTTCATGTTTACTTTGTTCTAGATAACGACCATCTGTAAAAAATACCGCCTTACCTTTGCAGATCACCGCAATACCATTTGATCCGCTAAAGTTAGTTATATATTGCAGTCGCTTAGCACTTTGATGAACATACTCATTAAGATATTGATCGTTACATGGTACTATATAGCCATCTATTTTATACTTAGCAAATAGTCCTCTAATATTACGGTTACGTTCTTGCATCAAACAACCTACTATTTACCCAAAAGAATTATCTGCTTCTTTCACTATGCGGTTTCTTAGTTACAGAGCTAACATGGCGGGGTGCAGCTTTTTCATCAGCCGGAACCTTAGATATATCATTTTTGATAGATTTGCCGATAAGTTGAGCAGCTTTTAGAACTTCAGGACTTAGGTTTTTTATGTTATCTAAAGGTTTTTCTATCTGCTGTTCTCTTGCGAGATTCGGAGTTCTACCAATCATCCCATCAACAGACACTTTAAAAAAATCGGCAAGAAGTACCAATGTAACACTAGATAGCATTTTTTGAGTATCATCTTCTTTTAAAAAAGGACGTAATGCATCTTCACTAAGACCAAGTTTTTTCCCTAACTCAGACTGAGTTAAATCGTTTTTGCTTAGCTCCTTATTGATAAAACTCCTTAAATTAGCACTTAATTCTTCAGGAGATAGTTTAGCATATTGTTGTTTTTCTCCAGAGTCAAATTCCTCTCTACCCAACAATTCATTGACAGAGCATTTAAAATAATCAGCTAGTTTGAGTATGTTTTTTATCTCAGGACGCCGATTATCTAGCATCTTCCTCATAGTAGTTTCAGGAACATCTGAAGCCTCAGCTAGTTGACCTACCTTTAGCCCTTCCTCCTTCATTTTTTTATTAAGGAAATCCTTTATATTTTCAAACCAACCCATTAAACATAATCTTTTATAAATTTATCCGTGAAAAACGGTTTTTTTCTTGACAGAAAAAAAACCTTATAGTAAAGTTGTTTGTCTTACCAAATAAATTTAATAAATTCTTTTAGTAAGATAAACTTTAGGAATCGTAACCATTTTATATATAAATTCAACCACTTGTCAATATGTATAAGTTGAATATAAGAAAAATGTTACTAACCCTAAAAAACCCAATCATAAAAGGAAATGCTTTATGAATATATACAATATTTATCTGATAATCAAATATATTATTGCTTATTTAGCAACTTTTTTATTAAAAATGCAACCTAATTTATTATTTTACTCAACAATTAATAGGAATATTTTTCCTATTATCATAATCAGGGGGTTTTGTGCAAAATGATCTTGACGAAAAAACATTCGATGCAAAATATGACAAAGATCTAAAACAACTATATAGTAAGATTATAGCTATATCAGGTTACATAATTGCTATGAGATCAGATTGTCTAAAAGAAGCCAGAAAGACTGAGGCTACTCTAAAGATTCTAGTCAGACGTACGTATGACATTAGAGGTGGACTTTGGATATGTTTGATTACTATATGGTTTTTAGTTGTACTTTTTTTGCAAAAAAACTTTTAGCTAATATAGTCAATTTAGGGGAATTGGGTAGCAGGAGCGATGAGGATGCCTATATAGTCAATTGATGAGAAGTTGGTGACGTCATCGCTCAATGCTCGCCTATTACTTATCACACTACTGGACAAAAATGCTAAATTGATTGCAAATCATATAATTTAAGCAGCTTTATAATAACTGAATCAAGAGAATATTTAAAACAACTATAAGATTGTTTAATTAATTTTATTCCTAATTGAAGTACGGAATAAGCCCTGCACCCTAATGCTTTCTTCATTTTGACTGGTTGTTTTAGTTCTTCAATTGACCCTATTTTTATAATTATCGCATAAGCTATAAATATGCATTTAATAAAACTTTCAAATCTCACTTTGTCCTTTATATGGCTATCCTCCATTCGAAACCCATTACTCTTGCATCCTTTAAATGCCGTCTCTATCTTCCATTATTAAAACATCTATAAGTTTTAATTTGACAAATTTAGAACAATCCCCGACACTTAACAAATCAGTATTGCTAAACTTGGTTGATTGGGTAAGAAAATATCATGCAAGGCATTCCTATATTGGAACCAATGAAATGGGAGAGAATCCCCAAAGAGAATCGTCATCGCCTAATAACTCTATTAGCAACATTATCATTGAAAAAATTGCCAAAATCGATAATAAATATGGAGAAGGCAAATGATAGACAAGGAGAAACAATCAACTCAGAGAATATTATCAAGTGGCAAGATTCAAGCCTATCACCACGATCGTCTGGCGATAGTGTATATAAGGCAGTCAACGCTGCAACAAGTAGAACGGCATAGTGAATCTACTAAATTGCAGTATAATTTAGTAGAGAGAGCTTATGCTCTAGGCTGGAGTGCTGATAAAGTACTTATAATAGATGATGATTTGGGGCGGTCTGGTGCAACTGCTGAAGGTCGTCCTGGATTTCAGCGTTTAGTTGCTGAAGTTGGATTAGACCATGTTGGTATAGTACTAGGAATAGAAGTATCGAGGTTAGCACGATCATGCAAAGATTGGTACCAATTACTAGAAGTATGTGCACTTTTTAGAACCATTATTGCTGATACTGATGGTATTTATGATCCGGTATCCTATAATGATCGACTATTATTAGGTCTTAAAGGTACAATGTCTGAAGCAGAGTTACATATAATTAAGCAACGCATGCTACAAGGGAAGAAAGCAAAAGCACGTCGAGGTGAGTTAGGCATGCAAGTTGCTATGGGATATGTTAGACGACCATCTGGCGAAATTGTTAAAGATCCAGATGAGCAAGCACAGGCAACTATTCAGATGGTATTTGAGTTATTTGAAAAATTTTCTACAATTAATGCAGTATTAAAATACTTAGTCAGTCATAAAATAAAAATGCCTTATAGAGAGCGTAGCGGTTTGCAAAAAGGTGAACTAACCTGGCATCGTCCTAATAGGAATACTTTAGGAAATCTATTACATAATCCCATATATGCAGGTGCTTATGTATATGGACGCAGACCAACAGAGGCACATAGAAAAAAACCTGGCAGACGATCTACGGGGCGTATTGTTGCTAAAATGTCAGATTGGCAAGTATTGTTAAAAGACAAAGTTCCTGCTTATATTAGTTGGCAACAATATGAACGTAATGGCAGACAATTATTATCTAACTCCATACAAGGAATTGGTGTAGCAAGGCATGGTAATGCACTATTAGCCGGACTTGTTGTTTGTGGTCGCTGTGGTTTACGAATGGCAACTTGCTATACAAATAATGGTAATAAATTGCGTTATAGTTGTAGCAGAATGTCTGTAGATTATGGTGAAGATGTTTGCCAATCATTGGTTGGCAATGTTTTGGATGAACTAATTGCTAAGCAGGCATTAGAAGTGTTAAAGCCAGAAGCTTTGGAAGTTAGTTTACGAGTGGCAACAGACCTTGAAACCGAACATAATAATTTACAAAAATATTGGCAAAAACAATTAGAGAGAGGACGATATGAAGTTGAGAGGGCATATCGGCAATATAATTCTTCAGAACCTGAGAATCGTCTTGTCACAAGAACTCTTGAGAAAAAGTGGGAAGAATCATTATCTGCAGAAGAAAAGTTAAAACAGGAATATGCCAAATTCTTAGCTGAACAATCAAAAATTCTGTCTGATGTTGAGCGTCAAACTATATATAAATTAGCTTCTGATATTCCTGCTTTATGGTCATCGTCAACTACTACGGTAGAAGAACGCAAAGAAATTTTACGTTTACTAATAGAATGTGTTGTTGTAAAAATAGAAGGTGTAACAGAGAAAGTCTTGGTAGAAATACATTGGGCTGGTGGATATAAAACTAATACTAATCTTGTTCGTCCTGTGGCAAAATTGGAGCAACTTAGTTATTATGGTAAACTGCTTGAACTAGTAGCCAGTCTCAAAAGCCAAGATATGACATTACAGCAAATTGCTGATATTTTAAATCAACAAGAAGGGTGGCGTCCAGCAAAGCTGTTAAATATTTTTAATGAGAACACGGTTAGTAGCCTACTTATACGTAGTGGTGTAACAGCTACTAACAAAAGAACATTATCAGGAGAAATTAATCGTAGGCAAAATGAATTTACTTTTCGTGAATTATCGCAAAAAATCAATATACCAGAACCAACTTTATATAGATGGATGCAAAGAGAGCAATTAAAAGTCAGGAAAGTTTACAACTCATCACAACGTTGGATTTGGCTAATTACAGCCGATGAGCAAGAGATTAAAAGGTTGATCTCATTAAGAGAACAACCGAAACAGTGGATTTACCATTCCAGGGTAAAAAAGGTAGAATAATAAACAAATAACTATTACAGAGGCATTATGACTGGCAAACTTCGATATCCCATCTTCGTCGATATATTTTAGCCCCGTTGCTCATATTTCTCTATATACTACCGATAAATATTCTCCGCTCTCTAATTTGATATGAGCTAATTTTATTGATATGGAATAAAACTGTGTTTCTAGTACTACAGTTGTAGTTTAGATGTGAGCATTCACGATTTTTTTGTGATGAATAAAAAAACCTGATCACCAAGAATCATTGCGAGGAGACCGTCAGGTCAACGAAGCAATCCATTTCTAATCACTTTCCTGGATTGCTTCGTCGGTCTGGCAACCTCCTCGCAATGACATCTTATACTTTAACCTTTTTTCCGTGAACACTCACATTCAATCTACAACTGTAGTATTAGTCGCTACTAAAGTGGCTCTGAACTATGACGTTAAGGCTAAATACTAATCGGATTTATAACGTTGCCAATTCAAGTTAATTCACTATAGTCAATTGATGGGAAGTTGGTGACGTCGTCGCTCAATGCTCGCCTATTACTTATAGGCGTCGCTCCATCGTTCCTGCTACCCAATTCCCCTGAATTGACTATATGTCATCAGCTAATAATGTTACATCATTATTATGCACATTGTCGCATAAAGAATTATCAATAGTAATATCACTCAAGTAATCCTTTATTACTTCAAGTAAGGAGCCTGCATTTTTAGTGAATTCTTTTAAATTACTACTTATCTTAGGTGACAAATGCACTTGTTTATTGGCTAATAGATCGTGCATAGTGCCTATCTCATTATTCCGCAGTACATACCATAAATCTGTGTTTGTTATTTTGGCACCATTATCTAACAGTGTTTTTCTACAATTATGATGGTTGTCTGCAGAGGCCATATTTAATGGTGTCATACCATTATTATTAGTTACATTTGGGTTTGCCTCCCATCCTAATAACATTTCAGCTATACCAGAATAATTATTTTTTATAGCATAGTGTAATGCAGTATTGCCATTTTCATCCTGATTATTTACATTAGCTTTAGTAAGTAAATGATTTGTTAAATCTATATTACCTGTTTTTACAGCGTGAAATAAGCCCTGCTTTTTAAATAACGCTGATACACCACCGTAATATCCTTTATAAAAAAATTGTTTCAATAATTGCATATTTACCTCTTAATTATTAATGATTGCTTTTTTATTCTACCAAAACAACCGTTTAATACGGTTATTTATTGGTGTTATACAATAGTTTTTCACCTTATGCAAGCACTTATTTTAATAATTCTATATTTTTTTGGTTTTTAGCGTATTCTTTATTATTTAAAATCTCTCTTGCTTTAGCGAGTCTTATAAATCGTCCAAAAGCAAGAATCATAGAGTCAACAAAACCATCAAAACCAAATACCCAATATCGTCTTATAAAGAATGATTTTAGAAAATAAAAAATAATTTCTGTAGCAATTCTTATTTTTGATGGATTCCTACCTAGTTTGACGAAATCTTCTGCCTGCTCGGAAGAATAAAAATTTGCCTTAGCTACCATTTGCTCAATTGACATGCCAGACCTATGATAAATTATACCATTTAACTCATAGATTTTGTCTTGTGGGTTAATATCTGGGTTAAATAACACCGAATCATGAGTAGTAGTACTCATATTATTAGAAAAACTACTATATTTACGGTTATATAATCTGATGAATTTATGATAAGGAGCAAAGCGACGAACTTTATGATCGTTACGGTGCAATATAACATTTTTAGTACGATAAGCTAAATAATTATCTTGAATATTTGAAGCAAATATAAATTCTATTTCATCCTGTAATTCTTTTGACAACTCTTCATCAGCATCAATATTTAATATCCAATCATTCTGACATAAACTCTCACCAAAAGCTTTTTGTTTAACATAACCACCCCATTCGTTAAAAATTACTTTGGTTCCTAAATCTCTAGCAATTTGTACTGTATTATCAGTGCTACCACTATCAACAACAATAATCTCATCGACAATGCCCTTAACACTGTTGATAGCTCTTGTCACTCTAGCGGCTTCATTTTTTGTGATAATAAAAGCTGAAATCTTTAGCATATGACCCCTTATACTCGATAATCAAGTTTTTTGCAGAGCTTATAACTATAGTCAATTCTTCTGAATTGACTATAACAATCTACTTAACTGTAAAGGTAAAGACTAGTTCATGTTTTTAATTTTTTGAGATAATTTACTGATTTTACGTGAGGCGGTATTTAACTTGATAATATTCTTTGTTACGCCTTTCATTATTTCAGATTGTGCAACAATCAACGCTAATCTGGCCGATTCTTTTGAACCGCTAGCAACTTCTTGCAAAACTTTTTTTAAATAGGTTTTAATTCTACTCGCTCTATTCTTATTTATTAAAGTTTTTTTAATTGTTTGTCTTATTGCCTTTTTTGCTGATGAATGATTAGCCATATTTATTATTTTCCTACAGATTCATTAATTTTGTTCTTCATGATTATGACTTTCTGCTTGTGGAGTCATACAACCTTTACTATTTACATCTCTATCAACGAACTCAATATAAGCCAGTGGAGCCATATCGCCATAGCGAGAACCAGCCTTTATTATCCTAGTATATCCACCTGGACGTTCACTATATCTTTTACCTAAAACGCTAATAAGTTTTTCAGTTGCCACTTTATCTTTGATTTTAGCAAGCACCATTCTTCTAGTGGCTAAATCAGACTTCTTAGCCTTAGTTACTAGCACCTCAATATAAGGTCTAAGCTCTTTAGCTTTAGGTAAAGTTGTTTTTATTTGCTCATTCATCACAAGTGCCACAGCCATATTAGCAAACATCGCCTGCCTATGACTACTTGTTCTGTTGAGTTTTCTACCCTTAATTTTATGTCGCATATTGTTACCTTAAATTAATATGGATCTTCGTAACGCTTAGATAAATCCTGAATATTTTCAGGAGGCCAGCCTGCTACGTCCATACCAAATTTCAAGCCAAAAGTGGCTAATATATCTTTGATCTCATTAAGAGATTTTCTACCAAAATTTTGAGTTCTCAGCATTTCTCCTTCCGTTTTGATAACAAGATCTCCTATATAAATTATATTATCATTTTTCAAACAATTTTGAGATCTGACAGATAATTCTAATTCCTCAACTTTTTTCAACAAGGCTGGATTAAATGATAATTCTTCTAATTTATCCTGCTTATCTTCCATTTGTTCTTCAAATGTAATAAATAATTGCAACTGATCCTGCAAAATTCTAGAAGCAATGGCTATAGACATTTCAGGAGAAATACTACCATTAGTTTCAACGATCATAGTTAGCTTGTCATAATCTGTAACCTGACCAACACGTGTATTATCAACTTTATAAGTAACCTTCCTTACAGGACTAAATAACGCATCTATTGGGATTACCCCAATAGCAGCTTCTGAATCAACATTACTCACAGCAGGAACATAACCTTTTCCTGTCTCACACACTAGTTCCATTTCAAGCTGGGCTCCTTTTGCCAAGGTACAAATCATATGATTAGGAGTTAATATCTCCACATCATGACCTGCCCCAATCATACCGGCAGTCACCACACAAGGTCCAGTAGCACTTAATCTTACAACCTTCTTTTCGGAAGAATGCATCTTAATGACTAAGGACTTAAGATTTAAAACTACATCAACTAAATCTTCTTTAACACCAGGTATAGCAGAAAATTCATGCACCACCCCTGGTATTTTTATCGAAGTTATTGCAGCACCCTGAAGAGAAGAAAGCAAAATTCTCCTCATAGCATTACCTATTGTTAGCCCAAACCCTCTCTCTAAAGGCTCAACTACAACCTTTACTATATTAGCATTCTTATCAGGACTGTCATACACGATCTTCGGCTTGATCAGTGAGTTCCAGTTTTTATTTAATAATAACATTATTTACTACCTATCTATACTCTTCTTCTCTTTGGCGATCTAACACCGTTATGAGCAACGGCGGAAACATCCAAAATTGAGGTAACTATAAAATTTTGACTAAACACTGCCCGCATAGCCGATTCTCTTTGCGCCCCTGCCCCTTGCACTCTAATTGAAACAGTTTTAAGACCATGCTCTTTTGCTGCTTCTGAGGCTTTATCAACAGTTATTTGAGCAGCATAAGGAGTAGCTTTTCTAGCCCCTTTAAAACCATGTGTACCGGCTGTTGAGAACGCTATAGCATTACCTTGCACATCTGTAAAAGTCACAATAGTATTATTAAAAGTTGTTTTTATATGAACAACACCAAGAGTGATATTTTTTCTTTTTTTCTTGATCTTAGTATTAGCCTGACTCATTATTATACCATATTACTTTGTAACTTTTTTCTTACCGGCAATTGCAATAGCTTTGCCTTTTCTTGTTCTAGCATTAGAATGAGTATTTTGTCCTCGCACAGGCAGTTTTCTTATATGCCTGAGACCTTGGTAACTTCTAATATCTTTTTTCTTCTTGATGTTAAGAGTTACTTCTCTTCTTAAATCACCTTCTACTTTATATTCTTTTTCAATAACACTACGTAAAACAATAAGTTCTTGATCAGTTAAGTCTTTAACCCTTTTACTCTCAGATATCCCAGTCTTCTGACAAATTTTTCCTGCAGCAGAAGAGCCGAGTCCATAAATATATGTTAAACTCACTACTAATCTTTTGTTTGCTGGAATGTTAACACTCGCTATTCTTGCCACAAATAATCTCCAAATTTTGATAACAACCAAAAGGGAATAATATAAAAATATCCCTTAAAGTCAAATAATTTCTAACATTTTATCTAAAACATCTTCTACTTCTTGCTTATCCTTACTTGCATCAACAACATAGAATTCACTATTATCTCTATAATAGCTAAGTAACGGATAAGTTTCTATCTTATATTCTTCTATTCTATGTTTAATAGTCTGTTCATCATCATCTTGTCGATGAATGAACTTATCCGATCCACAAACATCACAAACATTATCAATCTTAGGCTTAATAAAGTAACTATTATAAATTTGTTTACAATTTGCACAACTAAATCTACCCAAAATCCTCTTAATAATTACTTGATCGTCTATCTCAAAAAACACCACTTTAATCTTTTGACTAGCAAATTCTCTAAGAAAGCTAGCTTGCTCTAGATTACGAGGATAACCATCTAGAACATAACCATTTTTATATATATCCTGAGTTAAAAACTTTTTAACTACATTATTTACCAATTGATGAGGGACAAGTTTTCCTTGTGCCATATACTGTTGAATTAACAACCCCTCTTCATTATTGACCTTTACCATTTGTCTAAATATATCGCCTGTAGACACATGAGGTAAATTTAACTTTCCTGCCAATAACTGCCCTTGAGTTCCCTTCCCTGAGCCAGGAGATCCTATAAGCACTATAATCACTTTAAACCCATCTTTAGATATATAACATAATATATACTTACCACTAAGTATAAAAGTACATTATTTTAAGAATTAGCTACAAAAACTCTAAAATATTCACAAAGCAATTTAAAAATCGCAAAAAACAGTCTACAAACCCAAAGAGTCTATTACTCAATAATCAAATTTTTTGCAAAGCTTATAAATAGTAGGTTGTTCGAAGGAAATTTGAAAATTTGAATATATCCGAGTCACAACATCTATCTTTAAACGCAAAATTTATCATTCCAGGCTACTATTGTCATATATGGACGAGTGAATTTGTCAACAAAGAAAATAAAAAAATAGAGCCACAAAGGAAGCGGTCATATATTCGGCATCAAGTGCCATAATGGTTTCTGCATTCTTATAAATATCCTTGAGTGACCTCTCATTCCCACGGCTTCTAGAGCCTCGACATAATTACGGATTTTATTCAGAATACTTATTCATTAACTCTTTAACTTTCGTTCTCTTTATTGTTACTATTCTTTACTCACAATATTTATCAATTACCAATTTTTATTTAGTTGACATAGTTTCTTCTTTTTTTCCAACTAAACTAATTTGCAACATATTCGCTACCATTGGTGACTACTGCATAAGCAATCCTTGCTAACTTATTTGCTAAACCAACACATATAATATTATATGATTTATTTTCAGCAAATTTCTTCACTGCCCACTGCACTAGTTTATCTTTTGATTCCTTATCACTTTTTGCTCTTATTGCTATTGTCCTTGCGGCTTGAATCAACATAGTTCTGGCATATCTATCTCCTTGTTTGGTAATCCCTCCTAAAACTATCTTATCTCCTGAGCTATGTTGCTTTGGTACCAAACCAAGCGAAGCAGCAAAATCCCTCGGGGTTGGATAACTTTCCATTGGGGCTACACTCAAACAACTAGCATTGATTGCTCCAATGCCAAAAATTGTCTGCAACCTAGTAGCTTTCTCACTTTGCTTATTATTGCTGATAATCAGCTTTTCTAAAGTTTTTTCTTTGTCACATAAATCCTCAATTTCTTTACATTCTAAAAGTAAAATTGACCTTACCCCAGAATTTATATAACCTTTACTATACGCTAACTCTACCTCCAGCCTACATGATTTGCAAAATTTATTTTTACTTAATTTTGTATTATAGCCATATTCACATAAACTTGATATTGTAGAATTAGTTTTTTGCACACGATCTCTGATCGTATTACTTCTAATTTTATGCAAGAATTTTATATCTTGTTCCTCCTTGCTTTTTAGTAGCACAGTTTTTAATTCTGGATCACGAGCCGCTTTGCATATTGCTAACGCATCGTTATAATCATTTTTCTGTTTCGATGTAGCATAAACTTTTACATCTTTTGTTTTCATTAGTTTGACTTGCAAACCAAGCTTAGCAATTTCCTGTGACCAATAATTAGCTCCTCCACATGCCTCCATAGCTACCAATGAACTTTTATCGAGATTGCTTAAATAGGCTATTAACTCATCTCTTGTAACTTTTTGGTAACCTATTTTTTTGCCATTTTGATCGACTTGCACCAAGTGCATACTATTTTTTGCTAAATCTATTCCTATTATAGTATTTTTTATGCTATTATTTATCATGGTATGGACCTATTAATTAAATTATTATTTAATTTGGAGCAGCTGAAAACTATTTTTCAGCTGACTCCGTACAAGTAAAGCATATTTCGCTTCACTCGTCCATACCATCATTCCCGCTTCAGTGCGAAATCTAGATACCTGCTTACGCAGATATGACACTAAATCAAGTTTTAGTTTTTTAATTTCATTTTTTTTATTAACCCCTCATATCTATTGCTAAATAAATGAGTTTGAATTTGGGCAAATGTATCTAAAACAACATTAACAACAATTAAAAAACTTGTTCCCCCTAAAGCAAAAGATACAGAATATTTATTCATTAACATTTCAGGAACTATACATATAAAACTTAGATATATACCACCTATGACAGTTAATCTAGTTAGCAAATAATCAAAATATTCCGAAGTATTTTTACCAGGTCTTTTTCCAGGAATATATGCCCCATATTTCCTCAAATTATTTGCTGTTTCTTCTGAATTAAAAACTATTGCTGTATAAAAAAAGCTAAAAAACATTATCAACGCAACATACAACAAAATATATAGAGGTTTTCCATGCCCTAAATGGAAAGTTACTAAATTCATAATTTCCGAATTATTGCTAGAAAAATTAGCTATTGTTACCGGAAACAATAAAATTGCACTAGCAAATATTGGTGGTATTACCCCAGCAGTGTTAAGCTTAAGAGGCATATGAGTTGAATCACCACCATAAATCTTATTACCAACCTGTCTTTTTGGATATTGTACCAAAACTTTCCTTTGAGCCTTCTCAAAGAAAATTATCATGGCTATAATCAAAATAACTCCTAAACAAATAGCCATCACCACGATAGGAGACAATCCTCCACTTCTTGACAACTCAAACATACTTATAATAGCACTTGGTACTCCAGATACTATACCTATAAATATAATCAATGAGGATCCATTACCAATACCTCTACCAGTAATCTGTTCACCAAGCCACATTAAGAACATGGTACCTACAACTAAGGTAATAACAGTAGTAACCTTGAAAAAAAGCCCAGGTATAATCACTACAGGTCCAACATTAGTTACAACATGTTCCAAACTTATTGCCACACCATACGCCTGAAAAGAAGCTAATAAAACAGTTAAATATCTAGATAACTGATTGATTTTTCTTTTACCAGCCTCGCCTTCTTTTTTTAAATTCTCTAACGGCTTGTAGGCTATTGACATCAATTGAATAATAATTGATGCAGTTATATATGGCATAATTGCTAAAGCAAAAATAGACATCCTACCTAGAGAACCACCAGATAGCATGTTAAACATACCAAGTAAACCAGATTGGTTTTGTTCAGCCACACTGCTCAACGCAACCGAATCAATACCCGCTATAGGAATAAATGAACCAAATCTACATATTATAAGAGCTAGAATAGTAAAAATAACTCTATTAGCTAAGTCTTTATTAGATTTTTGTGTGGATTTTAAGCTCATAAATTACAATATTTGACCACCAACTTGCTCAATTATCTTTTTAGCAGATGCCGAATAAGCATCTAATTGAAACGATAAGGGACTATTAAATTCACCGCTGCTAACAGATAATAATTTAACCAACAACTTACTATTCTTAATTAACCCTACTTCAACTAACTTATCTTTTGTGATAACTTCCGTTGAATTCAAACAACTTTCTGATATTAAAAATTCTATATCGGCAATATTCACTACATTATATTTCTTAGAACTAGGACAATTAAACCCTCTCTTTGGTAATCTTTTAATCATTGGCATCTGCCCGCCTTCAAAACCCTTGATAGCTACACCAGATCTAGATTTTTGACCCTTAACACCTCTACCGCATGTTTTGCCTTTACCGCACCCAATACCGCGTCCTACCCTTTTTTTATCTCTCTTGGCACCAAAATTGTTAGATAACTCATTTAACTTCATTTTATAAACTCTAATTTATATTTTCTACTTTTAATAAATGTTGTACCTTTCTGATCATCCCTCTAATAGAGCTTGTATCTTTTAAAATAACAGATTTATGCATTTTATTTAAACCCAAGCCTATCAAGGTTTCTTCTTGATCATATTTACGACCTATAGTACTACCAATTTGGGTAACTTTAACTTTTGCATCATTCATTTTTTCTTTATCACTATTCATAGATTTCTACAACCCAATTATTACTTATAACATTACTTTAACAAGAAACTATAGCTATAGTCAATTGATGAAAAGTTGGTGACGTCATCACTCACCGCTCGCCTATTACTTATAGGCATCGCTCCTAGCACCAACTCCTTCTGAATTAACTATAATGCTTCCTGTCACTAAAATAACTCACTCTAAGTGACTGCTCAATAATAGCCCAGTTTGATTCGCCTCATCCCAGATTTCACTGGTCTTCCACAATTGCGATATCTTTTTATCAGCCCCCTAAAGAATATAGCTCAAATTATTCTGATATTACTTCTTGTTGCCCTTTTATAGACTGAGTCGATATCTCATTTAAGTTCTTCCCTCTCCTTTCAGCAATATTCTTTGGAGAAGAAAGTTGAGATAACGCATCAAAAGTCGCAGCAATCATTGCATATACATTACTAGACCCTAAAGATTTAGCAACAATATCATGAACCCCTAAAGAATCAAAAATAGCCCTCATAGCACCACCAGCAATAACACCAGTACCCGCCTTAGCTCTTCTTAAAATGACCTTTGCTGCTCCACTTTTACCAATAACATCATGGTGAATGGTTCTACTCTGATAAAGAGGAACCCTAATCATATCTTTCCTTGCTTCTTGGGTAGCCTTAGCTCTAGCCTCTGTTACCTCTTTCGCCTTACCATGACCATAACCAACCTTACCAGATTTGTCACCAGCTACAATACAAGCAGAAAAAGAGAATTTTCTTCCACCTTTTACTACTTTAGTAACTCTGTTTACATCCACCAAAGTTTCGGTTAATGCTTCACCCATATTTTTTTTAGCTTTAGCCATTTCTTAAACCTAAAATTAGAAATTTATTTTCTTTCTTGCTGCATCAGCCAATGCCTTAACAACACCGTGATATTTATAACCACCCTTATCAAATACAACCTCTTGCACTCCTTTAAGCGATGCTCTTTCTCCTATCAACTCACCTACTTTTGTAGCTGTACCAACATTACAGCTAGATTTTTTTAACTGTCTAATTTCTTTATCCAAGGTTGAAGCAGAAGCAATAGTAATTGACTGTTTGTCATCTATAACTTGTGCATATATATGCTTTCCAGATTTAAAAATAGACAATCTGATTCTGTTTGATACCCTTGATATCTTAGACCGTACTCTAGCCTTTCTTGTCTCAAATCTTAACTTTGAACTACGCATACTTAACTTTTAACCCTTAAATTTTAGTTTTTCTTACCTTCTTTTCTTTGAACATACTGCCCCTTACGTTTAATACCTTTACCCTTATATGGCTCAGGCGGTCTCTGCTTTATAATAATTGATATAAACTGACCCAGTTTTTCTTTATCAACACTTTGCAATATAATCTGATTCTGTTTAGGAGCGGTAACTTTTATATTCTGAGGTATCTCGATTTTAGTATTATGACTTTTAGCGAGCATTAAGTTTAAATATTTATCTTTCACCAAAGCCTTATAACCAACACCATTTATTTCAAGCTCCTCTGTAAAACCTTCACTAACACCTTTCATCATACCATTTATTATACTTCGTGCCGTACCCCACATCGACCTAGCACTTTTAGTCTCTGCTAATGGTTTAACAACAAGCTGATTATCTTGCAATGAAATTGCTATATTACCGGCAAAAGTCTTTGATAATTCTCCCTTAGGACCGACAACATTGACTTTCAACCCATCAAGCTCAACTTTTACCCCTTCAGGTACAGGGACTGGCAATTTTCCAACACGTGACATTTTTATACCTTAAAACACTTTACAAATTACTTCACCGCCAATCTTTTGGCTATGTGCTTCTCTATCAGATAACACGCCTCTAGAAGTAGAAAGAATATAAATACCCATATTGTTATAATATCCTTTTAATTTATCAATGGAAGAATAAATCCTCTTACCTGGTTTTGAAACTCTATTTATTTCACGTATAGCAGGTTTTCCATTAACAGAATATTTTAAATCCACCTCAATGTGACTTATATTATCATTCTTAACAACTACATACTCTTTGATATAACCTTCCTTTTTTAAAACATCCAAAATGGCACATTTTATTTTTGAAGAAGGTAGAGATATACTCATCAATTTACTTTTTTGACCATTTCTAATTCTAGTCAACATATCTGCTATATTATCTGTCATTGACATACGATAAACCTACTTTTTACCAACTTGCTTTAACTAAACCAGGAACCAATCCCTTACTACCAAGCTCTCTCAGCTTATTTCGTGATAAACCAAATTTACTGTACACTCCTCTTGGACGCCCAGTAAGTTCACACCTATTTCTAACTCTATTCATAGCTGAATTCCTAGGTAACTTAGCCAGAACCATCACTAGCGAAAATCTCTCTTCTAAAGATAAGTTTTTGTCGTAAATCTTGTCTCTTAACTTAGCACGCTTATTATACAAACTTTGTGCCATCTTTCTTCTTCTATTATTCTTTTTTATAGAACTTACTTTAGCCATCTTCTTTCTTCAAAAATTAATTATAAAAAGGCAAATTAAAGCCTGAAAGTAATGATTTACCCTCTTCATTATTTGTAGCACTTGTAACAATCGTAATATCCATACCACGAATTACATCTATCTTATCGTAATTAATCTCTGGAAAAACAATTTGCTCTTTTATCCCAAAAGTAAAATTACCTCTACCATCAAAACTTTTACTTGAAAAGCCTCTAAACTCTTTTATACGTGGTAGAGCAACAAGTACTAGCCTTTCAAGAAAATCATACATTCTATCTTTACGCAAAGTAACTTTGCAACCAACTTTCATACCTTCACGAAGTTTAAAAGTAGCAATAGACTTCTTTGCCTCAGTTACCAAAGGCTTTTGCCCTGAAATTAAAGTTAGATCATTAACAGCATGATTAATTATTTTAGAATCAGCAACCGTTTCACCAACTCCCATATTAACAACAATTTTTATAACCTTAGGTATCTGATGTTTATTATCATAAGCAAACTTTTTTTGTAAGCTTGGGACAATCTCTTTACCGTATAAATCTTTAAACCTGAACAACATTACTTACCTTCCTTACTGATAATTTCACCAGACTTCTTAGCTACTCTTACTTTAGAACCATCATCTAGAAATTTAAAAGCAATTTTTGTACCAGTACCTGTCTTAGGGTCTACATGAGCAACATTGGATATATGTATTGATAATTCCTTTGAAACTATGCCACCTTCACTTGCTTTACTTGGCTTAACATGCTTGCGTGCAATATTTACCCCTGAAACAATGGCTCTATTCTGTTCTGGGAAAACTTTTAACACTTTACCCTTTTTTCCCTTATTTTTTCCGGTGATAACAATAACTTCATCACCTTTCTTGATTTTTAACTTAACCATTACAATACCTCTTCTGCCAGCGACATAATCTTAACGAATTTTTTTGCCCTTAATTCTCTAGTTACAGGACCAAAAACCCTCGTACCTATCGGCTCTCCCTGTTTATTCAAAAGTACTACTGCATTGGAATCAAATTTAATTGTACTACCATCTGCTCTTCTAACACCCTTCTTTGATCTAACAAGCAACGCCATATATATCTCACCTTTCTTTACTTTGCCATTTGGTGACGCTTCTTTTACAGAGACCACAAAGAAATCTGCAAGGTATGCTATCATGCGGTGTGAACCACCAAGCACTTTAATACACATAACTTTTTTAGCACCAGAATTATCAGCAACATCTAAGATGCTCTGCATCTGAATCATAACTTACTCCCACTTGAGAATTTAATAATGCCACAAGATAAACAATCTAAACAACAAAGTCAAAGGATAAAAACTACCTTTCTTTTAGATTTTCTAGAATATTTTTCTAATAAGCATATTTATAAACATTACCATAAGCAAAGAACCGTAACGTACGGAAATACATACGAAAACAGATTTACCAACAAAATAATAACTAACCCTAAGAGGCTGCCCGCGATAACTAATTAATTATCGCAGGCAACCTCCTAGCATTAAAGAGGTATATTTATACCCCTAATACCACCCAAGACTTAGTCTTAGATATAGGGCGACTTTCAACTATACTAACCTTATCACCATCCTTATACGTATTTTCTGGATCATGAGCAGCGTATTTCTTAGAAACTTTTACAATTTTTTTATACATAGGATGCTTAAACCTACGCTCCACTTTAACCGTAATAGTTTTATCTGTTTTTGAACTTACAACAACGCCCTGCAACACTCTTTTCGGCATTTCTCTATTCTCCAGTTTTTGATCTTGTGGTTAATTCTGTATTAATACGAGCTATTGTTTTTTTTACAAAAGAAAACCTACTAGTATTTTCTAATTCACCTAAAGTTTTTTGAAACCTTAGATTAAAAAGCTCTTTTTTAAACAAAATTCTTTTTTCGTGGAGTTCCTCCATGGTTTGTCCAACCAACTCCTTTGGTGATAACCCCAATTTACTCATAACGCCTCACTATCCTTGTTCTTACAGGCAATTTGGCACTAGCAAGCTCAAGTGCCCTGGTAGCTACATCATCTGTAACCCCTTCAATTTCAAACATAATTCTGCCAGGTGATACCCTTACTGCAAAAAATTCAGTAGAGCCTTTTCCTTTACCCATTCTAACTTCCGCCGGCTTCTTTGACACAGGCAAATCAGGAAAAATCTTAATCCATAACCTACCCTGCCTTTTCATACAACGAACAGCTGCCTTTCTTGCAGCCTCTATTTGCCTTGCAGTAACCCTTAAGCCATCCAATGACTTCAAGCCAAAAGAACCAAAAGCTAGCATAGTACCAGATTTTGCCTTTGAGGAAACTCTTCCTTTATGTGCTTTTCTAAATTTTTGTTTTTTTGGAGCTAACATTATCTTACTTCAAAATTAATTATGTTTCTTTCTATTTTCCACATGATCACCCCTATAGACCCAAATCTTTATACCTATAACTCCATAAGTTGTCATAGCTTCAGCAGTCGCATAGTCAATATCAGCTCTCAAAGTATGCAAAGGCACTCTACCTTCTCTATACCACTCTGTTCTCGCTATTTCAGCTCCAGCCAAACGTCCAGAACAAGCCACTTTTATACCTAACCCTCCTTGCTTAAAGCAAGCTTGGATAGCAGTTTTCATAGCTTTTCTAAAAGACACTCTTTTTTCAAGCTGTACAGCAATCGTTTGAGCAATAATAGTAGCGTCTATATTAGGTTTCTTTACTTCATGTATGTTAATATATATTTCTTCTAAACAGGTAATTTTTTGGACATGTTTTTTTAATTTATCAATGTCGTTACCACTTTTACCTATAATAACACCAGGCTTTTTAGCAAAAATATTAATTATAACACTTTTATTAGAAGGTCTTTCTATTAACACTCTACTAACTTGTGCTTGCATATAGTTTTTATTAATCAGATTTCTAACCTCTAAATCTTGAATAAAAAGAACTTTATACTGCTTTTCAGCATATAACACCGAGTCCCAACCTTTAATTAATGTTGGACCAACTCTAAAGCCATGCGGATTAACTTTTTGCCCCATATTTTACTTCCCCTCAACTTCAGTAACTGTAATATATAAATTACTAAAAAATTTATTAATCCTTGTTGCTCTTCCTTTAGCTCTTGGCATAATTCTTTTCATTACCAATGCCTTACCTACCGTTGCAGAAGTAACAAACAACGCATCAATATCTAAACCAAAGTTATTCTCAGCATTAGCAACAGCAGACTGTAAACATTTTTTTACATCTTTAGCAATTCTTTTCGGGGAAAAGGTAAGCTGAACCATAGCTTCCGATACTTTCATATTCCTAATAGAAGTTGCAACCAAATTCAATTTTCTTGGACTCACTCTAAGAGACTTAGCAATTGCTGTAGTCGAACCTTTATTCACCTTTACCATATTTATTTTCTCTTAACTTTTTTATCTGCCCCATGACCATGGAAAGTTCTAGTTGGAGAAAATTCACCTAATTTTTTACCAACCATTTCTTCACTAACAGTGACAGGTATAAATTTATTTCCATTATGCACAGCAAATGTTACTCCAACAAAAAATGGTAAAATTGTTGACCTCCTAGACCAAGTCTGAATCATTTCTGATTTACCGGACTCAATCAATTTTTGTACTTTTTTTATCAGATAACCATCTACAAAAGGTCCCTTCCAAACTGAACGTGCCATAATTACTACCTAATTATTTTCTTCTCTTAATAATAAACTTTGATGTAGACTTATTCTTACGGGTTTTCTTACCCTTAGTTGGGAAGCCCCATGGAGTCACCGGATGACGACCACCAGAAGTTTTTCCCTCTCCACCACCATGTGGGTGATCAACTGGGTTCATTGCAACACCACGAACATGCGGTCTCCAACCTAACCATCTATTTCTTCCAGCCTTACCCAAATTTGTATTTTTTTGATCGGGATTTGAGACAACACCCACCGTAGCTTTACAATCTAACGGCACCAACCTAAATTCTCCAGACCGAAGTTTGATCTGAGCATAACCCGAATCCTTACCTACTAAATTAACCGAAGTCCCCGCCGATCTTGCAATCTGACCACCTTTGCCAATTTTCATTTCCACATTATGCAAAGTAGTCCCAATAGGGATAGATTTCAAAGATAAACAATTTCCAACTTTTATGTCAGCATTATCGCTTGACACTATTCTATCGCCTACAACAAGCTTTTGTGGTGCTATAATATAAGAATACTCACCATCATCAAATTTAATCAAAGCAATGAAAGAAGTTCTATTAGGATCATACTCTATTCTTTCAACTGTAGCGAATATATCTTGCTTATTTCTTTTAAAATCAATTATACGATAAAGCCTTTTATGCCCCCCTCCTCTATGCCAAGAAGTGGTTCTACCAAGATTATTTCTACCACCAGTCTTACATAAACCTTTAGTCAAAGGTTTATGAGGTTTACCTTTCCAAAGATCAGATTTATCAACCTGTATTAATTCTCTAAGAGATGGAGTAACTGGATTAAACTTTTTTAAAGCCATTTTATTTAATACCCCCAGTAAAATCAATAGTATAATCTTTTTCTAGTGTCACGATAGCTTTCTTTTTATCTGATTGTCTACCGTTAACACCTTTGAATCTCTTTTTCTTACCTTTTACATTCATGATGTTAACTTTTTTAACCTTAACCTCAAAAATTTTCTCAATAGCTGTCTTGATAGAAGCCTTTTCAGCACTATCAGCAACATGAAAAGTAAACTTATTTTGTTCAGATAAAATATTGCTCTTCTCAGTGATCACAGGATTCCTAATAAGATCATAATGTTTATAAGATTTCACTTCAACCTCTTTTCTAAAGCATCTACAGCTTCTCTTGATAACAAAACATAATCATGGCGTATTATATCATAAACATTTGTACCAATTTGTGGTACCGAAATAGTATTAGGAATATTTTGTACTGCCAAAGAAAAATTAGTATCAACTTCATTACCACTAACAATAAAATAACTCTTACCATGAAAATTATTTAATAATTTTGCAAGATTAGAAGTTTTTGATTCATCTAATTTTAAAGAATCTAATATTAACAATTTCCCTTCTGTCAATTTTTCTGACAATGCATGTTTTAAACCAAGTTTTCTAACTTTCTTTGGTAATTTTGTAGCATGACTCCTTACTACTGAACCGTGAGAAACCCCACCGCCCCTCATTTGTACAGATCTTAAAGACCCCTGCCTTGCATTACCGGTACCTTTTTGCTTAAAAGGTTTCTTTGTAGTACCAGATACTTGCGATACTGTCTTCGTTTGATGTGTACCAGCCATAGCTTTCGCTCTTTGCCAATCAACAACAAGCTTGATAATATCTTGTCTAACAAAGTCTATGGCAAATACTTCATGATCTAAATCAACCTCACCAACAACTTCATTTTCAAGATTTAATAATTTAGCTTTCATATAGTTTATCCTGCAGCTGTAATGGTTTTCTTAATAGCATCCTTAATGTAGACATAAGATCCTTTCGAGCCTGGGACATTACCACTAACTATGATTATACCTTTTTCTATATTAGTATCAACTATCTTCAAGTTCTGAATAGTAACTCTTGTACTCCCCATGTGTCCGGCCATTTTCTTATTCTTAAATACCTTACCAGGGTCTTGTCTACCACCAGTAGAACCATGTGAACGATGAGACACAGATACACCATGTGAAGCTTCAAGCCCTCTAAAATTGTGCCTCTTCATACTACCAGCAAAACCTTTACCAATAGTAGTACCTACAACATCTACAAACTGCCCAACAACAAAATGATCAACTCGCAATGTAGAACCTATATCAATGAAAAAAGAAGCAGAAATTCTGAATTCCTTCAATTTTTGTTTTGGTGCAACGTTAGCATTAGCAAATACTTGCCTCATTGGCTTTGTTACTTTAGATAATTTCTTATCCTTTACCCCAACAACCAAGGCGTTATAACCATCCCTTTCTTGGGTCTTTTGTCCCACTACTTGACAATCTTCAACTTGCAGAAAAGTAACGGTAGTTCTCTCTCCCTTTTCATTAAAAATTGAACTCATGCCAATTTTTTTAGCGATTAAACCGGTTCTCATCACTCAATACTCTCTAACTTAATCTCAACATCAACACCAGCAGGCAAATCAACTTTCTTTAAAGCATCAACAGTCTGAGGGGTTGGATAACTTATTATTAAAAGCCTTTTCTGAATTCTAATCTCAAATTGCTCCCTTGATTTTTTATTGACATGTGGAGACCTATTAACGGTAAATCTTTCAATTGTCCTTGGAAGCGGAATTGGACCAATTATATCTGCACCAGTTCTTTTAACAGCCCCTACTATCTCTCTAGTACCTTGCTCAAGCGAACGGTGATCAAATGACTTTAGACGAATTTTAATTTTTTGATTATTTTTCATTAACTAAACCTTTTTATAAACAGCCCGACCATCCAAAATACGCTTCTTTAACAGACTTGCTCAAATTTTTTGTAAACATAACTTGAGGCAAGTTCAATTAAACGTATTTTGCCTAGCCATTAAAAAAAAGTAATCATCTTAAATTATTTTAAGATGATTACTCCTCTGTTATTTTATAATCTTTGATACTACACCAGCTCCTACTGTCTTACCACCTTCACGTATAGCAAAACGGACACCTTCTTCCATAGCTATTGGAGAAATCAGGGTAATATTTAGATTCGCATTATCACCTGGCATAACCATCGTTTTACCATCTTTTAAAGCAATCTCCCCAGTCACGTCAGTAGTTCTAAAATAAAACTGTGGACGATACTTATCGGTAAACGCTGTATGACGACCACCTTCTTTAGTGGTAAGCACATAAACCTCAGCTTCAAATTCAGTATGCGGAGTTATACTACCAGGCTTAGCTAATACTTGTCCTCTACACACATCTTCTCTTTTAGTTCCACGTAGCAATATACCAACATTATCACCAGCTTCACCTTGATCCAATAGTTTCTTAAACATTTCCACACCAGTACAAGTAGTTTTTTGAGTATCTCTTATACCAACAATTTCTACCTCTTCACCAACTTTTACTACACCTTTCTCAATTTTACCAGTAACAACTGTACCTCTTCCAGAAATAGAAAAGACATCTTCTATTGGCATTAAGAATGGTTTATCTGTATCTCTCTTTGGTTGTGGTATATATTCATCAATAGCATTCATCAATTCTTTAATTGCAGCTTCTCCTTCAGGCTTTCCTTCTAAAGCCTGCAAAGCTGAACCCCTGATAACTGGTATATCATCTCCAGGAAAACCATACATTGACAGAAGCTCTCTGACTTCCATTTCTACTAAATCAACTAATTCTGGATCATCAACCATATCAACTTTATTCAAGAAGACAACCATTGTAGGCACACCTACTTGCTTAGCAAGCAATATATGCTCCCTTGTTTGAGGCATTGGACCATCACAAGCAGATACTACCAATATTCCAGCATCCATTTGGGCTGCACCACTAATCATATTCTTTATAAAGTCTGCGTGTCCAGGACAGTCAATATGAGCATAATGCCTTTTTTTAGTTTTATACTCAACGTGAGCAGTAGCAATAGTTATACCCCTTTCTTTTTCTTCCGGAGCAGCATCAATTTCATCATAGTTAGTAGCCTTAGCACCACCTTCTTTTGACAATACTAAAGTTATTGCAGCTGTTAAAGAAGTTTTCCCATGATCTACGTGTCCTATAGTACCTACATTACAATGGGGCAGATCCCTCTCAAATTTTACCTTTGCCATAATTCATTCTCCACAATTTAAGATTTATACAAATTTAACAATAAAAACAACAAATTTATCCAATTTCCAATTAACACCAATATTTTGGAGCGGGTGATGGGAATCGAACCCACGTGGCCAGCTTGGAAGGCTGGAGCTCTACCATTGAGCTACACCCGCGTATTTCACCTAACCAATCTGTGGTGGAGGAAGAAGGATTCGAACCTTCGTACGCTCACGCGGGCGGATTTACAGTCCGCTGCCATTGACCACTCGACCATTCCTCCAAAGAATTTACGCAAGCATTAAATAGCCTAATTAAAAGTAAAGCACAACATAAATTTACTGTAAGTGCCAACAAATCTTCTTTGCCATTTTCTTGAGCCTTTTAGATAAGCTAATATTAAACTTATATATTTGATGCAAATCAATAAATAATAAAAGTATAGATAAAAACCTATACAAATAGTTTCTATTAAAATTTACAACAACTTAGAACGTTTATCTAGTTGTAACTTTCTATAATAAATAGTAGTTTGTGTCAAGAATAAATTACTATAGGTTCTAATAAGATGATAAATAAATCTAATATTTCCAAAGATTTCTACTACCTATATGGGAAACATCCAGTACTTGCAGCTTTAAGTAACCCCAAGCGTTATATTCAAAGAGTTTTCTGTACAGAAGATATTTTTAATTTGAACAAAAATTTAATATCTAACCATCAATATGAGATTACCAATACAGATTCCCTAACCCGTCTTCTTGGTGCAAATCATAATCATCAAGGAATAGCCGCTAACGTTAAAAGCATTTTCTCTAATCATATTGAAGATATTGACATAACTACTGCCAATTGTAAAGTAGCTATTTTAGATCAAGTAACCGATCCACAAAATATTGGCGCTATTATTCGTAGTGCGGCTTCTTTTGGTATCACAGCCATAATATTACCCGCCGATAATGCCCCAGATGAAAATGCCACTATAGCAAAAACAGCTTCTGGAGCTTTGGAACTAGTACAAATGGTTAAGGTAACTAATTTAAGGCGGTCAATAGAATATCTAAAGAAACATGGGTTTTGGATTATTGGTCTGGATGGCAAAGCAACCCAATCCTTAGATAATAAAATATTTTCAGATAAAATGGCAATAATACTTGGGTCTGAAGATAAAGGAATAAGGCGGCTAGTTAAAGAACAATGCGATTATCTGGTTAAAATCCCAATTTCCAGTAAGGTAGAAAGCCTAAATGTTTCAAATGCTGCGGCAATATTGTTTTACTTGACTTCATTAATAAGATAGTACCCTACATTTTTTCTACTATTTTTTATGATGAATAAAAAATCTTGTCACCAAGCGTCATTGCGAGGAGATCGTAAGGTCGACGAAGCAATCCAAAGAATGACCAGGAATGGATTGCTTCTTGGCTTAAGCCTTTTCGCCATGACGCTAGGAAACTGCCTGCGATATAGTTAATTCAGGAAAATTTGGTGCTAGGAACGATGGAGCTACGCCTATAAGTAATAGACGAGCATTGAGCGACGACGTCACCAACTTCTCATCAATTGACTATAACTGATTAATTACTTATCTCTATACTGCATAACTAATATCTTAATCTTCTACAGCTTCAACCGATGCCACCTCAGGAATAAAGTGCTTAAGCATTGACTCAATACCATTTTTTAAAGTAATACTCGAACTAGGACAGCCATGGCAAGCTCCGCGAAGCTCTAATTTTACCACCCCATTTTCAAATCCTCGATATATTATATCACCTCCATCCATGGCAACCGAAGGACGTACACGTGTTTCAATAATTTCTATAATCTGCTGTTCGATTTCAGACATCTCGTCCAAATTATTTACACTAGATTTGTCAATAGATATATTATTTTGCACATCAAACACAGTAAAACCAGAAGTAAAATGATCCATCATAATCATCAAAATTTCAGGTTTTAAAACCAGCCAATCACTTTCTTCTTCCTTAGTAATAGTAATAAAGTCACTACCAAGAAACACCGATTTTATGTTATTTACACCGAATAATTGAACTACCAAACTGCTTTTACCTTTTGCCTCATCAAGATTACTAAAATGAAAAGGTTGATTAGGGCTAATGGGTATATTAGGAAAAAATTTTATCGCATTAGGATTAGGAGTAATTTCAGTTTGAATAAACATATACATCTTCCTTGATAAAAAATAAATGGTACCCGCGGCCAGACTTGAACTGGCAAGGGCTTGCACCCCACGGATTTTAAGTCCGTTATGTCTACCATTCCATCACGCGGGCAAGGTAAGTTAGTTCAATCCTAATTGCTTACACAACTAATACATATTGGAGTAACTTGCTATTCCAAATTCATGTAGATTATGCTAGGATTGCACAGACTAATAAAAAAAACATTAAAAAGCAAGTGTTTTTATAAATTACCAGAATTATAAATTCAAAATGTAAAATGCAGTATAGTCAATTCAGGGGAATTGGGTAGCAGGAACGATGGAGCGACGCCTATAAGTAATAGGCGAGCGATGAGAAACGACGCCCACAACTTCTCATCAATTGACTATAATATTAACTTAACAGATGTTAATTTAGATCAATAAGCATCTAATAACATATTAGACAAGTACAGAATGTTAAAATTAATGTACGAACCTATGTGTTAAGTACTATATGATATTGACATAATAGAAGTTTAAGGATATATTGTGGTCTTTCTTAAAGATTTCACTTTTTAGACACTTATAAAAATAAGCACAATAATGTCATCCAAACTCCAGCACAAGGCATGATATAAGGCACCCGTAGCTCAATTGGATAGAGTATATGACTACGGATCATAAGGTTGGGGGTTCGACTCCCTCCGGGTGCGCCAGACTTCTCAAGGCTTACAGGATTTTTCAATTTCTCAAAAGCATTTTTATTTTGGTTTTATTTTGGTTTCCCACCAAAACTCCCCATACTTAACCTACAAAACAGTCTGTTTTTGACCGTTTTTCACGGGGAGGGAATATGACAGAATCGTTAATTTTTTCCGGCGGTTTAGCTGAAAATTCCGATACTATCTTTTATAATATAGTCGGTAATTTCGTCCCACCTGAATGGCGAAACCTTACTAATAATTGTGGTAAGCAATTAAGTAAAACTTCTCGTCAACTTCTATCTTTAATAGTTTCTCGCCTACAGATTTATCAAAAAGATAAACTATCAGAAGAATTACAAGAAGGCTATCATTTTTTCGAAAAAGAGTTAGGTTCTGTTGACAAAATTTTTAACGTAACCATATTAAAGCTCCAACAAAATTTAGAAAGGCTAAAAAGGTGGCTGGGGCTTTATCAAACCTAGAAAATATACGCCTAAAATGTTTGATTTTAGGGGAGTAGACTTAATAGTCACCTATTACGCCCCTCGTTATAGTTAAACCCGTTGAATTAGATGACATTATATGGTATAAATAAGAGAAAAAATGTCAACAAGCCCATATAGTAAAGATTTAAGAAAAAAAGTAATAAGTTATATAGAAAAAGGTAATAGTCAAAGAGCGGCTGCCAAGATATTCGATATACATAAAAATACAATTAGTCGCTGGAACGTAAGGAAGAGAAAGGAAGGAACGATATTAGCAAAAGCTAGAGTAGGTTTTAAAAGTAAAGTTGATAAGCAAAAGTTAGCAAATTTTGTAAGAAATAATCCAAATATGAGATTACAAGATATTGGTAAAGAGTTTGGAATTGCGAGGTCTCAAACTGGAAGGATATTAAAACAGCTAGGTTTTAGTTATAAAAAAAAACCTTTACCTACATGGAGTCAAGTGTAGACAGACGAGCTGAATATTTAGAAGAGATCAATAAATATGATAAAGGGCAAATAGTGCATATTGATGAAAGCGGTATAGATACAGGTATTTGCCAAGATAGAGGCTGGAGTAAAACAGGAGAATTACTGATTGGAAAGAAGAGTGGGAAACACTATCAAAGAACTAATATCATAGCTGGCTTGGTAAACAATCAATCAATAGCTCCTTTTGTTTTTAATGGAACGTGCAATACAGAGTTATTTAATAATTGGGTTGAGAAGTTTTTAATTAAAGAGTTAAAAGCAGGACAAGTTGTAGTGATGGATAATGCTAGTTTCCATAAATCAAAGAAAACAAAGGAATTAATAGAATCAGTTGGTTGCAAGCTTATTTTTTTACCGCCATATTCACCAGACTTAAATCCCATAGAGAAGTTTTGGGCTAATATGAAACGATGGATTAAAAATAAGGTAACAGAAACCAGCAAATTATTTGAAATTATTACTATGTTCTTTGTCACCTAATTTTATGGGTTTAACTATAGAACCACATCGCGCCCTATTAAGGCAATGGACTCAAGATATTACCATAAATAAGAATAGCCTGATTGACTAATAATTTTTTGCTCAGCTAGGGCGTGTCATCAATTAAGTAATATTACAGAAGAAGCCAAATAAATTGCTCCCAGAAAATTCTGAGCTAGTTTATCATAACGCGTAGCAATGCCTCGAGATTGTTTAAGTTTTGCAAAAAAATTTTCAATTAAATGACGATACTTATAAAGCTCTATATCATATTCTATAGGAAATTTACGATTCTTCTTGGATGGAATTACAGGAGTGCAATTCTTATCTTATTCCTCATTCTTGCTTCAGCATCATAAGCCTTATCTGCAATTACGGTATCCGCTTTTGTCAAAGTTTCCATTAAAGCATCAGAACCTTGTAAATCATGCGACTGACCAGGGGTTAAATGAAAAGCTGTCGGATTTCCTAAAGCATCAACAGTTGCATGAATTTTAGTTGATAAACCGCCTTTACTACGACCTATTGCTTGGTCATCTACTATGTTTTTTTAGCTCCGGCACTATGTTGATGTACTCTAACAATCGTTGAATCAATCATACTATATTCATTATCTGCATCTTGTGCAAGTAGTTCAAAAACCTTCTTCCATACCTCTTTTTGGCTCCAACGTGTATGTCTTGTATGAATTACTCTAAAATCTCCAAATCTTTCTGGTAAGTCTCTCCACGGTATACCAGCACGATATCTATATAATACAGCTTCTACGAATAATCTATTATCTTTGGCACTTGCCTCCTACGTCTCCTTCTTTTCCAGGTAAAATATCCTTTATCCTTTCCCATTGATCATCTCTTAAAGCATATCTGCGCATTGGTCACCTTCTTATTTTTTACCAATATCTAATTGGTCTCATCCTAATATTTATGTCAACTTAATTGATGACACGCCCTAGATACCGCATCAAAGCAGGTATGACACTAAGTTGAGCAAGCATAACACCAAGTTAAGCAGGAATGATATTAAATCGAACGGGTGTAAGGCAAACAGAAGCTTCGTTGACATTCATAAATTCTACACGGGTTTACGAGGTTTTCGAAATTTATCCAAAACTATTATATTATCTACTGAATTAGATTTACTTCTAGAATCAACAGTTCTCTTAATTATTTCTCTTTTTTTTGCGTCTGATAATTGATTAGATTTGATTATTTCTGGCTTAAATTTTAGGCTATAACCACTATTAGGATCAATAAAACTGATCAGAGAATCAAATGGTACATTAATCGTTTCTTTGATGCCATCAAAACTAACTGTTACGGAAAAGCCATTATCCCCTACAGTTAAATCCTCAAATTGATATTGCATTACTATAGTTATTTCTTCTGGATAACGTTCTTTTATCCTAGAAGATAATACTACGGCAGGATTGTCAGTTCTATAAGAGATATACAAGAGTTGATTCATCTGCAACTTATCTGTACGAATTCTTGCAAGAATCTTTTTTACAAACTCAAACATGCATTCGTTAAGAAATTGTTGATATGAGATATTCATAGTTATAAAATAAATAAAATAAAACTAATAGTAAAATCTATTGAATTAGATTTTCAATATTTTTGAACATCCTAAAACTAAGTTCAGGATGGTTTGCCAATACTCAATCTAATCTAATTAAATTACTAAGCGGGGCTTTTTCTGTTGCCCGGTTAAGCCCCCAACCGCGTAGGATTAAGCAGCTAGTGCTTGATTTCCTACGAAACGTTCATTATCATTTGCGTTTCTTTTTTTTAACCCAATGACACAAGGTCCGGCGGAATTATACCGAGTAAAAATAATTTTTTTATTAAGCACGTCGATCCTATTTCGCCCCCATAAAGCATTGTTCACAAATATACCACAACTTTCTGGTGGAAGCGCCGGGTACCGCCCCCGGGTCCGCAACCTCTATTCTAAATCACGTTTATTACCATATCTGCAAAAGCAGCAATTCTATGATACATCAATTATAACGGAGTGTAAAGGCTAATTTCAACCAGGGCTATCTGATATAGTCAATTCACGAAAATTTGGGGCTAGGAGCGATGGAGTATATAGGCGTTAGTTTAAGAAAATAATAATTGAAAAACCATTATTGTGAAGAGACCTTAGGTCAACGAAGCAATTCAAAAAAGTGATTAAAAATGGATTGCCACGCTACCTAAGGTGGCTCACAATGACTATTTTTCTACTTTCATTTTCTTGCTGACGCTTATGCGATGGAGCAACTCCTATAAAGTAATAGGCGGGCATTGAGCAACAACGCCTCCAACTTCTCATCAATTGACTATAGATGTCAAGGTTACATTTCATTCACTACCCTTATAATTTGGCAGGATTTTTGCTGTAGCATAGATTTTTAATATATTGTATTTTTCAACTCTTTGGTATACAGTTTATCTGTAAAGATTAATTTTTATTTATCTTTGAAATCATAAAATATCACTATAAGGTTAGCAATTATATCCAGGATAAAAACTGGATTAAATTACTAAAAACTATTTAGAATAATTAAACATTTTTTAATTTATGAGGTAAATAATTATGGCTACACTTGAAAAAATTATCCAAGATTTGAAAAACGGAGAGCAAATTAGTGAAATAAATTTGTTTTACAGAGTTATAGGTGATAAGGGAGCCGAGGAACTAGCAGAAGCCTTACAGAACAATACCACTGTGAAAAAAATAGATTTGATGTCAACCGGCATAGGTAATAAAGGAGTATATGCATTAGCAAAAGTCTTACCGAAGAGTGCTGTAAGAGAAATAGATTTGTCTCACAACAATATAGGTAATGATGGAGTTGAGGCACTAGCAAAAGCCTTAAAGAACAATAGTGCTGTGACAGAAGTATATTTGTCTCACAACCAGATAGGCTATGAGGGGGCGAATGAACTAATAAAAGTCTTACAGAACAGTCATGATGTAACGGAAGTATTTTGGCATGAATACTCATACCATGAAGAAAAGTTAAAAGTATCTCAAGCCTTAAAGAACGATAAGACTGCAGTGATAATAGATTTGGCTAGAAACCAGATATCTAGAAGTGAAATGGGAAAGAAATGGCTAAATAAAGCCTTAGAGCAAATTAACACTGTGCCGGAAATACATTTGATACACAGCTATATAGGTGATGAGGAAATAAAGACACTAGTGGAATCCTTAAATAACAATAGCACTGTGAAAGAACTAAAATTGGGCTGCAATCAGATAGGCAATAAGGGAGCGAAAGCACTAGCAGACTTCTTAAGAAATAACAAAACTGTGGTAAAAATAGACTTGCTTTGCAACCAGATAGGTGATAAGGGAGCCAAGAAACTAGCAGAAGCCTTACAGATCAATAACACTTTGCAAGAACTAAAATTGGAGCACAATCAGATAAGCAATAAATTATTACAGGATATAAATGAACTATTAAAGAAACACGAATTACAAGCCATAGAAGAATTACAAGCAGAAAAATATAATTTAGAATTAAAGGTTGCCAATGATCATACTGAGGTACCGTTTCTTGGTGATGAAGATTATTCAGCAACATTAAACATGTAAGAATTTTTTAAGTAAAATTTCCATATATTACAAAAACCTGAAGAAATATTATGGTAATTTTTATTCTTCAGGTTTTTGTATTTGTTATATAGTCAATTGATGAAAAGTTGGTGACGTCGTCACTCATCGCTTGCCTATTACTTATAGGCGTCTCTCCTGCTACCCAATTCTCCTGAATTGACTATATTTGCCTTTATAATAGGTAATTTACTTTGTAAATAGTTGACTTCGTAATAATATACCATTGCTAAAATAAATTCCCTATAGGTTGCTAATGAAAAATCATAGAAAATGATAACGAAGCCATGCGGTTTTCAAGGAGAAATTTAGTCATTTTTTATAGATGCGACAAAACCAGGAAAAATTATTGATTCATAATTACTTTGTAGTATATTTTTTCCTTTAATAAGGAATAATTAATAGCTATATGAGAATTTTTATTACTATTTTTACATTAATATTTTGTTTTTCAACTTATACTATTGCTGATAGTTCAAGTAGTGCAGTGCTAGTTACTGGATCAACTGGTGCATTTGGAGAGGCAATTTGCTTATCTCTGGCATCAGAAGGATATAATTTATTAATCACTGGCAGAAATGAGAAAAAATTAAAATCTCTCAAAAATAAGTTACAAACAAAATATCCAAGTACAAAAGTTGAAACACTAAAAATAGATTTTTCTGATTTTAAAACTATTAAAGCTGCAGCAAATAAAACAGACGGAGTATCACTCAAAGCAGTTGTGCTGATTGGTCCAAGACCATCATTACGTAAAAATGGTTTTCCAAGTACACAAGAATGGTCTGAAGAATTTCAAAAAACTTTTATTGCTCCACTTGAAGTAGTGCGTATATTTGGAGAGAAGATCGAAAATAATGGTAGTATTGTTATAATATCAGGTAGTAGTTCTAAAAATTATTTGCCTAATTATCAGAATACTAATGTATTACGGCTTGCTTGGATAGGTGAAGTAAAAAACCTTGTACAATTCTTTGCTGTTCGTAAAATTCGTGTTAATGCAGTCTCTCCAGGTATAATTTTAACTGAGTATCACAAAAAGAGAATTGAGGAAAAAGCTAAGTTGAATAATACCACTTTTCAAGCACAGCTATCTTTGGACACAGCGGCTATACCTCTTAGATCATATGGGCATACCGACGATGTAGCCAATTTAATATCTTTTTTAATTTCAGATAAGTCTGTACACCTAAATGGCTCAAATATTCTACTTGATGGGGGTGAATCTACTGCTTATTAGGGATAGTAAATATTTTTAGTGATAATATTTCCTGGTTCTTTTGCGATTCTAGGAGGCTACCTAGGATAACTAATTAATTATATTTTGAGCTATAGTCAATTGATGAGAAGTTGAGGACGTTGTCACTCATAAGTGGCAGTTTAAGAAGGTAATAATTGAAAAATCGTCATTACTAGGAGACCGTAAGGTCACGAAGCAATCCATAGGTTATCATTCCCGCGTAGGCGGGAATCTAGACCCCTGCTTACGCAGGGGTGACATCTCTTTCGCAAGGGATGACACTAAGTTGAGCAAGGATAACAAGAAAGCACAGAAATAACAATTTATGGATTGCCACGCCACCTAAGGTGCATACCCTACAATTTTTTATTTATTTCCTTATGATGAGTAAAAAAGCTGATTGCTAAGCGTCATTGCGAGGAGCTACTTTAGTAGCGACGAAGCAATCTAATGAATGTGGATTGCCACGACCACTTAGTGGTCTCGCTAATAGCGTTTTATACTTTTCTGGAATTTTTAAATTGTCATGGGGTTTATGCGTAATGACGCTGATTGATGGGCTGATTATTCAACGTCAAAATCAAAATACTGATCTTTATAAGGCTCGTCTTGTAAAGTATAATGCCACCATTCAGGAGAATATTCCTCAAAATTATGCTTTTTCATTTTTGCCCGTAAATAATTACGATTTTGTAAGTAACGTGGATCAATTAGGTCACTATCATGACAAGATACTGAATCCATAAGGTCTACAGAACTATACATGTCAACCGTATTATCATCAAAATAAGGTATAGAGCGACCATCATTTGTGATTCTTTTTCTCATTTTAGGCTTGGTATGTAATTGTTTCCCAAGCTCAATAATAGTTAAATCTACCGTACTTCCACGACTATGAGGTGATTGCTTAGCAACATAACCTAACAGAAAAATTTCAGTTTTATTGATATACGGATAATAATACTCTTTCATTTTTTGATCAACATGATCCTCTCCCCAACTAACGAAATGTTGCACAGCTTTTTTGGGTCTATAAGCATCATAAATTACCAAAGAGTAATTATCATTTTTTATATCTTGCTGAACATTCTTTAGGGCAATTGCTGCTTCCTTAGTTAGCACAGCTCTAGGAGCTTTATAGCCCCTGATCTGTTCTCCTATAAAATTATTATTACTATAATACATCATATGTTGTATTATAGTCGGGTCTATTTGATCCAGATACTCAAAGCCTTCAGGCAAATTAGTTGTTTTGTTTAACATCGGTATATTTCTCAATTAACGGCTTTGTAAATATTTCTCTTTAATGGACGATTTTTTTTTGCTGTTTTTGTCCTAGGAGTCTACCTGCAATAACTAATTAATTATATTTTGAGCTATAGTCAATTGATGAGAAGTTGGTGACGTTGTCCATAGCAGTTATCTTTTTTATAAAAACATCATTGCGAGGGGGTGTAAGTCTCCGAAGCAATCTAAAAAGTGACCCAAAATGGATTGCCACGACCACTATGTGGTCTCGCAATGACAGATAACGTCATTGCGAGGGACGTAAGAGCCTCCGAAGTAATCTTTTAATAACTTTTTTGGATTGCTTCAAGATAATTACTATTTTAAAGCTTTTAAACCTTCTTCAAGACCTTTCGTGGAAAATGGCAAATTTACCTGTTGACCGGCTGAATTCATAAAACCTACAATAGGATTACCATCGCTTGATAAAATGGTTTTAAGATCAGTGTCTGATATATCAGCAACAGCCTGGCAAGAATCTTTTGTGCAATTAACGTACTTACCTGGAGCAACTAATTTTTTGGAACTGATAATAGACGTACCTGGAGCAACAGAAACGTCAGGAGGAATTATTTGTATCATTTTTAAATTTCTTTCCTTACCGCTACCAAAATAGCCTATTTGATATATAGCCAACACCTGTTGTTTATCATCTTTAGTAGAATTAAGAGCCTGATTTAAAAAACAAATCCGTTTTTTATCAGCACTTGTGGTGCATTTAACTACCCAATCTGAAAAGGCTTGCCCTTCTTTAACCGCAGCTTCAACTCTGATAGGATTACCAAAAAATAACCCTAAACCTATTACAGCAAGACCGGCTGTAACAAATAATGATTTTTTAACACATTTTGTCATAAATTTTACTAATTTATTATTGGTATTTAAGAGCAAAATATATCTGAATTTAATATGTTTGTCAATCATCCGTGATAAAAAATGTCGATAAGGGGGTATATTTCATGCTTTCAAATTCTATAGTCAATTGATGAGAAGTTGGCGACGTCGTCGCTCAATGTTCACCTATCACTTATAGGCGTTGTTCCACATAAGCGTCAGTTTAAAAAAACAACAATTGAGAAACTGTCATTGCAAGGAGACCGTAAGGTCGACGAAGCAATCCATAGGTTGTAATTCCCGCGTAGGCGGGAATCTAGACCCCTGCTTACGCATTTTCTTAAACTGACGTTTATGCGTCACTCCATCGCTCCTAGCATCAACTTCTTCTAAATTGACTATATAACTCATGACTTCCAAAATTCTTCATGGCTAATACATTCTTCTAGTGGTTCGTTACTAGATTCAAGTATTGATTCCACTAATTTAGGTACAGAATAAATAGCCAGAGTTTCTTGTAATCCTTCGTAGTCTTCTTCTGATATGATGACTGCATTGTTATGTTTTCCTTTTATGTAGATTGGTTCATGTGTTTCGTTTGTCTCTTTGATCAGGGTAAATAGTTTTGCTCGTGCTTGAGTACTAGTGTAAATAGCCATAATATATTCTCATTAATTTATACTAAAAAAGTACACTATATTACGTATATTAAGTCAAACTGACAATATTATGTATTAAAGCATAACTTGTATTGTAGAAAGATTTTTAATATGCTACAAAGACAAAGTAAAATTACGTATTTATAACACTATGTCCATTAGGTTGATATTAGCCCTATATTTGTTTTGCCTTTTTCCTTTATATTCATATGCTAATATGGATGCGGAAATTGCTGAATCACATAAATGTTCAAAGATGTTTCCTTACTTCGAAAAAATATACCAAATTCCTCCTGATATCCTACACTCAATAGCTTTAAAAGAATCTGGTAAAAAACATACTGTACATAAAATCATGGTGGTTTGGCCTTGGACTGTCAATGTTGAGGGGAAAGGGTATCATTTTAATACTAAAAAAGACGCGATAGCTTTTGTAAAAAATCAAATTATTCAAGGCAAAGAAAAGATGGATGTAGGATGTATGCAAATTAACCTAAGACACCATCCAGATGCTTTTAACTCCTTAAATCAAGCTTTTGATCCTGAGCAAAACGTTGCTTATGGTGCTAAATTTCTCAAAGCTAAATATGATCAGTTAGGTAGTTGGCACAAAGCCATCGCCTATTACCATTCAGCTACTCATGATCTTGGCTATAAATATAAACAAGATGTTATCAAGATTGCTAACAATATGGACTTGTATAAAAATTCTGTTAATATGTATAGTGGGAATTACCCTAATAATATAGCTACAACGACCTCAACAAATAAACGAAGATCTTCATTTGTAAGTAATATTAGAAAATATAAGAGTGGTATTATGGTAGCACTACCACGAGCTGGCTAGATTTAGGTAACAATTATATTTGATCGTGATAAGTTAAAATTTAACCGTGAAAAAGTTATTCATAATATCGCTAAATGTTGGTTTTTTCAACATGCAGCAGAAGATATTATTGAACGTTTGAGTATTATTGATAAAAAATTTCCCCATATTCTAGATTTAGGGGGGCGTACTGGTCAATTAACAAAACTATTAGTGCAGAACTATAACTATGCTATAATTGTAGTGACTAATGCATCTAATACTATGTTACAATCCTTTGAGCATAATCCAAAATTGCTGCTTGATGAAGAAAATTTACCTCTTGAAACAGCTAGTTTTGATCTAGTAACTTTTTCCCTAGGTTTACATTGGATCAATGATGTACAAAATTTTCTGTCACAAATAAAACGTATTTTAAAACCAGATGGTCTATTTATTGCTAATTTTATCGGTGGTAACAGCCTAAAGGAACTACGAATGAAATTTATCGAAGCTGAAATAGCAACAAATCGCCCTCACTTCCAACATGTTTCCCCTTTTATACATTTTGATCACGTCACACCTTTGTTACAACAGGCAGGATTTACAGACATTATCGTTGATTATGAAAATATTCAGTTAAGCTATAATAGTCCTTTAGATTTCATTAGAAAGCTAAAGAATATTGGAGAATCTGGGGCATTACGGCAAAACCCTCATAACCTAATATCAAAGCAAATGCTTTCTATTCTAAGTAATACTAAGTCGACTTTCACCGAACAAATTAATATAATTAGTTTCATTGCCTCTCCGACTAAGAATAGCATAAAAACTTGTTACCTCCTAAATTGACATTTATAGCTCAGTACACGACAAGAAGATTAAGGAGAGGATAACGTCTAACCAATTGTCGATTTTTAGAGCAGTAACAGTTTGAAGATCGTAAGTCATTTTAGATTTTCTATTTGAGATTTACTTAACTTAGTGTATTTAATAATTTTTTCCATCGACTCATTGTTTAATAGCATTTCTTTTGCCATAGATATTCTTTCTTCCGCTCTACCTTCTTCTCTACCTTCCTCTTTACCTTCCGCTCTACCTTTATCCTCAAATTTCTTGATAGTATTAGCTTCGATACGCAGCCATTTGAGATGGCCTTCATAAGCCTCTCTTTCTTCATCAGTAAAGTTCATAACATTTAGCACTGTTAGAGCTTTTTTTAAGGCAATGTTGTCCAGTTCTTTAGGCAAATTATCTTTGTTAAGTAGGTCATGTCTTGTTAAAAAAGCTAACCACATATCTAGAGAGTCTTTTACTTTTTTCAGTATATCCGCTAATTCCTCATGAGAATTATCAGTAAACTTATTAAGCTCAATAGTATGTAATTCGAGGTCCTTGAAATATAACAAGCCACTATCTTTTTCGACTATATGGAAAACATTGTGATATTTATCTACTTTAGGAATAGAAGTAAAATTAAGTATATGAATACCAATGGCTTTGCTTAAGGTCGAATAGTCCTGAGCTACCTTTAATTGCTCAGTATATAATTTAGCCCAGTAATATAAAGCTCGCTTATCATAATCAGCTTCGTCGCTAATTTGAATCTCAATATTGAACCTTTTGCCATCAACAGATTTGGCTTTAACGTCTAATATTGACAGTTTATCATTCTTAAAATTTTTAGGGTTATATGGATTAAGCAAAGTTACCTCTGCCACTTGATCCTCTTGTCCAACGATAGAATTAATCAAGGATATCAGCAAATCCTTATTCTCTTCTACACCAAAGATCTTTTTGAAAGCTAAATCCACGCGAGGAGTTATTTTATCCATATATATGCTGCTATTAGTAGTTATTAGTACCTAAGAAACAGTATAGCACAAAAACTATAAAGCACTAAGTAATATAATGTGAAAAATAGACAATTGGTTAGGCGTTATCCACTCTTTTTTCCTCTCCTTAATCTTTTTGTCGGGTACTGAGCATTTATAGTCAATTCAGGGGAATTTGAGGCTAGGAACGATGGAGCGACGCCTATAAGTAATAGGCGAGCTACGAGTGACGACGTCCCCAACTTCTCATCAATTGACTATAGCTAACTAGGATAAATATTATTGCTAATAAAGCACATATATCGCCATATTGGGAGTATAAAGTTTCATATTTCAGCTTATTTGGTAATAAACTATCTATATAACCTACTTCATTGAGAGTTCGTTGTTGAATAATTCTACCTACCGGGTCTATTACAGCCGATATACCATTATTAGCTGTTCTAAGCATAGGAAGACCGTTTTCTATACTACGCATACGACTAATTTGTAAATGTTGGTATGGACCAGAAGAGTTTCCATACCATGTATCATTAGTGACGTTAATAATCACATCTGAAAGTTTATTACTCGTTTGAACGAGATTTGGAAAGATTGCTTCATAACAAATAAGAGGTTTTATGGTTATAGCAGGTTGGTCAATACTAACCAATTGTTTGCTTCCTTCAGTATAATCTAATAACCCAGGGGTTAATTTCTTCAATGGTAATATCCATTTAAGAGGCATATACTCACCAAATGGCACTAAATGAGATTTATGATATTCAAATAATTTGTCCCCTTCTTTTGTTAAAGCGTATAAACTTGTATAAATTTCAAAATCATCTCCCTGTTTACCATTATTTGTTATACCACCAGTAATTAAAATGGTCTTTTTATTTTCTAGCATCTTTAATATTTTCTTTTTGATTGGTTTATAGTCATATGGTACTACCATAGCAGCTTCCGACCATATAATTAGGTCTACGTCACCTGGTTTTTCAGACAATGCAATATGAAGATTTAAATTTTTCCAAAATTCTTCAACGTCCCATTTAGCAATTTGTGGAATAGTTGGCTGAACTAATCGAACTTTTATATTTGAGAAATCGCTAGGATTGTTATGTAGCCTTAATAAACCGTAGGAAGTTATTAGAGAAAATATTATTAATGAATTCACTAATAATATTTTTAATAGATTATATTGTTTAGTAAATAGGTGATAAAAACTAGTTGATATATATATTACAATAAAACTTAAACCATATATTCCTATAATACTAGAAGACTGGATGAGAGTATCGGAAAATGAAAAAGCGTATCCAAGTAAATTCCACGGCAATCCGGTAAATATCCATGATCTTACCCATTCAAAAAATACCCAATAAAGGCAAAATATAAACTGATATAAATTATTATTCTTCGCTAAAAACCCTAAACCGCAGGTTATAGCGATGAAACAAGCAAGAATAACTGGTAAACCAAATAACGCCAATGGTATCGCCCACCAAAATTCATCAATATAAACAGTGACCCCTATACTAATCCAGTACATATTGACTAAAAAATGCCCAAAACCAAATATAAAGCCTAATATAGAGGCTTCTTGCCAACTATTAGCAATTTGTACTTGATAACATAGTAGTGCCAAGAAAAATAACCCAGGTACGAAGAAAGTTGGAGCAAAAACTAAACCGCTAACCATACCTGAAATAAGTAGAAATATTTTGGATAAAAACATTAGTGCTATCTATTATTAGTGTTATACTTTGGTTATATTTTAAAAGTTATTTACAAAAATATACATAATGCTATTGTTTGAGCAAGGTCTAATTATAAAGTATGGAGAATATATGCAAATTGTGGGTTTACTTGATGGTAAAAAAGGACTAATTACAGGCGTCGCTAATAATTTGTCAATATCTTGGGCTATTGCTCAAATGACCAAAGAACATGGTGCAGACTTAGCCCTTACCTATCAAGGAGAAATGCTTGAAAAACGCGTTAAGCCCCTTGCTGAGGAAATTGGTTGTAATTTTGTTGCTCCATGTGACGTAACCGATGAACAGTCACTTGATAATTTATTTAAACTTATTGAACAAAAATGGGGAAAGCTTGATTTTTTAGTTCATTCTATAGCTTTTTCTGATCGAAATGAATTAAAAGGTAGATATATAGATACCACATTACCTAATTTTCTTAATAGTATGAATATATCATGTTATTCTCTAACTGCTATGGCAAAGCGTGCAGAACCTTTGATGAAAGATGGAGGGAGTATCCTGACTCTAACTTATTATGGCTCCCAAAAGGTGGTTCGTAATTATAATGTGATGGGACTTGCTAAAGCTGCATTAGAATGCAGTGTAAGATATCTTGCAACTGATATGGGGTCAAATAACATCCGAGTGAATGCCATATCAGCTGGACCTATTAAAACTCTAGCATCTAGCGGTATTAGTGATTTTAAAACTATGCTCGCTTCCCATGAGGCTACTTCACCGTTACGCAGAAATATTTCGCCTAGTGATGTTGCAGGGTCTGCTTTATACCTGCTAAGTAGCTTATCATCGGGAGTTACCGGTGAGATACATTATGTAGATTGTGGGTTTAACACTATAATAGGAACTGTATTAGCCGAGTAACTCATTGCTTCGTCATTGCGAGGAGGTCGCCAGACCACAACTGTTGAAAGTTAGAAGGTAAAGAGGGTTTTAGATAGGTTTTCTGTCATTGCGAGACCACGTAGTGGTCGTGGCAATCCATCTTTGGTTACTTTTATGGATTGCTTCGTCGACCTGCGGTCTTTCTCGCAATGACGTTGACCACATACGACTTTTAAACTATTCGGTCTAAAACCTCTTCCTCTTCTAACTTTCAACAGTTGTGGTCGCCAGACCGACGAAGCAATCCACAAAAGTAACCAAAATGGATTACTTCGACCATTAAATGGTCTCGCAATGACAGCATGATGGGTGCTTATTCGGCACTAATTCAGGTAAATTGACTATAAACAAAAGAGTTGTAATTTCCACGTTATAAATTGTCATCCCTGCTTAACTTAGTGTCACCCCTGCGAAAGCAGGGGTCTAGATTCCCGCCTACGCGGGAATAACAAATTTTGCGTTTAAAAATAGATGTTGTGACTCGGATATATTCAAATTTCCTTCGAACAACCTACTATTTATAAGCTCTGCAAAAAACTTGATTAGACCTCTTGCATAACCCAAAGATAATTGAGGAATTTTTAAGAAAAACGAAGTCGAGTACCGCAGCGTACTGAGATGTACGTGAGGAACGGAGACGAGTTTTGACAACAAAATTACCAATTAGATTAGGTTATGCAAGAGGTCTATTATCGAGTTAAACACTCTAACTTGATAATATGGGCTGCCACATTTGAAGAACTATTAGAGTCAATTGATGAAAAGTTGGTGACGTCGTCGCTCAATGCTCGTCTATTACTTATAGGCATCGCTCCATCGTTCCTGCTACCCAATTCCCCTGAATTGACTATAGAACCTTGAAAGCCTAACTCCCTTAAGATTTTTTGGCTTTCTCTTAGTTGTTCATCTGTTTTTTTTTCATCAACTAATAATGATGTAAGCCTTGCTGCTATATTTGATTTAGTACAGTTAAATTGAATTAATTCTGGTAAAATTTCCTTATTAGCAACAATATTAATCAAAGAAATGTAAGGTATTTTTATTAATAATTTTATTAGAAAAAAACTTACGATATTTAATTTATATGCAACAACCATTGGCGTATTACAAGCAGCAATTTCTAAAGTATTAGTACCAGATTTTGCTAAAGCAAGGTCAGAGGCAGCAAAAATCTTAAGCCGATCACTTGAGAACTGGTAATTGAATGCTGCATCTGATAAAAACGCTTTAATTAAAGACTGATGACTAGGATCGGCCAGGACAAATATCACTTGAATATTAGGGAACTGCTTTGCTAATAAATTAATTGCTTCTATAAAGATAGGGGCATGCCTTATTATCTCACCTTTACGACTACCGCAAGTAACACATAATAATTTTGAATGAATAGGTATTTGTAATTTCTGCTTTAACTGTTGTTTATCTTTATCATCATAAAAATACTGTTCTAATATTGGATGACCAATATACCGACAATCTAGCCCAACTTTTTGGAAATATGGCGGCTCAAATGGCAGCAAAGCTAACAAACAATCGTAAATTTTAGCGTATTTCATAGCTCGAGAAGGTTTGTATGCCCAGACTGATGGGGCAACAATATGCATGATCTTTAAGTTAGGTCTAATTTCTCGAACCTTCTTTGCCACCCTATAAGTAAAGCCTGGTGAGTCTATGGTAATTAATAAATCTGGATTATGTTGAATAATATCGTCAATAGTTTGTTGAATTAACTTAGTGAGCCTAAAAATATGTGGTATAATTTCGACGAAGCCCATAAGATTTATTTGACTAATCGGGAAAAGGCTATGGTGCAATCCCGCTTGTTGCATCTTATCGCCGCCAATACCAACGAACTCTAATTGCATTTCCTCCAATTTATAGAGATTTTTTAGGCTTTGCATCAAACGACTCCCTATAAAATCTCCTGATATTTCGCCAGCAATTAGATAAATCTTAACCATTTGACTTCTTACTACATAGACTTAAGTTCTTTTTAATCACTGCCGAACGGATACCAACACAATCAAGAATCGAATGAAATACATAGTCATGACTAATCTCAGTATCTAAATGACTGGCTATAGAATTCACTAAGTCAGGATGTTTTTTTTTAAATTCATCTGATACCCAAACTAAGAAAGGCACAGTAGTTTGTTCTGGAATCATCGGACCACCGTGACCATAATAACCATGCTCGCCTAAAGATTCAGCGTGATCAGAAACATACATTAAAATAGCGTTGCTATTTTTTAATAAATCTATCACGCTATATAAAAAAAAATCAGTATATAAAATAGTATTATCGTAATCATTAACTAACTGTATAGGATCACAAGTGCTTTGATCTACCATAGTAGTAGAATTACATTTAGGAGTAAATTTTTCGAATTCTTTAGGATATCTAGCAGAATATTTCCAATGACTACCACTTGTATGAACAATTAAGACATCTTTAGTAGCAGAAGAATCTACAATATTTTTAATATAAGGTAACATTTTCTCATCATGATCCAGCCTTGTTAATAGAACCGAACCACCAGGGAGCATACTAAACTTAGCCTGATCATAAATTGTATATGGGTCTTTACTTTTAAAATATTGCACCAAACTTTGAGTACCAATCCAATTAGTATTAAAGTCAAGCATGGTAAAAATTGATAAAAAACTTGTATCTCCTGTAATTTTGTCTATATCCTTAGCAGGATGGCGGGACATAAGAGATGGAACTGAGATACATGTATGATTAGATGAAGATTGTGCTTTAAATGAAAAAAGATTTTCAACAGTGCTTAAATATGGTGTAGTGTCCCTGGAATAACCATTAATACCAAAATGATCAAATCGTGCCGATTCTCCTATAACAACTACAGCTACAATATTTTGATCAGATTGATCGATAAAAGAAAATTTTTCTCTTATATTCTCACGCATGCTGCTTTTGTTGTTACTATTGGATAAGTATAAATATGTATTATGTAGATATTGAATAGGAAAATAACTATTTAGCAACTTGAATTTCGGAGCAATAATATTATTAACAGAAATTAAAAGACAAATTGCTGATAGTAATTTTGTGACAAATAGTTTACTATCTAAAATAGAGAAGTGTTTCATTGTATAAATACAGCTAAACAAACTAAAAATTAACCATACAATCAGCCTGATGCTGATTATTTCGTATAGTTCATTCAAGTCAGTGGAGAAAAAACTACCCATCATTTCTTTTGTAGGAGAAATTTTAAAGAAATATAGGTAATAACTAGCAATTGCCCCTGTTATAAATAAAAATATCGCTCCAATTATAAAAACAAGCCGATGGATAGTTAAACCAAAAAAAATGATAAAGCAAGTAAAGTAAATATATAAAAAGTCTTTACTCAACTCCAATATCGCTTTCAAAAAAGTTATCTTGTAGTAGCTGAATTTGTAACAAGAAACTACTGAATTAAAAAATATGAAATAAATAAGGGCAAAAACTAAAGATAGTTTTATTAATTTACTATCTAGGTGTTTTTGAATTAGTTCTGACATAATAAACACGTACTTTGTATAAATTGTAATTTAGGTATCATGATAATAGCAGTATTGCAAGAATTTTTTCAGCTTCTACAAGCTAATAGACCAATTATTGCCATAGATTATGGAATACGGAAAACAGGCATCGCTATTTCAAATCAAGAACAGACTATTGCTATGCCACTAAAAACTATTTATGAAACGATAGAAGAAAAAAAGATTAAGTCAATATTAGATTTAGTCGCAACTTATTCTATTTGTGGTATAGTCATAGGTTTGCCTATTAGTATGAATGGTAACTCTAGTGAGCAAACTATAATTGTATTAAAATTCAGTGCAACATTAAGTTCTGCAACAAATCTTCCTATATATCTACAAGATGAAAGGCTTACTTCCCTTGCTGCCAATAACTTATTAAAATCGTTAGGAGTTAAAAGACGAGAACGTAACCAAAAAGATGACTCAATTGCAGCAAGTATGATTTTAGAGACTACTTTAGATTCTATTAAGAAACTTCAATAGACCTCTTGCATAACCTAATCTAATTGGTAATTTTGTTGTCAAAACTCGTCTCCGTTCCTCACGTACATCTTAGTACGCTGCGGTACTCGACTTCGTTTTTCCTAAAAATTCCTCAATTATCTTTAGGTTATGCAAGAGCTCTAATAGTATATTGATGAGAAGTTGGTACTAATGGAGTACATATACGTCATTGCGAGACCACGCAAGTAGGTTGTGGCAATCCATTTTAATCGTTTTTTGGATTGCTTCGTCGCTACTAAAGTAGCTCCTCGCAATGACGCTGATGCTAAAATACTAATCGGATTTATACCGTTGCCAATTCAAGTTAATTCACTATAATAGGCGAGCATTGAGTGACGACGTCACCAACTTCTCATCAATTGACTATACATGGTCTTGCAATGACAAAAATCTACCTAAAACTATTTATCTAGTTCAAATAGTTGATGCAAGCAACGTATAGTTTTTTCAGTGTCAAGGTCTTTTATTAGCAGAGAAATTTTAATTTCTGAAATTTGTATCATTTTCACTGATATATTTTGTTTTTCCAGTTCAGTTAATACCATATCAAGAAAATTATGGTCATTTTTAATGCCGTGACCAATAATCGATACTATAGAAATTTGGCTATCGATAATAAAATTATTTATCTGATTAGCATTCTTTAGATCATCTAGCAAATGCTGTAATTTATTTTTATCGGATAATTGGATAATAAAGCTATATTGTCGATATTCCTCGATATTTTCCATTAATTCTAGGTGAATATTATGGTTAGTGATCAGGTTGCATATCTTAGAAAAATTTAATTGAGTGGAATTTACTACTAATTTTAATAAATTTTTGTTGGAAGTAATGCCGGTAATTTTTTTATTTTCCATAATTTTTTCTCTAGATGTTATTAGTGTACCACTATCTTCATGGTATAATGGTAGTGAGAACGACGATAAAACGCGTATGGGTACGTTATATCTAATAGCCGCTTCTAAGGAGCGTGGATGCAACACTTTCGCTCCACAAGATGCAAATTCCAGCATTTCCTCAAAACTAATCTGTGATAATTTCTTTGCTCCAGGAACAATTCGTGGATCAGCAGTAAAAACCCCTTCTACATCAGTGTATATATCACATCTATCAGCTTGCATAGCAGCTGCAATTAACGAGGCAGTAGTATCGGATCCTCCTCGACCAAGCGTTGCTAACCTATTATTATTACTGATACCCTGAAATCCAGCAACTACCGGGATGATGTCTTGTTTAATACATTCTGTTAATAAACTAGTAGAGATTTGCTCAACCAAAGCTTTGCTATAATTATCATTGGTTAAGATTGGTAATTGCCATGCTAGCACAGACCTTGCATCTATGCCTTGTTGTTGTAGCTCAAGGGCAAGTAAGGAGGCTGTTACCATCTCTCCACTACAAAGGGCAGCATCATATTCTGCCAGTTGTGAACTAGTCTTAAGACTAGAAACCTCATTGCATAAAGTAACTAGTTGATTGGTAACACCAGCCATAGCTGAAACTACAATTATTACTTGATTACCATGCTGCTTTTCAAGCTTAATAATGGGAATAATTTCTTTTATTCTTGCAATGTTAGCAACAGAAGTTCCGCCAAATTTTTGAACTATTATGGACATAAATTGAAGAGATGTTGTTAAAAGGTCATTGCAAAAAGGCGTGAATCAAAGAAGTAATCTAACAAATATGGATTGCCACGACCACTATGTGGTCTCGCAATGACGTTTGGCAAAATATTTTCGTCATTGCGAGAAGCCACTTTAGTGGCGACGAAGCAATCCAGATTTATTCTAATGTTTGGATTGTCACGACCACTATGCGATCTCGCAATGACGTGACGTTGAAAGATAAAAACAGTCATTGCAAGAAGGTGTAGCCAACGAATCAATCGACAAGTTAGTATAGACTTAGATTGCCGCATCACTGCAAAGCGACTCCTCGCTAATAGACGCTTGGCGAACAGATTCTTATTCATCATTTTCAAATCCCATTCTTTAAATCATTTGAGCAGACAGGTCTATTTAATAACCTTTGGGATAGCAACTGTACGAGTATGCCATAAAGTATATATACCCTTAGCTATATTCTCGCTAGCAGAATAATACTTAGCTCGTGTATTATTAGGTAAATGAAGATGCATATTCTCATCAATAATTGATACTCTTCCTTCATTAAACTCGTTTTTTATGTGTCTTTTATGGGTTTCATTCATTGTAGAGTTATAATACACTGTAACAGTTTTAGCAGGTAACATATCTACGGTTTCTGAGACCATAGAAGTAGATTCACCTGGTACTATAATCAAGCTATGCTTGTTGTATAAAACAGCTCCAAGAATAGCCTTATACATACTTGGTTGCCCTTTCTTGAAGTCAAATAATTTAAATGGCACACGATTTTTTTGTAGAATTTCTTGGAAACTTGACGTTACCACATCCATTATACTATCTTTTTCATGTACACTAAGTTCTTTATTATGTTGACAATCATATTTTCCTGTACGTGGTCCATTAGATACTAATACAAAATAATTGTTTTTTAGTACAAGATTACTAACATATTCAGCTAACTTCTTTGCTTCTTTACCTGTATAGCAATGATATGTACCATTTTCTGGTACATCCCCTGCTAAAATCACTGCTAAAAATTTATCAGAGGGCTTATCGAAGGAAGAGAACATAGATTTAAATGCAGCATATTCTGATTCAATATCAGATAGTTGCATATTGTGTGCTACCCCATTAGTATTAAGGAGTATAGTGTTCACACCAGTAAGCTTAGTATTTTGCTTATCTAATGCATGGCTAGGTAAGGCTATTATGTCTGCACCAAAGAAATCATCACGTTTTTCTTGGACAAGTTGCTTGTGTGATAAAGTACCATTATCTAATAGTTGGTGAGAAAGATGTACTGCGATAATCTTCTTTGCCAGTTCAGGATATGACTTTAATTTAGTTATTAATTCTATGCCGTAATAACCAACTGAAACTATAATAGTAAGATTTTTGTTATTGCTAATTTGATCCTTAACGGTTTCTAATTGCGATTTATCGTACTCCTCAACATTTAGGGTAATAGACCTACTTTTAAAGTACTTCTCACTTTCTCTTGCTACTCCTAGTAATTGACTACGATCCCCAACAAAAGCTTTATCGCTTATGATATACAAATTAGCTTTCTTTGTTTCAGCTGCGTGGGTGTGGAGCATAAAAGATGATATTATTAAACCTATAAAAAAAATGTAGCAAGAATATGTTCTAATAATCATAATATCTCAAATATTAACCTTAGATTTGCTTATAAGAAAGAAAAAATGTCATTCATGCTTCAGTACGGGATATAGATTCCACACTGAAGCATATAAGCTTCATTGCAAGGAGACCAGACCTTAGGTCGACGAAGCAATCCAGATTTATCTAATGTTTGGATTGCCACGACCACTATGTGATCTCGCAATGACGTGACGTTGAGAGATAAAAACAGTCATTGCGAGGAGGCGTAGCTAACGAAGCAATCCAAGAACATTAAGCTCGCTTAACCTTCCATCATTTGTTTACGAGCAACTTTTCTCTTCCTTCTTTCTGTTTCTTGATCCTTACGGACACGTTTTACTGAAGGAGGTTCATAGAAACGAGACATTTTCATTGAACGAAAAACAAGCTCTCTTTGCATTTTTCTTTTCAAATTTTTAATTGCTTGCTCACCATTCCCAGCATGAACATTTACTAGTATCACTTTTAATTACCCCCTTTTCGTGCAAATTAGATTGTTGAATGATATGAACATTATCTATATACTAAATGTATATGTCAAGATATATGTCAATATTAAAAGATGCATTTATGACTATTGAAGAGAAATATCATAGTTTAAAAGTACAATTTGTACAGACTTTAGCAAAACTGCTAGTTTTTAACGAGTGGAATGATAAATTATTAGCAGATACGGAAACAGAATGTGGTTTTGTTAAAGGATATTGCCATATAATTTTTCCTGAGGGGATAAGGGAAATAGTTGATTTTTTTGAAAGCTGGCAAGACCAGAAAATGCTGGAGTTATTATCTCAGCAGGAAACTCCGATTAAAATAAGGGATAGAATTGATTTAGCCTTAAAAATCAGAATAAAAGATGGTATAGCTAAACTTGTACATTTGAGGAATCGTAGTTATTTTGCCGTACCATCAAACAGCATATTCGCAACAAAAACAGCCTTTCGTACTTGTGACTTAATTTGGCGTTATGCAGGCGATAAGTCTATAGATTATAATTATTATACTAAGAGAGGTCTGTTACTCAGTGTTTATATAACTTCAATACTCTATTACATTCAAGATGAGTCAGAAGATAATATAGATACTGATAAATATATTACTAAATCTTTATCCAATATCATAACTATATCCTCTAAATGTAAGAATATGTTAAAGCTACCAAACCCTGTCGATATACCAATTATTCGACTATTTTTATAATATACTTTCTGTAATCGAGACTATAATGACTAAAAAACACTACCCAGATATTCAATCTAATGTTGATTTTCCAACAATTGAGAGAAAGATTTTAGCTTATTGGCAAAAGCATAATATTTTTCAAAAAACTATAGATGCTAGACCATCAGTAAAAAATGATAAGAATAACGAATTTATATTTTATGATGGACCCCCTTTTGCCAATGGACTCCCACATTATGGACATTTGCTAACTGGGTTCATCAAGGATGTTTATGCACGTTATCAAACCAGTAGAGGCAAAAGAGTTGAGCGACGCTTTGGTTGGGATTGTCATGGACTACCTGCCGAGATGCAAGCAGAAAAGGAGTTGGGTATTTCTGGTAGAACTGCCATTATCAATTTTGGTATTGATAAATTTAACGAGCATTGTCAATCATCGGTGATGAAATATGCTGATCAGTGGCAGAAATATGTTAATAGGCAAGCAAGATGGGTGGATTTTGACAATTCCTATAAAACTATGGATAAAGCCTTTATGGAATCTGTTTTATGGGCTTTTAAAGAATTATACAATAAAGGGCTTCTTTATGAATCAATGAGGGTAATGCCTTATTCTTGGGCATGTGAAACGCCTTTATCCAATTTTGAAACTAGGCTAGACAACTCATATAGAGAGAGAACTGATAAGGCGGTTACGGTAAGTTTTGTACTTAATGAGAAATTGCCAGGTTCTGTGCAGTATAATGAGTATAGAATGCTGGCATGGACTACGACGCCATGGACTTTGCCGGCTAATTTGGCATTAGCCATTGGAGCAAATATTGAATATGCTTTAGTGCCAAATGGTCAGGTTTGTTATATTTTGGCAAAATTTGCTTTAGAAAAATATCACAAAGAATTAGGGCTTAGTGCTGACACAAATTATGATATAATTGAAGGTAAGTGCTTATTAAACATGAATCTTACTTACCAACCATTATTCGATTATTTTTCCAATCATCCAGGTAGTTTCAAAGTACTTTCTGGAGATTTTGTCGTCGAAGGAGACGGTACCGGTATCGTACATATGGCTCCCGGTTTTGGTGAGGAAGATCAAATTCTTTGTCAATCGCAAGGAATAGAACTCGTTTGTCCTGTAGATAATGCTGGGAAATTTACCAAAGAAATTTATGATTTTGTCGGTTTGCAAATATTTGATGCTAATGATCAAATTATTATTAAGCTAAAAAATCAGGGAAATTGGTTTAAAACTGAGCAATATATTCATAATTATCCGCATTGCTGGCGTACTGATACCCCTCTTATATACAAAGCAGTTCCTTCTTGGTATGTGAAAGTTACCGAATTTAAAGACAGAATGGTTGAATTAAATCAGCAAATTAACTGGATACCCTTGCATATTAGGGATAATCTATTTGGAAAATGGTTAGAAAATGCTAGAGATTGGTCAATTAGCCGTAATAGATTTTGGGGGACGCCTCTCCCAGTCTGGAAGTCGGATGATCCGGCTTATCCTAGAATTGATGTGTATGGTTCAATAGAAGAGCTAGAGAAAGATTTTGGGGTAACAATCGTTGATTTGCATCGACCTTTTATTGATCAGCTAACTAGAAAAAATCCAGACGATCCAACCGGTAAGTCAATGATGCGTCGAATAGAAGATGTATTTGATTGTTGGTTTGAAAGCGGCTCTATGCCTTATGGACAAGTACATTATCCATTTGAAAATAAAGATTGGTTTGAAAAGCATTTTCCTGCTGATTTTATAGTGGAATATTCAGCACAAACACGTGGTTGGTTCTATACTTTAATGGTATTGTCAACTGCCTTATTTGACCAACCACCTTTTTTAAATTGTATTTGCCATGGAGTTATATTAGATAGTACCGGACAAAAATTATCAAAGCGTCTTAATAATTATGCTGATCCATTAGAATTATTTGATAAATATGGTTCTGATGCTCTAAGAGTCACTATGCTTTCTACAAACATAGTTAAAGGTCAGGAATTATTGATCGATAAAGACGGAAAAATGGTTTTTGAGAGCTTACGTTTATTTATTAAGCCTATTTGGAATGCCTACCATTTCTTTACTATGTATGCTAATGCTGACCAAATCAAAGCTGAACTAGACTTTAATTCTCAAAATGTGCTAGATCGTTATATTTTATCAAAACTAAAAATATCAGTACAAAAAATTCAGCATGGGTTAGATAATTTTGACAGTCAAATAGCCTATAGTAACATTGCCGATTTTTTTGAAGTATTAAATAATTGGTATATTAGAAGAAGTAGAAATCGTTTTTGGAAAAGTGAGAAAGATCAAGATAAGAAAAATGCTTATAATACCTTATATAGTTGTATTAAAATAATGTCGTCCGCTCAATCTAGTTTATTGCCATTAATTTCTGAGGAGATTTATTTGGGACTCACCGGGATAGAACCGAAAGGTGAGAGTAGACTTCCTGCAAAAGAGTTTTGTGGGAAGTCTAGTGTTCATTTGACAGATTTTCCTACACTAGATAAGATAGAAGTGGATGATGATTTGGTTAGCACCATGGATCAAATATTAGATATTTGTAGTAATGCTTTATTCATTAGAAGTAGCGAGAATATTCGGACTAGACAACCATTGAGCAGCTTAACAATCATTAGCAGCAATAATGAGCTATTAATAAAATTTGAAGAATTGATTAAAGATGAAATCAATGTTAAAAAGGTAATTTATAAAGATGATGTAGAAAATTATGCCGATCATAAATTATCGATTAACTTTCCTAATTTAGGTAAGCGTCTACCTCATAAGGTCAAAGATATCATAGTAGCTTCTAAAAAGAATCAGTGGCAACTTACTCCTGAGCATCTAATAATAGCCGGAGAGAAGCTGAATAATGATGAATTCTCTCTAGCCTTACAACCTAAAAATGCTAAAGGTACAAAATCTTTAGCTAATAATCAGGGGCTAATATTGCTAGATTTGGAAATAACACAGGAATTATACGAAGAAGGTATAGCGAGAGATTTAATACGCTTTATTCAACAAGCGAGAAAAGATGCTAATTTTGCTATAAATGACAGAATTTTCCTAGAGATTATTGGTAAGCCAGATTTTATGCTAATAGTCCAGCAACATAGTAAATTCATTCTCGAACAAACCTTAAGTGAATTTGCTAGCAATTTTACGCCAGACTATATGACCGATATTGAATTAGATTCAAATACGATAAGCATAAGAGTGTCAAGAGTTTCTAAGCACATAAGCTAACTTTAAACGGAGAATCTGTCATTCCTGCTTCGGTGCGGAATCTATTATACCTCATGGCATTTTTAGTTCCCTGCCTTCTTAGGGATGACAACCATTGTCCTATATTTTATTCAAATCTGCAAAAAACTTGATTATCGAGTAAAAGTTGATTAGAAATGGATTGCTTCGTCGACCTTACGGTCTCCTCGCAATGACATTTGGGGTGCATATACGTCATTGCGAGACCATGTAATGGTCGAAGCAATCCACTCTTTAACCAGTTAAGCTAAATCATTGTCATCCAAATTAGAACCAGTTATAGGTACAATATCCAAAGTATTATCCAAAATTTGCAATATCTGCTCGGTTATATTAGATACAGCTTTTTCTTCTGGTAATTCTTTATCGCATATCTCAATAGTAGATTCTTGTTTTCTCGGAATATCTGTTATGATAATCTTTTCCATAGATTCTTGGTAAATAGGATGTTCTACGAATTGCTTAAAACCAAGGAAAGTAAATAACACTTCTTCTTCAATTGAAGATTTGTCTGTTTCTGGTATTTCGCTAAAAAAAGCATTAAAATCTTCTTTCTGTACATTATTCAGACACCCTTTAGTTGCTGCTATCCAAGTTTTGAAAGACTCATTAATATCAGAATTACCATAATTACTGTTTAGTACTACTTGGAGTTTAGTTTTCAGTGCATCAAAGGCTGTTATAAACTTGTCTGTATCAGGTTTGCTGTGTTGTTGTAGATATATATACGCTGCGTGTTTTGTCTCCTCCCTGTTGTTGCTGGAACCAGAAAGATTTTTGCTCTGTATTTGATACTGTTCGATCAGCTGATAAGCAGCACAAAAATACTGAGCCAACTCCAATACGCTAGATTTTTTGATTTCCTCTACTGACTTTTTCTCAAACTTTGCTCGGATATCTTCTAAAGGGGCTAAAAATTCCTCGCATTTTTGTGTTTCTGCTTCTGTGTTGATAATTTTTTCCAAAATTGCTTGGTAATCAGGAGACTTTAATAATTGCTCATAACGAAGAACAGCAGTAAACAGCTTGTCTCCAATTGAAGAATTAACATCTGATATTTTTTCAAAGGAAGATAAAAGTGTTTCTGACTGTAAGGAATTCAGACTACTTTTTATATCTTCTGCCCAATAAGTAAATGGGACGCTAGGAGCAGTTTCATATGATGTTAACAATTTTAAAGTCTTAATTTTGAGTTCACCAAAAGCTGTTATGAACTTGTCTATGTTAGATTCAGTGTGTTCGTCTAGATAGCTATAAGCTTTCTGTTGTTCTTCCTCACTGCTTTGGGGATCAGAAAATTTCTCGCTCTGTTTTTGATGTTTTATGATAAGCAAATAATCATTACAAAAATACTTAGCCAACTCTAATATGCTAGATTCTTTGATTTCCTCTACTGACTTTTCCTCAAATTCTGCTCGGACATTTTCTAAATATGCTAAAAATTCTTCATGTTTTTTTCTTTCTGCTTCTGTTGTTTCATCACTTATTAAAGAAGCATTATCTTGATTCTTAGACATGGGTTACTCTCCATTTTAAAATTTATAATATGATTATTGATTTATTAATTATCGCAAACAACCTCCTAATAAGTAAAGTTTAGTTACCAATTTCGCTACTGTCAATTGGATTTTTTTGTTAATAGAATACTTGACTAAATTAGTAGGATATTATAAGATATATGTTATAATGGTGGAGTCGTTTGTATGCAATTAACTACAAAAGGGCGATATGCGGTGATGGCAATCTTAGAAATTGCATCACAAATGTCGGATACGCCTGTTACCTTGGCTGAAATTTCAGCAAAACAACATATACCGGTTAATTATTTGGAGCAAATTTTTGCAAAACTGAAGAAAGCTAACATAGTTAGATCAGCTAAAGGTCGAAAAGGTGGTTATATCATTAATGAAAAATTAGATAAAATCAGGATTACTAATATTATTGATGCGGTAGATGAGAATATCGAAATGACCAGATGTTTAGGGAAATCTGGAAATAGTTGTGTACCTAATAAAGTGCAATGTAACGCCCATCATTTATGGTTGGGTTTAAGTCGGCATATAAGGGATTATTTTGATACTATTTCGATAGCTGATATGCTTTAGGTATACTTGACTTCCTATATTAACTAATATAAAAATTATTTTTTTACAACTTTTGTATTAGTGGGCTGAAAATTTATGTTATATTTAGATCATAATGCTACTACTAACATTCATCCTAAGGTTAAAGAGCTGATGGAGAATTTGATGATAGAGACCTATTATAATCCGTCTTCTATTCATACAAAGGGGCATTATGCTCGAAGTTTAGTAGAAATAGCTAGGCAGCAGGTTGCGAAATCTGTTGGAGCTGATATAAATTCTAGGGAATATCAGGTAATTTTTACTTCCTCTGGTACAGAGAGTAATAATTTGCTGATGAATAATTATTATGATGGAGAAATTTTTGTTTCTAGTATAGAGCATTTATCGATCTTTGATCACACTAAATATCGGGATAATATTAAAATTATCCGCGTTGATAGTGATGGCATTGTTGATATTGAACATTTAGAGCAATTATTATCAACTAGTCAAGCTAGTAAAAAGCTAGTCTCTGTGATGTTGGCTAATAATGAAAGTGGTGTTGTACAAAACATACAGCAGCTAGTTAAAATTGCCCAAAAATATGGAGCGGTATTTCATAGTGATTGCGTGCAAGCAGTTGGCAAAATACCGGTCAATATTAAAGAACTAGCTGTTGATTTTGCTACTATATCAGCTCACAAATTAGGAGGAATGCAGGGTAGTAGTGCGTTGATTGTTAAGGCAGGAAATACGCTTAAAGCGATGATGATTGGCGGAGGGCAAGAGAGGAATATTCGCTCAGGTACAGAAAATGTGCTGGCAATTGCCTCGTTCGGGCTTGCATCATCAATAGTTACTAATGAGCTAGCAGATAGATATAATAAAATGAAGAAATTACAAACATATTTGGAGCAGAATTTACTTAACTATAAAAATGTTAAAATAGTGTCAAAGAATGTTGAAAGACTACCTAATACTACCTTGATGATTGTGCCAGAAACTGATGCACAAACTAAGTTGATAGCTTTTGATTTAAGGGGTATAGCGGTGAGTTCCGGCTCTGCCTGTTCATCAGGAAAAGTTGGCAAGTCACATGTGTTATCTTCTATGGGGGTTAGTGAGGAAGATGCTAGGTCTTCGATTAGAATCAGTTTCGATTATCAACAAACTATTGAAGATGTTGTGACATTTATTAAAGCGTTTGAAGAAGTATACTCAAATGGATAAATTAGAAAAATTAAGACAACAAGTAAAATTAACTGGTAAATCGCTACCAATTTATATGGATTATCAATCAACAACCCCTATGGATCCAAGGGTTCTAGAATGTATGTTGCCGTATTTTACTACTAAATTTGGTAATCCGCACTCTAGGAGTCATTCCTTTGGTTGGGAAGCTGAAGAAGCTGTAGAAATGTCAAGAGAGAAAGTGGCAAGGCTTATTGGTGCTGATTCTAAAGAAATTGTTTTTACTTCTGGTGCTACTGAATCTAACAATTTAGCGATAAAAGGTATTGCTAAATTCTATGGTAGTAAGAAAAATCACATAATAACAGTGATAAGTGAACATAAATGCGTTTTAGATGCTTGTCGGCATTTAGAAAATGAAGGATTTAAGGTAACATATTTGCCAATTCAGGCAAATGGCTTGATTGATTTACAGCAATTAAGAAATGCCATAACCGACCAAACTATGCTGGTATCGGTGATGGCGGTAAATAATGAAATCGGTGTTATTCAGCCAATTAAAGAAATTGGCAAAATTTGTCGGGAATTAGGCGTATTCTTTCACTCAGATATTGCCCAAGGATATGGTAAAATCCCCATAGATGTTAATGATTGTAACATTGATTTGGCAAGTATTTCTGGGCATAAAATTTATGGTCCCAAAGGTATTGGAGCTTTATATGTAAGAAAAAAACCTAGGGTACGATTAGTGCCAATTTTAAATGGTGGTGGACAGGAAAGAGGTATGCGTTCTGGAACTCTCCCAACTCCTTTAATTGTTGGACTCGGGGCAGCAGCTGAATTAGCTCTATCGGAAATGTCGCAAGATTCTAAACTAGTAGAAGAGCTTTTTGATAGATTTTATAATAATATTACTAAACAAATTGCTGATGTCTATTTAAACGGTGATATGCATAAGAGATATAAGGGAAATTTAAATTTAAGTTTTGCTTATGTCGAAGGGGAGTCAATGATATTGGCTATTAAGGATTTAGCCGTTTCATCTGGTTCAGCTTGTACCTCATCTTCACTGGAGCCATCATATGTGTTAAGAGCTATGGGGGTTGACGAAGAAATGGCACATACATCGATTAGGTTTGGTATTGGTAGATTTACCACTAAAGAAGAAATAGATTATGCTGTAGAGTTAATAAAGTCAAAAATTAACAAGTTAAGAGAACTGAGTCCTCTTTGGGAGATGGTTCAAGAAGGTGTTAATTTAAAGCAAATTAAGTGGGCAATACACTAGACTCCCTGCATAAGGCAATCTAGGAGGCTGTCTGCAATCTGCTGGTAATTTGTACGTCGATGCGGTACTCGAATCCTCACGTACGCTAGAGTACGCTGCGGTTCTGCGTTCCGCGTCTCCTTCAAACTCCTCAGCATAAGCGAGTTTTGAAAGAGGTCTAATAACTAAAGTAATGATTTTTTGGATTGCCACGACCACTACGTGTTCTCGCTAATAGATGTGGGTAAGGTGAATATATAAGTAAATTTTATTATGACTCTAGACAAGCCAAAACATGATGAAATCTTTCGCAAATCTATGGAGAATCCCATAGTTGCTAAAGAATTTTTGGCAACTCATTTGCCGAAGGATGTGTTGGCTTTAATCGATAGTACATCTTTAAAATTAGAAAAAGATAGTTTTATTGAGCCAGACCTTTCTGAAACTATTTCAGATGTATTATTTTCTGTTAAGTTTAATGATCAGGATGGCTATATTTTTTTGCTATTGGAACATCAAAGTACTGTTGATAAAATGATGGCATTTAGGTTATTTAAATATATGATTAATATTTGTGATCTATATTTAACTACTAATCCTAAAGCTAAAAGCCTTCCAGTAATTTATCCCCTAATAATTTATAATGGCAAGAAGAAATATAACGCATCGCTCAATATATGGAATTTATTTAGCCATCCAGATTTAGCCAGAGGCTTTTGGACAAATGATTGTCAGCTTATTAACGTACATGACATTCCCGATGAAGAACTCAAGAAAAAAATATGGTCTGGAATTTTGTTATTTTTCCTTAAGCACATCCACGAACGTCAATTACTGAAAAGATGGCAAGAAATCTCTCATCTCTTGCCTAAATTGAGTAAAATAACAATAGGTCATGACCATATAAGAAATCTATTGAGCTATACTTTGACCTTTATTGAGCAAAATGATAAAATAGAGTTAGAAAAAATATTAAAAAATAGTTTAACTAAAGAAAAAGGAGAAGAACTTATGCCTAGTATAGCTCAAGTATGGAAAGAAGAAGGGATTCAAATCGGACTCCAAGATGGTATCAAAATCGGAGAGGCCAGAGGTAAAGCTAGAGGAGAAGCCATAGGAGAAGCTAGAGGAGAAGCTAGAGGTAGAGCCGAGGGTGAAGCTAAATTAATAAAAATGATGATAAACAATGGTAGCTCTATTGAAGAAGTAGCGAGAATTACTGGACTATCTATTACTAAAATCAATGAATTACTGAAAGTACAGTAAATAACGAATTATTAAATTAGCTATAGTCAATTCAGGAGGATTTGGTGCTAGGAGCGATGGAGCGACGCCTATAAGTAATAGGCGAGCGACGAGTGACGACGTCACCAACTTCTCATCAATTGACTATAAAAGCCTTCCATTAATTTATCCCTTAATACTTTATAATGGCAAGAAGAAATATAACGCACCTCTTAATATATGGAATTTATTTAGCCATCCAGATTTAGCCAGAGGCTTTTGGACAAATGATTGTCAGCTTATTAACGTACATGACATCCCCGATGAAGAACTCAAGAAAAAAATATGGTCTGGGATTTTGTTATTTTTCCTTAAGCACATCCACGAACGTCAATTACTGAAAAGATGGCAAGAAATCTCTTATCTCTTGCCTAAATTGAGTAAAATAACAATAGGTCATGACCACATAAGAAATCTATTGAGCTATACTTTGACCTTTATTGAGCAAAATGATAAAATAGAGTTAGAAAAAATATTAAAAAATAGTTTAACTAAAGAAAAAGGAGAAGAACTTATGCCTAGTATAGCTCAAGTATGGAAAGAAGAAGGGATTCAAATCGGACTACAAGATGGTATCAAAATCGGAGAGGCCAGAGGTAAAGCTAGAGGAGAAACCATAGGAGAAGCTAGAGGAGAAGCTAGAGGTAGAGCCGAGGGTGAAGCTAAATTAATAAAAATGATGATAAACAATGGTAGCTCTATTGAAGAAGTAGCAAGAATTACTGGACTATCTATTACTAAAATCAATGAATTACTGAAAGTACAGTAAATAACGAATTATTAAATTAGCTATAGTCAATTCAGGAGAATTTGGGGCTAGGAACGATGGAGCGACGCCTATAAGTAATAGGCGAGCGACGAGTGACGACGTCCCCAACTTCTCATCAATTGACTATAAAAGCCTTCCATTAATTTATCCCTTAATACTTTATAATGGCAAGAAGAAATATAACGCATCGCTCAATATATGGAATTTATTTAGCCATCCAGATTTAGCCAGAGGCTTTTGGACAAATGATTGTCAGCTTATTAACGTACATGATATTCCTGATGAAGAACTTAAGGAAAAAGTATGGTCTGGGATTTTGTTATTTTTCCTCAAACACATCCACGAACGTCAATTACTGAAAAGATGGCAAGAAATTTCTTATCTCTTGCCTAAATTGAGTAAAATAACAATAGGTCATGACCATATAAGAAATCTATTGAGCTATACTTTGACCTTTATTGAGCAAAGTGATAAAATAGAGTTAGAAAAAATATTAAAAAATAGTTTAACTAAAGAAAAAGGAGAAGAACTTATGCCTAGTATAGCTCAAGTATGGAAAGAAGAAGGTATAGAGATAGGGCTACAGGATGGTATTAAAATCGGAGAAGCCAAAGGTAGAGCCGAGGGTGAAGCTAAATTAATAAAAATGATGATAAACAATGGTAACTCTATTGAGGAAGTAGCAAGAATGACTAGATTATCTATTACAAGAATCAATGAACTATTGAAAGTACAGTAAACTGGTGCTTATTAGCAAGGCGTTACTTTAGTAATAACACCTATGTATAGCATAATACCTTAAAATTTTTGTTATTTTCATAATAATAAAAAAATTGTAGGGTATAAAAAAATAAGCAATATTGCAAAAATAATGCAAATAACTATTAGTGGGTCAAAAAAATCTGTTATATTTATAGATATATACTCAAATGATTTGGAGAATTGAATTTGAAAATAATGGGCTAGGAGGCAGGCTCCTAGACTATGGCAGCGTATGTTAGTATGCGAGTCCCTGATATTTTCAAAAAAACAATCTTTCAAAGCAGGAGAGTATAGACGTATTAAGGTAGAATAATTATTAATATAGGAATAACATGGGTTATAGTTTAAAAGTACTGGATCATTACGAAAATCCGCGTAACGTTGGATCATTAGACAAAAATGATGCATATGTTGGGACAGGTCTTGTGGGAGCCCCTGCCTGTGGTGATGTAATGAAGCTACAAATTAAAGTTAGTGCAGAGGGAATTATTACAGATGCAAAATTTAAAACATTTGGTTGTGGTTCTGCTATTGCTTCAAGTTCTTTAGTAACGGAATGGGTTAAGGGTAAATCTCTTGACGAGGCTGGTAGTATAAAAAATACAGAGATAGCCAAGGAATTATCTTTGCCACCAGTAAAACTCCATTGTTCTTTATTGGCAGAAGATGCCATAAAAGCAGCAATACTTGATTATAAAACTAAAAACTCATAGTAATTATTATGAAAAATGTTATGTCATTGACTGAGGCAGCAGCTCAACAAATAAAGAGATTGATAGACAGGCGTGATAAACCATCTTTTGGTATTAGGATTGGTGTGAAATCTGGTGGTTGTTCCGGTCTATCTTATTATGTAGAATATGCTGATATCAAAAATAAGTTTGATGAGGTGGTAGAAGATAAAGGTGTACGAATATTAATTGACCCAAAAGCTCTAATGTATCTTTTAGCAAGTGAAATGGATTATGTAGAAGGTAAGTTTAAATCTGGCTTTACTTTTAACAATCCGAATGAAAAAGGTAGTTGTGGATGTGGGAAGTCGTTTAATGTTTAATATGCAATTACTAGATTTTGTTAATAAAAAAAACTATATAGATGGAAATTGGCTAGATTGCCAAGAACAGTTATCAGTTTATAATCCTGCCAATGATAAAGTGGTTGGGTCGATACCAAATTTGCCTAATGATTTAATTATTAGTGCTATTGACAGTTCTGTTAGAGCTTTTAAAATTTGGTCACAAACTTCTTTTGAACAAAGAATAACTATATTAAGAAAATGGCATTCTTTAATATTAGAGAATATTGATCAACTAGCCTATATAATTACCTTAGAACAGGGGAAAATATTAGAAGGTGCAAAGCTTGAGGTATTATATGGTGCGTCTTTTATTGATTGGTTTGCTAGTAACATTCATAACATTCAAGGTAAAATAAAGCCTGGAAAATCAATAACTCACAAGATTATCACCGAATTTGAGCCAATTGGTACGGTTTGTTCAATTACTCCATGGAATTTTCCAAATGCCATGGTAACAAGAAAGGTTGCTCCAGCATTAGCTGCTGGTTGTAGCGTTATACTTAAACCATCGGAATTCACACCTTTTTCTGCATTGGTTTTGGCTAAATTGGCAAATGATGCTGGGATACCAGCTGGAGTACTAAATATTATCACCGGTGATGCCAATAATATTGGACAAATATTTTGTAATGATTTTAGAATTCGTAAATTATCATTTACTGGTTCTACGAGGGTAGGAAAGATGTTATATCAGAATTCTAGTGCTACTATTAAGCGTTTATCTCTAGAACTTGGCGGTAATGCTCCATTTATTATATTAAGTGGTGTTGATTTAGATAAGACTGCCAGTGAGCTTATATTAGGAAAGATAAGGAATAGTGGACAATCTTGCACTTCGCCCAACAGAATATTAATTGAAGAAGCAATTTATGATGAATTTTTACAAATTCTTACTACAAAATTTGCTAATCTGAAAATAGGGGATGGTTTTGATTCTGAATCAGTTATAGGACCGTTGATTAATAAAGCAGCTATAGATAAGATTTTAAAATTGATTGAAGATGCTAAAAATAAAGGTGGAGAAATCTTATGTGGAGGTAAAGCTCATGGTAATTTTTTTGAGCCAACAATTATTAGTAATTGTCAGGATAATATGGAGATTTTTAGCACAGAAATATTTGGTCCCGTTCTTGCATGTTATAAATTTGGCAGTATACAAGAAGTTATAAATAGAGCTAATAATACGGAATATGGTTTGCAAGCTTATATATATTGCAATAATATAGCCATAGCTCAAATAATGGCAACAAAACTTGATTTTGGTATGGTATCAATTAATGATTCGCTGCCTGCTAATTGCAAGGCAGCATTTGCTGGGCGAAAAAATTCAGGGTTTGGAGTGGAAGGTTCAGATGAGGGAATATTTGAGTATTTAAATAGTAAATTTGTAAACTTGCATAATTATGCAGATTCAAGTCAATTAACTTTATTATGAGAAAGATTACCCTTGGTTTAATAGCTGAGTATGTAGCTATTATTATTTACAAAATTAAATTTTATCAAATTCTATATCATCGTAAAAGATATTATGTTGGCGAAATTGATATTATTGCTCTGCGTGGTAAACAACTTGTTTTTATAGAAGTAAAAGCAAGATGTTCTGACGTTGATGATAGAATATTATCAACTCATCAACAGATGAGAATAAAAAGAGCTACCAGTATGTTTTTAAGCTCTAACCCTAAATACCAAAATTATCAGGTTAGATTTGATCTAATAATTATTAAACCTTACAGTATACCCATTATTATTGAGAATGCTTGGTAATTGAGATAAATATATAGCTAACCCGGTTAGTATGATGCCTAATTAACAGACGTCATTGCGAGAAAGTATAAGCCAACGAGGCAATCAAGTTTTTTGTCATTCCCGCGTAGGCGGGAATCTAAACCCCTCTACCTACGCAGGGGTGACACTGAGTTGTAAATTGTCATCTCTGCGAAAGTAGGCATCTAGGATGCAGCCTCCTAGGCTATACTTAAATTGTAGAAATTATGCAAAAACTATTTGATAATAAAATTATCTCTCAGATGAATTCTTGCAGTTTGTGCTGTGACTCTAGACTAGCTAAAGCTGGCGATATATTCTTTGCGATTAAAGGAGCAAGCTCTGATGGTAATAAATTTATCGATGATGTAATAAATAAAGGGGTGAAATTCATTATTACAGATGATGCTGAGAGCTTAAACAACCCCAATATTACCACCAATGATGTACATATAAATCTTGTGAGTGATGCACGGTTGGCACTGAGTCAAGCTGCTAATATTCTCTACCCATTATTACCATCATATATGATAGCTGCTACTGGTACTAACGGTAAAACCTCGGTAGTATCATATTGTAGGCAACTATATACATTATTAGGAGTACCAAGTTGTTCTATTGGGACTATTGGCGTAGAATGTGCCAGTGGTTTGGATTTAAGTGTTCAAGACATTTTAGACAAATCCCCGGCTCTCACTACTCTTGACCCTATAACTTTTAGACATATTTTACATAAGCTAGCTGAGAATAACACAAAATATGTAGCTTTTGAGGCTTCTAGCCATGGTTTAGATCAACAAAGATTATGTGGTGTAAAAGTAAATGCTGCTTGCTTTACTAGTTTTAGTCAAGATCACCTTGATTATCACCAAAATATGGCTAATTATCTTTTAGCCAAACTAAAATTATTTACAGATAATTTATTGCCAACAGGAACGGCTGTGTTAAACTCAGAAATAGCACAATTAGATTATATTAAACATTATTTACAACAACGTAATATAAAGTTTTTAACAGTGGGTATGAATGGCGATCTGAAAATTATCGACAGTACAATTCCTGGACATAAGGTTCCTGGACATAAGGTTTGTGACTATAAAGGGCAAAAATATAATTTTACTACTGATATAGTTGGTAGTTTTCAAGCTAGTAACTTACTGATTGCCGTTATGATGGTGCATTTGACTGGCTTTCCTTTGGAACAAGTTATATCGAAGTTATCGCAAGTTAAAGCAGTTAAAGGGCGTTTAGAGAGAGTAGGTAATAGTAATGTGTTTATCGACTATGCTCATACCCCAGATGCTTTGGAAAAAAGTTTACTGGAGTTAAGAAAAATAAAATCAGATAAGGGGTTATTAAAAGTAATTTTTGGCTGTGGTGGTGATAGAGATAGCAGTAAAAGACCATTAATGGGGCAAGTTGCGGCGAAAATTGCTGATGAGATTATTATTACTGATGACAATCCAAGAAATGAAGATCCAAAATTAATACGGCAGCAAATTATACCAGCTATTATAGCGATCACTAATAGTTTTATAGAAATAAAAAATAGAAAAATAGCAATTACTGAGACGATACATAATTTACAAAAAGATGATATTTTGCTAATTGCCGGCAAAGGTCACGAAAATTATCAGATAATCGGTAATAAAAAACTACCCTTTAACGACTTCGATATAGCCAATAAAGCTCTAGGAGGCTGCATACAATAACGAAAGTAATTCTATATTTGGCTCTTTTTGACTGCGAATAAACATGATTTTTTTGAAATAGGTACACTATTCCTACAAAAATCATATATATTCTCGCCGAAAAATAGCTCAAAATATAATTAATTAGTTATTGTAGGCAGCCTCCTAGAAAATAAACTTATTGACAATTAAAGCAAAATTGGGGTAAGAATTGTCTTGAATGTGAGCGTTCATGGAAAAAGTTAAAGTATAAGCGTCATTGCGAGGAGGTATTTTGCTACACACCGTCATTGCGAGGAGTGGCTAGCGACGAAGCAATCCATAAAAGTAACAAAAAATGGATTGCTTCAAACATTACATGGTCTCGCAATGACATGACGTCTTGTACTTTAACTTTTTTCTGTAAACTCTCACTTTTGAACTTTACGTAAGATATAATATAATGATTTGGTCAGCAAGAGACTTGAATAATGCATTGAATATAGAGGTACATCCTGATATTCATGGTGGACAAGTTCAATTCAATTCTAATTCCGTTACAGATGGTGATTTGTTCATTGCTCTTAAAGGAGCTAATGATGGACATAATTATGCGTTACATGCTCTAGAACGTGGGGCAAATGCGGTAATTATTAGTCAGGAAATAGCAGGGCTGCCTGATGAAAAAGTAATTATGGTTCCTGATACCTTAACTGCTTTGCATCAGATGGCAGAGTATAAACGGCAGAAATCCCAGGCAAAGTTTATTGGGGTTACTGGCAGTAGTGGTAAAACTGGAACTAAGGAAGCAATCAAAACTGTACTAAGTCACTTTGGCTCTACTTTTGCTAGTCGAGGAAATTTCAATAACCATCTTGGTGTACCTATAAATCTTGCTTCTCTACCGGATGATATAGAATATGCTGTTTTTGAAATGGGTATGAATCATCCAGGAGAAATAAGAGCTCTAACAAAAATGGTTAGACCTGATATATCAGTCATTACTACAATATCAGAAGCTCATCTTGAATTTTTTCAGTCTCAACTGCATTTGGTTGATGCTAAATGTGAAATTTTTGAAGGAATGTCAAAAGATGGTATAGCTGTTATAGATTTAGATAGCCCATATTATAACCAAGTTTTACAAAATCTTAAGCAATTATCGATTAATAATATATATAGTTTTGGCACATCACCATATGCAGATTGTAGCTTAATATCATATGAATATCAACAAATTACCCAACAAGTTCGTTTACGTTATTCGATTCATAATACTAAAATAGATATCGAGATTCCCCTTGTACCAGAACATTATGCTAGAAATTATACTATCGCTCTTCAGATGTCAGCCATATTGAACTTAGATATTAATGTAGCAGCAAGACAATTAAACAAAATATTATTAATGGATGGTAGGGGTAAGCTAATCAATGCCAAATATCATGGTCAGGACTACCAAATTATCTGCGATTATTATAATGCTAATCCAGAATCAGTAAAAGCTGCTTTATTATATCTAAAACAGCTTAGTGGTAAGAAAAAAATTGCTATAATAGGTGATATGTTAGAATTGGGAGACAATTCGATAAAATTCCATAAAGATTTAATACCAGCAATTCTCGATTCTGGTGCTAACAGAGTTTTTTTAGTAGGCAATAATACCCAATATATCTATCAATCTTTGCCAGATGAAATAGAAAAAATACATTTTGATAATGTTGATCTGTTAATAGAAAACTTAAGTAAATTACTTAAGGGTAATGAATTAATCTTAATAAAAGGGTCAAATAGTACCCAACTTAGTAAAATCATCCAATCTTTTGAGTTACACTAGTGATATACAACCTCCTTGCCCCCTATATACATAAGTTGCATGTCGCAAATTTATTCCACTATATTACTTTTCGTATCGGACTTGCCATATTATTTAGTTTGACTATTTCTTTTTTGATAGGACCTAGGATAATTAGAGTTTTACGAGATTTACAAAAATATGGTCAACCAATTCGTAATGACGGGCCAGAAACCCACAAAGCAAAAGTAGGGACACCAACTATGGGTGGGATAATGATTATCCTCACCGTTTGTCTTTCTACTCTCTTATTTTCTGACCTTACTAATAAATATATATGGATAGTGTTATTTGTCTTTATTAGCTTTGGTATACTTGGTTTTATGGATGATTACGCTAAAGTAACAAAAAACCACCATAAAGGAGTTAGTGGTAAGAAGAAATTATTATTTCAGTTTACTATTTGTCTAATTGCTTGTTTATTGTTAAGGGATGCCAATAATCAAGGAAATAACCTGCTGACTATTCCATTTTTTAAGAATTTATTGATTGATTTGGGATTATTTTACATTCCTTTTAGTATGTTTGTTATAGTTGGGGCATCAAATGCGGTGAATCTAACTGATGGTCTTGATGGTCTTGCCATCGTGCCGATTGCTATTACTGCAGGTTCTTTTACCTTAATTATTTACTTGGTGGGTAATAGTTTCTATGCAAATTATCTGCAAATTATTTATGTAGCAAATATTTCTGAATTAACTATCTTTTGTGCTTCAATTGTTGGTGCTAGCCTAGGATTTTTATGGTTTAATGCTCAGCCAGCAGAAATCTTTATGGGAGATACTGGTAGCCTAAGCCTCGGTGGTGCTCTTGGTGTTGTTAGCGTTATTGCCAAACACGAATTTGTTCTAGCAATTATTGGTGGATTATTTGTTATTGAAACTTTATCAGTAATTATTCAAGTATATTATTTTAAAGCTACTCGTGGTAAAAGACTTTTCAAAATGGCTCCGTTGCATCACCATTTTGAGAAACATGGCTGGTCAGAGTCAAAAGTTGTGATACGTTTCTGGATTATAGCTATAATATTTGCTCTAATTGGTTTGTCTTCGCTAAAACTAAGATGAAAAACTGCTACGTATAGCTCTACTAGGCATAGATAAGTATTAAGCAGCATAAAAACGTCATTGCGAGAAGGCGTAAGCCTACGAAGCAATCCATATAGTCTTGATGTATCTATACTAATTCTCATGGATTGCTTCGTCGCTACTAAAGTAGCTCCTCGCAATGACGTTTTTACCCTATCATTCCCGCTTCGGTGCGGAATCTAAACCCCTGCTTACGCAGGGGTTACACAACAATAGATTGCTGCGTCACCGCTTTTAGCGGCTCCTCGCAATGACTCTTAGCAGTCAGCTTTTTTACTCATCATAAAAAAATAAAAAAGATAATTGCTATGAAGCAGGGGTCTCAGATTCCGCACCGAAGCGGGAATGATGGTATGGACGAGTGAAGCGAAATATGCTTTACTTGTACGGAGTCAGCTGAAAAATAGTTTTCAGCTGCTCCAAATTAAATAATAATTTAATTAATAGGTCCAATTAATAGGTCCATACCATGATAAATAATAGCATAAAAAATACTATAATAGGAATAGATTTAGCAAAAAATAGTATGCACTTGGTGCAAGTCGATCAAAATGGCAAAAAAATAGGTTACCAAAAAGTTACAAGAGATGAGTTAATAGCCTATTTAAGCAATCTCGATAAAAGTTCATTGGTAGCTATGGAGGCATGTGGAGGAGCTAATTATTGGTCACAGGAAATTGCTAAGCTTGGTTTGCAAGTCAAACTAATGAAAACAAAAGATGTAAAAGTTTATGCTACATCGAAACAGAAAAATGATTATAACGATGCGTTAGCAATATGCAAAGCGGCTCGTGATCCAGAATTAAAAACTGTGCTACTAAAAAGCAAGGAGGAACAAGATATAAAATTCTTGCATAAAATTAGAAGTAATACGATCAGAGATCGTGTGCAAAAAACTAATTCTACAATATCAAGTTTATGTGAATATGGCTATAATACAAAATTAAGTAAAAATAAATTTTGCAAATCATGTAGGCTGGAGGTAGAGTTAGCGTATAGTAAAGGTTATATAAATTCTGGGATAAGGTCAATTTTACTTTTAGAATGTAAAGAAATTGAGGATTTATGTAACAAAGAAAAAACTTTAGAAAAGCTGATTATCAGCAATAATAAGCAAAGTGAGAAAGCTACTAGGTTGCAGACAATTTTTGGCATTGGAGCAATCAATGCTAGTTGTTTGAGTGTAGCCCCAATGGAAAGTTATCCAACCCCGAGGGATTTTGCTGCTTCGCTTGGTTTGGTACCAAAGCAACATAGCTCAGGAGATAAGATAGTTTTAGGAGGGATTACCAAACAAGGAGATAGATATGCCAGAACTATGTTGATTCAAGCCGCAAGGACAATAGCAATAAGAGCAAAAAGTGATAAGGAATCAAAAGATAAACTAGTGCAGTGGGCAGTGAAGAAATTTGCTGAAAATAAATCATATAATATTATATGTGTTGGTTTAGCAAATAAGTTAGCAAGGATTGCTTATGCAGTAGTCACCAATGGTAGCGAATATGTTGCAAATTAGTTTAGTTGGAAAAAAAGAAGAAACTATGTCAACTAAATAAAAATTGGTAATTGATAAATATTGTGAGTAAAGAATAGTAACAATAAAGAGAACGAAAGTTAAAGAGTTAATGAATAAGTATTCTGAATAAAATCCGTAATTATGTCGAGGCTCTAGAAGCCGTGGGAATGAGAGGTCACTCAAGGATATTTATAAGAATGCAGAAACCATTATGGCACTTGATGCCGAATATATGACCGCTTCCTTTGTGGCTCTATTTTTTTATTTTCTTTCTTGACAAATTCACTCGTCCATATATGACAATAGTTCGCAGAAATGACAAGAATGGGCAGATTTTTCAAATACTAATCAGGTTATTTTAACCCATCCCAACGTTTTATTAAACCAGCATCAATGTCAAAAATATCAAGCACTCGAGTAATTGAGTGATTTATTATATCATCCAAGGTTTCTGGTAAGTTATAAAAAGCAGGCACTGGAGGAGCGATTATCCCGCCATAACTCGTTACTTTCAACATATTCTCTAAATGCCCCCTATGTAAAGGAGTTTCTCTAATCATTAAGACTAATTTTCTTTGTTCTTTCAGTATAACACCTGCTGCTCTACTAATTAAATTATCCTCAATGCTGCAAGCAAATGAGGCGAGAGTTTTCATGCTACATGGAGCTATGATCATACCAAATGTCCTAAAAGAACCACAAGCAATCCTACAACCAATATCAGAAAGATTATAATAATAATCTGCTAGCTCTTGCACTTGTTGTATAGAGTAATCTGTTTCATGTAGTATAGTCAAATGGGCAGATTTTGAGATAATTAAATGACTTTCAATATTTAACTGCCGTAAAATCTCAAGTAACCTTATACCATATATGGCTCCAGAAGCTCCAGAGATTGCCACAAGCAATTTTTTTTTATTATTAGCAGTCATAGTTATATTTTTTCCTTTTAAAATATATTATATTGTATTAAAATAGTATTTGGTTTTATAAAGTTGACCTTATAGAAATCCTAGTTTTTAACTGATTATGGAGTTTAAAAATGAATATCAATAATCATATACAAAGCTTACAAAAAAAACATGACGATTTACAAAGACTAATAAACGCTGCATTTTTACATTTGCAGGATGATACTAAAATCAAACAGTTGAAGAAACAAAAATTAATGCTAAAAGATAAAATTTTGTTGTTATATAAGAACATCACCAGCAATTAAATTTATTGATTCTTTATAAAGCAGAAGGCTGTAATTAAAAAGATTTGTGTACAAACAATTTTTTAGTAAGGGTAATCTGTTTACTTTTTCGTTTCAATCAAAAGATTATTCGAGTATATTCAGAGTCACTGTTATAAAAGAATAATAAATATGGTACTATCTCTGAAAAGTAAAGGATTAACTGTTATTTTATCTTCCCCCTCGGCTGCTGGTAAATCCAGCTTAGCAAGAGCAGCTTTAAAAATAGACAGTAATCTTAGATTATCCATCTCTGCAACCACCAGAACACCTAGGACAGGTGAGATTGATGGAGTAAGTTACTATTTCAAGACCAAAGAGGAATTTAATAAACTAATTGAACAAGATGAATTCCTTGAATATGCAAATATTTATAATAATTATTATGGAACGCCTAAAAAAGTTGTAGAAGAGCTACTAAGTCAAGGGCTAGATGTTTTATTTGATATAGATTGGCAAGGTACAAAATCCATAAAAAAAATCTTATCAAATGTGATTACAATTTTTGTTCTGCCACCAACTCCTAGTGTTTTGCAGCAACGAATTCAAAATAGAGGGCAAGATAGTAAAGAAGCGATAGAGTTGCGTATGAAATTAGCAACCAAGGAAGTACAATATGCTAAATATTATGATTACGTGGTTATTAATGATGATTTTGAGATCACTCTTAAAACAATATATTCGATAATCATCGCTGAACGCGTAAAAAGAATAAGGCTTAATTTAGATAAGTTTTATAGTAATTGGCAACATGCGTTATTATAGAATATATGAATATACGTAATAAGAATCAATAAACTTTCTGCATAAGTTAATCTATAGCTAACCCAAAGCAAATTTATAGTCAATTCAGGAGGATTTGGGACTAGGAGCGACGAGTGACGACGTCACCAACTTCTCATCAATTGACTATACTATGGCTAAATATTAATGTGGTTAGCTATAGGTTATGTTAATAAAATTTAAATATAACTTGTTATATCAAATTCAGCTATGTAAAATGTAAAATTTACAGGAGTTATCGATTATAGTCAATTCAGGAGAATTTGGGCTTAGGACGCCTATAAGTAACAGATGAGCATTGAGTGGCAACGTTACCAACTTCTCATCAATTGACTATATCAGGGCTTCGGTATAATAAATAGACTGTTGCTGATTAAAGGACAAAAATTACTTATTTAAAGAATAATGTTCACAACAGCTTAATATATTTGTAATTTATTTTAATAAAATTACTTGCTCTTATGGAGATAAAATGAGAACATAGCGTGTAACAAAAAGAATAAATTACTAAAGAAAAATTTGTTAAGGAGAAAGACGTAATGAGGGTATTGTTAGTAGAAGATAATAGTGACATAGCTAGTTCTATTGAATTAACGTTAGCTTCAGAGGGAATTATTTGCGAAGTGGTCGAGTTTGGTACAGAAGGAATAGAGATAGCTAGAGTTTATAATTATGATTTGATTATCTTAGATCTTATGCTACCAGACATTAGTGGATTCGAAGTATTGCTAAGATTACGTTCTGCTAAAGTAAAAACGCCCATATTGATTTTATCAGGTATTACTACAGTTGATCAGAAAATCAAAGGGCTTACATGCGGGGCAGATGATTATATCACAAAACCATTTAACCGCGAAGAGTTAATTGCTCGTATTTATGCAATTGTTCGTCGTTCTAAAGGACATTCTGAGTCAGTGGTTAGGTTTGACAAGGTAAGTATTCATCTTGATACCAGAATTGTAGAAGTGGATGGAAAAAAGGTTCATTTAACAAATAAGGAATATGCCATTTTAGAATTATTAGTTTTACGTAGAGGAACAGTATTGAATAAGGAGATGTTCTTAGATCATCTGTATAGTAGTGTTGATGAACCAGAGATTAAGATTATAGATGTATTTGTTTGCAAATTACGTAAGAAATTAGCTGATGCTGCTGGTGGTACAAACTACATTGATACGGTATGGGGGCGTGGTTATATGTTAAAAGAATATGATGAACAAGATCCAATATTACATCATTTTTAAGGAGAAGTTATTAGACCTCTTACCTAATCTAATTGGTAATTTTGTTGTCAAAACTCGTCTCCGTTCCTCACGTACATCTTAGTACGCTGTGGTACTAGACTTCGTTTTTTCTAAGAATTCCTCAATTATCTTTAGGGTTATGCAAGAGGTCTATTGAGCCATCTAGAAACCAAGATAGAAGATTATGATACCTAGCACGATAGAACTAACCGGTAAGGTCTATATTAAATATGTTGATCATATAGTAAATTCATATGTTGGGGATGTTAAGCTTTTGTTAAATGACGATGCATTAAGCCTTAATAAAGGGGATTATGAGAATTTAAAGTCAAGCGGTTATATTAAAGCAAAAATTTTTGATGGACTTGTTTGGCAGAATATTAGTATAAGTGAGTTATGTTCAGAAAAAGAATACAAATTTACTAAAAGACAAAAAGCTATTGACTCAGCCTTATTATGCAAAACTATAATTGAAGAGCGTCGAGGAATTATGTTATATAGAACTTATAGAGGGCACTTTACTACTCAAGAATGATTAGCTAATCCTTTCCCTGGATTTGCTTAGTTTGAGTAATTGGTAAATAGGAGGCTAACAAATGGAAACAGATAACAAAAAACCACAAGATTCTAGAAAATTAGCAGACCAAATTAAGGATGCATTGGCAGGTATCACTAATGATGATGAACTTGGATCCGATGAGGCAATGGAAATTTTCAATGAGTTAAGTGCAAACGACGCTTTTGAGCAAGAGATAGAACAAATATTAGCTTGTCTTAACGAACAAACAATGGATCTAACCAAATTACAGACACAGATTATCATATTAATACAAAAATATTTAGGTAAACTCAATAACAAGAAATTAAATCTTAAAGTTGATGAACAACTTATCAGTAAGAATGTTACGGAAGTAAGTAGTTACTTGATGCAACAACATTCACAATTGGTAAAAGAAGCTAACCGAGGCTTGATAAAATCAAAAGACAATCTACATGGTATAAGTCGTCAATCTAGATTGGAAGCAAGGCGTTTAGTTAAAAATTTTGCTTTATACCAAGTTTATAAATTTATGAATCCTAAAAGAATAGCTGGAGAAACAAAAAAAGAAAATTTTGCTTATAATATGATTAAAGGCGGGATGGATTTAGCTACAAAATATGAAGGTGGAGCAAAAAGTGATATTAAATCATATTCTCCAGAATTTCTTAAAAAATTAAACAAGGCTCATCAAAATTTTAAAAGTGGTGGGAAGACAATTTATTGATTAATAATATTTACTTACAAAAATTAAAACTACTAAATTATCGTAATTTTCAGGATTTAGAGATTAATACTGGTAATAACCCTATTATATTAATAGGAGCAAATGGTAGTGGTAAAACTAACATCCTAGAATCAATATCACTATTTTCTCCTGGTAAAGGTTTGAGATCAGCAAAATTAGATGATGTTTGTCAAAGAGGGGCAGAGCATTGTTCGGCTTATGGGCTACTACACAGTAAACTTGGACTAGTTGAAATTTCAACAAATTTAAAACGTCAATCTAATAGGCGACTTACAGAATTTAACGGTGCTAAAATACAAAATAATGAATTGAGCAAGTTCTCTGCTATGATTTGGCTTACTCCCCAAATGGATGGTATTTTCTCTTCTGGTGTTAGTGATAGACGTAAATTCTTTGACAGGATTGTCTATAATTTTAATCCATCGCATGCAGGGATAGTGACTAAATATGAATATTATATGCATGAACGCAGTAAAATCCTATTACAAGATCAAGTTGATACAAATTGGCTTGGAGTAATTGAAGAGAAAATGGCAGAATTATCAATTCAAATTGCTATTAATAGGTTGAAAATTTTAGAACATATTCAAAAAACCATTGATGATTTGGATAATGACTTCCCTAAAGCTATTTTATCAATTAATGGGGTTATAGAAGAAAAAATATCAAAAAATTATGATATAGATGTAGATTTTATAAAAAATGAATTAGTGGGCTGTCGTATTCGTGATAGAATGTCTAATCGTACTAATTTTGGAGTTCATAAAAGTGATTTTATAGTTATTCATAAAGAAAAAAATGCCCCAGCTAAACACTGCTCTACCGGTGAACAGAAGGCTATGCTCATTGCAATAATACTTGCCCAAGTTAATTATTCTATTAAAGAAAATATCGCTATGCCTATTTTACTGTTAGATGAGGTTTTTGTCCATCTTGACAAGAAAAGGCGAGAATATTTAATTGATCTTTTCCTAGAATTAGGATTACAACTATGGGTAACTGCTACTGACTTAAATGGCATAGAATCCTTAACCAAAAAAGCAGAGCTAATAAAACTATAGAACAAAAATAAACAACACGATAGGTGCTTATTCAGCACTAATTAAGGTTAATTGACTATATCATATTCTTGGCAGCTTTTATGCCAGAATTTTTAGCATCTTTTGAATCGGAAGTTTCGCTATGAAAAACTATTTTACTGCCATCAAAATTGGCAAGCATAAACTCCGTATGAATAACCTTATCACGTATACTTAAATCATTTGAGTATACGTATGTTGAATAAGCAGCTATAGGGGTTTTACAATCTGCATCTAGATATTCTAAAAATGCTCTTCCCGCCTTCATTAGTTCCCATGTTTCAAGATGGTTAATTTTATTACATATCTCCTGCATTTTGTTATCATTTTTTCTTATCTCTACCGCTATAACTCCCTGCCCTACAGATGGCAACATCTCTTTTATATCTATTAAGTGGCAATATTTTTCATCAAATAGCCCCAATCTTTTCAAACCACTATAAGCGAGAATGGTCGCATCAACATCACCTTGCATTAATTTTTTTATTCTTGAATCAACATTTCCTCTAAAAGTAACAATTTGTAAATCAGGTCTTTTTCTTTGTATTAGGATTTTTCTACGTACTGAGGATGTACCAACTATACTGGCAAAAGGCAATTCTTCTATTGATTTATAGTTCAAGCAGACAAATACGTCTCGTGCATCTTCTCTCTCAAGTACAGCACATATCATCAATTCTGACGGTAATTTACAAGGTACATCTTTAAATGAATGTACAGCTAAATCAATTTCTTCATTTATAAGAGCAGCTTCTATTTCTTTTAAGAATAAAGCCTTCCCACCTATATCATACAAATTTTTATCCTTAATCAAATCGCCAGAGGTAACTATTGGGACTATTTCATAATTTATCTGTGGATAATGAATTTTAATTTGGTCAATTACTAAACCTGTCTGAATCAAAGCCAGAGTACTTCTTCTTGTACCTATTTTTATTACCTTCTTCATCGATGATTTATTGTCAGTATATTATATTAACTACAACTTCATCATTCTTTAAAACTTGATTTGTTGATGAAAATTCCTCAACAAATTCTATTTTATGAGAAGATGTAACATTTTTAAGGTCTATCGTTAAGTCATTAGGAAGTTTTTCTCCTATAATTTCTAGTACCTTAATATTAGCTTTAACTGACAAATTCTTTTCTGCTTTAGCTTTTCTAACCAAATCTAGTATTTTAATAAGCCTATCAGGTTGAATTTGCTCTACCGGGAAAGAGAATTTTTTGATTTGAGACCAATTACCTCGACTATGGATAGATTTTGTACTATATAATATTTGCCAAATTTCTTCTGTTATATGCGGTAAGAAAGGAGCTAATAATTTGAGTAAAATTTTTATCGAATAATATAAAGTGATTATAGCACTATACTGCCCTCTATTGTCTGAGCCATCCATGTTATAAGCTCGGGTCTTAGTGATTTCAAGATAATTATCACAAAATACTGACCAAAAAAACTTTTCTATTGACTCCATAGCATCGGTATATTCATAATTATGCATATCTGATTCAACTTTATCTACTAACTCAACTAGTTTTACTATTAACCATTGGTCAAACTTGTGACAAATTTTGCTTTCTATATCAGGAATCTGGACATTTTTATCTAATGGATCTAATTTGTCAAAATGAATAGCCGCAAATTTGCAAGCATTCCATAATTTATTAACAAGTCTCTTCCCATTTTTCATTACCTCTTCAGAGTAAACAGTATCAGCTCCAAGCCTAGATTTAGAAGTCCAATAACGCATTACATCAGCCCCATATTGCTCAAGTAATTTTTGTGGTACAATAATATTCCCTTTAGATTTTGACATTTTGCTACGATCGAATGCCAGGCACCACCCACTAATCATAATGTTTTTCCAAGGTAGGGTATTTTCATGCAATTGGGCTTTAAGTACTGTGTAAAAAGCCCAGGTTCTAATAATTTCATGAGCTTGTGGACGCAAATCAGCTGGAAATAATTTGTGGTGACGCTCAGCATCTACGTTAAACTTTTCAGATATACCGTGACTACTTAATTGCGGTGAGATTGCACTAGTAGCCCAAGTATCCATAACATCATAATCTGGCTCTACCTCTTCTCGCGAATAGCCAATTGGCAAATCTTTGGTTGGGTCTACTGGCAGTTGTGTTATATCTGGAAATATAGCTTTGCCTACTTCTCCAACTCGTTTAGAATACCAAACAGGGAATGGCACGCCAAAATAGCGTTGACGACTTATACACCAATCCCATGATAAACCATTTATCCAGTTCTCAAGCCTAATTTTCATATTTTTGGGGTGCCAATTAATTTCATTCGCTCGTTGCATTAAAACATCTTTATGTTTTATCGTGTGAACAAACCATTGCGGTATGGTAAGTATCTCTAGTGGAGCTCCTGAACGTTCAGCACATTTTACTGTTTGAGTGATTTCTACTTGTTTAACTAATAAATTTTTCTCTTTTAAGATTTCTATAATTTTACTTCTAGCATCTTTTATTTTTAAGCCATTTATCTGATTATAAGAAGATGAATTTGATAATTCGTCTGATAAATCTATGATACCTTTTTTATCTATAATAATTTTTATAGGTAAATTATGAACTCTCCACCAAGTTATGTCGGTTACGTCACCAAAAGTACAACACATAACAAGCCCGGTTCCTTTATCTATTTGAACTAAATCATCTGCTAAAATAGGTACTTTAATATCAAATAGCGGTGTTATGGCAAATTGACCTTGCAAATGTTTGTATCTATCATCATTTGGGTTATAAAATACCGCAACGCAAGCTGGTAACAATTCTGGTCTAGTAGTAGCAATAATAATCCTCTCGCCCTTACTGGTCTGAAAAATTACATCATTCATCATTGAAGTTTTTTCTTGGTCTTCGATATCAGCTTGTGCTAAAGCCGTTTGATCAACTGGATCCCACAATATTGGTTGATTATTGCGGTAAACTTCTCCTTTATTTACTAAGTCTAAAAATGACATTTGTGACATTTTTCGTGATAATGGATTAATTGTCTGATATTCCAAAGTCCAATCAACCGATAAAGCCATTTGATTAAATAATGAACGAAATTTTTCTTCTTCAGAAATAACAACTTCTTTACATATTTCAACAAATTGCTCTCTTGCCATATTTGTTGCTTTTATCTGCTTTTGCTTTTCAACTAAACGTTCGGTAGGTAAACCATTATCATCAAAACCGATTGGATAAAAAATATTTTTACCTAGCATCCGTTTGAAACGAACCATGAAATCAGCCTGGGTATAACTATAAACATGTCCTATATGCAGTTGCCCTGAGACTGTTGGTGGTGGAGTATCTACTACAAAACTATTTTCCCTTGTTTCATTTTTATCCCAAAGATAAATTTTTTGTTCTTGCCAAAATTTTTGCCATTTTCTTTCGCTTTCACTAAAGCTATAATCTTTTGGAAATTCCGTCATAATAAGACTATTATAATTAAATTAAACCAAGATATATCATAATTAATAGTAATGCCAAATAAATTTTTCCTAAGTCTCAGTTTAATGAGGCTGCAAAATCCTACTGGATATCTGTTAGTATTCTTCTCAGCATGCTTTGGGGTACTTCTTACCAATATTACAATATATAATTTAGTAAAATTATTACTATTATTCTTTATCGGAAGTGTCGTTACCAGAGGAGCTGGTAGCGTTCTTAACGATATTTTTGACAAAGATTTTGATAAATATGTGTTACGAACAAAAAATAGACCTTTGGCTAATGGCTCATTGAAAGTAAGTGACGCGATGATTTTGTTAATTATATTATCAATTATTTCCTTAGCCATTTTATTATCATTAAATAAAACAGCCATTTACTTAGGGTTTTTCTCCTGCATCATGATCATTTTATATCCACTAATGAAGAGAATTACTTTTTTTCCACAAATATTTCTAGGGCTAACATTTAACGGAGTCTTGATTGGTAATAGTGCAGTAATCGATAAAATATCACTAGAAGCTGTTATTATGTATATTGCCTGCTGTTTTTGGACTATCGGTTATGACATTATTTATGGCTTTATGGACATAGAGTACGATAAAAAGATTAATCTCAAATCAATGCCATTATTTTTAGAAAAGAAAAACTATAAACTGCATCTATATGTTTATTATACCATTTTCATAATATTATTCATAATTGCTAAAATTATAGCAGCTCATCACCTTAACTATATAGCTATCCTTTGTGCTTATATGATGCTGATTTGGCAGGTAATAACATTAGAAATTTCAGACCCACAAAACTGTCTTACTAGATTTAAAAATAACAATTATGTCGGTTTGATTTTGCTCTTAGGTTCGTTAGACTTAGCTATGTGAGTGTTTACGGTTTTTTTTCTTATGATGAATAAAAAATCTGATCGCCAAGCGTCATTGTGCATAAGCATCAGTTTAAGAAAACAATATATTGAGAAACCGTCATTGCGAGGAGACCGTAAGGTCGACGAAGCAATGACGGTTGTGAGGTTAAATTGCTTCTAGGAGGTTGCCTGCGATAACTAATAGGAATCTTGTACTTTAACTTTTTTCTCTGAACGCTCACAATTAATCTTGCTGTCAAAATTACCGATGCTTATTTACCCAAAGATTTCTGGGACTGAGAATGGGCTTGTTGTTCAATATTTGCAGCTCTTGATGTAATTTGTTGCTTAATACCAAGGTCTACTACATGCTCATACTTCATACCGTTATTTAACAATGTGTGACCAAGATGATTTACTAATTCTACATCCTCTTTAGAAAATTTATTAACAATTGATTCTGTAATTTCATATAAGAACTTCCACGATAGCTCAACCTTTTCTTTTAGAGTTAGCTTCTTGATATTATCTGCTTTATTAAATGGTGCATTAAGCTCTTGTGCATTATTAGTATCCTTGATAAGCATACTAACAGACGCATTTTTGCTCTTCTTATAAACAAAGAATATAATAAATACTACAAGTAGACCTACTGCAATGATTATCAAATTAGTATTTTGCATAAGATCCTCCATCTAAAATTAAATCTTAGAAATTTAATCAACAACGTATGAAATTTCTAAATTATCTAACCTTGCTTAGCTTTAAACCTTTTAATTTTCTTGTTTATTACAAGAATTTTACCTTTTCTTTTTACAACCTGGCAATCTTTATCTCTTTTCTTTAGAGATTTTAACGAACTTACAACTTTCATATAAAATTTATCCTTTGATATTATTTAACAAAAACTTTAAAAGTGATAAATCAATTTTTAAAATTTTTCTAGCTTAAATTAGAACTCTTGCATAACCTAAAGATAATTGAGGAATTTTTAGGAAAAACGAAGTCGAGTACCGCAGCGTACTAAGATGTACGTGAGGAACGGAGACGAGTTTTGACAACAAAATTACCAATTAGATTAGGTTATGCAAGAACTCTATTAAAAACAGCAATAGTACTACCTTCCTCAATTTTGTCAACAAAATTTTTCATAGAAGCTGTTTATGCTTATGGTAAGAATCTTGACAAGTAATGATATTATTTTGATAATGGCTCCTTTTCTAATTATAAAAGGTAGATTGTGATAAAAAGAATAATTTTTGCTATTATAATAAATTATATTATTTGTTTATCTTCCTATGCTGAACAGGTTCTTCATACAGTATGGGGTGATTCTATAGTTAATGATCCGATAATAGAGGAATTAATACAAAGTAAAGCTATGCAAAGAATAAAAGAAATTGATCAATCTGGCCCACCCCCTTATTTGGAATTAATGCCATTTTTTAGTCGCTATGATCATAGTATAGGAGTATTTGTTTTATTACAAAAAGCAGGAGTGTCAAAAATTGAACAAATAGCCGGCTTGTTACATGATGTTTCTCATACTGTTTTTTCTCATTTAGGAGATAATTTATTTTATCAACCAAATAGCAGACATTCTTATCAAGATACTATCCATTTATGGTTTCTAAAGAAAATGGATATTGAAAAAATTATCAGTAAATATAACATTTCTATTAGTGAACTAGACCCTGATAATCCCAAATACATAGCATTAGAATCCCCCTTGCCTTCACTTTGTGCAGATCGAATACAATATAATATTCACACAGGCGTTATTCTTAACAAAATTTCAGAAATTGAAGCAAAGGAAATGGTCGAAAATTTACAATTTAAACATAATATATGGTTCTTTACAGATCCTGTGCTTGCTAAACAATTTGCTATGCTTTCTTTAGATTTTACTTGGGAATTTTGGGGTAGCGAATGGAATGCTGTAGTATATGACTGCTTCGTTAAGATATTAAAACGTGCTGTAGATATAAATCTTATTACTAAAGATGAATTACATTTTGGTATAGATAAGCAAGTTTTAACAAAGCTTCAAATGAGTAAAGATGTTAAGTTACGAAAATTATTTAAGGAATATTCTCATAAAGTTAAAACATTTTCAATAGTGGAATTTGGCAAAGGGCAAATAAACATTAAACCAAAATTTAGAGGTATAGACCCTACAGTATATTATGATGGAAAATATCAACTATTATCAAAGATAGATAAAATTTTTAATCATAAGTTTAATCTGGTTAAAGAGTGGTGCCAAAAAGGTTATGGAATTAGTTATAGTAATAAGGCTCCTAATAAGATAGTCCTACCTTATAAACGGGTAGGATAGGTTTATCAGCTAAATCCTATTCCGGTTAGTTATAGAATCTAACTTAACTTGTATAGGAAAATTATTATTGTATTATAGTTTTTTCTTATTAGATATTTATATGTTAACTCCTTCAAAATTGTTCATTATTTGGTTGTTTGGTTTAACTAGCGGATTTACCTTAATGATTACAGGCAATACCTTAAACTATTGGCTTGCTAAAGAAAATATTGATTTACAATCTATTGGAATGTTTGCTGTTATCGTAATACCTTATTCTATCAATTTTTTATGGGCTCCTATTTTTGATACTGTAAAGTTAGGTTGGTTAAGTAAACTACTTGGTCATAGATTATCTTGGATTTGTCTGATTCAAATTTTGTTGGCATTGGCTATTTTTCTTTTAAGTACCATGGATCCTCATCATAGTCTAATATTGTTTGCACTGGTAGGATTGATAATATCATTTTTAAGTTCAGCTAAAGATACTGTCTTAGGAGCATTTAGAACTGAAATTATTGCCAAAGAATCTCAAGGGGTAGCTTCTGGAATTTATATTTTTGGCTATCGTATCGGTATGCTAATATCAGGTTCCGGTGCTATTTATCTATCAAGCTACTTGGGATGGAATAATGTATATAAAATCTTTGCCATTTCTGTACTTGTTTGCTCTGCTATTTTAGTTGTGAGTATCTTACGATTAAAGCATGACTTAATTTCCCAAACTTATCAGGATTATAAGGTAAATAGTTCAAACTTTATACAAAATATCTTGAGACCTGTAGGATCTTTTTATTTAATCTTTTTAATAATAATCTTCCTTATTTTATATAGATTACCAGATAATTTTATTTGTATGATGATTAATCCTTTTCTGATACATATTGGTTATAACGAATTTGAAATAGCTAGTGCAGGGAAATTTTTCGGCATAATATCTGCAATAATTGGTGGGCTAATAGCTAGCTCAGTGATGAGAAAAAAGAATATCTTGGATAGCTTGCTGATATTTGGAGTAATTCATGCCATAGCACATACCTTATTTATTCTGCAAGAGATTTATGGTAAAAATCTACCCTTATTCTTTATTACGACAGGTTTTGAGAGTATAACTGGTGGAATGACTATGACAGCCTACATTGCTTTTATTGCTTCAATTTGTCAAGGTAAATTTCGTGCTACACAATATTCGTTTTTCACTTCTATGATGGGATTTTCACGATCGATTTTTCCAGCTCTTTCAGGATATATTGTTGTACAATTCGGATGGCAAAACTTTTTTACATTTATTATTATCACAACAATCCCCTCCCTCCTTCTGCTACTAAAAATCAGCTCATTACTAAAAGTAAAAATGAAGTGAATGATCTATAGTCAATTGATGAGAAGTTAGTGACGTTGTCCATAGCAATTACCTTTTTTATAAAAACGTCATTGCGAGGGGGCGTAAGCCTACGAAGCAATTCAGTGACCCAAAATGGATTGCCACGACCACTATGTGGTCTCGCAATGACAGATAACGTCATTGCGAAGGGGCATAAGCCACAACTGTTGAAAGTTAGAAGAGGAAGCGGTTTTAGACCGGATAATTTAAAAGTCGTATGTGGTCAACGTCATTGCGAGAAAGACCGTAGGTCGACGAAGCAATCCATAAAAGTAACCAAAAATGGATTGCCACGACCACTACGTGGTCTCGCAATGACAGAAAAGCTATCTAAAACCCGCTTTACCTTCTAACTTTCAACAATTGTGGGGCGTAAGCCTACGAAGCAATCTATTTTTATCGCTTTTTGGATTGCTTCAATGCCACTAAAGTGGCTCTGAGCCATAACGCTTAGGCTAAATACTAATTGGATTTATAACGTTACCAATTCAAGTTAATTCACTATATTCAATAATTAGTAACAAAATTATTGTTAATAAAAAATAATAATTTATTATGCGTTTTTCTACAAACAATGCAATATCTTATTATTGAATTGTTGTGCGATAATATTGTATGTTATTTTAAAATTTTATAAAGAAAATTAGTAACTAATTATGAATGAAATCCTATCAGTACCAAATGGTGAAAATAAAGTTCTATTACATTCCTGTTGTGCTCCATGTTCAGGAGAACTTATGGAGAAAATGTTGATGTCTGGTATTGACTTAACTATTTTTTTCTACAATCCCAATATTCATCCTAAAAAAGAGTATGAAATTCGTAAGAATGAAAATATTCGTTTTGCTGAAAAAATGGGTATCAATTTTATTGATGCAGATTACGACGTACAAAATTGGTTTGCGAGAAGCAAAGGTATGGAATGGGAGCCAGAAAGAGGCAAACGTTGTTCTATGTGCTTTGATATGCGTTTTGAACGTACAGCCCTTTATGCCTATGAGAATGATTTTAAAGTTATTACCAGTTCTCTTGGCATTTCCCGCTGGAAAGACATGAATCAAATTAATGAATCAGGCATTAAAGCTGCCTCTCATTACGATGGAATAACTTACTGGACTTATAATTGGCGAAAATCAGGCGGGAGTAGTAGAATGTACGAAATAGCTAAACGTGAGAATTTTTATAAGCAAGAATATTGTGGCTGTATCTACTCACTAAGGGACAGCAATAATTGGCGTAAGTCAAATAACCGGGCTGAAATTGAAATTGGAGAAGAATATTATAAGGAATAGGAGTTTTTTATATATGCACTGTAACAATTATCTTGATTATCGATAGTAGTAGGGGTAGTTTATAGCTAAGTCTATCTATTAGCGAGAAGTAGTTTTGCTGCGACGAAGCAAAGCCCCTCAGACGTCATTGCGAGAAAGACCGTAGGTCAACGAAGCAATCCATTCCTGATTACTTTTTTGGATTGCTTCGTCGCTACTAAAGTAGCTCCTCGCAATGACGAAGGAAGGGTACCCTAAAATATTGTCGGAAATAACTCTCTATTGATAGGGGGAGTAATTTTTTTAATTATTTATCTTAAAAAGTATTAGTGGTCAATTAGTTATAGTGTATATTATATTTATGAACAATTTTAGAGTTTTATTGGTAGTTTTTTGTCTGTTTTGTACTAATAATTGTGTCTTAGCTTCGCAAAAAACAATAAGAATTGGTTCTGGTTCGATTTTGAAAGGTTATTACTCTATCGGATTGGATTTGTGTAGAACCATGACTTTAGCTGATAAAACTGTAAATTGTGAAGTAGTACCTACCAATGGAGGTGTTGAAAATTTAAATTTGCTAAGAGAAGGTAAGATAGATTTAGCTTTGGTGCAATCCAATATAGCATTGGAAGCGTTTGAAGCTGTTGGGCATTATGCCAATACAGAGAAAATGCAAGAAATGCGTCAGGTGCTTAATTTATATGACGAGCTTTTTACTGTTTTAGTAAAAAGTCAGGATAAGGATAAAATAAAAGGCTTTTCAGATATTGAAGGGAAGAGAATATCAAATGGTTTGTCATTGTCTAGTAATACCATTACTTACGATGCTATCAGGAAGTTATATAATTTTACCAAAGAGCCAATAGATTGCGATGAAATGAGTTACGAAGAGTCAATAAAACAATTTTGTAATGGTAAAATTGATGTGATGATTATGACGGTAGGTCATCCTAATGCTTTAGTAGGATTTACGGCTAATAGTTGTGGGATTGATTTTATACCTATGGAAAATGATAAAATTGAACAATTACTAGCCACTAATAAAGCTTTTCATAAGGGATTGCTGGATAAAAGATTATATCCTGGAATCACTGCAGATTTGAATACAGTGGCAGTAACGGCAATTTTAGTTACTAACAGTAGTATGGATGCTAAATTATTGGATAAATTTATTGGTATGTTTCATAAAAATGTAAAACATTTTAAACATTCTAATTATATGTTATATAATATCGATATTAATCATTTTGCTGATACTAATAACTTTATTTTGCCAAAACATTCAGCAGTCAGAAATAGATAAATCTAAAACACGTCATTGCGAACGAACGTATGTGAGCGAAGTAATCCATTTTTAGTCACTTTCTGGATTGCTTCGTCGACCTTACGGTTTCCTCGCAATAACGTCGTAGGTAAATCTAAAAGCGTAAAATAAATAGATAAATATCGGAGTAGTTGTTAATTGTGTTTAAAAATATAATAATACCATTAGATTTGTCGGATAAACAATCGGTTAAGGCAATATTACCAAAGGCTTTAAGTTTTGCTACTATCTTTAATGCCAAATTACATTTTCTTTATATCATTTCGGATTTTGGTATGAAAATGGTCGAGGATTATTTGCCTAAAAACTGGGCAAAAGACCAAAAAGAAAAATATCGGGTACAGGTAACAGAGCTAATTAGGCAATATGTGCCTGAGGAGATCGAAGTTGAATTACATATTGGTCGAGGGGCGGTCTATGATGAAATAATACAATATGCTAATGAAGTGAAAGCTGATTTAATTATTATTTCAGCAGTACGACCACAGCTTAGAGATTATATGCTAGGTCCTAATGCGTCGAAAATTGTGCGGCATTCTGGGGTGTCTGTTTTAGTTGTCCGAGAATAGTTGGAATATGTATATACAACTTCTTGAAAAATTGATTAGTTTTCAATCAGTAACGCCTAATAGTAGCGGTTGTATTGAATATATTAGTAATTTATTAGAAAAAAATGGTTTTAAGACTGAAACCAAAATATTTGGTGAAGATAATTATAAAGTAACCAACCTTTATGCTGTTTATGGTACTGCCCGTCCTAATATTTGTTTTGCTGGACATGTTGATGTTGTGCCAGCAGGTGATAGAGCATTATGGCTTAATGATCCTTTTATAGCAAGTAAAGTGGGTGAGAAGATTTATGGTAGGGGAACTGTCGATATGAAGGGAGCGATAGCATGTTTTTTGGCTGCTAGCTTGCAGTTCATTGAATGTGTTAAAGTTCCTAATGGTTCAATTAGTTTTCTAATTACTAGTGATGAGGAAGGAAGTGGCAAATATGGCACTGTAGAAATGCTAAAATATTTGCATCGAGATCTAGTCAATTTAGGAGAATTTGGGGCTAAGAGCGATGGAGAGACGCCTATAAGTAATAGGCGAGCGACAAGTGATAACGTCCCCAACTTCTCATCAATTGACTATGATAATAATTTGATCGATCTTGCTATTGTAGGCGAACCAACAAATGAACAGCAAGTAGGGGATACCGTAAAAATTGGTCGACGTGGAAGTATTAACTTTAACTTAGCTCTATATGGTACAGCTGGGCATGTAGCATATCCATTACAAGCCAATAATCCGATTCATCCTTTAGTTCAAATACTTAATGAATTGATTAATTATCGATTAGATGAAGGGAGTAAATTTTTTCAACAGTCAAATTTAGAAATTACTTCTATTGATGTAGGCAATGATATAACTAATGTAATAGCAGGGAAAGTTACAGCAAAGTTTAATATTCGTTTTAATGACGCTCATTCGTCATCTAGCATAACAGATTTGATAGAGCAGATAGTTACCAAATATTGTGCTAAATACCAATTTAAATATGAATTAAGTAGTGTATCTTCAGCTAATTGTTTTATTCAAGAACCAACAGGGTTAATTGCTGATTTTGTTCAAGTAGTATCTAATACAACTCAAATATCTACAAAATTATCTACTAGTGGTGGCACTTCTGATGCGAGGTTTATCAAAAATTATTGTCCTGTTGTGGAATTTGGTTTATTATCTGATACAGCACATAAAATTAATGAATATACAAAAGTTAGAGATTTACAAAGCTTATATCATGTGTATTATAATGCTCTGACAAAATTTCTAGCTAAGACTAGTTGATAAATAGTCAAGATACACTATGCGGGTGTGACGGAATTGGCAGACGTACTAGATTTAGGTTCTAGCGCCGCAAGGCGTGGGGGTTCAAGTCCCTCCATCCGCACCACAAATAAATAAGCAAAAATTGCAGTGATTGGTTTAGCAATTCTTCAAGTTTTTGCATGATATTTTAATATTGCTAATGAGTTTTTAGTATGCAAGTCACAGAACTTAAAAATGAAGGTCTAGATTTTGAAGTGAAAGTTGTCCTTCCTTCTTCTAAAATTGCCAATAAAGTGCAAAAAGAATTAGATAGTTTATCAAAAAAAGTTAAACTTAATGGATTCCGTGCTGGAAAAGTGCCGATCAACATTGTTAATCAAAAATATAGGCAGTCTGTTAGGTCTGATGTGGTAAGCCATGAAATTAATCACGCAGTACAGCATATTATAAAAGATCATAAACTAAAAACAGTAGGTAATCCTCAATTAGAAGATTTATGTGATAAAGATAATGAGGATCTAGAATTTACTCTAAAATTTGAGCTACTACCTGATGTTGAATTACCAGATTTTAAAAAAATTAAAGTTATTTATCCAAAATTAGTAGTTGAGGAAGAGGATATTAATAAGCAAATAGATAAACTTGCATCTATGTCAAAAAATTATACTAAAGAAAATAAAGGGAAAGTAGAAAAATGGCAGGAAGTTACTATTGATGCGATTGGTTATGTCAATAATGAGCCTTTTGAAGGTGGTAAAGTTACAGATTACAAATTAGTAATTGGTAGTGGAACTTTTATTGATGGGTTTGAAGATCAGCTTATTGGTAGTAAAGCTGGAGATGAGGTAGAGGTTAATGTTACATTCCCAAAAGAATATCATATGGAACAAATTGCAGGTCAGCCTGCTAAATTTATTGTTCAGGTAAAGGCGGTACATTCTGCTGATGAAATAGTCGTTGATGATGAGTTTGCTAAGAAATTTAATTGTAAGACAGTTGAAGAATTGCGTACTAATATTTCTAAAAGTATAGCAGATGAATATAGGGAGAATATACATACTTTAATGAAGATGAGATTATTTGATCAATTAGAAGAGATATTAACGTTTAATGTTCCCAAATCTTTAATAGCCCAGGAAGTAAATACTTTAAAATCTCAAACGGAGAAAAGTAACGACTCAGATTCAATATTTAAAGATAAATCAGAAGCAGAAATTAATGAGTACTATAATAAGCTAGCCTTACGTCGTGTTAGAGTAGGTCTGATGTTATCAGAATATATGCAAGTTAAGAATTTACGTATTGAACAGGATGATATTAAAAATGCTATTATAGCTCAAGCAAGGAGATTTCCAGGTCAAGAAAAAGCAATATTAAAGTTCTATCAAGAAAACCCTCGATCTATTGAGCACTTAAAAGGTCCATTATTAGAAGAAAAAACAGTACAACATATTTTTGACAATGAAGTAATCTTAGAAGAAAAAGATTACACAAGAGAAAAGCTGGAGGAATTTTTAACACAAGAAGAAGATCGGGTAGTATAGCTAATCAAAGCTTGTATAGTCAATTGATGAGAGATTGCTGACATTGACGTCGTCACTTTGTTTCGTCTATTACAGGCTTTGCTCCTATGCTCTCTTATCATTCCCGCCTACTATTGTCATTCCCGCGTAGGCGGGAATCTAGACCCCTTCTTACGCAGGGGTGACACTGAGTCGAGCAGAGATGACTAAGTTAAGTAGGGATGGTCTCTAAAACCCTCTCCCTCTTCTAACTTCCGACAGTCTCCTAATCCCAACTTCTAATCAATTGGCTATAGTATTTTTATTTTACTTTCCTTGTTTCTCGTAATTATTAATTTTATTAGTCGTATTTCTATTTAAAGGTACGTTTAATCTATAGTTATAACTTTTTACAACATATAACAACTTAATTTCCTAAGAATAAAACTATAATTGCACTTTTTACTTTGTATTGCTGTGACAACTACGTTAATATTAATTAATTTTTAACAAATAAATTAATTGATAGGTAATTGAATGGTTATATTTAGCATGTTACAAAATTATTTTGTTAATAAATATTTAGTAAAAAAGTATCTAGTTTTTATTTTTTTATTTTTCTTATTGCAAAAATTTGACGTATCTGATGTCTTGGCAGTAGGATTTAATGAAGAAACAGGACAATTTTCTCCCCCACTCCCAATTACTTATATACAACACCTAAAAAATGAAAGAAAAGCAACATGGAGTACTATTGATAAAGTCAGTGATGAATTAAAAGAATTAGAACAAGAACATTCCCAAAAAATAAAATTATTGAATGATCGCAAAAATTTGGAAGAAGAAATTAATTCGCTAGAAATAGAGTATTCATCATTACTTGATCGGCAATACAAATATAATTTAGAAAAACAAAAGAGTGAAGAAATGCTCTCAATTTTACAGCAACAAGAGATCAAAAATTTGCCATTATATAGTAAAGAAACAGAACAAATTTCTTTTGCTGAATTTAAAGAGAACATGGAACAAATATGGTTTATTGTTAATGACACTCATGAGAAATTGAAAAAAGTAGACCCAGAAAACATAATAATAAAACCATCTGAAGATGGAAATAAATTAACGGAAATGCTTGATTTACTAGAAAAAGATTACCTAGCATTACTTAATCCTAAAGAAGACTATAATAGTCAAAAAACAGAACAAAAATTTTCTGTTAAACTTCAAGAAATACAAGGGAAGTTTTTTGATAGAGTTGCAGAAGCAGAAGAAACTTTTTCTGTTAAACTTAAAGTAGCAAACGAACAGTTGAAAAATTTACAGGGAAATATAAGTGACATAGAAGAGCAAATGCCATTGCTCGAACAAAAACTCGACGAACACAACCAACTATTAATTTCTATTGATAAAAAAGCAAATAAAATTACTGAATTAAAAGAAACAAGAGATGACCTTGAATCTAAGTTACATGCTCTAGATGATAATATTAGGTCACTACTCTTAGCTCAGTCAGAAAGGAGAAATATACCTAATGAATTTGAAGAGTTTGTACCGGTAGAGAATGATAAACAGGTGAAACCTAATAAACCTGTGCAACAGTTGAAAGATGAAGGATATGCTTCTTTGGATAATTTAGCAATAAGAGATACTCCATCACCTACAATCACAGAATCTAATCAAACTGCTCCACAACAAATATCTAGAAAAAGAAAAAGGGTAGATTCTGAAGATGAGTCATTAGATGATATACCTCCTACAACAAGAAATTCGTTATCATTGAGAGATGAGTTAGAAGCGGCTAAAAAGGGTATTGTTGGGCATGCAGCTATTGTTCTAATAACAGAACCATCTCCAGTAATGGAGAGAGCTACAGATATGCCCCCAGCAACAAAGACAGCTACGGCTACAGTAACAGTAACCTCTCCAATAACACAAAAGGCTACAGTAATGCCAACTCCAGTAATACATATGGCTCCAATAATCGAGGAAGTTTCAGTAATGGAAATTGCTACAACAACAGATATGCCTCCAGCAACAAAGACGGCTACAGCTACAGTAACAGTAACCTCTCCAATAACACAAAAGGCTACAGTAATGCCAACTCCAGTAATATATATGGCTCCAATAATCGAGGAAGTTTCAGTAATGGAAATTGCTACAACAACAGATATGCCTCCAGCAACAAAGACGGCTACAGCTACAGTAACAGTAACCTCTCCTGTAACAGAAAAGGCTACAGTAATGGCATATCCAGTAATATATATGGCTCCAATAATCGAGGAAGTTTCAGTAATGGAAATTGCTACAACAACAGATATGCCTCCAGCAACAAAGACGGCTACAGCTACAGTAACAGTAACCTCTCCTGTAACAGAAAAGGCTACAGTAATGGCAGATCCAGTAATATATATGGCTCCAATAACCGAGGAAGTTTCAGTAATGGAAATTGCTACAACAACAGATATGCCTCCAGCAACAAAGACGGCTACAGCTACAGTAACAGTAACCTCTCCTGTAACAGAAAAGGCTACAGTAATGGCAGATCCAGTAATATATATGGCTCCAATAATCGAGGAAGTTTCAGTAATGGAAATTGCTACAACAACAGATATGCCTCCAGCAACAAAGACGGTTACAGTAGATGCCCATCCTACCCTAGTATCTGAATACACAAATACCGCAGATACAAAAACAGTAGCTACACAAACAGATATAGTAGATGAAGAACAAACCTCAGTAGCTATACAAACAGATGTAGCAGCTGAGAAACCTGGGCATGAAGTAATTCAACAAGCTGCAGTATCTGTAGACGATAATGCAGATGTTGATCCATATGAAATATTTGGAGACAACCTAGGGTTAGAAACATTGTTTGCAGAAGAGGAGCCAATAGCAGCTGAACCTACGGCTCCAGTAGATGACCCTCCGTCTTCAGTAGTTAAACAACCAGACCAAGCAGACGAACAACCAACTTTAGTAGCTAAACAAGCCAATTCAGAAACCGAGCAAATCAATTTAGAATCCGAACAACCAGATTCAAGCACTGAGCAAACCAATTTAGAATCCGAACAACCAAATTCAGTAGCAATTCCATCTTCTCAAACATTAGCTGAAGAAAATAGTTATATTTCACCTATTAACCCTGATGTTGAGCAAGATATATCGAAATATACTACATATATAGAATTTGACTATTTGGATACGATTTCTAATGCTTTAACTAACCATACATTAACAGATAATTCTACGGTAAATGTGGTAGCGTCAGGAGATAATGATTATATTAAAAAAGGAGGATGGATTCAATTTATCAGCTCTATTACCAAACAACAGCAACAAGGAAATATTTTAGCCTTTAAAAATAATCAGCAAGGTTTTATTTTAGGTTTTGATACACGACCCCTGGATAGTTTTATTATAGGAATCGCATATGCTCTTGCAAATTCGTATACTAAATTGCAAACCATCTTTAATGATAAGCAAAATACTATTTTACATGTAGCGGCAATTTATACCCAACATACATTATCACCAAATATATATCTGAATTCTTATCTCAAATATGGTAAAGCCTTTATTAAAAACAAAGGGGGACGGAATAATATTGCAATTAATAGCAAGACTAACGGTTATGTAACACGTGCAAAACTTGAAACTTACTATAAAATGGATTTAGATAAATTTCTGTTCAAACCAATAGTAGGAATAACATTTGATCATTTTTTAATAAACAATTTTACAGAATATAGGAAAGAGTTTAACATTAATGTACCAACTAAGAAAGGCAAAAGAATATTACTTGAAACTGGAATAAGTTTAAGTAAAAATATTTTGGTAGAAAATATTTCAATTATTCCGGAAATTCACGTCAAATTAGACAATACTCTTTTACTAAATAATCCCACAGGCATAATTACTTTTACTAACACATCACATCAAGCCCCAATAGTAGTTCCCATCATAAAACCTGTAGGATCATCTGCAAAGAATGTGAAATATACTTTAGGAGGTTATGTAAACGTACAATCTGTCTTACCATTTAAACTAGGTGCTGGTTATGATTATAGTTTTAAAAAAGACCTTATTACCCACTCTTTCTATTTTAATGGACTAATTAAATTTTAATTCAGGAGAATTTGGGGCTAGGAGAGACGAGTGACGACGTCACCAACTTCTCCTCAATTGACTATAACTAGATACTTCTTTGATGGTTCTTTACTGTTTGATATTATTTCTCTATCTAATAATTTTACAATTACCCCAAATGTGCTATGTTTGTATATGGCATAAATCCTTTAAATTTAGCTATAGATCAAACTAATAAGAAAATAAATTGTAAAACATACTTAGTGCTACAAATTTTTGGTGTATAATGAAATGAAAATAATTAATTACCTGAAGTCTTTTTTGTTATTTGAAATAGTATCAGGGCTTAGTCTAACTTTGAGGTATTTCTTTAAACCTAAAGTAACGATAAATTATCCCTATGAGAAGGGGCGGATAAGCCCAAGATTTAAGGGTGAACATGCATTAAGGCGTTACGCTAATGGTGAAGAGCGTTGTATTGCCTGTAAGCTTTGCGAAGCAATTTGTCCAGCTCAGGCTATTATTATTGAGGCAAAAGAAAGAGCAGATGGTAGTAGGCGTACTACTAGATATGATATTGATATGACTAAGTGCATTTATTGTGGTCTATGCCAAGAAGCATGCCCAGTTGATGCGATAGTGGAAGGTCCTAATTTTGAATTTGCTACTATTAGTCATCAAGAATTGCTTTATGATAAAGAAAAATTATTGAAGAATGGTGATATGTGGGAGCAAGAATTAGCAATTAAGCTACATAATGATTATAAATATAAATAGTTACGGGTAGATAATTATGGAAATGTTTTTTTATTTATTTGCCGGACTAATGGTTATAAGTAGTGTTTTGGTGGTCATGAGTAAAAATCCTGTTTATTCTGTGTTATGGCTGATCTTTACTTTCTGTAACGGTTCAGGGCTAATGATTCTATTAGGAGCAGAATTTTTAGCAATGATGTTGGTTGTAATATATGTTGGAGCGGTAGCAGTATTGTTTTTGTTTGTTATAATGATGTTGAATATTCGTTTTGTGGATATTATTGTACAATTCAAAAAAAACTTATTGATCAGTATGACTGTAGCACTCATTATGTTTGCTGATCTTGTTTTGATAATTTGCTTAGGTGTACAAGGTATAGTGTTAGATAATATGGACTATTCAGAGATAGCTAACCATACTATAGTCAATTCAGGAGAATTTGGGGCTAAGAGCGATGGAGCGACGCCTATAAGTAATAGGCGAGTGACGAGCGACAACGTCTCCAACTTCTCATCAATTGACTCTAATACTCATGCTATTGGGCAGGTACTATATACTGAATATATGTTACCTTTCCAAATTTCAGGTATTATTCTATTTATGGCAATGATATCTTGTATTACTCTAACTATTAGGCATCGTAGTGGAGTTAGGAGGCAGGATATTGCCAAGCAACATGCTAAAAACAAGGATAATTGTATATTAATGGTTAAACCGCGTTTAAGTGAAGGAGTGGAAGAAATTCAATATGATTAGTACTATTACTTTGGAACATTATTTAATTTTGTCGGCACTGATTTTTAGTATAGGAATGGTCGGTTTGTTTATGCATCGTAAGAATGTCATAACAATTCTGATGTCGATTGAATTGATGCTGCTAGCTGTCAACATCAATTTTGTCGCATTCTCTGCTTATGCCCATGAGATATCGGGTCAAATTTTTAGTATAATAATCTTAACAATAGCAGCTGCCGAAACTTCTATAGGTCTTGCAATATTATTAGTTTATTTTAGAAATAAAGGTTCGATAGAGCTGAGTGATATGAATCAGATGAAAGGGTAATTTTAGGAATTGGTATGGTAAATGCATTAGCAATATTCACGGTAATGTTACCATTAATATCTGGTATGATTAATGGTTTGTTTTGTCAGTGTTTTAGCAAGAAGCAAGCAGCTTGCATTGCCACTATTGCAATAAGTTTAGCGGCAATATTCGCTAGCTTTATATTTTATAATGTGGCAATAAACAAAGCCATTATTCATCTAATTTTAGCAAAATGGCTAGTAATTGGTGAGATGAAGATAGATTGGGCAATTTATGTCGATCAGCTGACCGCTATTATGTTTATAGTGGTTACTTGGATTTCAGCGGTGGTACATATTTATTCTCTTGGCTATATGGCAGATGATGAAGGGTTACCTAAATTTCTATCATTTTTATCATTATTTACCTTCTTTATGCTAGCTTTGGTATCAGCCGATAATTTTGTCCAATTATTTTTTGGTTGGGAAGGTGTTGGTTTATGTTCATACTTATTAATTGGTTTTTGGTATCAAAAAGAAGCGGCAAATAAAGCAGCAATTAAAGCCTTTATCGTCAATAGGATAGGGGATTTTGCCTTTATAGTGGGGATTATTACCATTATTGTTTATTTTGGGGTAGTTGATTTTGCTAGTGTATTTGATAAAGCCCAATTATTGTCTAATATACAATTGAGTATATGGGGTTTTACAGTATCGATAATTGACATAGTCTGTTTGCTATTATTCCTTGGATGTATGGGCAAGTCGGCTCAAATTGGCTTGCATATATGGCTACCAGATGCCATGGAAGGTCCAACGCCAGTCTCAGCACTTATTCATGCTGCAACTATGGTAACAGCTGGAGTATTTTTAGTAGCTAGGTGTTCTTATTTATTTGAATATAGTGTAGGGGTATTGAGCTTTATTGCTATTATTGGCGGTATTACCTGTATATTTGCGGCAACTATTGCCATAGTGCAGAATGATATAAAAAAAATTATTGCCTATTCCACTTGTAGCCAGCTTGGCTATATGTTTCTTGCTTGCGGTGTATCAGCTTATAATGCTGGTATTTTTCATTTAGTTACTCATGCATTTTTTAAAGCTTTATTATTTTTATCAGCTGGTAGTGTTATTCACGCTTGTCATCAGCAAGATATTTTTAAGATGGGTGGTTTGAAAGATAAAATGCCAGTTACTTACTGTAATTTCTTAATCGGCTCACTGGCGCTGATCGGTATTTATCCTTTAGCTGGATTTTATTCAAAAGATGCTATTTTAGAGCTAGCATATAGTAGCGGTGGGGTCATAGGTACTACAGTGTTTATTCTTGGAATTGTGGCGGCAATTTTGACTGCCATTTATTCTATGAAAATTATCTTATTAGTATTTCATGGCAAAACTAGATTAACTATAGAGCAATTTAATCACGCTCATGAATCACCCAATATTATGAATCTGCCACTTAATCTTTTAGTGGTAGGTAGTTTTGTTGCGGGGATGATAGGTCATTATATTCTTGCTCTTGACAAACCAAATGGTTATTTCCTTGATAGTATATTCAATATTCATATTTATCAAAGATTAGCAAATCACCCACCTATTTATATAAAATTATTGCCAATGGTTGTGGGATTAATGGGTATTGTTTTGGGTATTTATTTGTATAAGAATATTATTGATAAAGTGAAAATAACATTTATGAGGAAATTGTTAATACATAAATATTATTTTGATGAAGTGTATGACTTGCTGATAGTAAGATTAGTTGCCAACTTAAGTAAGCTATTGAATTTGATCGACCAAAGAGTCATTGATAGATTTGGTCCAAGTAATTTTGCCAAAACAGTAAATTACTTTGGGATTTTGGTAAGTAGATCGCAAACAGGCTACATATTTAATTACACTATGTGTATAGTTTTATTTGTAGTTGCCTATATTACTTTTTTTATAGTTTTTAGGGTGGTTTGAAAGTAAATTGTCTTCCCGCTTCCCATTGTCATTCCCGCGTAGGCGGGAATCTAGACCCCTGCTTACGCAGGGGTGACACAAAACAGGATTACCACGACCAGTATGTAGCCTCGCAATGACGTTTTAGCAAATCATTTAAGTATATTTTTAAGTTATCTCTAACTCATTAATAGAACAATGTAGTATCTGACAAGCATCTACCCATGTTTTTATTACCTGCTCATGAGTTACTACTATTACATACTTATAGTTTAGATATTTTGTTAAAACACCTTCTGTTCTATCTTTTATAGAACTTTTTGATTCCCACGTTTTAAGAATACCTTCTGGGTATATACCATCATTTCTTTTATAATCATCTATTGCACTTTTTAGCTGTAGTTGATTGCTAATTTCTAACCTTAAGTCTGGTTGCCATTCTCTTAAGTCAAATTCTACAGTGATGTTTAAATTAATGTTTTTTGAAAGAATTGCTGCGGTTTGCAACGCCCTAGTATATGGAGAAGATAGAATTAGTTCTGCATGTTCTAATCTCAGATTTTTAGATAGCTCATTGGCTTGTCTAATCCCATTTGGCGTTAAACATGGCAAGTCCCTATATTCACCTTTTAATTGATGTTTTTCATTTAAAGACCAATCTGTTTCACCATGTCGTATTAAAAAGAATATTGTCACAAAAATAACTAAGGATATATTTAATTTAAGTTAGTTCTTCTATTAATGCTATGGTACTAGCTCTTAAATCTAGGTCATAATCTATAGTATTATTTATTATTCGCTTAACATTAGCAAATTTTGTTACCAACCAATCAGGTGAATTGGAAGGTAATTGATTAAATATTTTATTCTCTAATTCATTAAATTCAATATTGATATTGAGCGATTTCTTAGTAATCCTATTAACTAGATATAGCATGCTATAAGCAAAATCTCCCCATAATTCTTTGTTTTTACTGGTAAATTCTTCGATAATATTTAACCTCACTTCAGGGTTTGAACAATTAGCAATATATGTAATGAATTTAACATATATTTCACTCCCCACTAAGCGATTTTGTGATTTTATATTAATTTTAGCACATCTAGATCTTATAGTGCTTATTATGCCAGCAGCTCTTGAGGTAATTAAGAAAATAAAACTATCCTTTGGGGTATCTTCTAAAAGTTTAAGGCAGGAATTTGCCGCATTAAGATTCATTAGATCGGCTTGATAGATAACAGCTACTCTATATTTAGATATTGACGATGTTTTATAAAAAAATTGCTGTAAATCCCTAATTTGGTCAACAGATATGTCTTTGACATTAGCGGAACCAGAATTATCCCTTGCTACTAACCGATAATCTGGATGATTTTTTAATTGAATTTTATCTGCAAACAAACTGCTTTCTATAAATATTAGTAAATTTTCTAAAGCTTTTGCCGTATCATCAACGTCAATCAACCAACTATTATAAAGCCGACCTTGTTTAAATCTATCCTCAAGATATTCTTTGATCATTCTATTTATTCCACTTGTCAATTGCTTATCTTTTAGCTACCCAAAGTAGGGATTATAGTTAGTTCAGGAGAAATTGACTATAGTCAATTCAGGAAAATTTGGGGCTAGGAGTGACGAGCGACGACGTCCCCAACTTCTCATCAATTGACTATATCAGCGATTAACCCTGTTATGTTATTATACATGTTAGGTCTTTCATCTTCAGAATCTAACAAATCGCATAAATTTACTAAATCAACTAATTTTGCTTTTTTTTCCCAATCTGAATCTAGTGACTTTGATACTTTTGAGTATCCAGAAGCAAAACTCTCTTTTAGCTGTTTATCGAATAAATGTTTAAACCTAAATAAAGTTGCAATATCACCATATACTGAACCAGAATAAGCAAATTCCCAATCTAATATCCCTGATAAAATTAATGTTCCATCGACATTCTTAACTAAAATATTAGAAGGTTTAAAATCACCATGCACCAATTGATTATTACCTTCCTTTGGAAAAAATTTCTCATATGAAATAATTTTATTTTTTAAACTATCAGAAAGTTGTTTACCTAACTTATCTTTCACTCTGGGCTTAGTTATTTTATCTAAAATATAATTTATAAATACATTATATTCATTATGTTTGGTAGTAATTTTGTTGATTGATAAATTTGCAGTGAGTAAACCACTTTCTTGAAACTTATAGGAGTTCAAATTCCCTAAAAATTCACCAAGTTTACTATATATTACTAGTATTGAGTCTAAAAGCGAAGGATCAGTTAAAAAATCTGATAATAAATTACCTTCACGATATTCTATAAAACTGCAAAAATAGTTTGTTGTTTCATTTATAGGATTAAAACTAAGAAATTTTGGAACTAAAGGTTCATTATGGAGTAAATGTGAAAGTTTAAATTCTTTTTTACCTAACTCTATATCTCGAACATTAATGCGTAATATAAATTTATCTCCATTCTCGAATTCAATAATATAATTTGTATTCGCAAGCCCATGTTTTGCTTTAGTAACAATAAACTTATCTTCCCTAATTAAAAACTTTTTACATAAATTTTTAATTTCTTCAAATTCAAGATCGAAAAACTTACTTCGGCGTTCCCATTCTAACAATTTTTCCATATATTCTTCTTTAATATATAAGAACCTAGAGGATACTGCTGACAATAACTAAAGTAATTCTATATTTGGTTCTTTTGGGCTGCGAATAAACTTAAGGGTAAATCAAACTCAATGGCAAAAGCAGATTTTTCATCAGTAGTGAAACAGCCTTCTGAGACTAATGAACGCTTCCAAATTTCAAGAAACAGTTCAGGTGAACAAGCTTCTTTAATATCTTGTAAATAAGTGCGTTTTTCAAAAAAATTTAAAACCGGGAAGAAGCTCGAGCTATCTAATAAAACCTCTTCAGGCAGACCTTTATAACTATCTATGGTAACCTGCTGCAACTCTTTATCCGAATAAAGCTTCCATAATTCAGGCATTAATATGTTTTCTTCTTGATAAAAATGCAGAAGATTGTCAGACAGAAACTCATCATATGAGGAGCAGATATGGCGACCCTGCACAACTCGCTCTTCATCATCCACGGTTTTTATCGCAGTTTCAAAAAGCCCCTGAAAGACCACCAACTCATTTTGTTGGCTGAAATGTGCTTGCTCAACTTGCTTATGCACGATTGATTGTTTTTTTTCAAATAGTGGGGTAAAATATTTTTCTTCTTTTTGTGCATGCATTTTTAGATCAAATACAATGTTATCAAAAGAATCTTTAATACTAATTATAGCTAATATTTTTCGAAAATCTGTTGTGCCTAGCTTCCCTCCAAACTGGTATAGCTCCTTACGAATGAATTTATGTACACTTCTATACAAATTATATCTTACTATCATTTTATTATACTCATCATTTTTTTGCAATAAGATATACTATTTCCTGCAAAAATCATAATTATTGCAAGCAACCCCTATCGTTTAACCACAGTAAATTAACGTCTATTAGCAAGGAATTGCTTTAATGGCAATTGTAAGTTGTCATCCATAAATTGTCATTCCCACGTAAGTGCATAGGCGTCAGTTTAAGAAAATAAAGTAGAAAAGCTGTCTATTACTCGATAATCAAAATTTGTCATTTCCGCGTAGGCGGGAATCTAGACCCCTGCTTACGCAGGGGTGACATAAAAAGTAAATTGTCATTCCCGCGTAAGCGGGAATCTATATCCCTGCTTTCGCAGGGATGACAACCCTTAAAGGGATGGCACAAAACAGGATTGTTTCGTTAGCTTACGTACTCCTCGCTAATAGACAGAACTATATAATCGAACTAGCTCTAAGAAAAACAACTTAAGAATTATTACAAGCTTCTTTCATTTTCTTACCAGCTCTAAATACTGGTTGCTTATAAGCAGCAATATGCATTTTTTCGCCAGTTTTTGGATTACGACCTTCACGTGCGGCTCTACTTTGTATGTGAAAAGAACCAAATCCCACTAGATTAACGTCCTCACCACGACTAAGTGCTTTAAGTACACTATCTACAACCCAAGTAAGGGCTTTTTCTGCATCAGTTTTTGAATGACCCGCTTCAGCCATTAATGCTACTAATTCTCCTTTATTCATATGATCAGCTCTCCAAATAGATTGTTAACATTATCAGACATTAATGTATTTATTATACCAGATGCCAGCAAGATTTATTAATCTCGTTGCATAGATTATATCAAACACTAAATTGACTGCAACTGAGACTTATTCAGAATTTTTGAATATAATTATTTTTATAGTCTAATTACAAAAAATTGTATCTATTTTACATCAAATTAGCTTCTTATCCCGTAATTAGCAAGTAGTTTAATAAGTCTCTATTGGCAATTAAACTCCAAAATTTGGTAAAAAACAACTTTTAAAGTTAGTTTTTAGCATATTTTATGCTGATTAAATGAAATAATTAGTTGAAAATCTAATTGGTTTGTATTATCATGGTTATAAATTAATAGACACTAAGGTAACTTTTATGATCACTAGGATATTATACATATTATTTATTTTAATTTTCAACTTAAATGTTAATGCTAATCCGTCTCCTTTAGGTCTTGAATTAAATAAAGCAACTATCTCAGACGTAGAAAAATTATATCATATCACCAAAAAAGAAAATAACCATTGGGAGGGATATAATTATTATCTCAATGTTGGAGATGTTAAATTAGAGGGACTTACTAAGCTACTAATAATATGTAATGACGATAATATTATTCAAGCAGTAATCTTAACAATAGATAAAAGTAAATTCACAGAGTTTTACCAGTTGCTTTCAGAAAAATACAAACTTACCTATAACCAAAACCCTAGGTTAGGCGATAAAGAAATTAGATTTGCAGATAGTGATTGTACTATAATATTAGAGGCTCCTCATCTTAGCTTTAGTATGGTTCTTATATACATAACAGATGAATTCTTAACAAAATTTAAAGGTAAGCAAAAAGAAGAAGAAAATTTGAAAAAGACAAAAGACAAAGAATTGCTGTAGTTCAATTGGTGAGAAGTTGGTGACATCGTTACTCGCCTATTACTTATAGGCGTCGCTCCATCGCTCCTGCTACCCAATTCCCACAACTGTTGAAAGTTAGAAGAGGAAGCGGTTTTAGACCGGATAGTTTAAAAATCGTATGTGGTCAACGTCTATTAGCGAGAAAGACCTTAGGTCGACGAAGCAATCCATAAAAGTAACCAAAGATGGATTGCCACGACCTACTTGCGTGGTCTCACAATGACAGAAAACCTATCTAAAACCCGCTTTACCTTCTAACTTTCAACAGTTGTGTCCAATTCCCCTGAATTGACTATAAAATAAAAAATTTTTAATTGCTAATTTTTATCACAGAGTTGTATAAATAGCACATAAATTGATAAATCGAAGAAAAAAGGGGAATGTAATTAAATATAATTACTATTCCCGATTTTAAATATAATTTAATTATTTTCTTTCTTTGTATCTTGACTACTATCGATGGTAGTTGATTGTTGTTGTTTCGCCAACTTGCTCTTTTCTTCTATGGAATTAAGGAAAAAATAAGTAAATGTTAGGAATCCAATTAACATCGGAATAAAAACAAATATAATAGCATTGCGTTTTCTAATAGATTCTTCACGATCTAAACGAGCCTCTTGCTCCTCATATGTTTCCCCTAATTCATTACGCCATATATCTTCTTGATCTGAATTATCTTGTTCTGAACTGTTTTCTAGCATTTTATACCTTTTATTAAATATTATTTATATAACTTAGAGATTAAACTATAAAAAAATTATATACAAGCTTCAATTAAATTAACGTTAAATCCTTGATTATATTAATTTAAATTAAATCTGTTGTAAAGATTATTGAATTTCCAATTAGTTGTAAAATTTTGATAAATCGATAATTTTGTTGATTTATCATATCACAATGGTAGAAAAAGTATATTACTAAAATGCTATAAAATTAATTTTTCTTAGATATATACTTAATTAGTTAAAAATCTACTAATATATCTGTTTATTAACTTAAATTTAATTTTACTAAATTTATAATAAGTTGTATTTTAGTAATTTAAACTATTAGTTGCTGTTTAAGTGAAAATAACAATCATTTTTATATTATTATTTATAATTTCTATAGCAAATAAGGTTTATGGATCAGCTTGGTTAATCGACTCAGGTAGGTATAGATATCTAGCTACTACTGCTACTATCGATAAAAATTCTGAAAATATTAAGCAAATAAGAGCCGATCTCTTTTTACAAATTCAGCGTAAACTAGCCCATTTAAGAGAACGTATCAAGTTGGTTAACAATTCATCAGCTCTGTATAATAAGTTATTTTGCCAAATTCAATCTTTAGAACGTAGCTCAAGAGAAATATCTTCATACCAAGATCAATTAATGAGAATTTTTACTATCGAATATGGCATTAATAATAACCAAAATTTAGCTATTCAATTGCTTTATAAAGAAAATAAATTTCAGGGAAGTAATGATATGAACTACCTATCTAATAATAAAGAAATTGGTATATTTTATAAAATTAAGCTTTTTCAAAATATTCATCGGGTAGTCTCAGTTCAGCCAAGAATATACATAACTCAAGATGGGTGTGAGCAGCAATTTTCTTATGAATTATTATTGTTATCAGCAATATCCAAAAAAATGCGGACAATTTTAGGTGAAACTTCAGTATTTGCTCAAGGTATTTTGAGTTTTGGGCAGAACCTAAATAATCCATATGGCAAAAGAAACCATTATAGTTTTTCCATGTCTAAGGGAGTTGAATTTCAAAATGGCATTATGTTAGTGAGCTTTACCAAATATTATAATAGAAGAAATTATGGTAATATTTATAATAAAACTTTATATAAGCAATTTTCAATTGCAAAAAAGATTAAGTTTGGTAATCTAAAGAAAAATAGTATAACAACACAAATAGGGTATTTTTCGGATAAAAGCCTTATTAAACAGCGTTATAAAATATCGGGAGTAATATTTTCAATATGGATGGATATATAAGGAGCCTGAATATAGAATTTTTAGATATTCTAGCAAAAGAACAGCTAGTTACTGATTTACAAATATCTCATATTAAGCTCAAATTAGCTGAGAATGATTTTTTTAACACGATAATCGAAGAAGGGATTATTAATAATGAGATGATTATAGAAATTTTATATAAGTATAAACTATTACCACTATTAAGTGTCCAGGAATCTCAGGTTAAGATTTATGATTACTCAAAAATTGATCAATATGTCAGAAATGGTTATTTCATTTATGAAAATGATGAAAGTAATGAGGTGCTTGCTATAAATGACCTAGCCTATTTAGGAAAGTTATCAGCCATACATTATAACGTGCAAATTAAGTTGGTTAGAAAGAATGATTTTTATCAATTACTTGAACGAAATTTCAGTCATTTAAATATCATAAAATCCAAATATTTTCTTGAATTTCTCTCATTATACATGATAGCAAAAAACATCAATTACACTAAGTCAATTATCATATTTTTTTTGATATATTTTGCCATATTACTTAATTTTAAACATCTTTTTCATATAATTAATATTATCTGCTATTTTTCACAAAATATTTTAAAAATTATACTATTTAACCAAGCAGCAATTACGCCAGATACCATATTTAAAATTAGTGATCTATATTCCAATGATTCCCTACCTATTTATACTATCTTACTCCCATTATATCAAGAATCAGGCAAACTAAAGTCAATAATTAGTTGTATCACTAATATTAATTATCCTAAACATAAATTAGATGTCAAAATCATTGTTGAAGCAGATGATTATTTAATGATCAAGGAAAGCATTCTATATGAATTACCCTCTTATATACATTTGATTAAAGTACCATTTACTCTACCTAGAACTAAACCGAAAGCTCTTAACTATGCCATGCAATATTGTAAAGGAAAATATGTAGTAATATATGATGCGGAAGATAGACCTGATACTGATCAACTCCTTATACCAAATCACTATCTATTTAATAATATAGATGCTATAGTGTGTTATTTAAGATAGTATAGTGTTAAAGATGTCTAGAGGGTATAAGGTATTAGAAGTTAATGTAGAAGAAGTGAAACAATTAATGAATGAAGCAAAGACTAAAGAAGAATTTAGACGTTATCAATCAATCTATCTAAGAGTGAGTGAAAAAATGCCGACATCATTGATTGCTAAAGTTACAGGATTATCAGAAAGTCATGTTCACAGAACCCATAGTCAATGTCGGAAAAAAGGCTTAAAGGCACTATGTAGCAGGAAGAAAGGTGGGAGATACAGAAGTTATCTAACTCAAGAGCAAGAACGTGAGATGCTTAAAAAGATAGAACAGAATGCCGTTAATGGTGGGATAGTAGAAATTAGCAAGGTGCATAAGATTTTTGAGGAAACGGTTGGTAGTAAAATAGCACGTTACACAGCTTATAGGCTGCTTCATAGGCATGGGTGGCGTAAAATTGCACCAAGACCATACCATCCTAAACAAAAGAAGGATGCGGTAGAAACTTTTAAAAAAAGTGGCCTGATATGGTTAAAGAAGCAAGAGTATCAGCAGCAACTGAAGGCAAGGAATTAAAGATATTCTTCCAAGATGAGGCACGTTTTGGTCGTATAGATTCATTAAGGCGTTGCTGGGTTCCGGCTGGAATCAGGCCTTTACTTAAGAAACAAATTATTCGTGAATATACTTATACTTATGGGGCAATTTGTCCATTTGACGGTGCTAGTTGTTTCCTTATTTTGCCTTTAATGAACCAAGATTGGATGATGTTAATGCTACAAGAAATGGCAAAGCGTTATAAGGATAATTTTCTTTTAGTAGTATGCGATGGAGCTGCTGCACATAAACTCGATAAAGAATTATTACCTAATAATATTAAACTAGCTTACTTGCCACCATATAGCCCACAATTAAACCCACAAGAAAATATATGGGATGATATGAGGGAAAAATTCTTTTATAACCTAGCTTTTGATTCAATGAATGCTATAGAAAATCAACTAATCACAGCATGTAATTATTATGAAAATAATCCTGCAATTGTCAAATCTATATGTGCTTGGAATTGGATAGTATCTTGTTAATTAGATAGTGATTTGGTATTAAAGCAGTAATAGCCTTTGATAGTTTACCAAAAGAATATGTATGTTTGCAAGCTAAACTTAATTTTTATAACGAGAATGAAAATTTACTCACTAAGCTTTTTAGTATAGAATATTGTTTATGGTTTAAATATCTTCTGAAAGGCTTAAGTTTAATGAACTTACCGGTGACTCTTGGAGGAACTAGCAATCATTTTAAGGTTGATGCTTTACAAAAAATAGGCTTCTGGGATGCTTATAATGTTACTGAGGATGCTGATTTAGGGATTAGGCTATATTCATTTGGCTATAAAGTTCATATGATCGATTCTTATACTTTAGAGGAATCGCCTATAGATATTATCAATTGGATAAATCAAAGGTCTCGTTGGATAAAAGGATTTATCCAAACATTTTTGGTATTCCTTGCCCAAAAAGACAAATATAAAAGGTTTAAATTCTATCAAATAATTACTATTTTCATTTTTATTGGTTTTTCTTCTTATGGTTTTTGTTGTGTACCATTTCTAATAATAACTATTAAAATTAATAAATTGGCTGTAGTTAATTATTTGTGGATAGTTAATAGTTTTTTTGCTTTTTCGTACCTTTATGGTAGTGCTTTTTTTATTTTACTGAGCAAAAAAGGCAAAATAACTAATTTTCGAGTATTAGATGTTGCTGCCTTGTTAGTATGGCCTTTGTATTTTTTGCTACACACGATAGCAAGTTACAAGGCTATTTGGCAGATTGTTTTTATGCCCTTCAAATGGGATAAAACTCAGCATGGGATTAGCACCATAGACCTTGAATAGACTCAGATTAAATTAATTTACAACTGTAGCACTAAAATACACAGCAAAATAGTCATCAAATTTCTATATTTATTCAATAAGCACAATAGTTTTAATTTAACTTGACAATGAATTTTAAATGTATATATCGCATCATGTAAACCGGACAAAACGGAGGACGGTCTAAATTAAGTGAAGAATGGTCGATATTCTGTTTTCTAGCCTGGATATTTCATGAAGGAGGTATTTATAAAAATAAAATGGCAATATCGCTTATAAGTGGTCATGGATATGTTAATTTTCACTTAAATTATGTCTAGATATGCAATTTTTCCTGATTTAAGATAGAATCCACCCTTACCCCCATTTTTTATTGTACCGGGGACAGTACCCTATTAGCTTATTCTATAGCTAATTTTTTCATAACACTATCCCATATATGTTGGTAAGGATAAGATGAAGACAACAAGAATTTAATGCTCCTAGTACTACAGTTGTAGATTGAATGTGAGCATTCACGATTTTTTTGCTATTTTTTTGTGATGAATAAAAAAACCTGATCACCAAGCGTCATTGCGAGGAGACCGTAAGGTCAACGAAGCAATCCATTTCTAATCACTTTCCTGGATTGCTTCGTCGGTCTGGCAACCACAACTGTTGAAAGTTAGAAGGTAAAGCGGGTTTTAGATAGGTTTTCTGTCATTGCGAGACCACGCAAGTAGGTCGTGGCAATCCATCTTTGGTTACTTTTGTGGATTGCTTCGTCGACCTAAGGTCTTTCTCGCTAATAGACGTTGACCACATACGACTTTTAAACTATCCGGTCTAAAACCGCTTCCTCTTCTAACTTTCAACAGTTGTGATCTAGACCCCGCACCGAAGCAGGGGTGACATTTGTCTTCTTTTTATGGATTGCCACGCCACCTACGGTGGCTCGCAATGACGCCAATTATTTTTTTGCAACTTTTAAACTGCCATGATTACCTCTAAAACCTGCATCCTCTTCTAATTTTAACAATTGTGCCTATTACCTTTCCCGTCCTGTGCTTTGGGCTTTGTTATTGCTATTTCCAAGAGCTATTTTCATAGCATTACCAATTTGCACTAGTGTGGATAGCGGTTTTAAAGTAGTTTTTAATGATGTCATATCTTGTAAAAAATGTGCAGGAAGGATATTTTTTGTTTTATCTTTAACTAAATTTACAAAAGTTGAAACGATTTTTTCTCTGTTTGGTGTTAATTTGACTGCTTCTTGTATTTGAGATGTGATAGTAAATATATTTTTTGTTGCTTTATAACAACAATCTAATTTTTCAATGATGCTTTTATTAGGATTTAATGTAGCGAGGAGGTTTTCTTTTATAGCGGATAATTATGGTTCGATTGAATTTTTTAGAGCTTTCTCTTTATTTGGCGTATATCCAAGGATTTTACCCACGCCGTCAGATATGGCACCAATAACCCCAATTATACTACCTTTACTATAGGGAATTTCTTCAGACAAGTCAATAAGTTTTTTAAAAGAATCTTTTTCTTTTGGATCTTGTGCAACCGATTTTTTAACTTTGTTCAAAGAGTCACTATCCAACCCTAATGCCGCTACAGCTACAGGTGAAGCTCCAGTTATCTCTGATATTTCAGCAATTTGTTTTGCTTTGCAGCATTTTTCTTTAAGATCTGGATGCTGTTCTATTTTTACTAATTTTTCTTCAACTGTTCCTAGTTTTGCCTTCCAATTATCTACTGTCTTTGTTAGATTTTCCGTACTGAGAAAAGATTTTACCGAATCTAACAAGCCACTTCCTTTGAGTACCAAACCAACTATCGGCATTTGTATAGATATTAAAGCAATTAATAAATTTCCACAAAAATCGATAATCTTTTCTGACGCTCCAGGATACGAGGCATTTAGTTTATTTTGAAACTGTAAAATGCTTTCAAGAATGTTTATTATGTATTCAATAAAAGTACTTTCAAAAAACCACATTTCCTCTTTTGTTTGTTCTTGTTCGTCAAGATATTTATCTAAATCATCTAAGGAGTTGCCGACTGTTTTTTTAAAAGCTTCAGCTATTTCTCGGGTTTGTTGTTGAGCATGTTGTTGATCATTCGAATCTGAATCTACAAATATGTCATATATATAACCAGCTCTTTTCTTTATGTTTTTTAAGTTACTAGAAAACATTTTGAATGTATTCGTAGAATCAAACTTTAATTGCTGTACAGTAGAAGCAATTGAAGGGTTTGATAAGATACTAGGTAAAGCACTTTTTGCAAGGAAAGAATATAAGTTAGGCATAATAAATTTAATTTAAATTTTTTAATTGATAATCTACCATCTTGTTTAAAGATAATACAAATAAAAACTATAGTTTAACACTGTTATGTTGCTCTTAAGGTTAGTTTTTGATATGTTACATATTAGCTATAATATGTTAGCTTTTGCAATAGGTCAATTTTTAGCTCAATGATAGCTTTAACTTGTTGCAGAATCTACCAATTTTTTAACATAAACATATTTAGAATCAACTATGTATAAATTTACACGTTTTGTTACGCATTTTTCCATTATCATTTTGTTCAATTGTTCAGTTTTGGCTGTCGACTTACCTAGTGCTTTATCTAGTGCGTATGATAATAATGGTGATTTAAATACCCTTAGACAGAATTTTTTAGCTGAGGTTGAGCAATTTTCTGCAGCTTTCTCAGGTTTTATGCCTAGCATATCTTATAATATTGATTATAATGTTAGTGGTAGTAAACCGGATAGTCAATATGCTCATTCTTCTAAAAGAGAGGTAAGATCAAAACAAGGAGCTTTTATTTTAGAACAGCCTATATTTAATGGTGGTAGTAGTGTTGCAGCTTTGAAATCTGCCCAATCAGCTTTCAGGGCATCGCGTGCTAAATATTATGAGGGAGAGCAGAAGGTTCTTTTAAGCTTAATAAAAAATTATCTCGAATGTTATGAAGCAAAAGAAAAATATGAGATTTCTGAAATTAGTGTAAAAACTAACAAACATCAATTAGCAACCATTCAAGAAAAACTAAAATTAGGTGAAGCAACATCAATAGATTTCGCTAGTGCCAAGGCATCTCTTGCAGCATCTGAGACTAATAGATTAAACCTATATGCTAATTATCAAGCAACAAAAGCAAACTTCATTCGTCTGTTTGGTATAGAAGCTGATGATATTGCTATGCCTTCTATGCCGGACAATTTGCCTAATTCATTAGAGGATTTAATACAGAGAGCGGTAAATGTTAATCCTAGCATAGATAGTACAAGACATAGTGTTAGAAGTCATAAAGCTGCCGAGATAGCAGCAAAAGCTGAACTTTTGCCTAAGGTAAGTTTTAAAGTTCAATCTGGTAAAACTTACTATATTCCAGAAAAGCCAATGGATCGCCTCAATAATAGAAGCACCACATCAACCTTATCAGTTAATATACCTATTTATTCTAAGGGTACTGAATATTCAAAAATTAGGAAAGCTAAAAATAGTACTAGGAGCGCTGTTATTCAACTTGATGATACAATAAAACAAATACGGGCAAGTGCTATTGGTAGTTGGGAAGGATTTGAAGCAGCAAAATCTAGAATTATTGCCGCATCGCAAGGGGTAGAAGCTGCCCAAATAGCTTATGATGGGACAATGCAGGAAGAAGTTGTTGGCTCTAAAACAGTCTTAGAAGTTTTTACTGCTGAAGAAAAATTATATAATGCTAAGATAGCAAAAGTTGATGCACATAAAGACTCTATCTTAACGGCTTACCAAATTAAATCTTTATTGGGAGAATTGACGGCAAAAAGCTTGAATTTGAAAGTTAAATATTTTACTCCTGAAGATGAGTTTAAGGGACTTAAGAAAAAGCTTATTATAGGTTTTTAATTATGAGTAAAGATCATAAGAAAAATCAAGATATGTCAATTGAGGAAATATTGAAATCAATTAAAGGGATGATTGATAATCGTAGTGGCAGCCAATCTAATGATGACGATATATTAGAATTGACTAATATAGTAGGTGAGGGGGAAGTCTTGCATGAGAAAATCTGGGTTAAGGAAGACGGACTAGAGGATAATCCCCAGAGCCAATTAACAGAAGAATTATTGCAGGAATCGTTGATATCCGATAAATCGGCAGCAGAAACTACTAAGATTTTTCAACATTTCTCGAAAGCAGCTCAAGAGATTAACGCAAATGCAAACTCTAAGGTTAAAACGTTAGAGGAGCTAGTTGTTGAGATGATAAGACCGCAACTGAGACAATGGTTAGATAAAAATTTGCCTTTATTAGTAAAGCAGGTAGTAGAAAAAGAGATTCAAAAGTTATTGCCAAATGATCAAGCTAAATGAGAGATAGCAAAAATAACTTAGTGCAGGAAGTAAATTATGTTACAATAGACCTCTTGCATAACCTAATCTAATTGGTAATTTTGTTGTCAAAACTCGTCTCCGTTCCTCACGTACATCTTAGTACGCTGCGGTACTCGACTTCGTTTTTCCTAAAAATTCCTCAATTATCTTTAGGTTATGCAAGAGGTCTAATTACAGTGATGTCGTAAGGTTAGTTGAGTTAGCTATACTAATAATATAAAATAATGTGAGAATTCTAATGTACTTTAATAGAACTCTTGAAAATGAGAGTAGGAGTTTTGTCATTCTAAAATTATTAGCTAGATTAAGTTGTAAAAAATTTCTGGTAATATTTCTAATAACTATTTTTTTGTTTACAGATAAGGTTTATTCTGCCCCACCACCTCTTCCTCCAGCATTACCACAATTAGAAAATGATAAAGTCAATAAACATCAAGAAGATTCAGGAGAGACAGATTCTTTGCTGAAAGAAATACAGCAGTTTAAGCACTCCGAGAAAGATGCTCAAATACCAGAATCAGTAAAACCAATACCCACACCACAAGATAGCAGTAAGGAAGAGGGCGAAACAGATTCTTTCATTGATTTAGGAGATAATAAATTACCAATTCTAGAAAATACTCTAGATGATAAAAAAATAAATAACCTAAAAGAATCAGAACAATTAGATAAAATTCCATCTCAGAAAATTGAGCCAGAAGAGTCCAATAAAAACAATAATAATATTAATAACCATTCTACCCTACCACCAGCTGAAAATCATAATACAGAGAGTCAAGATACTGTGCCGCCTATAACTATGCCTGATAAAGAGAAAAATTCAGTAGAGTTGCAGCAAGTAGGTAGTGAAGATAAAAAGGAAGTGGTTACGCCTAATTTAGATATATTACCTTCTTCACAAGAAAAAAAGCCGACTGAGGCTCAAGCAACTCCCCATATCATACCAGCAATATTACCTAAGGAAAGTACTGAACCTAAAGTGACTGAACCTACCATTGTACCTGTTATTCCTAAAGGCTCTCCAGTTTCTGTAATACCGCAAGCTCAAACACCTGTACCAGTATTCGTAAAAGATAATAAGCCATCAGAGCAATCTAGTAAGGTTGTTAAAGAGAGAACAGTAAATAACAAACAGCCTGATAAATCTACTCCAATTGCTAAAAGTTTAACTAGTAGTATTAAAGAAATATCACCGGAAATGGCTCTGTTCATAGAAGATGAAAAACAAATGTTATTTTTGCCAGATGATGATATAGTATTGGGAGAACTTACAGAAGAGGCAAGATTAAATCAAATGGCGATGTATGCATTTATTCAAATGTTTAAGAGAATTTATGATAGTGAGCATAGAGAGAATCAAAGAAAGATAATAAATAGGTTTATTGATAATTATAATAGTGATGTGCATGTTGCTAGTAGTATAGTAAATGATGCAACAGATAGAGCTTTTGAAGCAGTTAGAAAAAATAATTTATTTGCTCTTAGGGTTCTTTTGGATAATTACTCAATCATTCAAAAAAGGGGGAATGATAATTACACTCTTTTACATGAAGCTGCAGAAATTGGCAATTATTATATGGCAAAATTTTTGATTATGCGTGGGATAAACATTAAGGCTACTGATTATCATTATAGAACAGCATTAGGAATTTCTGATGAACAAAATAATAATGTTAGCTGTTTGATAAGGAAGGCAACAGCAAATTAGTTTCGAAAGAAGGAATCATAAAAACTATTACTTTCCCTATCATGTCTTTTTGTGTTTTTTTAAATTTAGATTTTTCCTAATAGTTCGAACATAGTTTTACCGATATCAGCTGGCGATCTAGTGATAGTGACCCCTGCACTCTGTAGTACCTCCAATTTATGTTCAGCTGACCCTTGTCCATTAGAAATAATCGCACCAGCATGCCCCATCCTTTTTCCTTCAGGAGCAGTAATACCAGCAATAAAACTAACTATTGGTTTTTTAATCTTTGAACTTTTTATTAATTCAGCAGCTTTTTCTTCAGCATCTCCACCTATTTCACCAATCATAATAATCGATTCTGTTTCATCATCTTTTAAAAACATTTCAATACAATCAACAAAATCAGTACCATTAACTGGATCCCCACCAATACCAATACAGGTGGATTGACCAAGACCAATAGCTGTAGTCTGTGCTACTGCTTCGTAAGTTAAAGTACCTGACCGAGATATAATTCCAACTCTTCCTCTCTTGTGAATATAACCAGGCATTATACCAATTTTACACTCATCAGGAGTAATAATACCTGGACAATTAGGCCCAATTAATCTAGTTTTTGATCCTACTAATGCCCTTTTGACCTTTATCATATCAAGTACTGGTATACCCTCTGTAATACACACTACTAATTTAATACCTGCATCTATAGCTTCCAAAATTGAATCAGCCGCAAATAGTGGTGGAACATAAACAACGCTGGCAGTAGCCTCAGTTTTTTCAACTGCTTCATGTACTGTATTATATACAGGTAGATCTAAATGAGTATTATCACCTTTTCCAGGTGTCACTCCTCCTACCATCTTAGTGCCATAATTGATGGCTTGTTCAGAATGAAAAGTCCCTTGGGAACCAGTAAAACCCTGGCAAATTACTTTTGTGTTTTTATCAACTAATATTGACATATATACCTTTTCCGTATTTTTTAAGATAATGATTAAAATAGACCTCTTTTGAGACTAAAAAGCTGTAATAAAGTACCCTTTTAATTTTATAAAACATCTTGGGTTATAACAGAACCCAATCTTAATTAGTTCCTAGAAATTAAAAAATTATTTTGTTACAATGATTAATTTAATAATTTACTGTAGTTTCAGTAATTCATTGATTTTAGTAATAGATAGTCCAGTAATTCTCGCTACTTCTTCAATAGAGTTACCATTGTTTATCATCATTTTTATTAATTTAGCTTCACCTCTAGCTTTACCTCTAGCTTCTCCCCTAGCTTCTCCGATTTTAATACCATCCTGTATTCCGATTCTAATACCATCCTGTAGCCCTATCTCTATCCCTTCTTCTTTCCATACTTGAGCTATACTAGGCATAAGTTCTTCTCCTTTTTCTTTAGTTAAACTATTTTTTAATATTTTTTCTAACTCTATTTTATCACTTTGCTCAATAAAGGTCAAAGTATAGCTCAATAGATTTCTTATGTGGTCATGGCCTATTGTTATTTTACTCAATTTAGGCAAGAGATGAGAGATTTCTTGCCATCTTTTCAGTAATTGACGTTCGTGGATGTGCTTGAGGAAAAATAACAAAATCCCAGACCATATTTTTTTCTTGAGTTCTTCATCGGGGATTTCATGTACGTTAATAAGCTGACAATCATTCGTCCAAAAGCCTCTGGCTAAATCTGGATGGCTAAATAAATTCCATATATTAAGAGGTGCGTTATATTTCTTCTTGCCATTATAAAGTATTAAGGGATAAATTAATGGAAGGCTTTTATAGTCAATTGATGAGAAGTTGGGGACGTCGTCACTCGTCGCTCGCCTATTACTTATAGGCGTCGCTCCATCGTTCCTAGCCCCAAATTCTCCTGAATTGACTATAGCTTTAGGATTAGTAGTTAAATATCGATCGCAAATGTTAATCATATATTTAAATAACCTAAACGCCATCATTTTATCAACAGTACTTTGATGTTCCAATAGCAAAAAAATATAGCCATCCTGATCATTAAACTTAACAGAAAATAATACATCAGAAATAGTTTCAGAAAGGTCTGGCTCAATAAAACTATCTTTTTCTAATTTTAAAGATGTGCTATCGATTAAAGCCAACACATCCTTCGGCAAATGAGTTGCCAAAAACTCTTTAGCAACTATAGGATTTTCCATAGATTTGCGAAAGATTTCGTCATGTTTTGGCTTGTCTGAGGTCATAATTTCCCAGGATGTTTGGCACTAAAGTTAAAAAATTATTTCGTAATAATGCCTAAGTTCATACAATTACTTTACCGCAGCGACAATTTTAACAGCAGCATCACCTAAATCATTTGCAGCGATTATTTTTAAACCAGAATTTGCTAAAATATTTTTACCTAATTCAAAATTGGTGCCGGCTAAACGTACAACTAGTGGAACTTTAATACCAATCTCTTTTACTGCAGCAATAATCCCTTCAGCAATTATATCGCAACGCATTATACCACCAAAAATATTAACTAAAACTCCCTGTACATGCAGGTCTGATAAAATTATTTTCAGAGCCTCCGTTACTTTTTCACGATCAGCTCCACCGCCAACATCCAAGAAATTTGCTGGTTCAGCCCCATAAAGCTTAATAATATCCATTGTTGCCATAGCTAACCCAGCACCATTTACCATACAACCAATAGTACCATCCATCTTGACATAACTAATACCAAGGCTATTTGCTTGCATTTCAAGAGCATTTTCTTCATCATTATCTCGCATATTTAAAATATCAGGATGTTTAAATAATGCATTATCATCAAAGTTAATTTTAGCATCAAGTGCCAATAAACTACCATCAGGTTTGGTTATTAATGGATTAATTTCAATTTGGTTAGCATCAGTTGCTATAAAAGCCTGATAGGTTGATTCAACAATTTTCATCATTTGTTTAGCTTGTTCATTTTTAAAGCCAAGCTTGTATGCTATTTGACGACAATGAAATGGTTGTATACCCGTTGCCGGATCAACTGATATTTTGATAATTTTCTGTGGGGTATTATGAGCAACCTCTTCAATATCTACACCACCTTCAGTAGAAGCTATAAAAGTTACTTTACTATTACTACGATCAAAAACAGCACTAAAATAATATTCTTTTAGAATATCACAGCCAGATTCAATATATAAACGACGAACCTTTTGCCCAGCAGATGATGTTTGATGAGTTACTAGGTCAATTCCAAACATCGCGTGAGCTGCCTTCTTTGCCTCTTCTTTGCTTTTTACAACTTTTACACCCCCAGCTTTTCCCCTACCGCCTGCGTGAATTTGGGCTTTAACCACATATATTTCTGCCTCTAAATCATCAATTAGTCTATCGATATCTTCTTTTTGCGATATCACAACTCCCTTAGAAGTAGGTATACCATATTGTCTCAAAATCATCTTTGCTTGGTATTCATGAATATTCATTTTGATAATTTTTTAAATAATTTAATCCTATATTCTTATACAATAAATGTTACCCATCTGTAAAGCATCATTTAGTTTTGTCATTATCCCACATCCGCTAATCTAGGAGACTACAGTCAATTGATTATTAATAATTCTACTTCTTCTATTTCTTAGTTGCACCTTATGGTATTTATCATAGTCAGTCAATAATATTGACACACCTGCCAGTACAAAATATAATATACTTTAATATTGTGAGATGTATCCAATTCGCACTTGACATATTATCAAAATAAATCATTATGTTGTAATTTTTAAAATTTATTTAACCCGAATTTATGATTATATACGATTATATAATAGTTGGTAGTGGTTTTGCTGGCTCTATTCTTGCAGAAAGAATAGCCTCGCAACTTAACCAAAGGGTGTTGGTCATAGAGAAAAGACCCCATATCGCTGGTAATATGTATGATTATAAAGATGTTAATAATATATTGGTTCATAAATATGGTCCCCATCTATTTCGCACCAATGAAGATAAAGTAAAAAATTATTTAAGTAATTTTACTCATTGGTATCCATACCAACATAAAGTTTTAGCTAAAATAAACGATCAATTAGTGCCAGTACCATTTAATCTAACCTCTTTAGAACTTCTATTGCCAGTTGAAAAAGCCCTGTTATACAAAGATAAGTTAATTGTAAACTTTGGTATGGAGACTAAAGTATCCGTTTCTAAGCTAAGAAATTTTGATGATGGTGATATAAGAGAGTTAGGGGACTTTATATTTAAAACATTATATTTGAACTATACAGTAAAACAATGGGGCGATAAACCGGAAAATTTGGATTTTGAGACCATAACGGCTAGAGTTCCTGTACATATTTCCTATGATGATAGGTATTTTCAACAAAAATTTCAAGCTTTACCAGTTGAAGGTTATACGGCAATGTTTGAGAAAATGTTAAGTCATGATAATATTGATATTCTACTAAATACCGATTCTAAAGATTTATTGAAAATAGACCTTAATAATAAAGCCATCCTTTTTAAAGGGCAAAAATATGAAGGTAATATAATATATACTGGTCCTATAGATGAATTGTTTAATTATCATTTAGGGGAGTTGCCGTACAGATCATTAAAATTCACAACTGAAACACATGATGAAGCTTTATTACAACGGGTAACTACTGTAAATTACCCCAATACCGAATTATATACTAGGATTACTGAGTATAATCATACTATGAGGGTACCTAATAACAAGAAGACAGTACTGATGTATGAATACCCACAAGAATATGATAGAACTAACCCTGAGAAGGATATACCTTATTATCCAATACCCAAAGATTGTAATAGTGAATTGTTTAATAAATACAAAGAAATAGCTAAAAATTTTTCTAGTCTAAGGCTGATCGGAAGACTAGCTGAGTATCGATATTATGATATGGATGATATAATATTAAGGGCTTTAAAGGAGTTTGAAGATATAGAATCATTAACTAAAATAACAGCTTTATAATTATTTGAGAATGACCCTCCCCATAGACCTAAAACAAAAAATTATTACGTTACCAACTAATAAACTTAATGGTTTATATGTAAAACATAATAAAGAAGATGATAATATCACAATCATTAACTCATCAAATGAACTAAGATCTATAACTATAGATAGGCAGTTTGTCCTATTTAAGGGGGAACAATTTATTAGTTTGCTTAATAAAGGAACTTTGGTTAAGGGTGAAATATCCTTTACAGTTGCTAGAAAATTGACGTTTTTAAATTCAGAATTAGAAGTCCCTTTATCTAATTTAGAATGTTTTAAAATTGTGCTTACCTTAAAAGCTAACACGGAAGTTAAAATAAAACAATTTACTTATTACATAACTAAAAAAAGTAAATTTGACAATCCTGTTTCTACAGCTGATACATTGATAATTTCTCCTGGATATCCTAGTTCTGCAAACCTGTATAATTTTGGTTTTGTTCATACTTCTATTAAAGCTTTTACCAATCATAATATTAAGCCAGAGGTTTTTTGTCATGATGATAATAATAGTTTTGTAAATGAATTTGATGGTGTAAAAGTTTATTATAATAGTTTAAGTTTTTTAAAAAATATAATAACTAATTCTAATTTTAAGAGAGTTATAATTCATTTTATTAATGAGAAATTACAAGATATTATTGATAGTGTAATTTTTTATCATGGTATAAAAATTTATTGTTACATTCATGGTGCGGAAGCACTTTACAGATATCAAGAATCATTTTGTGTGGCGTATGATGGGACATATAATCCCTATATTACGACTTGGCAAATGAGAATAAAAGATTTAATGTATAAAAAATATGCAAATAATAAAAATATAAAATGGATATTTGCAAGCAATTGGTTAAAGGCAGAATCTGAGAAATATATAAATACCAATTTCAATAATTTTGCCATAATTCCAAATGGTATAGATACTGATATATTTAAATATGTTAAAAAATCTTCAGATGATAGGTTAAACATATTTACTTTAAGAAAATTCGATAATTACAATAACTATGCTTTAGATCTAGTAATAGAGACCATCAATATTCTTCAGAATAAAGAATTTTTTAATCAACTAAACTTTTTTATTTATGGAGATGGTTTATTATTTAAAGATTTCTCAGAAAAAATACGATGGTCTAATGTGCATTTTATTCAAGGATTTCATACTCATGCTCAAATTAGCGAGCTTCATAAAAATTGTGGTATAATATTCCATCCAACAAGACTTGATAGTATGGGGGTTAGTTCTTTAGAAGGAGTAAGTTCTGGTTTAGCGTTAGTTAGTTCTAATGTTTGTGGCGTTCCAGAATTTATCAATCCTTCTTATGGTACTTTAAGTAATGATATAGAAAATCCGCAGTCTTATGCCAATATTATTGAGGATTTATTTTACAATCCAGATAGATTTTTAGAGTTAAGCGAGAAAATGTCTTATGATGTTTCTTCTAAATTTTCACGTAAAATGATTTTGGAAAAAGAATTACAATTATTTCAAAATGAACAAGAATTTTATATTAAACCTATAGAACATGAGCAAATAAAATTATTATGTATATGTGTTCCTGTTTACAATATTGAGCGTTATTTACCAAGATGCTTAAATTCTATTTTATCTTGTGAGAATAAGCATTTACTAGAAATATTAGTCATAAATGATGGCTCAACTGATAACACTCAATCAATTGCTGAAGAGTACCAAAATAAATTCCCAACTATTGTAACACTTATAAATCAAAGCAATAAGGGGCATGGTGGAGCAGTAAATACTGGTATTAAACATACTAAGTCAAAATATTTTAAAATAGTGGATGGAGATGATTGGGTAGATACTCAAGGGCTAGATAATTTCCTAAAATATTTAAATATGTTCGATGTTGATTTAATCTTACATGAATTATCGTATGACATGTTAGCTAATAGTACTATAAGAAGTGAGGATTGTTATACCCATCTTCCGTCTAAACAAATCTTAATTCTTGACCAAATAAAATTTGATTATTGGGGACCAATTTTATCAACTTCAACTTATAAAACTGATATTCTTAAGAAATCTAATATTATACTAACTGAAAAATGTTTTTATGTAGATATGGAATATAATGCGAAAGCTATACAATATGTTAAACAGGTTCTGTATTTAGATATACCACTTTATAAATATTATATAGGCAGACCTACCCAATCCATTGCGGCAACAGGATTTAAAATCCATGATCATGAAAAGATAATTCTCAATATTCTAAATTATTTGCAAACTAATGATGCCACCTTATACAATAAGCGATTAATAATGAATAAAATGTTATTTCATATGCTAAAAGGTCATAGAGATCGTATTTTGCAAGTCAGTCCTCTTAGCAAGGCTAATTTAGAATTTTTTAAAAAAGTTAAAGATATTAATAATATAATTAATTGGGATATTAATTCTCATGATATCAGTAGGGAATTAGATAATTACTTATCAAAAATGAGACTCGTTACAATAATAGATATTAAATTTGATAAATGTTTTAGTTATATCAAATTATTTATAAAAAACTTATTAATAACACCTTATACTCTAGGGTTTTTTACTTATAAAATACTAAACACTTATGATATCTATTATTTTAATAAGTATGCAAAAATATTAGCGAATATACTTATGCTACCAAAAAAAATAGCCAGTATAATATTAAAAAGATAATGAAGAAGGAATGAGTTGATCCTGATTAATTTCTTGAATTTACCATTGAATAATTTAGTATAAAAGATATATAGTCAATTAACTTGAATTGGCAACGTTATAAATCTGATTAGTATTTAGCCTTAACGTCATAGCTCAAAGCCACTTTAGTCACAACTGTTGAAAGTTAGAAGGTAAAGCGGGTTTTAGATAGGTTTTTTGTCATTGCGAGACCACGCAAGTAGGTCGTGGCAATCCATCTTTGGTTACTTTTATGGATTGCTTCGGAGGCGTACGCCTCCTCGCTAATAGACAGCACGATGGGTGCTTATTCGGCACCAATTCAGGTTAACTGACTATAGAACTGGTTAGCTACACTTAATTTTTTAACATAATTTATAGTGATTGGATATTTGTATGACCAATAAAGCTCTTGATCTCTTTTTAAGATACTATCTTTTTATAATAGTTGCATTATTAAATGCTGGCTGTTCTCATAAAAGAGTGGAGGCTTTATCTAAGCCGCATCCTGATATTGCAAGCTTTCAAAATGATTTTGCTCATTTACAAAGAGAACTTCCTGTATTGCAAAAGAAAAACTTACTTTTCCTAGCCCCTGTGCCAGTTGCAAATTATGGTGACAGAGAAGGTAAAAAAGTATCAATGGTTATAGTTCACCATACTGGTATATCAACATTAAAAGATACAAAAGAATTGCTAAACAAAATAGGTCTGTCTGCTCATTTTATTGTAGATAAGGATGGCAGTATTACGTTAACGGTTCCTTTAGAAAAGCGAGCATACCATGCTGGTATTAGTTATGCTAAAATTAAAATGGGTGAGCAATTTGAAGAATTAACTGCTTTAAATAATTATTCTATCGGCATAGAAATAGTGAATACTGGGCGTGAATTGTTTTCACAACAGCAAATGGAATCTGTAAAAGAATTACTCCTATATCTTATGAAACGTTTTAAAATAAGAAAAGATATGATATTTAGTCATTCTGAAATAGGAACAATATTGTACAGTAAAGCATTTGATAGTTATGTGCTACGTAAAGTTGATCCGCATAGATTATTTGATTGGGAGTTATTGGAAAGAAATAATATAGGTCTTCATATAAATAATAGAATAGAATCCAACGAGGCTAAACGTTTAATGAATAAAGTATTATATAAAATGGGAGATAAAAACACAGATATTCTAAAATTAAAAGAAAGACTGAATAGATTTTTTTATAAGATACGACCTTGGAATGATAAAGAAGGTAAGGTAGTTTTGCCTGATGATCGTATCAATTATTCAAATGAATTTGATGAGAGTTTTATGTGGGTAGTATATCAGTTTTCGATACATAATCTACCAATAGAAATTAGGAAGGATTTACCCTTAAAACTTGAGCAACAAGATGTATTTCCTAAGTTTTTAGATAAGTATCGAGATAGTATTTATAGTGAATTCAATAATTTACACTCCAAAATTCATATGCTTGTTAAACCACGTGATTTAAATGAAAAAGACTATAAATATTTATTAACTTCCCTTACAAATTATGAACAAGAAGTATCACGTAATACGTTTAATAGCTTAATATATAAAATGGAAATATATTATAATTCTGATTTAAGGTATGATATAATCTTGCCATATAAGACCTTTAAAAACAATTTATTAAATAAAATAGATGTTTTACAACAAGATATTTTATCTTTGAAATCTTTAGATAGTCATAAAATTACTGAGGTTTCAAATTTAATAGCTATGTTCAAAACAAATATTTCTTCTGAATTTCAAAATCTTGAAAGAGAGTATTCTCAACAATATATAAAAGTATGGAAGAAAGAATTCCTACCTCTTATGAAAAAACAAGTTAAATGGACTGCCTTACATGAGGAAATATTAAAATACTTAGAGAAATCTAAATCACAAATTAATGAGACAAACTAAATATAGTCAAATTTTTTAAATAATTTGCATATATCTATTAGCGTAATGAATTTTTGTGATAAAATGTATATATTTATTCACTACGAAATAAACAATCGGATTGTGAGTTATTAGCAGATTGGTTGCTCAACTCAACAAATCTACCATAACTCACAAATTGCGTAACATAAATAAAATTTTATATATGTTTTATCTCACCTAATCTTCTTTAATCAAAGAACGTATCAATGCATTAACAGCTTGTTGATGTGCAGGGTTACGAATCTTCATAAAGTTTCTTGATACTTCTATGCACATACGCTGATGTTGAGTATGTACAGGCTCGACATTATCTGCTCCTTCTAAACCATCATAAAAATAATCGATATTTTTTTCTAGTGCTTTAGCAATAAGAATCAGCCTACCCATTGGTATTCTATTAATGCCCTTTTCATATTTTTGTAACTGTTGATGTGTTACTACTATTACCTTTGCAAGTTGTTGACGTGACAACCCCTTAGCAAGCCTTAAAGAATAGATCTTTTCACCTATAAATTTGTCAGCTTTTTCTATAAAGTCATTCTTTCGTGCCATAGTTAACTCCTTTATGAATGAATTATTAAATTTTTGCAAATATACTTATTAATAAATGCAAAGATTACTGTCATATATTATATAACCTAGAAAGGCAACAATTAAATTAAAATAGGTTTATTTCTATGTAAACTAATCTACTATCAGTAAATATTGATATGTCGTTTGTTTACGCACAAGTAATACTTAATATTTTTTAACTTTTATATAATTATAATGATATTATAGATACTTGCCCGTCTTGTAAATCTATATTTTACAAAGTACAAGATGTCATTGCAAGGAGACCGTAAGGTCGACGAAGCAATCCAGGAAAATGATTAGAAATGGATTGCTTTGTCGACCTTACGGTCTCCTCGCAATCTGATATATCCCCACGAAATTGTTGCAAAATATCAAGAATTGATAGAATATCATCATTATTTAATGATGATGGAGATAGTAGGTTATGGATGTAAAAACAGTATTAAATGATTGGGTTATAGGTGTGGTAGGCTATAGCCAAGGTATGCAAAGAATTTTCCAACCTAACACAGTAAAAGATAAAAAAATTTATTTGTATTGTACTCTTGGGAAATTTATTATTGAATTTAATTATTTGCATGCCATAAAACCATTGGTAGAACCCCTTGCATCTATTATAAAGACGGAGCTTTGTCATGCTTAATTTCGTGGGGATATATTAGCTCGCAATGACGACTAAAGCTTACACATTCATCTCAATAACGCTAAGGCTAAATACTAATCGGATTTATAACGTTGCCAATTCAAGTTAATTCACTATAATTTTAAAAAGCTGGAAAAACTAACTAAAATCACTTAATCAAATAAATTTATAGTTTAGGAGGCTCAGGGTCAATAGATAAGTTTTGGTAACATAGATTTATTAACTGCTGCTCGGCTATTGGTAGTTCCAAGTATGCACAAATAGTTACAAAATATCTTATAGTTTCCTTAACTATTTTCAGTGCCTTTTCTGGGGATTTAGCCCTTATTGTTTGTAGGTTGTGAATGCGGTCAAATAATTTAATCAATGCCACGTCAAATCTCTTTTGTTGAGATAATAAATCCAAAGTATCTTTGGAGCTAATCTTACCGTAAGACTTGTTCCTTGTTAGAGCTTCCACTTGGCTAGCAACTTGACTACCAAAAATTCGAGCTATCATCTCTTCAGTAAGTATTGTATCTTCGATCGTATCATGCAGTAAGCTGGTAACTATCATTTCAGTTTTAAATAATGTGGGAATTTCTTGGGCTGTGTACTGGGCAACCATGTATGATACTTCTATTGGATGAGAATAATAGGGGTCGCCAGATTGTCGCATTTGACTACCATGATATTTCTTAGCGTAATAGATAGCTTTAGTAATTTCGTCGATATCTACTGGATCATTTACTTTTTCATTTAGTAAAATCAATTTATTAAGTAGCTTAGTAGAATATTTACAAGATTCGAACTTTACCCGCCAATTGTCAATATCTTCCATAAAAGTACCTCTCTAATTAATTTAATTGTACATTAAATTAATATTGCCAATAATTTTGTTATATTTTTTAAAAATTCCTCAATTATCTTTAGGTTATGCAAGAGGTCTAATAACTAAAGTAATTCTACAATTTGCTCAAATTGTAATAAATATTCTTGTTCTTTATCAAGATCTTTTAATTTAAGGCTATTACTCATTTGTTCATCATCACCAACAAAAATAACATATTTAGCTTTCTGTAGATTAGCCCGAATCATTCTCTTGGCTATTTTGCCTTTGGCGTCTAAGGTAACAGAAATATTTTTTTGGCGTAATTGATTGGCTAAGATTAAACAATATTCTAAATTATTGTCACTAATAGGAAAGATAAATACTGGTCTGGCTTTAGATATGTTGTATTCTCTCATTAAAGCAAGCCTTTCGATTCCAGCAGCAAAGCCAATGGCTTTTGTCTCTGACCCGCCCATAATTTTGCTCAACCCATCATATCTTCCACCAGCAAGAATTGTCGACTGACTGCCAAGTTTGCTAGTAGTAAACTCAAAAGTTGTATGGCAATAATAATCAAGCCCCCTTACTAGCCTTGGGTTAATGATATATTTTACATTCAGTAAATCTAAGTATCTTAACACATCGTCAAAATATCTTGCAGTATCACTATTATAGTATTGAGACATTAACGGGCTATTCGCAACTATTTTTCTATCATTTTCATCTTTTGAATCTAAGATCCGCATCGGATTTTTGACGAGTCGCTTTTGGCTATCTTCTGATAATTCTGACTTATAATCATTGAAATACTCTACCAGCTTTTGTTGGTAGATGGTACGAGTTGCAGCACAACCAATTGAGTTTATTTCTAAAGTTGTATCTTTATCTATTTCTAAAGCCTGAAGAATATCTAAGGCAAGCCTAATTGTTTCAGCATCGTTACTCGATCCTTCTTCTCCACCAATATACTCAAAATTTATTTGATGAAATTGCCTTTGTCTACCAGCCTGTGGTCGGTCATAACGAAATACTGGACCGCTTGAAAAGAACTTAATAGGTAATGTTTGTTGCAGGTTATTAGAGATAAAAGCCCTAATAATACCGGCTGTAAACTCAGGTCTAAGAGAAATATTATTATCACTCTTATCAAGGAAATTGTACATTTCCTTGCTTATTACATCAGAAGTCTCTCCAAGTGTACGGTCAAAAACTTTAGTATATTCAATTATCGGCGTACTCATGGCTTGATAACCATAAAGTTCACCAATATGTTTTGCTGTGTTAATTATATAATCGTGAATTATATAATCCGCAGGTAGTAGGTCTTTAGTACCACGTAATGGTTGTAGTGCATTACTCATACAAATTAAACTTGTCGTTTCATAAAGAACAATCTAAGAATATACAGAACAAACATTAGTGCAAACCAATATATTAATAATTGCCCTGCAATCATCAAATTAAAGTTACTATCAAATATTTGTATAAATAGTAAATATAGGCAAGCTATTAAAACAAATGGTATAATGATACATGCAGCAGGACATTTAAATGGTCTTGGAACATTTGGCATTTTTATTCTAAACAATATGACTATTATAGCAACCACTGTATAATCTATTAATGATCCCATAGATGATAACTGAACAAGAATTTCAGTTGGGCAAAATCCTCCTAATAATGCAGCAAGTGCAGAAAATATTAAGATAGTAATATAAGGACTATCATATTTTGTATGAAGTTTTGCAAAACTTTTTGGCAATAACCCATCTCGAGCAATTACATAAAAAATACGGGATGTAGCGTAAATATTCATCATTAGTACCGTAGTCATACCACATACTGCTCCAGTAGCAACTATGGCAGACCCAACATTACTATTGTTCAAGCTAAGAGCATAGGCAAGTGGTTGATCGTTATTAAGTTGATCAAAAGGGGCTATACCAGTGACTAGCCCAGCTATTATAACATATACTATCGTTGCAATTACTAGTGATCCAATAATACCAATCATTAAATCTCGGTTAGGATTTTTGCATTCTTCAGCTGTAGTGGCTATTGTCCCAAAACCGGTCATAGCAAAAAATAGGATAGATGCCCCAACTAACATATTATTGAAGCCAAAAGGTAAAAAGTTTTGCCAATTTGTTGCATCAAAATACGGTGTGGCAAACACAATAAAAGCAAATATAGCTGCCATTTTTATAAATACTAAAATGGCATTTAGTTTTTTACTATCTTTCGTTCCTAAGTACAAAATAAAAGAGACAAACACTACAATAAGAAAAGCTGGTAAATTTATTATTCCACCATTGCTAGGCACGGTAGTTAAAGCTTTAGGCAAACCTATTCCACCAGCTGACAATATTGCCTGAACATATCCAGACCAAGAAGCTGCAACAGTTCCAGCAGCAAAACCAAGTTCTAATATGATAACACTACCCATTAACCAAGCAAATACCTCACCAAATGCTACATAAGAGTAAGTATAAATACTGCCAGAAGTCGGTAACATGGTAGCAAGCTCTGTATAGGCAAGAGCAACAAAAATACATGTTCCACCAGCAATAGCATATGATAGCATAACTGCAGGACCAGAATATTTAGCCGCAACTAGACCTGTTATTACAAATACACCCGTACCTATTATAGCCCCAAGACCCAATAATATTAAATCAAATGCTCCTAAGGTTTTAGCGAGACCACTAGTCTTCCCTAGCTCTTTTATTGATTCAAAACTTTTTCTTGTTAAAAAACTCATTAATCTCTCCAATTTTAATAATAGAAAATACTCTTGTCATTCCCGCGTAGGCTGGAATCTAACCCACTACCTACGCAGGGGTGACATAAAATTTGGATTGCTTCGCCCACTAAAGTGGCTCCTCGCAATGACGTTGACGATAAATACTAATCGGGATACTATAAAAGTATTTATGCAATTTCTCTAGTAATCCATCCTCCACCAAGAACTCGAGCATTATCATATATGACACAAGCCTGACCAGGAGTTACAGCTTTCTCTGCAGACATTAACTTTACCCTAATTTCTGTATTACTTATCCTACTAATCTTGGCAAAGGTAGCAGGACGAGTCGAACGAATCTTAACTTGCACCTCAACTTCCTCTTGGACAACCATTTCTTTACCAAGCCAGTTAACATTCTTAATGGTAAATTCGGTAGAATCTAATGCCGAATCTGGACCAACATAGACAATTTTTGTATTAGGGTCAATTCTTACTACATAAAGTGGTTCATGAAAAGCTATGCCAAGTCCACGACGTTGACCTATAGTATAGTTGATAATACCATTATGTGTCCCGAGTTCAAAGCCGTCTACATGGATTATTTTACCTTTTTCATTAACATCGGTTCGGATATTACTAATTACCTTCCTATAATCACCATCTGGTACAAAACAAATATCTTGGCTATCAGGCTTATCTGCAACGCCTAAGTTAAATCTAGTAGCAATATTTCTTGTTTGCTCTTTGCTTAATTCTCCCAAAGGAAAAGATAGATAATTTAGTTGTTCTAAAGTAGTTGCAAACAAAAAATAACTTTGGTCTTTGGCAATATCAATACCAGTATGTAATTCTGCTCCATCTATACCTTCGACTTTCCGAACATAATGACCAGTAGCAAGACAGTCAGCTCCTAAATCTTTTGCTACTTTTAGTAAGTCCTTAAATTTAACTGACTGGTTACATTGTACACATGGCGAAGGTGTTTCGCCTCTAATATAACTATCGGCAAAGTTATAAATTACTGATTCTTTAAATTTAGACTCGTAATCCAATACATAATGCGGAATATTTAGCATATCCGCCACCATTTTTGCGTCATAAATGTCTTGCCCAGCACAACAAGCATTCTTTTTCTTGGTGGCTATGCCGTGATCGTATAATTGTAGTGTTATACCAATGACTTTATGTCCTTGTTCACAAAGCATAGCAGCCACTACTGAGCTATCAACCCCACCAGACATTGCAACTACTATTGTAGATGGATTACTTATTCTATTATTCATTGCATTTATAGTAAATTTATGTTATAGTAAATACATCTTGCCAACTCGATAAACGAAGCAACACATTATAATAACTTTATAGATAAATTACAATAGGATTTATAATTTATCCCGATTTTTAATCATCCATTATTTTTAATATCAAAAATTACTCCTATATTAACCTGACATTTTATTAGTAAGTTAGGTTATATCCATAAAATATAGCAGATTTTTATGTTACACTAATAGCTGTTTACATTATTTTTGCAAGATTGCTTATTTTTTTCATTTGCTTCAATACTCAACATATTTAAAATATGTTTAACTAACATAATTCTTGACTTATTATGTTTAATTAATGACCCTATAATAGGATTGAGTAATTTAGAATGTCGCATTAGATAAGGATCGTACTCAAAATGCACCCCACTTAAAATAGCCCTACCACTACCGAATTTACAAATTATAATAGCTGCCTTACAATCTTCATAATTAGCAATAATTTTTGTATTAGCTACATTTTGGGCATCTAAAAAATAGCCTCCTCCATTATAAAAAACCATAGAATCTTCAGGAAGATTAGGAGTATTTAAGATTATCCTAGCGGCTCTTGCTCCTTTATTTGAATTATAGTAATACTTACATAAGGCTGGACCTATAACACCCCCCTGGTATATGGCAAGTTCTCGAGTTCCTATTACTTCTATTGGTGAAGATTTAGCAAATTCTAGGTAGGTACCGCTATAATATGCTCCTGCACATATTCCAAGAAAACTACCACCTTGCATTAAATATTTCTGTATTTGCTTATTGCCTTTACCGTTAAGATATTGTGTATAATACCTATCCGCCCCTCCTGGAATAATAAGTAAACTAGTATTATCAATCCAATCGCCTCTTATAATTTCTTCTGCAGAAATATAACTTATATGATATTTTGTTGAAGCATAATGAACAAAACTATTAAAGGTATGATACAAGCTTTCCTTCGATGTACCTAGCCCATTATAGATTCTGATTGATGATATCATTAAATTTTTTTACTCAAACTAATAGCTATATTACACATTAACTTGATAATTTTATTAATTAGGGGGGCAAATACTACTTCATTACTACCTTGCACTAGAGCTATATCTTTATGCTCCGTTTCATCAGACTGAAATTGCTTTATACTATCTAACAATTCTTTTTCTAAATTATATTCTTCGAGATAGTCTATTTGCTTCTGATAATGTTGTTCAATCACTTCTTCTACACTTTGGGTTAGTAGCATGGCAGTTTTTGTTCCTATTAATATTGATCCACTACCAAGTACATAACCAATAATATGCCAAAATGGCATTAAGATAGTTGGTCTAACATTACCTTGTAATAACAAGTTAGTAAAGTAGCTTAAATGCACTTCTTCTTGCTGCATCATATGTTTTATTGTAGGATAGGTTTGATGGTTTCTGCAATAATTTAATTGCCCCTCATAAATTCGTTTTGCACCGTATTCTCCGGCGTGATCCACTCTAATAATTTCTTTGATGATATTTCTTGAATTGGTAAAGTCTGGTCTTGCCATACGCCCTAGTTCATTTAAATAATGTTATTAAAATTTATTCTATCAAGAAATATAATACACCAATCTATCAGTTCCTTAAAAGATAAATTTATATTTTATTGACAGTTTAGTGTCATTATTGTATAAGTAAATCTGTTCCTTTGTATTGGATATGAATTTATGAAACGCACATTTCAACCTAGCAATTTAGTAAGAAAAAGAAGACATGGGTTTAAGGCAAGAATGGCAACTGTTGGTGGTAGAGAGATTTTAAGGAAGCGTCGGGCAAAAGGCAGAAAGAAGTTATCAGCATAGGCAGTGCTTATTTTATCTCTAAAAAATCAAAAAGAATTTGACCTAGTTAATAAGTTAGGCAAAAAGTTCCATAGTCCTTATTTTATCACAGTAATAGCAAAAGATTTTACTAAGCTTCTTGCAAAATTAAATGCAGGGAATAACGCTGCTGGCAAGACTACCAATCAAACACGGCTATGTAAAAAATCTGGTGAAGTTTTATTGCTTTTTGGCATAAAAGCCGGAAGAAAATTAGGAAATGCTGTTATTCGCAATAAAATCAAGAGACGTATCAGACATTTAATTAGGCTTCTAAGTAAAGAAACACAAATTAAACCCAATAGCTGGGCAATAATAATTATTCCTAAGAAAGGTTTTGATCAAATTGATTTTGCAACTTTACTAAGCGAATTATACAGGATATTTTCAAAGGCATAATAGACTCATGAGCGTTCACGAAAAAAAGTTAAAATACAAAACATCATTGCAAAGAGCTATTTTAGTAGCATTGAAGCAATTCAAAATAATGGATTGCTTCGTCGACCTGCGGTCTTTCTCGCAATGACGTTGACCACATACGACTTTTAAACTATTTGGTCTAAAACCTCTTCCTCTTCTAACTTTCAACAGTTGTGGTATTAGCCCTTACGGCAAAGCCCGATAGCAAGCGTGGTCTAGCACAATATTTAAGCGAACAATTTAACAAAAACCATGATTTAGACACCATATATCGCATGATGAATAAGTTGCAGGAGCGGATACCTAAAATTAAAGAATTATGCTTTAAAAATACCTTGGCTCTAATCCTCAACAAGCAGGTAAGTTTAGGAGGCTACCTGCAATAACTAAAGTAATTCTATATTTGGCTCTTTTTGGTTGCGAAAATAGCTCAAAATATAATTATATATATAAAACTTCCTAAAAATTAATAGCCCTCCTATCTACAGCCAAAGCTGCTTCCTTTATGGCTTCACTTAAGGTAGGATGGGCATGACAAGTTCTTGCTATATCTTCTGAAGAAGCACCAAATTCCATAAATGCTACAAGCTCTGCAATCATAGTACCAGCTGAAGGGCCTATAATATGTGCTCCAAGTACTTTATCCGTTACGCTATCAGCCAATATTTTTACCATCCCATCAGTACAACCTGTGCTTCTCGCTCGACTATTTGCCAAAAATGGAAATTTGCCAACCTTGTACTCAATCTTAGCTTCTTTTAATTGCTCCTCTGTTAAGCCAACACTTGCCACTTCTGGATAAGTGTAGATGACACTTGGAATAAGGTTGTAATTAACATGACCTGCTAAACCTGCCATAATTTCAACGGCAGCAACAGCTTCTTCTTCTGCTTTATGAGCGAGCATAGGTCCAGCAATTACATCACCGACAGCATAAATATTAGGCATTATTGTTTGGAACTGATCATTAACCGTAATCCTATTTTGTTTGTCCGTTTTAATGGCTAATTTATCTAGACCTAAATTTGTTGTATGGGCTTTTCTACCAACGGCTACTAGCACTATATCTGCTATTACCTGTTGTGCTGAATTGTCAGTTGCTTGTTGTATATTTAAAATAACTTTTCCTGCTTTTTTCTCAGCAGATATCACCTTAGTGTTTAATCGCAATTCAATAGATTGTTTTTGTAGGATTTTGGTAAATTGACTGATAATTTCTTTATCTAAAGCTGGCACAATACTTTCAGCATATTCAATAACCGTTACTTTGGAGCCAAGCCTGTTCCATACCGAACCAAGCTCTAAACCGATATACCCCCCACCAATTACCACCATAGTTTCCGGAACTTTAGCAAGACTCAAGGCTCCTGTTGATGACACTATATATTCCTCATCAACAGTAATATTGGGCATTTCAATAATATCAGAGCCAGTAGCAATTAAAATATTCTTAGCCGATATTTGTTCAACTGATGCATCGTTAGTAATTTCTACAAGATTGGCTGAAATAAACTTGGCACTTCCTGTAAATTTAGTGATTTTATTTTTTATAAACAAACCTTCTATGCCTTTGCATAAGTCTGATACTACCTGACTTTTTTTAGTCATCATTTTCTGTAAATCAAGTTTGGCTGAGGTCGTAATGCCAATATCGGCACAATGGTTCAATACTTCATGATATTTCTCCGAAAAATTTAGTAATACTTTGGAAGGAATACAGCCAACATTTAGGCAAGTACCACCAAGCGTCACCCTTTTCTCTATACAGGCAACCTTCATACCCAACTGGGCTGCTCTTATTGCTCCTGTATAACCAGCCGGACCACCACCAATCACTATTAAATCAAATTCTTTCATATATTTTCCTCCATAATAATAGCATTATAAACCATAAACATACCAACACTAATAGTTTTTAGAAAAATAATTATTTTTTTATAGCTAACCCAAGTTAATATTTAACTCATCTTCTTACGAACCAAACCGCTACAAATTTTGCGTATTATTAGTTCTTATCGTGATATCAAGAATACTTACCAGTAGTTATTCTAGTACTACAGTTGTAGATTGAATGTGAGTGTTCACGGAAAAAAGGTTAAAGTATAAGATGTCATTGCGAGGAGGTTGCCAGACCGACGAAGCAATCCAGGAAAGTGATTAGAAATGGATTGCTTCGTTGACCTTACGGTCTCCTCGCAATGACGCTTGGTGATCAGGTTTTTTTATTCATCACAAAAAAATAGCAAAAAAATCGTGAATGCTCACATCTAAACTACAACTGTAGTAGATACCAAGCCAGTTTTAAAAGATGTTGCACTATGTGCATCTATTACCGGTTGAACTTGCTTCTTTAATTGTTGAATTTGTTTCTCTAATCCCTTGAGCTTTATATTTTCTTTACTAGCCATATATTAAACCTGAACTGCTGCAAGCCTAAATTTCTCTATTACTAACCCATTGATAGGCAGTAGGATCACTAAATACTTGTCGTAAGAATTGATTGTTCAGAGCATGGCTGGTTTTATAACCAGTGATGTTAGCTATTAGATGCCCTCCTGTAGTATATAAATCTCCGAATAGATCAAGAAGTTTATGCCGCACGAATTCATCAGTATATCTAAGTCCATCATGATTTATTATAATATCTTGATCTATACCTATAGCGTTATCGAGAGATGCCCCACGTGCCAGCCCTTTACTTTTTAAATATTCAAGTTCATGGATAAATCCAAAAGTTCTAGCATCAGCAATATTATTTTTAAAAGATTCATTTTCTGAGAAGAGTAAATTTTGCTTACCAATAGCTTTACTAGCAAAATCTATTGTCATATCAACTGTCATGCTATGAGCAGGGCTACACACTAACTCGCAATCTTTGTGAATTGCCCTAATTTCTTTTAAGATTTTTAGGTATTTTTTTGGAGCATTTTGTAATTGTCGCCCAGCACATTCTATCATAAAAACAAAAGCTTTACTGCTACCATCCATTATTGGTACTTCAGAACCATCGATTTCAATTATTAAATTATCAATTCCACATCCCCAAAGAGCTGCCATTAAATGCTCTATAGTTGAAACGGAAATATTATGTTCATTTTTTATGGTAGTAGAGAAAGAAGTCTCTGAGACATTCAAACAACTAGCTTGAATAAAATTTATTTCTTGCCGCACATCAGTCCTGACAAAAACAATGCCAGTATTTTCTGCAGCTGGTCTTAAAGTCAACTGAGTAATGTTACCTGAATGAACGCCTACCCCATAACAACTTACAGGGTTTAGTATTGATACTTGCATTGATAAGTTCTACTTCTATTTTAGAAATTCAAGCTATTTTAATACCTTAACAGATTATATGCAAGTTACATTATGTTACAAAATATTACACTTATACTAGTACTACAGTTGTAGATTGAATGTGAGTGTTCACGGAAAAAAGGTTAAAGTATAAGATGTCATTGCGAGGAGGTTGCCAGACCGACGAAGCAATCCAGAAAAGTGATTAGAAATGGATTGCTTCGTTGACCTTACGGTCTCCTCGCAATGACGCTTGGTGATCAGGTTTTTTTATTCATCACAAAAAAATAGCAAAAAAATCGTGAACACTCACATTCAATCTACAACTGTAGTACTAGATAATCAAGGTTCTTGCAGAGCTTTAAATATAGTCAATTCAGAAGAATTTGGGGCTAGGAGCGATGGAGCGACGCCTATAAGTAATAAGCGAGCGACGAGTGACGACGTCCCCAACTTCTCATCAATTGACTATACTACCCAGTCCTCCTGAATTGGCTATATACTCTCAAAATTTGCTATTGTAATTTTTTAAATTGGTATTTAATAGTAAGATTCAAAACCCCTCCACCAACAACTCCAACATAAATCTTAATATTATTCTTACCATTCCGTAAATGTGGCATCAGATCAAGTTGCGGCAACTTAGTAGATTTATATATATCAGGAGCTTCCGCAAAATCTTCTTTTTTACCAGTTTTAGAAATGTAAACAACACATTTGTCAGCTTGATAATCTCTACATTCTATATCCTTAAACTCATGATTAGGGGGACCAGTATAAATAATTTTATCATTGACTTTAATCATTAAGTAATCATCATAATACGAATCAGCCCCACCTATTGTAAAAGAGGTTAGCATATTAGTATTGGGAACATCAATCTCATAATTTGCCCAATTTAATGTATTTATTAGATAGGCTGTAGAATTGTATGAACCACCAAGTACCAAAGTGCCAATTTTAGTTGAAGTATCATAGCTATTTTTTACAGGAAAATTACTTTTAAAGTCATTTGTATATTTGAAACTAAGACCATTATTCTCTTTACAACCAACTCCCTCCGATAAGGCTTCAAAACCAACGCTTTTAGTAGCTATATTTAATAGGCAATAACGCTGCAGTGGTTTATTCGGATCAATTAATACCCAACCATCCTTGCAAGTACCTTGTGCCAAGTGACCTATTTCTGTATCTGGATCACTTATGTTATTAGACTTCCATGTTGCATTACCACTAATATCAGTCGGGGTAGAAATTGCTTTGCATTTAGGGGCATCAATTGTGGTGCAAAGACCCAATTCCTGGGATGTTTTATCTCGGATTGTATTAGTTTTCTGATTATATAGGGCTTTCTCATTCTTCTGATCAAGGGTAAAATTGTAATACTGTCCAGTATTTATCTTGTCTCCTTGTGATGGAGCCGGATCAATTCTATTATCAGTATCTACAGAGACTTTACATACTTCAACACCTTGTTTACGATTATTTGTATAACAATACATGGTATTGCATTTATAAATTGTGATACCTTCAATATTTTCTATAGAGTTACAATTAGTAATATTTTTACATAGAGGAAGAAAGTTTTGATATTGGGTGCTTTTTTCCTTGAATTTTAAGCAATCAATGGTATCTGATTCAAGTAGTTTTGCTAGCACGCAATTAGTATTATTTACTCCAGGAATACATTTTTCTATATCTTTTAATTGTAAACAACCATGCGTTGCTCCTTGCAGATATTTACCATTTATATATTCAAGACCTTTCAAATATACCGCATCTGTAATAAGTTTTCCTTCAGTATCGTAAGGAGCCTTGTCGTTTTTGTATTCACCATATATTGTTAAAGGATTCATAGATTTTTTTCCAGAAAACGGCATAGCAGTATATGTAACTGGTGGGGTATTAGAAATATATGCCATGAAGGAAGTAAAATTATATCCTGCTAAATTTATTATTTCTTCTGTCTTTTGTTTCTCAGTTGAATATATCGACAATGGAGTAACAACAGTGCTAGTTAAATCAACCACTTTCCCTTCTTTGTCTAACACTTGGATTGACGCAACAAATTGAGGGGTATAATAGCTATTATTAGGGCAAATCACCTCAGGAATTACCCCACATTTTTGGGTTAAGATTTGGTAGCCATCTGTTACTCTTTTTTCACAGCCAATTAGCTGATCTCCTTCTATTACACAAATAGATTTTGGGTCACGACGAAAACTAGGTTCTAAATCAGTATCTAAAAAAGTATTTCTAACAATTGACACAGCAAAAGACCACTTCTTGTCATTATTATCGTTGAGATCAAAGAGTTTTTGTAGTTTTAATAAATTGTTATCATCCTGATTTTGTAGCTTAGGAAATTCAATATTAGCATCGATAAACTCACCAATATTGATCCCCCATATTTCTTGACAAGTAGTTTTATCTTTATCCTCTGCCTTCGTGCTGTTACAATCAGGTAAATCATCAACATAGTAACTACTTGGTGTAGAGTGATTGCCTATTTTTTGTGCGTAAACTATTCTAAAGCCATCTTCACAACCATTTTCAGTAATGCTACATTTAAAGTCAATTTTTGTGTTAATGCAAGGTGTTGTATCACCAACTGAACATTTTTTTATTGCATCACGTTGAGCGGTAGCAATATGCATCCTTTTGGCTGAAGAAAATTCACCAAGATTGTTTATTACTACACATTTATCGGTTTTTGTAAGATTTCCTTCCTTTTTACAAAGAGGTACCATATTGTCTAAACTAATACGCACGACATTATGAATAAGATTATTCCTTAATTTAGATACTACACATGGGGCATCTGAAGATTGAACAAATAAACCGTTTTCATTCTTCTTACTGCATACAGATTGGGTAGTGGGGGTAATAACTAATGGGGCTAATTTAGGGCAATATGGTGGCGGGAAAGGACCAAATGGTAATTCAATACAACCAAATTGATAGTTATCAACAGTGTTATTTAGTTTGCCCAATGCTTCTACTATAGTTCCTGCCGCTGTATATATCCATCCTTGCTCAAGAATATATCCTATCCATTTAACCATTTCTTTTATAACATCAAGACCAGGGGTATTTTCAGCACCCATTATATCTAATAACTTACCTAATAGTGCTGACATAGTTAGATTAGACTTAATGTCTATTAAAAATTTTAGAACTTTTGCCAGAGGGTGTAACTCATCTGTTTTATGAAGAGGTTGTCTTACTGGGTTCCAGTCCAACGGATCTAAGTGAACTCCGGTAGCTGAAACCAGATTTACTAAACCAGGATCACTATATGCACATAACTTTGGTCTATCAAATTTAAGTGGTTTTCCATCATCTCCCATAAATAATTCGTCATCTTCTGTAAAACCAACATCATTCAAGTGTTTTCCACGAGTATAACCAGGATCTGCTGGCGTTCCTTTTTTGTTAAGATGAGTTGGTGCTACTTCCGGAACGGCAATTCTAGCACAAATTCTGAGTAAAGGTAAGGCATAAGCCCCGGGCCATACTACACATTCACCATCCCAATTTAAAGTAGTGGATTGATTCCAGCAGGCAAATGCATTACAACTTTGAGTTCTTATACGAATCTTTGGGGAAAAATAAGAGCTTTCTTTTGTACGTTCTGCACAATGCTGCAGATAAAATCCAATCCAATTTTCAGGAGGATCAAATTGAACCAAGCAATTATCTACATCACGTCCATCCCGTCTATTCCATGGTGGACATAGAGGGTTTGGCTTTATTGTTCTTTTGATTGTTTTATTCCATATTTCATCTATCGTAGTGTAGCCACAATTGCAAGGATTCTTTAGACATTCCCCAACTGCTTCCCAAGACGCACAACTATTGCTTGAGTAAATCAACAAGAAAAATACTAGATAATATTTTTTTAGCACCAAATTCCTCTTTTAACTAAATACGATTTAATGCCATATACAAAGGATTAATCCAATTATCAGGATGTCCTGGATATTGTTGTAATATTTTTTGATATATTTTTAATTCCTCAGCTCTACAGGATAAAATCTTGATAATACCAATTAAGCTTCCTATACTTAATTCCACAGCAATAGATTGATCGTCTTGGTTTATTAAGAACATTCTAGAAGTAATTGTAAATTTCGATAATTTCTTTATTTCTGATTCATTTAATCCTAAAATTTGGTCTAAATATTGCAATTTTATTTCTGATGGTAAAATAATTTTAGTGTCTGTTAAGTCTAACCAATTTTGTAACACCCTAGTTTTTATCGATTGCAAATAACTAAAATTAAAATTACTAACCATGATCCCATTATTTTTCATTAATCTATCAGAAATCATTTCTGATATGTTATCAAAATTTTCTGGTCTATACAAGGAATCAAGACTATCTATTACTAATATTTTTGGACTCTTCCCTGTAATAGTTAAATGATAATTAAAAGCATATATTAACCCTACACATAAACTATTATGCTTAGTTAAATTCATTGAGAATGCTTCTAAAAGTTTTCTATCTGTTGGATAAAAACGTTTAATAAAGGATTTTTCAGAAAAAGAATATAAATTAAATCCTATTATATTACCTTCGGATAAAGGAAATTTATCACTATCAAATATACTATCATATAATCCGCCTTCTGCATAATCTGTTAATTTTAGTTTAATTAACTCTCCACCTTCTATTGAAAAATCGATTACTTTTAAAATGGATGAAAAATTACGATCCTTATTATCTAAACTATGAATTTTATCGGCAAAGATTTCTAGAAAAGCTAATTCAATTTCGGTTAGAGGATAAAAAGAATGATTACAAATTATTTTAAGAAATTCAACAATAAAATTTCTTGATTCTAGAGTATCATCTAGTATAAATGGATTTATTAGATTTTTTTCCTTTTCAATCCACTGCCCTTCAATTGATTCAACAAAAATCTTTGAATCATTATTGTTGGAAAGATACAATATTGTTGGCTTATACTTAGTAGCTTCAGAAATCAAAAAATTTGTTAATACGGTCTTGCCAGTGTTAGCTGTACCAAAAATACAAACATTTCCTCTATTATTACTTTTAGCATGAAAATTCATAAAGTAAGGCGTTCCTTTTTCCGTTCTAAGCAAAGTTACCGCTTTACCCCATATGTTATTTTGGCTTCCAGTTGGAAAATTATGTAATGAAGCTAAGGCAGCTGTATTTTCAATAATTGTTGGGGCTAACCTTCTAATATAGGAAAAGTTGCCTGGAAGTTGTGCCCAAAATGTCGATTCTAAGTTTATATCTTCTCGTACATGAACAATTCCAATTTTAGCAAGTTCCCTAGATGCCTGGGCAATTGATTGATCCAATTTGTTCAAGTCCGATCCTATAATAGCAATGGAAATTTGTTGTTTACAAAATTGGTTTGGAATTGAAGCATCAAGATTCATTATCTTATCTATTCCTGTAATCTCAGCAAGCTTAGCATCCTTACTAACTTGTAAAATATAGGCCTGTTCTTCAAATGCTTTAGATACTTCTTTTTTATCAACGAAATAAAATATTTCTGTTGCTATTAATTCTACAGGTAATTGTAGGAATCCATCAAGGGCATCCGATGATACTTCTTGATATTCCTTTATTGAAATAATGGATGCAAATTTTTTACCATGTTGACTTATTACTTCAATCTTATCATTACCAACTGCATATTGATTAGAGGCTAAAGCATTAGATAAATTGGCAATCGGCACTAAACAATATTCCTCGTTAAGATGGACTATTCTGCGATATAAAAACATCAGATCAGAGTAAGATTCCTCTCTTTCAAATCTTATTCCTAACTTTACTGCACCAAAACCTTGCAAATCCAAAAGTATTGTATCAACAGTACTATTTAGTATTTTAAAAACACTATCTAAGTAGTTATTTTGGTAATTGATAAGTTTATCGAAAGACAAAGAAGTTATTAAAGAGTTTAAGTCTTTAACTTTAATGTTATCAGAATCATAAATTATTGAAATATATAAAGTATTAACAAATTTATCATCCCAATAATTCTTTTGTTGCCATAGATTGTGAATATTAGCTGGTAACAATTTATTGTACGGAGTTGTGTCATCTAAATTTGTCTTACGCCGTACCGTATGTATCCAGAATGCAAAACTTTTATTATGAACATTTTTCTTGATAGCATTACGCACTACCTCCCGTAAATTGAATAACTTATCACTGATATTTTCTGCATTAATACCATTTATTTGGATAGTTTGAAGCAATTCCCCATTCTTAGTTAACAAAGTATTTTCATTATAATGACAAGCAATTGGAATGAAATTCTCTGCAGAATTATTATACAAATCCTTATCAATTTTCCTCGAATTGCTAGTTATTTTGAACACCAATGATACCTATTAAATAAACATATATTACTTATATTCTTTTGTTTTTAACATAACTTACCTTACGCATAAACCCCATGACAATTTAAAAGTTTCGGAACGTCATTGCGAGACCACGTAGTGGACGAAGCAATCCACATTCATTAGATTGCTTCGTCGCTACTAAAGTAGCTTCTCGTAATGACGCCAAGCTATTTTCTATATGACTTTCAAATGTCATGCGTAAGGTGAGTAACATAACTATCTTAATCTCTCATACTTAACATTTAGTAGCATGAATTCGCTCTAACCCACCCATATAACTCACTAAAACATCTGGAACCGTTATTGAGCCATCTGCATTCTGGTAATTTTCTAGAATTGCAATTATTGTTCTACCAATTGGTAAACCAGAACCATTTAACGTATGAGCAAAAGTAGTGTCGTTGCTACCAAATTCTTTATATCTAGCTTTCATCCTTCTAGCTTGGAAATCTCCACAATTAGAACAGCTTGAAATTTCACGATATAAATTCTGACCTGGCAACCATACTTCCAAATCATAGGTTTTCTGAGCAGTAAACCCCATATCCCCAGTACAAAGCAACATAACTCTATATGGTAAATCAAGTTTTTTTAGAATAGTCTCAGCAGCATTAGTGATATACTCATGTTCACATTTAGACTCTTCTACAGTAGTTATTGTGACCAATTCAACTTTACCAAATTGATGCATACGTATCATACCTCTAGTATCCTTACCACTACTCCCAGATTCTGATCTGTAACAGGGGGTATAAGCAACATAACGTATAGGTAATTCTTCCCTAGCTATTATAGTATCAGATACCATATTAACAAGAGGTACTTCGCCTGTTGGAATTAGCCTGTAATTATTCACCGTTTCAAACGAATCTTCTGCAAATTTTGGCAATTGACCACTATTATACATAGCAATTGGTCGTACTAAAGATGGAGGAGATAATTCAATAAAACCAAATTCCTCAGTATGAGTATCAATCATAAAATTAATCAATGCTCGCTCTAGCTTTGCTAAATCTCCTTTGAGAGTGACAAATCTACTACCAGACATTTTCGCAGTACGTACAAAATCCATCATCCCTAAACTCTCACCAAGCTCAAAATGCTGCTTAGCTATTACTGGGGATGCTTTGGTGGTAATATCTCCAACTGTTCTAATCAGTTTATTCATACTTCCATCAGTACCGTATGGTACGTCATCCTCAGGAAGATTTGGCAGTACTTCCAGCATATCGTTGAGCTGATGATTACTATTTAATTTTAGAGTCAGTTCTTCTAATTTTTCATTTATATGATCCACATCACGCTTTAGTTCTTCAAATTCCTTACTAGTCTTGTTAGGCATATTACCTAAAGATTTAGATTTTTTCTTTCTTGCATGCTGGAATTGTTGAATGAGATTAGTTAACTGACGCTTGTTTTCATCTAGTTTAGTAATTTTATCGGACATTGGGGCAATCCCTCTTTTGATAAGTAAATCATCAAATTCCTGTTTATTTTCCCTAATCCATTTTATATCTAACATCTAATTTCCTCGGTTTTCTACAAATTTACACATAATAACTGAAGTTTCATATAATAAAAGCATTGGTATTGCAAGGGCAAATTGGCTAAGTACATCTGGTGGAGTCAAAATACCAGCAATAACAAAAATAATTATTATAGACCATCTTCTCTTGTTCACTAAGTCTTTTGCTGTTAATATTTTTAATAAATTTAATATTAGCATAATAATAGGCAATTGAAAGGCTATACCAAAAGCAATAATTAGCTGAATTACTAAATTTAAATATTCGCTAACTCTAGCTTCTAGAATTAGTGGAATAACGACATTATGATCTTCAAAGCTCAAAAAAAATTGCCATGCACGCGGCATAACAAAGTAAAAAACAAAGACACCCCCACACCAAAACAAAATAGGTGCCATAAAGAGGATAAAAGCCGCATATTTTTTCTCATGTGAATATAGTCCAGGTTTTATAAACAAAAAACATTCTATGCTAATAATTGGTATAATCATGATAAAAGAAACAAAAGCCGCAAGTTTTATGTAAGTAAAGAATGCCTCAGTAAGACCAGTATAGATCACTCTTCTTATATTAGCATGACTTAATTCTGCAAGGGGTTCTAATAAAATATTATATATCTCACTGCTAAAATAATAACAAATAATAAAACCAATAATGAATGCAGCAAACACTCGTAAAAATCTAGCTTTTAGCTCTAAAAAATGTTCTTTAAAGGTATATGATTTCATAAATTAATATATTGCTGTAAAAGTTTCGCTATCGTAGGTATAGTCAATTGAGGAGAAATTGGTGACGTCATCGCTCAATGCTCACCTATTACTTATAGGAGTCAGTTTAAGAAAATAAAGTAGAAAAGTCGTAATTGCGAGCCACCGTAGGTGGCGTGGCAATCCATTTTTAATCACTTTTCTGGATTGCTTCGTCGACCTTACGGTCTCCTCGCAATGACGGTTTTTCAATTATTATTTTCTTAAACTAACGCTTATGCGTCGCTCCATCGCTCCTACTATCCAATCCTCCTGTATTGACTATAGCCTCCTGGGAGACCACCTGCAATAACTAAAGTAACTCTATATTCGGCTCTTTTTGGTTGCAAAAATACAATTAATTAGTCATCTTTTTCTAATTCTTGCGACAATACTTCATCAAGTTCTTGCCTGAGTTCTTCAGGAAGTTTTTCTACTTTATCAGGATATTCATTAGGTTGTGACTTTTTTAAGACATTTGTAGTATCAATAATCTCTGATTTTATGGGTAATTTAATGGATTCTAAACTATTTTGTGGTAGAGTTTTTATAAAATTCTTACTTAACTGATCTAGATAGGGAGTAGTCGTGGATTCTTTAAGCCATTCTGGATATTTATCAATAGTAGTATTTTGTATAACATCTTTTAGCGTTTTTGCTTGTAGATAACTGCCAGAAAAGAAAATTGTTAGGACTAGAAAGAGGAATAAACAAATAATCATACCTCTAAATACGCCAACGCCTAGACCCAGAGTTCTATCAACGACTCCGCCACTTATAAAGGCAATCATCAAAAGAAATTTATGGGTTAAGAAAGAGCATACACTCCAAGATATAATATAGGAGATACTCCCAGAGCTAATTACTAACGCAATATGGTTAATAAAATATCGACTAATGACCTCATTAATATATGAAGATAAGTAATAGGCAAGAATAATTGAAAATATAAAGCCAAGTAAGCTAATAGTAACTTTTGCTAATCCCCTATAAGCTCCGAGCATTGAGGAAGCAGTAATAATTGCCAGTATTGTTATATCAAACCAAGTAAACATTAGACTTTTTAAAAAATTACTTTAGGTTTAGCACAGGTATAGAGTATATTTAATTAGACTTCCTAGATAAGTCAATCGAAAGTCTTTTAAAAATTTTATTGAATAGGTATAATTTAACACTATATGTATCTAAAAGCTAGTATATTAATATAATATATAGACTAAATAAATTTAACAATACAATAAATATTATGAATGAAAACAATAAAATTTTTGATAATTTGTCTGGTAAGGTTTTGATAGCTACTCCTTATATGCTTGATGGTATATTTAATAAATCACTTGTTTATATGCTATCTCATACAGCAGAGGGAGCGATGGGCTTAATTTTCAATAATTTAGTGAATCATATAGAAATAAAATCGTTCTTTAAAATATCTGATGATCAGGTAGGTAATATTATGATGCCTATCTATTTGGGAGGACCAGTTGAGCATGATCGTGGTTTTTTCTTACATTCTGATGACTATAATGAGAATTTATTATTGAAGTTTCAAAATCATTTAGCAGTTAGTTCTAATCCTCAAATCCCTCATGATATTGCTTCTGGTAATGGTCCTAAAAATAGTTTATTTATTATTGGCTATACTTCTTGGAAAGCAGGACAGCTTGAAGCAGAGATTAAGGATAATTTGTGGATAATAACAGATTGTGATAAAGATTTTATTTTTTCTGGTCGTCCAGAGCATAAGTGGCATAATGCCTTGCAAAATCTTGGCATCAAAGAATCGCACTTTACTTCACGAATGGGTAATGCTTAATATTATACTCACCTTACGCATGGCATTTAAAAGTCATATAGAAAATAGCTTGGCGTCATTGCATCAGCGTCATTGCGAGAAGCCACTTTAGTGGCGACGAAGCAATCTATATGTGAATTGCCACGCTCACGTACGTTCGCTCGCAATGACGCTTTGTACTTTTCCGAAATTTTTAAATTGTCATGGGGTTTATGCGTAAGGTGAGTTACTAAGTTAGGAAATGAAAAAATAAGCAATACCGTAAAAATAATGAAAACAGCTATTAGTGGAGCAAAAAAATCTGTTATATTATAGATATAACCAAATTTGGAATAACTATAATAGCTTATAGGAGGAGACTTTGACGTGGATTGTTTTTTGTATAGTGATTGTAGGTTTATTAATCTATGATCTTGGTTTTGCTAACAAAGAAAATAAGGTATTAACCTTTCGCCAAACCATTTATTTTAGCCTTTTTTACTTAATTATAGCATGCCTTTTTGGTGTTTTTATTTTCTTTGATATGGGAAGAGAAAAAGCCCAAGAATATTACACTTGTTTTTTTATAGAAAAAGCCATGTCATTGGATAATATTTTTATTATTTTAATGATTTTCCAGTTTTTTTCTATTCCCTTGATCTATCAACATCGAATATTATTTTTGGGAATTCTAGGTGTCATAGTGTCTAGAGCTATAATTATATATTTAGGGGTCATTGTTATCTCAAAATTTTCTTGGTTATTATATGTTTTTGCAATTATTCTTATAACTACAGGTATAAAAACTTTTTATCTATCAAATAAAAATTTAAAAGTGCAAGAATCGTCTATTTATAGAATTCTACAAAAATACTTTAGCATTACCCCCAAAATCTCGGGTTACAAATTTTTTGTTAAAACTAGCAAAGGTATCAGCATTACTCCTCTTTTTGCATCATTAATAATGATAGAAGTTATGGATATTGTGTTTGCCATTGATAGTATACCAGCAATATTTGCTATCACTAAGGATCCTTATATAATTTATACTTCTAATATTTTTGCCATATTAGGTCTGCGTGCCTTATTCTTATGCTTAGCTAATGTTGTTAAGCAATTTAGTTATATAAAATATTCGCTAGCATTAATATTAATATTTATTGGTATAAAAATATTCGCTGAACATGTTATTGATATTCCATCTTATACTACACTGGCTATGACAATTATTCTTTTGTCTCTTGGCATTATTATCTCTATTATTAAGAAAAGGCGTATGTAATTTGGTTTATTAATATTGTAAAGAATAAAATTAATAATATTATATCCCTTTAAATGCGGAGATTTATAGGCAATGCTAAAATCTTGTTTATTTTCCACTGGCATAAAATATATTTTTATGCTAGAAGTTTGAAATTGTTGTATCGATTTATTCGAAATTTAATTTATGTTATGAGGTTCTAACTATGGATGAAAATATTGCACAAAATACTGTCGATCAAGATACTATCGAACAAGATATTATTGAAATTGTTGCTAATACATTAAAAGTAAAAAAAGATTTAATCACCCCTGAATCTAGATTTGTTGAGGATCTCAAAGCAGATAGTTTAGATATAGTTGAATTAATGATGGCAATAGAAGCAAAGTATAAATGCGATATACCAGATGATGATGCTAGTAAAATTCTAACCGTTGCTGACCTTATACAATACGTAATACATCATAAAAACAAATTAATCATAAGCTATAATTATGTCAACTAGAAGAGTCGTTATAACTGGTATTGGATTAGTCACCCCACTGGGAGTTGGGGTGAAACCATCTTGGAATGGTATCATAGAGGGGCGTAGCGGTATTAAGGCAATTACCGGGTTTGATACTTCTAACCTTGCTTGTAAAATAGCTGGTATTGTGGATCATTCAACTGATAGCGGCTTTAATCCGGAAAAATCTATTGACCCTCGTAATGTACATAAGATGGATTTATTCATCCAGTATGGTATCGCAGCAGCTACTGAAGCAATCGAGGATAGTGGGTGGCAAGTACAAGATGAATTATCAGGAGATAGAACAGGTTTAATACTCGGTTCAGGAATCGGTGGACTTAAGATGATCGAAGAGACGTCAGTAAAGTTTCATAAAGAAAATAATGGCAAAGTTAGCCCATTTTTTATTCCAGCCTCATTAATTAATCTCCTTTCAGGTCATGTTTCCACTAAATACGGATTTACTGGGCCAAATCAAGCAGTAGCAACAGCCTGCTCCACTGGGGCTCATGCCATAGGAGATGCTATGCGGATGATTCAATATGGTAATGTGGATGTTATGATTGCTGGCGGAGCTGAAGCGCCGGTTACTCCGGTTGGAGTGGCGGGATTCGTTGCTGCAAGGGCGTTATCTACTAAATATAATTCTACCCCTGAAACTGCATCAAGACCCTGGGATCAAGAACGTGATGGATTTATAATGGGGGAAGGAGCTGGAGTTGTAGTACTGGAAGAATATGAGCATGCTATTAGTAGAAATGCTAAGATTTATGCTGAAATTGTTGGATATGGTTCTACTGGAGATGCTTATCATATGACTTCCCCTCACCCTGATGGAAGAGGTGCTTATAAAGCTATGTTTAATGCTCTTAAAGATGCAAAAATTGATGCAAGTATTATTGATTATATCAATGCCCACGGGACTTCTACCCAGGTTGGTGATACTATTGAGTTGCTAGCTGTCCAAAGATTATTTTTGGATGCCAACCCGAAAGTTCTTATGTCGTCAACGAAATCATCTATAGGTCATTTGCTCGGAGCAACTGGTAGCGTAGAGTTAATATACTCAATTCTTGCCATACAGGATCAAATTGCTCCACCAACTCTAAATTTACATAAACCGATACCAGAAGTAAAAATAGACTTAGTTCCTTTAGAAGCTAGAAAGGCAAAAATTAATTACGTACTTTCTAACTCATTTGGCTTTGGTGGAACTAATGCAAGTTTAATAGTTAAGAAAATATAATAAACTATATTCAATGGCGGCATCTTTAAATTTTATAACTTCTACTTTATTATTTTTCCAAAATATGTTATAATCAATGTTGTGTTATCATCTTTAGTATAGTGAGTTTGCAAAAGAACTAATAGTTAATTCAGTTGACTATAATCTAAGTTTTTATAATGGATAAGGAGTAAGCATGTCAACATCATCTGAATTTAAAGTAGGAGAAAGAATTGTATATCCATCTCATGGAGTTGGAGAGATAATAAATGTAGAACAGCAAGTGATAGCTGGTACTGATATTAGAGTTTATGTAATATCGTTTCCCCAAGACAAAATGATTCTAAAAGTACCTGTAAATAGAGCAACTATTTCGGGTCTTAGAAAACTTGTTAGCAAAACTGACCTGACTATAATATACTCAACACTTCAGGGTAAAGCTAAGCAAGGTAATAGGATGTGGAGTAGAAGAGCACAAGAATATGAAAGTAAAATAAATTCTGGCAATATAGTAGCTGTGGCAGAAGTGGTGCGAGATCTCTACAAAAACGTTGATAGTGATAGGTCTTATAGCGAAAGAACAATTTATGAATCAGCATTAAATAGACTCGCTGGGGAACTTGCTATTCTTGAAAACATAAATCCTGATGAGGCAATTAATAAATTAATTGAAGTATTGAAGGATAAACTCGCTGCATAACGATATAGTCAATTGATGAGAAGTTGGGGACGTTGTCGCTCAATGCTCGCCTATTACTTATAGGTATAGCTCCTAGCCCCAAATTCCCCTGAATTGACTATAATCGGATTTATAACGTTGCTAATTCAAGTTAATTCACTATAGAATCGCTAAGTACCAAAAGACTATTGTTGATATTTATAGAAGATAGCATAGAATATACCAAGCAATAAATTGTTTATGAGTCTTTAATTTATGTTACATGGGTCTATTAAAAATAATAGTTTTGTTTCTATACCAGGAAAACAGCATCCATTCCATCTTGTCGATCCCAGCCCTTGGCCCATTCTGACTGCATTTGCCTTATTGCTTTTAGCTATTGGTAGCATAATGTTTATGCATCAATATCGATTTGGAACATATGTTTTTGGAGTCGGTATTCTTTCGGTGATTTTTTGTTTATCTTCCTGGTGGAGAGATGTAATTAAAGAGGGATTAATTGGAAAACATCATACTGAGCCAGTAAGAATTGGCTTAAGGATAGGTATGGCATTATTTATCTTGTCAGAGATAATGTTTTTTGCAGCATTTTTTGGATCCTTTTTTAACGCAAGTCTTTTTCCTGTAGGATTGCTAGATGGTGTATGGGTAGTAAAGCCTGGTATATGGCCTCCTGCATCTATTCAAACATTTGATCCTTTTGACATCCCTTTTATTAATACATTGATTCTTTTATTATCTGGTACAACAGTAACATGGGCACATTATGCTGTTGAGGAAAATAATCAGAAAGATTGTGTAACAGCTCTTGGTTTGACCATAATATTGGGGATATTTTTTAGTTTAATGCAAGCTTACGAATATCATCATGCAACTTTTAAATTTAAAGACGGTATCTATTCTTCTAATTTTTATTTAGCAACCGGTTTTCATGGTGTTCATGTAATAATTGGCACTATATTCTTAACTGTTTGTTATTATAGAGCACGAAGAGGTGATTTTGTTAAAGGCAATGGTCATTTAGGTTTTGAATTTGCCGCTTGGTACTGGCATTTTGTCGATGTGGTATGGTTGTTTTTATTCACTTTTATATATGTTCTTGGAAAATAAATTTTAAAATTAACTAATTTGTAAAAATTACGACTAAAACAGCACGCAAGGCTTTATTTTTTGGCTATTCTTTAGCTAGATTAGCCCCATCCGTAGATTAATCCTTGAATTGTAAAAAGCTAGCATATAGAATCAACGACATGTCTAATAATTCGTTAATGAGGTAAAATATGAATGTTTATAGACCATATTTGGAACAATTTGATAGTAACTTTGTCTGGCGTTTGTTGTTTGTTCTTTGCAGCGTTGCTCTGATTATTGCCGCATCAGATGCTTTTGCGAATGGTGCTAATAATGCTGCTAATAATGCTGCTAATACTACTTCTGATCCTGTAGGGGCTGTGTTGTGTAATATGATTAGAATATTTCGTGGAAATACGGCTCGTGGTATAGCAGTTATTGGTATAGTTGTACTAGGAATTCAAACTCTCAGAGGACAATTAAAATGGGAAGTTGCACTGGTTATTGTGACTGGGGTTATAATATTGTTTAAAGCTCCTGACATTATAAATATGGTAGCTGGTACAGCCACTGAGGCAGAAAAATGTGTATAATAGTAGCAAGTGGTACAGCATAAAAACGTCATTGCGAGCAATAGTGAAGAACGACGAAGCAATCCATGAGAATTAAGATACATCAAGACTATATGGATTGCTTCGACCATTACATGGTCTTGCAATGACGTATATGCACCCCAAACGTCATTGCGAGGAGTGCTAAAGCACGACGAAGCAATCCATAGGTTGTCATTCCTACATACTATTGTCATTCCTGCGTAGGCGGGAATCTATAATACCTCAGGGTATTTTTAGATCCCTGCTTTCGCAGGGATGACCATAGTACCCTACAATTTTTTATTTATTTCCTTATGATGAGTAAAAAAGCTGACTGCTAAGAGTCATTGCGAGTAGCTACTTTAGTAGCGACGAAGCAATCCATGAGAATTAGTATAGATACATCAAGACTTATATGGATTGCTTCGTAGGCTCACGCCTCCTCGCAATGACGTTTTTATGCTGCTTAATACTTATAGAATAAAAATTGTAGGGTATGGGCTATAAGTCTCGTTTAGAATTATACAAACTACTCTCCATATATGGCTAAAACAGCACATAAACCTTTATTCCTCAGTAATTCTTTAATTAGATATTCCGCTTTATATTAAATCCTTGAATTTTAAAAGGCTACAGTATAGAATCAGCTGCATGTTTAAATAATTCATTTAACGAGGTAAAATATGAATATTTATAGACCATATTTGGAACAATCTGATAGTAACTTTGCCTGGCGGTTACTGCTTGTTCTTTGCAGCGTTGCTGTAATTATTGCGGCATCAGATGCTTTTGCGACTGCTAGTGCCGATCCAGTAGGTACAGTGTTGTGTAATATGATTAAAATATTTCGTGGAAATACGGCTCGTGGTATAGCAGTTATTGGTATAGTTGTACTAGGAATTCAAACTCTCAGAGGACAATTAAAATGGGAAGTTGCACTGGTTATTGTGACTGGGGTTATAATATTGTTTAAAGCTCCTGACATTATAAATATGGTAGCTGGGTCAACTGATGCAACATGTGGTATCACAGAGATTGCTAAATAGATAAAAAAGCGTTATCCACAGTATCGTTTTAGCTCTAGCGGCTCTCCAACAAAATCTTATTAGCGGGGAGCCGCTTTTGCTAACCTAAAGCAATATAGGAAAACTTATAGTATTGACATAGCTATAGTTAATTTTCACTTTCTCGCATTTTCTTGTGATATAAAGCACCAAAATCAATCGGATCAATCATCAATGGCTGGAACCCTCCATCCTGCGTTACATCCGAAATAATTTTTCTGGCAAATGGGAAAATCATTGCTGGACAGTGAATTGCTAATATCATCTGGTGTTGATCTTTCGCTATATTAATCAGGTTAAAAACCCCTGCATATTTTAGGTCTACTATAAATAGCTTATGTTTTTCACTCATTGCTTTAGCTTCTATACTTAATTCTACCTCATAAAAGTTTTCTTCAGGTAAATTAGAAATATTAAGGTCTAGGAACAAATCAATTTGTGGATTACGTTCCAAAGATACTAAAGATTTTGGAGCATCTGGATTTTCAAAAGATAAATCCTTTATGTATTGGGCGTTAATAGCGATATGTGGCATCTCTTGTTGATTAGAGTTCATAACAAATAGTCCTTTTATATTAAAATTTTTAAGTTATTGGCAAGGTAACACCTTGCTGTTTCATATATTTCCCATGACGATCAGCATAAGATGTATTACAAATTTGATCGCCTTTTAAAAATAAAAATTGACACGCTCCTTCATTAGCATAAATTTTTGCCGGTAATGGAGTAGTATTAGAAAATTCTAATGTTACATGTCCTTCCCATTCAGGTTCTAATGGTGTTACGTTAACAATTATACCGCATCTTGCATAGGTTGATTTACCAACACAAATAACTAATACATCTCTTGGAATCTTAAAATATTCAATTGTTCTTGCTAAAGCAAAACTGTTTGGTGGAATAATACAAACATCAACCTCTCTATCTACCAAGCTGCATTCAGTGAAATTTTTGGGATCAACTATTGCCGAATTGATATTAGTAAATATTTTGAATTCTTTTGAGACTCTTGCATCATAACCATACGACGATAAACCATAAGAAATAATCCTCTCTGAGTTATTTAATTTAACTTGCGTATCGGTAAAAGGTGCAATCATATTACGTTCTACAGACATTTTTCTTATCCAATTATCAGACATAATGGTCATATATAATTACACATAATTATGGTTAAGTTTCCGAATATAGTCAATTCAGGAGAATTTGGGGCTAGGAACGATGGAGCGACGCCTATAAGTAATAGGCGAGCGACGAGTGACGACGTCCCCAACTTCTCATCAATTGACTATAAATCTAAATAATATAGTAAAAAGTTAGAAGCACTAAGTGTTTTTAGAATATTTTTTTTTAAAAATTTCAGCCATAGTAAATTAGCAAGACCAGTACTCGGACTCAAGATTATTTACAATGGCTGTAATATAAGGTTATCATTTTTCTTTAAATGCTCTAAACATAGTGTCAGTAATAGGATCAAGTAGATATCTTAGAAGAGTTCTTGTGCCAGTGACAATTTGAACTTCCACCTGCATGCCAGGATGGAGTTCTAACTTTCTAGCTTTTGCAATCTTATTAAATTCCTCCATATCAATCTCAATTATAGCAACGTAAAAAGTCTCTGGAGTTTGTTGTGCTTGAGTTCTGTCTTGGACAGTGTCAGGAGATATTCTAACGACTTTACCAGTAAATAATGGTGTTGTTCTAGATTTAAAAGCACTAAAGCGAATCTTTGCTAACAAACCTTCATGTACTGAATCTATGTTTTTTTGTGGAACTTTTGCCTCTATTATCAAAGTATCATTAGTTGGAGAAATTTCTACAATCGGAGTAGTGTTGTTAGGAATTACTCCGCCTATTGTATGAAAGTGCAATACATTGATAATACCATCAACAGGAGACGTAATAACTGTACGACTTAATGAGTCCTTATAAGCAGTAAACTGCTCTTTTAGATGAGATACTTGTCCTTGAGCATCTTTTAATTCAGTCAGAGTATCCTTTGTATATTTATTCTGTAGGTTAATAATACTAATCTCACACTCTATAATAGTATGTTTAGTAGCCGCAATGTCACTTTCTGTCATAGCTATTTCACTTTTAAAGTTAGCTTCCTTAGCTTCAATTTCCAATAAAGCAGCTTTATTAGAAAAACCTTTATCATGTAATGTATTTATTGCTTTTAAACGATCCCTAATAACTTCTAGACTTTTGACATTGGCAATCTTTCTAGCTTGCATACCTTCAATTTTTTTATTTAATTGCTCGATCTTTTGATGCAAAGCATTTTTCTCACTTTTATACATTTCCTTTTTGGAATAAAATAAGCTTTCTTGAGTATGTATAACCCTTGCTACTTCAGGTAGATCCATGGCATCTGTTAATAATTTGGGAAACTCAATTTTGTCTTGATTATCTCTCTCAGCCACCAAGCGACTTTCTGCTGCTAAAGCGTGCCTATATTGGCTTAAAGTAATTTCGTACTGCGATTTAATTTTTGTATCTTCCAACTTTATTAATTTATCACCCGCCTTGACTTTATCGCCTTGTTTAACAAAAATATTAGCTATAATTCCACCCTCCTGGTGATTAATTATTTGCTTATTACTATATGTTACCAGAACGCCCGATGCCCCAGCCGCACTATCAAGAGGAGCAAAACTTCCCCATATTCCTCCAACTAACACAAAGCAGATTATTATAGCTACTCCAAAGAGAATTGGAGCTCTAGCAGTTTGTACTACATCATTGCGATCAACATCATTATTTTTGGTAACAAAATTAACAAAACGATCAAGATAATATAATGTATTCTGAATTGTCTTAGAAATACCTACTACTATCTTTTGTGATAGAACACCCCCCTTTGTTTTTTTCGAGTGTATCAAATCATTTTGTAGCGATAAGATCTGTTTAAGTTGCTCTGCTGTAAATGTCGGCTTATTAGTTGGCTTTTCTTCCATAATACTTAAAACTTTATTTGTTAATGTGAATTGCACCATTTTGTAACAGTTTAACTCGATTTTGCAGCTCTTCTTGAGTACCATAAAGAGCTACGGCTCCATCTTGTAATACCAATATCTTATCTACCACTGATAATACAGAAGGTCTATGAGAGATAACAACTACAGCAATACCCCTAGCTTTTGCTTGCTTTAAAGAATTTGATAAGGCTATTTCACCCGCCTCATCAAGATTAGCATTGGGCTCGTCTAAAATAATTAATTTAGGATTACCATAAAATGCTCTAGCAAGACCAACACGTTGTTTTTGTCCACCAGAGAGATTAGAGCCAGCTGTTCCAATATCCGAATCATAACCATCTGGTAATCTTAAGACCATTTCATGAGCTCCAGCAATTTTAGCTGCCTCAATTACTTTTTCTGGATCAGCATTTTCAGCCATCCTAGCTATATTCTGTTTTATGCTACCACTAAATAATTCTATCCCTTGTGGCAAATATCCTACATGCTTACCAAAATCTTCTCTATTCCAGCGATAAATTTCCCCGCTATCAAGTCTAACAGTTCCTGATGCGGCTTTCCATACCCCAACTAGAACTTTAGCTAAAGTTGACTTACCTGCAGCAGAAGGTCCGATAACTGCTAATACTTCTCCAGGCTGAACAGCAAAAGATACACCCTTTAAAATATATCTTGGTACTGGAGGTTGTGGCATATATGGAGGGACTGGAAATGAATAATAAATATTTTCTACAGTTAAATGTCCTTCAACATTTGGAATTGGCATTGCTTCTTCTCTTGATTTATAAGAAGCAAATAACTGATTGATATTTTTATAAGATTTTATGGCACTACTCATACTTTTCCATAACTCAATAGCATTATCGAAAGGAGCTAGAGCCCTCCCAACTATAATAGAACTCATAATCATACCACCAGTAGTCATATCTCTTCCTGAAGTACTAACAACCACATAAGCACCAATACCAGTTACAAGCATTTGCATAATATTACGAATAAATCTGGAAAAGTTAGAGATAGCACCATTACGATAACTAGCAATGGATTGTTTCTCCAAAGCAGCAATATTAAATTGATGCCAATTTGCCGTGACATTTTTCATCATCCCCATAGCTTCTACAACTTCTGAATTCCTATTAGCAATATCAGCTTGGGTCATACCCTTTATCGAGAATTCAGTAGCCTCACCAAGAGTTCTATTAGTTGCGGCAGCATTAAAGAAAGCTGTAGATACGATAATAATAGCACCAACTAATGTTAAAATCCCAATATATGGGTGAATTAAGAAAATTACTACTATATAGACAACACTCCAAGGGGCATCAAATAAAGTGTTAATACCAGTACTAGTTACAAAAGTTTTTATTGTTTGAAAATCACGAAGTAATTGGCTAGCACCAGTATTAGTACGAGTTGCAGCAGCTGAAATAGAGTGACCAAAAATTACAGGAGCAACTGTTTTATCCAGCCATTCCCCAACTTTAATTAAAGTGAATGATCTAGCAATTTGTAATAACCCATAAATAAAATAGATTGTACCAATAATAATGGACAACCACATTAATGTCCATATGTTACCACTTCCTATAACTCGATCAAGAACTTGTAATGAATAAAGAGGGGTTATCAACATTAATAAGTTAATAACAAACGCGAAACCAAAAACTATCCAAAAAGCAATCTTGCACTTTTCAAGAGCACTATTTAGAGGGTTTGCTACTTGAGTTGCTAATGCACTATTATTTTTCATATTACCATTATTATATCATATTATTTTACTATATAGTTAGTAAAAATTATATTTTTTGCAATATTTACTAAACTCAAATTATATATACAATAAATAATATATACAACTTCTTTATTAAACTTAGGCTCTGTCAAAAAAATTTAGATGACTATTTCTATCTAACAAATCTTTATCTTGACAATTAAAACAGCCCCATACTTTACTAAATAAAGTATATGTTGAATAGTTAATATATCAATTTTTTTTAGGATTTCAACTATCTCAGTACATAAATTAAAAATTGCCTGAAAATCTAGGAGATTGCTCGAAGGAAATTTGAATATATCCGAGTCACAACATCTATCTTTAAACGTAAAGTTTATCATTCCCGCACACTATTATCATTCCCGCATAGGCGGGAATCTAGACCTCTACTTTCGCAGGGGTGAAACAAGTCAAGCAAGAACGCCATCCTGTTCGCGAGACAAATGGATAGACGCTATTCGGATTAGCTATAGATTTTTACCTTTGTCTGGAGATAAAATATCTATAGGCACAGGATCACATCCGCCATGACAAAAAGGATTGCATCTGACTATTCTCTTAATAAATAACCATAATCCTTTAATATTACCATGTATCATTATTGCTGACTTAGCATATTCTGAACATGACGGATAAAAACGACAATTGACCCCAATTAGGGGAGATATAAAAAATTGATAAAACCAAATAAATATAAGTAATAAATTAAAGCGACGTTTTATTTTGAGCATATTTACCTAGCAAAATATGTTATAGCTAACCGGATTTAACCCATAGCAAACTGATATTATTGCACATAAGCGTTAGTTTAAGAAAACAATAATTGAGAAATCGTCATTGCGAGGAGACCGTAAGGTCGACGAAGCAATCCACATTCATTAGATTGCTTCGTCGCTACTAAAGTAGCTTCTCGCAATGACGCCAAGCTATTTTCTATATGACTTTTAAATGCCATGCGTAAGGTGAGTTAAACTGATGCCTATGCGTTATTGCGAGCTATAAGCTCTATCTTTTAATAAATCAGCTATTACCTGATAAGATTTAATAGCTTTTTCTGGATCGCTGGCAATCATTTCTGCCCCAAGTTTCTCATTATTATTCATATTCCATAAACGACAATTATCAGGGCTGATTTCATCTGCCAACATTACCATAAAGTCTTCACCATTAAACACTCTACCAAATTCGAGCCTGCATTCAACAAGTCTTATACCAATACCTGCAAATAGTCCACTTAAAAAATCATGGGTTCTGATGGCTTGATGCTTCACTTCATCAATTTCTTGCTTATTTAACCAACCAAAATTCAGTATTTGATGCTCATTAATTATAGGATGCTTTAATTCTCTGCTTCTAACTCTAAAATCGATAATTGGGTGATCGAATACATATCCTTCTTCCATAGAGAAATCTTTTACAAACCTGCCACATGCTACTGTAGAAATCGATATTTGAATGGGAAAAATATCCACAGATTGTATTAATTGTTCACGCATATTCATTTTTTCAATTAGGTGATTCTCTATCCCCACCATATCGAGCTTACTCATTATAAAGGATGAAATATTATTATTCAGTACTCCTTTACCTGAAATATCAAAAATCTCACCATTTTCTAAGGTAATTTTGTCAGTAAAGGACATAATAAAAGCAAAATCTTCTTGTGACTGATAAAGCGCTTTACTTGAACCTTGATATAATTTTTGTTTCATTGGAAAAATAATGTCAAAAAAAGAGATTAAATAAATATTTTATGCTAATCCAGCTAGCAGCAATTGCTATAACAGCTATAATAAGACCAACTATAGAGACTATAAACCCCAAAAATATAGTTAATCCATCTCGATTTAAAAGACCTAATGTCATTATAGTAATACCAAGTGCAGGCACAGCATTGGTTAAAGGTAAAGGTATTGATATGGTAATAGCACAAATCAACGATATTAAACCAATAAATTGTTCGCAATATATAGAAGATGCAAAACTATATCTTGGTCGTATATATTTTTCTACCAATTTAATTTTTGGCACAATCTTGTTACTTATATTGATAAGTATATCATTGCTAATTTGATAATTGTTAATTTTAGATGGTAAAAAAACCTGTCTAAAACCAAGCAACATCTGCATAGATAAAATGATTAATGGTATCCCTACTATAGTAGTAAAACCCGGAGGATACGGTAGAGGAATGGCAATTGGTATGGCAAAGAAAAGCATCATTAATAGAAGACCATTTTCATGAAAGTCAATTAACAATTCACTGATTTTTGTCTTTTTTTTCTTTTCTTTTTGTCCTAGTTTGCAAAAAATACTAGATACCTTGGCTCTATCTAGTTGTTTATTTTTTGCAGTAATATTAAACATATTCACTTAAATTTTTTGTAAGTTATACTATAATTTTAGATTATTAAGAAATATAGTCAATTGATGAGAAATTGGGGACGTCGTCCCTCATCGCTCCTAGCCCCAAATTTTCCTGAATTGACTATAATCCCATCAATGGTTTTCCTAAATTCTGAAAAGCTATAGCTGAAATGTAACACAATTGGAATAGATTTAGCAAAGAATATTTTTTATAATTATCAAGCTTTGCAGAGATGCAAAAAATGATAAAATATGCTATTCTAAAGAAAGCCTAAACATTGGTGCTATGAATTAACTATACTCTTATCCTTAGATAATTAGTATATACTAATTATGATATGCACTAAGTATTTTATGAAAAATATTTTTATTATTTTTATTCAGGTATTTTCTATTACTTAGTTAGAAGGTAAATTGTCATTCTCGCCCACTATTGTTATTCTCGCGTAGGCGTGAATCTAGACCCCTGCTTTCGCAGGGGTGTCATTAAGTCAAGCAGGTATGACATAAAACAGGATCAACTAATATTTGCAATAAAAATTAAAAAAAATTACTAACAGCTATTAGTGCAAAGAAAATTTTTAGTATAATAATCATACAAGAATTAATGAGATTTTTATGATTACACTACTTGCTTCAATAACGGGCTTTATTAGCTCAATTATTCCAGAAATTTTAAAAATTCTAAAGGATCAAAATGATAAAAAACATGAGCTTAATCTTTTAGATCGGCAAATTGAAAGCCATAAATTAGGGAATACCAAACTGCTCTCAGAGCTTAACACTTCCAAAGACATTGCGGAGAATAATACTTTATATTCAACATATAAATCAGGCATTAATTGGGTTGATGCCTTAAATGGTTCAGTTCGTCCTGTTCTGGCATATAGTTTTTTTATTATGTATGCCTATGTCAAATATGTGCAATATAAAACTATACAAAGTACGGCAATCCTTGTGGAATATCTTGATGTTTTATGGAATATAGACGATCAGGCTATTTTTGCTGGCATTATTAGCTTCTATTTCGGACAGCGTATGTTTAATAAATTATGGAAACGTAAAATGTAATGCAACATATTATTTGTATATTGTGACATAATATGCTACAATACTGCCTAAGAATTTTATTTAATTAAAAGATTAGATATATGCTAAAAAGAATCGTTTGGAGTATTTTCTTTGTTCTAATTATATACCCAATTATACTTTCATGCTTGGTTGTAAAATACTATGCTAGCTATAAGATAGGTCTATTTGAGATAAGTTTGTTCATAGCTGGCTATTACGGCTCTAATATTGCTGTTGGTGTTGGATTGCATCGTCTATGGTCGCATCATGCCTTTAAAACAAATAAGGTGGTGGAGTTTATTCTTGTTATGATGTCAGCCGCTACTTTCCAAGGACCAGTCTTATCTTGGGCATCAAATCATTATAAGCATCATACTTATACTGATAAAGATCAAGATCCGCATAGCCCATTAAAGTTTGAGAATAGAATTTTAGGGTTTTTATGGTCACATGTTGGATGGATGATCATTGATGGAAGCTATAAGTCCATTGACCGAGTTACTATGGTTAAACTTGGTAAAAATAAATTGCTGAGATGGCAATTAAAGCATTATTGGCAAATTTCTCTATTTATGAACACTATAGTACCCGCATTAATAGGTTATTTGATTGGTGGTACTATCATCTCTGCTTATGCTGGGTTCTTGTTTATTGGTATGGGTAGAGCATTACAACAACATGCGACTTTTTGCGTTAATTCTCTATGTCATTTTGTTGGTAGCAAGAAATATTACAAAGGTACTGCCGGGGATATTTGGTGGATGGCATTATTCTTATTAGGTGAAAACTGGCATAATTTCCATCATGCATTCCCATCAGATTACCGTAATGGTGCTAAATGGTATCATTTTGATGTCCATAAATGGATAATATATGTGATGAGTAAATTAGGGCTGGCTTGGAATTTAGAAGTTACTCCTGAAGTTAGGATACAAGCGAAAGTGAATGAGACTAGTAAATACCTAATAGAGGGAAGAAAGCAACAATTAAGTTTACTGCAAGATAAAATTAATCAGTTGGGAGAAAGAATATATGTAAAACTTAACGAGCTTGAAAATTCTTCTATATCGATTAAAGTGCAATTACAAAAATCATTTATAGAAATTCAGGAATCACTGAAAAAGCTTGCTGAACAACTACATTCATCAATTCAGTTAACAGAAGAGTCGTCAGAGCGATTACTAAAAATTGCTAGTAAAAAAATTAAAGATCGTGAGATGGCAATTTATAGATTATATAATGAACTAGATAGGAAATATGTTAGGAACTAGATAAAATTGAAACAACAAATAATAATAGAGGGGCGATGCCAGACTTGACATCTATTGAAAATATGAGCTTTGAAGCTGCCTTAGCAGAATTAAAAGAAATTGTAAAAAAAATTGATACTGGTGAGGAAAGCTTAGATTCATCGATTAGTAGCTTTGAAAGAGGGGTGTTACTAAAAGAACACTGTGAAAAAAAGCTACAGGCGGCTAGATTGAAGATTGAAAAAATCACTAAGCAAGCAGATTCGGCTATTATTATAGAAAAGATAGAGCTATAGTTTATAGTACCTAAGTATTATAAACAGCATAAAAACGTCATTGCGAGCTGATGTATCCCCACGAAATTGTTGCAAAATAGCAAGAATTGATAGAATATCATCATTATTTAATGATGATAGAGATAGTAGGTTATGGATGTAAAAACAATATTAAATCGAAGTAATAAAAGAACATTGTCCTTTTATACATAATAATCGTTTAAATGCGTTACTTGATGTTGCAGGAGGCTTGACAGTAAAAGATAAAAAGATTTATTCGTATTTTATCCTTGGGAAATTTATTATTGAATTTAATTATTTGCATACCATAAAACCATTGCTAGAACCCCTGGCATCTATTATAAAGACGGAGCTTTGTCGTGCTTAATTTCGTGGGGATACATCAGATTGCGAGGAGCCACTTTAGTGGCGACGAAGCAATCCAAAAATGTGGATTGCCACGACCACTACGTGATCTCGCAATGACCTCTTGTACTTTTCTGTAATTTTTAAATTGCCACGGAGTTATGCGTAAGGTAAGTAATAGGCAAGGATTGAGCAACGACGTCACCAACTTCTCATCAATTAACTATATTCTAATTTTCAACAATTGTGGTCTTATAACATCTTCGCTAATAGACACCAGTTTGCTGTGAATAAATACAATCGGGTTAGTTATATAATTTGTTGGAGTTAAATTGAAAATGCACTATCATCGTGACGTTGCTAAAAGAGTTATATTAAAAGAATCTGCCGCACTAATTGAATTATCTAATAACATTCCAAGTAGCTTTGATAATGTAGTAGATCATATAATTAATTGTAAAGGTAGAATTATTTTAACTGGTATAGGAAAAAGTGGTTATATAGCCCATAAGATAGCAGCGAGTTTTGCTTCTACTGGTACGGCTGCTTTTTATTTGCACCCAGCTGAGGCTAGCCATGGCGATCTTGGAATGGTAACTGAAAGTGACTTAGTTTTCATGTTATCTAATTCAGGAGAGACCAAAGAATTATTTGATATAATGAAATATTGTAAGCGATTTTCTATAAAGATAGTTGCCATGACTATGAACGTCAACTCTACTATAGCAACCAATAGCGATTTTTTATTATTAATACCACGAATTAATGAAGCGTCTTATATAGCCGCTCCGACAACCTCTGCAATAATGATGTTATCCCTTGGAGATGCACTCACCACTTCTGTACATGAAGCTCGAGGTTTTTCTGAAGATGATTTTCGACTATATCATCCTGGAGGAAAGATTGGAGCTAATCTTATCAAGGTGGAAAGTTTAATGAGGGTAAAAGATCAGTTGCCATTAGTATATGTCGATACTTCATTTACGGATACTATATTAGTTATGAACCAAAAAAGCCTTGGATGTGCGATAGTAGTAAATAAAGATTTGAGTTTGGTTGGTATTATAACAGATGGAGATTTGCGTAGACATATTAATGATCAAATAAATATGAAATATGCACGTGATGTAATGACTGCTAACCCACAACAAATTTCTTCCTCGAAATTAGCGGGAGAGGCTTTAGGGATGATGAATAGTAAATCAATTACTAGTATACCGGTAACTGAAAATAATATAGTTATTGGTATTGTTCATATCCATGACTTACTTCGGGCAGGAATTAGTTGATGAATGTCCATGATAATGTTGGTAGTATTATGGTTAAAATTCCCTTCATAGATAAAAGTAGTAGTGCTATCATTTTATCTTATAGACGTTTAATTAATCTATCAAAAATCTTGTCTTTTTTAGGTCTAGCACTAACCTTATACTTAATTTATATCAATTTTAATCCCATTAATAATAATTTAGAATCAATTGAAAATAATACCGAAAATAGTGCTTTTGCTCCAAATGATAAAACAAATTATGAAATAAAAATTTTAAATTCAACTTTCAAGGGTTTAAATAAAGACTTAAATCCTTACCAAGTTAATGCTGTGCAAGCATTTAGGACTTTAGATAATAAATATGCATTAGAAGAAATTAACGCTAAATATAAAATAAATGGTAATAACCTATTAGTAATCAATGCAAAAAATGGTATATTGAATGAGAATAGTCATATGTTAGAATTAACAGAGGATGTCCAATTTTTTTTAGGGGAAGGCATATTAAAAGCACAAAAAGCCCAACTAAATTTACTAAATAAAGAAGCATTTGGTAAAATGGGCGTGATATTGTTCTATAAAAATTGTGAAATTACTTCTAATAAATTTAGTTCCACAAATGATAATAATATTATAAATTTCAAAGGTAGCGTATCAACGATTATTGATGTATCAGATTTTTAGCACAATTTGCTATATGCTGTTTTTTTTAATAATGAATTCAGCAATAGCTTATGGAGAACATCCATACTCAAAACATTCTAGTATGGATAAATTATATATTAATTCTGATAATTTAGTAATTGATCAGATAAAACAGCAAGCTTGTTTTACAGGCGAGGAGGTGACTTTATGGTTTGATGATATAATGGTAAAAACGACTAATTTAGAAATTTTTTATAAAATAGTTGATAATAAAAAAACTATTAATTACATATCCATACCGTCAAAATTGACTGCTAAAAGGAATGATGGTCAGGAAGTATTAATTGCTACTTCTGCAAAATATTTTGTGGAAAGAAAGGAGTTAATCCTACTTGGTGACGTAATAGTACAAAATAAGGACGGTATTATAAGAACCGACAAGTTAGTATATTATACAGAACTCAATAATGTAAATTATAGTAAATCCAAGAATTAATTGGAACAAAGAAGTATGTCGCATTTAATAATAGATAGATTACAAGTAAATAGTATTTCAAAATCTTATAATAAGAGAGTGATATTGAACGACGTATCTCTTCAATTAAAAACAGGAGAAATAGTTGGTCTTTTTGGTCCAAACGGTGCCGGCAAAACTACCTGTTTTAGTATTATTATAGGGCTTACCAAGCCAGATAGTGGAGCATTATTTTTTAATGATCATGATATTACCAATTTGCCAATTTATTTAAGAGCTAGGTTTGGCTTTAGCTATCTTCCTCAAGAACCATCAATTTTTCGTGGATTATCTGTCGGAGATAATATTAGATTAATGTTAGAGGTTTTAGAAAATGATCAAGAAATTATTGAACAAAAAATATTAGATTTACTTAAAGAATTTTCTATTCTCCATCTAAAAGATATGCCGGCAATGGGATTATCCGGTGGAGAAAGACGTAGGCTAGAAATTGCAAGAGCAATAGCATTAGACCCCAAATTTATTATGCTTGACGAACCACTTGCAGGTATTGATCCACTAGCGATCGAGGATATTAAAAATTTAATTGTCCACTTACGTAACCGTAATATTGGCATCTTAATCACTGATCATAATGTGAGAGATACACTCAATATAGTTGACAGAGCATACGTTATTTACAACGGAAAAGTCCTATTAGAAGGAACACCACAAGAAATAGCTACAAGTTGCCAAGTAAAGGAGGTATATTTAGGACAATCTTTTTCTTTGTAACAAGCTTTGTCACAATAGAAATATAGAAACGATAAGTCTAGGAGTTTAAGATATAGTCAATTCAGGGGAATTGGGTAGCAGGAACGATGGAGCGACGCCTATAAGTAATAGGCGAGCGACGAGTGCCGACGTCACCAACTTCCCATCAATTGACTATATGGTTGTTTACAATTGTTTGATCTAATATTATAGTAGAAATTATATAGTGAATTAACTTGATAAGTGTCAGTTTAAGAAAACAATAATTGAAAAACCGTCATTGCGATGAGCCACTTTAGTGGCGACAAAGCAATCCAAAAAACGATTAAAATGGATTGCTTCGGAGAACTTACGCCTCCTCGCTAATAGACAGCACGATAGGTGCTTATTCGGCACTAATTCAGGTTAATTGACTATACAAAGTAATCTTAATACTACAGTTTGTAGATTAATTGAAGACATCATATGACCATATTTAATATTTCAATAGTAGAATGGTGGCTGATCGCTGGCATTATTTGTATAATTATAGAATTTTCTAACATTCCAAATGTTGGTTTTTTATTTTTGGGTTTAGGTGGAATATCTAATGCAATAATATTAAATAATTATTCAGACCTTTTAAAATACCAATATATAATTTTTGGGTTTATTTCTTTTTTATGGCTGGTTATTTTATGGTACCCACTAAAATTCTATGTTGGCAAAAAACATGATAAGTACGAATATTCTGATATGTTAGGTCAGGAAGTGCAGCTATATAGTAATGAACTGCTAATAGGAGAAAAGGGACAGGTATTGTGGTCAGGAACTATTATGAATGCCAAACTCAGCAAAGATTCTGTAAAATCAGCATATAAAGGAGACACACTTCGCATAGTACAAATTGATGGTAATGTTCTTATATGCACTGCAGAAAATTTGAAGAAGTGAGATCATAAAATGACTATTATTATTTACCTAATAGGAACCCCAGGAACCGGAAAATATACTATAGCAAAAGAAATAGCAAGGGCTGGTTATAGAATATGTGATAACCAACATATCAATAATCCTATTTTTTCACTGCTAAATTATGATGGATTGACTCCTATTCCAGAATTTGCTTGGGATGCAATTGGGCTTATACGAGATGGTATTTTTAATTTTCTAAGCCAAGAAATTAGTAATAATTATGTTCTTACCAACTGTCTCTATGAAGTTGATGGTGATCGTAAGCTTTTTAACCAAGTACAACAGCTAGCAATAAATCGTAAATCAGTGTTTCTTCCTGTAAAATTACTAATTTCACAGGAAGAAAATATTAAGCGAATTCAACATTTAGATAGGCTAGTTCGTTATAAATCAATCGACGTACAAGATGTTTATCCAGAATATCCATTAATTCAAATTTCTCATCCTAATTTATTTGAGTTTGATGTTACAAACCTTTCTGCTAGTGAGGCTGCAAAGAAAATCTTACAGTATAGTCAACTTCTCATCAATTGACTATACTATTATTGTGTTGACCATTTACGTTAGAAAACTATATTAGAAGGTGTATGATAGAAAATAATTTTATTACTAATTTAGTAAATCAGGAATTCTCAGTCACTGAAATTTCTAGCAAGATTAAGGAATTGCTTGAAAATAACTTTGGTTATATTAGAGTAAAGGGAGAAATTTCTGGTCTTAAGATAGCAACTTCTGGTCATGGTTATTTTAATCTTAAGGAAAATACAGCGATTCTAGCTTGCACTTGCTGGCGTCCGGTACTTGCCAAAATGCAATTTACCCCAGTTGATGGCATGGAAGTGGTAGCTATCGGCAAACTCTCTGGGTATGCAGGAAATTCACGATATCAGCTATCGGTAGAGGCTCTTGAGCCTGCAGGTCTTGGGGCTATTATGCAAATTCTCAAGGAGCTGCAAGCTAAATTAGAAAAAGAAGGTATCTTTGATAAACCAAAAAAACCATTACCTTTCTTGCCTAATAAGATTGGGGTAGTTACCTCAATGACTGGGGCGGTAATTAGGGACATTATACACCGTATTAATGATCGCTGTCCGTCTCATATACTAATATGGCCAGTCACTGTTCAAGGTGGCAATGCTGCAAGTGAAATTGCTGGGGCAATTGAAGGGTTTAATAAATTAGAACAAAATATAAAACCTGATGTTATAATTGTTGCAAGAGGTGGGGGGTCTATAGAAGATTTATGGGCATTCAATGAAGAAGTAGTAGTACGTAGCGTATTTAGTTCAGATATTCCTATTATTTCGGCAGTTGGACATGAAGTAGATAATACTTTAATTGATTTAGTAGCTGACAAGAGAGCTCCTACTCCCACTGCGGCAGCTGAATTTGCCGTACCTGTACTTTCTAGCCTTAATTACACAATAAGTTCGTATTATGAGACATTACTTAACCGTATTATTCAGCTAGTTAAATATCAACAGCAAGCCGTTAACTCCAATACTAATATTTCCAAAAGTCTAACTACTTATATAGACTATAATCAACAGCTTCTTGATGAACTAAGTTTTAGATTAACAGAGTCTTTGCCCAATTTACTTAAATTCAAAGAGGCAAAACTTGATTCACTGAATGTAGAAATATTAAATCCTATGAAAATAGTTGATTATAAGTCTTTAGAATTAGATCATCAATTTAATTATACACTAAAATCTATTAGCACTAAGTTAAAAAATTATGATCATCAATTAAATTTAAATAATCTACTACTTACCAGTTTAGACTACAAAACCGTACTAAAACGTGGCTTTACGGTAATCAAATCCGCCGATGGAGAATTTATAACATCAAAAGTTATGGCAAGCAAAAAACAAGAATTTAATATTAAATTTTTTGATGGTGATATATTAGTCCACACTATAAAATAGTGTATAGTCAATTGATGAGAAGTTGGGGACGTTGTCACTCGTCGCTCGCCTATTACTTTCGCTCCTAGCCCCAAATTCTCATCAATTGACTATATACTCTAATTAGCTTGAAGTAGAATTTAATGAGGAGATCTGTACACCATGCAAATACTTAAGAGTATCATCCCGATTATTATTATCTTACAAAACTTTTTTTCCTATGCAAATCATAAGGAGAATAATAATCAACTATCTAATCCCCTTGACACATATTTTACTCAATGTACTGAAGGGGTAAATGATAAAGATCATTTGCTTGTTGATTGCTATTCATTGGAACCCTACCAATTTAGCCATGTAACTAAAAGTGGACACCATAATATTACCGGTTTAGATATTGAATTAATCAATGCTATTAGTAGTAAAATTAACATTGGCATACAATATACTGATTCTGCCTGGGAACAAGTAATATCCAATATCCAACAAGGTAAAAGTGATATGGTGCCAGGACTTACTTATACCGAGGAAAGAGCAGCCTTTGCCAATTTTTCTATCCCGTATCGACTTGCAGAAATTTCCTTATTTACTTTACGTTCAGCAAGAAAACATCTACATTTTAATAATACGAATGAATTCTTAGCTCAGATACGTTTACTAAATTTTCGTCTTGGCATAACTAGAAAAGCTGTTTATGGCAATACCAGAACTACTGAGTACCTAAATCAGGCTAGTAATAATGACATCATCATTAAATATGGCAGTAATGCAGAGCTATTTAAGGGGTTGCTACGTAATGAAATTGATGGGGTTCTTGCTGACAGGATTGCAGGGGTAGCTCTTACTTTAAACTATATAGAAAAAGATCAAATAGAAGAGATCCATACTGGTATTAAAACCCCTGTACATTTAATGTTTAGTAAGAAAACCGTATCTCCTAATTTAGTCGCCAGGTTTAACAATTCAATTAATGAATTTATCAATAGCGACGAATATAAAAAAATTGTAGAAAGGTATAAATATAATATCCTACTGCTAAAATCTATCGATTCATCATGGTGTTATATTATTGGAGTTATAGGGAGTATAGCATTCGCAATTTCTGGTATCATTATATCAGCTAAAACCAATGCTACGTTGTTTGTTACTTTTGTATTAGCAATGTTACCATCCTTACTAGGATGTATTTTACTTGATATTGTAGTACATAGTGTTAATGCCAGTCTTATTTTAACTCCATATTATACTTGCCGTATTTTTATAACGGTGCTTATTGGTTTCTTTGCTATTAAATTACTAGCTTATTATAACAAGCAATTATATGAGGATGATTTTATCCAAAAAATACGCAATAATACTCTTATTGTTTGTGATTCCTTAGGGCAATCATCTTTTATGATAATTGGTGTTATAACTGTAATTGTACAAAAAATTGAACCATTAGAGTTCTGGGGACCATGTTTTGCCTGTTTGACTTCTAGTGTTGGTATAATATTCCGAAATTTAATTTGTCAACATGATAAAAATATCGAGTCTATACCTAGAGAAATTAATTTTGAAATATTAATATTGTGGGGTGCGATCTTTAGTATATTATTAGATTCTTATGCTTATAAGCCTGATTATAGTACAATAAAATACTCTATTATTACAGTATTTGTAGGGGCTTTTGTTAGTAGGCTTTTAGTTTACTACTATAATATCCCAAACTTAACTTTTCGTTCGGATAATACAGAAATTCTTACAAAAAATATAAACACAAATTGAATAAGTAGTCATTAAAAGTAGTATATGGTCAAAGTCATTGTAAGGAAGACCGTAGGTCGACGAAGCAATATACAAGTCTGATGGATTGCCACGCTCACATACGTTCGCTCGCAATGACGTATGCGTTTGAGGAGTCGTAAGTCGAGCCGTCATTGCGAATAAGACCTTAGGTCGACAAAGCAATCCATAAAAGTAACCAAAAATGGATTGCTTCGTCGGCTCATGCCTTTTTGTAATGACATATATGCACCCCAATCGTCATTGCGAAACCATGTAATGGTCGAAGCGATCCATTTTTGATCACTTTCTGGATTAGCTATATTAAGCAAGTAATGCTACCGACTCTTCACCGCCCATATAGTAGCTAAAGTAATCATTGCAATATAAACTCCTATAGATATAGAAGAGTCAGTAAAGTGCCAAAGAGCTATGCACACTGCAGGAGCAGAGCGTCCAAATATTGAAGTACCTAAAGCATCACCAATACTAACTAGCATATATTTATCTGAACCATGAAATAAGCTATTAAGCCAATAATTTAGTGGGCATAAGAAAGTTACCCCTAAGGCAATAATCCATAAACGGACAAAATTAACATACCATATAGAAGCATCAGTCATATATAACCATAATGGTACTATGCTAATAAATAGAATGCTAGTACTTACGATCATTACATCCACAGGACGATATTTTTTAACAAAATACCCTATTAATGGAATCATTGCTGCATCTACGATTAATAAAAGAGTATTAACACTCATCATCGCTTCCAAAGATATAGAGGTAATAAGAGGGACAAAACTATTCATCACTACAAAAGGTATGACATATGTCATATAGGAAAAGCCACTAATTATAGATATACGCAGAATATTGTACTTATTATTCAATATCACATTTGATGGGTAAGATTTTTGTTCTATTGCTCTTTGAGACATATTGGAATAACGTCTAAGATAAACCCCTACAATCCCTGTACTACCTCCTAATATAAAACATAAACGCCAATATTCATGGTGACTAGAACTAATTAGAATTGCACTGACAGAAGAGGCAATAATAATCCCAAACATTGTTGATAGTTCGTATAGGTAAGATGCTTTCACTCCTCGACTCTGCGTCTTATTTTCTACAATATATAATTTGGCAATACAATGTTCTCCTTCACCAAAAATTCCTAACATCATTCGAATAATAAGCAGCATCAATGGTGAAAACCAGCCAATCATTTGATAAGTTGGTATAACTCCTATTAACATAGTGGTAATAGCCACACCTATTAATGAATAGGATAAAGCCAAAGTTGCCCCTCGTTTTTTTGCAATTATACTAAAAATTATTGAACCAATTGGCCTGGTAATTATTGAAGTTGCTAACATGCCATAGGTTAAGATCAAAGCAACTATAGGGTCATCTTTAGGAAAAAAGACTATTGATAAAATTGGAGCAAGAAAACTATAAATAGCCGTATCAAAATGATCCAGACTATTACCTATTAAAATTGATAAATCTTTCTTTTTCATGAGAGACCGTAAAATTTTTGTCAAAAATTATCTATAGCTAACCCGATTAGTATGTTATCCATAGTAACTGGTGCTATTAGCGAGGAGGCACTTTGTGCAACACACCGTCATTGCGAGCTGATGTATCCCCACGAAATTCTTGCTACATGAAACCTAGATGTCAAGCAGTTTACGAACTATTTGACACGTGAAAAGTATAATCAAAACGCTATGTATTTTAAAAAATTTCTAATTTTGAGAATTTATTGCATTTTTTGACCTGATTAAATGTTCTTCAAACCTTGTGAAGTCTAGGGTTTACTAAAATTAATTAATTGGCAACTCGTGTTATTTTGCAACAATTTCGTGGGGATACATCAGCTCGCAATGACATCTTTAACCTTTTTTCCGTGAACACTCACATTCAATCTACAACTGTAGTACCAGGATGACTATTATTTAAATAATCCTTTTAACCCTTTTTCAATGGTAGATTTTACTTTATTGATGGGATCCTTATTATTAGAAGGCTCTCTTTGTTGATTATTTTGTGTTTCTTCTCCTGTAGCTTGTTTATTTTTTCTTCCCCCAATAATATTTTTTAATAGATCTTCAGGCTTTGTGCCTTTCTTAACGCCATCAACCACGCTATTTACTAAATTCTTCGTAAGATATTCCTTTAATGCTTTAGCATCAAGTTTATGCTGTGGATTATTCAGATTGCCGTACAGGTGAACTTTCAATGGTGGTATTGAATTTATATTTACATTAATAGTACTATCCATATCAAGGGTATATTTAGGTAGGTTAACATTTCCAGTAATTGTGACTTCTGACGAAGCAACATCTAATTTACCGTTTATTATATTAACTACCCCTTCTTTTATTTCACTATCCACCGCAAGCTTTTGAAAATTTGTTTCACCACTTGCCAAGAAAACATCGAGCATTTTTAAAATAGTTGCCAGGTTTTTAATATTTCTAAGGTTATCTAATAGTTTTTGTAAATCAAATCCACTAATTATACCGTCAGATGCTGTTAATGTTGCTGTACCGAATAGGTTACCTACATATTGAGATTGGCTTTGACCTTTTGTTTTGATATCTGTTACAAAATTAACAGTCCCTTGGGTAACTTTAATTTTACTTCCCTGTGAAGCTATATTTTGCGAAACTATATTTTTTAACTTAGCATCTTTAAGAGTAGCTTTAAAGCTAACAGGTTGGTTAACTTGCGAAGAAATTTGTCCAGTAGCAAATAAAGTTCCTCCATATAAATTACCATTTATAGATTTAATATCCAGCACACCACCGGCAAGCAACATATTAGTTTTGACGTTATCAAAGTTCAGATTCCCTTTAATAATTTTCTGTATAGTTAACGTTAAATTTCCATCAAACTTGTTTAAAAATGATAAATCTATAACATCTTTAGACCAGGGTACAGAATTATCTACAACAGAATGATTTACATTTTGCACAGAATTAGCAGCCATATTAGGAGATGGTGTATCACTTAAGTCATCTAAATTTAAGGAAGCTATTGTTATATCTGATAAAATATTTGGTTTAGCAGAAGCTAAATTGATAGTTACTACTCCACTAAGATTTATAGGATTTTTTTTTAACTGAACAGTAAATTTATTTATATTAGTTTTAAGAGAATTCTGTTGTTTATTTTGTTGTTTAACAGTCTCTCCCTTTAGCCAAATATCTCCAAGATTAATCGGTAGAGTCATGCTAAATAAACTGGCAATGGCTGCTATCTCACTAATTTTTACATTATAAGAAACAACTAGCTCTTTATCCCAATCCTTAACCCCTACATTACCTGTTAAATTAGCTTTATTTACAGTAAGATTAAGGTTATTTAGAGATAAATTTTGATCTAAATAAGCAAAGCTTGTTGCCAGAGAAACTGCCTTATCTAACAATTTAATTTTTAAATCTACCTTATTATCTTGAAAGTGGAAGTTAGCATTACCTTTAGCTAATAACTTACCTACGGTAAAATCAATATCACTAATTTTTAATAATTTCTTATCACTATTAACATTAAAAGTTAGTTTATGATCTAAATCGTTAGGGATAGACATATCAGGAAAAATACTTTGTAGGTTTTTAGCAGTTCCTTCCAGTTTAAGTTGTCCAGCAAAAGTCATATTATCGTAAGCAAAGTTACCTGAAAAATTAACCTTTTCTTGCAGAGCATTTAAATCTGCTGTTAAAGATATGATACCCTGCTTGTCTTGTATATTACCTTTGATATTATAATTCTTGCCAGAAGAAGAAAACTTACAGGATAAATCAGATGGTCCATGAAGATCTTTGATTTTTAATCTGTCAATATCTATGGTTGTTGGAGAAGCGTTATTACCTTTAGTCTTATCAGTAAAATCAACATAATTTAACTTAGCATTAACAATTTTAATTAAGTTGATATATAAAGAAAATGGAGCTTTGCTATCGTTCATTTTATCAGTTGGGGTTGTCCTAACATTGGTTGGTATTTTGGCAAATTCCCAAGAGGCTAAACCATTACTCATCCGTTCTAAATTAATTACTGGTTGGTTGATTTCAATCGTTGAAATGTCGATCTTTCCTTTAATTAGAGATAATATAGAAATAGAAGCACTTACTTCCTTAACATCCAATAAAGAAGGGTAGTTAGCACCATCTAGAGAGGCAAGTGTTAGGTCTTTAACGATAATAGTTGGAATGGGCAGCAAAGAAATGCTTATATCTCCATTGATTTGTAGTTCTCGACCAGTTATTTCTTTGACCTTATCAGAGGCTAGTTTTTTATATGATTCCAAAGAAATAAATAAAGGGGTTATCAGCAATATAACAATTATTAAAATAAATAACGCCACCGAATATTTTAGGAATTTTTGCACTATGCTGCTCATTATAATTATTTTATTAAATATATTGTGATGTCTGGTTTCTGTCAATGATATAGAATAATTAAAAAATCCTAAAAAAGTGCTTAGTGGGGAAGCTATAACCTGTTATAATGAAGTGCATTTTTGCATAATTAGAAAGAAATATTTTATGGTCTCTACCAAACAGCAAAATTATCCATTAAAATCATATTTATACTCCTTGGCTTACAAATATCGACTATACCTATCTAGCATTGTCCTTATATATATCTGTGGTGCACTACTTGATATTTTTGTTAATTATCAAATTAGAGAAATTATTAATACTATTGCCAAGAATCCACATGACAATGTTACCCTACTTCTCTTAATATTTGTATTATATAAAATGATGCACCACGGGGTATATTTTACCTTTAGGCTTTTTGACATTAAATACAAACCAGTGATGCTGGCAGAAATCGTTGAATATGCCTACAACAAGACTATGAAACATTCTTTGCATTGGTTTGATTCACATTTATCGGGAGAAATTGCCAGTAAAATCACTGATTTTCAAGATGGCATTATAACTGTTATCACTATTCTTTGTCGTGCTTTGAGAGATATTGTAGTTGTTGTAGGTGGCATAATATTTTTGTGTACAATGAATTACAAGATAGCCGGAGTGTTAATTGTTTTTATTGTGGTGTATGTACCAATATTATCAGTTTTACTCCAGAAACAAATACAGTTACAAGAAGAATATACTAAGGCACGACAAGAAGCGGTAGGTATTATCAATGACTCTGTTGCTAATATTTTTGGTATTAAAGTTATTGGCAATGTTTGGACAGAACTGAAACTAAAGCTCCTGCCTGCCATTGATCAATGGAAAAGTTGGGATCGAAAAACTCGGGTATATGATGCTTATTATGTAGACCTGACTGATAGCATATTAATTACTCTAATGGCAGCAGCTCAAATATTTGTGGTAGCATATTTATATAAAACTGGACAAATCACTGCTGGTGATTTTGCCATTAGTATGGTGATTACTTTTAGAATTGAATGGGCGATTGATCAATTATTAGATAATATAATATTTTCCATTAATCCTAAAATCGCTGCTATCAAATCTTCATACAACTTTATTAATACTATCTCAAATGTCACCGATACAGAAAATGCTAAGTTGCTTCCTTCTGTCAAAGGTGATATTAAATATCAAGATGTAACCTTCAACTATGGTAGTGGTGGAGATAATATATTTGACAATCTTACATTACATATCAAAGCTGGAGAAAGGATTGGTATAGTTGGGACATCAGGGGCTGGCAAAACTACCTTAATCAAATGTTTGCTAAGATATTTCAATTTGCAAAGCGGAACTATTTTAGTTGATGGATATGATATTTCGCAGGTAACGGAAGAGTCACTAAGAAGCAATATTTCAGTAATCCCACAGGATATTACGATGTTTCATCGTTCTATCCTAGAAAATTTGCAGCTGGCTAAATATGATGCTACTTTACAAGAGATTCAGGAAGCCTGTAAAAAAGCTAGAATACATGATGATATTCTGCAGATGCCCAATGGTTATCATTCAATAGTTGGTGAACGAGGGGTAAAAGTAAGCGGCGGGCAACGGCAACGAATTGCAATCGCTAGAGCTATTTTAAAAAATGCCCCCATCCTTATTTTAGATGAAGCAACATCGGCACTTGACTCGCCAACCGAGGCTTTAATTCAAAAATCTATAGATGAAGTTTTGGAAACCACTAATGCTACAACTATAGTCGTTGCCCACCGTTTATCAACACTTTTACACATGGATCGTATTTTAGTATTCAAGCGTGGTAAAATTGTGGAAGACGGTACTCATGCTATGTTAATCGCTAGAGGAGAGTTATATAAAACTCTCTGGGATGCACAATATAGAGGATTTTTGCCGGACAGTGAGATATAGTCAATTGATGAGAAGTTGGTGATGTCGTCGCTCAATGCTCGCCTATTACTTATAGGCATCGCTCCATCGCTCCTAGCACCAAATCCTCCTGAATTGACTATATAGCTAACCCGAGAAGGTTAGCCACACATGTAGACTAACGTCATTGCGAGAAAGACCTTAGGTCGACGAAGCAACCCATAAAAGCAACCAAAAATGGATTGCCACGACCACTATGTGGTCTCGCAATGACGTCTGGAACTTATACACTCCTAACAGTAGACGAAGTAATGTTAATCGGATCGCTATAACTTCAGAATCATTAAATATAATGTAGCACATCCTTAAAGTAGCCTGTAGATGGAGTAAAGCTATCTACTATTTTGAAACCGACTTTTTTATAGGCACTATTGTGACTTTGATGGTAGATTTTCCATGAGATTTTTGGCTATTTCACTATCTGACATGCCATTATTTTTTGTAGACTGCATATATATAGCTACTAATTTTACCATTTTATCACAAAACTCAGACTGCAGCATTTGAGAAGCTTCTAGTTTTTGCCTATTCATTAAATCTATAGTCTCAAGTTTTTTGCTTTCTAAGAATTTATCAATTTCCGCGTTTTGTTGTTCAATTAGATTATTGGCAGCTTCTTTGCCATTTTTGAGCATCTCTTCTCTTAGACCATCAAGCTGTTGTATTTGCTTTACAGCATCTTCAAATAGTAAAACCATATCTTCGTTAAGCTTTTGGGCTTCTGCAACTTGGTTTTTAATAGCAATAATTTTGTCATCTAACGATTTTAAAATTATATTTTTTATCGGTCTATAGACTAAATACAAAAAAATTAGGAAACAAATGGCTAACCAAAATTTTTCATCAAATAATTCCATTATTTCATCCCATTACTTTATCTTTTTGTAAGATTCTCTTAGTAATTCTAAATCAACTTGTTGATTGGTAATTTTTTGAATTAATAATTTTGCTAAATTGATACATGAATCATTTTCATCAAGCCAAAACGATTTGTTAATTGTCTCTATATCATGACGATTATTTTCAATTTGTACTTTCAATTGATCATCGAGCTGCTTTTTCTTTGATATAAAAGATGCTTCCATTACATCTGTAGCTTCTTTCTTAAGATTTTCTACGATATTTGATATTTCTTCCATCTTACTAGCATATTGCTTGTGCAGACTATCAGCTTTTGCTGCTAGACTTTCTGCACTAGCAATATTAGTATCTATATAGGATTTCCTATTCTTAAGAATCTTTTCAGTTAACGGTACGATGAATTTATCAACGAGAAGGTATAAGAAGCTGAAAGCAAATACCAACCAAAAGATTTGTGAACAATAAAAAGCAACGTCAAACTGAGGCATAGTTATATTAAGTAAATATCAACAAAATTGCAATTACAAACGAGAATAAGCCCATAGCTTCAGTAAGCCCAGCTCCAATTAACGCTACTCTTTGTAATTGATCACTAGCTGAAGGGTTACGAGCAATTGAATTTAGCAATGCACTGAATATATTACCTACACCAATGGCAGCACCTAGCATACCAATAGCCATAAGTCCTACACCAATAAATTTTAGAGACGTCATGTCCATATTATATAAACTCCTAAATATAAAAATTTCTAATGTGAATTTACAGCATCATTCAAATATACACAAGCAAGAATTGTAAAGATATAAGCTTGAAGTATTGCTACAAAAATTTCAAATCCAATAAGGATAATAATTAATGGAATTGGCAAAAATTTAAGGAAAATCATCAATGATACTATAAATCCTGCCATTACCTTTAATAATACATGTCCTGCCATCATGTTAGCCGCTAATCTTAAAGATAAACTTATGGGTCTTGCTAAATATGCAAATAATTCTATTACGATCATAAGCGGAGCTAACCAAATAGGCGTACCTTTAGGTAAAAATATTGATAAAAAATGCAGACCATGATTAATAAAACCAATAATTGTCACCATAAAAAATATCATAATTGCTAAGGCGAAGGTTACCGCTATATGGCTAGTAACAGTGAATCCGTAAGGAAGCATTCCGAGCAAGTTACATAATAAAATAAACATAAACAAAGTAAAAATTAATGGTATAAATTTACGCCCCTTCTCTCCAACATTTTGACTTAACGTCACTGTAATTATATCATAAATTATTTCAGCACTAAGCTGTAATCTAGAAGGAATAATTTTTTCTGCTTTTAAAGCTAAATAAAAATACGACAGAACTATAACCCCAGCAAGCACCATATACAAACTGGAGTTGGTAAAACTAATATCAAAACCAAATAAATTAATTTCTACTATTTTCTTTATTGCAAATTGATCTAAAGGACTATGTGACATTATTTTTTATTATTTAATTTTTGCCAAATTATTCTAAACCCAACAAACGTACCTATCAATAAGAATATTATAACACAAAATGGTTTAGAATTAAACAACTTATCTAATGCAAAACCAGCAATCAACCCCAGCATCACGCTAGAAACCAAATCTAGTGCAATAACAAACGCATCAATTTGCTTTTCTGGATTAGGCTTAGGACGCCTCTGATGACTATTTGTTTTAAATTTATTAATCCTTTCTTGGATATCTTTTAATTTCTTTTGTGCCATGTATACTCAGATAGAAAATCAATAATTGCGTTGTCGTTATTCAAGATCGCAGTAGTCACATACTAATTTTGATCTTCGTCTACCAGTCTTCAAATGATAGGAGCATATACTTTTTTATCATTTAATAGGGTGAGTAGTAGAGCTGCTTAATGCTTTATCAATTTCCTTAGAAAGAGTTTGTAAATCATAGCCGTTGGTTTGTATACTATTAACAAAGAATGCAGGTGTACCAACAAAATTTGGAGCACTAGCAGCAAGGTTAGTATTGGCTAGTAATGTTTCAACAATTTGGTTATCATTAAGACATTTAGCATAAGTTTCTGCTGACACTCCACCAATTTGAGCTATATTTGTTAGCAATTCACGATATCTATTACTGACTCCCCATTTATCTTGTTGCGACAATATCACACTTTGGAATTTAAGAAAACTATCTTTATTATTTTGACAACGCTGCAAAATTGCTGCATCTAAATCCTGTTTATTACCAATAAACTCACGAATTATGTAAGTAATTTTATTAGTGTCAATATATTTCTTTTTAAGCTTCGGTAGAATTGTGTCATGATAATAGGCACAATGCGGGCAAGTTGGGGAAAAATACTCAACTACCACCACATTTGCCTCAATATTACCAAGTATTATATCATTTTGACTAACATTGAAAGTTGGTTTATAAGATATCTGTTTCGGGCTAACAACCTGCACATCAGTCTTCCCATCAACAGATTCAACTGTAGAATTCTTTGTTGTTTCTAGAGGCTTCTCAGTATCAGTTGAAATCGTAGAATCTTGTTGTTCTACTTCCTGATCATCTACTATTATGTCTAATTTATCATTAGCAGGGTTATAGTCAATTGATGAGAAGTTGGTGACGTCGTCACTCGTCGCTCGCCTATTACTTATAGGCGTCGCTCCATCGCTCCTGCTACCCAATTCCCCTGAATTGACTATATCATTATTTTCTTCCGATGGTGCTTTCTCCTGACTTACCTCTGCCTTATTATCAGCTAACTTGTTTTTATTATTAGATGTATCACTTTCTTCTGAGCATGATATCAACAATAATGAGACTAGAATGATAATGATAGTATGCATAGTCTGGATATATTCTTTGAAATTAAATTAAAACACAAATGTTATATAAATATAAAGTTTTACTTACCTTTAAGCAATAAAAACTTGTATTTTTAAGGCAATATATTTTATCTTACCCCCATATCTGTAAGAATTACATTAAATTTCAATGAGTTATTGGTTGATTTACTAATTGGGTGTATAATATTGGTAACTTGGTTGATTTATTTTTTTAAGGCTAATGACTATGTCCAAACTTGAAGCAGTTACTGATATAATTATTATTAACATGTTACGTTCTCAAAATTATATTGATGGGAATTTTAATAACATTAATAAAAATGTATTAGTTTGGGCAAGAAAAGCAGAAAATTCAATAATCAATGACATCTTATCAAATGCTTCAAAGAAACAAACTGGTAATCAAGGATATCCAGAGTTTATTATTTATGACCAAGAAAGTAATCTAGTTATTGTTATAGAGAATAAAAGTGATATCAAATATCATATATATGAAAAAGATATTGTGCAATGTGTTGCAGATTATGCAGTAAATGGTGCGTTATGGTACGCATCATTTTTAAAGAATCAATTTGATACTATTGCCATTGGGGTTTCTGGTAGTACAATTGAAACATTAAAGATTGATACATATGGTTGGAAAAAATCTGCTGAAACATTTACAAATTTTAACATCAAGCAAATCAAAAAAATTGAAGATTATCGCAATCTGATCCATCAACAACAACGAATTATCAATAATTCTGAGCAATTAAAGCTGCTTAGTGAAAAATCTAAATTAATCAATGAATTTCTTCGTAGTTATTTAGGAGTATTGGAACATAAAAGGTTATACGCACTTGGCTCAATACTTTTTGCTTTGGAAGATCCTGCCTTTAAAATGTGTTATTCTTCTTTTAATAATAATAAAGAACTTGCACAATTTTTGTATCAAACTTTAGATAGAAAGATAAAAAACGCTGGACTTAGAAAAAAAGAAATCATTAAAAGTGAATTACAACCAGTATTGGAAAATTTAGGGATTAACGATAAGGAAGCTGCAAGGCAAAAATTCCCAAATGGCACTTTATTAGAGTTAGTGAGAAATGTCGATAATATTTTATTTGAGTATTATAAGAAAAGTGAGCTAGATTTAATAGCATTGTTTTTTAATGTGTTCTTGTCTTATTCAACTTCTGGCGGTTCTGACCTAGGGATAGTTCTAACTCCATCCCATATAACCAAATTATTTTGTGAGCTAGCAGATATTAATATTAATTCAAAAATTTTAGATCCATGTGTTGGAACTGGTGGATTTCTGACTGCTGCTTGGAAAAAAATATCGTTAAATGATAAATATTCATTTTCAGAAAAAGAAAAGTTCAGGAAAGAAAATATTATCGGAGTAGAGAAAGAAACTAGCATCTATACTATAGTTGCATTAAATATGTTTATTAATAAAGATGGGAGATCTAATCTATATTGTGATGATTGTTTTGCTATCAAGGATACATTATTAGAGAAAGAATGTAATGTTGGCTTTATTAATCCGCCTTATTCGGACGAGATATATTCTGAAATCTCATTTGTAGAATTAATGTTAGATGTTTTACTACCTAACTCTATCGGAGTGGCAATTATCCCTGTTAATGCTGTATCAAGCAGAACCAAAAAACACTCTGGATTAATATCAATTAAAGAAAGAATTCTTACCAAGCATAAGCTTTTAGCCTCTATAAAAATGCCCTGTCAATTGTTTTATCCTAAAGGTACGGAAACTATTATTTTGGTTTTTGAAACACACTCACAACACATTGGTGAAACATGGTTTGCTGAATTTAATGATGGTTATGAACTAATTAAAAATCAAAAAATGAGAACTCCTAAATACATAGCAGAACAAAATTACCAGAATTTCTTAGATGCATACAAGCAAAAATCTGAAACAAAATTTTCATTTAAAAAAATTATTACAGCAAAAGATCAGTGGGTTTATACGTTACATAAAGAATTCAACTATTTAATAAAAATCAACGATATACAAAATACAGTAAATAATTATTTTGCATATTTAGTGCAAAATAGGTATTTTAAATTCTTGCCAAGAGATTATTATAATACGCAGAACAAATATGGTGATTCTATAGATATTATCAATCACTTATCTAAAGAATTACTGATAACATATTTTGATATTTTGCCAACAAAACAAATTGATAAAATAAACATTGAATTATCTAACCTTTTTAATCCAAAAGCGATTCCTTTTATCGGTAGAAAAGGTTTAAATAACGGAGTTTCTGACTATGTTATTCCTGCGAATGGTTTGATAAATAATGGAAATACTATAACAATAGCCTTAGATGGTAGTACTGGTTCAACCTTCTACCAACATCATGATTTTTGCTCCGGTCAAAATATCTGGATTTTAAAAATAAAAGAAGAGAAATTACCAAATAAAATACTTGATCCTGATGTGGCATTATTTCTGACTACCTCTATAAGATTAGCAGTGCAAGAGTATAGTTATAATCTAGGATTAACCAAAGGTAGATTACAAAATATTTCATTCTTACTACCTTTAAATAAGAATAAAACCATTAACGTTGAATTTATTAAAAGTTTAATGGCGGGTATTGATAATTCAGTGTTTCTCAAACATATTTTAGGATCGCGATATTAGATTATATACTCACCTTACGCATAACCCAGGGTAATTAAAAATTGCAAAAAAGACCGTAGGTCGATAGCAATTATAAATTCAAAATATAAATTGCTATAATATAGCTATAATTGCTAGGTGTAAATTTAGAGTAATTAAGTCTCTAAACAATTAGTAATTAACATTATAGTTAGCTCTAAAGTTGTAATGTTATTTTGTTTTAAAACTAATATTTTTGAATTTATAATTGCTGGTATAATCAATTCAGGAGAATTTGGTACTAGGAACGATGGAGCAACGCCTATAAGTAATAGGCGAGCGACGAGTGACGACGTCACCAACTTCCCATCAATTGACTATAGGTCGACGAAGCAACCATGTTTTGTGTTATCCCTGCATTAGACCTCTTTCAAAACTCGCTTATGCTGAGGAATTTGAAGGAGACGCGGAACGCAGAACCGCAGCGTACTCTAGCGTACGTGAGGATTCGAGTACCGCATCGACGTACAAATTACCAGCAGAAGTAGAGTTTTGAAAGAGGTCTATTTGATGCCCCGACTTAATATGGATACTACGTGGTCTCGCTAATAGATATTTTGCAATTTTCAAATTGCTAGGGGTTATGCGTAAGGTGAGTGATACAATAGGTTATTAGTTATGTATGAAAAAAGATTAAAAAACTGCTTCGTCTCTTTAAGCTCTGAGTATATCGTGTCTTGTAAGTATCCTAATACTTTAAAAAGGTCTTTGTATACTTTTAGTATTATAAAAATCCTGCAACAAAATAGTGATTTGCTTGATTATCTTAGTTCGAATAGCCAAAAGAACTTGCATTCCATTTTGGAACAATACGGAACACTTTCTATTGAGCTGTTAAAGCAACAAAAATATCAAACAGAAGAGATAACAAATTTTTCTACTTCTCTTAAGCAATTATTGGATTATTTAGAAAACTCTTCTAATTCACATCGGGCAAAAGATAATCAAGCACTAAAAACAGTAATGGATTTAGCGGAAAATTTTGTACAACATTGTTGCCTACTGATAACTGAAGATATTAAGAATCAAGATGTTATAAATAATCTACAGGCGACTGCAATTATTGTAAATTTAGATATAGGTGCTAGGAACGATGAAGCGATGCCTATATGTAATAGGCGAGTAACTAGTGACAACGTCACCAATTTCTCATCAATTAACTATAATTTATTAACAGAACAACAAAATCTACTTTTAGATCAATTATTGCTTATTAAAGAATTATGGCAGATTGATTCTACTATTGATCTAAAGAAAGACTCTGTCCCATTGCTATTCCATGCCAATATATTATTAATACTGCAAGCAGAGAACTCCGTAGATTATAAATATACTTTTGAAAGAATTGTTAATTTCCTGATAAATGATCACAACGTATTAATAGAATTAACTAATGCTAAGTTAATTTGCTTATATAATAGGCTAAAAGATTTATGTGTTAAATCTAATATTATAAACCATATTTTGATAAAAATACATGAGGAATCGAAATTTAGAAAAAATTCCAATAAATTGAATAATTCAGGATATGAGCTTTTAGAATTATTTGAAAATTATAATACTATGATACATCAGATAGAAAATTCGGAATTTACTATAGTAGAAAGATTTTTACTCCAGCGAAATACCTTTATGCATGAAGTTTTAATTAATATTACAAAGCATATAAATGCTATCAGGATACTTAATATAACCGTAGACCCTGATCTTAATTATATACTATCTTATATTAGAAAAGGGTTAACTCAAAACATTCAAAGTGGTCATACTATTTCTTTAATGATTTCTTCTATTGAATCTAAATTTTCTTCAAAACTTGAAGCTAAAATTATTAAACGATATATTTCTTTAGATAGTTTTACTAAAAATGCCTTAAAAACTAGGTATCAGCTACTATTTAGCAATATTAGTTCATTGTTAAAAAAAGATCTAAATTATGTAGAGTTTATACAACAAATAATAACCTGTAAAATCGCAGCTGACTATAAGATAAATAGCTATGTTACTTCAGTCAAAATGTTGAGGATAATTGAACAAGAAAGGGTAATAGTAATAAACCAATTACGCGAAATAAATTTTGTAGAAATTTTTAGTGATAAATATTTAAATAAAACATTTAGTTTAAATTTTAAGAAATATGTCAGGAGGACTAATATAACAACTCCTTCAGGTTATGTTACAGTAATCATTAGAATATTGCTAACAACTTTTAGTGTTGAACAGCTTCAGCTCTTATCGCAATTTCTAAAGAATGGTAATTTAACGACAATTCAAGAAATTGTTCAGCAGGAGTTGGTTATGCAAGTTAAAAAACGCACCACTATAGGCAAAATAATATATTATATATTTACTAGGAGGAAAAATGAACTTATCATACTTAATAACATCAAGAAATCTCTAAATGAATATACTAACCGTCATTGCTAGGCTCTGTGAACAAAATTTTAATTGTTTAGATTTTGAGTATTTTTAAGCGAAAATTAATAAGATTTTTGCCGGAATAGTTAGTTCTATTTCAAAAAAATCTTATAATTTGCAGCTAAAAAGAGTCGAAATCTAGTAATTTAAATTTTGTTCACAGAGCCTAGGTATATAGTCAATTGATGAATTAATCAAAATCCACCCTACTTTTATCTTTTTACCTGCTATCCAAAAAAATCTCTACTCCATTTATCTGACAAGCATTTATTAAATCATTGTCTTTAGTAGCAATACCTAATCCTTCGTGCATAGCCAATAATAAGTAATTTGCGTCATATGAGGTCAGTTTATTACTACGAGCGGTATTTATAATCTCAGACATAGAAAATGATAAATCAGAAATGTATATTGCTAAAGAACCTAACAAATCTATAAACCTAGTTGAGTCAGCATTTTTTAGTCTACCGCATTTTTCAGCCATAAGCAAAACGTTGATTACTTCAAGGCTCCAAAGCGGTGGTACCAAAGCTTTGGATTGAGTAAGAGAGTTAAGAACTATTTCGGAATAACTATCAAATTCATCTTCAAAGCACCATGACATAGTAACGGAGCAATCCAATATAAAAGATTTAGTCATTATTTTCTTCCTACTGTTATTAGCTCTTTGAGAGATAAACCAGCGAGTTTTTTTCCTTGACGAAATTCACCAAGATTTTTTATTGCTTCTTCAATATTGAACCTTTGTTGGGAAGGAATGGGCATAAGAATTGCAATTGGTGTATTATGTTTTAAAATAGTGAATTTTTCCCCATCTTTTACTCTTTTAATAAGATTAGAAAAATGTGTTTTTGCTTCAAATGCACTAATTTGGTTAGAAAGCTTTTCTTTCATAAGATTTGCTGATTAAATTAAATATAAACTAGTATTAAACTAGTTTATATTTATATCTGACAATGTCAATATTATCTGCAAAAAAAACTTGATTACCGAGTAATAAGATATCTTTCCTAATTCTACCTAAGTTGTTGGTAACCATTTATTATGCTACTTTCTTTTTTTATACCAGTATATTCAAGAGCAATATAATAATTGCTAATTTCAGAAATTCTTATGCATTCATCTATATCATAGATATTATCACTATGTTGCATCTCTTCATTTTTCGGTGCCTTTTCTCTTGCTTTTTCAATTGCTTTGCTTCTTGATTTGGCAACTACCAGGGTCATAAAGTGACGCTCTCCAAAGGAATTATTTTTATAGGAACCAAGATTTACAAAAAATAGATGATTCTCACTGACCGTAGGTTTTATTTCATCAATATGAATATTAAAACCATCAATAGTATCTGCTATAAACCAAGAATCAATATGTAATGATCCAGCTGTACCAATCCATTTGCTTTTAATCTGTTGAGACATATCTATGTTTGACTTTCCAATTACAAAAACCACATCATGTATTTCTATGTTACATCCTTCAATCTTACCACCAAGATAAAAAATGCCTAATTTAGGAGAGTTAAATATAAAATCATGAAATTGTTGCATATAAAAAACTCTATATAACAAATAAAATTATTTATAATATAGTCAATTCAGGGGAATTTGGTGCTAGGAGCGACGCATATAAGTAATAGGCGAGCATTGAGCAACAACGTCACCAACTTCTCATCAATTGACTATAGTAAAAAAGATCCTGCGTAAGGTGAGTTCAGGAGTATATAGCTTCTGCAGTATTTCAAATAAAAAAGTATTAGGGAAATTTTACAGTTAGTAATATAATCATCTTTATACTAAATAAATTTATACAAAGATCAATGACTATTTTTTTGATAATCATTATTGTTCTAATGATAGGATGTTCCGCACTACTCTCAGCCACTGAAACGGCTATAACCGCCTCGTCTCCTGGGAAAATACAAAAATTTAAGGCAGAAGGCATCAAACGTGCCACGATTGTATTACAAGTTCTAAAGAAAAAAGAAAAAGTAATTGGTACATTATTAATTGGTAATACCTTATTTAATACTGTTTGTACTACGATTGCTACCAGTATATTTATCGACTGGCTAGGTGATAATGGGACTATTGCGGCATCAGCAATTATGGCTTTCTTGATAATTGTTTTTGGTGAAATCATACCAAAAGCTATTGCTGTAGCAAAAGCAGAACAGTTAGCGTTATTCACTTCTCCAGCCATTATATATCTTTTAAACATTTTGAGACCAATTAACTATATCTTTGAATTGATAGTTAAAGGGTTTTGTTTTATTTTTCGTATTAATCTGCAACAAAATATCTCAGGAACAGAAGAAGTTAGGGGAGTTATTGAGCATTATCATCAAGAAGGTAATGTTTATAAATCTGACCGTGATATGTTAGGCGGTATATTAGATATTAGGAAAATGACAGTATCTGAAATTATGATACACCGAAGTAATGTCGTAGCCATCAATATAGACTTGCCTAAAGAGGAGATAGTAAGGAAAGCATTATTGTCCAGCCCTCATACAAGAATACCATTATGGAAAGACACTCAGGACAACATAATTGGTGTACTTCACATACGAGATATGCTCCGAGCTCTTTATGAAAAAAATAATGATGTAAAAAAAATTAATATCGAGGAATTGATAAGTCAGCCTTGGTTTATACCTGATAACGCTTTGGTCACTCATCAACTTCATGCTTTTAGAGAAAGAAAAAACCATTTTGCTTGTGTTGTTGACGAATATGGCGATTTACAAGGTATTATTACTTTAGAAGACATTTTAGAAGAGATTGTTGGTCCTATTATTGATGAACATGATTATCCTATTGACACAATTGTAAAGAAATCTGAAGTGGAATTTATTATTGACGGCTCTGTAACTATAAGAGATGTAAATAGAGAACTAAATTGGAATTTACCTGATTATAATGCAAATACCATAGCCGGCTTAATTATCCATGAACTTGAGCGTATTCCTAATCAAGGGGAGTCTATAAAAATATTTAATTTAAGTATTACTATTAGCAAAAAAGTAGGCAATAGGCTTGATAGCATAAAAGTTATTGTTTTACCAAATAAAGAATCTGAAAGTGATTAGTAATTTTGGTAATTATTTACAAATATTGGCAATGCTGTTCAGTATACTAGCAGTTATTACCGCTTCATATCGTACAGGTACTTTATTTTTTTACTGTAGCTGGCTGTCAACATTACTATCTTTTTTGCTATTAGTATGTGGATTTATTATATCGGATTTTTCTATACAGAATGTTTTTTTTAATTCGAGTACATTAAAGCCTTTAGGATTTAAAATCGCGGCTAGTTGGGCGAGTCATGAGGGGTCTATTCTGTTGTGGCTGTGTTTATTGCAAACTATAGGCGTTATTTATATTGCGCTATTTAATAGCCGTCCAACTCGAGTATACCACATAATTGTACTAGCACTAATACAAATACTGTTCAGTAGCTTCATTTATTTTACCTCCAACCCATTTGACAGCCTATCATTCCGTCCCACTCAGGGTCTCGGCTTAAACCCTATGCTTCAAGATATTGCCCTAATAATACATCCACCTATATTATATCTAGGTTCGGTCTGTTATGTCGCCCCTTTTACATCGGCTTGCGTTATGTTGCTTACCTCTAACTTAGACTCGGCTAATCTTAGAACTATTAAAATATTTAGCAATTTAGGAATAATTTTTTTAACCTTAGGAATAGCCCTAGGATCATGGTGGGCTTATAGAGAACTCGGCTGGGGTGGCTTTTGGTTTTTTGATCCAGTAGAAAATATTTCCCTACTACCATGGTTGTCGGCTATCTCTCTACATCACTCAATCTTGGTAACAATCAAATCTGGACGAATGAAAAATTGGACGATAACCTTATCAATCATCACTTTCTTACTGGTAGTTTTGAGTACGTTCTTGGTACGCTCAGGGCTAATCACCTCAATTCACTCTTTTGCCTCATCAGCTGAGCGGGCAATCTATATGCTGGCAATATTTGCTATTATTGCTATATCAAGCTTAGTTCTACTACTAGTAAAAGGGCAAAATATCACTCAACCTAATTCGATAGGATTAGACAAACACCAATTCAAGCACAAGCTTATTGTTTGGGGCAGTATATTTTTCTTAACGGCTCTATTAGTATTACTATGTTCCACCATTTACCCCATAGTTTATTCTTTATTATATCAAGAATCTGTTACCATTAGTGAAAGATTTTTTATCAATAATTTTATAATTTTTATCATCCCAACGGTTCTACTAGCTGGTATCGCTCAAAGAAATCATATAAGAAAAAAAAACCTACTCATTTTAGTTTGTTCTTTTGCAATAACGTTTATCAGCTCATACCAAATTCAGTATGGCTTCATTTCAGCATGGGCTGTAACATTTTCTCTTTTTCTAATAATACAAAATTGTTATTATGTATTAACAAAGAGCAATTTTTTTAGAACCAAACTAAAAGCCAATATTGCCATGATCTTAGGACATTTAGGCTTTGGCTTACTTGTTTTAACTATTACTGTTAATTCATTATTACAAAGTGAAGTAGATTTTATAGGCAAAGTTGGAGACAAGGTGACAGCAAAGGGATTTGAAGTTACTTTAAAAGATATTAGAGTATCATCAGCCCAAAACTATTATCGGCAAATTGCTGAATTTTGGATTCAGGATCAACAAAATAATATCACTATATTAAAGCCTGAAAATAGATTTTATATAATAGAAAAACAACTATCCCAAGAAAGTAATATATATTCTTATTTAACTTATGATCTTTACGCGGTGTTAAGTAAAATTGATGATGATGTAATTCATGCAAAAATATATTACAAACCGATGATGAGTCTTATCTGGCTATCTATTATACTTATAGCCGGAGGATTGTTAATCGGATTATTTAATAAACTTAGTATATAACTAACCAGATTATGATTAGTTTTATTCTTACAAAACACTCAAAAAAAAATAGCTTCTTAATAATCGTGATAGCATTGAAAAATTTTATCTTAAGTCTGAGAATACAGTGAATTAACTTGAATTAGGTACAAAGTGGCTACATATTGTTTATAATTTCCTAGTTTATCGGTCGCGATCGCGACCGATAAACTATATACTTTGAATACGGTCTTAATGATAATAAATTCTCAAGGAAAAATGAAAATTCAAGAAAAGGGGATTCAAAAGCTATCAAATATTGATAGGCAAGAGCTAAAAAAAATATTTGATTAAAATTATAGAAAAAATATAAAAAGTTCGCGGCCGCGAACTTAGGTTATGCTGAAAATATTGTTCTAGAAATGTTTCTTACTAGTACTACAGTTGTAGTTTAGATGTGAGCATTCACGATTTTTTTTTGCTATTTTTTTGTGATGAATAAAAAAACCTGATCACCAAGCGTCATTGCGAGCTGATGTATCCCCACGAAATTGTTGCAAAATAGCAAGAATTGATAGAATATCATCATTATTTAATGATGATGGAGATAGTAGGTTATGGATGTAAAAACAGTATTAAATGAAGTAATAAAAGAACATTGTCCTTTTATACATAATAATCGTTTAAATGCGTTACTTGATGTTGCAGAAGGCTTGCGATATAGTCAGAATTTGTCTTTGAGTGCAATTGGCAGGAACTTGAGTGGTGATAGTAAAGTGAAACATAAAATAAAAAAAGTTGATAGATGTATAGGTAACAAACATTTATATAACGAGGTTGATAGTCTCTATAGTGCTTTATCATATTTCATATTTGAGTTTATTAAGCATTCTAATGATGACAGTGTTGTGATTGATTTATGTTATCTTAAAGATGATCGCATGGTACAAATGCTAAGTACTCAATTTTGTACAAGAGGGATGAGTTTACCTTTATATCAAGATGTGTTTGAAGAAGGTGAATTAAAGGGCAGAACGGTAGAATTTCTAAATAAATTAAAGAGTATAATACCTGATGGAAAAAGGGTTGTTGTGATTATGGACGCTGGCTTTCATATTGAATGGTTTAAGGAAATAGAAAAACAAGGGTGGAGTTGGGTGTGTCGGGTACGACGAGGAAAAGATTTAAAATTAGCTAAGAATGAGGATTGGATATCAGTTGAAAATTTCATACTATCAATTGGTTCAAAAACGATGGAATGTGGTACGATTCTGCTAACCAAAGCTCATAAATATTCCTGCAGAATGGTTACAACTTGTAAAGTCCATAAGGGGCGAGTACAGAAGGTTAGCAGGAATCGTACTAGCAGTAAAACAGCAAATGGTTCATATAACAAAGCTGCAAAAGAACCTTGGATATTGGTAACTAACTTAAGTTCTGATGAATATAAGGGAGCGGAAATAGTGAGGTTATATAGCAAACGTATGCAAATAGAAGTTTGCCAGTCATAATGCCTCTGTAATAGTTATTTGTTTATTATTCTACCTTTTTTACCCTGGAATGGTAAATCCACTGTTTCGGTTGTTCTCTTAATGAGATCAACCTTTTAATCTCTTGCTCATCGGCTGTAATTAGCCAAATCCAACGTTGTGATGAGTTGTAAACTTTCCTGACTTTTAATTGCTCTCTTTGCATCCATCTATATAAAGTTGGTTCTGGTATATTGATTTTTTGCGATAATTCACGAAAAGTAAATTCATTTTGCCTACGATTAATTTCTCCTGATAATGTTCTTTTGTTAGTAGCTGTTACACCACTACGTATAAGTAGGCTACTAACCGTGTTCTCATTAAAAATATTTAACAGCTTTGCTGGACGCCACCCTTCTTGTTGATTTAAAATATCAGCAATTTGCTGTAATGTCATATCTTGGCTTTTGAGACTGGCTACTAGTTCAAGCAGTTTACCATAATAACTAAGTTGCTCCAATTTTGCCACAGGACGAACAAGATTAGTATTAGTTTTATATCCACCAGCCCAATGTATTTCTACCAAGACTTTCTCTGTTACACCTTCTATTTTTACAACAACACATTCTATTAGTAAACGTAAAATTTCTTTGCGTTCTTCTACCGTAGTAGTTGACGATGACCATAAAGCAGGAATATCAGAAGCTAATTTATATATAGTTTGACGCTCAACATCAGACAGAATTTTTGATTGTTCAGCTAAGAATTTGGCATATTCCTGTTTTAACTTTTCTTCTGCAGATAATGATTCTTCCCACTTTTTCTCAAGAGTTCTTGTGACAAGACGATTCTCAGGTTCTGAAGAATTATATTGCCGATATGCCCTCTCAACTTCATATCGTCCTCTCTCTAATTGTTTTTGCCAATATTTTTGTAAATTATTATGTTCGGTTTCAAGGTCTGTTGCCACTCGTAAACTAACTTCCAAAGCTTCTGGCTTTAACACTTCTAATGCCTGCTTAGCAATTAGTTCATCCAAAACATTGCCAACCAATGATTGGCAAACATCTTCACCATAATCTACAGACATTCTGCTACAACTATAACGCAATTTATTACCATTATTTGTATAGCAAGTTGCCATTCGTAAACCACAGCGACCACAAACAACAAGTCCGGCTAATAGTGCATTACCATGCCTTGCTACACCAATTCCTTGTATGGAGTTAGATAATAATTGTCTGCCATTACGTTCATATTGTTGCCAACTAATATAAGCAGGAACTTTGTCTTTTAACAATACTTGCCAATCTGACATTTTAGCAACAATACGCCCCGTAGATCGTCTGCCAGGTTTTTTTCTATGTGCCTCTGTTGGTCTGCGTCCATATACATAAGCACCTGCATATATGGGATTATGTAATAGATTTCCTAAAGTATTCCTATTAGGACGATGCCAGGTTAGTTCACCTTTTTGCAAACCGCTACGCTCTCTATAAGGCATTTTTATTTTATGACTGACTAAGTATTTTAATACTGCATTAATTGTAGAAAATTTTTCAAATAACTCAAATACCATCTGAATAGTTGCCTGTGCTTGCTCATCTGGATCTTTAACAATTTCGCCAGATGGTCGTCTAATACCAAATCACTATCTATTTAATAATATAGATGCTATAGTGTGTTATTTAAGATAGTATAGTGTTAATTAAGATGTCTAGAGGGTATAAGGTATTAGAAGTTAATGTAGAAGAAGTGAAACAATTAATGAATGAAGCAAAGACTAAAGAAGAATTTAGACGTTATCAATCAATCTATCTAAGAGTGAGTGAAAAAATGCCGACATCATTGATTGCTAAAGTTACAGGATTATCAGAAAGTCATGTTCACAGAACCCATAGTCAATGTCGGAAAAAAGGCTTAAAGGCACTATGTAGCAGGAAGAAAGGTGGGAGATACAGAAGTTATCTAACTCAAGAGCAAGAACGTGAGATGCTTAAAAAGATAGAACAGAATGCCGTTAATGGTGGGATAGTAGAAATTAGCAAGGTGCATAAGATTTTTGAGGAAACGGTTGGTAGTAAAATAGCACGTTACACAGCTTATAGGCTGCTTCATAGGCATGGGTGGCGTAAAATTGCACCAAGACCATACCATCCTAAACAAAAGAAGGATGCGGTAGAAACTTTTAAAAAAAGTGGCCTGATATGGTTAAAGAAGCAAGAGTATCAGCAGCAACTGAAGGCAAGGAATTAAAGATATTCTTCCAAGATGAGGCACGTTTTGGTCGTATAGATTCATTAAGGCGTTGCTGGGTTCCGGCTGGAATCAGGCCTTTACTTAAGAAACAAATTATTCGTGAATATACTTATACTTATGGGGCAATTTGTCCATTTGACGGTGCTAGTTGTTTCCTTATTTTGCCTTTAATGAACCAAGATTGGATGATGTTAATGCTACAAGAAATGGCAAAGCGTTATAAGGATAATTTTCTTTTAGTAGTATGCGATGGAGTTGCTGCACATAAACTCGATAAAGAATTATTACCTAATAATATTAAACTAGCTTACTTGCCACCATATAGCCCACAATTAAACCCACAAGAAAATATATGGGATGATATGAGGGAAAAATTCTTTTATAACCTAGCTTTTGATTCAATGAATGCTATAGAAAATCAACTAATCACAGCATGTAATTATTATGAAAATAATCCTGCAATTGTCAAATCTATATGTGCTTGGAATTGGATAGTATCTTGTTAATTAGATAGTGATTTGGTATAACATATCCCATAGCAACTTGCATGCCTAACTCACCTCGACGTGCTTTTGCTTTCTTCCCTTGTAGCATGCGTTGCTTAATTATATGTAACTCTGCTTCAGACATTGTACCTTTAAGACCTAATAATAGTCGATCATTATAGGATACCGGATCATAAATACCATCAGTATCAGCAATAATGGTTCTAAAAAGTACACATACTTCTAGTAATTGGTACCAATCTTTGCATGATCGTGCTAACCTCGATACTTCTATTCCTAGTACTATACCAACATGGTCTAATCCAACTTCAGCAACTAAACGCTGAAATCCAGGACGACCTTCAGCAGTTGCACCAGACCGCCCCAAATCATCATCTATTATAAGTACTTTATCAGCACTCCAGCCTAGAGCATAAGCTCTCTCTACTAAATTATACTGCAATTTAGTAGATTCACTATGCCGTTCTACTTGTTGCAGCGTCGACTGCCTTATATACACTATCGCCAGACGATCGTGGTGATAGGCTTGAATCTTGCCACTTGATAATATTCTCTGAGTTGATTGTTTCTCCTTGTCTATCATTTGCCTTCTCCATATTTATTATCGATTTTGGCAATTTTTTCAATGATAATGTTGCTAATAGAGTTATTAGGCGATGACGATTCTCTTTGGGGATTCTCTCCCATTTCATTGGTTCCAATATAGGAATGCCTTGCATGATATTTTCTTACCCAATCAACCAAGTTTAGCAATACTGATTTGTTAAGTGTCGGGGATTGTTCTAAATTTGTCAAATTAAAACTTATAGATGTTTTAATAATGGAAGATAGAGGAGACGTTTCGAGTGATAAAAAGTCATCAATTTGGTCTTGCTGGAAGATATATTCGAACTTTAGATGTGAATAGATGGGGAGTTTTAATGTTACTATCTGCCATTGTTATTATAACATATTGGGTTATAGGTGTGGTAGGCTATAGCCAAGGTATGCAAAGAATTTTCCAACCTAACACAGTAAAAGATAAAAAGATTTATTCGTATTTTACCCTTGAGAAATTTATTATTGAATTTAATTATTTGCATGCCATAAAACCATTGGTAGAACCCCTGGCATCTATTATAAAGACGGAGCTTTGTCGTGCTTAATTTCGTGGGGATACATCAGCTCGCAATGACGTTTTTATGCTGCTTAATACTTATAGAATAAAAATTGTAGGGTACTGAGGCATAGCTCCCACAACTGTTGAAAGTTAAAAAATGCAAAGTATTTAGGCAGATCCCATACGTCACTTAGTTGTGAATTATTTTATGAAGAAGTTGAGTGGAAAGCGATCTATATTATTGCTTACAAAAAGCTGCCACCTAATACTGTCTCTTCGATTGGTAAAATAAATAAGATAATTTCCCGATTCGGTGGGTTTTTAAATAGAAAAAGTGATAAAGCTCCGAGCATTAAATCCATGTGGATATGACTCCAAAGGCTAAAGGACTTTACTTTGGCATTAGAAACTTTTAACTCATTAAAAACTTATGGGTAAAGATATGACTAAGATGTATGTGAGGAACGGAGATGAGTTTTTACAACAAAATTACCAATTAGATTAGGTTATGCAAGAGGTCTATTGCTATAGTTAATTATATGACTATATATTAAATTGTTGATAAAATTTGATAGCTTTGTTTAAATCTTCTGGGGTATCAACAGAAATGGGGATATTATTAACATAACATACCCCTATGGACATATTATTTTGTAAGGCTCTTAGTTGTTCTAATTTTTCGCTTAATTCTAAAGTTGAGACAGGTAAGTTTATGAATTTAATTAATGCTTCTTTGCGGAACCCATACATTCCTACGTGATATAGAAATTCTTCAGAGCCATAAGGAATAAGACTGCGAGAAAAATACAGAGCCTTATCATTATGGTCAGTAATAACTTTGACATTACTATTGCCATTTACGGCGTTTATACCAACTTTTACTACTGGGGTCATAATATCATGGTCACTAGACTTTAGGCTTTCAATAACTTTAATAATTGATTCCGGTTCTATAAAAGGCATGTCACCTTGGACATTTAGGATATAATTAATATTATGATTGTTAGGTATTGCCTGAAATGCCTCATAGACACGGTCAGTACCAGTCTGGCAGTCTGGGTTTGTCATAATCAATTGCCCACCACAATCAGTAACTTTTTTAGCTATAATTTCTGAGTCAGTTGCTACATAAATATTTTTTAGTTTGGTTAAGTGTACTTGTCTTAGAACGCGTTCAATTATTGACAGTTCCCCTATCAATTGTAAAGGTTTCTTAGGAAGCCTAACAGAATCAAGTCTTGAAGGGATAATAATTGCAACATCAGAATGCATAAGTTACCATTTAAAGATATTTACCAAAATAATTGTTGACATGATAGCCTTTTTAAACGATAAAGTAAAGCGTGTTGGAATATTGTTTTGGGACACAATTTGTCTTTAAGCATTATGTTTGGGGCTCGTAGCTCAGCTGGTAGAGCACTTGACTTTTAATCAGGTTGTCCCGGGTTCGAATCCCGGCGAGCCCACCACTTCAGGGTAGTTAACCCCCTTAGTTGTATATGAATACCGCCGCCAATATTTAAAGGCGGAGACTAGGAGACCGCCTCCTAGTAATAGACCTCTTGCAAAACTCGCTTATGTTGAGGAATTTGAAGGAGACACGGAACGCAGAACCGCAGCGTACTCTAATGTACGTGAGGATTCGAGTACCGCATCATTGTCCAAATTACCAGCAGAAGTAGAGTTTTGCAAGAGGTCTAATGGGTTTGTAGCTCAGCTGGTTAGAGCACACGCCTGATAAGCGTGAGGTCGGAAGTTCAAGTCTTCTCAAACCCACCATCATAAGTATTCTTTATGAATCTTGAGAATAATATAATTGATCAATTAAGTCGTAATAAATTAGCTATTTGCTGGCTTAGAAATGGGGTAATCTCGCTTGCCCTTGCTGGGGTGTATTCAATAATATTGGTAATGCTCCGCACTCCTATATTAGTTACCCTATTTCCCAATACAGAAATCTTTAAATCAGCTTTGGTTATTCATGTTAATTTATCAATCCTAGTTTGGTTGATATCCGTTACAGCATGTATTTGGAGCTATAATTTACAGCCAACGACTTCCAGTATAACATATGTAATAATAGCATTTTTTGGCACTGCACTAATAGCTTTATCACCACTTTGTGGACAAAATCTTCCTGTAATGAATAATTACATACCAATGCTGGAGAATATAATGTTTATTCTTGGAATTAGTTTATTTGGCGTATCGGTATTGTTATTTTCATCAAACGTCATCCTAGCAACGATTAAGAACCTAAAAAGTCAAAAATTGATCAATTTTACTATCCTTTCTACTGCAATAATGTGGATATTACTATGGGTATGTTTTATTTGTTCTTATTATCAACTACAACAAGTTATTAAGCTTGTGCCAGTTGATATAGAATTTTACTATGAATTGCTTTTCTGGAGTGGGGGGCATTTATTGCAATTTATTTACACACAAATTATGATATTAGTAATGATAGTATTATCCAATACTTGGGTAAATAAAGAGCTAAGATTTAACAAATTATATCTGATATTATTATATTTAAATTTTTTGATAAGTATTGCAGCTATTTGGGGACACTTATCATATGATATTATAGATGCTGAATTCAAAGAATATTATACTAAACAAATGAAATATGGTGGCGGAATAGCCCCAGTTCTGTCTTTGATACTAATATTTTATGAGCTAGTTAGTCATAATCATAAACTAGTGGTAAATTCTCTTATAAAAGCAAGCATCATTTGTTCTAGCATATTATTTTTGTCTGGAGGGTTTATTGGCGTGTTAATCACCAGTATGAACGTTACTGTTCCTGCCCACTATCATGGTTCGATTGTTGGAATAAGTGTGGCATTTATGGGATTTAGCTTTCTTTTATGTGACAATGCATGTAATAATGAACAAAAGAAAAACTCATATTCCTCTGCAGCAATTATTACTTTAACTATCGGGCAAATGTTACATATTATAGCTCTTCTTTTTGCTGGTGGTTATGGGGTGATGCGAAAAACACCAGGAGTAGAAATGACGATTAGCAGTAAGTTACTGATGGGGGCAATGGGTGCTGGAGGACTAATTGCTATTGTTGGTGGCTTGATGTTTGTTGTTATTTGTGGTAAAAAGATGGTATTGAAATAATTAGTATAATAAAAATAATGACCTTGAAAAAACCTACTATAGAAGAAGCCCAAGAGGCAGTTAGAACTTTATTGCGATTTATTGGTGAGGATCCAAATAGAGAGGGGTTAGCGAAAACTCCTGATAGAGTAATAAAAACTTACCAAGAGATGTTTTGTGGATACAATAAAAATGTAGAAGAAATATTATCTACTAAATTTTATGAAACTGGTAACTTTCAGGACTTCATTCTATTGAAAGACATAAAGTTTAATTCTTTTTGTGAACATCATTTGTTACCAATAAATGGTACGGTTGATATAGCTTATATACCAGATAATTGTATAATAGGTATCAGTAAATTTGCCAGAATAGTTGATGTTTTTGCAAAAAGACTACAGATTCAAGAAAAAATGACAGTACAAATTGCTGAAACATTACAGAAATATATTAAGCCTATGGGTGTTGCGGTCAGGATTTCTGCATTACATAGTTGCATGACTCTTAGAGGTGTTATGCAAAATGATAGTATTATGAATACTATGCATTATACTGGTATATATTTAGAGCAGCAGAAATATCGTCATGAATTTCTAAATATTATTGCCAAAAAATAATCAAAGAAAGAGCTATGTTACTATCAAAATATTTTTTACCCGTGCTAAAGGAAGAGCCAGTAGAGGCTCAAGTAGTTTCTCACAGATTGATGCTTAGAAGTGGTATGATAAGACAACAATCTGCTGGAATTTATAGCTGGTTGCCTATGGGATTAAAAGCCCTAAAAAATGTTGAAAATATTGTCCGACTTAATATGAATAAAGTAGGTGCCATTGAAATATTAATGCCTTGTATTCAACCAGCATCTTTATGGATGGAATCTGGAAGATTTGAGAATTACGGTAAGGAAATGTTAAAATTCCAGGATCGCCATGATAATACGTTATTATTTGGACCTACTAATGAAGATATGGTTACCGATATTTTTAAAAATAATATTAAGTCCTATAAAGATTTGCCAAAAAACTTATATCATATTCAGTGGAAATTTAGGGATGAAATTAGACCTCGCTTTGGGGTGATGCGTGGTAGAGAGTTCTTAATGAAAGATGCGTATTCTTTTGATATAGACCAAATAAGTGCGATAAAAACTTATAATCAGATGTATCTAGCATATATACAAACTTTTCGTGATATAGGACTCCGTGTAATCCCAGTACTTGCTGATAATGGTCAGATTGGTGGGGATTTAAGCCATGAGTTCCATATTCTTGCCACTAATGGTGAGAGTACTATTTTTTATGACAAAAAATTTCTATCTTTAATAGATCAGGAAAATTTAGATATTGAAAAATTACAATCCTTATATGCGGTAGCAGAAGAAAAACATGTTCATGATAAATGTTTGTTAACAGAAGAGAATCTTGCTAGTAGTAAGGCTATAGAGGTTGGGCATATTTTTTATCTTGGTACAAAATATTCTAAAGCAATGAAGGCTCTAGTAAATGCTAGTGATGGGAGTCTTGTGCCAGTGGAAATGAGTTCCTATGGTATAGGTATTTCAAGACTTTTAGCCGCTATAATCGAATCAAGTCATGATGATAAAGGGATTATATGGCCTCCAAATATTGCTCCTTTTATGGTATCAATATTAAATTTGAATATACTTGATAGTAAATGCAATGAACTATCACAAAATCTATATGATCAGTTTGTAGCGAATAAAATAGAGGTATTATACGATGATACAAATGAGAGAGCTGGTAAAAAATTTGCCACTCATGATCTTATAGGTTCACCGTACCAAATAATTATTGGTTCCAAAAACTCTGAGAAAGATGTGGTCGAATTAAAAGATCGTAAAACAGGAATAACAGAAGAGTTAACAGTAGAAAATGTTGTTACCTACCTCTCTAAAATTCTTTCTTATATGTAAGTTATGACTCTAGACAAGCCAAAACATGACGAAATCTTTCGCAAATCTATGGAGAATCCCATAGTTGCTAAAGAATTTTTGGCAACTCATTTGCCGAAGGATGTGTTGGCTTTAATCGATAGCACATCTTTAAAATTAGAAAAAGATAGTTTTATTGAGCCAGACCTTTCTGAAACTATTTCTGATGTATTATTTTCTGTTAAGTTTAATGATCAAGATGGCTATATTTTTTTGCTATTGGAACATCAAAGTACTGTTGATAAAATGATGGCATTTAGATTATTTAAATATATGATTAATATTTGTGATCGATATTTAACTACTAATCCTAAAGCTAAATGCCTTCCAGTAATTTATCCCCTAATAATTTATAATGGCAAGAAGAAATATAACGCATCGCTCAATATATGGAATTTATTTAGCCATCCAGATTTAGCCAGAGGCTTTTGGACAAATGATTGTCAGCTTATTAATGTACATGATATTCCTGATGAAGAACTTAAGGAAAAAGTATGGTCTGGGATTTTGTTATTTTTCCTCAAGCACATCCACGAACGTCAATTACTGAAAAGATGGCAAGAAATCTCTTATCTCTTGCCTAAATTGAGTAAAATAACAATAGGTCATGACCATATAAGAAATCTATTGAGCTATACTTTGACCTTTATTGAGCAAAGTGATAAAATAGAGTTAGAAAAAATATTAAAAAATAGTTTAACTAAAGAAAAAGGAGAAGAACTTATGCCTAGTATAGCTCAAGTATGGAAAGAAGAAGGGATTCAAATCGGACTACAGGATGGTATCAAAATCGGAGTGCAAGATGGTATTAAAATCGGAGTACAGGATGGTATTAGAATCGGAGAAGCTAGGGGAGAAGCTAGAGGCGAAGCTAAAGGTGAAGCTAAATTAATAAAAATGATGATAAACAATGGCGGCTCTATTGAAGAAGTAGCGAGAATTACTGGACTATCTATTACTAAAATCAATGAATTACTGAAAGTACAATAAGTAATGAATTATTAGATTAGCTATATAAGTAAATTTTATTATGACTCTAGACAAGCCAAAACATGACGAAATCTTTCGCAAATCTATGGAGAATCCCATAGTTGCTAAAGAGTTTTTGGCAACTCATTTGCCGAAGGATGTGTTGGCTTTAATCGATAGTACATCTTTAAAATTAGAAAAAGATAGTTTTATTGAGCAAGACCTTTCTGAAACTATTTCAGATGTATTATTTTCTGTTAAGTTTAATGATCAGGATGGCTATATTTTTTTGCTATTGGAACATCAAAGTACTGTTGATAAAATGATGGCATTTAGGTTATTTAAATATATGATTAATATTTGTGATCTATATTTAACTACTAATCATAAAGCTAAAAGCCTCCCATTAATTTATCCCCTAATAATTTATAATGGCAAGAAGAAATATAACGCATCGCTTAATATATGGAATTTATTTAGCCATCCAGATTTAGCCAGAGGCTTTTGGACAAATGATTGTCAGCTTATTAACGTACATGACATCCCCGATGAAGAACTCAAGAAAAAAATATGGTCTGGGATTTTGTTATTTTTCCTTAAACACATCCACGAACGTCAATTACTGAAAAGATGGCAAGAAATCTCTTATCTCTTGCCTAAATTGAGTAAAATAACAATAGGTCATGACCACATAAGAAATCTATTGAGCTATACTTTGACCTTTATTGAGCAAAATGATAAAATAGAGTTAGAAAAAATATTAAAAAATAGTTTAACTAAAGAAAAAGGAGAAGAACTTATGCCTAGTATAGCTCAAGTATGGAAAGAAGAAGGGATTCAAATCGGACTACAAGATGGTATCAAAATCGGAGTACAGGATGGTATTAGAATCGGAGAAGCTAGAGGCGAAGCTAAATTAATAAAAATGATGATAAACAATGGTAGCTCAATTGAAGAAGTAGCGAAAATTACTGGACTATCTATTACTAAAATCAATGAACTATTGAAAATGCAGTAAACTGGTTAGCTATAGGCTGTGCAACATTACCCCAAATCAATTATAGATGAAATATGTGGCTAAAATATCTTACATATATAACATTACTAATTAGTGTTATATCATTATGGCTTCCTGTGAAAGGCAAATTTAAACCATGGCAATTATTTTTATCTATTTCTCTAGTCTTATCTTTTGTTAGTAATATAGCAAGCCTGTTTGCTATTTTAGCAATTTTGTTGTTTTTTTATTTAGTATTTTCGTATCATAAATCTTCTACTAAATTGAAATATGTCTTATGGAGTTTAGTGTTCGTACTTGGATTAATGTTAGAACTGCATTTAATTCCAGGATTTGATAATTTATTAGTTTTAGATAAAATACAACTCACTCCAGATGCTTTACCGTTTACACTATATTTAAACTTAGATAATACAATTGTTGGTTTAATTATTATAGGTTTAACTTTAGATTTAGCATCTACTTGTAGCGAACTGAAAATATTACTCTTGCAAGTTTTTTATAGATTACCAATTATTCTATTAGTAATAATAGTGTTATCTATTGCATTTGAGTACATCAAATTTGCACCAAAGATACCACAAAATTTATGGATATGGGTAATCAATAATTTATTTTTTACATGCGTTGCTGAGGAAGGATTATTTAGAGGATTTTTCCAAGAATCATTAAATCAGTTAAAATATAAATATTCTAAGGATATAGCCATACTAATACCTGCACTTTTCTTTGGAGTGATGCACTATCCAGGAGGGCTAAAATACGTAATTTTAGCTACAGTAGCTGGAGCTTTATATGGATGGATATATAAAGTAACGAAAAGAATTGAAGCAAGTATACTTGTTCATTTTATGCTTAATTTAACTCATATTTTACTTTTTACTTATCCAGCTGTTAATAAGCTTTGAAGACTGGTACAGATAATGGATTAGGAACAAGCATAAACTGCCGGTTATATGGAAAAGCTTATACAGCAATTTGAGAGGACGTATGCAAATTGGTGATAACTTCTTCGTCAGATCGCAATGGCTAAATTCTTAATCGGATTAGCTATATCCCAAATTCAGTGATATATAGTCAATTCAGGGGAATTTGGGGCTAGGAACGATGGAGCGATGCCTATAAGTAATAGGCGAGCATTGAGCGACGACGTCACCAACTTCCTATCAATTGACTATAGTTTCTATTTTTAACGTTTTTGATATATACCTAAGAGACCATCGGGGATAATTACTTTAGTTATTTCTAACAATCTCCTAGTAATATTGGATCTTGGATAATCTTTTATGATAAGAAAAATAATTATATCTACTATCATTGCTATTTCATTGTTAATATGCTCTATATTAGTTGCTGTAAACTTTGTTGACTATAATTCTGTCAGTAACAGTTTTGTCAATGAATTAAAAATTTCTCCTCAAAATCTAAAAAACATAAAAATAACTAAATTTCCTATACCTTATTTGACTATTGATCGTATAAAAGAAGATGGAAGGCTGGAATTAGAAAATATAAAAATTTACTTTGCTCCATGGTCATTATTAATTCTTAGACCAAAAATTAGTGCTGTAACCATAAATAATGCCACAATATATTCAGATGAGCAGGATTTTGACATTATAAACCATGATAGGATAGTTAGTTCATTGATAATAAATGGTATAATAGATATAAATTTTGATGTTAAAAATCTGACTATTTTAAATAAAGATAACCAACCTATTCTTACTTTAAATAACTGCTCTCTATTTAAAAACAACCCTGTTTCTAGTAAAATTTCATTCAAGGGAAATGGGGGGTATGTAGGAAAATTATCCGGATTCTTTGAAAGAAATGCTAATCAAATAAATCTTGACCTTACTATCGCTAATAGTGATTATAATTTTCACCTGTTAGAAACCTATATAGACTCTAAACTGATAAATGGCAAAGCAGAATATCTAATACAACATTTAGCTGATATATTACATATTCTTATACCAGATTTAGATTCTTTATTTAGAAAAATTAACCCGAATGAAAAGATAAATATCAAGTTTGACATTTTGTCTACTCCTCAATTACTTAAACTAGAAAATATAATTATAGATTCTAATTCACTAGCAGGTAATGGTTCAATATATTTGAATAAAAGTGATGATGTTACTAGTATAATAAAATTACATTTTCCTAAGATAGATACAAAATCACTGATTACCTCATCAAATAATATTAAACAATTTAGCAATTCAATTTTTGGGTTAAGGTTTCTCTTTGAGAATAAATCAATTATCACCAATATTTTAGTTGATCAAATAATATTAAATAACGATGAGGTGTTAAATAATACTAAAATTTTGCTTAATTTAGACAAAGGGGTATTAGTGGTTAATGATTTTTCTGGTACAATAAAATCCGGAGGAAATTTTCAATTTGTAGGTAATGTAACTCAAAACTCAGTAAGAAGTATATTTGACGGCACAATTTACTTGCAACATAATGACCTTAATTCTGTATTGAATACTTTAGGTTATCAACAGGCAGTTAGTAAAAAGCCTACAGCTTTTATTTTATCCTCAGATTTAAAACTAACTTTAATAGATGTATATTTACAAAATCTTATGCTAAAAACTGAGAATACTAAAGTTACCGGTAATATTACGGCTAGATTTATTGGTTCTATGCCACATTTTATAGCTATTCTTGACTTCTCCTCGATAGATTTAAATAGAGAGGATTATCCAATAATTTCACCATTGGTAAAATTTGTCAAAAGTTTGTCAGAAAATATGAAAGATGAATCATACTTAGCTAAATATATTCCCATTAGAACAGTTAATTATTTAGGTAATTTTGATATCACGATCAATGATATAATTATGGGAGATAATTCATTTGGGAAAGCATATATATTAGCAAATATTTCGCCAGGTAATATTGAAATTAGTAATCTTGATATAAGAACCAATAGTGATTACATCAATCTTAGTGCCAATTTGTTAGCAAATAATATTAAACCACAATTAGAAGTTACAATAAATGATGGTTCTCTTAATGTTAACTATTTAACTGCTGAATCTTTACTTAATCTACGAAATAAATTACTAAATGAATTTGATTTAGAAAAAATAGAGTTAAAATTAGATGGCATGTTATCAAAAATAACGCAGAATGATCTAGTATTACAAAATATTAAATTTGCTTTAGCAAATAACAATGCCCTATTTAAGATCAGTAACCTTGAAGCAAATTTACTTTCTGGTAAATTAGCAGCAGAAGGTAATATTTTATTAGATCCATATACTCTTAGCTTTGTTTATGCCCTAAATTCTATTGATTTAGCTCAATTATCTAATATTTTTCCGAAAGGGTTACTAAACAATTATGGGGGGATGAGTATCAATGGAACACTCGCCACTAATGGTGATAGTTTAAAAAAATTGTTATATGAGCTTAGCACTCAATCAGAGTTTGTCGTAAAAAATGCTAAAATCAGTAACTTTTCCATTGATTCATTTATAGAAAAAGTTAATAATAAAGATTATAATCTTAAATATTTAAAAGAAGATTTAGCCTATGCTATGTATCAAGGGCAAACTGAATTAGATAGTTTGCGTGGCAACATTCAGTTAAAAAATGGCATAGCTACAATAAAAGATGTAGTATTTAATACGAAATATACTAGTGGGTCTGCATCATTAGCTGTAAATGTATATAATTGGGACATGACATTATCTTCAATATTATCTTTCTATATAGCAGACTCAAAACTTAATTTAAATGACTCTAGTAATCAAAATACTCCTATAAATCTTAAAATAAAAACATCGGGTACTATATTAGAACCTATAAAAACGTTAGATGAAACTGAATTAACAAAGGCTTTAGAGAACAAAAAAAAATCCACAGTTATAAAACAATAATTTTAACTTTGCCGACTCGTAATATTATTCTATAGTCAATTCAGGAGAAGTAGATAGCAGGAGCGATGGAGCGACGCCTATAAGTAATAGGCGAGCATTGAGCGACGACGTCACCAACTTCTCATCAATTGACTATATCTTAACAAGAAGATTTTTAAACCATATAATTATGCTAATGCGATTACAACTATTGCTATTTTTTTCCTGTATAATAACATTCAATATAAGCTCATATTCTGCTTATGCTGCAAAAAAACCTGTATCTGCCCCAACTCCAACAAGTCTTGTTGTAGATTACAATAGCGGTAGAATCTTGCATGATAAAAATTCTACTACTAAAATATATCCGGCTTCATTAACAAAACTAATGACCTTGTATTTATTGTTTGAAGCAGTAGAATCTGGTAGGTTATCAATAAATCAAAAATTATATGTTTCAAAAAATGCAGAAAAAACGTTACCAAGTAAACTAGGACTTAAAGAGAAAGACTCTATTACTGTAAAAGAGGCTATTTTAGGTCTAATTGTTAAATCGGCAAATGACGCGGCTATGGTTGTGGCTGAAAATATTAAAGGTAGTGAGGAAAAATTTGCTCGGTTGATGACTGTTCGTGCCCATCAGCTTGGTATGAGAGATACTTATTTTAAAAATGCTTCTGGATGGCATCATCCTTGTCAAAAAGCTACTGCTCGGGATCTTGCTAAACTATCTATAGCTATTAAGCGAGATTTTCCCAAATATTATAGTTATTTTTCTAAAAATAACTTTGTTTTTAGAGGTAAAACTATACGAGGGCATAATAAAGTGAATGAAACTTATGAAGGAGTTGAAGGGTTAAAAACCGGCTATACCACTCCAGCTGGTTATAACTTGATTACTGCTGCAACTAGAAAAAACAAATCATTGGTTGCTATTGTCACTGGCGGCAGATCTGCTGAGTCCAGAAATTTGCAAATGGTAAAACTATTAGATACGCATTTTGATAAATCGAGCAATAATAAGACAATGGCTAATAAATTGATAAAAGTTCCATCAAAAAAATATATTAAAAGAACAAAATCAACTAAAATTGTGACAAATATTAAAGCAAAAAACAAAAAAAAGTTGACTCGAAGTTAGGGAGGGGTAAGTAACCTCAATTTGGTATAAGAATAAGCCTTTTAAAGATATGGTTAATAGTTTACGCATGGCATTTAAAAAAGTCATATAGAAAATAGCTTAGCGTCATTGCGAGCCACCCATAACTGTTGAAAGTTAGAAGAGGAAGCGGTTTTAGACCGGATAGTTTAAAAGTCGTATGTGGTCAACGTCTATTAGCGAGAAAGACCGTAGGTCAACGAAGCAATCCACAAAAGTAATCAAAAGTGGATTGCCACGACCTACTTGCGTGGTCTCGCAATGACAGAAAACCTATCTAAAACCTGCTTTACCTTCTAACTTTCAACAGTTGTAGCGAGCCACCGTAGGCGGCGTGCTAATCCATTTCTAATCATTTTTCTGGATTGCTTCGTCGACCTTACGGGTTCCTCGCAATGACGGTTTCTAAATTATTATTTTCTTAAACTAACGTTTATGTGGGGTTTATGTGTAAGGTGAGATAGTAATACTGAGTTATGGAATGAAAAAAATAAGCAATACCAAAAAATAATGAAAACAGCTATTAGTGGAGCATAAAAATCTGCTATATTTATAGATATAACCGAATTTGCAATAACTTGTTATATTGAATTTATGTTAAGTAAATAACTCTTATAACCTAAAGTTTAGGATTAAGGTAATTTAAAAGCACTTAACTAATTACTTAACGTTGATGAATAGGAAGAACATAGCAATAGGGGGACATATTCAAAGCAATCTAACTAACAAACAAAAAAAGGTCGTTTTGTTACTCTCAATCGGTACATTCTTAGAATATTTTGATCTGATGCTCTATATACATATGATGGTAGTTCTTAATGAACTTTTTTTCCCAAAATATGATCCGCATGCAGCACAATTACTTTTATCCTTTACTTTTTGTGCTACATATTTATTGAGACCTATAGGGGCATTAATTTTTGGATGGATTGGTGATAATGTAGGTCGTAAATCAACCGTTATTATCACCACTTTCATGATGGCAATTTCTTGTCTTATCATTGCTAATTTACCAACTTATGCTGAGATAGGTATCACTGCTGCTGTGATTGTATCAATATGTCGTATTGTGCAAGGTATGAGTTCCATGGGAGAAATAATAGGGGCAATACTATATTTGAGCGAAACTATAAAACCACCACAACAATATCCAGCTGTATCACTATTGGCTTTTTTATCTGCATTAGGGGGAACATTTGCTTTAGGCATTGCATCTATGGCCATCTCTTACAATTTCAATTGGCGTTATGCTTTTTGGTTTGGTGCATCAGTTGCGTTAATTGGTTCAGTAGCTAGGACGACTTTAAGAGAAACACCAGAGTTTATTGATGCAAAACGTCGAATGAAAAGAATTTTTGCAGATATTAATGAAGAACAAGATATACTAAAAAATGACCCTATTTGGACAAAGAAAGTTGATAAAATCACAGCCTTATCTTTGTTTTTAATGAGTTGTATGTGGCCGGTATGTTTTTATTTAACATTTATTCATTGTGGAGAAATTCTTAGAAATAATTTTGGCTATAAGGTTGAACAAGTCATGTATCACAATTTTTGCGTTTCAGTGGTAGAAATATTAGGAGCTCTGGTATCGGTATACTTAAGTTATTATATATATCCTATAGTGATTTTAAAAATCAGATTAGTAATTTTCTGGGGTTTTATTTTGATTTATCCATACTTATTAAATAATGTTAGAACGCCATTTGATATTCTTTTACTTCAGTCATTTATGATATTTTTTGCAATTCATGTTGTTCCAGCCACACCAATTTTTTACAAATATTTCCCTATCTTTAAACGTTTTACTTATTGTGCTTTTATACATGCTATGTCACGTACGGTAATGTATGTTATCACATCTTTTGGGCTTATTTATTTAACAGAATATTTAGGTAATTATGGATTGCTGATTATTACAATTCCAATCATGATTGGATATAGTTTTGGCATATTGCATTTTGAAAAATTAGAGAAAACAACTGGAAATTATCCTAAAAAGAAAAAATGGTTTCTCTTAATGAATTAGGTAGTATTATATGGTTAAATGATGTCTAAAGAAGGTTTAATTTTTGTTGGTGTAGTACTATCAGCACAAGGAATAAAGGGCAATGTTATAGTAAAATCTTTTACTATGCCAAATACTAATATCATTAAAATGAATTTAGTTGATGAATTAGGAGAAAAAATTATTCTAAAACTACTTAGTCAAAATTCTAAAGGTGATATAATATGTAGATTTAACCAAGTGAATAATAGAACCTCTGCTGAACAATTAAAGGGATGTAAGATTTTTTGTCATAGGTCAGATTTTCCTTCCTTAGGTGAAGAGGAATTTTACATTGAAGACTTAAAAGGTTTATTAGTACTAGATGCCAATTTAGTCGTTATAGGAAAAATTATAAATATTTTTAATTTTAATGCCGGTGATATTATTGAAATTGAGTTTGCCAGCAATAAAACAGTAGAGTTATTTCCTTTTAACAAACAATTTTTTCCAGTAATTACTAAAGAACATGCTATTCTTAATTTGAACGTACAATAACAATAGACCTCTTGCATAACCTAATCTAATTGGTAATTTTGTTGTCAAAACTCGTCTCCGTTCCTCACGTACATCTTAGTACGCTGCGGTACTCGACTTCGTTTTTCCTAAAAATTCCTCAATTATCTTTAGGGTAGGCAAGAGGTCTAATATCAAAACAACCTATTCGGCTTAGCTATAAAGGATTAATATTTGATGTTATGCGATTGATGTGTTAGAATATTTTTTGTGGATTAAACCTATCCATTACCCACTGATATTAACATTTCCATTGGTATTGGCATTAGATAATGACCCAACAAAGCTTTCTAGATTCATTAAATCATCAGCAATTAGCAGCGGTTCTACACGTGCGTGGTTCTCTGCTTGTGCTTGCTGGAGCAGGGACTGGTAAAACTAAAGTATTAACAACAAGAATAGCCAACATAATTAATCAGGGTTTAGCGTCACCTAGCAATATTTTAGCAGTTACTTTTACCAATAAAGCGGCTAGAGAAATGCAAGAGCGAATCAGTAAAATGATTGATTGTTATGGGTTGAACATAGGTACCTTTCATTCTATAGCAGCCAAGATTTTACGCCAACAAGCAGATCATTTGAATCTTAACTTAAACAGTAGATTTACTATTATTAGTCATGATGATCAGCTTAAATTGGTTAAAGACATAGTTAAGCAAGAAAATATAGACCCCAAAAAATATGTTCCTAAAGTATTGCATATTATTATCTCACGTTGGAAGGATCAAGGATTATTGCCGTGTAAACTTTCGGAATCTGACATTAAGTTACCGATTCATAAAGTGGCTAAATCTATCTATGACGAGTATCAGCAAAATTTATTAGCATCTAACGTGGTGGATTTTGGAGATTTGCTACTATACAATAATGAGTTATTTATAAAAAATCCTGCAATATTAAAGCATTATCAGGAACGATATCAATATATTTTAATTGATGAATATCAAGATACCAACGCTGTCCAATATCTTTGGGCTAGGATGCTTGCGAGTAGCACAAAGAATATTTGTTGCGTTGGCGATGATGATCAATCTATATATGGTTGGCGCGGTGCGGAAATTGGTAATATATTACGTTTTGAAAAGGATTTTCCAGATGCTACAGTAATAAAATTAGAACAAAATTATAGGTCTAGTTCAGAAATTTTATCAGCGGCATCCAGTGTAATTGACAATAACAACAATCGTCATGGTAAAACCTTGTGGACTGATAAAAATGATGGACAAAAAGTCAAAATTATATCTTGTTGGAACGATAAAGAAGAAGCAAGATTTGTTGTATCTGAAATTGACAAATTAGTTACAGAAGGTAAGTATAATGCCAGTTTAGTTGCGATATTAGTTAGAGCTGGTTTTCAAACTAGAGCATTTGAAGAAGTTCTGATTAGTAATGCATTACCGTATAAAATAATCGGTGGTCTTAAGTTTTATGAACGAATGGAAATACGCGACCTACTCTCCTACATACGTATCACTTTAAATCATAGTGATAGTCTTGCTCTTGAGCGTATAATAAATGTTCCAAGAAGAGCCATTGGCAATACTACATTAAAACAAATAAAAGATTATGCAGCTGAACATAACATACCTATTCTTATTGCTATTCGTCAAATGTTACAAGAAGGAGTTGTTAAAAATAAGGTCAAAGATAGTTTAAATCAGTTAATTACTAACATAGATAATTGGAATTTGCGATATCAAAACGAGCCAGCACTTAATGTGACAAAAGATTTATTAAAAGAATCAGGTTATCTACCAATGTTACAAGAAGAAAAGACTGACGAGGCAATTGGCAGGATTGAGAATATTAATGAAATGCTGAGAGCAATTGCAGAATTTGGTAATATTCAAGAATTTATCGAACATTCGAGTTTGGTAATGGAAAATGAAACGTTAGAATCAAATTTTGGTGGGTCTATTAGTATTATGACTCTACATGCTGCCAAAGGTCTTGAATTTGATTTAGTTTTTTTGCCCGGTTGGGAAGAGGGGGTTTTTCCACATCAAAGATCACTAAATGAAGATGGAGAGAAAGGTTTAGAAGAAGAGCGGAGAATTGCTTATGTTGGTATTACTAGAGCAAAGAAAGAGCTGTATATTACTTATGCCGAAAGTCGTTTTATGTTTCATGAAGTAATAAGGTCTTCTCCTTCTAGATTTCTTAGGGAAATACCGGATAATGTTTGTGTTAGAACTTCTTCAACCAAACAGCTTAATTATTTAGGGGCAAAGCACAAATTTTCTTTTTAACCTAACTTGATTAATATTTGAGCCATAGTAAATGTGCGTTTATTACTCGATAATCAAGTTTTTTGTAGGGATTATAAATAGTAGGTTGTTCGGAATATATCCAAGTCACAACATCTATCTTTAAAAGCAAAATTTGTCACTCCCGCGTAGGCGGGAATCTAGACCTCTGCTTACGCAGGGGTGACACTAAGTCGAACAGGGATGACACTAATATAAATATTTTTGTTTAAGATAGTTTAAAAATATTTCCGATTGAATTCGATCTTCACCCGTAGCGTCTTTAATTAATTCACTAGTACTTTTTAATGAGCCATAGTTTCTAAGATTATTATTCAAGAATTGATTTATACCTTTAAATTCTCCTCTGGTGATTTCTTTTTTTATGTTATGATTCACTTCTTGTGCTTTTTTCATCAGCATTGAAGCAATAATTGCTCCGTTAGTATAAGATGGGAAATAACCAAAGCTGCCCATTGGCCAATGTATATCTTGTAAGCATCCATCTGTATCTGTTTGTGGAGTAATTCCTAAATATTCTTGCATCTTATTATTCCAATAATGTGGCAAATCATCCAAAGTTAGCTCTCCGCTAATTAATAATTCTTCTAATTCAAGCCTAACTATTACATGTATTGGGTAAGTAACTTCATCTGCTTCTACTCTAATAAAACTAGGGGATACTCTAGTCATTAATTTATAAAGATTCTCCCCAGAATATTCTTGTCCTTTAAATCCGAATTCGTCCTTAAGTAGCATTGATAAAAATTCACAGAATTCTCGTGATCTACCTACTTGCATTTCCATAAATAAAGACTGACTTTCGTGGACAGCCATACCTTTAGCCTTTCCTACAGGTTGGTTCTTATATTTGCTAGGCAGATTTTGTTCATATAAAGCATGACCTGTTTCATGTATAATTCCCATGATCCCTGAAATAAAATTACGTTCATCATACCTATTAGTTAATCTAATATCATCAGGAGTGCCTTGACAAAATGGATGAGCCGATTCATCTAATCTACCTTTAGTGCAATCAAACCCCATTATTGCCATAAGCCTTTTGGCAATTAGTTTTTGTTGTTCTTTATTAATAGTGTCAACTATAGGTAGGACATGTTCTTTGCTTTGTTTTTCTACTACCTGACTAATTAATTGCGGTATGGTTTTTTTAATATTATTAAAAACTACTTTAATTTCATCTAGTTTACGCTCAGGGTCATATGTTTCAAGTAAAGCATCATATTCAGTACAATTTAGGGTTTTGGCTTTAGATTTAGCCATTTCCCGTATACAATCTAATACTGTTTGTAGATAAGGTTTAAGTGATAGATAGTCATTATTCTTTTTAGCATTTCGCCAGATTAACTCACATTTTGCACTAGCAGTAACATATTTTTTTCTTAAATCATCATCTATACAGTTAGATTCTACGATCCGTCTTTTTGTTTCTCGTAAATTTGCTAATTGCCAAATATCTAGCATATCTTGGTTTTCAGAAACAGCCTGTATTAATTCACCGAGTTTTGGTGATTTTAATCTAGAATGTGCTATGGAAGATAATAGTGATATTTCGTTTGTTCTACTATCAATCGATCCTTGCGAAATGTTTACTGCGATATCCCAATAGAGTATACTAATCACGTTATTAATTTGAAAGATTTGCTCTAATTCTTGTTCTAACAATGTATAATGCTTCATATAATTATTCCCTAATTGTAACTATTTTTATAGTATACTAGTTTAGCAAAAATCACTATAATAAATACAAAAACTTGATTTTTTTATATATATAACTAACTCGACTAACATTACTTTCAATTCACAACATCATTGCGAGAAAGACCTTAGATAGACGAAGCAATCCACAAAAGTAACCAAAATGGATTGCTTCGTCGCTACTAAAGTAGCTCCTCGCAATGACGTTGTGAATTGAAAGTAATGTTAATCGGGTTAATTGCAATTATCCAATTTTTGGATAATTAATTATAACAAATTTATGTTATTATAAATTGACCATTATGAAAAATACATATTACATTACTACACCGATTTATTATGTCAATGATATACCTCACATAGGGCATGCTTATACAAGTGTTGCATCTGATGTAATAGCAAGATTTATGCGTTTATCAGGTAAAGATGTAATGTTTTTAACAGGTACTGATGAACATGGTCAGAAGGTAGAAAAATCGGCTATTGCCAAAAATGTTGAGCCGCAAATATTTACTGATACGCTGTCTGAAACTTTTCGGACATTAATGCATTCAATGAACATTTCTAATAATGATTTTATTAGAACCACAGAAGCTAGGCATAAGCAAGCGGTAAGTAGTTTGTGGCAGACATTACTTGATAATGGTGATATTTACCTAGGTAGCTATAAAGGTTGGTATTCTGTACGTGACGAAACATTTTATAATGAATCAGAATTAACAGCCGACGGATTAGCTCCAACTCAAGCTCCTGTTGAATGGCTTGAAGAACCAAGTTACTTTTTTTCTTTATCAAAATGGCAAGATAAATTATTGGATTTTTACGATGCCAATCCTGATTTCATCAGACCAAATACCAGGCGTAACGAGGTTATTAGCTTTGTGAAATCAGGGCTGCATGATTTTTCTATATCGCGTTCTAGCTTTAACTGGGGGATTAAAGTGCCAAATGATAAACAGCATATAATATATGTATGGCTTGATGCGTTAACAAACTATATTTCAGCTTTAGGATACCCAAATGATACAAGCCAATATAATAAATTTTGGCCAGCTGATGTGCATGTGGTTGGTAAAGATATATTACGCTTTCATGCAATATACTGGCCAGCATTTTTGATGGCAGCAAGGTTGCCGTTGCCAAAATGTATTATGGCACATGGATGGTGGCTTAATGAGGGACAAAAAATATCGAAATCTATAGGAAATGTAATTGACCCACTGCAGTTAATAAAAGAATTTGGTTTAGACCCAGTTAGATATTATTTGATGAGAGAGATAATATTTGGCTCAGATGGAAGTTATTCTCGAAGTGGTTTTGTTAATAGAACCAATAGTGAGTTATCTAATAAAATTGGTAATTTGTTGCAAAGAACTCTAGCCTTTGTTTATAAGAATAATGATGCAAAAATTCCGTTAATTAGCCAAGAATCTATCAATAGCATTTATGAATCATTTTTAATTAAAACGTCACAACAAATTATATCAGAAAATTTAATATTTATGGATAGATTTGATATGAACTCGGTGTTAGAAAATATTATTACTTTAACTGAAGAAGCAAATATTTACATAGATCGAGAAGCCCCTTGGCAGTTAAAAAAAACTGATCCTATAAAGATGGCGGAAGTGCTATATACGCTACTTGAAACACTAAGATATATTGCTGTAATGTTACAACCATTTATCCCTGATTCAGCTAGTAAAATGCTTGATCAGCTTGCTGTGCCAGAGGACCAGAGAATGTTTAAACATTTAACCAAGGAGTTTAGTTTAACTCCAGGCAGCATCATTAGTCAGCCAGAAGCTATATTTCCAAGATTTCAGATATAGTCAATCAAGGAGAATCATGCTTCGGTGCGGGATATTATAGTCAATTCAGGAGAATTTGGGGCTAGGAGCGATGGAGCGACGCCTATAAGTAATAGGCGAGAGACGAGTGACGACGTCTCCAACTTCTCATTAATTGACTATAGTACAACCAATACTAAAGTAACTTGGTAAAGACGTATCAATTATTATTTCTTTACCAAGTACTTTCTCAGGTAAGATTACTTTTTTGGCATGTAATAACATTTCCCTGGATAAAGCTATTGCTTCTAAGGTGCCGTATTTTCTGTCCCCTATTATAGGACAAGCTAGCATTTTCGCATGAAATCGAAGTTGATGCATTCTACCAGTAAGAGGAGTAAACTCAACCAGTGTCAAATCATTATTTAACTTCTTAAGGAATTTATAGCGGGTTATCGATAATTTACCATTTTCCTCATCATTTTGCACAGTTTCATACGCCCCCCCCCTATTCTTACCTATCATACCACTAATTTCTCCCTCGGATTGTGGAAGCTTACCTAAAACTACCGCTATATAGGTTTTTTGAATATCCTTCTCCTGAAAGGCTTTAACTAATTTTATACTACTTGCATAATTTTTAGCAATTAGCAATATTCCTGAAGTATCTTTGTCTAACCTATGAACTAACTTAAAATCTGCCCCCCGACCATTTAAATATTGCAATGCATCATCTATAGATAGAGTTATCTTGCTACCACCTTGGGTGGCAAGACCTGACGGCTTATTGATTGCTATAAGCCACTCATCTTGGTAAATTAGATAATCCTTCAACAATTTACCAGCTAGTTTAATCGCTGAACTGGTAAAAACCCTATCAGAAGTTTTCAGAGTTTGTAAATTTAAACTATCCTCTATAAAAATTTGATCACCAACATTTATTCGCAGATTGGCTGCTACCTTACAAGAATTAACCATTATCTGCTTAAACCTTAAGGCGCGTTCAATCACTCCTTGAGTAAGACTAGGATATAATTTTTTTAAGTAACGATCCAACCTACAAGGCAGTTCTAGATCAACATTTAATATTGCCACTTATGCACTCTTTAATAAAAAATAACTCCACAATATACAAGATAACAGTATAATTGCACAAATCTGATGGAATAAAGCTATTAATACAGGTACTGAATATAAAATAGTAGTTATGCCAGCTAACATTTGTAATAGCAATATACCAACAATGTAATAAGCTGCTTTATTTAATTTAGGGTGTTTAGTTTTTATTAAGCTCACTACTAAAAATCCAGCACTAATACAAACTATATATGCTCCCATTCTATGAAAAAACTGAACAACCACAGGGTCGCTTAAACTATCTATAGTAAGTAGTTTAAACGTTAGTTCTTCAGGTATAAAATTATTACCCATTAATGGAAAGCTATTATATACCTGCCCAGCATCAAGACCTGCAACCAACCCCCCTAAAAAAATCTGTATATAAACTATACTAATAGTTACTAAACAACATAATTTTGCTGAACTCAAACTTATCGTTTGTTCATTTAGTAAAATATCAAAACTATTATTCATCAGCTGATAGAACAATAAATTATAGATGATAATCGCTATAATCAAATGCCCAGCTAAGCGGAAATGACTAACATATGGCTGCAAAATTAGCCCACTTTTTACCATATACCAACCCATAAATCCTTGAACCGCAAATAATAACAATATCCCCAAATATACTGGTAGTGATCTGCTAGCAATTTGCCTAGTCACCAAAAAATATACCAACGGTATCAGATATAATAAACCAACAACTCTCCCAGCAAAACGATGAATAAATTCAATCCAAAAAATAAATTTAAACTCTGAGAGAGTCATATTAATATTTTTTTGCTTATATTCGACTGATTGCTGATATTTACTAAACTCATCCTGCCACTCAGCATTATTGAGTGGTGGGACAATACCTGATACTGGCTTCCATTCAACAATTGATAAACCAGCATCAGTAAGCCTAGTAAGACCACCCCAAAAAATCATAAAAACCACCATACAGCAGCATGCAGCCAACCAAGGCTTTATTAATAGTTGTGACATTAAACCCAATATCTTTGATATCTATAATATAACAGATTTTTTTAATCCACTAATAGCTGTTTTCATTATTTTTGTAATATTTTGTATTTTTTTAATATAGTCACCTTACGTATGGTATTTAAAAGTCATATAGAAAATAGCTTGGCGTCATTGCGAGCTGATGTATCCCCACGAAATTGTTGCAAAATAACACGAGTTGCCAATTAATTGATTTTAGTAAACCCTAGACTTCACAAGGTTTGAAGAACATTTAATCAGGTCAAAAAATGCAATAAATTCTCAAAATTAGAAATTTTTTAAAATACATAGCGTTTTGATTATACTTTTCACGTGTCAAATAGTTCGTAAACTGCTTGACATCTAGGTTTTATGAGCTAACTTAATTGGCAACTCGCGTAAAATAGCAAGAATTTCGTGGGGATACATCAGCTCGCAATGACGCCAGACTATTTTCCATATGGCTTTTAAATTCCATGCGTAAGGTGAGTAATTAGTTATAGTGTTTTTTAACTCTTAATAACTACAGTTCCAGCAATTTTGTCATGTAAAGCTTGGCGTTGTTTAGAAAATAGTATAAACCAAATACCAACTAGCACTAATACATATCCACAAAATCTTTTAATTAATTGGCATTTACTAGGTTTTTCAAGAGTTATTGCATCTACTATTTTCATATGCATAATAAGTTTTCCAGGTGTGGCTCCGCAATAAATCCAAAAACCAATAAAATATGTTGATACTAGAGCAAAGTTAATGATAAGCATTAAAATAAATAATGTAAAAATACCACTAGCAGTTATGTTTTGGAGTAATTCCGGTTTTCTGCTACCCATTATTAGTATATCAGCCATATTAGCTTTAAAAAATAATAAAGATAGTCTAGATAAAATAAAGGCAGTGATTGGCGTTGTAAAAATTGACAACAAAAATGAATCTAGACAAGAAGCAAAAAGCCTAGGAACTAGTTTGGGGTATATAATTTGTTTATTCATTTTTTTTTCTAGCTTATATTGTATAATTATTTCCGATAGACTCCTAGCCCCAAATTCTCCTGAATTGACTATATTATAAATTCTCTTTCGAAAGAAGTCTAATGTAATATAAGATCCAAACCATTACCAAGCATAATATTTAATAACTCACTGGAACGAGGCACTACATCAAGATTCGTAGCAATATCAATATGTTGTTTAGGTAGGAGTTTGATATTTTTGTGATGCATTATATAAGATTTTACCGTTACATATTTTTTATCTAACAGTCTAACTCTAATTAATGGTATGGTCACATCACGGTCGGAGTTATTGGTTATCTGGTAGGAAACTTTAATTTGTCCTATTTCTTTATTTTGTTCAACATGGATGTTTCCTATAGTTAGGATATTATCATTTTCTTTATACAGAGCTGGTATGTTAAGTTTTTCTTGAAATAACAATAATAATAAAAGAATAATTACGCTAAACAATAATATAGGTAAAATATTTGAATGTTGGGGAGTTTTTGGTGGTAATAAAACTGGTAAATTGGCACCTTTGGTCAAAAATATTTTATTATTTTCATTAGTGCTAGCATTTTTTGCTGTATGATGATTTGATATAATTGGTGGTTGTTGTTCATCAAGCTCTGCTTGCTGATACCAGATATGGTTACATTGTGAACATTTGACCTTCCTACCGGTCATACCTATTTGTTCTTTCGAAACTATAAAGTTAGTGTTACAACTTGGGCAAGAAATACTCATTTACGTACTCTAATTTAGATACTCAAATTATTTTAGTATATTAGGTTGACTTAAAGATAAAGTAAATTATGATTTTTTTTATAATTTAGCAAGGATGTTATGCAAAAACATATTAATACTATAGAAGAATTTTGGCAAATACGCGACAAATTAACCCAAAATTCAGAAAAAACTAATTATGCCAAACAAATATTGCAGGATATTATTAATGGTTTGAATCAAGGGGTAATCAGGGTTTGTAAGAAAGAAGGGGCTGATTGGCAAGTTAATCATTGGGTAAAAAAAGCTATTTTATTACATATGATGGTAACTGATCCACAAATTTACTCTGGAGATTGCATGAGGTGGTATGATAAAATTGCCCCCAAATTTTCTACAGATTATAGTACAGAATTATTTCAAACAGATGGCTGTCGTATTGTTCCCGGAGCAATTATTAGAACAGGGGTCTATTTAGCAAAAAACGTTGTTGTTATGCCTTCTTTTATTAATATAGGGGCATATATAGGAGAGGGAACAATGGTTGATACCTGGGCTACTATAGGCTCATGTGTCCAAATAGGCAAGAATTGTCATATTTCCGGTGGAACAGGTATTGGTGGTGTGTTAGAACCAATCCAAAATAATCCGGTAATAATCGAAGATAATTGTTTTATAGGTGCAAGATCAGAAATAGCAGAAGGAGTTTTAGTAGAAGAGGGAAGCGTAATTAGTATGGGAGTATTTATTGGTGCTTCTACGAAGATAGTAGATAGAGAAAGTGGCAAAATAATTTATGGTAAAGTTCCAGCCTATTCAGTTGTAGTACCTGGTAGCTTGCCTGCTGATTCAGGGAAACCAAGTTTATATTGTGCCGTAATCGTTAAGCAGGTAGATGCCGGAACTAGGAGTAAAGTATCTATAAATGATTTGTTAAGAGGCAATTAAAGATATGGGAAACAACGAATTAAAGATTATAGTTGAGACCAAAACCCTAACTCATGCTCTGACTTTTGCTAATTCTGTAGTAGAGAAACGTAATGTAGTTACCGAACTTAGTCATATTAAATTATCATCGAAGGATGGTAAACTAGAGTTAATGGCTACTAATATGGAAATATATTTAAGCCAGAAAATAGCTGCTCAAGTAATAAGTGAGGGGGCAATAACAGTATCTACTAAAACATTAAATGATATAGTAAAAAAGATACCTGATAAAGATATAGTACTCAATGTGTCAAATGAAACAGAGCAGCTTGAAATTGTAGGAAAGAATTGTGCTTTTAATCTTCTAACTTTACCTGCTGACCAATTCCCCACATTAGATGATATTAATGTTGAAGCTACTTTTAAAATACCTTGTCGTGACTTTGTTAAGATGATTGAGGGTACTTTGTTTTCAGTATCTCTTGATGAAACTCGCTATAATCTTAATGGTGTTTATTTTTACGTAAAAGATGAAGAATGTTATATGGCTAGTACTGATGGTCATAGATTATCAGTGTCAGTAGTGGAAATGACCTATGAAGTTAGCGAATTTGGCGTTATTTTATCTAAAAAAACTCTCGAAGAAATTGTCAAAATATTAAAAGATCCTAAAAATATTCAATTAGAGGTAGAAATTTTTCTAAGTGTGAATAGGGTTAAATTTGTTTGCAATGATATTATGATGGTATCAAAACTAATTGATGGAACCTTTCCAGATTACCAAGGTTTTATTCCAGTAGAAAACAACTATAAGCTTACTATTAATACCAAATTGCTAGCTGATGTTATAGATAGAGTAGCAACAATAACTATAGATAAATTTCAAGCAATAAAATTAACTTTATCAAAAGATTTACTTGAAATTACGGCTTCTGGGGAAGCAAGGGGAGCAGCCAAAGAGACTATACCACATTCACTAGATGAAAATAATTTATGTGTTTTTGATCATGAAGAATCTTTGTCTATAGGTTTTAATCCTAAATATCTTACTGAAGCCCTCAATTCTATATTAAATGCTACTAAAGCAAACCAAGTTGACCTATATTTTTTGGATGCATCATCGCCAATGTTATTAAAAACGCTTCAGAATCCTAAAGACGTTTTCGTGATTATGCCAGTTAAAGTTTGATCACCACAAGAACATCACTTATAGCTCCTTGCTAATATAGTCAATTGAGGAGAAGTTTAAGAAAACAATAATTGAGAAACCGTCATTGCTAGAAGGCGTAGCCGACGAAGCAATCCACAAAAGTGATTAGAAATGGATTGCCACGCCACCTACGGTGGCTCGCAATGACGCTTGAAATGCATAAATGTCATTGGCAAGACCATGCAATGGTTTAAGCAATCCAGAAAGTGAGCAAAAATGGATTGCTTCGCCCATTACATGGTCTGGCAATGACGTTTTGTACTTTTCCGGAATTTTTAAATTGTCATGGGGTTTATGTGTAAGGTAAGTTAATAAGTTGTTTTAACAACTTTTAAAGTAGTGAAGGTATGTTTATGAATAAATTAAATGAAATAGATCAGTTGGTTTATCTTCTCTCTAAACTACCTGGTCTTGGTCAAAGATCAGCAAGGCGTATAGTCTTACATCTTTTACAAGAAAAAGATGTTAGGCTAAAAAGTCTAATTTCAGTTCTTTGTTGTGTAGATAGTAATGTTGTCAAATGTAATATTTGTGGTAACATAGATTCTCATCATATTTGCAGAGTATGTTCATCTGATGATCGCAACGAATCTATCATAGCAATTGTTGAGACAGTGACAGAATTATGGGCAATAGAGCGTAGTGGTATTTTTAAAGGACATTATCATGTACTAGGGCATAATTTATCAACTTCTAATGGTCACAACCCCAAAGCACTAAGACTACCGGAATTATTAGCTAGATGCCAGGATAAGAACATTAATGAAATAATTATTGCAACTAATTCTACTTTAGAAGGTCAAACTACCGCTTATTTCATTACTGAATATTTCAAAAATTCCACCATCAAAATATCAAGACTAGCTAGTGGCATTCCAATAGGCGGAGAACTGGACTATTTGGATGAAGGAACTCTATCTGCTGCAATAACATTAAGACAGCCTTTTGAATAATTTATTAAAAGTTATTTATTTTATCAAAATATTAGGTATTATACATAAAGTGTTGGTTATATAATTTGATAACTTCTATTAATGAATTATTCAAGGTTACTATAATAAATTGTTTACATATATTGTTAAATGATTATTTAAATAGTTTAACCTTTTCTTAGTTATTTTATATTTCCCTCACTATACTACTTTGATCTTAAGAATTGAATTCCATTTTGAATGGTGAGTACATATTAAACACTAATAAGATTAGTGAGCATGTAAATTCATGATAAAATGAGAAAGTGATTCTTAAAAACAAAGCAATATATCATTTTTTTAGGTAAAATAATCATATGCTCCAACTTCTTTGGGCTATTTTAGTTATATTTTTGATTCCTGTATTTTTTTATATTTGCAGGTATGCGATGTTTTCATGGTTCAATTTAAGAAGTAATTCAAAGACTAAAATATTAGCATTAGAACAGAAATTATCAGAACAAGATAATATTTTAAATCATGTTACTCATGAAATAAGGAGTTCAATACATGGCGGAAGTAGTATATCTCAATTTTTATATGAAAATTGGGATAAAATGGATGAGCAAGAGCATATAAAATATGTTGGTATAATAGCTAAGAATAATCAGCATATTATAAAATTAATTAATGATCTACTAGACCTATCTAAATTTAGTACTGGGAGGATGAATTTTAATTTTGTTGCTATGGATTTATTATCTTCTATAAAAAATATTGTGCAACAATTTACAGAATTAAATATATTTAACGATAAAGTCAATATTATTCTTATTAATAATAAGATTACGAAAGCAATGATTAGTGGGGATGAAATTAGGATCAGTCAATTATTAAATAATTTATTTAATAATGCACTCAAATATACTAAAGAAGGGTTAATTGTGGCAATAATTAATTTAAAAAATTATGATGATAAGCCTTATTGGTCCTTTAGCTTAATCGATACAGGCATAGGAATCCCAGACTCAGAGCTTGAAAATGTTTTTGAAGTATTTACTCGTAGCTCACGAACTAATGATAATTCTATTATTGGTACTGGCATTGGTTTATCTATTTGCCGGGAAATTATATTAGCTCATAATGGCTATATTTATGCCGAAAATAACCGTAGAAAAGGAACAAGGGTAGAATTCATGATTCCTGTATATGATGAAAAAGAGACATAAAATGTTGGCAAAGTGTAATATTATAAAAGTATTTACTATACTTTTTGTTGATGATGAACCAATCTGCCATGACGCGATAAATTTAGTGCTACGTCATGAACAGAAATATAGAATTATCAATGCTTATACCGGGCAAGAAGGCATTGATTTATTTAAAATACATACTAACAAAATAGACCTAATATTTCTTGATATTTCTCTTCCTGATATGACAGGTTGTGAAGTGCATAAACAGATAAGAAGTGATAAAAATCTTGCTCATATTCCTATAATTTTCCAAAGTGGTTTGTCTAGCAATCATCAGGAAATACAAGAATTTTTACAAGAGCAAGCAACATACATAATCCGCAAACCATATAAAAATCAAGAATTGCTTAAAACTATAAGGCAGTTCTATAAAGCTCCATAGAGTTATAGTCAATTCAGGGAAATTAGGTAGCAGGAGCGATGATTGACGCCATCACCAACTTCTCATCAATTGACTATAGGAATATCATAGGAGGGATTATATCACCTTCGAGTTTAGGCGTAACCAGGAAATTACTTAGCTATAGAAGTTATTTTTGCAAAATTGAAAAATTTAGATTAGTGAGTAGTATATAATATGGTATACTTCAAATAATTTGAATTATATAGTCAATTCAGGAAAATTTGGGGCTAGGATCGACGACGTCACCAACTTCTTATCAATTGACTATAGAAGAATATATAATTTTGACATAATGTAAAACTATAATATGAACATCAATGATAAAACTTACTATAGATGATATTGAAATTGAAGTAGAAGAGGGTACAACCGTATTTCGTGCCTGCAGCAAGCTTGGTATAGAAATCCCCCATTTCTGCTTTCATGAACGTTTGAAAATTGCTGGTAATTGTCGTATGTGCCTGGTAGAGATGGAAAAATCTCCTAAACCTATCGCCTCTTGTGCTACGCCTGTTGCCCCAGGTATGGTGATCCATACTAATACTATCGGCGTTAAAAAGGCTCGTGAAGGGGTAATGGAGTTTCTATTGATCAATCATCCTCTAGATTGTCCTATTTGTGACCAAGGAGGTGAGTGTGATCTACAGGATCAAGCATTTAAATATGGTGGAGCACGTTCTAGATTTTTGGAGAATAAAAGGACAGTCAAAGATAAATATATGGGACCTTTGATTAAAACCCAAATGACTAGATGCATACAATGTACAAGATGTATAAGGTTTGCCACTGATATTGCTGGAATTGAGGAAATAGGAGCTCTTTATAGAGGAGAACATATGGAAGTTACCTCTTACCTTGAGCGTAGTCTTGCTTCAGAGTTGTCAGGCAATATTATCGATGTTTGTCCAGTTGGAGCATTAAATTCAAAGCCTTATTCTTTTAAAGCTCGTAGTTGGGAATTAAAGAAAACTGAATCAATAGATGTATTTGATGCCCAAGGTTGTAATATCAGGATCGATAGTAGGGGGGAGGAAGTAATGAGGATATTACCTAGGGTTAATGATGACATTAATGATGAGTGGATATCCGATAAAGCACGATTTGCTTATGATGGTTTGAAATATCAAAGGTTAGATTCTCCGTATATCAGACAAAATGGTAAATTAGTTGAAGCCTCTTGGAATGACGCTATTGCCATAGTAGCACAAAAATTACAATCGCTTGCCGGTGATCAAATGGCGGCGATCGCTGGAACACTCGCCTGTACCGAATCAATGTTTTTATTAAAAACATTGTTACAGAAGCTAGGATGTAATAATTTTGATAGTAATCAATTTAATTATAAAATAGACCGATCTAGTAGGGGAAACTATCTATTTAACACAACGATTTCTGGACTTAAAAAAGCTGATCTTGCTTTGTTAATTGGGGCAAATATTAGGCAAATAGCTCCGGTTCTTAATGCTAGTATTGGTATATTACAAAGAGAGGGGAAGTTAAAAATAGCTCGAATTGGTAATATTAGCGATCAAACTTATTCTATCAATGAATTAGGGGCTAGCCCTGAAATAATTAAAGCAATAATATCAGGAGACCATCAATTTTCTAAGGAGTTGGCAGCCGCAAAAAATCCAATAATAATCATTGGTGATGGAGTATATTCTCGGGAGGATGGTTATGCTATTTTGGCACTCATTCATCAGATGGTGGATAAATATAAGATAGTTAGAGAGGATTGGAATGGTTTTAATATATTGCATAATCATGCGTCAATGGTCGGTAGTTTAGATATAGGTTTTAGCCCTAAAAATTCTAGTGCTAAGGGGGATGGTAATGGGGTTTATGAAATTTTACAAAAGGCAGAAATAGGTGATATCAAATTTGTCTATTTACTAGGTAGTGATGAGATTGATATGAGTAAAATCAAATCATCTTTTGTTGTATATCAAGGGCATCACGGTGATAATGGAGCAAATGCAGCAGATGTTATTTTTCCTGCTAGTAGCTATACAGAGAAAGATGCTATTTACCTAAATTTTGAAGGAAGACCACAATATGCTAGGGCGGCAACTAATCCAGTAGGACAAGCAAAAGAAGATTGGCTTATTATAAATAACCTAGCCAGTGGTTTAGGGCTAAATCTTGGTATGAATAATTTAGTTGAAATAAGAAATAAGTTGGCAGCAGAGTTTCTAGTATTTGACAATATTTCTGAAATAATGAGTGGTGACTTTATAAAATTTACCTCTACAGATAAATTACTTAACTATGATATAGTTACTAAACCGATAAATTATTACATGACAGATTCAATTAGTAGGGCATCTATTACTATGGCAAAGTGTTTGGAATCAAAACAAGAAAGGGAAAAAGTTGCATGATATCGTTATTTCAACAATATCTATTGCCGTTAATTATTGTGGCATTGAAAGTCCTATCTATCACTATTCCTCTTTTGCTGTGTGTAGCATATCTGACCTATGCTGAGCGAAGAGTAATAGGTTTAATGCAGTTAAGAAAAGGTCCAAATGTCGTTGGATATTTTGGGTTGTTGCAACCAATTGCTGATGCAGTAAAACTATTATTTAAAGAAACAATTATACCAAAGCAAGCTGATAAAATATTATTCACCTTGGCTCCTATGGTTACCTTTGTGCTTAGTTTAATTGGTTGGGCAGTGATACCTTTTGATAAAAAACTGGTATTAGCTGACATCAATGTTGGTGTTTTATATATTATGGCAATCTCATCATTGGGGGTTTATGGTATAATCATAGCTGGTTGGGCAAGTAATTCGAAATATGCTTTCCTTGGGGCTATTCGTTCGTCGGCTCAGATGATTTCATACGAAGTATCTATAGGGTTGGTGATTGTTACTGTACTTTTAACGACGGGAACTCTTAATCTTTCAGAAATCATAGAAAGGCAACAATTATTGCCTTGGTGGGTTGATTTGATGTTGTTACCTATGGCAGTAATATTCTTCATATCAGTACTTGTAGAAACTAATAGATTGCCTTTTGATTTATCAGAGGCTGAATCTGAACTGGTTGCTGGTTATAATGTTGAATATTCTTCGATGGGTTTTGCCTTATTTTTTCTTGGTGAATATGCTAATATGATTTTAGCTAGCGGTATGACCACAACATTCTTCTTAGGTGGTTATTTCCCGCCTTTTGGCATTAAATTCTTGAATTTTATGCCAGGCTTTATTTGGTTTATAGTAAAAGTTGGGTTGTTATTATTTTGTTTCTTATGGATAAGAGCGACATTACCTAGATATCGTTACGACCAGTTAATGCGTTTAGGTTGGAAAGTATTTTTACCTTTTACTTTATTTTGGGTGGTGTTAGTATCAAGTGTTTTAATGTTTACTGGTAATTTACCAAACTAGCTAAAATAATTCACCTTACGCATGGCATTTAAAAGTCATAGGGAAAACAACCTGACACTATTAGCGAGGTGCCACTGGTGGTGGACGAAGCAATGAATGTGGATTGCCACGACCTACTTGCGTGGTCTCGTAATGGTGTCTTGTACTTAATTCTGCAATTTTTTAATTGCCACGGGGTTTATGCGTAAGGCGAGTAAGTAATGAATACCTTTATTAGTTAATTTATAAATGAATTTTATAGGAGAATTTTATGGGAACATATTTAACCGTTGGCATAGTGCAAAATATTGCAGTCGATAAGAGACGCATAAAGTATCCAGATATAACAGTTGAGCATATTACCAGGCGATTAAACGATGAACTAAATCTTGATTATTATAATTATAGTGAAGATAATGACGGATATTACTGGGAAATTAAACCACAAACTCTTGAAGGAAACCTAGTGGATTTTCTAGATGCTCAATTCCAAATGTACACAAGTAAAAAACATAGAAATATGCAAGAGGTTATTGAAAAATTAACAAAAACTAAGAACGGCGAAGAAATAATAAAATTAGCCGCAGATAAACATTTTGTTAATTTTCAGTTAGTTGAGCAAATAATTGAATATGTAGAGGTAATCCGTGACAACGGCTTTAGCGAGCATATCTGCCTATGTTACAGTTTAATCTCGTATTTTATGGATGGAAAAATCATCATGGAAGGTTACGGTGGGATGTTCAGATATTTTGAACATAATATACGTTTGCAAAGAGAAAAATACCCTTTAGCAGATTGTATAAAAGTCATGATTACTAGTTAAAATAAATATAGAGTTAGATTTATGTCAAATATTAGTCCTAGGGTTGATATTGCCTTTAAAAAAATCTTCGGAGTTGAAGAGAATAAGGATTTGCTTATTTCGCTGATCAATTCGATTGTATCTAGAGAAGATCAAGTAACAGAAGTACAACTTCTCAATCCATATAATCCAAAAAATTTCAAGAGCGATAAATTATCAATTTTAGATATTAAAGCTCAAGGAAAAGATGGCAAAAGATTTAATATCGAAATGCAAATTACTGATGCGGATGATTATGACAAAAGAGCTCTGTATTATTGGGCAAAGTTATATACTGAGCAATTAAAGAATGCAGAAGATTATGCTACTTTATCGAAAGCCATTGGTATTCATATATTAAACTTTACCTCTATTTTACATGAAAATAAATATCATAATGTGTTTCATATAGTAGAAAAAGATAGTGGTTTGTTATATTTCAAAGATTTAGAATTGCATACTATTGAGCTAAATAAGTTTACTAATAATCCGAAGGAGCAGCTGACGGACATAGTAAAGAAGGTAAAAACCTCTCTTGATAGATGGAGTACTTTTTTAACTAGACATGATTTGCTGAACAAAGATAATTTACCTAAAGAGTTAAATGATGCTAGCCTAAAAAAAGCCCTGACAGTTCTGGATGTGATGAATTTCACTAAAGAAGAACGTGATTCATATGAAGAACACCTGAAATGGCTACGTATTGAAGCTAACACTCTCAAGAAAGCACGGAGGGAAGGCAAAGAAGAAGGTAGAGAAGAAGGTATCCAAATTGGTGAAGTCAGAGGTAGAGTAGAAGGTAAAGCTGAATTAATAAAAATGATGATAGAAAATGGCAGTTCTATTGAGGAAGTAGCGAAAATGACGGGTCTAGCTATTACCAGAATTAATGAATTATTGGAAAATAAAAATGCCTCTTAATATCTTTCATAGTTTAATATAGCTAACCCGATTAGTATTTGTCCATTTGCTTAAATAAAAAAATGTCATGTATGGACGAGTTGGTTTGTTAACAAAGAAAATAAAGCTACAAAGGAGGCATTCATTCTTGCGTAGACATATTATGAACATGTCAAAAATAACTAAAGTAATTATATATTTTTAATTTTTTAGCTTTTGTCCAAAGCCCAAAAGTTACTCAATAACTTTATTCAATTGTACATCATGCAAATTACGACAAACATTTTCAATTGCCTGCTCGTAATCAATAAGTTCCGCTATAGTCCAATTAAACTGGTCGAAAATATTATATGCATTATTGATCTGACTATTAATACCAGCTGTATTAAGTCTTACATTATATAATAACTTTTTTATTAATTCTGTTTCCTGTGTTTTTTTATATTCATCATGGTTTGCTGTACCAAATTCTGCAATATTATGCATCTCTCTGGTTCGTATTTGTATTTCTATGTTACGTTCATAAACATCAACTACAGCTATAACATGCAAAGAACGATAGCCATTATTCTTAGGATTATCAATATAGTTTTTAGACTTCTTGATATTAACAGAATAGAGATTGTAAATAATAGCCAATACTTTGTAACAATCTTCTTTTTTATCAACTATAATTCTAAAAGCAATTATATCAGTTAATTCTTTTAAAGTAATAGTTTTTCTTAATATCTTCTTTAAAACAGAACAAGGATCTTTTAATCTGTAATGTATTTCAGCTACTATATCATTTTTATATAGTTTAGTACTAATATCACCTATGATATTACGTAAGTTGTTAGTATTTGTATCTTGCATAATTATACTCTACTATAATGCAGTGAACTTGTTTAAAATACTTATGACTTCTTTGACTTATGCGGGAAGTCTAATAATTTAAGTTGTAGCTTAGCTAATATTTAACCTGAAAGAATATATTAAAACCTATATTAAAATTATTTTAATATATTAAGTGTTGTAAAATATTTCAATTGTTAAAAAGTATTAAGTATTATACGTAAGTAAAAAATACATGGATATAATTCAGAAAATTAGCGATTATGTTTTGTATTTAAAATACAATTCTCTAATCTTTAGTAAATGATCTTTTAAGATTTATAGGATGATAGTAGTTTAAATAAATTATATATATTATGGAAAATAAGAATATCTTGTACCCACAAGAGATTTATGAGAAACATTTGTTAATAATTAACAATATCAGATTTACATCAAGAGAAATAGATGTAATAGCATGCATTGTACATGGGAAAAATGCAAAAGGAATAGCTAGTTTTTTATCAAATGAGGATAAACAGATCGAGACGAGAACTATTGAAAGTCATATTTCTAATATCAAACGGAAAGTAGCCACAAATTCTCGAGAAGGTATTATAAATTTTATAGAAGAATCTGATAAATACAAATTAGTACAAAGTTATTATTTAAGTTTATTAATCCAACAAGAATTTAGAAAAATCTTGAAGGAAATTTTTATATTAACAAAGTCTGATGCTATATCATTTTTTATTGTTTTACAAAGCCTGAGAAATAATGGATCAGAAAACAATGATTTAAACTTGATGATCAATAAGATACGTAGTGATTTACAACTTATAGGTATAACAGTTTTTGTAGAGCTGCGAGAAAATCTTGATGCTCATATAGTTTTAGGAAAGCACAAGAACAAAGGCAAAAAACAGTCAAGACAATGTATAATCTATGTTCTATCTGTAAATGAAGCTAATATAGCTAAACAACAGCAAGGTAATAATCATGTTATTATTTCTAATGAGCAGAATATATCCAAGGTATTTTTTCTTATACCGCAGGAAGAGCAATGTATAAAATTTCTACCTAAACAAAGTAATTTTGAATATATTAATCTCTTACCATCTAAACAATATCATTTTATTTTTTTAGAAATTATCACAAAAGTTTTTTCTAATGAGAATATAGACAACATGATCCTTAAGTTTAGTGAAAGATATAATAATATTATATCGAATAATACCTGTTCAGTTTTTCCTAAACCTCATTTGACAGATAAGAATATTAAAAGTAAAGCCAAGAATATTTACTTACAAATATTTGGTGTATTGGTTCTGATTATTTGTAGTACTTATCTTTTAATGTTTGATTTAACTATTAAAAAAACAGTCAAGAGTAAAGAAATAGAAGTGCAATGGTCTAAACTACAATATCCAATAATATTTCCTAAAAATCTAACTAGCTGGAATATACCTAGACAAGATCATGTTTTTATTGGTAGAGAAAAACTATTGAGGGATTTGTATAATAAATTACATTACAATCATACATCTGATGTAACAAGTAATTTAGCAATTACTGCATGTGCTGGACTTGGCGGAATAGGCAAAACACAATTAGCCTTGCAATATATAAATTATACAGAGCATCCTTATACACTTAAAGTTTGGTTTCTTGCAGAAAATATTGATCATTTATATAACAAATATGTTGAATTTGCTAAGTTATTAGGACATGCAGAAGTCATCTATACAAGAGAAAGCATTATCGCTTATGTTAAACAATGGCTAGCTAAAAATCCAGGGTGGCTTTTAGTTTATGACAACGTAAACAATTATCGTGAAATCGAACCATTTTTACCAGAATCTGGCGGATATGTGATTTTAACAACTCGTCAGCGTTATTGGCCAACAAAGTTTTCAGTGTTGCCTATTGATATCATGACAGAAGAGGAGGCTATCAAAACAATAAAGACCTTAATACAGCGAAATATAGCAGAAGAACAAAATACTATAAAAGAATTAGTTGGAGTTTTAGGATATTTACCCTTAGCATTGGTGCAAGCTGGTGCTTACGTTAAACAAAAACATATCACTATTCTAGAATATTTGGATCTTTATAAAAAGTATGAAACAGAATTACTATCGGACAACACTTTTTTAGATGAAACAAATACCTATAATTACCCAGTAGCAATAACCTGGAATATTAGTTTAGAGGCAATTGTTAGAGATACTAAAATTAATAATAGACCACCTATAGCTATTGAGCTTTTAACAGTATGTGCTTACCTAGCACCAAATAAAATCTCTCGTAAACTATTACTCAAATGGTTACAAACAGCTTATCCTCATTTACCATCTCCACAATTAACGTTAAACAAACATATTGCTCTATTGTGGCAATATTCAATGATCAATTATGATGACAATGATAATATCGCTATTCATCGCCTAGTACAGGCAGTATTACGTCATCAACTTAGTCAATCGTTAGACAGTAAGGATAATATTTGTTCTACCTTAAATTTAAGATGGTTTGAGTCATTATTGCGGTTTTTTATAGATAATGAGCATGAGTTTAAGCTAACTAATTCTTTTCAACAACTTCTTGAAACTAGTCGACAATTTAAAACTAAATTTAAGAATAAATATAATGAAGATCTTGCTGCAATGGACTTGATGATTTCTTCGGTCTATTTTCACCAAGAAAAATATGAAAATTTTCTAAAGATAGTTGATAAGGTTAATAAATATTTGCAGAAAACTGAAGGCTTAGAAATATTAAAATGTAAAATTCTATATGTATATTCGGCATATTTTTGTAAAATTGGTAATTATCAAAAGGCAGAACAAAAAATAAATACAGCAATTAAAAGGTATAATAATATAAAAGTAGGTAAATCAATAAAGAATAATGATGTGAGAGGTTTAAAGGCGAAATTATTTTACCATAAAGCTAATCTTGTCTTAGCCAAAAATAAAAAAGCAAATAAAATTGATAGAAATAAACTAGAAATAGAAACGTCTATTAAATCAATTCAAGAAGCAATAGCTCTATTTAAGGAAGTTCATAACACTAGAGACTTTTTACAATCAATAGAATTATATGGAAAACTACTTATTTTGACCAACCAAATTGATAAAGTAATAGTAGAGTTTAGTAAATATAATAACTTAATTGAACAAATAGCTGATGATATAATAAAAATGGGTTTTTATTTAACTTATTCAGATGCTTATTTTAGCAAGGGAGACTTCAACAAAGCTCTGGATTATTGTAGTAAAGCTAAACATCAAGCAAAAAAATTGCATCTTAAGAATGAACTAAATAATATTAGCAATAAAGAAAGAGCTATTAAAGCCTCATTGCAAAAATGAACTATAGTTCCATTTATATATATAGTCAATTTAGGGGAATTGGGTAGCAGGAGCGACTAATAACAACTTCCCAAACTTCTCTCTAATTATTTAAGATTTTTAGTAAGAGCAAAAAAACTCTGGAAAGGTGATAAGTGATGGTCGGGGCAGAGAGATTTGAACTCCCGACCCTCTGGTCCCAAACCAGATGCGCTACCAGACTGCGCTATGCCCCGAATAAATGATAAAAATCAAAATAAGTACTAGGAGGCGAAGATAACGAAAATCTCCTAGTACTTAAGTGTTATAGTCAATTCAGGAGAATTTGGGGCTAGGAATGATGCCCATAAGTAATAGGCAAGCGACGAGTGACAACGTCCCCAATTTCTTATCAATTGACTATAAGTTAGATTGATATTGTTTAATTATATAGACTATAATATAACTCAAATCAATTTTTTTGTTTTAAAAATCATCATATTTATCAAATGTCTTCATTACACGCATCAATATTAACCATATTTCCAGAAATGTTTCCTGGATCTTTGAAATATTCCCTTGCAGGGCAAGCCTTAAAAAAAGGTATTTGGTCTTATAATGTGGTTAATATAAAAGATTTTGGGTTAACTAGACATAAAAATGTTGACGATGAAGCTTATGGCGGTGGTAGCGGACTGATAATGCGTCCGGATGTACTTGGTAGTTGTTTAGATAATGTTTTGTCTTCAAGTCCTAATACCCCAATATATTACCCATCACCAAGAGGAAAATTATTTAACCAAAATATTGCTCATCAAATTATACAAGAAAAACAAATAATAATTTTATGTGGGCGATTTGAAGGGATTGACGAACGTATAATTGAAGAGTATAATGTTAGAGAAATTAGTATAGGGGATTATATTTTATCTGGTGGCGAGGTAGCAGCCCTTACTATTCTCGATTGTTTGATTAGACTACTTCCGAATGTATTAGCAAACCAAGATACATTGCAATCAGAGTCTTTTGAGAAAAATGGTGAGTTTGCTGGATTGCTTGAATGTCCTTTATATACGAGACCAGTAAAATGGAAAAACAGAGAAGTTCCAAGTGTTTTGTTGTCTGGTAATCATCAGTTAATTAGAGATTGGAAAAGTAATCAGTCTATGGAGATTACTAAAAAACGTAGACCAGATTTATTAAATTTTATAGGAGTTTAAAGCGATGAATATTATTGAGCAATTTGAACAACAGCAAATTGCAAAACTAACCGAAAATAAAAAAATTCCTGATTTTAAGGCGGGAGATACTGTAAAGGTTACTGTAAAGATAATTGACCGAACAGTTGAGAAAGATGGTAAGGAAAAATTGTTAGAGAGACTGCAAGCATATGAAGGTGTGGTAATTGCTAGAAGAAATAGTGGAGTTGCATCTTCTTGCGTAGTTCGTAAGGTCAGTCATGGTGAAGGCGTAGAGAGACGATTTATGATTTTCTCACCGATGGTACATGCAATTGAAGTTGTAAAATATGGTGTAGTACGTCGTGCTAAACTCTATTACCTAAGAAACCTAAGTGGTAAAGCAGCTAGAATTAAAGAAAAACTTCAAGTAAACACTAAAAAAATAAATAAGAAAAAAGTTGTTGCTTAAGAAGGATACAACTATCTCGCAAGGTGCATATACGTCTTTAGCAAGACCATGTAGTGGTTGTGGCAATCCATTTCTAATTACTTTCCTGGATTGCTTCGTCGGCTACGCCTTCTCGCAATGACTTTTAAGATATAATACATCTCATTAATTTTGTGTGCATCACTTAGGAGGCAACCTCCTAAGGCTTAAGCAACTCTTTAGCTGCTTTTAGGCTCGCATCGGTAATGGATTTTCCTGAAATCATGCGAGCAAGCTCAGCTTGTCTTTCCTGAAGATTCAGGCTTTTTACCGTAATTTTAGTAGTTTCATCCAATTGTAGTTTGTTGACAATAATATGCTGATCTGCCTTACCCGCTACTTGAGGTTGGTGAGTAATAACAATCACTTGGGCAATAGAGCTAAGCTTTTTAAGTTTTTCTCCAACTTTATCGGCCACGATACCACCAATCCCGGTATCTATCTCATCAAAAATAATAATGTCTTTCAGTGATTTATCAAAGAGACAAGTTTTTAGTGCTAACATAAACCTTGATAATTCGCCACCAGAAGCAATTTTATCAATAGGTGCAAGTTGCATACCTGGATTTGTTGAGGCAACGAAACGTATATTATCAATACCATCAGACATCTTGCATAATAGCATCTGACTAGTTCTACCTTCCGTATTTTGCTTAGTTTCTTCTAAAAACTCCTCGCTTATGTTTAATTCTGCAAAATTTTTATTATTGGTTTGGTTAGAAGGATTATTTTTAGGTGCTATTTCTACTTTAAAAATCGCCTTTTCCATTTTAAGTTGTTCAAGCTCTTTTTGTACAGCTAATTCTAGATTTTTTGCACTAATAGAACGCTTGCATGATAAAGCTTCAGCTAGTTCAAAATATTTTTTATGTTCTGCTAGCTTATTAATATCTAGGATTTTAACATTATTGATTTTATTTTTAAGGGCATTTAATTGTTGATTAGAATTATCAAAAAATTCAGGTATTTTATCGCAAGAAATATTATATTTTCGTGCTATATCACGAATTTTAAATAGCCTTTCTTCCACTTCGTCTAAGTTAAATTCATTTCTATCAATGTTATTAATAATATTCTGTAATTTTATACGTGCTTCTTCTAAGCTATTATAGCAATCATCTAAATTTAATGAAATAGAGGCAAATTCTTCGTTTTGCTGTAAATTACGGTTTATCAAACGTTGAGCATTATTAATTGACTTATTAATTTCAGGGACTTCAAGATATGATAATATATCTTGGATCACTTGTATTTCTTTATCACGATTTTGTAAACTACGCCTTATAGTAACAAGCTTTTCTTCTTCTCCTGTTTGATAATCAAGAGCTTCTAATTCTTTGGTAACAAAGGTTAAATAATCTATTTCTTGTTCTATAGCATCTTTATCTCTGATAACTTTATTGATTTCTTTGGTAGTTGTCTGTAAAATATCAAAATGTTTTGATAATTCAGATCTTAAATTTACAAGCCCTCCATAATCGTCCAAAATGTTAATGTAGAAGGAAGGGCTAAGAAGAGAAGTATGACTATTTTGCCCATGAAGTTCAAATAAATAATCTGCTACTTGTTGCAAGGTACTTATCGTTACTACTTGATCATTAATAAGAAATTTCTTACGGTTGTTAGGTTTTTGAATACGTTTTATTAATAATTCCTGGTCATACTCAATATTAAATTGCTCCAAAAGCTTTTTTAAATCATCATTGAGAGTAAAGGTCGTAGCAACCGAACAGTAATCACTCCCATGTTTTATTACATTATCAGAGAATTTGTTACCTAAAGAGAACAAAATTGCATCTAGCAAAATAGACTTACCAGCTCCGGTTTCTCCGGTAATTACACATAGCCCCTTTTCAAACTCTATCTCCAATTCGTCTATCAGAATAAAGTTCTTAACCGAAAGACTTTGTAACATTATATTTCATTCTTTTAAAGAGTTATTAATTAGTGAGTAGCAATATTTATACCAAGTACTGTCCGGATAGTTATGACCGAGTACCGCGGCATATTTCTTTGCTTCATTGCTAAGACCTAGCATTAAATAACTTTCCACTAAGCGATAAAGTGCTTCTGGTATATGTGATGTAGTTTGATAATCATCTACAATAATCTGGAATCTATTGATAGCAGCTATGGGGTTATTCTGCATGAGATAATAACGACCTACGTCCATTTCCTTGCCAGCTAAATGATCATTTACTAAATCGATTTTTAAAGCTGCATCAATTGAATATTTTGTTTTTGGGAAAAGTCTTATCACATCTTCAAAACTCTTTTTAGCTAAAAAGGTTCTTGATTGATCAAGTTGTACATTCGAGATTTGCATATAATAGGATAATGCCTTTAGGTAATAGGCATATGCAATATCTTCATGCATTGGATGAAGCTTAATAAAGCTATCCAGTACATCTACTGCTTCTTCATACTGACCTCCGAGGAATAAAGAATATGACTGCATCAACTCAGCTTGAGGAGTCATTTTATTACCAGGATCTTGATAAAAAATCCTCGAAAATTCTTCGGCAGCTTTCAAATATTGTTGCTTTTCCAGTAAAATAAGACCATCATTGTATAATTCTGGAGCTGGAACTATTAAGTCTTCGTCCGTCTTCTTAGTTTTACAACCAGATAGGATTAAGCAGGTAGTGATTGTATAAAATAATAATTTTGCTAATTTCATCATAGAACTTGATAAGTTTTTTAAACTTAATTTATACACGAAACATCAATGAGTATACAAGATTATTTTAAAAATTATTATTTATAGTCAATTTGATGAGCAGTTGGTGACGGCATCGTTCAAAGCTCATAAGCGTCAATTTAAGAAAACAATAATTGAGAAATCGTCATTGCGAGGAGACCGTAAGGTCGATGAAGCAATCTAGAAAAGTGATTAAAAATGGATTGCCACGCCACCTACGGTGGCTCGCAATGACGATTTTCTACTTTATTTTCTTAAACTGACGCCTATGCACTCAATGCTTGCCTATTACTTATAGGCATCGCTCCTAGCCCCAAATTCTCCTGAACTGACTATAGCATAGATTTTTAGAACTATATTGGTACCTCTGGCCGGACTTGAACCAGCACGCCTTTGGGGCTGTAGATTTTGAGTCTACTGTGTCTACCATTCCACCACAGAGGCTAAATATGTCTAATCAGTAAAATAGCTAGATATTTGTACTATGTAAATAAATTACTTGATTAAAACTAAATTTTTATTTTAGAATTTTCTTCTTGAAAAGAAAAGGTTTGCATCCTATACTATATTATATAGAGATAATAACATATTCATGGGGTTTCTTATGGTTGATTATACAAAAACTTTTACCGCCACTCAGAAAACATATGATGCAGGACTGAGAGAATACATGCTAAAAGTCTATAATTATATGGCTTTAGCTCTTGTGCTAACTGGAGTAACAGCTATTGCTACTATATCATTCGATCCATTGACCAGGCTTTTATTTCAGACTGCACCAAATGGACAATTTATAGGCAATACTGGTTTGGGAACGTTGGTAATGATTTCTCCTTTGGGGATTGCTTTGTACTTCTTTATGGGCTTTGGCAAGATGAGTTTAGAAACTACTAAAGTATTGTTTTGGGTTTATGCTGCATTAACTGGTATGTCCTTAGCATCTCTTGGGCTTATCTATACTGGAGAGTCAATTGCTCGGACTTTCTTCATTTGCTCATCTGTCTTTGGAGCAATGAGTCTTTATGGCTACAGTACCAATAGAGATTTAACATCAATGGGATCATTTCTTGTTATGGGATTGTTTGGTATTATCATTGTATCGTTGGTTAACATATTTTTACAAAGTTCCGCTATATATTTTGCGACATCTCTAATTGGGGTTGCTGTATTTATGGGGCTTATTGCATGGGATACTCAAAAAATTAAGTCGATGTATTTTATGTCTGGTGGTGGAGAATTAGGACAAAAAATGTCTATAATGGCTGCTTTTAGCTTATATTTAGACTTTATCAACTTGTTCTTATATCTTTTAAGATTCTTTGGTAATAGAAGAAGCTAGAACTGACGTCATTGCGAGCTGATATGTCCCCACGAAATTAAGTATGATAAAGCTCCGTCTTTATAATAGATTGCCAGGGGTTCTAGCAATGGTTTTATGGTATGCAAATAATTAAATTCAATAATAAATTTCCCAAGGGTAAAATACGAATAAATCTTTTTATCTTTTACTGTATTAGGTTGGAAAATTCTTTGCATACCTTGGCTATAGCCTACCACACCTATAACCCAATATGTTATAATAACAATAACCCTTTTACCATCGGGTATTATACTCTTTAATTTATTTAGAAATTCTACCGTCATTTAATACTGTTTTTACATCCATAACCTATTATAGTCAATTCAGGGGAATTGGGTAGCAGGAACGATGGAGCGACGCCTATAAGTAATAGGCGAGCGACGAGTGACGACGTCACCAACTTCCCATCAATTGACTATATCTCCATCATCATTAAATAATGATGATATTCTATCAATTTTTGCTATTTTGCAACAGTTTCGTGGGGATACATCAGATTACAATGACGTTCCGCAATTTTTAAATTGCCATGGGGATTTTATGCGTAAGATAAGTTACTCATTAAATTGCTCTTTGATAATTCGATTTTCAAGGCTATTTTTTTTATCAAATAGTAATTTGATCATCTTGTTTTTTGCTGATTTAATTAATACTGACTTAATATCGTCAAATTCCTGAAAATCGGCAGCTGCATTTACTGGTCTTTTATTACTTTCTAAAATTTCAAATCTTATAGTAGTGGAAAATGGTAATAACGCACCGTGCCAACGTCTTGGACGAAAAGGACAAATTGGCGTTAGACATAATACATTTGACTCAAGTGGTAAAATAGGTCCCCCGGCAGATAAGTTGTACGCACTGCTACCAGCTGGAGTCGCAACCATTGCCCCATCAGCTACTAATTCACTCATACGTTCAACTTGATCAATTTCAATCTTAAATTTAGCTGCTTGGTTGGTTTTACGAAATATCGAGACTTCATTAATAGCTAGGGCAGTATAGGTTTTACTATCTACAGTTTCTACTTGCGTCTCTAAAGGGTATAAATGAGAAACTATTGATTCTTGTAAATTATCTATTAATTTTTCTATAATAATTGAATTCATTAAAAACCCAATATTACCAGAGTTAATTCCATAAAAAGGAACGTTTAGGTGCATATAACGATGTATCGCATGTAATAATTCGCCATCTCCTCCAACTACAATAATTACTTCTGCTTCTTCCACTTTGCAGAATTTATAGAATAGTTCGAGCTGCTTAACTAGTTCTAACGATTTCGTGGAATTGTTAAAAATAATTGCAATTTTATTTATATTAATTTTAGTTTTTGCCAACATAAATACAATATATGGTTAATTATTAATACAAAAAAACATGAGGCTAGTACATCACTTAAAAAATGCCCCCCCATTAATATGCGACTTAACCCAATTAATGAGCCGAAAATTAAGGTGATACTGTAGATTCTTGAGAAATATATAACAGGAGCAATATACGCAAGGCTAGTTAAACTATATCCCATAGCTGCATGTCCTGATGAAAATGAGCAGTTATGTACACATTCATTAGAAATTGAAAAAGCTCGAGTAAAATTTTTGGAACCATTAAAATTTTTAATTTGCACAGGACGAGCCCTGCCAAAATGTTCTTTAAATAGATGATTCACCAATAATCCAGGACCTATTGCTGTAGACAAAATTATATAAAAGCTCCCAGAAATAATAAGTCTATTAAAAGTTTTATACTTAACAATTAAGTAAATTAAGTATAATAATGTTACTGTAAGTAGTAGTTTAGTTAATATTGGAATAATTTCAAACAATAATTGGACAATGCTATTGTTACGGTAGATAAATCCATCTTTACTGTCGTAGAATAAATTTGAGAAATCTATATCAAAATTAGGAAATAGTACGATCAATAATAAGACTATACCAAAAGCAAATATGTTCGCATAAACTAAATTAGTATTAATCATAGACTAAAAGCCGAAAATAAGGTATAAAAATATACTTAAACCATACATAATATAGAAGTTAACATGCCATTCAACATTAAAAACCATAAAAATGCTTTACTATTCTTACCACTTGGCGGGTCAAATGAAATCGGCATAAACGTCAATCTATATCATTATAAGGGAAAGTGGTTGATGGTTGATTGTGGTAGCGGCTTTGCTGATAACTATTTACCAGGTGTTGATATGATAATTGCTGATATTAGCTTTATCGAACAATATAAAAAAGATTTGTTAGCTTTAGTCCTAACTCACGCACATGAAGATCATTTGGGAGCAATCCAATATTTGTGGAGCAGTCTAAAATGCCCAATATATGCAACTACCTTCACTGCAAATTTTCTGAAACTTAGATTAGCTGAATATGATTTTGCTAAAACTATAAAAATTCATGAAGTAAAACCTTCGGCAAAAATAAATCTTGATCCATTCCAATTAGAAATGGTACCGCTTACCCATTCAGCTCCCGAAATGCAAGCAATTATGATACGCACAGAAGCTGGCAATGTTTTTCATACTGGAGATTGGAAGTTTGACCATGATCCTTTACTCGGTGAAAAAGCTAACAAGGATTTACTAAAATCCTATGGCGATGAAGGGGTTTTAGCTTTAGTTTGTGATTCAACTAATGTATTTAATGCAGGGACTTCTGGCTCGGAAGGAGAAGTGCGTAAAAGTTTAATAGATATTATAGCAGGTTGCCCCCAAATGATTGTGGTAACAACCTTTGCTTCAAATTTGGCACGACTTGAAACTATAATTCATGCAGGTCAGATGGCAGGAAGAAAAGTAGTGCTATCAGGAAGAAGTTTGCATAGAATTTTGCTCGCAGCTCAGGAAAGTGGTTATATGAAAGATATTGCCCCTTTAATTGATGAGCGGGATGTTGCAAGATTTAAAAGGCAAGAACTTTTAATTATTGCTACTGGCTGTCAAGGGGAACCTCTAGCAGCTACTGCCAAAATGGCAAATAATAGTCATCCTAGTATCAAGTTAGCTCCTAAAGATACAGTTATATTCTCTTCAAAAATTATTCCTGGCAATGAAAAGAAAATTTTCCGTATGTTTAATATTTTCGTAAAAGCAGGAATTGAAGTGATAACTGAACGAGATCATTTCGTTCATGTTTCTGGACATCCATCAATTGACGAACTCAAGCAAATGTACGCCTTAATTAGACCTCAGATTTGCGTGCCAGTACATGGTGAACCGGTACACATACATGAGCAAGCAAAATTAGCTCGTAAAAATGGTATAAAGCATGCTATTGAAGTAGAAAATGGTAGCCTAGTATTACTTGATCCTCATAATCCACGTATTTTAACTAAAGTAACAACGGGTTATTTGGCTGTTGATGGCAATTATCTTTTACCAGCTGAATCATCAATTTTCAGAACCCGCAGACGTATGCGTGATGATGGTATAGTAGTTGCTTCTCTGATAATAAATAAGAAGGGCGAACTTACTTGTAGACCTATTTTATCTATGCCAGGACTTCTTGACTCTAATGATGATGCACAGCTAATTAATCTAATCAAAGATAATATTGCTGAAACAGTAGAAATTCAGAGAAAATCAAAAGGTAATCTCCTCGATGATCAGGTCGAAAATGCTGTAAGGTCAGCTATTCGCAAAATATTAAAACATGAAGTGAATAAATCGCCTCTTATTATAGTTAATGTGGAGAAAGCTATTTGAATTAGTTATCGTAGGCAGCCTTCTAGAGCGAAGCAATCCATCATTCTCGCCCACTATTGTCATTCTTAGCAATGGTTGGGAATCTGGATATCGCACCGAAGTAGGGATGACCCCACAACTGTTGAAAGTTAGAAGGTAAAGCGGATTTTAGATAGGTTTTTTGTCATTGCGAAACCACGCAAGTAGGTCGTGGCAATCCATCTTTGGTTACTTTTATGGATTGCTTCATTGACCTATGGTCTTTCTTGCAATGACGTTGACCACATACGACTTTTAAACTATTCGGTCTAAAACCGCTTCCTCTTCTAACTTTCAACAGTTGTGGGGATGACCCAAAACAGGGTTGCTTCGTCAACCTACGGTCTTTCTTGCAATGATGTCAGTTTGCTATGGATAAATGCTAATCGGTTTAGCTGTATAGTCAATATTATAACCAGTAGGGAACTATGTCTACACAATCTTCTATTAATCAAACAGAGCTAGAAAAATTTAGTAAGATTTCTAGCCAATGGTGGCAAAAAGATGGAAAATTTAAAATTCTTCATAAAATAAATCCAATTCGTGTTGGTTATGTAGTAGATAAGATAAAAGATCATTTTAACGTGCAGGATGACATATTACCTTGTTCAAATTTAAAAATTCTAGATGTAGGATGTGGAGGAGGATTAATTACCTCTCCTCTCTGTAAATTAAATGGCATAGTTACCGGCATAGATGCTTTACAAAGTAATATAGATATTGCAGTACAGTATGCTTCGGAACAAAGTTTGAATATACAATATCTTAAATCAACTGTTGAGGAATTAGTATACTCAGATGATTTAAATAAAAAACAGTATAAGTATGATGTGGTGCTGTGTTTAGAAGTAATAGAGCATATAGATAATCCTGGTGATTTTATAAAAAACCTGGCTAGCTTAGTAAAACCAAATGGTATGATTATAATTTCAACGATTAATCGTACAGTGAAATCATATATGCTAGCTATTTTGATGGCAGAATACCTACTTAATTGGGTACCCAAAAACACCCATGATCATAGTAAATTTCTTAAACCATCGGAAATTTACTCGATGTTCAATGATAATAATATTGGGCTTAAAGAGCTCAAAGGCTTAACCTATAATATCGTTAATGGACGTTGGCAGTTGAGTGATGATATAGATGTAAATTATTTTGCTTACTTAACTAAATAAAGGAAAATATGACTGTAATTACTAGATTTGCTCCATCTCCTACTGGCTTCCTGCATATTGGTGGGGCAAGGACGGCGTTGTTTAATTATTTATTTGCTAAACACCATAATGGTAAATTTTTGCTGCGAATTGAGGATACTGATCAAGCAAGATCAACCAAAGATGCAGTAGATGCTATATTTTCCGGCTTGAAATGGCTTGGTTTAAACTGGGATGGAGAAGTAATTTTTCAGTCTAAAAGAAATGATTTATACAAAAAAGCTGCTCTGAAGTTAGTAGATGAGGGGAAAGCTTATTATTGCTTTACTTCTCAACAAGAAATAGATAGACAGCGAGATAGTGCCATAGCTAATAAACAACATTTTTTGTTCGAAAGCCCTTGGCGGGATGTACCATCTTCTAATTCGCAGGAGCAGAAAAGTATCCCCGTTATCCGCTTGAAAGCCCCAAAAACTGGGCAAACAATTATTCATGACGCTTTACAAGGAGATGTTACTATTGAAAATTCGCACCTTGATGATATGGTATTGTTACGTAGTGACGGTACTGCTACTTATATGTTAGCGGTAGTGGTGGATGATCACGATATGCAGATTAGCCATATTATCAGGGGGGATGACCATTTAACTAATGCGGCTCGTCAAAAAATACTTTATCAAGCTTTTGGCTGGTATGTACCACATATGGTACATATACCGTTAATACATGGAGATGATGGAGCGAAATTATCTAAAAGACATGGGGCTCTTGGAGTAAAGGCTTACCAAGATATGGGGTATTTACCTGAGAGTTTGTGCAATTATTTACTAAGATTAGGCTGGAGTCATAAAGATGACGAGATTATTTCAAGATCACAAGCTATAGAATGGTTTGACCTTGATGGGCTAGGTAAATCACCAGCTCGTCTTGATTTTGCCAAAATGGATAGTTTAAATTCTCATTATTTACGTCAGCTTGATGACCAAACATTAACAGAAATGACTTGTCAGAGTTTACAAGAAAATTATCAAGTTACTGAGAAAGAAAAGGAATATATTAGACAAGCAATGCCAAGTTTGAAAATAAGAAGTACCAATTTAGTCGAATTAGCAAAACTAGCTAGGATTTATTTAGTTAATGTTCCTATTATCTATTCTGAAGAAGCTAAAGAACTGATCAATAATTGTGATAAAAATTTGGTGGGACAAGTTATAAAGGAATTGGAGAATTTAGCAAATTTTGATAAAGACTCAATTCAAATAAAATTTAAAGAAATTGCCAAGGATAATAATATTAAACTTGCAGATATCATGCAGTATATTAGAGCTTTAATGACAGGTATGACTACTTCCCCAAGTGTTTTTGAAATTATCGCTATAATTGGTAAAGAAAATGCTATTGATAGGTTATTGTATAAGGACGCTAAGGAATGAGGGAAATGATACATATAGTCAATTCAGGGGAATTTGGGGCTAGGAACGATGGAGCGACGCCTATAAGTAATAGGCGAGCATTGAGCAACGACGTCACCAACTTCCCATCAATTGACTATATATTCTACAACCTAGTTGGAACCTATAGTATTACGAGAATTTTAGGTAATTATGGCACAGCTAAAGGAATTGCTTATTTTATAGAGGATAAAAAGCCTATATATTCAAAATATCCATCTATATTATATAGAGAAGAACTTGATGTCAACTATCACGGTAGTAGCACTAAGGTAAAAGCCTTTAAGGAATATATATACTCTCTAGAACAAGACAAAATTGTAAAGTATTTTGTTAATGAGAATAACAATACTTTATTTTACCAAATGCATTTTATCTCTAACAATCCTTGCCAAGTTGAAGCTACCCATCAATGTAACTTAGATATTTATCAAGCTAGTTACATATTCTTAAATAAAGATTCTTTTGACTTGAGTTATAAGATTTCAGGACCTAATAAAGATTATACCATCAAAACTAGTTTTATTAGGCTTTGAGGCTTGCAATATCTTTCAACGTCATTGTGAGACCACGCAAGTAGGTCGTGGCAATCCATTTTTGGTTACTTTTACTCGATAATCAAGTTTTTTGCAGAGCTATCTTTAAACGCAAAATTTGTCATTCCCGCGTAGGCGGGAATCTATTATAGATCCCGCACCGAAGTAGGGATGACCAGCACCCTACAATTTTTATTCTATAAGTATTAAACAGCATAAAAACGTCATTGCGAGTAGGCGTAAGCCTACGAAGCAATCCATATAGTCTTGATGTATCTATACTAATTCTCATGGATTGCTTCGTCGCTACTAAAATAGCTCCTCGCAATGACGTTTTTACCCTGTCATTCCCGCTTCGGTGTGGAATCTAGCCCCCTGCTTACGCAGGGGTGACACAAAAATGGATTGCTGCGTCACCGCTTTTAGCAGCTCCTCGCAATGACCCTTAGCAGTCAGCTTTTTTACTCATCATAAGGAAATAAATAAAAAATTCTAGAGCTATGATAAGTAATAGGCGAGCGACTAGTGACGACGTCACCAACTTCTCATCAATTGAGACTATAGCCAGGTAAACTTATACATCAAACCTAATGCCAAGTGTTACATTATGACCTTTATAAGGCAATGACTTAACATGATTCTTTATCTCTTTGGTACTACCAAGATTTTTCCAGCTATAAGCTACCTCAACTTTTATTACAGGAGCTAACTTGGCAGCAGCTCCAAAAGTAAGGTGATATACTAGGTTATTTTTTTTACTATTAGAAACTGAAGTACCAAGCTTATTATTGGTAATTTCGTTTTTCAGATGACCAACACCAGCACCAGCTCCAATAAATAATTCACAAATGCTTATATCAAAAATATCGACATAACCACTAAGCACTAAAGTAGTAATTTGGGGCTTAATTTTTGAGTCCACACCGGCAAAAGAGTGTTTTACTTGCTGATTAGCAAAAAAATCAAGCATAAGATCAAGTCTAACATTATCTAGAACATAATAACCCACACCTCCACCAACAATAGCAGCAGTATTCTGCTGTAACTCTTTATCATTTAACTTAATATTATTCATTTTATTTGCCCCAACTTCTACCTTCAAATAAAATTGATTATCAATGGCCCAAGAGGAAGCAGAAAATAAGAGCGAAACGCTAATGATTGTTAGTAATAATAAATTTTTCATATTTTTATTTTTTATTTAGAGTCTACTATAAATTAGACTTATTATCCAGCTTATTTTGTTAAATGAAAAGCTGTAGGACTTCCTAAAGCATCCACAGTTGATTGATGACACACCCTAATTATTTTACAACATAAAATAATTGTAACAAAATCTTGTGAATTGACACATCAAGCATATTGATAATTGCATTTGGTAGCAAACCTAAGTAAATTATTGTTATACATAATGGTATAATTGCAATCATTTCATAGAGATATAAATCTTTAAAGCTTGCAACCTGAACATTAGTAATTTGTCCTAGCATTACTTCTTTGTAAAGTTTTAGCATATAAACAGCTCCAAGAATAATACCAACAGCACTTATTATAGCTAGCACTATATTGGCTTGATAAATACCTATTAAACTTAAAAATTCTCCTATAAAACCGCTAGTGCCTGGTAAACCTATAGAGCCAAGCATGGCAATCATAAACAAAGTGGCAAGTATTGGCATTTTATTTGCTACACCACCATATTGGTCTATTTCCTTAGTATGCAATCTGTCATATAAAGTACCAACTATCAAAAACAAAGTAGATGCTACCACACCATGACTAATCATTTGATATATTGCCCCCTTAATTCCCACTTCTGTCAAACTAAAAATCCCAGCAGTAACATAGCCCATATGAGCTATTGATGAATAAGCTATCATCTTTTTCATATCTCTTTGAGCTAGTGCCACTAATGAACCATATATTACAGCAAATATACTCAGCACTAATACATAAAATGCAAATTCTTTTGATATATTTGGAAACATTGGTAATGACACTCGTAAAAAACCATATGCTCCAAGTTTTAATAATATCCCAGCCAAAATGACAGACCCAGCAGTTGGTGCTTGTACGTGTGCATCAGGAAGCCATGTGTGGAATGGTAGCATAGGCACTTTTACCGCGAAGGCTATAAAGATTGCCAACCATAAAACTCTCTGTACCGATAATGCTAATAAAGGTATTGATTCGTTCAGAACAAGCATATTAAAGCTGTGAAATTGGCTATAAATATATAGCAACGACAATAAGAAAAATACCGAACCAAAGAAAGTATAGAGGAAGAACTTTACAGCCGCATAAACTCTATTTTCACCTCCCCAAATTCCTATAATTAGATACATCGGGATTAATATTACTTCAAAAAATAAGTAAAATAATAGTAAATTCATTGAGGAAAAAGCCCCAATGCAAAAAGATTCAATTAATAAAAAACAAAACAAAAATTCTTTAATATATTTTTTGACGGTAAATAGACTAGCTATAATACAGATAAGGGTTAAAAAGCTGGTCAGAACAACAAAAAATACTGAAATTCCATCGACTCCAATGTGGAATTCAAGACCTATATATTGAACCCAATTATAGCATTCGACAAATTGATAAAGTTTTGATGTACTATCAAATTGAACTAATAAACAAATAGTAGCTATTAATGTTAGTACAGAGCTTAAAACTGCAACATATATCGCATAAACTTGTTTATTAACCGACCTACTCTGTCTAATAAACAGCAGAATATATAATGCACTTAGTAAAGGCAAAAAAATGCTTATTGATAAGATCGGTAAATCTGACATTCTAAACTCTAATAATCCAATTAACTCCGTTTATTAGAATATATAAAACTAATATTTTTCGAACCACGCTCAATTGCTGCTGCTACCTTTAAAGTATTATATTCATCAAGGGCTTTGCCTATTACTTGCATCCCAAGAGGTAATCCTCTAGAAGATAAAGCAGCTGGTACAGAACAACAAGGAAGACCGGCAAGACTAGCTGGAATAGTAAATAAATCGTTTAAATACATTGTCACAGGATTATCTTGTTTCTCACCTAAGTTAAAGGCTTCGGATGGGGCAGATGGCAAAATTATTGCTTCAACTCGCCCAAAAGCTTTGTTAAAATCATCTGAAATCAAGCGTCTTATTTTTTGTGCTTTTAAATAATAAGCATCCATAAGAGTAGATGAAAGCAAATAAGTACCAATCATAATACGTCTTTTAACTTCAGAGCCAAAACCAGCACTCCTTGTTTTTTGATACATTTCTTCAATAGATACTCCATCATTTTCTGCCCTAAAACCATATCTTACACCATCATATCTTGATAAATTAGATGAGGTTTCAGCAGGTGCTATCACATAATATGCAGATAGTGCATATTTAGAATATGGTAATGAAATATCAATAATTTCTACCCCATCATTTTTAAGAATATCAATAGTATTTTGCCACATCTTAATAATGTCAGGCTGTATACCCTGTTTTCTCATAAGATCAAATGGAACGCCTATCTTCATATTTTTTACACTAGCATTACATGCTGACCTTAGTTGTGGTACCTCGGAGTCGATAGAAGTAGAATCCTTCTCATCAAATCCCATCATGGCTTGTAGCATTAAAGCGTTATCTTCAACAGTTCTTGTAAGCACGCCAGCTTGGTCAAGCGAACTAGCAAAAGCAATCATCCCATATCTAGAACATCGACCATATGTTGGTTTGAATCCGACAACTCCGGTATAACTGGCAGGTTGACGAACAGAGCCACCTGTATCACTTCCAAGAGCTGCCATAGCTAAAAAAGCACTAACAGAAGCTGATGCTCCCCCAGAAGACCCCCCTGGAACTAGTGGAGTGGAAGGTGCGTCTACAGCCTTCCAAGGACTAATAACGTTACCGAAATAGCTGGTAATATTAGCAGAACCCATGGCAAATTCATCCATATTAGTCTTACCAAGCATTATTGTACCATGCTCTTGCACTTTATTACTTACAGTCGATTCGTATGTTGGTATAAATTTACTAAGCATTCTTGAGCCTGCAGTAGTTAGCACTCCTTTTGTGCAAAAAAGATCTTTTACAGAGATGGGAATTCCTTCTAATGACTTTTCTATTCCTTTATGGTAATTTTGATCAGCAATTTTAGCTTGCTGTAAAGCCGTATCTGTAGTTTCAGTAATATAGGCATTCAGCTCTTTATGCTTATCCATTTCTGCAATATGAGCTTTAGTTAGCTCAACACATGAGAATTCTTTGCTCTTTAGTGCTTTCAGGGCTTGGGTTATGGTTAATTTTACAATTTCTGACATATTTTACTCTACTACTTTTGGTACTACAAAACATTTTACTTCTCTGGCAAGTTCTGCTTTATCATTTGGTAAGTTAGCAAATAACTCATCAGAGAGATCACCATACAATACTTGATCTTTTCGCATTCTTTGGTTCATACCACAAACTGAAGTAAGTGGTTGAACGTTACTACAATCTACATCGTTTAAAATGTTAATCATATTCATGATCTCAGTCAGATGCTGGGAAAAACTATTTATTTCCTCTTTGCTAAAATCAAACCTAGCAAGTTTTGCTATTCTTTGTACTTCTTCATTTGTAATCATTATATACCCAAATATTTACAGTCAATGTTGTTTAAAATAATATTATAGCATGAAATATATCTACACTAATAGCATGAAGTCATTTTTTAAGAATAATTATACTTATTTTGCATTGGACGATTACGTAACTTATCCAATACGTCAAAATGATGCAAAGCAAATTGTAAGTTGTCATTCCCACCCACTATGGTAATTCCCGCTTCGGTACGGAATCTAGATACCTGCTTACGCAGGTATGACACTGAATTGAATATACTTAAACAGTCATTATTTCTTGTTCTTTTTGCTTAACATGCGAGTCGACTTTATTACTATACTCATCAGTTAATTTTTGGATTTCTTCTGAAAAATTATGATGTTCGTCCTTAGTTATGATATTGTCTTTTTCTGACTTTTTTAACTCCTCATTACCGTCCCTTCTGATATTACGCAATGCAATTTTAGTATTTTCTCCATATTTGTGAGCAAATTTAACAAGCTCTTTGCGACGTTCTTCAGTAAGTAATGGAATGGTAATTCTGACTAATTGCCCATCTGATGATGGATTTAGACCTAGATTTGCATCAGTAATGGCTTTTTCTACAGCTTTTATCATAGATTTATCCCACACTTGCACCGTGATAGTCCTGGCATCTGGAGTAGAAAGACTTGCTACTTGTGACAAAGGCATTTTATCTCCATAGGCTTCAACCAATACCGGATCAAGTAAATTAACTGAAGCTCGACCAGTTCTGAGTCCCTTAAGTTCGTGATCCAATATTTTTAACGAGCTATCCATTTTTGATTGTAACTCTTTATATATAGTTGTTTTATCCATATCTATTAATCTTCTTGAATTTTTGTATACTCACCTTTTCCTTGCAGTACTTTTGCAAAGTTACCTTTCTCTCTAATTGAAAATACCTTAATTGGCAAGTTATTTTCTCTAGCCACTGCAACGGCAGCAATATCCATAACTTGTAAGTTCTCTTTTAGAAGATCAGTATAACTGATAGTGGAATATTTTACTGCATTAGGGTTTTTCGTTGGATCGGAATCATATACACCATTAACTTTAGTGCCTTTTAATAATAAATCACAACTCATTTCAATGGCTCTTAGGACACCCGCACTATCGGTAGTGCAAAATGGATTACCAGTTCCGCCGGAAAAAATTACTACTCTACCTTTTTCTATATGTCTTTTTGCTTTACGACGTATATAAGGCTCACAAATACTCATCATGGGGATTGCTGAAAGAACTCTAGTATGAACACCTAAACTTTCCATAATATTTTGTAAAGTAAGTGCATTTATTACCGTACCAAGCATACCAATATAATCACCGGCAGCTCTTTCAATACCAAATGCAGAATTAGTTCCACGATAAATATTACCACCGCCAACAACCACACATACCTGTACACCAATATCTATTGCTTCCTTTATATCCTCAGCAATCCTTAATATTACAGAATATTCGTGACCAAATTGCTTGTCACCCATTAAGGCTTCGCCAGAAACTTTTAGCAAAACCCGTTTATATTTTAAATGTGACATAAATTTTACATTGTTGTTAAATTATTGATTTATATAATTCTACACAAACCTATTGGATAGCTGTGGGGTGAGCATCTTATAACAATTAAAACTAGTCGAACTATTATTTTTGTCAAGTATTATAGTTGTTTGATAATAATTATAGATTTAAAAATATTAGTTTAAAACAAGGTAAGATTACATAACTAACCTTAAAAGATTCGTTCTTTCCGACGGTTTTTATAATTAATTTACTATATTACAAATAATTTTGATTGCAAAACAAATCATAATCATGTTAATCTTAACAATCTAGTTTTTCTAAAACCTTTTATTAACAAAATACAATGAATAAATATTTGATACTATTAATATTATTAATAATGCCTCTTAACTCATTAGCTCAACAACAAATGGCTAACCAGATATTTAATTTTGTTGTACCAGTTACTTATTTTGTCGATCATGTCAAACAACTAGCTTTGCTTACAAATAACTTAATTAAATATCGACAAACAAGCATAGTAGGAACTAGTGGCATGGGAAAAACCCAACTTGCTAGAATGTATTGTTATGAAAATCAAAATAACTATCAGCTTATTTGGTTTATTGACTGTAATTTAGATATTAATCAAGAACTACTAAAGCTAGCAAAAGTTATTAATAGTACTGCTAAATCTAATCTAATATCAGAAGATATAAGATTAGTCCGAAAAGAACTAATGAATTATTTATCAAACCAAGATAAATGGTTACTGATATTTGATAATCTAAAGGTAGGTCAAAATAAGAAAGTTCAAGAGTTTGTTGAGTGGGAAAATAATGGACATGTTATATTTTGTTCCCAAGATAGTGAAATATTACCGAATATAGTCCAAATGACTGCCTTTACAAAAAGTGACGTTAGTATTCTTGCTAACAATATTTTAGAAAATAATGATCCAAAGGTAGTAGAATTCTTGAGCAAAGAATTTGCTGGTTATCCTATCATGATAGTACAAGGAGCACAATTATTAAATAATGTAAAAGGTTTAGATAAAGCCGGGTATAAGAAAAAAATTCAACAATCAACAGATAGAATTCAATTGAACATTATGTTAACTATCAATGAATTAAAGCCAAGTGCTAGAAATTTACTAAATAAAATAGCCTTAATAAATAATCAAGGTTTTTCAAAAGACTTACTAAGTTTTATTACGGATGATCAAAGTACATTGAATGATGATATTTATCAGCTCTCTAAAATTTCCTTAATATCTAACATTGACTCACATGAAGCTAATCCGATCTTTGAAATGCACGATGTTATTGCTCAAAAAATAGCTGAGATTAATGGAAGTATTAATAATAAAGCTTATTTAGAAGATATAGTTACTAAATTAATGAATTACGTACCAAAGAGCATTATCAAAGCCCAAATTTTTAGAAAAGCAAAAACTATGCATGAAAATTTTGAAATCCTTGCTAGGAATGCTGAGAAGTATAACGTTAATATATATAAAATTATGCAGCTGAATAGACAGCTAATATCAGCATATCTTCTCTCTTACGATCACCATAATACAGAAAGACTCGTTAATTGGTTTAATAAAAATGATCAACAGGGTACTGGTAAGTTTAAATTATGGTTAATGAGTAATGATGAAAAATACACATATGCAAGTTACATACGAGCAATAGGTGTGTATTATAGAATTTGTTCTAATTATAGAACAGCAATACATTATTGTACAAGAACGAAAGAAATATTAGATAATGTAGAAGGTTATGAATCTTTTAAATGGATTGTATTGTTTACCTTAGCAACATCTAATATTGCATTAGGGCAGGTTCAAGAAGCAGAAAAAAACATTAAAATTATAGAACAATTTTTTAATAAAGGCTTAATGGATGAAAGTGACATATTTTATATACATGATGCTAAAGCACTTCTATTCTTTGTCCAAGGGAAATATACTGAATCATTAGAACAAGTTAATAAAAGTATAGAAACAACCATTAAAAATGGAACAAGTCCTGATGACCCATGGTTTATAAATTCTTATAATGCTAAAATAGAAATATTAAATTATCTTAAAAAGCACCAAGAAGCATATGCCATAGCCAAGCAAGTATATGACATGTGTAAATCCTTTAAAAAAGAAGATGACGAAGTATTTGGTTATACTTTTATTGCAATGGCAAAAAGTGAATTAGGGCTGGGTAAACTAGACCAAGCCTCAGAGCATATTAACCAGGCTATCTCCATATTTTTAGCTGATGAACGTAGAAATCCCAAAGATGCAGATTATTCGGAAGATCCATATTTAGCAGCAAGCTATGTAGTCCAAGGTGATATTTTATTTGCTCAAGATAACGTAAAAGTAGCAATAGAGTACTATAATAAAGCTTATAGCATATATCATTATTTATATAGGGATAATCGTAAAAATGTGGCTCAAGTTAGTGACTTATATAGTCAAGGAGCTAAAGCGTCATGTAAAGCAAAAAACTTGCATAGTTATAAATTCTTTGGTAAACCGCAAATAAAGGAGTTTGGCATAAACCACCCTAATACTTTATCTATGTTTGAGTATTGTAAACAATATGATATGGATTTATGGGCAAAAGAAAAATAAATCCCGAACTCGTCGTTTACACCGAATGTATTCGCAATGTAGGTAATTGGGAATTACACAGAGAAAGAATTGCCACATCCACACTTAGTTTTTGCATTGGGATTTCTAATTTCAAAATAGGAACTACCTAACTCTTCGATAAAATCTATTATACAATCAGCCATGAATGGCTGTGATATTGCATCAATAACCACTTTAGTATTATCTTTCTCTATAACACAATCATCTTTTGTTATGTCATTACTTGGCACGAGGGCGTAATTATAAACAAACCCAGAACACCCACCACCATCAACAATTATTCTAAGAACCAAATTGGGATTATCTTCCAATTTTATTAACTCGCCCACTCTTTTAAAAGCATTATCGGTAATTTCTATTGACATGACATGATTATATTATTAAAGACCCTTAAAATAATCCTAAAAAGCTAATTTTGCAACAGCTTCATTTAAAAACCTTGAAAAGCTTAGTAGGTGATTCTATACTATAGTCAATTCAGGAAAATTGGGGACTAGGAGAGACGAGTGATGACGTCACCAACTTCTCATCAATTGACTATATAGCTAATCCGGTTAACATTATGCCATTAATATTAGCAAGAAGTAGCATCGCATGACAAAGCGATCCTGTCTTTTGTCATCCCTACGAAAGCAGGGATATTAGATTCCGCACCGAAGTGGGAATGACAATAGTGGGATGGAATGGCAATTTATGGATTGCTTCGTCGGCTCAAGCCTTCTCGCAAGGACAAAGTAGCTACCCCAAAAGTCATTGCGAGAAGTGCGGAAACTGCACAACAAAGCAATCCATTTTTGTGTCACCTCTGCGTAGGTAGGGGGCTAGATTCCCGCCTACGCGGGAATGATGGTATGGACGAGTGAAGCGAAATATGCTTTACTTGTACGGAGTCAGCTGAAAAATAGTTTTCAGCTGCTCCAAATTAAATAATAATTTAATTAATAGGTCCAATTAATAGGTCCATACCATGATAAATAATAGCATAAAAAATACTATAATAGGAATAGATTTAGCAAAAAATAGTATGCACTTGGTGCAAGTCGATCAAAATGGCAAAAAAATAGGTTACCAAAAAGTTACAAGAGATGAGTTAATAGCCTATTTAAGCAATCTCGATAAAAGTTCATTGGTAGCTATGGAGGCATGTGGAGGAGCTAATTATTGGTCACAGGAAATTGCTAAGCTTGGTTTGCAAGTCAAACTAATGAAAACAAAAGATGTAAAAGTTTATGCTACATCGAAACAGAAAAATGATTATAACGATGCGTTAGCAATATGCAAAGCGGCTCGTGATCCAGAATTAAAAACTGTGCTACTAAAAAGCAAGGAGGAACAAGATATAAAATTCTTGCATAAAATTAGAAGTAATACGATCAGAGATCGTGTGCAAAAAACTAATTCTACAATATCAAGTTTATGTGAATATGGCTATAATACAAAATTAAGTAAAAATAAATTTTGCAAATCATGTAGGCTGGAGGTAGAGTTAGCGTATAGTAAAGGTTATATAAATTCTGGGATAAGGTCAATTTTACTTTTAGAATGTAAAGAAATTGAGGATTTATGTAACAAAGAAAAAACTTTAGAAAAGCTGATTATCAGCAATAATAAGCAAAGTGAGAAAGCTACTAGGTTGCAGACAATTTTTGGCATTGGAGCAATCAATGCTAGTTGTTTGAGTGTAGCCCCAATGGAAAGTTATCCAACCCCGAGGGATTTTGCTGCTTCGCTTGGTTTGGTACCAAAGCAACATAGCTCAGGAGATAAGATAGTTTTAGGAGGGATTACCAAACAAGGAGATAGATATGCCAGAACTATGTTGATTCAAGCCGCAAGGACAATAGCAATAAGAGCAAAAAGTGATAAGGAATCAAAAGATAAACTAGTGCAGTGGGCAGTGAAGAAATTTGCTGAAAATAAATCATATAATATTATATGTGTTGGTTTAGCAAATAAGTTAGCAAGGATTGCTTATGCAGTAGTCACCAATGGTAGCGAATATGTTGCAAATTAGTTTAGTTGGAAAAAAAGAAGAAACTATGTCAACTAAATAAAAATTGGTAATTGATAAATATTGTGAGTAAAGAATAGTAACAATAAAGAGAACGAAAGTTAAAGAGTTAATGAATAAGTATTCTGAATAAAATCCGTAATTATGTCGAGGCTCTAGAAGCCGTGGGAATGAGAGGTCACTCAAGGATATTTATAAGAATGCAGAAACCATTATGGCACTTGATGCCGAATATATGACCGCTTCCTTTGTGGCTCTATTTTTTTATTTTCTTTCTTGACAAATTCACTCGTCCATATATGACAGGGTAAAAACGTCATTGCGAGGAACCGAAGGTGACGAAGCAATCTCTTGTTGCTTTTTGGATTGCTTCGTTGCTACTAAAGTAGCTCCTCGCAATGACAGAGAGGTTATCTAGAACATAATATTAGGAGTTAATATATGCTTGCTTCATATGCAGTAGACCCCAGCAATAGTAGGGGAAGATTGTTTAACGAATATCCTACAGCTTACAGAAATGAATTTGAACGAGATCATGATCGTATAATTCATTCAAAGGCTTTCAGGCGTTTGCAATATAAAACCCAGGTTTTCATTAATCATGAAGGCGATCATTATCGAAATCGTCTTACTCACTCAATTGAAGTTTCTACGGTTGCCCGTTCTATTGCCAAAACCCTTAATTTGTCAAGTGATTTGGCAGAAACTATAGGTCTTGCCCATGATCTTGGACATACTCCTTTCGGTCATGCAGGAGAGGTAGCTCTAAATAAGTGTATGCAAGATTATGGTGGATTCTCCCATAATGCTCATTCATTAAAGATTCTTACTAAAGTAGAGAAAAGATATGCAGCTTATGATGGATTAAATTTGACATGGGAAGTGCTAGAAGGAATTGTCAAACATAATGGTCCTTTAATAAATAATATACCTGAATATATATTAGAGTATGATTCACAACATAACCTTGACTTAACTCATTACTCCTCAGCTGAAGCCCAAATTGCTTCGTTAGCTGATGATATTAGTTATATTTCCCATGATTTAGAAGATAGTGTTGGTGCTAAGATTATTGACTTTAATCATCTAACGGAAATTAAATTTATTGATCAATATGCTTTTGAAATTAAGTCTCAGTTTAAAAATATAACAACAACTCAGCTTATATATGAAGTAGTACGTAAATTAATCAGCGATTTAATTGCTGATTTACTACTACAAACAAATAATAATCTACAGAAACAGAAAATAATTACAACCGATGATATACGCCATCTTGATTATCAGCTTGTTGATTTTACTGATGAAGCAAAAGAGCGTATAGTAAAAATTAAACAATTCTTGTATGATAAAGTATATAAGCATAATAAATTGACATCGATGCTTTTAAAGTGTCAAAGAATCGTACAAGATTTATTTAAGATATATATGGATAATATTGATTTACTACCATTTAGTTGGAAAGAATTAATTATACCAGGGAATACAAAATCTAAAGCTGGTATAGTAGCAGATTATATAGCCGGCATGACTGACCGGTTTGCTATTCAAGAGCATCAAGATATTTATTCCTTCAATTCTAATAATATTTAATTTATGAATATATTTAATAAATTACGTAACGATATCATTAGTGCAGGCAAAAAAATATGCGATAATGATGATGTGTTACAATTGGCAGCTGTTGAAATTCCTAAAGATAAGTTCAATGGTGATCTTTCAAGCAATATAGCTATGATTGTTGCAGCAAAACAAAATGTTAAACCTAAAGACTTAGCCATTAGATTTAAGGAAATATTAACATCCCTGCCATATATTGCCTCTATAGAAGTTGCTGGTCCAGGGTTTATTAATTTTACTATTAAAGCCGATATGTGGCATAACTCTATTAATGACATATTGCTAGATAAAGAGGAGTTTTTTAAGGTTAATTTTGGTAATAATCAAAAGGTCAATATTGAATACGTCTCTGCAAATCCAACTGGTCCTCTACATATTGGGCATGCTAGAGGAGCTGTGTATGGTGATGCTTTAGCCAAGGTTCTAGATAGTACTGGCTATATTGTTACCAAAGAATATTACCTTAATGATGCCGGCTCCCAAGTGGATGACTTAGCTAACTCAGTTATGTTACGCTATAAGCAAGCATTAACAAAAGAAGATATCGTGATACCAGCAGGGCTTTATCCTGGAGAATATTTGGTAGATATTGGGCAAAAGTTGGTAGAGAAATTTGGGGATAAATTATTAACAATGCCGGATAACGAACGCCATGAACTCGTTAAGGATTTTACAATAGAAGAAATGTTAGTGATAATTAAGCACGATTTAAAAGAGCTAGATGTTGAACACGAAGTATTTTTCTCAGAAAAATCACTGCATGATAGTGGCAAGATTGAGGAAGTTGTTCAGTTACTGACTAAAATGGGACTCATATATGATGGGCAGTTACCTCCTCCTAAAGGTAATGTAGATGAGCTTTGGGACTCAAGAACTCAGAGATTGTTTAAATCTACTGCTTTTGGCGATAATCAAGATAGACCAATAAAAAAATCTGATGGTAGTTGGTCATATTTTGCCTCTGATTTAGCTTATGCTAAGGATAAAATAGATCGTGGATTTGATCATCTAGTTTATGTTCTAGGGGCAGATCATTGTGGTTACGTAAAAAGAATTGAGGCGATAGTTAAGGCTCTTGGTGGAGAAAAAATTAAAGTTGATGTTAAAATTTGCCAGTTAGTAAACTTCGTGGAAAATGGTATTGCTGTAAAAATGTCAAAACGTAGCGGCAATTTTACTAATGTGCGAGATGTAACAAACGAGGTAGGTAAGGACATAATAAGATTTATAATGCTAACCCGTAAGAATGATATTACTCTTGACTTTGATCTAGCAAAAGTAAAAGAACAATCAAAGGATAATCCAGTATTTTATGTACAATATGCTTACGTTAGGACTATGTCTATACTGGAAAAAGCTAAAGAATCTATGCCAAAAGCATATAATAAGTTCTTAGAAAAAGAGTATGATTTATCTTTGCTTTCTACTGAAGAGGAAATTGAAATAATTAAGCTGCTTGCTTCATGGTCAAAAATTTTAGAAGTATCAGCGAAATATTTTGAACCACATAGAATAGCTTTTTATTTGATTAATTTAGCTTCAAAATTCCATGCTTTATGGAATTTTGGCAAAGAAAATAATGATTATCGGTTTTTAATTGAAGATAATATAGAGTTGACTGTTGCCCGCCTTGCTTTAGCAAAATCTATTCAAAAAATTATAAAAGTTGGTTTTGATGTTATAGGGGTGACGCCTATGAATAAAATGTAGTATAACTAATCTGATTAGCATTATACTCAAATGATTTGAGTATACACCAAATTCACAAACGTCATTGCGAGCGAACGTACGTGAACGTGGCAATCCATGAAGCTTATTATATGGATTGCTTCGTCGGTCTTATGACCTCCTCGCAATGACGCCAGTTTATTATGGCTAAATGCTGATCGGGTTAGCTATACGTTGTCTGATAAAGTTATTTATAAAAAATATGGTTAATCGTGTTTTTCTAATTATTATTTTTCTCTCAATACTTAGTGCTATTACATATTTAGTGTATACTAATTATAATCAAGATAGTGGTGGTCAGGTAGTGACGATTTACCATGATCAATCGCCGACAAAAGTTAAGCCACAAGATAGTGGGGGGATAGTAATACCAAATGCCAATAATATAATTTATGAGAATTTACAACAAAAAAAGATTAGTAAACCTATAACGTTGCAACCTGAACCGGAAAAGCCATTAAATATTACTAAACAAAAATCAGTACAAGGTGATGAAGATACTGATTCTATAGATACAATCTTATTTGATATAATAGAAACTGATCAGGTTAAGCATAAGAAACTCAAACTAAGTAAAAATGAAGATGGGACGGAAGTAATTTTACCTAATATAATAAAAAACGAACCGGTACAAACAGAGAGTTTAATAGAACAACAGCCTAATTCAAATAAGGTGGGTCTAAATATAATAAAAGTTACTGAATCGCATCGTAAGATCGATGATACGCAGTTATTAAATAAGTCAAATCAAGGGGGGTATAAAATCCAGATAGCTTCGGTAAAATCTGAATCAGAAGCCAACCAAGAAGGGGAGAGAATCAAAAAAAAATATGCGAAAATCCTTAATAATACGGTGATAAATATCAAAAAGATACAATCTGATAAAGGGAGTTTTTTCTATTTAGTCTTAGTAGGTAACTACCAAAATATAAACCAAGCTAAAGCTATATGCAAGAAACTCTCTGATAATCAGCAAGGCTGTATAATCACCAATCGTTGATAAAATTTATCAGCAAAGAAAAAATTAAGGTTTGTGATATTTCTCAATCATCCAATCTATAAATGTATTATCAACAGACTGCTTTTTTAGAGCATATTCGTATACTTCTTCCCGACTTCCGCAAGAAAATGTTGAAAGATGGAAAGAGATGATATGGAGGAGCCATAGAACTGGGAAATGATTTTTTCAGGCAATTTGTTGTGCTATAACTATATTATTACATATTAATTCTACAGTTACCTACATGTACATACGTCGTAAAAAAACACCAAATAGTCCAAGGCAATCAATACAAGTGGTTGAAGGATACCGAGATAGCAAAGGTAATGTCAAACAACGTATTGTCCGACATTTAGGGGTATTCTTCGATGATGCAGAAGAAGCCAAATTAGTTGCATTAGCAGAGGATTTAATTGTAAAGATTAAAGCTATGTCAATTGATGAGAAGTTGGTGACGTCGTCACTCGTCGCTCGCCTAAATTATGCTTTAAAAATACCTTGGCTCTAATCCCTAACAAGCAAGTATATTATAGACTCAAAATCATATTTATTCGCAGCCAAAAAGAGCCAAATATAGAATTACTTTAGTTATTGCAGGTAGTCCCTAGCTTTATAGTTATTAGCAGCTACTCCTTTACTATAGGCTATTCTTCTTTTAATTTTTTTATTTCTTCAATGGTTAGTTTTGTATATTTAACTATTTTTTCTATTGGTTGATTATCAATTAACATTTCTTTTGCTGTAGTTATTTTTTCTTCAGCTTTACCTTCAGCTTTACCCTCAGCTTTGCCTTCTTTAAAGCTTTCTTCTAAAGCAATATCTTCCGCATCTTCCTGCAATTTGCATCTTACATATAAGTCGTATTCTGCTGGTGTTAGTCCATGCATCTCGATAACATGGTAAGCTTCTAATACCTTACTACTTTTAATTCCTACAGGGGGGGTATTTTCTTTTGTTGCATATTTAAATAGATGTAACCACTCATCGGCAATACTCAATAATGGTTGCTTAATATCTTTAAATTTTTTAAGCTCTATAAAGACATACGATATATCAAATATGTGTTGCTGTTTCTTAGTTGTGGTCTCAATAGTTTTATGAAAACTTATATATGGTACTTCTTCAGCAAATATTTTTGATTTCATTAATGATATTACTACTATCGGTAATAAATCATTGTGAGTCACCCCTTCTGTAAGTTGTTGAACATATGAATGAGCAGAATAATATTGTAATCTTTTTAAATAATCGGTTTCATTTCTTTTCTGCATCTCGATAATGTACCAATGATCTGACTCATCTTTAACTTTCAAATCAAATACACTTCTCTTACCTTGATGAATTCTAGGTAAATGTTCTAATGAAAGAAAGTTGATTTCCTTAATTCTATGCTTTTCAGGTAAATCAAGAATACTATTAAGAAATTCTTTTAGCCTCTCCAGATCACTAAAGATTTTCTTAAATAGACTATCATTTGTTGGGTCTAAATATTTTTGCATATCAATTACTTCCTTCTTCTGAAATCTGCGAACATATATACAACCCGAATTCGATATAACAAGTTATTCCAAACTCGGTTATGTCTATAAATATAACAGATTTTTATGATCCACTAATAGCTATTTTCATTATTTTTACGATATGGCTTATTTTTTTCATTTTCTAATATAGAATTATTTTAGTTATTGCTATTACTTGGATTAAAAAGAAAATTAAATTCTTTCCAGCTATCGTAACGCTGAGGGTCTAGATTATTAATAGGGCTTGCTTGCCATACGGCTCTCATTGCACTGTCAGATAGAGCGTCACAAGCTGTTTTCGTTATATTTGGGCATATTGTTTCTTTTACTTTTACTTCTTTAACACTACCATCTTTATTTAAAGCAATATACAAAATTACCCTTAACTGCTCAAGATTTTGTATCCCAATAGGCTTACTCCATAATCTCTCTATTTGTTGCTTAATTAAAGATATTTCACTGATAGAAAGAGCTAACGTGTCATCGTATGAACCTTTCGATTCCTGAGTTTCTTTATTTTCTTTGGCTCTTGCTTGTTTATTTGACTTTGCATTAGAGCCTTCAGATGATTGCTCTAAATTTTTAAGCAAAGAATCTAAGTCGCTCTTATTAGGAATTTTCTTTTTTTTCTCAATTGGCTTCTTTACTTCTGTAGGTTTCTTCTCTTCTATAGCCTTCTTTTTCTCGATAATAGGTTTTTCTTCTAGAGGCTTTTTCACTTCTGTAGGTTTCTTCTCTTCTATGGCCTTCTTTTTTTCGATAATAGGTTTTTCTTCTAGAGGCTTTTCTTCTTCAATAATAGGCTTTTCTATAGGCTTTTTTTCCTCAATAATAGGCTTCTCTTCAATGGACTTCTTCTCTTCTACCGGTTTGTCTTCTACCAATTTCTTTTCTTCAACAGCCTTCTCTACAGGTTTTTTCTCTTCTACATAGTCAGGTTTACTTTGCTCTACCTTTTTTGCATCTTGATTCTCTATAGCTTTTTCAGGCTGTTTAGTTTTATTGGGTACATTAGATTGATTACTAATCGGTAACATTTCAAAAACTATTACTTGCTCTTCAGGAAGCTTTTTAAACAATGATGGTATACCAAATAAAAAGAAATAAATTATTAGTAAATGAAGTACTACCGAGCAAATAAAAGAGACAGAAACAATATTATTATTTTTCATTATATTTAATATTTGAAACTAGTGCTACTTTAGAAAAGCCAGCTGCATGGATTTCAGCTACAACACTAACTACCTCACCATAGGATACATTTTTATCTCCTCTTACAAAAATTCTAGTATCTTTTTTTTCTTTTGTAATATTAGTTAGCTTGCTAGCCAAATTTTGTCTTTCTATTTTAGATTCTAATAAATATAATTCTCCTTTATTGTTAATACTAATCACTAACGGCTCATCTTGTCCTGACAGTGGGCTAGAAGTTGTTTCTGGTAAATCAACATTAATACCTGATACTAGCATTGGAGAGGTTATCATAAAGATAATTAACAATACTAGCATAACATCAACGAGTGGTGTAACGTTAATCTCGCTGACTAAATTACTCCTTGCTCTTTGATTACCTAAGTTGCGTAATTGTATTGCCATTACATTTTTCCTTCATCTATAGCTCTTGATAATATAGAACTAAGCTCATTAATAAAATCATCGATTTTGTTGTTAATCTTAATTATTTGCGAGGAAAGGTAATTATAAAAAATCACTGCCGGAATTGCCGCAAATAAGCCAATTGCCGTTGCAAGTAGAGCTTCTGCAATACCAGGGGCGACAACAGCAAGTGAGGTGTTTTTTGATGCTGCAATAGACTGAAAACTATGCATAATTCCCCAGACAGTACCCAACAATCCTATGAATGGTGTACTAGAAGCAACAGTTGCCAAAAAACCTAAATTTTGTTCTAATCTTTCAATTTCACGATTTCTGATCAAATACATAGATTGTATTATTCGCTCTTTATGACTAATTTTAAGTGCATCAGTGAGGTTTTTGGAACTTTGACGGTTACATTCATTCATCGCGGCTACAAAAACTGCAGCAAGAGGATTATTGATTGTTCTTTTGGTAGTTTCATATAATTGGTCTAAAACTGTTCCAGACCAAAAAGTAACTTCAAAAACTGCAATCTTCCTTCTTACCTGAATTAAATGGAGTATCTTATCTATAATAATAGTCCATGCCCAGATTGAGGCAATTACCAAAATTATCATAACAGATTTTCCGATGATATCAGATGACGATATCAGAGAAAAAATTGATGAACCACTTTGTGCTGTAATTTCTACAACATCATTAATATTGTTATTTGTGCTCATTGTTGCCATTATATATTATTTAAAATGTTATTTTGAATAACTATATACAAAATCCCTGATAGGTACAATAAACTGTTTAACTTTATATAATTAAGTGCTAATAATATAGCAAATATTGCTAATATTCAAATGATTTGATATTAGTGTTAACGCGTTATTATGATAAAATGAAGTGACATGACTAAAAAAATTGTGGCAATTATTGGCAGACCCAATGTCGGAAAATCTACGCTCTTTAATCGTTTAGCTATCAGGAAAAAGGCAATCGTACATGATCTCCCTGGGGTAACACGCGACCGAAAATACGCTGATGCACAAATTGGTCCATTCGATTTTACGGTAATTGATACTCCTGGTTTAGAAGAAGCAGAAGATGAAAAATTAGAATATAGAATGATGCAACAAACTATGGAAGCGATTATAGAGGCAGATTTGCTATGTCTTGTGGTAGATGGCAAGGAGGGGGTGTTACCTGAAGATCAGTTTTTTGCTAATTTTATCAGAAGATATAATAAGAAATCTGTGTTAATCGTTAATAAATGTGAAGGACGATTTGACTTTGCTAAAGAATATTACAAGCTTGGTTTTGATAATGTAGTACCAATTTCTGCTGAGCATGGTGTTGGTATGGCAGATTTATACGATGCAATAACTGAAGAATTAGAAAATGAAGATGGAGAGGAAGAATTAACTGACCAATTAACCGATCCAATAAAAGCTAACTATATACAAATAGTGGTGAGTGGTCGACCAAATGCAGGAAAATCTACTTTTATTAATAGCATTATTAACAATGAAAGGTTATTAACAGGGCCTGAAGCAGGTATAACAAGAGAATCTATAGAAATTGATTGGCTATATAATGATAATAAATTTAAATTAATTGATACGGCTGGCTTAAGAAAAAAAGGAACGGTTACTAAATCCTTAGAAAAATTATCATCTTCTGACGCTATTAATAGCATCAAGTTTGCTAATACAGTTATTCTGATGGTTGATGCACGAACTCCTCTAGAACAACAAGACCTAAATATTGCCAATTATGTTATAGATCAAGGCAGAAGTTTGCTTATAGTAGTTAATAAGTGGGATTTGATTGAGAGAAGAGATCAGGATAAATTTAAAGAGGAATTTGCTTATAAGATAGAAACCAATCTACCACAAGTTAGAGGATTGCCAATAATATTCATATCAGCCTTAAAAAAACATAATATTAATATGGTGCTAGATGAATCTATCAGAATTTATAATTTATGGAATAAAAAAATTACAACAAGTAAACTGAATGATTGGTTAGGTTTTGCCCTTGAACAGCATCCGTTACCCTTACAAAAAGGCGGAAGACGTGTTAGAATTAAATATATGACTCAAACAAAAATTCGTCCACCGACCTTTAAGCTATTTTCCAATAATCCTGAAAAAATCACTGATAGTTATACTAGGTACCTTATAAACAACTTGCGGGCAGCTTTTAATTTACCAGGTGTTCCAATAAGATTTATTTATACTAAAACTGAAAATCCATATGTAAAATCATAAACAGCACAGCTGTCGAAAGTTAGAACAGGAGGCAGGTAAGACTCGATAATCAAGTTTTTTGCAGATTTGAATGAAATATAGGACAAGGATATTAACGTGACAGTCAGCATAAACGGCTTTATCGGTAACAAAATGCTTGGCAGAAAAATAACGAGTTTGCAGTACTTCTAGATATTCCTTGCTGCTTACACCAGTATCATCACTTCTCCGAACGTGCAGATATAGCATATCGGCACTTTCCGCATAAATCGGCGTGATGCCTAATACTTGACCATTACCACCTAGCCAATGTTGTGACCAACCCATAATTTTTAAATCATGTGAATAGATAAAACTAGCAAAAGAGCCATTTTTTAACACTGCCACTATCATTGAAAAGGGACTATTACAGCCGACAATTTGTCTAATGCCACCAGCAAATATATGCTCAGCATAAGCAGTGATATCTGATATCTGAAAACCACCTTTTTCTTGTGAATAATACAAACTATTAATTTTACAACCATTACCTTCAACAAAAAAGATGGTCTTACCGATTATTACTGGTTTCAGTGGTGATATTGGTAGCTCAATCTCTTTATGGATTTTGACAAATTCTCCCTTAGCTCGATCTCCTTCTTTGACTAAATAGATGCCATCACTAGTGCCTAATAATAATTCATCGGCAAAAGGCACCGACCATAGGACATTATCAAAAGTTGAGGAGGAGAAAGTTGCCGAAAAAGCACTTAAAGGATTACGAGCCTCTAGCAGGGTTCTATATGCCATCCTAAAATCACTAAAATCTCCCTTATAGCTTGCCCAAATTGAATGAATATTTTTATTGACTCCAAAGCACCATAACCGGTTTTCAAAAGTAACCACTGAAGTACAATATAATTTCTCCTGCTGTGCTTGGTAGATGGGAGATTGATTAGTATATGATAAACTTGCTGCTCGCTGGTAAAGGTCTTTTAGTGTATCGTTAATTTTATCTACTTCCGCTCCATAGATTACTTCATTAAAAGGTTTTTGTATTTTATTATATCCAGTTTGCCCTACAGTAAAATAATTAACTTGGCATTTCAGTGGTTCAATAATAAACATCTTCTCTTTACCAGGGAAATTGCTGGCTAGCTCATAGCTGCTACTAGAGGCTATCTCGGCTCTTTCAACATATTCTACCTGTCTCTTTCTTGCCTGCTCTTCAATATGTTGGTAAAATTGCTCAATAACTTGCGGGTCAATGGAGAATTTAAAGATTGGTCTCTTATCGCCAAAGGAAATATAAGCAATTCCTTGAAATACTACATAAGAAAAATCCTTAGGACGAAAATGAAAATTTTGCCCCTCATCCTGTATAACTTTACTAGTTAACAACAATTCCCCACCAACAAAGAATAAGCAACGAGTCTCTAGCTGATGCGATTCAAAAACCAGCAAGTAAGATAATTTCCTTGAGAACATCACTGCTGCCATTTTCTTTGGTACATTATCGGTGAACAAATGAACAAATTGTGTACCATGTCTACGCATAATACCACCTGACGGCAGTAGCATAAAGTTAATCAACTTTTTAACGCCATTCTGATATAATGCCAGCTCAGTTCTGCCCTCAATGGTTGGCGTTAACTCACCACCTGAAAAGTTATTTTTTTGCGAATACACAAATTGTTCTTGCTGCATAATCTCTCCCACTTTTTTAAAAATTGTTAATATAATTTTTAAAAGAGCGAATAAATAATAAGCTGACAAAAATTTAAGGCATCTTTCATTTTTGCTAGCAAACATTATAGTTCTCTTTAATCATTAGTTGTTATCTTAATGCAAGATATTCTACTTATAATTGCTTGTCAATTAATTATTTTCTATTTTATGCAATATTTTTATTCAAGCTATTTATACCTCACCGGAATTAATCAGATTATAATCAACCGCGTAAATCCTTCTTGTTTCTTCTAGTTTGATTAAATATTGTTTCTTTAGTCCATCAGCAAACAAACTATCTGAATACATAGCAAATGATACTTGTGAGGCTAACGATAAAGCCGCTAATAACTTAAAGCTCGCAGGCACTTGTTGCCAAATAGTCGTATCGTTATTTAGTAAATTATCAACAATATTTCTGCTGTAGTAAAACAGTGAGGTAAGTTTACCGCCCTTAAAGTAAATCTTACCTGCCTCTGTATAAAATTGTAGATTAGACGGCACTATTACTGCACATTTAATACAATCATTAATTTCCGGCACTTCGGTAAAATTGTGTCTATTAGCTTTGTTAGCTTCAATATTATCAACTCTCCGTAAGGCAAATGACCATTTAACCATTAATATAGTATCTTCAATAGCAGGGTTAACAAATTCCTCACATAATTCCTCGGCTTTTGATACTCTACCACCACCAATGCTGCTAATACTAACATTTGATCCAAGTAACACTACTGCCTTCTTGATAATTTCATATTTCACGGTAGTTACACCAGGAATTATATTGAATAAATTTTGTAGTTATGCATCGTCCTCATTCTCACTCTCAACAATAGCACCGCCAAATTCATCCTCGGCTGCCGCTCTTCTCATGACCAAACCTTGTACCCTAGTAGCTAAATTATTATTAGCAATTACTGTTAAATCATTATCTTCAATATCCTCTGTATTATCACTATTCCGACATTGATTGCCAAACATCTGCCATGGCATTGTTATGCTATGCACACCTCTTTTGTAATTCATCTCCTCTATTGCTTTCCATAATTCACCACGATGGCTGTTACGATCGTAATTCTCTAAACATTTAATTACCACTACTGCTTGTTCATTATCACGGCTAGCTCCAAAGGCTTCACTGTAATATAACACCTTGGCATAGTGGTATTGTACTAGCTCTTCAATGCCCTTCTTGTTAGAACCACTGACCGTGTTAAATCTTATAGCTCCTTCATTAAAGGCATAGCAATCCCTAACAGCGTATCTAGATTGATTCCCCTCCCCAGTATTATCATATATACCACCCAGCATCTCGCTAGTAATAAAAGTGAATCCTAAGAAACTATTAACTTCACCGCTTACTAAGGCTCTAACGTTATTATAGTCATAATTGGTAATTTGCGGATCGCGTAGTAAGTCTGAGATTTGATTACTTGAACATAATAAATATAATTTATCATACATACCAAAAGAGCGTTTTTTTAAGATATGATGAGCTTTTATTAGTTTGTCGACAGTTAGTCCGGCTCTTTTCGAGTCAATGACCGCTCTATTAGCAGCAACCGCAGCTTGAGCATTTAAGGTAAAATTAGTATCAGTAACCTTAATTCCCACTGGTACCACATTATTAACTACATCAAAGTTAATCACATTGCTACCTGTCCTTCCTGCTCGAACTGGACTGGCAAAAGCACTAATAATTACTCTATCTTGTTGTCTACCCATAGCCCAACCTGCCATTTTAGGAAAATGCGAAGTGGGATCGGTTAGTAGGTTCAACTTATCATTTCTATCCATAGTAGCGTTCCAATGATAGGCAGAAGCAGTCAAAAACCGTCTTGAAATAGTTGGTATCTTAAATTCTATTTGTTCTAATCTACCGGGGTCTCCAGCATCAGTATAATGTCCATGTAAATGATCTTCAGGATCAATTGCCCGTCGATTCCTACTCTCGACCTCATGGGTAGTCATTGACTCAAAACTAATTACCTCTGTATCCTGCGTACCATTAGTAACGCATTTTCGTAGTTTAGAACCTTCTTGCTGAGTAATTAAGCTGATATTTTTGGCAAATTGTTCTTTAAGACCGTCTGTTATTTGTTCCATATTTCCTCCTCAAATAATCTATCAATATTTAAAGTGCGATATCATGCATACTCGAATAAAAAACTTAAGGTGTCGTTGTCTGCTATGCAGCTAACGACCTTTCGGGTATATATGCTATTAGTGGCTCTTTTATGATTAGGTTATTGCGAAGTTGCAGCCTTAAAATGAGTTGCCACCTACTTCATGACTTTAATGATTGGTTGGTTACATTAATTTATGTTATTTTTTATTGTTCTTTATCATAAGCGATTTTATATAATTGTTGCATACGTTTAACAGCTTGCTCATGTCCCGTATGGTCTTTAGTCTTTAATTTTACCACAAACTCGGGGTCAGAATCAAGTTTATCTATCTCTGACAATGCCGCCTCTCGGCTGTTAATGCCAGGTAGCTCTTTACCAGTTACTAACGAGTCAGATTTTAAAGTTTCACCGACTCGTACTAATAAATCTACTAAAGCTGGTGCGTAATGCGAATCTTCAATTAATCCAGCCAATTCCTTAGTACCAAACTTAGATAAGGCTGCCTGCATCACTGTCATTTTATTATCAAAGGCATTACCATAAGTATTTTTCAGCCAATCAATGTGAGAGTGACGTGTTTGCTCAATAGCATTTTGTTGCTGTTTCTGCAAATCCTGCGAGAAACCATACAGAGAATTAAGCAGCTTTTCACCTTGCCTTTTAGATAATCCGCTTTGGTAAAACATGTCCTCATAACGAGTTAAATACTCCTCATCTTCCTTGGAGCGTTTATCAGTATATTTCTTATCTTCAGGCAATCCAAGCCGACAATAAAATTTATGCCACTCCTCATCAGAGCTGTCATCTTTTGGCACAGCAACTCGCTGATTCAAACTTTTCTCTGCTTCCAAATAGCTCTGAGCTAAAGATGAGACATCCTTGAATTTACCCAGTGACTCAGATTTACGTATTTCCTCCGGCATATTAGCTAACCAGTCATTACCAGAGGAAGTATTGTTAGCTTCATAGTTATTAGCAATTAATTCTTTGCTCATCTGCTTATTCTTCTCTTAACTTTTCCATTTCTTCTTTTAACTTCTTTATTTTTTCAAGAGTTAGTCCGGTCAATTTACTTATACCTTCTATAGGATAGCCTTCTTTCAGCATTTTTTTTGCTAATTCTACTTTTTCTTCAGCCTTGCCTCTAGCTTCGCCTCTAGCTTCGCCTCTAGCTTCCCCTCTAGCTTCAGCATCTTCAATTTTTTGCTGCTCTACCGCTAAATTATCAAGACGGGATTTAGTTATTTCCTCATAAGTATTAAGTTCTGCTTCTGACCAGCTAGCTTGGTCTACAGCCTCAAAGGCTCTCCTAATAATTTTATCCTTACCTATTAAATGCTCTATATCTGTTAAGGTTAATGTACTATCCCCTGCATGCTTAAAAAAGTACATCCACTTCTCTTCAATAGTTTCCAGCTCATTAATAGTTTTATTAAATTTCTCGAGTTCTAAAAAAACAAAATGAAAATCTTTTAAATCATTGGCATAGCTCTCTGTATCTAAAAGACAATGTTTTGATTTCCAATGTTTTTTATCGTCAAACATCACAAAATCTGCTATTGCTAAAAATATTACTCCTTTTAATTTAGCGTATACTGCCAACTTTTTATGGTTTTCATCTTCTTTGAGTATTTGCTTAGAATATGCTTTAGCAGCATAATATTGAGCTCTTTTCTCAAATCCTTTATGTTCACTTACCTGCATCTCTACTATGAATTGATTACCATGTTGATCTTTGCATAATACGTCAACAATAGACTTTCTGTAAATAGCAATATCAGGGTCTTGGATAGTTGGTAAAAATACCACATTAGTTATTTTGTCACTACCTTCAAATTTTAGGACATCATTTAAAAAATGAACAAGTATATCTTTATTCTTTTCAGTACCAAATATTTGGCGAAAACAAAAATCATTTTTAGGGTCAAGAAATTTTGATAAAAACATATAATATAACCTCTTAATTATTACTAAATGTTGCCTTTATTTATCTGGTTCATTTTAGCACCATCAATATTATTAACTCCATCATCTTCTGAAGCCTGTGAGCATATATATAGGAACAACGCTCGATGTCATTCAAGAAAGGCAGTGTACTCACTTTCCTGCCGAACGAAATTGCTACGATATATGCCGCTCATCTGAGCTAAATCCTCTAATATTATTTTACCATCTTCTCCACTAAAAAGCTTGCAATAAATTGATTTTAATTGCTCTTTTTTTAATAAAGGTGATGGGGATGATGAGTTAATTGATAGTTTCATTTGATCATTGCCCTTGTATCTGTTGCATTTGCATCATCTTACGTTGTTGCCTTATTTGTAATACTTCTTGCTCGTTCTTGAGGATTGAGGTTGGGGAGCCTCGCAGCTCAAAAAATAGTTTAATACCAATTGAAATAGTTAAGGAGGTATATTATAATATGGGAATATAAACTTGAGCAGGTAGTAAAATGGCAAGAACATTAATATTACCAAAAGGTTTTCATGAGCATGATTTCATATGCCTAATGAAAAACGAGTTGCACGGAAGAAATCGCATACGCTTATTAGCAATGCATCACCTGCAATCAGGCAAGTCATTGAAAACTGTATCGATAATAGTTGGATCGCACTGGAAAACAGTACAATCTTGGCTTAGAAGATTTAGAAACTCTAGCTTTGATGGATTATTTGAATCACATAGGAGTGGTGCGTTTAGAAAATTCAATAGCTTACAAGAATCTTTTCTGTCTGATAAAATAAATATGTTGAGTGAAAGTAAGACAGGTGGTTATATAACAGGAAAGGAATTACATAATATGTTATTTGAAACATATGGTATTAAATGTAGTTTAAAAACATTTTATAACACTATACATCGACTTGGTTTTAGCTGGATTACTTCTCGTTCAATACACCCAAAATCTAATCAAGCAACTCAAAATACATATAAAAAAACTTCGCCAATATGCTAAAAGTATTATTACCAAAAGATATTGATTGGAGTAAGGTTGACATTTGGTCACAGGATGAAACTCGAATTGGGCAGCAAGGTAGTTTAAGTCGCATATGGGCTAAACGTGGGAGCAGACCTAGGAAAGTAAGGCAACAACAATTTATCTCAACATACATCTATGGGGCTGCTTGCCATGATACGGGCGAATCTTTTGCGTTAATTTTACCATATACCAATACTGATTCAATGAATAAGTTCTTAGATGAATTTTCTTTGACTATTGATTCTGGTAGGCATGTTGCATTATTAACAGATAATGCCGGGTGGCATGCAGCGAAAAAATTAATTATTCCAAGTAACATTACCTTGGTACCGCTTCCGCCATACGCGCCGGAATTAAATGCGATGGAACAAATTTGGCAGTGGATCAAAAATCACTTCCTATCTAATCAATGTTACGGTGTATACGAAGATATCGTTGCTAATGCTTGCTATGCCTGGAATCAACTTATACCAAATCACTATCTAATTAACAAGATACTATCCAATTCCAAGCACATATAGATTTGACAATTGCAGGATTATTTTCATAATAATTACATGCTGTGATTAGTTGATTTTCTATAGCATTCATTGAATCAAAAGCTAGGTTATAAAAGAATTTTTCCCTCATATCATCCCATATATTTTCTTGTGGGTTTAATTGTGGGCTATATGGTGGCAAGTAAGCTAGTTTAATATTATTAGGTAATAATTCTTTATCGAGTTTATGTGCAGCAACTCCATCGCATACTACTAAAAGAAAATTATCCTTATAACGCTTTGCCATTTCTTGTAGCATTAACATCATCCAATCTTGGTTCATTAAAGGCAAAATAAGGAAACAACTAGCACCGTCAAATGGACAAATTGCCCCATAAGTATAAGTATATTCACGAATAATTTGTTTCTTAAGTAAAGGCCTGATTCCAGCCGGAACCCAGCAACGCCTTAATGAATCTATACGACCAAAACGTGCCTCATCTTGGAAGAATATCTTTAATTCCTTGCCTTCAGTTGCTGCTGATACTCTTGCTTCTTTAACCATATCAGGCCACTTTTTTTAAAAGTTTCTACCGCATCCTTCTTTTGTTTAGGATGGTATGGTCTTGGTGCAATTTTACGCCACCCATGCCTATGAAGCAGCCTATAAGCTGTGTAACGTGCTATTTTACTACCAACCGTTTCCTCAAAAATCTTATGCACCTTGCTAATTTCTACTATCCCACCATTAACGGCATTCTGTTCTATCTTTTTAAGCATCTCACGTTCTTGCTCTTGAGTTAGATAACTTCTGTATCTCCCACCTTTCTTCCTGCTACATAGTGCCTTTAAGCCTTTTTTCCGACATTAACTATGGGTTCTGTGAACATGACTTTCTGATAATCCTGTAACTTTAGCAATCAATGATGTCGGCATTTTTTCACTCACTCTTAGATAGATTGATTGATAACGTCTAAATTCTTCTTTAGTCTTTGCTTCATTCATTAATTGTTTCACTTCTTCTACATTAACTTCTAATACCTTATACCCTCTAGACATCTTAATTAACACTATACTATCTTAAATAACACACTATAGCATCTATATTATTAAATAGATAGTGATTTGGTATTAGTAAAAATGTAACTTTAGTAAACTTGCTATAATCTTTTTTAGATTTTTGCTCTTCCGTGGTAAATCTTATTTTACTATTCAGTACTGCTCTTGCTCCTTGAATCAACAAAGTGCGTAAATATATATCACCTCTTTTACTAATGCCAAGCAACTTATCTTTGCCACCACTAGAATGTTGCCTTGGTACTAATCCTAGCCATGCTGATAATTGCCTGCCATTTTCAAAACAACTAGCATTACCTATTGACGCTATTAAGGCTGTAGCAGTAATTAACCCTATACCTGGTATCGTCATTAGTTGTTGGTGATTACTATACTGGCTAGCTATAATTTTTAATCTTTGTTCTAATTCTTTTATTTTTTTATCATTCTCTAGAAATTCTTCTTTTAACTCACTAAACGTTCGATAGCTTAGCTGGCTTAAAGCTCCTTCATCTAAAATCTCAGTTAGTTTTGTCATAATTTTATTAATTCCTTGCGGTATAACAAAACCAAATTCATGTAATAATCCCCTGATCTCATTAGCAAGTGCAGTACGATTTTTTACCAATCGTTGCCTTACCCTATGAATAAATAAAATATCTTGTTGCTCTACAGTTTTGATAAGCACAAACCTCATATTAGGTCTCGCTACTGCCTCACATATTGCTTCGCTATCTGCTTGATCATTTTTATTAGTTTTAACATAAGGCTTAACAAATTGTGGAGCTATTAGTTTTACAGTATGACCTAATTTTGTTAATTCTCTTGCCCAATAGCTAGCTCCACCGCAAGCTTCCATGCCTACTAGACATTTTGGTAAGTTAGCCATAAAAGTTAGAACCTGCTCTCTCATTAATTTTTTCTTTAATATTGTCTTACCATTTTTATCTACACCGTGAATTTAAAAAATTCTTTTGCAATATCTATACCAATTGTGGTAACTTCCATATGGACCTCCTTATTGTTGTTTAGGATTCATTTCCTATCCTAGAAGATTAGCATATGCTTCTCATTCTGTATATAGGGTAGGTCCATACCATTAATTCAGGAGAATTTGGGGCTAGGAGCGACGAGTAACAACGTCACCAACTTCTCATCAATTGACTATAATACACGTCAATATAACCAAATGTATGTATTACTAAATCCATAATATTCTTCTATTAATTTCTTTAAGTGCCAACAGTCCAATCTAATAATTCTAATTCTTTAATACGTTGAAATTCTGATAAGTTATTAGTAACACAAATAATTTTATGCTCTAATGCGGTGGCAGCTATTAAAACATCATATGCTCCTATAGACTTACCTTGCTGTTTTAGCAATGCTCTAATTGCAGCTGCTATTATTGCAGTACCATCATTAAATGGTAAGATACTAATAAGACTTACTAGGCTTTGCCATTTCTTATACAGCTTATTCATCTGCTGACTTTGTTTTATATTAAAACCATATTCTATCTCCAATAAAGTTACAACAGATATACTTAAGTCACTAGGACTAACCTGTTGCATTTGTTCTATAACATTAACCTGCCCTCTGAGAAAAAAGGATATTGTGCAAGTATCTAGAAGGTATTTCATTATGTTGTCCTATATTTCATTAAAACTTGTGATCTTTTGGTTCTAACATACTTTGCCTTAATTCCTTTGTATCTGGGTATAAATCTCTTGTGTCTTTATCAAAACTAAAAATGCCTTCTGACCATTTTGTTTGTTTATGACTATTAATCCAGTCAGTTAATGCTTCATTTATTATGCTATTTCTACTTCTACCTGATAATTGTCTTTGCTGCTCTAGCTCGTTATATAAATGATCGTTGATATAAATATTAAAATTCATATTAAACCTCCTATTTATTTAGTTATTTACTATATAACATATTATAACATGTTATATCATTAAGAAAAACATAAATATTTTTCTTTGTTATTACAATGAAGTAAGAATAGGGAAATATCGACTATAAGCATAGAAATGAGGGTTCTGGAAATTCTTCTTTTGATAAACTAATTCATTGCCATCTAGATCAACAACATTTCCACCATTAGCTTTAATTAGTGCATGACCTGCTGCGATATCCCATTCCATAGTTGTCCCAAATTTGGGGTAAATATCGGCTTTCCCTTCTGCTATTAAACATAATTTAATAGAGCTTGGTATGCTAACTATTTCGGTAATTAAATGTTTTTCTAAAAATTTCTTAATCTCTGAATTGGAACAGCGTGAGCTAACAACAGCACTATAATGATTTCTAGGTAAGACGTCAAAACTTACTGCCACATCATTTTGTTCAACTCGCAAAATATTATTAACATCTGTATAATGTAATTTCTGTATGGATGGTTGATAGATAAAGCCAATAACAGGCATACCATTTTTTATCAAGGCAATATTTACTGTATATGTATCCTCACCTTTGACATAACTTTTTGTCCCATCAATCGGATCAATTAACCAAAATTGCTCTTTATTTAAAGCAACTGGCTCTCTCTCTTCACAAATTACAGGAATATTTGGTGTTAACTTTGTTAAACCATTATATATAAAATCACTAATTTCTTTATCAGCATTTGTTACAGGTGAATTATCATCTTTATAACAAACTATTAGCCCTAAATCTCTTGTCATTAGAGCAATTCTTCCAGCATCGGTAATTAAACTTTTTAACGACCTAATTAAATTAACCATCATTTGTTATTTTCTATAAATTGCTTAGCCTCATCATCTTCTAACCATTTTCCTGTTTTTAATAATACTTCTTGTTGCAACTTCACTATATTATCCTGTGCAGTACCCTTTAGTTTTGTAACAGCTAAATATTCTATTCCATAATAATCTAGGTCAACTGTCTTTAGAAAATTATCTATATGTTTTAATTCACTTCTTTTATTCTCAAAAATTATAATGTTATCAGGTAAAATATTTGTGATACGCATAAACTCATATAGTGCCTGAGCTTTATTTAAAGCATCAGTAAATATTATGCCTTTATAAAAAATTGGTGATTTTTTATCAGTCTCATCAAATTTTAATATTTCTTTATTATTAACTTTATTAGTAAATTTAATACCAAGCCTACTTAGTTGCTCATACTGCCATTCCTCATAATTTTCAATCCTTCTACATGCTGGGTTAATTTTAGTAAAGCCAAAAACCAAAGCCCCAGAACTCTTTAGCTTATCAATAAATTTCGACCAATTAGCTTCTACCAACATAACTTGTCTTTGTAGTAGCAACTTAGCAATTACTTCATCTATATTGGAACGATACTTTTTTAAAGCAACAAGCTCCTCGATAAACCCCCCATAAGGATTGGCATAACGAAACATATTAGACTTAGGCGTAACTATTGTATCATCAATATTGATTAGCACTAAGCTAGATCCATTAATTTTTTCAAATAAATTTTTTACCGTAACAGAATCTATAGAATAAGTGGGAATGATTATTGCATAACTCGTATATGGTAGCATAACAAGAATTAATAATAATTTTGACTTATGCAGGAGGTCTAACAATTTTAATAAAAGGTTATTTTTTATTGTCATATGGATTTATGTTTTTCTGATTCTTAATTTTAACATTGCTTCTTTTTGTAGCATTTATCTTATTAATCAACTCACTAAATAATTTTACAAAATCACGAGAGTTAAATATTGATTCTTTTGTATCAGATAATCGATAATTATAACCAATAAACATTACATTATCGTCATAATTTTTAAGTTGACTTTCCATCGAAATTAGCTCACTAGAATTTTCATCAACCATTATTAGAACTTTTGGCACGAACTTCACTTCTATTAAAAAGTTTAATATTAACCGAAATAGAGGACTATTATTGCTGCTCAATATACCTTGATAAAATGTCTGATAAGTATTATCGAAAGGCTCCATATTATTAAAAATAAGATAATTATGTTGAGGGAAACTATTAGATAAGTCAATATTGAATTTTTTTAAATAATCAGCCTTCCATATTTCTAGTTTCTTTATATTGTTAAAGTTACCAGTTAAACTACGGTCACTAACAATTACTGGACTGCCTTTATCCATTATACCTTTTATAAATTTAGGTAAATTACTATCTAATAACTCATTTTTATACTCTGTAAACAATATTGTATCAATATAAACTACCTTTGATGCTTTAACTGATTTAAATAATTCAGATAGTTTAGATAATTCATTTTTATTCAGTTGGTTAATTGGTGGAAAGAATGATTTGAATATAACTTTGTCTCTCCCTATAACCAACAGGATATCCTCAGGAGGATAATTATTGCATAATTCTTGATATTCATTATTTATTTGCTCTAAACTATTAGTCTTAACAATTTTACCATTTGCCATTAAGGGTAATAGTAGTAGTATGGAAGCAATATATTTATTGTATAATTTGATACTTTTCAAAGCAGAAGCGTATAGTTTTAATTTAGTTTCTTTAGTTAACATGGTATTTGCTCTTATTTTTAGTCATTGCAAAAGTAGAGTTTCAAAAGAGGTCTAATATCTTGCCATTATAAATTCAATATCAATATCCACTTTCACTATGTGTTCTCGCTAATAGACATTTAGGAACTAATAATGGTATCAAGAACACGTTCGGATTAGCTATAATTCTTTAGAATCATTAAATAATGTGGTACATCCTTAAAGTAGCCTGTAGATGGAGCAAAACTATCAACTATTTTGAAACCAGCTTTTTTATAGGCACTAATTGCTTTATGGTTTGATTCACTAGGATCAATTATCCAAGTGCTAACTTGTTTTGTTGTATTTATAAATCTTGCTAAGGTCATTGAGCTTAAACCCAATCCTAGAAAATTTTCTTGTCCTATCATAAAATCTATAGTCCAAGTGATTTCCTTAGGTTTAACCCAAGGTAGTAGATGTTCCGGTGTAGAGTCGTTTGCATCTGATGTCATTATTAACGCATAGGGTTGCATATCATAAAAGCCTAGCCAATAATCAAAAATATCTTTCGTACCTTGCAAGTAATTCTGTAGGTTTTCCAATAGATCGCTACTATTGTCCCAATAATGTTTAACATGTGGTTTATCAAACCAAGATTTTATTAATTTTCCATCCCGTGATTGAGCTAGGCAAAAACTTATCTTAGCATCATTTAGTTCTACATATTTACTCATATCAAACTATGTATTTATTGTTGGTGTTAATCATTTCTGACTCCATCTGAAGTATCAACGTCATTGCGAAAAGGCTTAAGCCAAAAAGCAATCCATTCCTGACCATTTTTTGGATTGCCGTGCCACCGCAAAGAGGCTCCTCGCAATAACTATTATCGATCATCTTTCTACTCATCACAAGGAAATAAATAAAAATTGTATGATATATGGATATTGCCTGCGATAACTAATTAATGAAAACTCTTAGGATCAATGTCTATTTTTAAGTGACAAAAAGAGGGGATTTTGATTAAACTTAACCATATTTGCAAGAATTTCTGTAGATTAAATTTCCTATCTACTATGATTAAGATACGATAGCGAAATTTTCCTGATAATTTAGACATTAATGCACTAGATGGTCCAAGTATTCGTGCTGAACTTTTTGGAGCAATGGCAACTAAATTCCTGGATATTTCAAACACTTTATGCTCGCTTTTTCCAGATAAAATTATCGATGCCATTTTGGTAAAAGGTGGCATATTTTCTGCTTGTCTTGTTTTAAGCTCATATTGCAAAAATTGATCTCCTCCATTTTTTATATAGCTAAATATAGCATTATCTGGATAATAACTTTGCATTAATACTACACCTTTTTTATCTTCTCTTCCTGCCCTACCTCCAACTTGATGAAGTAACTGATAGTTACGTTCACTTGATCGTAAATCCCCACTATTAACTGTTCCAAGATCAGCATCAATAACACCCACTAAGGTAAGATTGGGAAAATGATAACCTTTAGTAATCATCTGAGTACCAATTAAAATATCAATTTCCAAATTCTCCATTTTATATAGTAATTCTTGTATGTCTTTAGGTTTTTGAGAATAATCTTTACTAATTACAGCAATTTTACTATCAGGAAAAATACTCCTAGTTTCTTCTTCAATTCTCTCAATTCCAGGACCACAGATAGTTAAAGAATCTTTTTCTAAACAATCTGGACAAACAATATGAATCCTACTCTGATAACCACAATGGTGACATTCAAGTTTTTTACTAGATTTATGTACCACTAACCAAGCAGAACAATAATTACAAGTAAAACGATAACCACAAAGCTTACACAACATTAACGGAGCATAACCTCTACGATTTAGAAATAATAATACTTGCTCTTTGCTTGCCAGTTTTTCACGAATTGACTCTATTAACTTTGTAGATAAATAAGAATTTTTTGGTAAATTCTCCTTCTTCATATCTATTATTTGAATTTTTGGTAAAGTTGCATCTTGGTAACGACTTGACAATTCAATTAATTGATATTTATCTGTATTTACATTATAAATTGTTTCAATAGATGGAGTAGCTGAGCATAATACTACTTTTGTTGCAGATAGGCTTCCCCGCAATATTGCTACGTCACGAGCATTATATAATATACCATCATCTTGCTTATAAGAACTATCATGCTCTTCATCAATAATAATTAATCCAAGACTAGGGTACGGTAAGAATAAACTACTTCTAGCACCAATTATGACTTTAATTTCATTGTTCAGCAAACCTCTTAAAATCATCTTTTTCTGAGCTTTAGTAACTGCCGAATTCCATATTATTGGATTAAAGCCAAATCTTTCTATAAAACGATTTATAATTTGTTGACTTAAAGCAATTTCTGGTAACATTATCAATATTTGCTTACCTTGCCTCAAATATTTAGCTAATAAATGAAAATAAACTTCTGTTTTACCTGATCCGGTTACTCCCTTAATAATTGATGGTTTATCTGATTGACTTAATAGAGAAAGTGCCTTTTGTTGATCTATTGAGAGGGGTGGTAAAGTAAAATCTTTATTTAATTCTTGGTGTTTTATTTTTATAGGTTGCTCAGCAATATCAATTGGTAAAACCAACTTTGCAATTGAACCAAGCTCTACCATGTAATAATTAGCAGCCCACTTAATTAGCGATAATATCTCTTGATTAAGTTTAAATTCAAGTGGTACTTTCTGTTTAATAGATTTGATTTTGTTATATTTCTCTGAAACTTCAATATCTAACTGCCATACTATACCAGTTAATTCCTTATTTCTAAAAGGGACTATTACTAAATCCCCTATAGCTAATTCTAATTCATTTGGAATTGAATAATCCAATGGAAAAAGATTAGCCAATGGCAATAATATTTTAGCAATTTGCATTAAAATTCATTTTTATACTATTTTATCATATTAAGCTATATAGTCATTGGGGCTAGGAACAATACCTATAAGTAATAGACAAGCGACGAGTGGCAACGTCCCTAACTTCCCATTAATTGACTATACATTATTTTTTCAATGCACTAATAGGTAATTGCATAAAATTAATCAAATGGTTTAACAATAACCATAATAACCGCTATGATCATCAATAATGCCGGCACTTCATTGACCATACGATAAAATTTCTCGGAATGATTATTTTTTCCATCAACAAAATTCTTTCGCCATCTAGATAATAAACCGTGAAAAATAGTTATGCCTAAAACTGCTGTCATTTTTATATAAAACCATGTTCCTAAAGCTACTAACCCATATATATAACTATTGATTATACCTAAAGTATAGGTACTTATCATAGCAGGATTCATAATTATTCTGAGTAACTTACTTTCCATTAACTGAAATGTTTTATCAGATTCACTCCCTACCGCCACTCTAGAATGATATACATATAATCTTGGCAAGTATAATAAACCCACCATCCAAGAAATTGCCGATATAAGATGGAATGCTTTAAACCATAAATAATAACTAGCCATTAATATTATCTCCTGTTACTTAATTTTTAAATGAAATAATGGTATGAACCTACCCTATATACAGAATGAGAAGCATATGCTAATCTTCTAGGATAGGAAATGAATCCTAAACAACAATAAGGAGGCCCATATGGAAGTTACCACAATTGGTATAGATATTGCAAAAGAATTTTTCAAATTCACGGTGTAGATAAAAATGGTAAGACAATATTAAAGAAAAAATTAATGAGAGAGCAGGTTCTAACTTTTATGGCTAACTTACCAAAGTGTCTAGTAGGCATGGAAGCTTGCGGTGGAGCTAGCTATTGGGCAAGAGAATTAACAAAATTAGGTCATACTGTAAAACTAATAGCTCCACAATTTGTTAAGCCTTATGTTAAAACTAATAAAAATGATCAAGCAGATAGCGAAGCAATATGTGAGGCAGTAGCGAGACCTAATATGAGGTTTGTGCCTATCAAAACTGTAGAGCAACAAGATATTTTATTTATTCATAGGGTAAGGCAACGATTGGTAAAAATTTATTATTCCTCAAATTTAATGTTAAAAAAAGATTTAGTATCTCACCCTACGCATAACCCAGGGCAATTTAAAAATTCCGGGAAAGTACAAAACGCTATTAGCGAGACCACTACATGGTCGAAGCAATCCACATTCATTAGATTGCTTCGTCGCTACTAAAGTAGCTTCTCGCAATGACGCCAAGCTATTTTTTTATATGGCTTTTAAATGCCATGCGTAAGGTGAGTAAAGTAATTCTATATTTGGCTCTTTTTGGCTCAAAATATAATTAATTAGTTATCACAGACAGCCTTCTAGACCGCTTCTGTTTACAGTTTTATCCGTATCTGACGACGTCAAATATTGCGAGGGCATAATATCAAATATAATTAATATCGCAACTATTATTTTTATAAAAAATCTAATATCTCAAAACTACATAAGGTAATTATTTTCCCATCCTCAAGCTGAATTCTTATACCTCCATTTTCATCTATATCTTTAAAAATCCCTGAGATTTTTGTGTTTCCATCATTTACACTAACCATCTCGCCCAACTTATAAGCATTTCTAAGCCAATATTGTCTTATTTTACTAAATCCCTGTTCTTTCCATCTACTAAAATATTTTTCAAAATTAATCATCAAGATATCTAATAAATATTCTGGATATTTTACTTCTATATTCTCATCAGATAAATTGGTTGCCAGTTGCTCAATATTTAAAGGATTTTCCTTGATGTTAATGCCAACACTTATAATAAGATAATTATTGTTATTTATACTAATAGATTCAAGCAATATACCAGATACTTTTTTGTCGTTTATCAAAATATCATTGGGCCATTTTAATTTGATAGAATTCACTGAACTGGCTGTAAGAGAAGTAATAGTTTTATACACAACAATAGCCATAACAAAAGATAATTGCGGAAGATAACTAAGATTAATTTGATGCTTTAATAATATACTAACATGCAAATTTCCTAGATTAGAATGCCAAATTTTGTTATTTCTTCCACGCGATTTTGTTTGATTTTTTGCTAATATTACATAACTACCATCAGGACAGCTCTTAGCCATCCTAATAGCTTCGCAGCTAGTACTATCTATTGTATCAAAAACTAGTAGCTTATATTTTTTTTGCCAAGACATAACTCCTCATCAAACTACTTTATAAAAAGAGAAAAAATTAACAAAAATCCTATAATAAAACAATTTATAAACTTTAAGCTTTGATGGGTTGGTACTAAATCTAGCTGCAAACTTTTATTTGCCTCAAAAAAGTACATAGACCTAACTATTTTGAGGTAATAATAAGCTGCTATAATACTGGTACCAATAGCTATAAATGCTAGAGTAAATTGTTCCTCTACAATAGCCTGATAAAAAATGAAATATTTACCAAAAAATCCTGCCAGTGGGGGAATACCAATCATCGAGAACATGATAATGGTAATCCCAGCAGCCAAAGCCTTACGACTATTCGCCAGACCCTTAATATCATCAAAATTTGCCGTATCAGCTTTTCCCCCCAGCAGAGCAATTAAACAGGCAAAAAAGCCTAAAACGGAAGCAGCATAAATAAATATATATATTAATGCTGCATTATTACCTTGCTCACTATGCAAAGCAACTCCCAGCAAAACATAACCAATATTTAGAATAGTGCTGTATCCCATTAGCCTTTTGAGAGAGTTTTGTTTAATAGCCCCACCTGCCCCAATCAACATTGACAAAATTGCTGTTATTTTTATTAAATCAACTGAAATTTGTTTATAATCACCAACTACCATCGTCATTATATTTAATAACACCACTACATTGCCAAATTTTGTAGCAGCAGCAAAATAGGTAACTGAAGGAATTGGTGATCCTTCATATACATCTGGCGTCCAAGCATGCAAAGGAGCACTAGATAATTTAAAGAAAATACCACTTAAAAAAAGTACTAAGCCACTTACTAACCCAATATTTGGCTGCGGTGATTGATTTAATTTTTGTAGAATATTACTATAATCTAAACTACCACCAAATCCATAAATAAAGGATATCCCAAACAAGGTCAGACAACTAATCAAACTACCTAGAATAAAGTATTTTAACGCTCCTTCTGATGATTTAATATTATACAAACTAAAGCCAGCTAGTACATATGCTGCTAGTGCTTGCAATTCCATAGCCACAAATAATAGTAGGAAATTACGAGCCGATATAGTAATAAAAATACCAACGGTCGAAAGTAACACCAAGGTTATGAATTCTGGCTTAAATTTTTCATTATAGTCAATTGATGAGAAGTTGGGGACGTTGTTGTTTGTCGCTTGCCTATTACTTATAGGCGTCGTTCCATCGCTCCTAGCCCCAAATTCTCCTGAATTGACTATAGTGACTTTACAATAACCATAATAAATTATTATGGTCATTATTGAAAAAAGCAAAGCAAAGACTTTACAAACACCAGTAAAACTATTAATGGCAAAGGAATCATTAAAAGCTACCGCTCTACTCTGCACCAAAGTAATAGAAAATACAATCGATAATAATATTGTAATATTAGTGATGATTCTAGTTTTGTTACTAAAAAATACAGCCGATAGTTGACTAAACAAAGCCAGTAAGGTCAGCATTATCTCAGGCAAAATAATTATAAATTGTTCTAAAATTGGGTTTATCATATTTCAGGTTCTTAGATTAATATAGTTAATATATACTATAAGATTGCTAGCACTAAGTAGAATAATAAAAAAATATATTAATTTTACATAAATTATGTAATTTAATATTACTCCGTCATTGCGAGCCACCGTAGGTGGCGTGGCAATCCACTTCTAACCACTTTTCTGGATTGCTTCGTGACCTTACGGTCTCCTCGCAATGACGGTTTTTCAACTACTGTTTTCTTAAACTAACGCCTATGCACTCCTGCTACCCAATTCTCATCAATTGACTATAGCGGAGTAATGCTAAATATATTTATCAAGTACCATAGTCATAATTTTGTTAGCTATAGGAGCTGCCACCCTGCCTCCACCTCCGCCATGATCGACAAAGACCAGAATAGAGTAACGAGGTTGTTGATAGGGAGCGAACCCGGCAAATATAGCATGGTTACGCCTTTGCCAAACAACTGATTTACTGCTTAAATCATCATCTATATTAGCTTTTGCTTGCACTTGTGCGGTACCTGTTTTACCAGCTAATTGATGTCCTTCTGCTAAAATCCTACTATAATAGGAAGTTCCTCCTTCAGTATTAACTGCTTTATACATGCCTTCTTTTAAAATATCTAAGTATTTTTGATTGATGTTAACCTGATCAAATACCGATATATCTTTAGCAATTCTAGGATTATACAATTTCCCATTATTAGCAATTGCCGTTACAAACCTAGCTAACTGGATTGGAGTAGCTGATAAAAATCCCTGCCCTATCGATAAGTTAAGAGTATCACCAATTGTCCATTTAGAGTTAAATTTTTTCATTTTCCATTCTTCTGAAGGAAGGAAACCTGAGGCTTCTCCAATCAAATCAATACCAGTTTTTGTACCGAAACCAAAATTTCTTGCCATATCTAATATTTTTTTATGACCTGTTAAGCGAGCTATTTCATACATATAAGAGTTACAAGAATGCTTAATGGAATTATACATATCCACTGTGCCATGACCATGACGACTCCAGCACCGAAAGCTATTAGTACCTAATACCGAATCCCCAGTACAATTAACCGTTTTATCCGGTTTAATTCCACTCTCTAAACCAGCTAAAATTGTAATAATTTTGAAAATAGAACCAGGTGGATAAGTACTTTGTATGGTTTTATTAATTAACGGCTTATAAGGATCATTAATTAAACTTTGCCAATAATCTTGAGACAATTTTACAAAATTATTGGCTTCAAATACCGGCGACATAGCCAGCACTAAAACATTACCGTTATTTGTATCAATAACTATCGCCGAACAGCCTTGTTTAGTTAAATAAGGCTGCACTCTTTGTTGTAACTCTGCGTCAATATTTAGATGTAAGTCCTCTCCTTGTTGACTTGGAAGATTGGTAATTTCTCTGACTTGTTTGCCTAAAGCATTTACTTCTATCTGCTTATAACCAAATTTCCCACGTAACTTTTCTTCATAATATTTTTCTACACCAGATTTACCAATATTAAAATCCCCTAAATTATTGATTTCTAGCTCTTGTTTCTCTTGCTCATTAATCTGTCCAGTGTAACCTATTACATGACAAGCGGCTTCTGAAAAATGGTAAAATCTTACATAACCGACATCTACAAAAATAGAAGTTAAATTTAACTTTTGTTCCTCAATGAGTGACATTTGTTGCCAGCTAAGATTATCTAATATCAGTAAAGGAACACGTTTATTGGCTTTTTTTATTTTTTGATTAATGTAATTTTGTTTTTCTTCAGTTAGTTGCAAGATATTTGCTACTAGAATTAATTCCTGTTTGTAATTAGTAGCCTCATGCATATCCAGTAATAACCTAAAACAAGTTTGGTTGGTAGCTAGAACATTACCGTTAACATCATAAATTTGTCCCCTGAATGGCGGAACTAGAATAAAACTTATCCGATTTTTATCAGATAAAGTACGATATTTATCACTTTCAAATAACTGCATGTAAAACATTTTTCCAGCCAATAATGAAAATAATGTTAGTTTTCCTGAACCTATCAGAAAAGACCGTCTTGATATTAACTGGTTATGTAATATTTTATTATTTAGCATATTTTTTTGATAGCGATTCCTATTATGTTTTTGTAGTACTAGATACCAAACGTCATTGCGAGACCATGTAATGGTCGAAGCAATCCATTTCTAATACTTTTCTGAATTGCTTTGTCTCTACTAAAGTAGCTCTGAGCCATGACGTTTGAGGGTTAAACCTCCTCTCCTTGACGTTTGGGGAACAATACCTTATCAAGAGGAATTCGTAGCAAATTATAGGAAAATATCGTAGTAAGATAGTGCATTAACATCGTAAGATACCCTTGGGAAGATAGACCTTTAGTTAAAATTAGCAAATATCTAAAATGTAATATAAAAAAATAATATAACCCAAAAATCAGGAAATTTGTTAAATAACTTCTAACTATAAAGAATTTTCCAGCAAATTGTAAAATTATGTGAGCAGTTACAAGAACCAAGGAATTTGTACCAATTGGCATAGAATATAATTGGTCAAAAATTATTCCTACTAAAAATATTAGCCAAAAACCAATATGATAAAATGTAGCAAAATAGTAAAGTAAACTAACTTCAAAAGCTGGAAAAATAACAGTTTCTGTGTTAATTCTAAAATTTTCTAGTGGAAAAATTACTAATAACAAACAACATTCTAATAATATTATTTTACTAACTATTTGTGATAATGTTTGTGGTAATTTGCTAAAGAATTTCATATTATTTTCAGTTCTTTAATTACTGATTCAATAATAGGCAGTACTAGGTCATACTTTCTTATGAGATCCAATACCAGTCTAGCAGATTCTAGCCCTTCCACTAAGTATAAATTTTGATTTAAAAAATTTCCAACATCTAAATGTTTACCAAGCTCATAACCAAATCTAGTATTTCGTGATTCTTTAGAATAACAAGTTAGTACCAAATCCCCTAATATACCTGGAGCATACAAAATAGAAGCATCTCCAAGCTCTCCATCAATAGCCTCAGATAAAATTCTTATTTCTTGAATTGCTTGAGTTATAAGCCCGGCTTTTGCATTTTGTCCGTAACCTTTTGCATCATACCAACCACTCTTTATTGCTATAATATTCTTAACAGCCGATGCCACTTGCATCACTACCATATAGTCAGTTATGGTCAACTTAAATTGTTGAGATGCCAAGCTAATTGCTAGTCGTTTGGCAAGATTAACATCTAAAGAAGCAATGGTTACTGAAGTTAATAAATCTTGAGCAACTTCTTTAGCGAGGTTAGGTCCAGCTATAAAGGCTAAAGGATTAGCTGGTAATATGGCTTTTACTTTATCAGATAATAACTCCGTAGGGTCTCTGCCAAATCCTTTAGTTGCAACTAATAACGCTACGCTTTCAGATATCCCAGCGTTTTTTAATATCTTCAAAGTTTCCTGAAAAACAAAAGATGGTACCGCAATAATTATTACTTCTTTGTCTAGTAAAGCTGACAAATTATCACAAGGAACTAGATTAGTTGGTAATGTAATATCAGAACCAAGATATTTACTATTAGTTCGATTCTTTAATATTTCCTCGATAATATTATTCTCACGTACCAATATCGACACATCCTCATAGCACCTTGCCACTTGACAGGCTAGTGCAGTTCCCCAGCTACCGCCACCATAGACAGCAATGCTTTTAAATTTTTTCATAGCAATTATTTATATAGTGAATTAACTTAAATTGGCAACGTTATAAATCCGATTAGTATTTAGCCTTAGCGTCATTGCACATAGGTGGCAACCTAAGGAAATAGTAGTTGAAAAGACGTCTATTAGCGAGTCCTAGTTAGGTGGCGTGGCAATTGTAAGAATCCTTATATTTATTCTAATTCTTCAATTTGCTCTTTAGTTAACCCAGTAGATTGAGATATTATCTCAATCGATATTCCAGCTTTCTGAAGATTTCTTGCCACTTCGAAATTTCTTCTAGCTTTGCCTCTAGCTTCGCCTCTAGCTTCACCTCTAGCTTCACCTAGCTGGATACCTCTAGCTTCACCTTCTTCGATATATTTTTGTGCAATAGTTCTCATAATAACACCTTGTTCTTCTTCTGATAAATATTTGGTTAGTACTTCCTCCAATATCTGATTGCTTTTCCTCAGGAAGCTTAGCATCAGTGTACCATAAAAATGATTTTATGTAAATATAGCCTTTTTCCTTATCTACTAATATCTCTAATTTAAATCTCTGCAGAAATTCTTCCCAAAGCTTTATCATATCTCGTTGATGAATATGCTTGAACATATATTCTAACATCCCAATATGCTTCTTCTTCATTATTTCATCATCAGACATGCTTTGTAAATCAACCAATTGATAATCTTCTGTCATCACTTTCTTGGCTATAACTGCATCGGTAAATAAACTCCATAAATTCCTAGGGGCAGTATAAACTTCTTTACCATTATAAATTACTAAATTATATACTAATGGTAATTTCTTTCTTCCTTTTTTATGCCTTTCACACAATAATAATGTGTATTTCCATAATCGTAGAGCTGTCCAATAATCAACGCCCGACTGAGCCTCAATCAACACATACACAAAAGCCTTACCCTGATTCTTGGTCGCAACTCCATACACTATATCACTATATTTTTTGTTTAACGATTCCTCTATGTAGCTTTCTTTTTCTACTGTTATCTTTGATAAATCTACTAAACTCTTAAAATCATTAGGCAAATAATATTCCAAAAATTCTTGAGCTGCCACAGGATCAGCCATTATTGTTTTGACTAATGAATCATGCTTTAACTTTTTTGTCATAAAAGAATATTAAATTGATAAAACTACATATATCTCTATCAGATTTTGACTTATGCTAGGTAAGTCTACTATACCAAAATTTCTGAAATCATATAATTATCCTCTACAGCAACTAACCGAGCTTTAATAATTTGCCCAACGTCAAAATTACCTTGCAACTTTACCGGAATAAAATTTTCTGTATGAGCTATGTTATTTTGCTCTACAAGTAATTCCACTTCATGCCCTATATTCCTTTGGAAAAATTGTTGTAATTGCTGCTTCCCTGTTACCCTTAAAATTTCTGCTCTAGCTTTTCTAACAGACTTTGCTACTTGCGGCATTCTGGCAGCTGGAGTTTCCTCACGCTCAGAATACGGGAAAACATGTAAATATTGCAAATCCGCCTCAGAGATAAGTTTTCTTGTATTCTCAAACATTACCTCATTTTCCGTCGGGAAACCAGCTATAATGTCTGCCCCGAATGATACATTTGCTCTTAAGTTACGCAATTTATGACAAAAATCAATAACATTTTGACGATTATGGCGACGTTTCATACGCTTAAGTATCATGTCATCACCAGCTTGTAAACTAATATGAAAATGCGGCATAATTTGTGGAGCATAAGCCATCAAATCAAACAAATCATCATCGATTTCAGCTACATCAATGGAAGATAATCTAAGCCTTTTTAGCTCCGGAACCAACCCTATAATCCTTCTAATCATCTGGGCAAAAGTTGGAGCTCCTGGTAAATCTGGTCCATATGCCGTAACGTCAACCCCGGTAAATACTACTTCATTATACCCATTAGCTACTAATGTCCTTAACTGCTGTACTATCACTCCCATTGGGACTGAGCGACTATTGCCTCTAGCATAAGGTATAATGCAGAAGGTACAACGATGATTACAACCATTCTGTACTTGAATAAAAGCCCGAGATTTGCCATCAAAGCTAGCCACCAGATGATTAGCAGTTTCCGTCACAGACATTATATCATTTACTGCTACTTTTTCGTCAGTAAATTGATAATTGCTAGCAATCAATTTTTCCTCATTACCAAGTACTTTGTCGACCTCAACCATATTAGCAAAAATATCTGGGTTATTTTGAGCAGCACAACCAGTAACAATAATTCTTGCATTAGGGTTATTTTTCTTAGCTTTACGAATTGCTTGACGTGATTGTTTTACAGCTTCCTTAGTGACATAACAAGTATTAAACACCATGACATTTTCTAAACCAGAAAGAGCTAGGTTAGTTCTAATCACTTCACTTTCATAAATATTTAATCGACAACCAAAAGTTACAACCTTTTGAGTTAAGACTTCTTGTGGTTTAGTCATAAAAAAACTCTCCACGTACCACTAAAGCAGCAGAACCAAGCATTATGATATTCTCCCCTTGTTTTGACATTTGTAGACTACCTAATTGAAATACCACTTGACAAGGAGAGCTAACAAAGCCAAGCTTTACTGCTGAAGCAAAGCTAGCACATGCCCCACTACCACAAGCAAGAGTTAAACCAACTCCTCTTTCCCAAACCGATAAATAAATTTTATTATCCTTGATTGAAGCAAAATTAACGTTAACCCCATCAGTAAACAACTCTTTTGCTTGTAATTTCTCTCCAATTATTTCTTTATCTTTAGTAGCTAAATCACTAAAAATAATAAAATGTGGATTGCCAATATCAGCACAAATAACTTCCTTGATATCAATCATATAACGTTCCATAATTGGCCAAATCTTTTCGGCTGAAGGCATCCAATCTTCCTCAAAACTAACTATCCCAGTATTTACCTCGATCTCGTTGTCACTTAATATCTTACAAGACAATTCTTTTCCGTATATTCTTAAAGTAACTTCTGTTATACCGAAATCAAGATATAACAATTTGGTAAGACATCTTGAAGCATTCCCACATAATTTGGCACTTGAGCCATTCTGGTTATATACAGCCATTTCATAGTAATTAGCTTTTTGATCGTAAATAATAAACTGATCACAACCAATACCAGTACGACGATTGGAGATATTTAGCGATAATTGCTGTAAATCACAATTTATAGGTAAATCACGCTGATTGATAATCACAAAATCATTACCTAATCCATGCATTTTAGCAAAATTGATTTTTTTAAACACGAGAATATCTTTAGATTATACAATAAGTCTATTATACTAAATATATATAAAAATATGTAGTAAATAAATAGACCTCTTGCATAACTGTTGGTAAATGGTTATATTTTTTGTCTGTACTTGATTAGTATTACTGTCATTGCACTCCAATCGTCATTGCGAGGAGACATAGGTCGACGAAGCAATCCACCTTCTAGCGTCATTGCGAGCGAACGTAAGTGAGCGTGGCAATCCATGAAGTGATTAGATTAGAAATGAATTGCTTCGTTGCACCACCAAAGTGGCTCCTCGCAATGACGGTTGGGGTGCATATGCGTCATTACGAGACCATGTAATGGTCGAAGCAATCCATTTTACAACACCTTTCTGGATTGCTTCGTTGGCTCATGCATCCTCGCAATGACAACGTAATACTAAGCTATACTCTTTAAACTAATAAACAAGTGATAAAATGACCTTTAACTCAAGCAAACTTAACAATGGACTAACTGTTGTTACTTACCATATGCCTAATATAAAATCCGTAGCTATTAATCTCATTGTTAATGTAGGTAGCCGCTATGAACAATATTCAGAAATAGGGATATCTCATTTTCTTGAACATATGGCATTTAAAGGAACAACAACTAGAACTGCTAAGCAAATTGCTGAAGAATTTGACTCTATAGGAGGGCAGTTTAATGCTTACACCGGTCATGAACAGACTGTTTATTACTCAAAAATATTGAGTGAGAATTGTTATACGGCTCTAGAAATATTGGCAGATATCTTGCAAAATTCAGTTTTTTCAGAAGAAGAAATAGCCAAAGAATATCAGGTGATTTTACAAGAAATTGCTTGTGTACAGGATAATCCCGATGAGCTTATTCACGAAAAATTTTACAGTAGTGCTTATGCAAATCAAGCTCTTGGTCGGTCAATTTTAGGAACTTATGACAGTTTAGCAAAATTTGATAAGGAACATTTTAGCAGTTATATTGATAAACATTATAATGCCGGAAATATTTACTTATCAGTGGCAGGAAATGTTGAGCATCAACAAATTGTAGAATTTGCCGAAAAATTATTTTGTTCATTAAAAGATAAACCAAATAATCATTTTGAAAAAGCTAGATACACGGGGGGGCATAGTGTTATTACCAAAGAACTTGAACAAACTACCTTGGTTCTGGGATTCGAAAGTGTACCCTATTTTAACATACAGCAATTATATCATACTCAAGCTCTGTCACTAATACTTGGTAACGGTATGTCATCAAGATTATTTCAACAAATCAGAGAAAAGCTTGGACTTGCCTACTCAATTGGTAGCTATAATAGCTCACACTATGATAGTGGGATTTTTGGCATATATGTTTCCACTAGTCATGATAAACTGCCATTTCTTGCAGAACAATTAGTCAATGAAATTAACAATATTTCTGTAGAGATCAAAGATTCAGAAATTGATCGGGCTAAAATACAATTAAAAACTAGTATCCATATATCCCAAGAAGATTCATCTTATAAGTCAGAAGAAATTGGTAAGAATTTTGCTGTTTTTGGCAAATATTTACCTATTGAGGACACTATTGAATATATTATGAATATAACAAACCGAGATATCATAAATATTGCTAACAAAATATTTGCTAGCAAACCTACTTTATCTATCATTGGACCTAATCCACTTGCCATAGATTATCAAAAATTATCTAATGATCTGGCTCTATGAAATCGGTGCTATTAACTAGAAGTTCAGAAGATAATTACGACATTATTCAAGAGTTGCAGCGTAATCATCAATGTAGCTTTAACTATATATGCTGTCCTTTATTGGAATATCAAACTTTGCCATTAGATGGTACCCTTTTATATGATTATCCTAATATCATTATCACTAGTAAATTTGCTGCTAAAATTCTAGCTGGACACCAAAATATCGAAAAGAAGAATATGTGGATAGTCGGTAATTCATCAAAATTAATTCTAGAACAAAATAATTTTATAGTGCAATATGTTGCTAGCAATGTACAAGAGCTGCTAGAAAACATTCCACCAGAAATATATCACCAAACCGTATATTTGTCGTCAAATGAAATCACCCAAGATTTACCTCAAGCGATTAAAAGACACATTATCTATCAGGTAAAATATGCAACTAAGCTGCAGCACATAGCAGAAATTGAAAAGGGCATCAATTTTATTCTACTATATTCACAGAACTGCACTAAGACTTTTATTGAATTATTAGTAAAAAATAATTTGCTAGAATCCTTAGCCAATAGTTTAGTTATTACTATAAGTAAAAAAGTAGCAAATATTATTAGCTCTTTTACTAAAAATGTGGTTTATTGTGATAATGGACAACCTCAGCAAATGTTAGAATTATTAATTTATAATGCCCAAAATAATGCAAAAATCAGAAACTAATATAATAAAAGTCCGTAGAAACAACTCTATTATTTTTACAATTATTTTGGTTGTATTATTTGCCATATCGGTAACTTATATGACTTTTTTAAATAATAAAAAGACGGATTCTAAGTTATCTAATAACGCAACAATACAAGAAACAACCATACAAGAAATCCCCCCATCTTCAGATACTACCAATTTAGAGGAGAATGCACCTCAGGAAGATAATAGTTTAAATCAAGATAATTCTTCTGTAAGTACCCCCCACCAACCAGAACAATCTAAAGCCCCTTCCAATGTTTACAGTAATTATTTACTTAGCATCAATCTTCTGGTAAAGAATTTTCTGCAAGATAAAGATTATACAGAGCAACTTTATCAAATTGAAACTATGGAGTTACCTGCAAAAATAAAAAATATTTTGATAGATATGCACTATTATAATAAAAATTATTTACTTGATAATAATTTAGGTTTAGTAAGGGTATTTCCAAAAACCGATTGCTGGATCAAGCAATTTATCAAAATTGAAGAAAAATCTAGTAGCCTCAAAGATAAAGAAAAGCTGAAATTAAAAATAATAGGAAACCTAGATTATTTTATTAATTTCTTTTATTCAGAAGAACTACAACAAGAAAATTACAACAAGAATTCGTAGAGTAAACTAATGATAAGATTATTGATAATTTGTATTACATTTTTGTTGTTATATTTTAGTTTTTCTATGTTAAATCAACTTGACTCAAGATTAACTTTAAACTTATATGACTATTATATAGAAACAACATTTTTTACTTTCGTTATTTTATATATATTACTTACACTTTCTACTGCTATTTCTTTTAAAATATTATGTTTAATTATTAATCTACCTACTAATTTAAAAGCTCTTTTCTTTGCTAAAAGAGCCAATAACGATAATTACTTACTAATGAAAGCTATGGCAGAATACGTTTCTGGTGAAAAATTAAAATCAGCAGTAACGAGCCAAAAAATATCTTACCGTTTAAGCCAGGAAAATAAGGTGTTTCATACTTTACTTTTAGCAGAATCAGAACTAGATATTTCAGTAAAAATAAAATATTTTCAGGAATTAGAACAATCTAAATATTATATTCCTTTTGTTACCAAAAGACTCGCACAAATACATTATCAGAATAATATGTATGACATAGCTGAGAATTATGCTGTTAGATCGTTTAACCTAAATGAATCTGATAGTGAAACTTTAGAAATTTTACTTAATTGTTATGCCAAACTTTCTCTATGGACAAAATTTGTTTTTGTGGTATCTAAACTTAGCAGAGTTGACGGACAGAAACTAGAGTCGCTTAAAAACAAAATAGCTGATTATTATGTTATAGCTGCTAAAAATATGTTAGAGACTAACCAAACAAAAGAGGCGATATATTATTTAGAATCAGCTATTAAACTTATAGCTTCCCATATTGAAGCACTAAATCTTTATCTATCTTTAAACTCCTCTAAATGGAGTAATAAGAATCTTGAGTTATTACAAACTGCCTTCACAGCAAGCCCATCTTTTGAAATTGTAGAATTATATAAGAAATTTTCTACCAATGACTCGTCGGAAATTTATGACGATCTAGCAAATTTAGTCGATCCTAAAAAATATTTAGGATTATTTTTGGCGATAGCTGCTTATTTAGATTTACCAGAAAAGGTTGAAAGTCTTAGAGATGAGCCTGAACTATTATGATCTCCACTATAGTCAATTGATGAGAAGTTGGTGACGTCGTCGCTCAATGCTCGCCTATTACTTATCATAGTACCATACAATTTTTATTCTATAAGTATTAAGCAGCATAAAAACGTCATTGCGAGGAGGCGTGAGCCTACGAAGCAATCCATATAGTCTTGATGTATCTATACTATAGTCAATTCAGGAGGATTTGGTGCTAGGAGAGATGGAGCGACGCCTATAAGTAATAGGCGAGCAACGAGTGACGACGTCACCAACTTCTCCTGAATTGACTATAATTCTCATGGATTGCTTCGTCGCTACTAAAGTAGCTCCTCGCAATGACGCTTAGCAGTAAGCTTTTTTACTCATCATAAGGAAATAAATAAAAAATTGTAGGGTACTATGACTACATGGTCTCGCTAATAGCGGAAAAGCTACCTAAAACCAGCTCTAGCTTATAACTTTTAACAGTTGTGGTCTATGCACTCCATCGCTCCTGCTACCTGATTCTCCTGAATTGACTATACCAGTTCTATTATTTTTAATCCAAAGAATTAATAGACACATCAAATGCCATAGAGACTAAATTTGCTAACTTTTCCTCTTGATCTAAAATCTCAGGTAATATTTTCCAATATGATAGAGTTATCAACTTATTTGAGTTATTATATGTAAATGGTTCGGAGACAAAAGATTTTAAATCTCCAACCACTTTGTTATCCATTTTAAAGTACAACTCGTTTCTTGCAACTATTCCTATTATTATTCCGTCTTTATATATACCATAACTACCAAACATTGCACGAGTAGTGATTTGACCAAAAGGGGCTAGTATATCTTTAATATATTCAATAAATTCATTACTTTTCATAATTAACCTATAGGTTGATTTGTACGAAAAACCACCATAAGGGTTACTTATTTTTGCAGAGTGACTATTTAAAACTTTCCAGTTGAACCAAATCCACCAGAACCTCTAAGAGTTTCATCTAACGAATCCACCTCGTCCCATAATATCTGCTCATATTTAGAAATAACCATCTGAGCAATCTTCATGCCACGCTCAATTACAAAATCTTCTTTAGCATGATTAACTAAAATTACTTTTATTTCACCACGATAGTCGGCATCAATTGTACCAGGTGCATTAAGTACGGTAATGCCGTGTTTTAGTGCTAAACCTGATCTTGGTCTGATTTGAGCTTCTAAATGACTAGGCAATGCTATACAAATTCCTGTAGGTACTAACTCTACTTGTTGTGATTTTATAGTTATAGGCTCAATATTTGCTGCCATTAGATCCATACCACTACTATGCTGGGTAGCATAACCAGGCAAAATATCTACAGAATGTTCTAATTTTTTAACTTTAATGTTCATAAAGATGATATTTTTAAAATGATATTTAAGAATACCAAAGAATAAATTGTAGCAAAATCTGCATTATATGTCAATATTCATTATATTTTGATATCCTTTCTAATAAGACCTATTTAAAGTAAATTCTAATAAAGAAACTAAATGATCTTTATAAATATTTTGTATAGGGATTTGTTTTAATAAATTACTAGCTTCATTGTTAATCGCTGCTAAATAGTCAATAATTTGCTGCTTAATACAATGTTCTATCATCAATTCTCGTATTAGTTTAAACTCACTTTCAGTTCTATTATCTGCCTTAATCATTTCTTGAATTTTTAACTGCCACTGATCATCAAGCTTTTTATATAAGAAAATTAGTGGTAGAGTTATTTTCCCTTCTGAAAAATCATCGCCTATATTCTTACCAATATCACGACTATCCCCTAAATAGTCAAATAAATCATCAATGATTTGAAAAACATTGCCTAGAACTCTACCAAATTTTTGTAAAATTTCACAAATTTCATTAGATTGACCAGAAATAATTGCTCCTGCTTCACAAGATACGCCAAATAATTCTGCCGTTTTTGCCATAATTATTTCATTATATTCTGTTTCGTCAATAATTCTCCGCTGATTCAATTTCACCAATTGCGAAACCTCTCCTTCTGATATAATTGCTGAAGCTCTTGATAAAGATTTCATGGCTTTAATAGATTTTGTATCTACCATTAGCTGAAATGATTGGCTAAATAAAAAATCCCCAACTAGAATACTAGCCTTGCTATCCCAGATAACATTAGCAGTAGGTTTGGATCTTCTCATGGTACTCTCATCTACTACATCGTCATGCAATAAAGTTGCCGCATGAATAAACTCTACAGCCCCAGCAAGCTTTATATTATCTTCCCCTACATAACCAAACATTTTGCTAGTTAAAATTGTTAGTAATGGTCTGATTCTTTTGCCACCAAATTCCAGCAAATATTTACCTATTACGTTAACCAGCTCCTCTTTGGTAGCTAAGCGGGTTATAATAAGCTTATTTAATGCAGAAAGTTCTGGGCTTAAGTCTTTATGTATTATTTTTATAGTATCCAATTTACGTCTCTATTTTTTATTTTATGATTTCCGTACGCTCGTTCCTATCATTCCCCCTTCTCCTTGCCATTCTTAGCAACGGCGGGAATCTGGATACCTGATTTCGCAGGTATGGCACTAAGCCAAGCAGGGAGTCAATTTACTATGGCGTAACGCTATTCGGATCATTATAGACTTCCTGCCAAAAATCACTATCAATCTCCAAAAAAGGTTGAATCATTAATTGTTTTAATAATTTTTGATGTTCATTGAAATCAGGCACTAGCTCTTGTATTCTTTTTGTTATACTATAGTCAATTGATAAGGAGTTGGTGACGTCGTCACTCATCGCTCGTCTATTACTTATAGGCGTCGCTCCATCGCTCCTAGCACCAACTCCTCCTGAATTGACTATATCACCAACCCGTATTTTTTCCGAGGCTTTTTTGTATAATGCTAGATAATATAATGGTAAAAATTTATCAAGATCGACAGTGCCTATTTTTCCTTTTTCTATATTATTGGAATCTAATTTATACTCAAAACTTATGTCCCCTGAGTTAGAGTCAGGATGATCTGATACGGTTTTTAGAAAATAATTAATTCCCTCTTTGTATACAATACGACTATCTTCAGAAAATGTTTTAAATCTACCTAAATTTAATAAATAATTGGTGATAATATCAGTTACCTTTAAATAATTATTAACAACCAAGAGTCCATTAATATCAAAATTGCCAAATGAATTTAGCTTGCATTCACTTGACAAGCGGAATCCAGTATTATTAGAAAATAAACTAAGGTTATGTATTTGAGCTCTCATTACATCGTTTATTCTAGCAAAAAAATTTACATCTAAATCAAAAATATATTGATGATTTTCTAATTCAGTTAAATTGAATTTATCTTTATTATTGTTAACATACTCTAACTCTTCCATTAACGATAAATTGTTAGGCAATGCTGATATATACGGCAATAAATACTGGATAGAATTTAATATATTATCGGAAAATCCTGATTTCAAATCAATTGTTGATTCAACCTTCAAATGGCTAGCACGATGACTTTCTTCCTCTTTATTTTGATATAACAAACTAGTCAAAGAGTCTTGGACATTGCTTGAAAATTTGCTGGATATCATTTTTATTGCTAAATCGTTAACAAATTCACTATATATAGATTTATTTGTTTTTATATAAAACTTACCTTCAAAACTAAAAGGCATTGGCCAAGCAAATCTATATAATAAAAGACCAGCTGGCACCCTCCTGTTGATAAGATTACTTTCTAAGATGTTTGTTGAATAACTAATATTTAATTTTTGCGGTACATTATTTTTAAAATCTTCTAGATCAGTATAATATTTTTTCTTTTCCAGTGAGAATGAAATAGCTGTATGATCTTCATCATATAGTTTTTGCTGATCAATTAAATCAAAGATTTTGGTTTTGTCAGATCTTAATTCCAATTCTTTAACAAAATTGATAATTTCAAACGGATCTTTTTTTTGTATAAAAATCTTAAATAACTTTAAGCTCAAGGGAATTTTTGCTGTAAAAGAATAATTATCACTTTCGAATTTTGCCCCAAATCCTGATTGAATAGGTTTATAACGACCCGTTGCGTTACCAGAATAGGTAATGAAGCAAACTTGTTTTAGTAAGTCATAACCTATATAAATCGGAGTATGAAATTCAATTATACTATTCTCCCCCTCTTCATACCAGCCAATTACTTGAAAGGCAATTTTAAATGGAAAGCCATAGCTGGTAATTTTATTAAACTTAACGAAATATTTTTGTTCATTATCTACCGTATTAGTAGCGATATAACGATTACTATATTGCTGATTGATCTTACCAGCTATAGAACTAATAATTAAGAACCATGAAACAGTATAAATCAAAAGGGTTGCAGCAATTATCACTGATATATATATTAATGTTTTTCGCATGCTAATTACATAATTTTACATATTCACGGTTTAACTGCACTATATCCCAAAACCATAAAATAACTATCATAATAAACATTATTAGTAAATAAACTACTATTGAATCACATGTGGCAGTAGGCACTATTATGAATATAAAAGACTGAATAAAAGCTCCTAGAGACTTACCAAATTTGGTACTAATAACCTCAGCAGCAGCTTTACCTTTTGTTCGAAGTTCTAATGATAAAGGAATATATGCCATTTCCTTTGTTGAATCAAATAACGAATATTTAGTTGATTTACTTAAAATATTTTGTATCCCTCCAATAATTACAGCAGCATAAATTGGATTAAAGTCTTTAATACCACAACCTATATCTTCTGAGAAAATAACAAAAATGAAAAACATTAAACCAGTTATCGAAAACATCAAAGGTGTTAATAATGCTGAAACTAACCAAGTAAATTTCCTAATCACATTACTGCCAACTACCATAAAAGTCACGCAGGAAATTCCCATCCAAATATTAAACCTGCCCATAAAGTTTATATAATCTAACGTATTGGGATTAAGTTCTCTTACTTTAGCTTTCCACGGACCTTCCACTATATTAGTTAGTGCTCCATAACAAATTATCAATAAAGCAATGCGTCCAACATATTTTGAGCTAATAATTAGCCTGATACTATCCAGAAGTGGTAAAGAGGTTTTTGCCTGTATTTGAGTTACTTTAAAATCAGCCATTAATCCCTTATCATGCAAAATCAGATAATTAATTAACCTAAATAACAACATTGAAATTATACCGGCAAATACTATTATAGACATAATTGGTTGTAACATTAGTTCTGAATTATATTGTAAATCTTCATCTATTATCATTTGGGTATCTGATATCTCTTGTACATTTGAGAAAGCTACTAATACATTACCAGCTACAATTAAGCCAACATTGCCTACCATTCCTAAAATTGGATAAAAACGTTTTGCATTATTTGTATCAAAAATATTATTAGCAAATTGCCAGAACATTAGGTTAATAATTACGGCACTCCATAATTCTGCACAAACATACATGATAGCGTAACTCCACTTACCCATTATCTTGATAAACCACCGAAAATTAGGATACAAAGATACTAAATGTTCTATCTGCTCAGTATTTGGATGATAAAACTCCTGATTAGGATAAATGACATAGGCAAATATCAGAAAAAACAACAAAAAGCTTGAAATTATTATATAAAAAATATATTCAAAACGGATGTGATTACTGAGCTTTACATATAATATAGCGAATAATATAGAAGATGGCAAAACAAGCCAAAGTTTTAAAAAGCTGATAACCTCCGCTCCCATTGATGGCACAACTAATCCGTCTTTAACAGACCTCAGAGCCCCAAAATTAAAAAGAACACAGAGCATCATTAATGCCATAGGTAGAAAAAGTTTCAACTCCTCCCTCTCTATTGGCCAAATGATTTCCTGTATTTTAGAAAAAATATTTTTGAATGGTAACATTATTATTACACAAAGAATTACCTAAAGATAGAGGCTATATTTCATATATGGTCAAGCTGCACTAGCACTTTTAAAGCTCTATGATAATAAAGTCAATGAAAATTAGCATATTTCTCTATTAACAAAATTAGTTACGTGACAAAATTATATAGTTTTTTCAAGCTTTCGTGTGAGCATCACTACAATTATATCATGAATTTCGTTTGCACTAAGATCTGCAGCGTTTATTTTTACTATTCTATCTGGAAATTTATCTGATATATATTGAAATTTATCATAGACTTTTTGATGAAATTCAATATTCTTACTTTCAAATTTATTATTATTACCCCTTGCCCACGCCCTTGCTAAAGCAATATTTGGCTCTATATCAATAAAAAAAGTAATATCAGGCATTACAGGTGATATTAGAGATTTATGAAGTTCATACACTAAATCAGTACCTACCTCTTGCCCTTGATAACAAGCCGTAGAATCCACAAACCTATCACAAATAACTGAGACCCCAGAATTGAGTTTAGGAATAATCCTTTTATGAACATGTTCGTAACGTGCCGCCATAACTTGCAGCAATTCTGACATAGGTAATAAATCTTGATAAACTAAAATGTCACGCATTTTCTCAGCTGCAATAGTTCCGCCCACTTCATGTGTTAAATCTGCCCGGATATTTTGTGATAATAAATACTGGTGTAGCATATCACTCTGGGTAGATTTACCACACCCTTCCCCACCTTCAAACGTAATAAATTTACCGTTTTTAATTGACATAACTACCACTATTCATTTCATGTAACCTTGAAATAGTTCTCTTAAATTCATTACTACGCAAACCATTCTGATATATTTTTATGGGTTCATCTTGTAAAGTCATAAATAGTACAACCTTATAAAAATAAGCATTATCAACAAAATTTATAAACCTAACAGCTAAATCGGTATTATCAGAACTTATTATACGAATATTTTCTACTATTATAATAGAAAATTTTTGACAAATATCTACATAATCAACATAACCTAATTCTCTTACAAATAGCTCTTCAAAATCTGTTACTAATATTTTTTCGCTAGCCATTTTAAAAGATATTTTCCGTCCGAAAACAGCAATATCCTTAGGAACTAGCTGGTTATTATTATTTAACTTGCCAATAAGTTGCTGTATCTCGAATTTATTATGTTCATTAATTGGATATATTATGCGTCTGCTAGCCGTTTGCATAATTTTATCTAATCGATAATCATGATCACTATCTAAGTACATGACCTCAAACCTTTGATAAATCTCTTTAATTATTGGCAAAAAAGAATTTCTTTGTAAACCATCTTTATACAAATCTTCTGGTTTGGTATTACTGGTAATGAAGATAAATACCTTACATTTTATCAGTTCAAGAAGTAGCGGTCCTATTATCATAGCATCAGCTATATCTTTAATTTCAAACTCGTCGATACATATTACTGCTGCTTGTTTTGCATAATTTGTCGCAATGCTTTTTATAATATTATTTTTAGACTTTGATTTGTCTTGTAACTGATAAATATCTTTATGTACCGATTGCATCAAATTCTGGTAATGGATCATTAATTTCTTAATTTGCAATATTTGAAAAAAATGTTGCATTAATACAGTTTTGCCATTACCTACATTACCATATAAATAGATACCTTGTTTTGCTAATAAATTACCATTAAAGAATTTCAAAAATGACTTATCTTCAATTTGCTTAGCAAAATTCTTAATTCTACCTAGCAGAAATAACTGCTTTTTATCAAATTTTAATTCAGACAATCGATTACATTTTTGTTAAGGTTTATTCTTTTTTTAACGCTTCTATTTCCTTAATAGTTAGTTTTGTATATTTAACTATTTTTTCTATTGGCTCATTATCAGCTAACATTTCTTTCGCCATGGCTATAGTACTTTCTTTAATACCTATAGCTTTTCCTCTAGCTTCCCCTATAGCTTCACCTATAGCTTCACCTATAGCTTCGCCTATAGCTTTTCCTTTAGCTTCGCCTATAGCTTTTCCTTTAGCTTCAGCATCTGCAATTTGTTGCTGTTCTACCGCTAAATTATCAAAATAGGCTTTTGTTCTTTCCTCATAGGTGTTAAGCTCCGCTTCTGACCAGCTTGCTTGGTCTACTGCCTCAAAGGCTCTCCTAATAATTTTATCCTTACCTATTAACTGCTCTATTTCGGCTAATGTTAATGTACTATCTCCTGCATGTTTGAAAAAATACATCCACTTTTCCTCTGTAGTCTCTAGATTAGAGATAATTTTATTAAATTTCTTGAGTTCTAAAAAAACAAAGTAAAAATCTTTTAAATCATTGGCGTAGCTTTCTGTATCTAAAAGACGATGCTCTGACTTCCAATGTTTTTTATCGTCAAACATCACAAAATCTGCTATTGCTAAAAATATTACTCCTTTTAATTTAGCGTATACTGCCAACTTTTTATGGTTTTCATCCTCTTTGAGTATTTGCCTAGAATATGCTTTAGCCGCATAATACTGGGCTCTTTTCTCAAATCCTGGATGCTTACTTATCTGCATCTCTACGATGAATTGATTACCATGTTGATCTTTACATAACACATCAACTATAGACTTTCTGTAAATAGCAATATCAGGGTCTTGGATAGTTGGTAAAAACGTCACCTCAATTATTTTTTCATTTCCTTTACATTTGAGAATATCATTTAAAAAATGAACAAGTATATCCTTGTTCTTTTCAGTGCCAAAAATTTGGCGAAAACAAAAATCATTTTTAGGGTCAAGAAATTTTGATAAAAACATATAATACAACCTCTTAATTCTATATTGATAACTAATGCTATTTTATCATCTTCTCCACTAAAAATCTTGCAATAAATTAAACTTCACCCATATATTTTTCGAATTTATTTTTCTCGTTTTGATATTTATCTGCATCCGGTAGGGCTGGTTTCTTAACCGTAATATTTGACCATTTACTGGAAAAAAACTTAGCTCTCTCTATCCAGTCAATCAGCTGTTCTGATTCTGGCTTAATAGCTTTAACCGGACACTCACTCTCACATACTCCACAATCAATACATTCGTCGGGATTAATTACCAACATTAACTCCCCTTCATAAAAGCAATCGACAGGGCATACTTCTACGCAATCAGTATATTTACATTTTACGCACTCATCGGTAACAACATAAGTCATAAATTGTCATACTCCTTGAATTTAGCAATTAACATGCAAGATCTCAAACCCAATACTAATAGAAAATATAGTATAGCACTTATAAACATTAGCACTAAGGGTAATAACATAGAATTATCGATAGTCGGACTACCTAGCCTTAAAACGCTTGCTGGCTGATGTAAACTATACCAAATATTTACCGAAAATTTTACTATGGGAACATTGATAAAGCCAATTAAAGCAATCACCGAGGCTGGTTTTTCAGTACGGCTTATCCTATCACCACTATTCACCACCACGATATAGCTTAAATATAGTAAGAATAATACGAACATTGAGGTAAGTCTAGCATCCCAAACCCACCAAGTTCCCCAAATAGGCTTTCCCCATAATGCCCCTGTTACTATACTAATCATACAGAAAACTGCCCCAATAGGAGCACCTGCTACTGCCATTAAGAAGGACATTTTAGTTTTCCACACTAGGTTAGACAAACTACAAATAGCTATAAATGTATAAATACCTAGTGCCATCCAAGAAGCTGGTACATGAACATACATAATCCTAACCATATCACCTTGTTGGTAATCTGGTGGCGATACTATCAAAGCTTGGTATAACCCCAACCCCATTACTACTAACATTGCAACTAGCAATAATGGTAACATGGTTCGTACTAGCTTACTAAAAAAATAAGGATTTAATAATTTAAACATAAACATCCTAATTATGATTTTGTAGGGTATCATAGGACACAAGTGCCATTGCGTGAAGTCACTTTATAGTCAATTGAGGAGAAGTTGGTGACGTCGTCGCTCAATGCTCGCCTATTACTTATAGGCGTCGCTCCATCGCTCCTGCTACCCAATCCTCCTGAATTGACTATAGTGGTAACAAAACAATGGCAAGATATAATATATGACATGTAAATGCCATGCGTAAGATGAGTTATTCATTAACTTTTACTTTCGTTCTCTTTATCTTGAAAATGTGATATAAGGTCTATTGTCACTAACCTTTACTCTAAACATAATTTTGCTAAAGATAAATAATCTTGTGGTGATAAATTTTCAGATCGACAAAAATTATCAATTTTTAATTTTGCTAACAAATCTTCTATACACGAGGTTAGTGTCTTTAAAGATGATTTAATCATTTTACGTCGCTTGCCAAAGGCTAGTCTAGTTATTAACTCAACTTTTTCAATTAGTTCAGCTGTTAATGCATTATTGTTATAAGGTACGAGTTTAACTATAGCCGAGTGGACTTTTGGTGCCGGATAGAAAGCTTGCGGATTAACATCAAAGCATTTTTCAACAGAACAAAGTAACTGACATATTACTGATAATCTTCCGTAGGATTTTGTTCCAACTTTACCACATATTCGGTCTACAACCTCCTTTTGCAGCATTAAAGTCATACTATTTATTAATGGTAATTTTTTTAACCATTTTATGACTAACTCTGTGCCTATTTGGTAAGGTAAATTTGAAATAATAGTTATTTTATCATGAGTTAAGCTTGATAGATCAAATTTAGTAGCATCCGAATGAACAATGTGCAAATTAGGGAACAGTTCTCTTATTTCCATAAGTAAAGGTATACATCTAACGTCAGTTTCAATAACAGTTAAAGATTTAGGGTTGCAGGCAAGAATAGCTCTAGTGAGTCCGGCTGTACCAGGACCAATTTCTAAGACCAAATCATTTTCTTGCAACCCACTAACTCGAACTATTTTATCACATAGGCTACTATCAAAAATGAAATTTTGACCATATTTCTTAATAGGAGCAATACCATGTTTGCTAGCATGCTTTGCAATTGAAGGTAAAGCACTCAAATTATTTGAGTGTATCACAAAGGTAGCATTATTTTGATATATGCTTTTTTACGCATATCATCAAAGTATTTTTGTGCTTTTTGCGACATTTTCTTATTAGCTAACAAATTTACTACGTAATTATTTTCATCGCTAGTAACATTAATCATCTTTTTGTCGCACATTAAGATTAATTTAAATCCATCTTGCATCTCGAAAACATTACTTTTTTCTCCTGTATTTAAATCTCTGAGAATTGTTTGCAGCGTAGAATCTAGAGTACTTAAATTTTGATTAATTACCTCTAATGTAGAGAAATCTTTGTATAAAGATTCTTTGATATCAGAACAATTTTTAAGACGTTTTTGCAAACAGTACATCTTCTGCAAAGTTTTATCATCTTTATCTTGTGAAGTAAAAAGCTGTGCTGATATTTCTGCATCTTTTGAATTTGTCGCTAATATTATATCATTAACTTCTTTTGCACTAATAGCAACTGATCTTGAAATACTAGATAAAATGTTCGTTTTGATAATTCCGGCACCTATCTGAAATTTAAAATTATTAATATCTACAGATTTACTCTTCAAGAACTTTATTAAATGCCCTTTTGGCATTTTATTACGTTGCTCGATGGTTTCTATAGACTCATTTATCTCACTATCAGAACTTTTTTTACCGTTTACAGATTGATAAAGTAATACATCATCAATCATGCTGTTAATTGCCATCTTATCAAGTTGCTTATTTGTTTGAGAATCAGGATTAGGAATATTGTTAAGTGCCATGATCATGTGTTTTCTAGCTAGAAATTCATGTAAGGTAATTGGCTCATTATTAACTAATGCAACTATATTGGATAACTCTGCTTTTGCTATAGTTATGTTAAAAATGATGGCAACTAAACAAAATAACTTTTTCATATTTAACTTCTTCATAATTTTAGGCTCACATATTTAATATTTTTAGACCTACAGAAATAGTAGGGACGGCAAAAGTCTTTTTTATCCCCCTGCTATTATCTCCCATATAATTGTCTGAAAGTTTTCCTGCTATTTTAACACACTCATTCAAGTATGTCACCTGGATACTCTTAGAAAGAATATATATTTTATTTTTTGCCCAGTCTACCCTCATATCATAGGCAACTGACCAATTTTCTGCTAATTGATAAGTGAAGTTATAGTAAAGTTGTCTTACTTTATTATCAATTAATTCATTGGTAGAATAATATTTCTGTATATTAGAAATTTGTGCTAATCCAACAGTTAACTGAATTGCCTTAGAGTTAAGGGTGCCACCTAATTCATCTCTAATTGGCTGAAAATTCTTGCTTTTTCTAAATCTATAGAACAGCTCTATTGTATCAGAAAAATTACTAGAAATTCTGCCAACATTTTCAACATTATCAATAGATTTGTTATTAATAAGATTATTACTATAGGTCTGTCCTAGGAATAAACTAGAATAATTTTGCTCTGAAAGTATAGAAGAATTAATACCATAACTTAATCTATTGCCAAATTCATGATAATCTATACCACTATAGCGATTCGAACTGAATATATTATTTTCTGATAGTTCATATTTTGACGGATCGATAAAAGAAAATTTCTTATTAGAATTATTTTTACGTCCAATAGTTGCTGATATAATTGGTTCAACAAATAGACTAGCTTTATCAAAGATTGAGCCAGCTAATGGATAGTGCCAAGTAGTTTGAATTTCTGGTATATTTCTAGCAAGAACCTTGTTAGCCCTAGAATTATTTGGATATAGGTGATTAATAAAATATACATCTGATCTATTCCGTAAGGTAACATTAAATAAATGACCAGATGAAGTTAGGAAATTGTTATCTACTGCCAATTGCAATGCAGCTTGCCCTAGTTCTCTACCACTTCTTTCTTTATAGATTAGTGCATTATTCTCAATAACTATGCTAGTAGTTTCATCGTCATTTAAAGGTATGACATTCTTGGTTCTAACCTTAGGAAAAATTAATGGACTGGTGCTACTAGAATCATTTGTTCCCAATCCTTCAAAATACATCCCTTCCGTTAATAAGTAATTGTAATTATTGACATGTTCTAAATATAACTTGGAAGTCAAATATGGAGTATAATTATTATAATAATTTTTTAAGTAAGCTTTATCAGAAGTACGTTGCAACCTAAATCCATATCGATAATCGTTTTTGGTGAAATCACCATTGCTTAATATATAATATGAATTTACCTTAGTGTTTTTTATCGTTATCGCACCATTCTTTAAGGAGTAGGGTACTTTGCCATAATTAGCCTCTAAAGATATATAATCGCTTTTGTTTGGTTTGTAACGAGCTTCTAGTTCAAAAATTGTATATTTTTCCCAAAAAATCCTAGGGGTTAGAGTAAAATCTAGATTAGGTTTAGCTCTATAATATAATGGTATCCTTAAAGAGCTATCCTGTATTCCAGGCATCAATATTCCTGATTTTGCAGGAGCCTTAGGTGTTGGATGAGAAAAATAGGGTGTATAGAAGATTGGAATACCATATACCTCAAAAAATAGATGCTTATAAACCATTATGTTCTTATTGAGATCTACTTCAGTATTTTTGGCAGAAATTTGCCAAATAGGTTTTTGGTTACATAGTATTTTACATGGAGTAAAGGTACTATTATGCAAACGAAAAACATCTTTATTGACTCTTTCCGCTAATTTTGACACTAAGAGATTATTATCACCAAGATATAAAATAAAATCTGAAATTATCCCCGCCTTTAGCTTATCTTTTAATACGACAAATTCTCCCAAAATAACTCTATTTTGTTGATCTGTAATTTTAACATCACCCTCAGCCCAGAGTGTATCTTGTTCTATATCGTAAATCAAAGAATTGGCTGTTAAAAAATAACTATCTAATATAATTTGAACATTACCTTTAGCATAAATAAATTGTTCCTTTTGGTTATATTCGATATAATCTGTTGACAAAAAGCTAAACTGTTTATTTATTCCTTGCTGTTTAGCTTGTGCCGAACTACCAATTGGTAATAAAATAATAATTTTAATAGTAATAATCAATAAATTGCAGAAAATTCGCATTTAGAATAATTTTTGAAGTAAGATGGTAAATATATCATGTATACATCAAATTTGATATATTTATATAGCTAACCAGATTAGTATTACTCCACTATAGTCAATTGATGAGAAGTTGGTGATGTTGTTGCTCATCGCTCCTGCTACCCAATTCTCCTGAATTGACTACACTCTTATCCTTAGATAATTTTAGTATATACTAATTATGATATGCACTAAGTATTTTATGAAAAATATTTTTATTATTTTTATTGACTCATCTTACGCATGGCGTTTAAAAGTCATATAAAAAATAGCTTGGCGTCATTGCGAGAAGCTACTTTAGTAGCGACGAAGCAATCTAATGAATGTGGATTGCTTCACCACTACGTGGTCTCGCAATGACGGAAAAGCTATCTAAAACCCGCTCTACCTTATAACTTTCAACAGTTGTGGAATCTAAGACCCCTGCTTACGCAGGGGTGACACAAAAATGGACAATTGCTTCGTCGTGTTGTGGTTTCCGCACTTTTCGCAATGACACCTAAGATTTTTTCCTACTATAGTCAATTCAGGGGAATTGGGTAGCAGGAACGATGGAGCGACGCCTATAAGTAATAGGCGAGCGACGAGTGACGACGTCACCAACTTCCCATCAATTGACTATACTGCTTGCAATCGATAAAGTCTGTGTATATAATAAACTTATGCTCTTTCCAAATATCAATCCTGTTATTTTTTCTATCGGACCATTTACCGTTTATTGGTACTCCATGGCTTACGTTTTGGGTATATTAGTTGGGTGGTTCTATGCTTACAACATTATAAAAAAATTCAAACTTAGTATTACCACGGAAATTTTCGAAAATTTTATTACTTGGGTTACTTTGGGCATCGTAATAGGTGCTAGATTAGGTCACGTGTTACTATATGACCCTATTAAATATTTTTTTAACCCTATTGCCATTTTCAAAACCTATGAAGGCGGTATGTCCTTTCATGGTGGTATTATTGGTATAGCCCTATCATGCTATTTTTTCTGCCGCAAATATAAAATTAAATTCTTTTGTTTAGGTGATATAGTAGCTACAGTTGGTCCTATCGGTTTATTTTTAGGTAGAATAGCCAATTTTATTAATGGGGAATTATATGGCAGAGTGACTACAATGCCATGGGGAATGATTTTTCCAAATAGCGATCTACAACTAAGACATCCCAGTCAACTTTATGAGGCATTTTTTGAAGGAATTATATTATTCTTAATTCTAGCTTACACCACTTTTAAATATAAAAGTATAAATATCTATAGTTTAAATTCTGCTATATTTCTAATATTTTATTCGGTATTTCGAATTATTATAGAAATGTTTCGTGAACCAGAAGATTGCTATGCAAGTCTTATTTTTAACAATGTAACTATAGGGCAATTTTTATCACTACCTATGCTAATAATGGGGATTTATTTAATAATACGAATTAAATGCCAGTTGACTCCAAAATAAGAAAACTTATTGAGCAAAATGGTAGTATTAAGCTTGACGAAATGATGCTCCAAGTAACATCTGTAGCCCCTTCTTCCTATTACCAAAAACAAGATAAGCTAGGTTGCTTAGGAGATTTTACAACAGCTCCAGAAATTTCTCAGCTTTTTGGTGAAATGATAGCTTTATGGACTATTGACCAATGGTATAAAATGGGTTGCCCACAGAAAACTAATTTAGTCGAATTGGGTCCTGGGCAGGGAGTGTTAATGCGAGATTTGCTAAATGTTGCTAAATTAGTTCCAGAATTTTACCAATCTCTCTCTATAGAATTAATTGATATTAATCCTCATTTTATCAAAAAACAAAAAACAAACCTAAAGTTAACAGGTCTCCCTATCAAACACTATAAATCCATACAATATATATCTAAAATTCCTTCTATTATAATAGCTAATGAATTTTTTGATGCTATGCCAATTAAGCAGTATATTAAAAGCAAAAAGCTTTGGTACGAGCTAACACTTATTATTGACCCAGCTGATGGTAAAATTAAATTCGATAAGATAGAAGTTAATAAGAACTTGCAACATTATCTACTGCAAGAGTACTCAAACGCACATGATGGAGCAGTAATAGAAGAATCACCTAAATCATTAGAAATCATAAAATTTATTAGCAAGCATATAATGAAATTTGGTGGGGCGAGCTTAGTTATCGATTACGGTTATGATATAGATCCAATAAAGAGGACGCGTAACCAATATAACCCTACTTTACAAGCGATAAAAAATCATAAATATTACCCACTACTTGAAACTTTAGGAGAAGCCGATTTATCAGCACATGTTGACTTTTATGCCTTAAAGACAGTAAGCAGAAATATAGGAATAAATGTGTATGGATCAATAACTCAACGTGATTTCTTAATTAGCAATGGTATATTATTACGAAGTCAACTATTACAAAGTAAATTACCTATTATAGAGGCAAATATCATAGCAAAACAAGTTGATAGGCTAATTGCTCCCAATAAAATGGGACTATTGTTTAAAGTATTGCACCTTGTACAGGAGTAACAGCAGAGAACGCCTATTACTTATAGGCGTCGCTCCCACAACTGTTGAAAGTTAGAAGGTAAAGCGGGTTTTAGATAGGTTTTCTGTCATTGCAAGACCACGCAAGTAGGTCGTGGCAATCCATCTTTGGTTACTTTTATGGATTGCTTCGTCGACCTACGGTCTTTCTCGCAATGACGTTGACCACATACGACTTTTAAACTATCCGGTCTAAAACCGCTTCCTCTTCTAACTTTCAACAGTTGTGGCGTCGCTCCATCGCTCCTAGCCTCAAACCGCTACATCAATCATCTCTTCTAATAATTTATATTCAAGCATACGCTTCTTCAAATCATTTGCCTATATCCCTATACTAAACCCCCACTATACTAAACCTCAATTGGTCCAATAGTTAAACCATTAACAAATTGTTGCAAATAGGGATTATCACTATTTTTTATCTCATCTTTTGTTCCAAACCATAAAATCTTCCCTTGATAAATCATAGCAACCTCTTTAGCTATCATATAAGCACTATTCATATCATGGGTTATGGTAATGGTAGTAGCTTTTAGTTCTTCTTGAACTTTAATTATTAATTCATTAATAACATTAGCCATGATAGGATCAAGACCGGTAGTTGGTTCGTCAAGAAAAAGAATCAAAGGATTACCACAAATAGCCCTAGCTAAAGATACTCTTTTCTGCATCCCCCCAGAAAGTTCAGATGGATAAAGATTGAGTATCTTGCTAGATAAACCTACCGAATTAAGTTTAGATGCCGCTAACTCTTGTTTATTTTTGGGAGATAATTTATACAATTTTTCAGCAAAAAACGTAATATTATCTTGAACAGTTAGAGAATCAAATAAAGCTCCACCCTGGAATAGAAAGCCTATAGTTTCCATCATTTTAAATCTATCTTTATTTGAGATATTGACAGTCTCTACCCCATCAACAACTATACTACCTTTATCAGGCTGTATTAACCCAACTATCGTCTTAATTAGTACTGATTTACCACTTCCCGAACCGCCAAGGATTACTATCGAACTATCCTGCTTTATGTCCAAGTCTATACCGTCAAGTACCTTTCGGTTACCGAAAGATTTATATAATGAACGTATTTTTATTTTTGATTGGTTATTCATAACTTTAAAAAAAACATGCTGTTATTAAGTAATTACTGATTAAAATCAGCACCGAAGAACTTACTACCGCCGAAGTTGTAGCAGTTCCGACTCCTTTTGCTCCTGTTCCAGAGCAATATCCGCTATAGCAACTTATTATTGAAATAATAAAACCAAAAGCCGCTGCTTTTACCAAACCAGAAATAACATCTATTGATTGTAAAAACTTAAAGCTATTTACCATATAACTAGAGCTATTAAAATTAAGCTTATAAACACTTACCAAATAGCCACCCATTACTCCTAATACATCACCGATTAATACTAAACATGGTAAGGTAATAACTGCAGCTAGGACCCTTGGCAAAACTAAATATTTTATTGGATCAGTTGACAAAGTATAAAGAGCATCTATTTGTTCCGTCACTCTCATTGTAGCTATTTCAGCGGCAATTGATGCACCAACCCTACCAGCCACCATGAGACCTGCAAGAACTGGTCCAAGTTCTCTAGTTATTGACAGAATTACCACCGTAGCTATTGAACTTTCAGCCGAGAAACGAGAGAAACCTGTATAACTTTGTAATGCCAGTACGGCTCCAGAAAAAAAGGTAGTCATCGCAACAACTGGTAGGGAATAAAAGCCTATAGATAACAACTGCTTGAATAGTAAGTTGCCATATAAGGGACGCCTAAAAATACTAGTAACTACCGCTATAGTAAATAGAGAAAAAGCTCCTATAGTTTTTGCGAAAGCAATAGTATGTTTGCCGAATAAATTAACTATCTTAATAATCATTTTTATATACTCTCTTATATCTGTCACCGAGCATGGTAAGAATTTCATAACCAATGGTGTTTATTACACTAGCTATTTTATCTGGGGTACAGTAATCCCCTATAATCTCCACTTGTTGCCCTAAAAATATTTCATTTGGTGGTAGTTCAGTAACATCAATGGTAATTAAGTCCATCGATACTCTACCAACTACAGGAGCTAAGTAGGAACCAATACAAACTTCTCCACAATTGCTAAAAGCTCTAGAATAACCATCAGCATAACCAAGAGGCAAGGTAGCAATCAATCTATTACGCTTTGTTTTAAAAGTCATATTATAACCAATATAACTTTCTGGCGGTAATTCTTGTAATTGTATTATCGGAGCAGTCAGCCTAATTGGGTTATGCATCGGATTTTTCGAGGAAATTCCCAAAGGATTAAGCCCATATAATGCCGCACCAGGACGTATTAAGTCAAAATGATATTCTTGTCCTAAAAATATACTACTAGAATTAGCTAAGCTAGCTTTAGCTGTTGGTAAATAGTTTAGATAATATCTAAATTTTGTTAATTGTTGTAAATTATAAGGATTATCCGCTATTTCAGAGGCAGATAAATGACTTATAACATATTGTAATTCAAGACCAGATAATAGGCTAGGGTTATCTATGATACGTTGCATCTCTATGTCAGCCATTCCCAAACGATGCATACCAGTATCAACATGGATTGTACAACGTAATACTTGTTGTTTTTTAGCAGCAAACTTTTGCCATATGGCAATTTGTTGCAAACTATTAAGTACCGGAATTAAGTTACTATTGCCAAATTCCTCAACATCATTGTAAAATACACCATGAAACACAAAAATATTAGGTTTCGCTCCTAACACTTTACGTAATTCTACCCCCTCATTAACTGAGTTTACAAAAAAATTCTGACAATTCTCCATCTGTAATGCTGGTGCGATAATATCGGCTCCAAGTCCATAGCTGTTAGCCTTTACCACAGCAGCAATTTTTGAATTTTTGCAAATTTCAGAAATAATACGATAATTAGTACGAATTTTTGCTAAATCTATTTCAAGAGTACAACGAGCATTGTGCATAATAAAATCCTAAATCCTCATAATCTTGTCATAATCTTGCATAGGTTGTAATGCTGCTACAATAATTGGAGTAACGGATATTATATGAAATTTAGAAGGTAAATCAGTAGTTTCTATAGTATCGGTTATATAGATGTTCATTATATCAGAATTTTCAATATTTTTCTTAGACAACCCAGAAAGCACAGGATGAGTCACAAAAGCATCAACAGATAATGCTCCTACTGCCATTAATAGCTTAGCCCCCTTACAAAGGGTTTCTCCACTATCAACAATATCATCAATTAATAAACAATGCTTGCCTGAAACGTTACCTATTATTTCTGACATTTGGCATTGATCCGTGCTATCCCTGCTTTTATTAATAACAGCCATGTTCATGTTAAAAAGCTTATTAACTGCACCTATACGTACAAAACCACCAATATCTGGAGACACAATAATAGCATTATTATAGTTCTTAATAATCGGAGCAAATAAACTGATTGGCTCAAGATTTTGTATAGCAATTTTAAAAAATCCCTCTAATTGCTGTGAATGCAAATCAACAGTTATTATGCGATCAACCCCAGCAATTTCCAACATATTTGCTACCAGACGAGCAGGGACTGGAGAAAAATTATCATATCTACGATCTTGGCGACTATAGCCCAAATAGGGTATAACCGCAGTCACTTTTGAGGCTCCTGCCCTTTTTACCGTATCCACTAATAATAAAAGCTCCATCAAGTGGTTATTAGTTGGTCTAGAAGTAGATTGCACTATAACAACATCACACCCTTGTACGTCCTCAAGGATTTGTACTTTTGTCTCACTATCGTCAAAAGTTGTAATGTAAGTTTCCACATATTGACAATTTAGCTCCTTAGCTAAATGTCTAGCTAATTTTTTGTGACTAAGACCTGCAAGAATTTTCATGCTAATTAATATAATTCATCAAACTCATCGTAGTATATACTAATTATGATGCGCACTAAGCATTTTATGAAAAATATTTTTATTATTTTTATACTAACCTAAATATCCTTACTTTATAAGTCATTGCGAGAGGACGTAAGCCTCCGAAGCAATCTATTTTAATCGTTTTTCTTGTCGGCACTAATTCAGGTTAATTGACTATATAATATCACTTCCATAATCTTTCATTTTTTCTAAATAAATCATTACCAATGATAGACCACTATGTACCTCTATAGAAACAGTTTCGCAAATAGTTCTATTAAAAGAAGAATTAGTACCCGGAAATGACATATGATAATGCTTTAATTCCCATTTTAAGCCTTTAGTAGAAATTTGTGCTGATGAAAATCCAAGTAATGAGATTTTGGTATCTACAGACAATGTAAAAACCCTAGTCTCTCCAGCCTTAATTACGTACCCTACAATAGACGGTGCATAAAAAATGCTACCATTTTTAAGAAAAATACTAATATTATTTAATATATGATCAATATATCCTCCACTCATTCCTACAATTATAGCTGGTAACAGATTTTTATTCTCAAGATATTGTAGAGATTTTTCAAAATCACAGCTGTTCTGATCTGGTACACGAATTACTTCAGTATAGTCAATTGATGAGAAGTTGGGGACGTCGTCACTCGTCGCTCGCCTATTACTTATAGGCGTCGCTCCATCGTTCCTAGCCCCAAATTCTCCTGAATTGCCTATAGTATACAGTAAATCGACTTTTGCAGAATCTAAATCACCAATCACAACTTTTGGTATTATACCCATCTTGTACAAAGAATTTATTGCTCCATCAGCAGCTATAATAGGCAAGCCAATGTCAAAAAATGACTTATCAGGCAAGTCACCATTTAAAGCCAATATAGAATGGTATAGACCGATATCTATATGTTCATAAAAAGCTCTGTATCTATCTTGCATCGTAGTAACATTTTTGAATAATAGATATTATACTGATTATGAGTCCAGCAACATTGCTAAGAACAACAAATATTGAACCTTGACAATAGCCATGAACAATCCATGCAACTGAGCAAGTAAGGTAATTTACTAGCATTAGCATAGATATATCATGTGTGGATTTTGTTATATATGCTTTATAGACCTGTGGCAATAGACCTATCAGAGATGTAATTAAGGCAATATAGCCAAAAAATTCTTCAATACTGTACACATTTCCCTCCGTTTGTATTAACAATATCAGGTTCAAAGGGTTGTTTATTAACTCTCAGCCTTAGTTTCCTATGGCACCCCTAATGTGAGTAAAATTATATATTTAAAGTAGATTAGTTGTCAAGATGTTTACAACAGTATCATTTGAGATTTGAGGGCTATAGTCAATTGATGAGAAGTTGGGGCGTCATCACTCGTCGCTTGCCTATTACTTATAGGCGTCACTCCATCGTTCCTAGCTCCAAATTCCCCTGAATTGACTATATCTTTCAAAAATGTCATTGCGAGGGGGCGTAGCCCACAACTGTTGAAAGTTAGAAGGTAAAGCGGGTTTTAGATAGGTTTTCTGTCATTGCGAGACCACGTAGTGGTCGTGGCAATCCATTTCTAATCACTTTCCTGGATTGCTTCGTCGGCTACGCCTTCTCGCAATGACGCATGTATCTATAACTCGTCATTGCGAGACCATATAATGGTCGAAGCAATTCATTCATGGTCATTTTTTGGATTGCTGCGTCGCCGCAAAGCGGCTCCTCGCAATGATATTTCAGATACCCAGCATACCCCAAATTTTATCAATTTTTTCAATGACTTCACTAGTCATTTCTATTTTCTTTCCCCAAGCTCTATTAGTCTCTGGGGACATTTTATTAGTTGCATCTATCCCCATTTTACTACCAAGTCCTGATACAGGGGATGCAAAATCAAGATAATCTATTGGCGAATTATCAATAAACGTGCTATCTCTAGAAGGATCGCTCCTAGTTGAGATTGCCCAAGCTACTTCCTTCCAATCTCGAATATCTATATCATCATCTACCACAATAATAAATTTGGTATACATGAATTGTCTTAAAAACGACCAAATCCCCATCATTATTCTTTTTGCATGACCTGGATAAGCCTTGCGGATAGATACAATGGCAATTCTGTAAGAACAACCTTCAGGCGGTAACCAAAAATCAACGATTTCTGGAAATTGTTGCTGAATTATCGGAGTAAATATTTCATTTAATGCCACGCCAAGTACCGATGGTTCATCTGGAGCTTTACCAGTATAAGTGCTTAAATATATAGGTTGCTTTTTCATGGTAATAGCCTTAACATTAAAGACTGGAAAATATTCAACGTCATTATAGTAACCTGTATGATCACCAAATGGTCCTTCTGGTAGATATTCATCAAAACTTACATGCCCCTCTATAACAATTTCGCTATAAGCTGGCACTTTCATATCTATACTAACACAATTTACCAATTCAATTGACTTGCCTCTTAATAATCCAGCAAAATTATACTCAGACATATTATCAGGCAGCGGCATAACAGCCGCCATAGTCACAGCAGGGCTTGCCCCAATAACCACTGCAGCAGGAAAAGGCTCTTTTTTTGCTGATGATTGCCAACGTTTATGTTGTTGTGCTCCACCTCGCATTTTAAGCCATCGCATAATAAGTTTGTTACGCCCAACTACTTGCATTCGGTATATACCGAGGTTAAAATTATCTACCTTCTCTAGACTAGGTCCTTTAGTAACAACTATTGGCCAAGTAATTAATGGCGAAATATCAAGAGGCCAACAGGTTTGTATCGGTAATATATTAACATCAGGATCATCAATTATAACTTCCTGGCAGGGAGCTTTTGATAACATTTTTGGCGACATAGCCAACATTCTTTTTGCCAATGGCAACATGGCAAAGGTTTCTTTAAAGGAAGAAGGTAGTTCGGGGGCTTTAAGAAAAGCTAGCAATTCTCCGAATTTCCTTAAATCTTCTTTACGTTTCAACCCAAGTCCCAAGGCGATTCGCTCAGTACTAGCATATAAATTAGTTAGAACTGGCATATTAGATTTAGTTCCATCATTTTTAATAACATTTTCAAACAGCAGAGCCGGGCCATCTTGTATTAAAATTCTTCTACTGATTTCTGTTATTTCAAGGTTAGATGATACGGGATAGGATATACGCTTAAGGAGTCCATTTTGCTCGAGGAGTTCTATAAATTGTGGTAAATCTTGGAAACTCATATAATTTTACAGAAATATAAATATAGACTTAAAATAATAGCAATAATCATGTTAGCATAACAAGCAAAGATAAAATTTAAATCTTTTGAAGCAAGATTTTGTAATACAAAATGCAAGTATGTGATAATTATGGCAGAAATTGCCGTAATTAGAATCTGTCTTAAACTAGATTTTTTATTATAAGGCTGCCGTAAAAAAACAGATAATGTAAGAAAGACCAGTACAAAATTATACATAGGCCAAATCAATCTTTGGTGTCCCTCAGCAATTAATTTAATCTTCCTTTGCTCTGATAAAATATTGTTGGGTTTTAATAATTCATCAATATAATACTCATTGATTTCTCGACTATATTCATCCCTTACCAAATTTTTACTATTATTACTAACTAATTCTACGGTTAAAAGCTCGAATGATAAGTTACTTAAATTACCATTATGATCATATGCCTGCCTAACTCCATCTTTTAACTGAAAAGATGAGCTGTTATTATATATTGTAAACATCCCTGATTTAGAAAACAAGATTGCATTGTTATCACGCTTACGATTATCAAAAATGATTAAACTTTTCATAGTACCATTAGGTAATTTCTTATCAAAATAAACTGTTATATCTTTAGAAATTGTATTAAATGTCTTTTCATCTAACATATTGGATGCATAATTATTCCTCATAAAATTAAGATCTGATTTAAGTTTGCCATAAGATAATGGCAATAAACTAGTCGAAATATAATAAGCAAATAACGTAATCATCAGAGCTACCATCAATGCTGGGCTAGCTAGTTGGATATTATTTAATCCCAAATTTTGTAAAATAATTATCTGACGTCTCTCACTCAAAGCATTATAAGTATAAATAACAGCAACAATAGTTGCAAAAGGTAATAAAATAAACAACAAAGATGGTATTATTAAAATAATTAAATTTAAGAAATCCTGAACTTTTATGCCCTTATCAATTAAGTACAACATCTTTAATATCTGGGTAATCCATACAAGGCTAGTAACCGAAAAAATAATTATTACCAAGGATGGTACTATATTTCTTATTATATAACGTTTATATATCAACATTCTGTAATCATTTATAGTCTTTCAAATATCTATACCATGCAAAATTATCGATAACTAATGCATAAAATCAAAGTCTTTTCCTTGTTGAATATATTGCCTTATTCTTGACATTAATTCTTGGAAATACACCAAATTATGCCAAGTCATAAGTACTGCTCCTAAAATCTCTTGGCTCTTTACCAAATGATGCAAGTAAGCTTTATTATAATCCTTACATGTTGGGCATGGGCAATCATCTTCAAGCGGCTCCTGATCATCCTTATACTGACTATTGTGAATATTTACTACACCATATTTGGTGAAAGCTTGACCATTTCGACCAGAACGCGTTGGAATAACACAATCAAACATATCTATTCCCCTGGCAACTGCCCCAATAATATCATCTGGTTTACCAACCCCCATAAGGTATCTGGGCTTATATTTAGGTAATAAATCTGGAGCATAATCTAGCACTTTAAACATTATTTCTTGTCCCTCACCTACTGCCAGCCCTCCAATAGCATAACCTTCAAAATCTAATTCTACCAAATTCTTTGCTGACTCGGCACGTAATTCCTGATAGATATTTCCCTGTACAATACCAAATTGACCATAACCTTCTCTTTGAACAAATGCTTTTCTCGATCGAACTCCCCATCTAGATGTTAATTCCATCGATGATTTTGCTTGCTCAAATGTTGCCGGATATGGGGTACATTCATCAAACGCCATGGTAATGGTACTATCTAGAAGATATTGGATCTCTGTTGCCCGCTCAGGACTTAACATATGCTTACTACCATCAATATGCGAGTTAAAAATCACCCCTTCTTCTGTAATCTTACGTAATTTTGACAGGGACATTACCTGAAAACCACCTGAGTCGGTAAGTACAGGCTTTGACCAATTCATAAATTTACGTAAACCGCCAAACTTGGCAACTCTTTCAGCCCCTGGTTGTAACATTAAATGATAAGTATTACCAAGTATTATATCAGCTCCGGTAGATTCAACTGCTTCTGGTAACATGGCTTTTACCGTACCTTTCGTGCCGACCGGCATAAAAGCTGGAGTACGTATTTGACCATGCTTAGTAGTTATAATACCAGTTCTGGCTTTTTTATGTTGAGATTGTAAATCAAATGAAAATTTTTGCACTGCTAATTTACCTAAATCAATTTGCACATATATCTAACCCTATTGCTCTCCCCCTATACAAAGTATTACTAATTGGTATAGCAATTTTTGATTTTTTATACAAGATAAATCTAAATAGCTTGACATATGAAGGTTAATAATATATAAGTTCCTAACCTGTATATTTTGTACAAATAATCCTTAAGCAATTAAGGAAGAACTCTTGAATATTTTCAACTCATTAAAAGATCATTCTTTAAGTTGATACATGCATTGAGTTTTTTTTGTCTTAGGGAACCCTTATTATGACTAGTATACAGTCAAATTCATTTAGCAGCAAATTCAGAACTATCTTTTGGCCTATCCATAATCATGAACTCGGGAAATTCATACCGATGTGTGGTTTGATGTTCTGCGTCTTATTTAACCAAAATATATTAAGAATTTTAAAAGATAGTATTTTAATTTCAGAGATTAGTGCTGAAGTAGTCAGTTTCACTAAAGTTTATTGTGTAACACCTGCAGCGGCTCTATTCGTTATAATCTATGCTAAGATGCTTAATCATTATAGTTTTGAGAGGATTTATGGCTATTTAATTACCTTTTTTATTAGTTTCTTTATTGTTTTTGCTTTCATCATTTATCCTAATGTCCATATTTTCCACATTAATCCAAGTTCGCTGGAACAAATTATGGGGAATTATCCTCATTTAAAATGGTATATAGCTTTAATTGGTAATTGGAGTTATGTGGTTTTTTATACATTATCTGAGCTTTGGCCAAATATCTTTTATGTTTTACTATTTTGGCAGTTTGCTAATGAGCTTACTACAACAGAAGAAGCAAAAAGGTTTTACACTCTTTTTTCATTATTTGGTAATTCTGCTTTAATATTTGTTGGCTTTTTGATGTCAAACTTATCATCTGCTAACACTATAGCTAAGTATTTTTTTACCGTACCGGACAATAAAACTATATTGGTAAAAATATCAACAAGTTTCGTGGTAGTTGCAGCTGTTATATCATATTTACTTGTAAGATTTATTAGCAAAAATGTTTTTACCAATCCAACATTTTATGCAAAGGCTAAATCTGCTAGATCGACTAAAGATGGAATGGGATTAATCGAAAGTTTTAGATATAGTTAAACCCATAAAATTAGGTGACAAAGAACATAGTAATAATTTCAAATAATTTGCTGGTTTCTGTTACCTTATTTTTAATCCATCGTTTCATATTAGCCCAAAACTTCTCTATGGGATTTAAGTCTGGTGAATATGGCGGTAAAAAAATAAGCTTGCAACCAACTGATTCTATTAATTCCTTTGTTTTCTTTGATTTATGGAAACTAGCATTATCCATCACTACAACTTGTCCTGCTTTTAACTCTTTAATTAAAAACTTCTCAACCCAATTATTAAATAACTCTGTATTGCACGTTCCATTAAAAACAAAAGGAGCTATTGATTGATTGTTTACCAAGCCAGCTATGATATTAGTTCTTTGATAGTGTTTCCCACTCTTCTTTCCAATCAGTAATTCTCCTGTTTTACTCCAGCCTCTATCTTGGCAAATACCTGTATCTATACCGCTTTCATCAATATGCACTATTTGCCCTTTATCATATTTATTGATCTCTTCTAAATATTCAGCTCGTCTGTCTACACTTGACTCCATGTAGGTAAAGGTTTTTTTTATAACTAAAACCTAGCTGTTTTAATATCCTTCCAGTTTGAGACCTCGCAATTCCAAACTCTTTACCAATATCTTGTAATCTCATATTTGGATTATTTCTTACAAAATTTGCTAACTTTTGCTTATCAACTTTACTTTTAAAACCTACTCTAGCTTTTGCTAATATCGTTCCTTCCTTTCTCTTCCTTACGTTCCAGCGACTAATTGTATTTTTATGTATATCGAATATCTTGGCAGCCGCTCTTTGACTATTACCTTTTTCTATATAACTTATTACTTTTTTTCTTAAATCTTTACTATATGGGCTTGTTGACATTTTTTCTCTTATTTATACCATATAATGTCATCTAATTCAACGGGTTTAACTATATATCATAAGATCAAAATATTTATGGTTAATGCTAATTTGTTCTGCTGCTTTTGGTTTATCAATGAATTTGGTAGAAGCCGTATGGAAAGCAAAAATAAAAGAATTATACCCCACTGTTAATAGTTATGCAGAATTTAATAGTCTTTATATTCTTTGGACTGGGGTTACTATCATGATAATGACTATAATAGGCAACAATATAATGCGTAGTCATAGCTGGTTTGTGGCGGCTGTAATTTCGCCAATTATCATGATGGTTACTGGTACATTATTCTTTATTTTAATCGTGTTTGATCATCAAATATTGCCTCTATTTGACAGTGCTATTCTTATGACCCCACTTGCTCTTGCGGTATCAATTGGTGCTTTACAGAACATTCTAGTGAAAGGTACTAAATATTCAATTTGGGACACCTCTAAAGAGATGCTATATATCCCTCTAGATAAGGAGCTAAAAACCAAAGGTAAAGCAGCTGTTGACGTTATTAGCTCGAAAGTTGGTAAATCTTCGAGCGGATTAATACAGTCAGTTATTTTTACATTAGTACCAACAGCAACTTTTAGTTCTATTTCACCATTTTTAATGGTAGTATTTATCGTTGTTTGTATTACCTGGATTTACTCGGTAAGAAAAATATACTTTGAATATAAGAAAATTGTCTAACCTGTAGCTAACCCGACTAATATTATACTAAATTTACGCACCAAAAAGGTGAGCTATATCTACTGATTGATTTTCATATTAACAAGCAAATCATCAAAAATTTTTGTAAGGTCTGCCCAAATAAGCCCATCACAACTATCTTCCAAAGCCCAAACCCAGGAGAGTACAGCTTGAACAAAACACCAATTGCTAATTCGTTGAGTATCTAAACCTAAGATAGTTGCAAATTTAGTGATACGATTTGCAATAATACTTTCAACATCTTTTAAGGCAAGGATTTCAGGAAAAGGATTACGAATAAAGGCTGCTACCTCATATGCTTGTTCACCAATAACCCCTTTAGGATCAATAACTACCCAATCATCACCATTTTGCAGAATATTATCATGATGCAAGTCGCCATGCAATAAAACTAACCTTGACGATGTATTAAGTAGCTTATCTCGCAATTTTTGAGCTTTTTCTAAATAATAGGTTGGGATATCCCATTCTTTATCTAGTACTACCAACCAATCATTAATACAAGGAAAACCTTCTACAGGCAACAAATATCCTCGGTGTAATCTTGTCATTACATCACATGCTATTTGAATAGCCTCACAATCTTTAGTAGGAAAATAGGATTTTAATGATATACCAGGAATAGCCTTATCAAGTAGTAATAAACCACTGTTTTCAGCCAAAACCTTTACACTGCCAAATCCCCAGAAAACTTTTGAAGCTACTAATTCTCTCCTAAGCCCTTCAATATCTAGCCCCAACTTTAAAATGATCGGCTGATTACCTTGAAAACCTTCTAGAACATAGTGGTAGGTCAAATTTTCAACTGGCTTTAAGTCAGACAAACCATACTTTCCAGCCAATTCATCGACAATTCTTGGTAAATCATCTAACCAAACTTTACCTTGATCACCATAGATATTAATGATATTAGTTTTGAATGTTTTCATATTGATATATCTGATTCTTTCATACTAGATAAAATTAACAATATTTGCTATAATAACTTTAACTTAAAACTTACAAAATTGATATTATGGGAATGAGCTTCAGTCACTTATTAGTGATCTTATTAATTATCTTAGTATTGTTTGGTGCTGGTAAATTGCCTCAAGTAATGTCAGATCTTGCTAAAGGTCTTAAAGCTTTTAAGGAAGGAATAAAAGATGATAAGAAGAAAGATGAATAACGTTAATGACATTGCCTAAAAACAGTTGATAAGATGTCCAAAGATTTAAAAAGATAATAATAGACCTCTTGCAAAACTCGCGTATATACAAGGATTTGAAGGAGACGCTTCACCTCGAACCGCAGCGTACTCAAATGTCATATCTTTGCCCACAAGTTGCAAGAGGGAGAAAATAGTGTAATAATATCAACTAAGGAAATCATAAAGTTGGTATTGGTATGAATAAATGGATAGAAAGTGAAGTAGAATGTGTAGATTTGTGAGATGAGAGATTAAACACACGGTTCAAGAAAATTTGATCGCAATTTTCTGATATAGTCAATTGATGGGAAGTTGGTGACATCGTTGCTCAATGCTCGCCTATTACTTATAGGCGTCGCTCCATCGCTCCTGCTACCCAATTCCCCTGAATTGACTATACCATAAAAAATCACAATTTGCATCATATTTCGTGATATTTTTACATCATGTTTTCGTTAATATAAATTAGTATATTTTAAGATTATAGGTTAAGATTATAAAATAATTTCTTTTTTATAAAAATAATGCTTGCAATATTAATTTTATCCGATACGGTACACATCATAAAATAAAAATCCGTTCGATACGGCACATAGATTGTAAATAAAGCAATCTATCCCATTAGAACTACTAACTTTTAATATAGGTAATAACAATGACAATAGATTTTAATGCATATGTAGAAGGCAATTGTTTGAATTTTAAGGAGAAAGGAACGATATTGCCTGAGATATTAAGTAGTGATGATAACTTAAATGAATTTAGTTCATTTATACAAAATAGCTCCCATATTACAGCACTTAACTTAGAGAATTGTAATATTAATGATATGGATATAGGAAAAATTGAATTATTAATAAAATCGATAAATAATAGCAATATTACTTATTTAGATATCCATGGAAATAAGATAACTGATGCAGGTGCAATTGCAATAGCTACAATGCCTAATCTTACTTATTTAGATATCCATGAGAATGATATAACTGATATAGGTGCAACTGCAATAGCTACAATGCCTAATCTTACTTATTTAGATATCCATAAGAATAATAATATAACTGATATAGGTGCAACTGTAATAGCTACAATGCCTAATCTTACTTATTTAGATATCCATGAGAATGATATAACTGATGCATGTGTAACTGCAATAGCTAAAGTTTTGAAGGACAATACTAGCCTTATTAGCTTTGGTATACGGATAACAGAACCAGACATAGACAAGATACTAGAACGTAATAAAGAAATAAAAGATATTAGTAAAGCATTTAAGCCAATCATATCTAAAATAACTCTAGACACCGATGGTACTCCGTTATTCTCTTCGAACGCAGAAGGCGGTGAGCAAAATAGTTTCTTGAAGATACTCAAGAACTACAGTGAGAAACATGGGGCATTTCCTTTACCTGTGTTAGAACAGATTATTGCCCAATCTCTATATGAAGGCACAATATATGTTGATCAAGATGGAATAGAACAATTATCGTTTATTGCCAGATCAAAGGCTCTAACAGAAATAACGCAGACAGTATTGGAACATTTAGGATTCAATACTGAAATTGTTAATGAATTTAACTCTAAGATAGTAGAAATTATTGAAGAAGTAAAAGAAATGCTTTTGCTAGAGTTGGATATATTGAATAATAATTTGATGGATCCAAGCGAGATTAATATTGACACGAGTGTGATTAATGTTCCAACTAATAAATTTGATCCAGATCACGTACTTCAAATTTTACTCTCTAATGAATTTACAAGAGGGGAATGGCAACATAATCAACAATTAACTGATTTGTATGAAAAACATCCTGATCTCAAGATACCAGGAACTATCTTGCATAATTTACTTAACAGTGACTCACCTATTTACCCTAATATTGCGGTACTATTAAACCAACATGTTGATGAAAATACTTTTAAACATAACCCTCGAATACAAGAATTGTTAAAAGAGTTTTCTACTCCAGTACTAACTAAGAATTTGTCTTCTGCATTAGAAGACAATAACATAGAAGATATAGTCTCATGGTTATCCGTCATTAATTTAAGGTCTGCAGTAAAATTAGAATCTAATTTATTAACAAAATTATCCCAGATAAATAATAAAGCAGTAGAAATATTACTAGTAAATCAACCATTGAAGTTGCTTATAGATGATGAGGGTAATAATTTATTGCACCTTAGTTTGCAGAATGGTAACTATCAATTAGCAACCCAAATTTTAAAAGAAGGGTGTATTAATGTTGAGCAACAGAATAATAAAGGTAAAACAGCTCTGGATATATTGCACGAAAGTTCATTAACACCTGAGCAAAAAGAAGCCGAGGCTCTTTTAGCACAGCATTCTGATAGTCATCTACCAAATATTAGCGAACATACGTCAATCGGCTTAGCTACAGATGACCCAATAACACCGGTTTTAGGAGATAGTTCGCATCATATAGATTAACTGGTTGCATATCATAACAACAGCCAGCATGGCAATTATAAGATGATATATCCGCTCATCTAGTGGCTGGGATCATAGTACCCTACAATTTTTATTCTATAAGTATTAAACAGCATAAAAACGTCATTGCGAGAAGGCGTGAGCCTACGAAGCAATCCATATAGTCTTGATGTATCTATACTAATTCTCATGGATTGCTTCGTCGCTACTAAAGTAGCTCCTCGCAATCTGATGTATCCCCACGAAATTGTTGCAAAATAGCAAGAATTGATAGAATATCATCATTATTTAATGATGATGGAGATAGTAGGTTATGGATGTAAAAACAGTATAAAATGAAGTAATAAAAGAACATTGTCCTTTTATACATAATAATCGTTTAAATGCGTTACTTGATGTTGCAGAAGACTTGACAGTAAAAGATAAAAAGATTTATTCGTATTTTACTCTTGGGAAATTTATTATTGAATTTAATTATTTGCATGCCATAAAACCATTGGTAGAATCCCTGGCATCTATTATAAAGACGGAGCTTTGTCGTGCTTAATTTCGTGGGGATACATCAGATTGCGAGGATGCGTAAGCCTCCGAAGCAATCCATCTCTGTGTCATCCCTGCTTCAGTGCGGGATCTAGAATACAGCTCAAAAAGCCCTGAGATATTATAGATTCCGCACCGAAGCGGGAATGACAACTTACAATTGCTTTGTCGCTACTAAAGTAGCTCCGCAATGACGTTTGTAAATTGAGCAATGCTAAATCAGTACAAATCACATTTTTCAACTATGTCGCCAAGTAAATTTTTGGTAAATTCTTCATTTACCAAGGGAAAATTGTACAAATTATGTTCCTCCGCTTTAGTGGCAAAATCTTGCCCTTGAGCAGTGGCATTAAGCATAATGTTAGCAATTTTCTTGTAAGCTGCAACCTTAAAATTCTCATCATGACTTAGGCTGAATGCATTGTGATAATATGTTTTAGCTTTTTCAAATAAACCTATAGACTCAAAATACTCAGCCTGCTTTAACTTTATATCGGGATTTCTTTTATCTTGCTTTAACCATGCTTTAAAACATTCTTCTATACTAAATTCATTATTTACTACTTTATAACAGTCAATTGCCTTAGCATATTCACCCTTGTTAAAAAGTAGTTGTCCTAGTTCTTCATATATTTTTGGTAGGTGGCTATTGGCATCTATAGCTTTTGCATAGTAAGTCAAGGCAGATTCATTAGCACCATCATGCTCAGCAATACTAGCTAAGCAACTATAGGCTATAGCCTTAAGATTTTTGCAGGCAGGAGAGTCTTTGTAATTTTCCAGATATTCGATAGCTTTAGTATAATACTCTCGGTCAGATTGGTTCTCATCAATCTTCAAACTACTAACTTGATACTCAAGATTTTCTGTTACTTTAGTATGGCAAGCTGTTATTAACTCTGCAATTTTTGCATGATCAGGCAAATTAGCTCCACAGACATTAGCGAAGAATTTCACATATTCATATTGCTGCTGTAAGCAATAACCGTAATCTTGTATCTGATGTTGAAGCTGAGAATTATCAGACTCAGCATATTCAGCAAAAAGTTCCACTGCTATCTGCAAGATCATTAAGGCATCTGGTATCTTATCTATTTGATTATAGTTAAGCACTTTTTGCAATCTTGATAATAACTCCAACTCTGGAAAATATTCACCTTCACTATGTTGCTTTAGCTCATTGTAATTAATTGATGACGGAACCAAATCTTTGACAATAGCATAATTTTCAGAAAATGCATTAAGTGGATTAATATTTAAGCAGTGAGTGGCATCAGCAATAGCTTTAACTATCACCTCTAATAGTTGGTTAAAATTATTACTTGCAGTATTTAACAGATGCGATGAGCAGTCCATAGCTTTCTTTGAAATAGCTATGTTGACCATCTCACTATTAGCGTCAGAATATGTGGATGATTTGTCTATTTCCGCAAGTAAGTCAGGTACAGTTAACCCCCCTTCTTTATCTGGTCTATGGAATAGATGTATTGAATTACCATCTTTGAGCTTATCAATCAGTGCCTTACATTTCTCTGTTGCTCCTTGAATATATTTTAATATTTGATTATCTCTTAATATTGGATATATAGAGTTTATGATATGCTGAATATTTGTGCCTTTTTCTACATGGGTAACTACTAAAGATATGCCCTCTACAGATTCAATATCCTTAAAACTTTTTATAAAATTATATAGTGTTTCAAGGAAAATACTGCCTCTATTACTACTTAAATTTGATTCATCTACCACCAACACAAATTTTAGCTGATCTGTGGTCTCAAAGAGCCTTTTAATATAGAAGCTGTTAGCGATTTCCTGAACAGGGTCAGTATCATTAAAGCCAGGACAATCCCAAATGATTAGGTCTTTAGCGAGACATTTGTTAGGAATTTTAGTCTCAGAAGTCATTTTATGACCAATGGCGATATTTTCAAGTGGATACATCGCATCAATAACCAGTTTGTTAGTTGCATTATCTCTAATCGCCTGCAGTTCTATGCCACTAAGCAAGTGAGCGAGTGTACTCTTACCAGCCCCAGTATTACCAAGTAACAATATCCCCTTTTTGCCATGTTCCTGCAGGCGGTCGTTACCTTCTTGGATTAAATCTAATACTTCCTTGATAATAGCCTGATCATCATTATCAAACTGATTATCCTCACCTGCTACCTCAAATAATTTTACAGCCGGTATATTGGGGATATATTCTTTTACTTTTGCTTCCTCTATAGCTTTTAATTCAGCTGCTTCTTTTGCTGCCTTAGCTTCCTCTTGCTCAAGTCTTTCAGCCTCTTGTCTAGCTTTTTCAGCTGCCTCTGCTTGTTGTTGCTGTTTTAGTTTCTTAGCGGCTTTTTCAGTAGGATCTCTATTGATCTGTAATTCTGTTGCTATCTCCTTCGCTACAACATCTCCTATCTGGTTATTATGAATATAAATATTAGTAATAGAGTGATTATCCTTTAAGGCTTCTGCTATAGCCTTCGCTCCAGCATCTCCTATCTGGTTCTGATGAAGGTCAAGATAAGTAATATTGTGATTAGTCTTTAAAGCTTCTGCTATAGCCTGTGCCCCAGCATCTCCTATCTGGTTATTGTGAATGTAAAATTTAGTAATAGAAGTATTAAACTTTAAGGCTTCTGCTATAGCCTGTGCCCCAGCATCTCCTATCTGGTTATTATAAAGGGCAAGACTAGTAATAGTTTTATTACACTTTAAGGCTTCTGCTAATTTCTGTGCTTCAGCATCTCCTATCTGATTATTATAAAGGTTAAGATTAGTAACAGTTTTATTAATCTTTAATGTTTCTGCTAGTTTCTGTGCTTCAGCATATCCTATCTGGTTACCACCAAGGTCAAGTTTACTAGTAGTTATTTGTTGTGCAATTTTTTCTTCTAATGGCATTTTTTCCTCTCTTTTATTTATAGCTAACTAGATTAGTATGACGTCGTTGCTAGGGGCTGCTTAGCGGTGACTAAGCAAGTCTGTTTTGTGTCATACCTGCTTCGGTGCGGTATCCAAATTCCCGCTGTTGCTAAGAATGACATAATTTGCAATGACGTTCTTTAGACCCGCACGAGTTCTATTCTATGGTATAACAAAATAATCTTTACTATTAAAGTCTAATAGTTTTTGTATAATATTAATATATTTTAACATGTAAAGTGATTTTTAAAGAAATTTGTGGAATATCAAATTTAGTGATAATTATAAAATTAAAAACACGAGGTAAAAATATCACGAAATATGATGCAAATTGTGATTTTTTATGGTATAATAATTCCCTTGAAATACAGATACTACAGGGGATTTATATGAGAAAAATTACTGTCAAATTTAACAAGTTACAAGATATCGAAAATCTTAAAAAAATCATGAAAAATGTTTACGCGAGTAATAGCGATCATTTACCAGATATTGCTAAATTTCATTTGGGCGGAAAGATTTTTACACCTAGCCAGGTGGATAAAGCAGAGTTGCACATAATAAGAGTGATGACAACCTAAGTAGCCTTGAGAGTAGTAAAGATTTAAGCCAAAGCTTAACCTCACTAGCTAGTTTGCATTTATCGGATATTATGGCAGAATATGAAACCGAGAACTTGCTTAATAAAATAGCTGATTTAGAACAACGCCTAAGAGAAAGAGATAATGTTGTTAATAGCTTAACTACGCAAGTCGCTAATCTACAAACTCAGGCACGCTCTGTCGCTGCAACCCAGTCTTGGACAATCGCATTACCAAATGAGTTAGGTACTCTCAATACACCAACCTCGAGTTTGTATTTTGACGGTACTAAAGCAAATCTATCGGGCTGGAAATCTTATGCAAACATTAGATTCTGTTGACAAAATTTTTAACGTAACCATATTAAAGCTCCAACAAAATTTAGAAAGGCTAAAAAGGTGGCTGGGGCTTTATCAAACCTAGAAAATATACGCCTAAAATGTTTGATTTTACCAAAGAAACATTCAATTAAATGGCGTTCTTTATAAATATGTTTATCATATTCACGTTGTACTTTACGATTAGATTTTGGTGGGATAACAACCTCGCACCCCTTATTTTCTAAGCTTTCTACAAACGCACTACTATCATATCCTTTATCGCCTATCACCGTCGTATTCTGAACATCTTTAGTAAGATTTTCAGCCTGAGTGATATCATTTCTTTGCCTAGCAGTTAGTATAAACTTCAGTGGGTTACCCAATGCATCAACGAGGGCATGAATTTTAGTACTAAAACCACCTTTGCTTCTACCTAAAGCTGCTTCCTCTTGATTACCTTTAATATATCCAGATGAGCAAGCATGTGCTCTTACAATAGTTGCATCAATCATCATTGATTCCATATCTACATCTACTTTAACATGATCCATTAAAGCTTCCCATATACCTTTGTCAACCCATCTCTTAAATCTGCGATAAACACTGTACCAACAACCATAATAATCAGGCAGAAGACGCCATTGACAACCTGTTCTAGCAATAAACCATATTGCTTCAATAAACTGTCTTATTTTTTCCTCATTCTTGTTGTGTATAGCTTTTTTTTTCTTAAAAAATGATAAAATTGCTTCCCATGCTTGGTCTTCTATGTAATACTTCATATCGGTAGTTTCTTGGTTTCGATAACTAGAAACTACCATTTCTTCTTACTATTGCAACTTCTTTATTCTACTCTGATAACTTAACATAAAATTTTGTCAACAGAACCTAGGATTAGTTTACCAAACATATATTCCTCAAATTTAATCATCAAATGAGCCATAGCTTCGTTCCAATTTTGGATAGGCATAGTCCATTTTCTGGTCATATGAGTCAATCATATTGAGTATATTATCGGTACTAAACACCACCTGTATCTCTTGATTTTTTACTAAGTCAGTAACTTCAATTAGTTGGGCTCCTATAAGTTTAGCTTGAATACGCTTATTACTAAGCTGAGGATCATTCTTTGTTACAGCGATTATCGATGGGCAAATATTTTGTACTAATTGATTATAGTCATCAAAACCTTTAAGTAGAGGTAACATAATTACTTTATCAACAAAGCTTAAACTACTTAAGATATCGGCACGCTGCAATTGACTATGGATGGCTCTACGTTTTTTATAATTCGTAATAGTTTCATCTGGTTCCAAAGCTATAATTAAATGTTTTCCTTGAGCTTTGGCTTTACGTAAAAATTGTATATGACCATAATGCAATAAATCAAAACATCCCCCGACTAAAACTAGTTGCTCTTTTTCTAAATATTTACACAATGATGTATTATTATAACAGATTATTTTTGAGTAATTATCTTCTACCATATTCCAATTCTCCAAATCATAATATATATATGAGATATGAGATTAGAGTACAATAAATATCTCTATTTTTCGATTTTTTGTTTGACATTAAAAAGCTATTACACTTTACTGATAGTGTTTGGCAAAATTATAACGTACCTTTAATAATGATAGGATGTATTTATGATAGATGATGATGGTAATGATTCTGGCTACGATAGTGACGAAGGTGTTGATGTTAAAGGCAAAAAAAGTGCCGTCGCAACAAAAGTGGCTAATATTATCGAAACTTTTCGGAAGAACTTAATATCTAACGAAGGTTTTCTTATGGATGCATTTGCAACTGCAGCAAGAGCTAATGGAGGGATTATTGACATTAACCAGTCTGATTTTTCTACAGCATGTAAAAGTTTTTTAACAAAAGAGAAAGCAGAGAAAGATTATGGTGGAAAAAATGCACGAGATGTTAAGAGCTTACCAGAAACTATAAAAGCCATAAATACAAAAATTGAAAAAATGGTTAAAGAAGGTATTGATTCGGAATATTTTGCTGATTTTAAGAAGGAAATGAAAAATTACCAGGAAGAAGTAGCAGGGCGATTATCAACTAATGAGGGAATTAGGAAGCTTCTAAATAGACGTTTCATTGATCAGCTGTTTATAGATGCAAGGATTATGGACAAGGATGAAAATGGAAAACCTACTTTTCTACATGCCGACAAGGGACAAGCATTTTTTTCCAGGATTACACCTTATATCCATGATATTCCGCCTGAACTAGAGAAAGCTATGTTGTCTATGTTATCACACCAAAAATTTCCAGAACTAGTCAAGTTGATTAATGAAGAAACTCTTAAATTTTTTACAGTAGGCGGTGTTGAAGGCAACTGGGGTATACTAGATGACAAGAAAATTACAACAGAAAATATCCGGCAATTCGCTAATTCTATTAACAGCATTCTTAAAGATATGGATGGCAAGGCATTTGAATTAGAAGTAAAACAAGTAGTACAAGAAGTTGTTAATAAAATTAAAGCAGGAAATGATATTCCAGACAAGCAGAAAGAAAAAATTACTAAACAATTATTTCAGGAATTGATCAAACTTGATCCTGATGATCTACGAAGAGACAAAAGAGACATAATACCGAAGCTTGCAGAAAATATTGAAAAGCATAAAACTTTTGGTTTGAATCTTTTCAAAGATTGGAGTATTTCTACTGAATCACTACACAATGTTCTCAATCATCTAACTGAGAAATATGGTAAAAAAAGTGAGCAGTCAGTGAAGCCTGAATCGATTGTTCTTCCAGAAGAAAAACCGAACAAGAAAATCAACAAGGAAATAAGCTCGCCGATAATTTCTAAGGCAATTGATGCGATTTTAAAAGAAAAAAATGCCAAAATAAAATCTGAACAGCGGGTAGAAATTGAAAGTAAGCTATCAGAAGTTTTGTCTGCTCTTGATCCTGAATATCTAAAAAAGAATACAGATATTTTAGCAAAAAATCTTACAGACAAGCTTGTGAAGAAGGGTAATACTAGTTTGTGGAATAAGAAGTTTACTGTTGACAATAGCCAACTAGAAAAAATTTCTGCAGCAGTAAAAAGCGTTGAAGAAAAGAAAAGCGATAAATTTGTTGAAAACAAAATTAACGAAGCCATTTGGTCTCATGCAATGTCTGACAGTGTTCTAGAAGCAAAATTATCCAAATTTCTAGATGAGAATAAAAAGGATGGAATAAAAGAAGATGTTGCTCTTAAGAAGATTACAACCCAAGGGTTAGTAAAACTTAGGAAAATAAACCCAGACTCATTTGATAAAATACTATCTTCAACTACAGAACCTACTCCTATAGAGCTTAAGCCTACTATAAGTAAGCTTTCAGCATATAAAATTATAAAACCTCCAGTGACTCCTAGAGTCCCTGTTACAAGGAAGCTAGCTCATAATAAGAATGAGAGGACTCGTTAAGTTTATGTATAGCTAACGTGTTTTGAATAAAATATAGGAAAATGGTATCCCTACGAAAGTAGGTATCTAAAAATGCCCCCGACTTCCGCAATTTTTGGCTCTGTCCAAAAAACTGTGTAAAATTCCAAAATTAGGTCATTAAATTTTATTAATTCTATCCTCAAATTTAATCATCAAATGAGCCATAGCTTCGTTCCAATTTTGGATAGGCATAGTCCATTTTTTGGTCATATAGTCAATTGCCAAATATAAACTTTTAAACACAGCATTATCACTAGGAAAAACACGCTTATTATTTGTTACTTTACGCAATTGACTATAACTTAACAGATTCAACTGAATTAGTGGTATAAATTACCTTTCTAATTGCCTCTGGATACCCTAGAAAAATCATTAAATTATTCCAGTTATTATACCAAGATTTGGCAATTTGTGGATATTGTTTATTCCATTTTTCTTCAAACGATACTAACGCCAAATGGGCTTGTTCTTCCGTTACTGCCGTATATATCGGCTTTAAATCACCAGCTAATTGCTTCCTATCTTTATACGATACATATTTTAAACTATTTCTAATCTGATGTACAATACATAATTGATGTTCAGTTTTTGGATAAACTGCTTCTATCGCCTCAGACATACCAGTAAGATTATCACTACAGGCAATCAGTATATCTTTTAGTCCTCTATTCTTCATCTCAGTAAAATTACCAAGCCAAAATTTTGCTCCCTCATTTTCACTAAGCCATAACCCCAATATATCTTTTCTACCAGATAAATCAATTCCTAACGCAACATATACTGCCTTGTTGATTATCCTTTTGTCTTGCCTGACTTTTACTACTAAGCAATCAAAAAATACTATCGGATATATCTCTTCTAATGGTCTACTTTGCCAAGCTTTTACATCATCCATTACATCATCGGTAACCTGACTGATTAAACTCTCACTTACTTCAACATTGTACAATTCTTGTAATTGAATCTTAATATCAGATACACTCATACCTTTAGCATATAATGATAGTACTTTGTCATTAAAACCATCAAAACGTTTCTGTCTTTTCGGTAGTATTGCTGGCTCAAAGGTACAATGCCTATCTCTTGGTACTTCTATCTCAACAACCCCATGTTCGGAGATTAGTTTCTTGCTAGTGATACCATTACGAGCATTATCATTATCTGCACGACTGTATTTATCATAGCCTAAATGATTATTCATTTCTGACTGTAGTGCCTTCTCTATTAAGCGTTTGGTCAATTCTTTTAATAAACCTCCTTCTTTTATTATCGTGCTTACATCTGTATTATTATCTATTAATAAATCTACTGCTTGATTTATTGATTCACTAGTTTTTTTATTCATGTAATTTCCTTTTTTGTTATATTTTTATATATAACCTATTTTGAAATTTACACAGTTTTTTGGACAGAGCCTTATAGACTCACTAATTATTGTTTTTCGATTAGGAGAGTCTAGTTTTCCCTGTCATACAAAAATCTCTAACCTCTCCTATAAAAGATTCAAATCCCTTATTCTCTTTAACTAATCTATTAGCCATATCCCAATCAATTTCTAACCTTTCTTTTGCAGGGATTAGTATTCGACCTTTCTCAACTTGATCTTTTATATTTAATAAAATAAATCCTATACCATGTCTAGCAGCAAGAATTTCTAGCTCCCGTAAAGTACTTCCACCCTTGCCTTCTACTAAAGAAGAAGCTACTAAATATCCATAATGAACCCATGAGGAATTTGATAGGGCTTGAAAAAAATATTGTCGTACATTCGCCCTATTAATTACAACCTTTACCTCAAAAGACCAAAGCTTAGCTTTTTTATCGGCAAATTGTTGCACACAATCCTTGATTGCTAATGCCCAATCTTTAGTAAGATCCTCCATTCCTACTAGATCAGGATGTAACCATTTATTACCGTTAGTACCTTTATAGTTTGAAGAACATTTGTCATTAATAATTTTGCTATGAACACCCAACTCTTGTAAAAGAAAGTCTGAAAGCTTTGGGTATATCTCTTTTTCTTTTATGTTTGGTTCTTTTTCAGTATATTCTCTCTCTACCTGCTTAGTTTCTTTATAGTCAATTGATGAGAAATTGGGGACGTCATCGCTCAATGCTCGTCTATTACTTATAGGCGTCGCTCCATCGCTCCTGCTATCTACTTCTCCTGAATTGACTATAGTATAATAATATCTAAGTGGATAGTCTTCTTTTTTAATATTAGGTTCCTGATTCTGTATGCTTTTAAACCAATTTTTATGCATTTCTCCCTTAAGAATTTTTCGCATAATGCCATTTTTTTGCTTTTCAGTAATTGCCCTAACAAATGATTTATTTTTACTTCTTTCTGCTTTTTTCTTGATTTCTTCAGGATATTTTTCTATTAACCAATCAACTATTTGATCAGCAGTAAGTTCTTGACCTTCCTTGCTTTTAATAAAACCAATAATTGCTTTGTTACGATTAAATTCCATAAATAATTCCACTAATTTTATAAGTCATTAATAAAATAATAATCAAAATAGCAAAAAGTTTAAATATAATTAGCAGATATAATTACAAGTTATTAGCTTTAAATTTAAATGTAATGACAATGTTGCAACTTATGCATTTTTAACAAATATCCAATCGTTATTGGAAGACTCGGTTTCGCTATATTGATAATTTTGTTTAGAAAAGTGTTTTAATTTTTCCGGTAGGTCTATAAGATTTTCTGCAATAAAATTAAACATGCTGCCCCTAGCCTTTTTGGAATTTATTGCTATTATTTGTAATTTATTATTTCTTCTTTCTTTAAAATATATATTAATTATTGGGTATTTAAGATCATTTTGATTGATGACGCAGGAATATTCATTGGATGCTAGGTTGATGAGATATTTATTTTGGTGAGTTGCTAATATTTGATTTATATAATTGGTAATATCGTCTTGCCAGAAATTTGATAATTTTTCAAAATTTGGCAATTTTGTTGACATTTCTAGTCGATAAGGTTTTATTTTTTCAAAAACTCTTAGTGCACCGTATAAACCTGATATAATTAACGTGTGTCCTTGCAAGAAATCCCACTGCTCCGCGGTAAAATTCTTCCTATCAATGTTATTGTAAACATCCCCATCATAGGCAAATATCGCTTGCTTCTGAGGTTGGTTATCGAAATCTTGAAATCTATGATAATTAAGCTCAGCCAGTTTATCACTAACCCCCATTAACTGCTTAATCTGATTTTGTGACAAATTTTTACATATTTGTAAAAGAGCTTGTGTTTTAGTAAAAAAATGGGGTTGCATCGATGGCAACCCCACTATTTGAGAAGTAAAATCTTGAGTTTTCGCTGGTGAGATTATACTGAGCATACTATTTTACTGACTCAAGCAACTTTCTAACTCCATCTACTGATTTGTTAAATAAATCTTGCTCTTCATCGTTTAATTTTATTTCTACTATTTTTTCCACACCATTTTTACCAATAATAACCGGTACACCGACATACATATTGTTTACTCCATATTCCCCTTGAAGATAAGCAGCACAAGTTAATATTTTGCGCTTATCTTTTAGATAACTCTCTAACATTTCGATAGCAGATGTTGCAGGGGCGTAATAGGCAGAACCCGTTTTAAGTAGCGAAACAATTTCTCCGCCACCATTTTTGGTACGATCTATTATCTCATTAACACGTTCCTTCGTTGACCATCCCATTTCGACTAAATCTAACACTGGTATCCCATTAATTGTCGAATATCTAATCAAAGGAACCATTGAATCACCATGCCCCCCAAGGACAAAACTACTAACATTTTCTACAGAAACATTAAATTCATGGGCTAAGAAAAGGTTAAATCTGGCTGAGTCAAGTACCCCGGCCATACCGACTACCCTATTGCTAGGTAATCCACTTTCCTTTAACATTACATAAACCATAGCATCAAGTGGATTGGTTACAACAATAACAAAAGCGTTCGGTGCATATTGTTTAATATTTTCTGCAACAGTTTTGATAACAGTGCTATTAACATTAATTAAATCATCACGACTCATTCCGGGTAAACGTGGTGCTCCAGCTGTAACAATTATTGCATCTGCACCTGCTATGTCTTTATAATCATTAGTACCTGTACTAATTACATCTGAACCTGTAATAGCTCCAGCTTGTGCTATATCTAAAGTCTTACCCTGCGAAAAGCCTTGAGATATATCAAACATAACTACGTCACCAAGTTCTCTTAGACTTATCAAATGGGCAAGTGTTCCACCGATATTGCCACTACCAATTAAAGCAATTTTTGTTTTTTTACTCATACTTCCTCCTGAAAAGTATTTTATGAATTCATTGAATCAAAGAATTCTGTATTAGTTTTAGTATTTTTAAGTTTATCAATTAAAAACTCTGCTGCATCTATAGTCCCCATTGGATTAATGATTCTACGAAGAACCCACATTTTGGTTAGAATGGCTTTATCAACCAATAACTCCTCTTTACGTGTGCCAGATTTAGTAATATCAATCGCAGGATAAATACGTTTATCAGCTATTTTGCGATCGAGAACTATTTCAGAATTACCAGTACCTTTAAATTCTTCAAAGATCACCTCATCCATACGCGAACCAGTATCAATTAAAGCAGTTCCTATTATAGTTAATGAACCACCATTCTCAATATTTCTTGCTGCTCCAAAGAATCTTTTTGGTCGTTGTAATGCATTTGCATCAACCCCCCCTGTGAGAACTTTACCAGAAGATGGGACAACAGTGTTATAAGCTCTGGCAAGTCTTGTTATTGCGTCAACCAATATTACCACATCTCTTTTATGCTCTACCAATCTCTTAGCTTTCTCAATAACCATTTCTGCAAGCTGAACGTGCCTAATAGCCGGTTCGTCAAAAGTTGAACTAACGACTTCCCCACGCACTGAACGCTGCATATCGGTTACTTCTTCTGGACGTTCATCGATTAACAGAACGATTAAAAATACTTCTGGATTATTGGTGGTAATAGCATGGGCGATATTTTGTAATAGAACAGTTTTACCAGTTCTTGGTGGAGCAACAATCAAAGCCCGTTGTCCTTTACCCATAGGAGCCACCAATTCAATTATTCTGGTACTAAAATCCTTGCTATTATCTTCTAGTTCTAATGATAATTTTTTTTCAGGATAAAGTGGAGTCAAATTATCAAAATGTACTCTATGATATGCCTTAGAAGGCTCTTCAAAGTTAACTTTATTTACTTTCAGTAATGCAAAATAACGTTCTCCTGGTTTTGGAGCCCTAATTTGTCCTTCTACCGTGTCCCCTGTACGTAGTCCAAAGCGACGAATCTGACTTGGAGAAATATAAATATCATCAGGACCGGCGGAGTAATTTACCTCTGGGGATCTAAGAAATCCAAACCCATCAGGTAGAATTTCCAGTACACCTTCTCCTGAAATCAAATCACCCTGTTCAACAGATTTCTTGAGTATAGCAAAGACTAGCTCTTGCTTTAGCAAAGCACTAGAGTTCTCAATGTTAAGATTTTCTGCTTGTACTTGCAACTCTTCAGGTGATTTACGTTTTAATTGTTTGAGATTGATGGTAACAACACCATCTTTATTAGGGCTATCATACTTGATACTATTATTGTAATGGTTATCAGATGATTCCTTATTGTCGGTCACTATATTTCTTGTCATATTTTATTTTTTTAGATTTAATTAAGATGAGACTTTTTAAAAACTGTATTCTTTCCAGCTCGTTTTGGTTTTCTCAGAGCATTCTGCTTTTGATCATTACTTTTGATCATTTTGTTGTCAAAATCAATCGAGGGAATCCTTGTGTATATTTGTACTAGGAGGCTGCCTGCGATAACTAATTAATTATATTTTGAGCTATTTTTCGACGAGAATAGATATGATTTTTGCAGAAATAGTATATCTATTTCAAGAAAACCATGTTTATTCGCAGCCAAAAAGAGCCAAATATAGAATTACTTTAGTTATTGAAGGCAACCTCCTAGGAGGCTACCTATGATAACTAATTAATTATCATAGGCAGTCTCCTAGCAGAACATTAAATATTCTTTATATTTCCGGATAGATAATTAATTTTTTGGGAATTGATACTAAGTGTAACCAACTTTACCGAATTATTTCACATTTGTCAAACATATTTATATAAAACAACCCTTACAAAGTAATTAAAAGTCACAATCAATAGCTGAATATACTTTGATATAGCCAATCTTCCTAAACTAACTATAATAGACGTCTTGTACTTTTCTGCAATTTTTAAATTATTCTGGGTTAGGTATTGCCTAAAAACATTAACATGATCCATTAAAGCTTCCCATATGCCTTTGTCAACCCATCTCTTAAATCTGCGATAAACACTGTACCAACAACCATAATAATCAGGCAGAAGACGCCATTGACAACCTGTTCTAGCAATAAACCATATTGCTTCAATAAACTGTCTTATTTTCTCCTCATTCTTGTTGTGTATAGCTTTTTTTTTCTTAAAAAATGATAAAATTGCTTCCCATGCTTGGTCTTCTATGTAATACTTCATATCGGTAGTTTCTTGGTTTCGATAACTAGAAACTACCATTTCTTCTTACTATTGCAACTTCTTTATTCTACTCTGATAACTTAACATAAAACGGTTAAAAATAGACCTTTTTGTAGGTCAATTTTGGGGAGTTTTAATAAAAAAACAGCCATGAAATAGCCATAGAAATTTTTTTAGAGAATTATAAAATTGCTGAAAAGCTTTTATATCTGGTGGAGCCAGGGGGAATTGAACCCCCGACCTTTTGAATGCCATTCAAACGCTCTACCAACTGAGCTATGACCCCTAAAATATCCCATATATAGTCAATTGATGAGAAATTGGGGACGTCGTCGCTCGCCTATTACTTATAGGCGTCGCTCCATCGTTCCTAGCCCCAAATTCTCCTGAATTAACTATAGTCATTGATGAGAAGTTGGTAACGGTATGCTACCCGCTCCTCCTGAATTGACATATATATTCACATTATTTGCAGAATATACTTATTAGTCCAGTTTTATACTATAATTATAAAGCTGAATCCATAAATTTTTTGAATATTTCGCTATTTTCTAATATTTTAAGCTCTTCTTTACACCAAGGAGAAAAATCTTCTGAGTATTCCTCTGTGTATAACTTAAAATCTTGCCATTTAAGTAATTTTACTTCTGCTATTTCTTGTTCATTTATTCTGATAACATCATCTGATAAAGCTAAATATATCGGACATATCTCATTTTCTACAATATTATTTATAGCAAATTTATAACGATAATTAGCAATAAAATATACTTTCTGCAAGCTGACCAAGCCTAATTCAAATTTTGCATGCCTATAAACAGCTTGCTCGTAAGTTTCGTTAATTTGTGGATGTCCACAAAAACTATTAGACCAAAATCCACCCCAGGTTTTTTTGAGTAAGCTTCTTCTTTGTATCAAGATGTCCTTTTGACTATTGAAAAGAAACACAGAAACCCCTCTATGCAATGGTGTATTAGAATTATGAGCCGTCAATTTATCCTCTGTTCCAAGAATCTTATCTTGTTCATCAACTAATACCACATGTATACTCGAATGCTTTGAAGAATTGGTTCTGCAAAACTTCGGGGCATTCGCGTGTTCATGTACTAAATGTACACTCCGCTCATTTGAGTATGACATTAATGATTTACTCCTACTAACAAATATTTTTCTATAATAGCTAAATAATTACCTAAAATCTGTTGGTTTTTATTAACAAATTCTAAGGCATTAGTCTGATAAATTTTAGCTTCCTCGATACCAGTTTCAGATAGCAAATATTCCATTTTATTCAATAAATCACTTTTGTTTTGAATTTGCGTAGCAGCTTTATTTGCAAGCATTTCATTAGCAATATTAGCAAAATTACTCATATCTGGTCCAAATATAATATAATTAGCAAAATATGCTGGTTCAAGTACGTTATGTCCACCTTGTTTAAATGAACCGCCAACAAATGAAATATAAGATATGCTAAAAAATAATCCTAGTTCTCCAAATTTATCAACAATGTAAAGATCATCAGTCAGAATAGGTATATTTTGTTCAGACTTGATACTATAGGTTAAATTTAGTTGGGTACACGCTTTCCCTATATCATTTTTACGTTCAGGATGGCGTGGAATTAGAATAAAATAGCAATTTGGATATCGTTGTTTTATTGGTTTTATAATATTCAATAATACTGTTTCATCTTCCAGATGAGTGCTGGCAAATACAATAATTCTTTTAGCACTCATATATTGTGCTAAAATTGTTAATTCTTGTTCATTTACCGGTAATTTTTTGTTGGCAAATTTGATATTGCCTAAATTATTTATATTGCTCATACCAAGTTGCATAAATTTTTCATAATCGATGTTACTTTGAACAATAATTTCACTAAAATTAGAGGTGATTGCCCTAAAAAATGAGCTTATTTTTTTCCATGATGCAAATGATTTATCAGAGATACGAGCATTTAGTAATAATAATTTACAATGTTTCTTCCCTTCGCTAATTAGACATGGCCATAATTCTGATTCAATAAAGATTCCTAGAGTTGGTTGCCAATTTCTAAAAAATTTCTTAACAAAAATAATATTGTCTATAGGAATTAGTTGATGAACAGCATTTACAGGTAACTTTTGTTGTAATATTTTTGCAGAAGATTTGGTTCCTGAAGTAACCAAAAACTTTAAGGTGGTTTTTGGCATCGTTCTTTTTAGCCAAAGATCATTAATATTTTCGACTAAGGTAAGAGCTATCATAGATTCCCCTACACTGGCGGCATGTATCCAAACTAAAGTTTCATTTCGTTTATAGTCAATTGATGAGAAGTTGGGGACGTCGTCACTCGTCGCTTGCCTATTACTTATAGGCGTCACTCCATCGTTCCTGCTACCCAATCCTCCTGAATTGATTATAGTATGTGTATGCCCAATAGCAAAACGTTCCCCTATACGCTTTATATCTTCTTTGCCAACAATAACTCTCAATACCAATAAAAGAACATATAGTGGAAGAAATAGGAAACTTAAGATATGATATAAATAGATCATGAGTTTATTTCACTGATGTTTAATGCTTGGGCTAAATTAATATCATCTTGATTTTCATTGCCCATAAAAATTAGTGGCAAACCTATAAAAGCCGTTATTTTACCAAAAGGTAGCGGCATAATCAGTTTATCCCAACTTTTAAGTAAAAAATATCTAGAAGCCTTACAAGAAACCGGTATTAATTTTATATTATATTTTTGAGCCACTTTGTTAATATTACTATTTATTTTGTAAATAGGTCCACGCGGACCATCTGGGGTAATTACTATATTACTACCATTATGTAATTTTTTGATAATGGCTTTTAAAGCTACCACAGAATTTTTATTAGTAGAGCCATTTATTACCCCAAAGCCGAATTTATTGACAATATCACTAATTATTTTACCATCAGAATGAGGAGAAATAAGGGCATGAATGTCTTTATGACCGGTAAATATTCCTGGACCCAAAGCGAGCCTGTTATGCCAAAAAGCAAAAATTGCCCCTTTTTGTGCTAAAAATTGCTGTTCATTGTAACCATCTGGAAAAACAAACTGCCAACGACAGGTAAAATAAACCACTCTCAAATAACTATACAATAATTTAGTGACTACACTAAGTGCAAAATTATTCTTTTTAAGAAGTTTCTTGATCATTTTAATTGATGACAAGCATTTTTTATACGCAAGCATGCTTGCTCCAAATTTTTTATCGAAGTTGCGTAAGAAATTCTGAAATAATTTTCTAAACCGAATGCAATACCAGGAACAACTGCCACACTACATTCTTCAAGCAAATATTCTCCAAAATCATTACTATCTTTGATAATTTTATTAGAGGGGGTTTTAAGCCCAAATAATTCATTACATTTAGGAAATAAATAGAATGCTCCTGCCGGCTTATAACAACTAATACCCTTGATATCATTTAGGATTGATAAGGTTAAGTCACGTTTTTCTTGAAAGTTTTTTGCATTAGACTTAATAAAATCTTGAGGGCCAGTTAAAGCTTCAATGGCTGCCATTTGGCTTATAGAGCAAGGATTAGAAGTACTTTGTGACTGAATAATAGCCATTGCCTTAATTAATGATTTAGTACCAGCTCCGTATCCTATACGCCATCCTGTCATAGAATAAGCTTTTGATACACCATTAACCGTAAATATTCGATCTTTTAAATCCGGTGCCACTTGAGCAAAAGTGTAAAACTTAAAATCATCAAAAATAATATGCTCATAAATATCATCAGACATAATATTTATGTTGGGATATTTGCGTAATAATTCAGCAATATCAGCTAATTCTTGATAAGAATATGCCCCCCCTGTTGGATTACTCGGCGAATTAATAATTAACCATTTAGTTTTTTTGCTAATTACTCGCTCTAGAACATTAACAGTAAGTTTAAAATTATTTTCCATGTTACAATTAACAAATACCGGAATACCGTCAGCTAATATTACCATATCTGGGTATGAAACCCAGTATGGACTAGGAATAATTACTTCATCACCGGGGTTAAGGGATGCCATAAACAAATTATAGATTACTTGTTTTCCTCCACTGGATACGATTATCTCGTCTAAATCATAATCTAAATTATTTTCATACTTGAATTTGTTCTGTACCGCTTGTTTAAGCTCCAATACACCATCAACATTAGTATATTTTGTTAAACCATCTCGCACAGCTTTAATTGCAGCTTCCTTGATATTATTTGGCGTATCAAAGTCAGGCTCACCAGCCCCAAGGGAGATTATGTCTCTGCCTAGTTTTTTTAGTTCAAATGTTTTTTTGACTAAGGCTAAAGTAGGGGATGGCTTTATTAAATCTAATCGTTTAGCAATAAGTGACATAGTAGAACCTATATAATTTTATCAAGTATACTCAAATCATTAGAGTATATACTATATTTGTTTTCAAAAAACAATTCTTGAGCGAGTTAAATTATTATATTATTATTTTATATATAAATTGATATGAAATAATAATATGACAAGTTTATCTATTACTTTACCAGATACTATAGCAAAAGCTAGTAATGAAGATGCTAAAAAACTAAGGATATCTAGAACCGAATTTATTCGTCAAGCTATTATACATGAGTTGAGTAGTTTTCAGTTACCAGCTGAACAAGTTGCTATCGTAAAAAGTTTTACTGCTATGAAAAAATCTAAGAAATATATTGAAGAAATGGTGGAAATAACAGAAACCTTAAATTCAGAATTACCACAAGAAGAGAAAAAATGGTGGAGCAAAGAGGGATATTAGATTTATTTTATGTATAGTCAATTCAGGAGAATTTGGGGCTAGGAGCGACGAGTAACGACGTCCCCAACTTCTCATCAATTGACTATAATTATAGACAAAGTCATTAGTGCTAGTTAATATATATGCTATTATATATATTAACAAAATCAAATTTCATAGACTTTATGTTTGGCAGCAAAATTATTTATAACAGTTACGGTTTAATAAAGGATAAGATGAAATCATGCTATCATTTTTGCAAAAATTTTCCATCTTGGTATATGGAGAAAATTTTTACGTTGATCAATTATTTTACCGATGTAAAATACAAGGTAACACACTTAAAAGAAACTAATTTAAAGCTTGGTATAGAACATTTATATAAGAATAACTTAAATGACGCTATATTAAGGTTTAAATTGGTTGATAAATTTTTTTCTAATTCAGACCAAGCTTTAGTCAATTCAGGAGAATTTGGGGCTAGGAGCGATGGAGCGACGCCTATAAGTAATAGGCGAGCAACGAGGGACGACGTCACCAACTTCTCCTCAATTGACTATAATTCTTGCCAAGTTAATTACTGGCTTGGTTGGACATATTTCTTAAAAAATAATTATCAAAAGGCTTTGTATCATCTACAAAAAGCTTCTGAATCTGATCCAGTCAAGTTAGGAACTTTTTTACAAAATTATAATAATTCGTCAGATATTCCTTCGCAAATTTGGCATCAATATAGAAATCTTACGGCTGAATATTATAACAACAAATTTTGTAGTAATAAGCAACTATACCTACCTCATAATTTTGTCAGTAGGATTATGAGTGGCATAACAGATTTGCCTGATAATTACCGCATTTTAGAGCTAGGTAGTAATACAGGTTTAGTGGGGGCTGAGGTTAAAAAGCGTTTTCCTGATAGTTTTACTTTTACTGGTGTAGAAAGTTCAGAAGCCATGAATGTTTTTGCCCTAAATATGAATATCTATGATAATATACTAGAAGTTTCTATACCAGACTTTATTAAGCAACATTCTAATAAATATGATGTGATATTAAGTTTTAACGCTCTTTCTTTTACTAAGAATCTGTCAACTTACTTTAATGATATTTATTCAATAGTCGATAAATTAGGATATTTTGCATTTTGTTTGCCAATAAATAACGTTACAAATCTTTCATTAAAAAGAAAAGAATTTATTTTTGCTATAACAGATATCAAGGAAGCTTTAAGTCAAACTAAATTCACTGTATTAAGTAGTGAGGAATTAGTTATAGAAAAAAATGATAAATACTATATGGTGGTTTGTAAGAAAAATCATTGATGAAACCTATAATGAAGAGATTTATATTACTAGCATTAGTTATACTTAACTTTTTTAACCTAACCGCAATAGCGGATGTTCAAAATACTCAAGATAATGATGATTTTCAGTATGTTTATAGTGCCAAGAATGGTTGTATGCAAGTCTATGATCCTTATGAAAAACTGAATCGTAAAATCTTTGTCTTTAACTCCATTTTAGATTATCTGTTTTTGCGACCTATTACTATAGGCTATAGACAATTTACTAATGATTATACCAAAGCTAGAGTGAGTAGTTTTCTAGATAACATTACTATACCTTTGACTGCTGTCAATTATGGCTTACAGATGAATTATGATCAAACTATGAAGAGTATATGGAGATTTCTTATCAATAGTACATTTGGTATAGGCGGATTATTTGACGTAGCAAGTAAAATTGGCTTAAAAGTTACCAAACAAACTTTGGGGAATACTTTAGCTCATTATGGAGTAGGGCCTGGACCATACTTAGTCCTACCATTTATTGGTGCTACTAATGCAAGAGACTTCACAGATCCGGTATTTACAAATAGTTATTTAAATCCTATAATGTATAGGGTACATAGGAATTTTGAAATGGTAGTATCTAGTGTACAAATTATAGATACTAGGTTAGGATTATTACCATTTACTGACTATATAACACGTAGTTCTACCGATCCTTACATAGCTGTAAGATCAGCTATGCATCAAAATCGGGAATCTGTAATTGCCTATCCTAAACAATTTAAATGCCCTAAACCTAACTAAATTATAGAAAATTATGAAAAAATTTATTGTTTGCTTAATTTTAAATTTCCTGTCTTTGTCAGCCTATTCAACTGCTAATGATAATAATGCGGGGGTTGATAGCTATGTTAATCAGCTAATAAAAAATGGTCTAGAGGTATTTAATGATCAAAATTTAACTCAAGATGGCAAAATTGCTAAAAGTAAGATGCTAATTTTAGCTAACCTGGATTTAGATTGGATGGCTAAATTTACCCTTGGGGTCTACAGAAGAACTTTAACCCCTGAACAAATTAAACAATTTACAGAAGTTTATGGTAATTATGTCAGTACAGTCTATGCTGATTTGGTGAAAAATTATCATGGTCAACAGCCTAAAGTTGAACAAGTGCGTATTCTTGATAAAGGTGAGTTTATGGTAGAAATGTTGATAGGAACAGCTAAAGTAAACTACTTGGTACGTCAAAAAGATGCAAGCGATAATTCTAGTTTTAAAGTTTCAGATGTTATTACGGAAGGTGTTAGTATGATCAGTTCCCAACAGTCAGAGTTCATGAATATTCTCAGTAATAGTGGTTTTGATACATTGATCGATGAATTGGTAAAGAAGTCATAAGCTTTTTCGTCATTACCAGTGAACATGAAGATTATTATGTGGATTGCTTCGTCGCTAATAAAGTAGCTCCTCGCAATCTGATATATCCCCACGAAATTGTTGCAAAATAGCAAGAATTGATAGAATATCTTCATTATTTAATGATGATGGAGATAGTAGGTTATGGATGTAAAAACAGTATTAAATGAAGTAATAAAAGAACATTGTCCTTTTATACATAATAATCGTTTAAATGCGTTACTTGATGTTGCAGAAGACTTGACAGTAAAAGATAAAAAGATTTATTCGTATTTTACCCTTGGGAAATTTATTATTGAATTTAATTATTTGCATGCCATAAAACCATTGGTAGAATCCCTGGCATCTATTGACGATACCAGGTATAGGGTTAATTACTGCTACAGCCTTAATAGCGTCAATAGGTAATGCTAGTTGTTTTGAAAATGGCAGGCAATTATCAGCATGGCTAGGATTAGTACCAAGGCAACATTCTAGTGGTGGCAAAGATAAGTTGCTTGGCATTAGTAAAAGAGGTGATATATATTTACGCACTTTGTTGATTCAAGGAGCAAGAGCAGTACTGAATAGTAAAATAAGATTTACCACGGAAGAGCAAAAATCTAAAAAAGATTATAGCAAGTTTACCGAGTGGATGTTTAATTTATCTGAACGAAATGGGCATAATAAAACAACTGTTGCAGTAGCTAACAAACTAGCAAGGGTGGTGTTTGCGGTACTCAGTTCAGGCAATGATTATACCGAGAGTAAAGTTTGTAGCTAAAGAATTGGTACAAACTAGTTGTTGACGAGAGAATATTATAGGTAAATAGAAATTTAATAGATTCTAATCCGGAATATGCGAAAGAATGATAATATTGATGGTAAATAAGACGAACCTTAGCTTACGAGAAAACTGAAATAGTCAATGGCTCTTTAGAAGTCGATGAAATGATAAGTATAAGTTTGTAAGCCAGCGAATTCCATCAGGGCTATAGGGTAAATTTAAGGTAATTTATTAACTATAAGCCGGATACATGACTGCATTCGATTTTTTTGCTGTTATATATTATTTTTTTCTTGCATTATCGGGTAAGTCCATACATGACTATAGATGCTGGTTTCAGGCAAGATACTTTAAAAGTAGTATATGGTCAACGTCTATTAGCGAAGACTGCGTAAGCTTCAACCGTCATTACGAAAAAGACCTTAGGTCGACGAAGCAATCCATAAAAATAATCAAGAATGGATTGCTTTATCGGCTTATACTTTTTTGCAATAACAGAGTAATGTTAGTCAGGTTAGCTATACATTCTTTCTTGCTTATTTTTGTATAACAGCTGCGACTTCGTCTGCAAAGTTTTTATCTTCTTGTTTTATACCTTCACCTAGTTCATATCTTATAAACTGAGTAATTTTAATTGAAGTTCCTAATTCTTTTGCCATATTATCAATAACTTGAGAAATTGTTAATTTGTCGTCAAATAAAAAGTTTTGCTCAAGCAAAACAACTTCTGCAAGAAACTTACGTATTCTGCCTTCAACCATTTTTTCGATGATATTATCAGGTTTACCAGAAGCTTTGGATTGTTCAAAGAATATATTTTTTTCACGTTCAACTAAAGTCTGATCTAGACTAGATACATCAAGGCTATAGGGATTATTTGCTGCTATATGGGTAGCGATTTTTTTTCCCAATTCTAGAAGCTTAGCTTTTTCTTTACTAGTCGATTGTAAACCAACAACAACAGAAATTTTACCTAGCCCCTCAACAACAGTGTTATGTACATAGGATGCTACCACCCCTTCTGAGACCTTTAAGACATCCACACGACGTAGATTTAAATTTTCACCAATTGTAGCAATATTATCTAATATTTCTTCATCAATTGATCGGCCTGTTGATGTTTTTGCTAATTTTAGTGATGATAAATTTAACGGTTGCAAATTACTCTCTTGCAAAGCTAATGTCGCGATATTTTTAACCAATTGTTGAAATTTATCATTTCTTGCCACAAAATCTGTTTCTGAATTTACTTCTATAATAACTCCAACATTATCTTTAATATGCACTGCTGTTAGTCCTTCAGCAGCGACTCTATCTGATTTTTTTGCTGCAGCTGATAATCCTTTTTTTCTTAACCAATCAACAGCTGTTTCAAAATCTCCTTTTGTTTCAAGCAAAGCCTTTTTGCAGTCCATCATTCCTGCACCAGTTTTTTCTCTTAATTGTTTTACAAGTCCAGCATTTATCATTTTATTCTCCTTAATTAAAGGTTATAGTTAACCCCTCTAGTATTTATCAATAGACCTCTTGCATAACCTAATCTAATTGGTAATTTTGTTGTCAAAACTCGTCTTCGTTCCTCACATACATCTTAGTACGCTGCGGTACTCGACTTCGTTTTTCCTAAAAATTCCTCAATTATCTTTAGGTTATGCAAGAGGTCTATAGGTCTATTGTCATCCCTGTAATGGGGATAAAATAATACTCAAATCCCTGAGATATTATAGATTCCCGCCTACGCGGGAACGATACCCTTTTTATTGAAACAAATGGCTAAGTGCTAATTTGGTTAGCACTTCCAGTTACTTTACTGTCGCAGTAACTTCTGCAATTTCCAAAGCTGTTTCAAACTCTGACTCTGCTGTTTTTTGGTTAGTTGCCTCTTGGTTATTTAGGTCAGAAGTTTTAGAAAATTTCTTAGTCGGTTTTAATTTAGTAATAGCTTTGATATTGGTATTTTTTTCTTCATGAGTAGCTATGCTTCCTAAATCAACACCAGATGCCACTAAAGCTTCTTCTATACCAGCTAGTACAGCATCGGCAAACAAGCTACAATAAAGTCTAATAGATCTTATTGCATCATCATTACCAGGAATAGGGTGATCTATATTATCTGGATTAGAATTAGTGTCAACAATGGCAATTATTGGTATGCCTAATTTTACTGCTTCTTGAATTGCCAAATGCTCTTTATTAGTATCAATTACCACCAGCAAATTTGGCTTTGTCTCAATATGTCTAATACCACCTAAGGATTTTAGTAATTTATCCTTTTTACGGGTCATTTCCAATATTTCTTTTTTGGTATAAACAGAATATTCCTCTTCATTTTCCAGAACTTTTTCAAGGCTATCTAGCTTTTTTATTGAGCCAGAAATTGTTCCCCAGTTGGTTAACATACCACCAAGCCATCTGTGGTTAACGTAATATTGCCCACATTTTTCTGTATACTCAGCTATTATATCACTAGCTTGGACTTTGGTGCTGACAAATAATATTTTACCATTTTTCTTAACAGTCTCATATATTACATTGAGAGCCGTTTGCATTAGAACGGCAGTTTGTTGTAAGTCAATTACATGAATATCATCTCTGACGCCATAAATATAAGGTGCCATTTTTGGATTCCAGCGTGAGGTTTTATGACCAAAATGCACCCCAGCATCAAGTAATTCTCTGACATTAACAGCTTTTATTTTAGACATTATTTAATCTCCTTGAAATGTTAGTTATGTACCTACATTAGCAGTAGGTACTCCTCCGTAAGAGTTGATACCAAAGAAATTGGACTAACAACTGAACTCTTACGTGTGAATTTTGCTTGTTATTATTTTTAAGCAGAGTTAATTATATATTTAATCAATATATTTGCAAGGGATATATCATAAATTGTCGATAAAATTCCTGTTTACAAGATCATAAAAATTCTATACAATTAAAAGTTTAAATCAATAAGATTTTTATGATTATCCTTGGTATCTGTAAAAAGATACACTTACTGGTAACCTTATTGATGAGAAGTTGGTGACGTCGTCGCTCAATGCTCGTATTACTATAGGAATTATCCTAACCCCAACTTCTTATCAATTGACTATGTCTTATTAAAATAATTTATGATAATTATTCTATACAGCAATTAATTTATAACTTTTTAATGTGTTATGATAAAAATAGGCAATATTCAGCTACCTCATTCGGTGATATTAGCCCCAATGTCAGGGGTTACTGATTTACCATTTAGAAAATTAGTACGAAAATTTGGTGCAGGTCTGGTAATCTCTGAAATGGTTGCTAGTAGGGCAATGATTATTGAAACAAGGCAATCTTTACAAAGATGTGCGATTATTCAAGATGATGCTACTGGTTCATGCGTACAGATTGCTGGATGTGAGCCTGATATAATAGCAGAATCAGCTAAAATGAATGAGGATATGGGAGCCAAAATTATTGATTTAAACTTTGGTTGTCCAGCTAAAAAAGTAGTTGGCGGCTATTCTGGTTCTGCTTTAATGCGAGATGAGAAATTAGCGGCAAAAATCTTAGAAACTACAGTAAAAGCAGTAAAAATCCCAGTAACTTTAAAAATGCGTACTGGCTGGGATGAGCAAACTAAGAATGCCCCAAATTTGGCAAAAATAGCCTATGATGCTGGTATACAAATGATCACCATTCATGGTAGGACAAGATGCCAGTTTTATTCTGGTCAAGCAGATTGGGAATTTATACGACAGGTTAAGGATGCGGTAAAGATTCCCGTTATCGCTAATGGAGATATTACTTCCTTGTCTAAAGCTAAGGAATGCTTACAAAAATCGGGGGCTGATGGTATAATGGTTGGTCGGGGAGTATATGGTAGACCGTGGTTTATTTCTCAAATAGCCCATTATCTTGCAACAGGAGAAGAACTACCCTCCCCTTCAATGGCAGAGCAGTTAGAAGTGATATTAAGTCATTATGATGCCATGCTAGAATATTACGGGAACGATACCGGCGTTCAGCTAGCGAGAAAGCATATAGGTTGGTATAGTAGTGGTTTAGCGAATTCAGCAGAATTTAGAGGTGGGGTTAATATAATGCTTGATCCCTTTAAGGTTAAAGACAAGATAACTGAATTTTATGAAGGTATTGTGCAGAAAAGTGTGTAAATTTCAAAGATACTGGTGGGCGATGAGAGACTTGAACTCCCGACATTCTCGGTGTAAACGAGATGCTCTACCAACTGAGCTAATCGCCCGCTTCTTCAGCTTAAGGCAGATATTGCCCCATTTCCTCAGAAAAATCAAGTTATTTCTAAAATTATTTAATTTTAAAATAATAAAAATGTTAAAGACCTATTTAATAATTACCCAATAAATGGGTTGTATCAATAAGAATTGAATTGGACTTTGGACAAAAGGTATTGTGTATAGCTAACCTATTAAAATTTTAGGTCGTAAAGATATCTAATTAATCTATAGTACTAATAGTCAATTGATGAGGAGTTGGTGACGTTGTCACTCGTCGCTCGCCTATTACTTATAGGCGTCGCTCCATCGCTCCTAGCCCCAAATTCCTCTGAATTGACTATACTGCCCAATTCCCCTGCATTGATTATATAAAAATTTGGTGCAGTATATGATTGGCTTCCGATAAAAAATAGCATTAGAAAATTATTAGATAAAGGAGGTTCTGTATTTAAGGCAAGTTGCAGAACGTTAAAAATATTGTATAATGGACTGAAGATGTAAAACATAATTTGGTAAATTTTTATGCAAATTGAATCATTTAATGAAGCTTTATCAAGGATAGGAAAAGCTGTACTAAAAAATGATGACATGATAATTGAAAACGACGATAAGGCAAAACCATTTGTAAAATGGGTAGGTGGAAAAAGAAGTTTAATAAAAGAATTATCCTCAAGAACGCCACAAACTTATAAAAGCTATTATGAACCATTTGTAGGGGGAGGAGTACTTTTGTTTGCTCTTGCTCCAGCTAGTGCAACTATATCAGACATAAACCTAGATTTAGTTATTACATATGCTGTGATTAAAAATAAACCTCAAGAATTAATAAAGCTACTGGCAAAACATAAAGTAAATCATTGTGAAGAGTATTATTACAAAATCCGGAAACAATTTATTAATGATAATGATATAGAAGTTGCTGGACGTTTCATATATCTTAATAAAACCTGTTATAATGGGCTTTATAGAGTCAATAACAAAGGTGAATTTAATGTGCCTATGAGGAAGGTACAAAAATCCAGCAATAGTTGATGAGACAAATATAATAGCTTGTAGTAAATTACTACAAAATGTTGATATAAAACATCAAGATTTCAGCGAAATTTCTCCAAATAAAGGTGATTTTGTTTATATTGATCCCCCTTATCATCCTATAATTAATGCATCGTTTACTAAATATACCAAACTTGATTTTACAGAAACAGATCAGATAAAACTTTATCAAAAATGTAAAGAGTTAAACGATAAGGGGGTATATTTTATGCTTTCAAATTCTAATATTCAGTTTATAAAGCAGATGTATAAAGATTTTTATATAGAGATTATTGAAGCACCACGCGCTATTAATTGTAAAGCTAATGAAAGGAAAAATGCAGAAGAGGTTTTGATTAGAAATTATGAATAAAACACAAGGTGGATCAATTGCCAATAAAACAGGAAATGAACTTGAGGTATTTATAAATAATCGTCTTGTTAGGAAAGGTTAAGTTTTATGGAAACTTAAAAGGTGTTTTTAGTATGTCTGAATTTACAACTTGGACAAACAAAATATCTAATATAATATGTCCTACTAACTATTTAAAAACTACAAGTAAATATATAAAAAATAAAGGAATTAAGGATTATGTCGTATCAATATGTTTATGTTATGAATGGTTTAAGTAAAACCATCAACGGTAAACAAATTTTAAAGGAAACTTATTTGTCCTTCTTACCAGGGGCAAAAATTGGCATTATTGGTCCAAATGGAGCAGGTAAATCTACTCTTCTAAAAATCATGGCAGCTATTGATAAAGAATATGATGGTGAGGCTTTTGTGGCTAATGGGGTTAAAGTTGGTTATTTAGCTCAAGAGCCATATCTTAATCCTACTCTAAATGTTTTCGATAATGTTATGGAAAGTTTAAATGATAAAAAAGCCTTAATTGACGAATTTAATGAAATAAGCAATAAATTTGCTGAAGAAATGTCCGATGATGAAATGAATGAACTTCTAGCAAAACAGGCTGATCTACAGGAAAAAATAGATAGTTGTGATGCTTGGAGCTTAGAGCGAGAAATAGAGATTGCTATGTTTGCATTAAGATGTCCAGATAAAGATGCTGATGTTACAAAAATCTCAGGTGGAGAGAAAAGGCGAGTGGCATTATGTAAACTTTTGCTAGAAAAGCCTGATATGTTATTACTTGATGAGCCAACAAACCACTTAGATGCTGAATCGGTCTCTTGGCTAGAAAATTACTTAAAAAATTATAAAGGCACAGTAGTAGTTATTACCCATGATCGATATTTTCTTGATAATGTAACGGATTGGATATTAGAAGTGGATCGAGGTAGATGTGTTCCATGGCATTCTAACTACAGTGCTTGGCTTGAACAAAAGCAAGCAAAATTAGAAAATGAAGATAAAGAAGATGATGATAGGAATAAACAATTAAAACGAGAACTTGAATGGATACGCCAATCACCAAAGGCAAGGCAATCAAAAAGCAAGGCTAGAATTACTGCCTATCAAGATCTGTTACTCAAACAAAAAGAACAAAAATCAAGCGTGGCACAAATTATTATACCTAATGGTCCACGTCTAGGTGATTTAGTCATAGAGGCAGAACATATAGCAAAGAGATATGATGATAAGGTACTGTTATCAGATTTTAGTTTTAAGGTGGTTCCAGGGGCGATTGTTGGTATTATAGGTCCAAATGGAGCCGGCAAATCTACCTTATTTAATATTATCACTGGTAAAACCAACCCAGATCACGGTTCTATTAAATTAGGACAGACTGTTAAACTTGGTTATGTTGATCAATCAAGGGATAGTTTAGATGATAACAATACTGTGTGGCATGAAATTTCTTCAGGTCTTGAGGAGCTACAACTTGGTTCTAGATCAATGAAAAGTCGTGCTTATTGTGCAGCCTTTAATTTTAGAGGGGGCGATCAACAAAAGAAAGTAGGGCAACTTTCTGGAGGTGAACGTAATAGGGTACACATAGCCAAATTATTAAAAGAAGGAGCTAATGTTATCTTACTTGATGAACCATCGAATGATCTGGATGTTGACACATTACGAGCCTTAGAAGATGCTATTTTAGATTTTGCTGGATGTGTATTAGTGATAAGCCATGATCGTTGGTTTTTAGATAGAATAGCAACCCATATTATTGCTTTTGATAAAGATGGAAATGCTACATGGTTTGAAGGAAATTACCAAGATTATCATGATTATATGATTAATTTAACAGGTGAAAATGTTATTAATCCTAAATATCGTCATAAAAAATTAGTATAAAATATGTCTATAGGAGAAATATTAGTGGTTATGTTAGTAGCAATGATAGTAACAAAGCCAGAAGATATTCCTATGATTATAAAAAAAATCCAAGAATTTAAATTATACTGTTCAGCAGTCAAAAATCAGGCATTAACATATATTACAAAAGATTTAAAAATTGATAATGATATTGTAGAAAATGATGTTGAGCAGTTGAACTTTTATTTAGAAAGAATTATTAATATCCAAGGATATTATGATGGTAATTATTCCCTAAATGAACTTAAAGTAAAATATGATAAGCTTATAAAAATAAAAAGTACAGAATATGGGAATATAGTGGAAAATCATAAAAAATAATAAATTTTTTCATATGCTATTAGTGCCAGCTTATTTTGTGCTATAGTCAATTGATGAGAAATTGGGAACGTTATCGTAGGCAGCCTCCTAGCTCCAAATTTTCCTGAATTGGCTATATAATTATAGAATCTGTTTAACTCTTATTAGGTGTATCTTGTTTAAGAAAATACTAAAAATAAAATTTATTTGTGTAACTATTACATTGATTCTACTAGTCAGTGGAATCAATTTTTGTATATTTTACTTATTTGCCCCTGGGGAACTTGTAGAAAACAAGACGGTAATAATCAAACCTAGATTGTCAACTGATCAAATTTCTATGACATTAAATGATCATAACATCATTAAATATCCTGCTTTATTTGCCTTTCTTGCCAAAATATATTCATTAAAACATTCTATAAAGAGTGGGGAATATATTTTTACTCAAAATATTTCTCCTATGCAAACTCTAAGGTATTATCCAGTGGTAAATCAATTATTCATAAAATGCTTATACCTGAAGGTATGCTTGTCCATGAAATAATAAAAAAAATTAATAGCGAAGAACGATTAATGGGAGAGATTATAGGAACAATTCCGGAAGGATTTTTAATGCCATCTACCTATTTCTTTTCATATGGCGATCAAAAAGAGCAAATCATTGATAAAATGCGAAAATTAATGTCTTTACAGCTCGACAAAATTATGGAAAAATTATCACCTGATTCTCCATTAAAAACTCGCCTTGATGTATTAATCTTAGCATCCATTGTGGAGAAAGAAGCTAGCTTAAACTCCGACAAACCTTCAATTGCCGCTGTATTTCTAAATCGCCTAAAAAAACATATGAAACTACAATCAGATGTAACAACAATTTATGCTGTAACACTTGGGAAAGATAAACTAACAAGACCATTAACTAAAAAAGATTTTGCAATGCAATCGCCTTATAATACATATTATATTGCTAATTTACCAGTTGGAGCTATTTCTTGTCCTGGAATAAAATCTCTAGAATCTGTGGTAAATCCTGCTAAAATTGATTCATTATATTTTGTTGGTAACGGTGCGGGAGGGCATAATTTTTCTAATAATTTTAATGATCATAGTAAGCACGTTAAGGCTTATCGTAAAACTTTGAAGGAACCTTAAGCATGGATAATACTGAATTTGCTAAATTAGCTGAACAAACTATATCTTTAATTGCAGAAATAATTGAAACAGAAGATAAGGATTGCCTTATCGATATTGATTTCCAGGGTGATATTTTAACTTTAACTACCAACCAAGGCATATTTGTTATTAATAAACACTCAGCTGCTAAGGAAATTTGGTTATCTTCACCAATTAGTGGTCCTTACCATTTTTATTACACTACTGGTATAGCCAATTCAGGAGAACTTGGTACTAGGAACGATGGAGCGACGCCTATAAGTAATAGGCGAACGATGAGTGACGACGTTACCAATTTCTCAAGATGGCGATCAAAATCATCTGATGATTTGATTGATATTTTACAACAGGAGCTAAAAATTAATTTCAAAAATACTTCGAAAACTTAACACTCGATAATCAAATTTTTTTGTAGATTTGAATAGAATATAGGACAAAATTCGTCATCCCTTACCTTAGTGTCACCCCTGCGAAAGCAGGGGTCTAGATTCCCGCCTACGCGGGAATGATGGTATGGACGAGTGAAGCGAAATATGCTTTACTTGTACGGAGTCAGCTGAAAAATAGTTTTCAGCTGCTCCAAATTAAATAATAATTTAATTAATAGGTCCATACCATGATAAATAATAGCATAAAAAATACTATAATAGGAATATATTTAGCAAAAAATAGTATGCACTTGGTGCAAGTCGATCAAAATGGCAAAAAAATAGGTTATCAAAAAGTTACAAGAGATGAGTTAATAGCCTATTTAAGCAATCTCGATAAAAGTTCATTGGTAGCTATGGAAGCATGTGGAGGAGCTAATTATTGGTCACAGGAAATTGCTAAGCTTGGTTTGCAAGTCAAACTAATGAAAACAAAAGATGTAAAAGTTTATGCTACATCGAAACAGAAAAATGATTATAACGATGCGTTAGCAATATGCAAAGCGGCTCGTGATCCAGAATTAAAAACTGTGCTGCCAAAAAGCAAAGAGGAACAAGATATAAAATTTTTGCATAAAATTAGAAGTAATACGATCAGAGATCGTGTGCAAAAAACTAATTCTACAATATCAAGTTTATGTGAATATGGCTATAATACAAAATTAAGTAAAAATAAATTTTGCAAATCATGTAGGCTGGAGGTAGAGTTAGCGTATAGTAAAGGTTATATAAATTCTGGGATAAGGTCAATTTTACTTTTAGAATGTAAAGAAATTGAGGATTTATATGACAAAGAAAAAACTTTAGAAAAGCTGATTATCAGCAATAATAAGCAAAGTGAGAAAGCTACTAGGTTGCAGACAATTTTTGGCATTGGAGCAATCAATGCTAGTTGTTTGAGTGTAGCCCCAATGGAAAGTTATCCAACCCCGAGGGATTTTGCTGCTTCGCTTGGTTTGGTACCAAAACAACATAGCTCAGGAGATAAGATAGTTTTAGGAGGGATTACCAAACAAGGAGATAGATATGCCAGAACTATGTTGATTCAAGCAGCAAGGACAATAGCAATAAGAGCAAAAAGTGATAAGGAATCAAAAGATAAACTAGTGCAGTGGGCAGTGAAGAAATTTGCTGAAAATAAATCATATAATATTATATGTGTTGGTTTAGCAAATAAGTTAGCAAGGATTGCTTATGCAGTAGTCACCAATGGTAGCGAATATGTTGCAAATTAGTTTAGTTGGAAAAAAAGAAGAAACTATGTCAACTAAATAAAAATTGGTAATTGATAAATATTGTGAGTAAAGAATAGTAACAATAAAGAGAACGAAAGTTAAAGAGTTAATGAATAAGTATTCTGAATAAAATCCGTAATTATGTCGAGGCTCTAGAAGCCGTGGGAATGAGAGGTCACTCAAGGATATTTATAAGAATGCAGAAACCATTATGGCACTTGATGCCGAATATATGACCGCTTCCTTTGTGGCTCTATTTTTTTATTTTCTTTGTTGACAAATTCACTCGTCCATATATGACAAAGAAGTGTAGTTGTCATCCCTGCGAAAGTAGGGATATAAAATAGCGCTCAAAAAGTTATACTACTGGATATCACCAATCATAACTACTTCTTCATTTGTCAATATAGTACTTATCAAAGATTCTTCATCACTGTCAGATGTTAAGTTAGGTATAGTATGAGAAACTATGTCAGGAAGAGCATATCTAGCTGCCGATATAGATGACAAATTATCATCATTGTCATCATCATGAACATGATGTAAGTCAACTATAGAAATACTTAGTCTTTCCGGATCGTTCTGTTCATTCTCTTCTCCGCACCCCTTAGGGTTATGTAAAAATTTCTGTATGATGGCACCCTTATCACAGTCAGGTAAACTCTCTAAGGGGTCATCTTTGCTATCGTAGCAGCCTTTGTCTCGTAGGTAGGAGCAAGCAAAAGAAGCTACACCACAAGCTGCACCAAGTGCAAGAACAGCCGCTACTATTGCGGCAACTTTGAGTGCGACTAATTCTGTTGATGTTTCTTCCTCAGTTCGATTATTTACTGAGATAACATCAGTAGTAGTAAATGGGGCAGCAAGGTTATCTCTTACCATCGTTCCCACCAACCCAAGGGTAGACAGAATGTTTGTGTTGTTAATAAATCTCATTATTGTATCTCCTTTAGTTATCTTTGACAATTTTTATACAGGATAATACCATTAAGTTAATATTTAGCAACTTTTATGTAATAAATTTTGCCTAGGCTAGTGAAAAATTAATTTAATTATTTTTGCATAATATGCTCTTATGCTATTAGTGTTGACATATTATATGTTATAATATTGTTTTCACAGCTTCTAGATTATTGTGAAGGACTAGGAGGCTGCTTAATAACTAAAGTAATTCTATATTTAGCTCTTTTTGGCTGCGAATAAACATGATATAATTAATTAGTTATTGTAGACAGCCTCATAGAAACAAATTAGTTGCTTTAAGGGAGAATATTATCTAGCATTAAATATAGTTATAATTTAAGAATGAGGTGGGGAAAATGAGTAAAGATAGAGATCCTAGAGAATATTTTGAGTATTATCAGAACTTTATAGCAAAAATAGAGGAAATTGGTAAAGTAACAAATGATGAGCAAACTGAATCTATAGAGCAATCTTTGTTTGAAATTGTAAAGGGAACCTTAAAAGATAGTGCGGGCAGTCTTGGCGAGAAAAAGAACATATTAAAGGGATTTGCTGAAATAATTAAAAATAAGACAGAAGAACAAAACAAGCTGCCAGAATCTGACAAAATAGTAGAACAAACCATAGTGTTTAATGAATTTGCTGAAATATTAGAACAGCCCATACAGGATGAAGCAATTTCTGAGAATTGGCAAAAATGTAAGGAAGAACTAGAGGAAATAGTTACTGCTATCAAACCACAAGAGCTTACTCAGGACATTTTTTGCTTACCAGGAGAAGAAAAAGCTCCTTTAGAATTAAATAATTCTTCGGTTGATGCCCCGTCTTTTTCTGCTGATAATCTTGATCCTATAACCAAAGCAATTAGAGAGCATATCTTAACTAAGCAAAGAGCGATAATAGCTGCAGCTTTGGTAAATAAGAGTATAGCAAAACCAGAAGAGCTTGACGATCTGAATAAGTTTCGAGCGTATTTTGAAAATGAACAAAATAAAGAAACAATTAGTGGACTTCTAAAAGAAGATCAAAATTTAAAGCATGCTTTAGAGCAAGTCGAAATTGCTGGCTATAAAAACGTTCATACGCAGTTTGCTGGTAGATTCAGTACTATGGAATGGAAAGATGGGGGTGTAGAGAATGCTAATGGTATCACTATTAAGAAGCAGATAGTACGAGATGCAAACGGTCATGAGATTGCAACATTATCAGAAGCAAACCATCAAATAAATCCTCCTCATACAGTACAAAAAAGTGATGGAACTAGCGTTGCAATTAGCAATTATAGGACGATAGATTTTCCGATAAAACTTGATAATAATGGTCCGATGCATTTATCGTTAGCTGTCAAGGATCAGTATGGTAAAAATATTGCGGCAAGTAATGCTGTATATTTTACTGCTCACTATGATGATGCTGGTAAGCTTATTGAGGTCAGCTCGCCACATCCAGTTAAGTTTACCGGAAATAGTCCTGATGCAGTTGGCTATATAGAGCATGGTGGAAAAATCTATACCTTACCAGTAACGCAAGAAAAATATAGAGCAATGATGCAAGAAGTTGCTAAAAATCTAGGACAGGGAGTGAATATTTCACCATCTATCGAATCTATTGAGGCTCCTGATCTTGCTGTAACCTCTAGAGGAGCTAAATCTGAAGTTGACTATATAAAGCCTGGTGAACAAATGCAAGAAAATAAAATAATGATGCAAGAAGAGAGCAAAAATCTAGAACATAGTGTAGATATTTCGCCATTTATCGATGTACCATTATCTATGAATTCCGCAACTCCTGGACAAAATATTGAAGAAACACCGCAGTTGCATAAAGTGCCAGAGACTACAATGCTCTCTAATGATATGGTCAAAATGGAACCAGCCGCTGATATTCTTGAATATCTTCATGAAAAAGTTAATGTTATTACAGAGACAAAAACAACTAAAATCTCTCAAGCTGTATTAATAAATACAGACGTTAGAAATAGGGCTGAAGATATCAAAGCAAGTTTATCAAGATCACAACATATAGGTTCTTCAACTCGAAAAACTGATGTGGATATTGCACAACTGGTAGGAGAGCTATCAAATTTAGAAAATAAAGGATTTGATGCACAAAAGAAACATATCGAAGCAAAATTAGACACATTAACGTCTAAAGAAGAACAAGCAAAGCTATTGCAGGGGTTATTAAAGGCTACAGCGAAGCAAAGAGGAAAAGAACTTAGGAACATCGAAGCCGGACAAAGAAAGCCGAATGCTGATGCGGTTAGATTACTAACAGAGAATAGAGCTGGTAAAGAGGGTGAAATAGTAAAGCCACAACAGAGAGCAGAACATGCTAATGTTAGAGATAATGTAAAGATGCAAGCGTTTTTACAAAATAAAATTAATGAAGTATCCAAGAAGCCAGCTATTACTGTTAAACCTCGAAATGCAGGAGGTCATGGTTTTTAGGTGTTGGAGTCTTCTTTTTCATAGAGTACTAATTTATTTTTTTACTAAAATTTTTGCTCTATCGGTGATAATTTCATCAACAAGCCCAAATGATTTGGCTATTTCAGGATCCATGAAATTATCGCGTTCCATGCTTTTTTCAATAGTCTCTAGTTCTTGCCCTGTATGCTTGACATATAAGAGATTAAGCATTCTTTTTAGTTTCATGGTTTCTTTGGCATGAATTTCGATATCTGTAGCCTGCCCTTGGTAACCACCTGACGGCTGATGGATCATTATACGACTATGCGGCAGGGAATAACGCATGCCTTTTTCTCCAGCAGTAAGCAATAGAGAACCCATTGAGCAAGCTTGACCTATACAAAGAGTAGAAATTTTAGGTTTAATATATTGCATAGTATCATAAATTGCTAAACCAGAAGTTACAACGCCACCAGGAGAATTAATATACATAGAAATATCTTTTTCTGGATTTTCTGCCTCAAGGAATAGTAATTGTGCAACCACTACATTTGCCATATAATCTTCAATTTGACCGCAAACAAAAACGATACGTTCCTTTAATAACCTAGAATATATATCATAGGCTCTTTCCCCTCTAGAGGTTTGCTCAATTACCATTGGTACGTATGTCATTAATTTTTTCCTTAATTTAATAAATAATTATAGCACAAATGTATAGTAACCTGACCAACATTTGTACATTTGCTCCTACGGAAAAGTTGTCATTTCCGCCCACTATTGTCATTCCCGCGTAGGCGGGAATCTATATCCCTGCTTTCGCAGGGATGACACTAAGGCAAGTGGGGATGACATCCTTCGTAGAGATAACACAAAACAGGATTGTCTTAATGCTACTAAAGTAGCTCCTTGCAATGACGGTATAATAATTCAGGTTAGTTATAATGCAACTAACCTACTGCTGTGCTAGCAAGTTTTTATAATATCGATTTAAGACTTTTACACCAAAAATCCAAGCTATACAAACAATAACAAAAACCACCATGAGAAAACCTGCTAGGTCATTATGTACAGCACTTGGAAAAATACTAAAAGAGACAAATTGAACAATTGCTCCAGCGGATTTTCCTATTTTGCCACCAAGTACATCTACAGCAGCTTTTCCCTTGGTTTTCATTTCACTATCAAGAGGGATATAGACCATTTCTTTAGTAAAATCAAAAAGCGAATATTTTACTCCTTTCCCTAAAACATGCCACAAGCCACCTACAAAAACAATTATCATTAATGGAGAAATGTGACTAAGACCAGTCGTAATTGCCAATAAAGGCTTTTCCAATAAGACGAAAGTAAAAAACATTGCTCCTGATAATAACGTTGCAACGGGAGTAAGTACAGCTCCCCAAAACCAACCACAATTTCTAACTAAACTACTACCTAGAAAAGCACAAATTAAAGTAAATATTCCAGTCCAAAAAAATACCTCACCACTGTAAGTTATAAATTCCTGGGTAGTAGGATATAACTCCTTGGTTTTAGACATCCATAATCCTTCAATTAAGTTGATTGACATGGAATATGAAACCATTAATACACAAATAATTCCTAAATATTTTGATTTAAGAATTATTTTGCTACTCTCAACTAACCCTAGCTTTAGTATATCGGTTCTTTTATTTTTATATCTAATATTTTTAGTAGTTTCTATAATTTTCAATTCAACAAATCTATGTAAAATCAAACAGATCAGTCCAGATATGGTAACGATTACTATGAATGATTTTAAAAGAATTTCTGTTTGGTCATTAAGATGAGAAAATAGAGGTAATAAGAAGTGATTACCTTTGGCAAAATAGACAATTACACTACCAGATATTAGCAAATTAGTTTGACCAAATAAGGAGAAAAACGAATAGAATCTTGGAGCTTCTTCAGTAGTAGTAATCTTATTAGCAAGTTGCCAATATAATAGTGTACATACAATCATTGACCATAATTCCCCTATTATATAAAATAACACAATACTCCATTTTCCCCAAATGATGATAAACCATTTTAAATGTGGAAGTGTAGTAATATAATGTTCTATTATTTGAGGGTCTGGATGAAAATATTCTCGGTATGGAAACAAAACAAAGGTAAATAATAGGAAAAATCCCAAGAAAAAAGATAATATGATTCTGAAAGCTTGTTCAGTTGTCATAATATTACAAAGTTTGGAATAAAGGATGACAAATAAGATACCTGCAGGCATCTCGCCCCAAAGTTTTATAAAGCTTAAAACTTCCGAACTAATTAATGTTATTACCAGACTATCTTTCATACTACGTACTAGATTCTGGTTAAGGAGAATAAAGAATATTAGTAAAGCCATAGGCACAAACTTTACTAACTCGTTAGATCTGATAGGCCAAACAACGTGTCTAAATTTACTATTTCTAGTTCTATTCCAAATAGTGAAAGAAGAATCTACTGCATTCATATAATACTCATGCTCATTTTCAAGCAACCTAAACTATTATAAAACCCCTGTCAAGTGGTTTTATCATATAATAAATATTCAGCAATAAACTTGGATGGGTTTTTTATTGGATCTAATATTTTCTTAAATTCTTTTCTGTTACATGGTGATTCAAATAAATTGTATTTTATTTTGCATTTTATTTTCTTAAAATAACTATTCTTTTCTTCTTTTTCGTGGAAAGGTGAATAATTATTTTGCCTAATATCATCTATATATCTTCTTATATCATTTGGATTATATGCTAAATAAATATATTTTTTTAATTCGCGTGATAATTTATTACTATTAAACTCATTATTCCAACCATTGCTTAAGTAAATTATAGGCTTATCTGCTACAACTACCTCTGCAAGAGCAGAAGTTCCATCACTTATTACAATATCTGCAGAAATTATATCATTTACTAAAGAAGTGTTGGTACTATCAGAAATAGTAACATTTTGTAAGCTTTTAAACTTTGTAAAAATTTGATTAATTTCTTCTTGGGTTAAAAATCCTAAGTTAGTAGTAGAAAAAAATAAATGTTGATGAGGTCTTATAATAAAATTTATATTTGGATTTTGTAGTGCATAATTATAAAAAAAATAATGATAATTCAAGAAAGTTGAGCCACCTTCAAATAGGTCTCTATATTGAAAGGATAGCTGCCACCTTGGTAACCATAAAATAGTTTCTGGAGCCTTTTTAGAGCTAGTGATAATACCTTCTCTAACTTCTTTATAAGTTTGATATCCTGAAACAATAATACGATCTTTTGGAAAGCCATATTTTTTAATATAAATATCTTTTGTACTTTCTGAATCAACAAATACTAAATCCATAATATTTGGTAATTTTTTATCATTTATGTGATCTTGATGAAAAATGTGAGGACCATAAGGAATATATACTATCTTTTTTGCAATTTTTTTAAGAGTTGAATTGATAAAGTAAGGATCTAAAATTGAATCATTGTAAATATTATAAGGGTTCTGGATAAAAATATAATCTGGTTTATATGATTCAATAGTTTCGCATTTTGTATAAGGTTCTATCTTTCCGCAAGGATATAGTACATCATTATTATCAAATTTTGCTGTAAACTTCATATCTATATTTACGTTATAGCATCGATTATATAATGGAATAGCAACAATTTTTACATCATGCCCTGTTTCTTTCATTGCTTTATATAGGGTATATACTCCTTTGCCACCATTAGTTTCTGTATGTACTATAAACATTATTTTTTTAGGAGTTGGAAGCTTATTTTTTCCAAATAATGCAAAAAATATTATTGAAATTATGCTAAAAAAGACAATAGATAGTAAGAATTTTGTTTTCATACAAGATTAAGTAATTATTATAATATCCTGCAATAAACAAGGCTGTTCAAAAATCGGACTGTAAGCTTTATATTATAGCATTATAATTTATAAATACTATTTAATTTATTACCCACATCTTTTTTATGGTAGTTTAATAAGTTGTGGGAAAATAGCCAATGTCATTGCGAGGAAGTGCAAAGTCCGAACAAGGCAATCAATTTTGGTTACTTTTTTGGATCAACTATGTTTCGCAATAAAAATTTAAATAAATTTAGTTTAAATTTTTATTGCTTCTTGCACATGACAGCAACAATTCTGCTATAGCTATTTGCTTCATACATTTACAATATATTTATTGTAATGTATACCTATTTTTAAACTTTTTTGAATTTATAATTGCTGCTTACAATCTAGTTAACTTGACAATTGGTAAAGTTTGCAAAAATATATTTACCTAAATGTTTAGGTTATACAAGTATATGATTTTCTTAAATTTTTAACCCCGATTTAGTCCAATCCTTATTAAAAATCTCTAAACCTGAATCTGTTAGTGGATGATTTAATAATTGCTTAATAATTTTACCAGACATTGTCGCAACATCAGCCTTATACATAGCAGCTTGATAAACATGGTTAGGGCTTCTTATAGATGCAGCAAGGATTTTTGTTTGATACTGATAATTATCGTATACTTGTCTTATATCACTTATTAAACTAATACCATTTTGACCTATATCATCAAGTCTACCGATAAAAGGTGATATATAAGATGCTCCAGCTTTTGCAGCGATAAGTGCCTGATTAACAGAAAAGCATAAGGTCATATTCACTTTTTTTCCTTTACCTACAAAATATTGGCACGCCTTAATACCGTCCCATGTCATAGGTAACTTAATCGCAATATTACTGGATATTTCTAAAATTTTATTACCTTGATTAATCATAGTATCAACATCATTAGCAACCACTTCAACGCTAACATCAGAAGTTATTATCTTACATATTTCTGCAATAGTTGATACAAAGTCGTATTTTGTCTTAGACATCAAGGAAGGATTAGTAGTTATGCCATCAATTATACCTAATTGGTTAATCTCATCAATTTCTTTAATATCAGCACTATCTAGAAAAATTTGCATTTAATTTAACCTCGATAAAATTGAATCAAGTTCTTCTAAATTACTATAGTGAAATATCAATTTCCCACCAATTGGGTAATCTTCAATAGTTACTTTTATATTAAATCTTTCTGACAATGATTTAGCTAATAATTGTAAATCATTCTCTTTACTACTCTCTTTTAGAAGACCTCTCCCTATACGTTTATCATGTTCTGGGGTTTTTGTATATTCATTTTTAGACCAATTTCTTACTATATCTTCAGTTTGACGAACACTTAAATCATTCTCAATAATATGATTAGCTATTACCTCAGCTTGCTGGTGATTAATTAGACATCTTGCATGTCCCATAGTTAAAAGCCCCTCATTTATTTTATCTTTGATAGATTGTGGTAACTGATTTAGTCTTAATAAATTAGCTATATGACTACGGCTCTTGCTAACTTTTTCTGCTAATTGCTCTTGTGTATAACCAAACTCTTTTATTAATCTCTCAAATCCTTCCGATTCTTCTATAACAGATAATTCCTCTCTTTGAATATTTTCAATTAGAGCTATTTCTATAATTTCTTTATCTCCTATATCTTTTATAATAGCAGGAATATCAGTAAGCTTAGCCACCTTACAAGCACGCCAACGTCTCTCACCAGCTATAATTTTATATTTCCCATCACTGACTGAGCTAACAATAATTGGTTGTAACAAACCATTATTACTTATGGAATCGGCTAATTCTTTTATTTTATCATATTCAAACTTTTTTCTTGGTTGATTATTCCTAGCTTCAATTTTATCAATATCTATAATTTTTACTAACTCATCCTTCTCTACAGTAAAAACTTCTTCTCCAAGCAAAGCTGATAATCCTTTGCCTAAATTTTTATTTTTCATATATTTCTACCTAAAATCTCTTTTGTAAGTTCTATATAAGCAATAGAGCCAGTACATTTATGATCGTAGATAATTGCTGGTTGACCGTGAGATGGTGCTTCAGATAGTTTTACATTCCGTGGAATAACTGTCTTAAATACCAATCCTCCTAAGCATTTTCTAACATCATTCTCTACTTGCTCAGTTAATCGATTGCGTTTATCATACATAGTAAATAAAATGCCGGCAATTTTTATTTTGGGATTTAAATTCTTTTCTACAATTTCAATTGTTTTTAGCAAATGACTTAATCCTTCTAATGAATAAAAATCACATTGCATAGGGATTAATACATAGTCACAAGCCACTAATGCATTAACTGTCAATAAGTTAAGAGAAGGAGGGCAATCTATAATAATGTAATCATATTTATTGACTAATTTATTTAACAAATTTGATAATAAATATTCACGATTTTGTATACTTAATAAATCTATCTCAGCACCTGATAAATTAGTGTTAGCTGTAATTATTTGTAAATTTGGAATATTTGTTTGTATTATGGCTTCTTCAATCGTTTTTGAACCAATTAGTACCTGATAAATAGTAACTTTTCTACCCTGTTGGCTTATACCAAAACCAGTGCTACTATTTCCCTGAGGGTCTAAATCTATTACCAAAATCTTTTTACCCATCACAGATAAAGCTGTTGACAAATTTACAGTAGTTGTGCTTTTTGCAACTCCACCTTTTTGGTTAACTACCGCAACTATTTTTGTCATATATGTTACTAATTTCTAAAATCTTACTATTATTAGAAGTCTCACTATCATATATAGAATGACAAAAAGACCATCTCTTTTTAGCAATCTCAATTTCTTGTTGATACTTCTCACCTTTAAATAATAAATACTTATTTCTTACATTAATATGTTTAGTATAAGCCAATATTTTATCTAACTGAGTACAAGCTCTAGAAGTTAATATATCACAATCTAATTTAACACTTTCTATTCGTTGATTAACCACATTAATTTTATTACTAGAAATTTTGGAAGCTTGCAATAAAAAAACAGATTTTCTTACATCAGACTCTACTAAAGTAACATTCTTTATCCCGGCAATAGACAAAACTATTCCTGGAAATCCACCACCTGAACCAACATCTATTAAATGAATATTTTGGTCATTTATGTACTTCATTAGTTGTAAAGAATCTAAGATATGTCTCACCCAAAAATCATTCTTGGTATTACAAGAAACGAGATTAATAGCTTTATTCCATTTCAACGTTAATGATTGATACTTCTCAAGAGCTTCTAATACTTCACGTGAAACACTACTATAATTATACATTAATGTCTATATTTTGTTTTTATATAAATTATAATTGCTATTAAAGCAGCTGGAGTAACCCCAGATATTCTTCTAGCCGCACCAATAGTAGCTGGTTTGTGATACTGGAGTTTTTCCCTTACTTCTGTAGACAAGCTGGGTATTTTGAAGTAATCAATATCATCATCTAATAATTCTAGCTCTTCTTCTTTAAATAATTGAATATCTGCATTTTGTCTAGTCAAATAAGAAGAATATCTTGATTCAATACAAAGATAATGAAGAATTTTTTTATTTAATGAAATAAGCTCTGGAAAGATTTCTATCGTTTTATCAACACCAAAATTTGGTAATCCTAGTAAATCAAAGGCTGTTTTATATGAACCATCTTGTGCGATAGAGACACCCAGGTTGGCTAATTTAGTAGTTGTTAAAGAGATAGTTTTTACAATGTTTTCTACCTTATGAATATCGTCACATTTCTTACTAAAAACTTCTTTACGTAAATTAGATATAATACCAATATCTATAGCCATTTGAGTTAGTCTTAAATCTGCATTATCTGCCCTAACCGAAAGTCTATATTCAGATCTAGAAGTAAACATTCTATAAGGCTCTATTGTACCAAGAGTGATTAAATCATCAATCATAACACCAATATAGGCATCTGCTCTAGTCAAAATAAAATTTGATTGATTTTTTAGTGATAAGGCTGCATTAATGCCAGCCATAATTCCTTGTCCCGCGGCTTCTTCATAGCCAGTGGTGCCATTAATTTGACCAGCAAAATACAATCCCTTAATTTTTTTAGTTTCTAACGTTATTTTTAACTCTCTAGGATCAACATAATCATATTCTATTGCATATCCTGGTTTTAACATAGTGGCATTTTTAAGACCATGAATTGTTTTTAGCAATGCTAACTGTATATCTTCAGGTAATGATGTAGATATGCCATTTGGGTATATAGTATGGTCGTCCAAGCCTTCAGGTTCTAAAAATATTTGATGACTTGCTTTAGAGAATCTAGTAACCTTATCTTCAATGGATGGACAATATCTTGGTCCTATACTCTTGATTTGCCCAGAATACATAGCTGACTTATCTAAGTTATTCCTAATAATTTCATGAGTTTGTTCAGTTGTTCTAGTAACGAAACAATTTATTTGCTTTATCTTAACAGAAGTTGTGAGTTCGGAAAAAGGGCGTGGCACAGCATCTCCAGCCTGCACCTCTATTTCGTTATAATCAATTGTTCTTCCATCTATTCTTGGAGGAGTACCAGTTTTTAACCTACCAAGAGCAAAGCCGAAAGATTTTAGTGCGTTAGATAAACCGTATGACGGCTTTTCACCTATTCTACCCGATGGAATTTTTTTATCTCCTATGTGAATGAGTCCAGATAAAAATGTACCGGTAGTTAATATAACTTTTTGACATTCAATTCTAGTACCATCATCTAAGGTTAATGCTTTTACTTCAGAGTTGTGTATCTCAATATTTTCTACAGATGCACATAAAATTGTCAAATTTGGATGATTTATCAAGGCATTATACATAGCTTTTTTATAAAGCTTTCTATCAGCTTGAGCTCTTGGTCCCCAAACTGCTGGACCTTTGCTTTCATTAAGCATCTTATAATGGATACCAGCTTGATCTATAATTTTACCCATGAGTCCATCAAGAGCGTCTATCTCTTTTACTAAAGTACCTTTTGCTACCCCACCTATTGCAGGATTGCAAGACATTTCACCAAGATTATCTAGTTTTAAAGTAATTAAAAGAGTATCTATGCCAAGACGTGCAGCAGCCGAAGCTGCCTCACAACCAGCATGACCACCGCCAATAACTACAACGCTATACTTCATAATCATTGTGTTATTCTACAATTTCTTTTTCAGCAAAGAAAAATCTCACTTCTCTTTCAGCACTTTCTAAAGTATCAGAACCATGTATACTATTTTCCTCAATATTTTTTGCAAAATCTTTTCTAATAGTACCTAATTCAGCATCATTTGGATTAGTAGCTCCCATTATTTTACGATTTTGTAAAACAGCATTTTCTCCTTTAAGAACCTGCAAAACAACCGGACCGGAAGTAATAGACTCTATTAAACTATTAAAAAATGCTCTTGATTTATGTTCTGCATAAAAAATTTCTGCTTGATCTCTAGTTAAAATAGTCATTTTTTGAGCTACTATTTTTAGCCCATTATTTTCTAAGTAAGAATTAATTTTACCAATTAGATTTCTTTTCGTAGCATCTGGCTTAATCATTGAAAACGTATATTCTTGAGTCACAGTAAACCTTTATTAATTTATTATTAACATTTATATAAATTTATATATTTTTGGCAAGTAAATTCTGATAGTACAGCTAGGTAACATGTTATGCAGTTCTTCTAGAGCTATAATTCCAAGTTAAGGAAAGAATTATTGCTCCCAAGAAAGCGGACAGGCTAAAAAATAAAAAAACACCATTCCAACCTAAGTTATCAGAAATCCAACCAACACATACGCCAGCCAGTGCAGCACCAAGATAACCAAATAAACCTGAAAGACCATTAGCTGTACCAACGGCTTGTTTATTAGTAAAATCTGCTGTAGCAACACCTATTAATACTTGTGGTCCAGATACAAAAAAACCAACCAAAGCAAGAGTAATAATACTAAATATTTCATACTCATTTGGCATTTGCCAAAATAAAATAATAGTAAAAGCTAAAGCAAACATAAATACTGAACCAACTGGTCCACGTCGTCCCTGAAATATTTTATCTGACATCCATCCAGCAACAATACCACCAGTTAAACCTAAAATGTCATAAGAAGCAACTTGCCAACCAGCTTGAGCAATAGTAATGTTTTTTAGCTCGCACAAAAATACAGGAGCCCAAAAAATTATACCTGAACGCACAATATAAATAAACATGTTGGCAAAACACACATACCACATTAATCTATTACAAAATACAATTTTTATTAATTGAGTTGTTAATAAATTATCACTATCAAGAGATATATCACATTCTTTGTACTCTTCCACTATAGGTAAATTAACCTCACTGGGAGAATTACGTAATCTATTGAATAGAAATAATGATACTAATAATGCAATTATTCCAGGAATTATAAACGCTGCTTTCCAACCGTAAGCATCTATTAAATAACCACATACTATCATAGTGATTGCTCCGCCAATTTGATTAGAAGTGGCTCCTAGAGACCATTTCATTCCTAATTCCTTAGAAGCGTACCAATAAGTTAACATACGTGTTGCAGGTGGCCAACCCATAGATTGAAACCAATTATTCAGAATCCACAAAATACCAAGTGATGTTATACTGGAAGCAAACCCCGATAACAATGTTACAACAGCTACACATATAAGACCAATTACCATAAATATACGAGCATTTGATCTATCACTTAAGAATCCATTACATAACTTTCCTATACCATAAAATATAGAGGCAGTTGTTAAAATCCAACCAAGTTGAGTTTTGGTTACATCAAAATGCTCCATTAAAGCAGGCATTACAATATTAAAATTCTGACGACAAAGTATGAATGTCGAGTAACCAACAATTATCGAATATAAAATTCTAATACGCCAACTATTATACTTTTTTGCATAAGGGGGTCTTTCTTTAAAGGGTATATTTGCCATCACTGCCTTGATTTATCAATTTTGCATTATATATCCTTGTCAAGAAAAATACCACAAGCTATTATGTTTTTTATATCTAAAACTTATTTTTCATCAAATATACTTGAGATATATTGCAAACTAGGATAACTTACCTATAAAATCTAAAATTATTTTAAATGACAATTATGACAAAATTATTAAGATTTCTTCTGCCTTTTTTTGTGTTATTGCAATTATTATCATGTACCTCTAGTCCTCCTTATGAGATTAAAAGTCCTTGTGTATCTATTAAATCAATAGATCCGTCTGGTATTAGAAACCCATGTGTTCGTAGACCAGTAAATTTAACCATTGACATCGCTTAAAGATTTGCTTCATTACGTACACAAAATCAGTAGACTTTATGATTATCTTATAGATTACATCTTACCAGCAAGATGCTTGTCTTGTATCGAAATGACTGAAACTAAAGAGGATTTTTGTCAAAATTGTTGGAAAAAACTTGATTTTATTACAAAACCCTACTGTATTATTTGTGGTAGTAGATTAGATATATCAATTTTAGATAATATGTGTTGTGCAAAATGCTTTCAACATAAACCTTGTTATGATAAATCTCGTAGTCTAATTAAATTTAATGAGCATAGCAAAAAAATAATTCATGCCTTTAAATACCAGGATAAAACTATTCTTGCTAAAACTTTTAGTAAATTATTTTATACACACTATAATAGTGAAATTCAAGACATTGACTTAATTATTCCAGTTCCCATGAATAGGTTCAAGAGGTTGTTTAGAATGTATAATCCTGCTTTGATTCTAGCCTTAGAAATTAGCAAATTAGCAAGAAAGTCGTTTAGTACGGATGTATTAATTAAGTCAAAATGGACTAAATCTCAAACATTTTTATCTAAAAAAGAACGAGAAAAAAACTTATCAAATAGCCTTATACTCAATAAAAAATATCAGATTATAGGTCAAAAAATATTATTAGTAGATGATGTATTGACCACTGGAACTACAGTTAACAAATGCGCTAAAATCTTAAAAGATTCTGGAGCTGAATGTGTTTATGTTATGACAATTGCCATGACATAAATAGCATACCCTACAATTTTTTATTTATTTCCTTATGATGAGTAAAAAAGCTGACTGCTAAGCGTTATTGCGAGGAGCTGCTTTAGTAGCGACGAAGCAATCCATGAGAATTAGTATAAATATATCAAGACTATATGGATTGCTTCGGAGGCTTACGCCTCCTCGCAATGACGTTTTTATGCTGTTTAATACTTATAGAATAAAAATTGTAGGGTACTAAGGTGGCTCGCTAATAGACGACTTTTCTACTTTCATTTTCTTAAACTGACGCTTATGCGTCGCTCCTGTTAGCCAATTCTCCTGAGTTGACTATACATTAAAAATTGTCAGCACTTTTTGAAATAGTGCTATACAAGCCATTTTCTTTCTTAATTATATCGTACTCTCTTTGGGCTATTGAATCGATAAAGTGAATATTACCTGATATACCAATATATGGAGCTGTACTATTCAACGCTGCTAAAAATCGTTCTTCCGTAAAGTTAGTATCTATATATTTTGATGTTATTTTTCCTAAATCATAAGCCACAGCGTGCATGAAAGATAAATGATTAATGCCTATATTTTTAGCTCTCTCTATTATATTACTATTTACAATATTTAATGAACCAGTAAAGATAATATCCACCGGTTCAGAATAATCAATATTTATTCTGTTATCGCCTATTATAATTGCTTTTTTATCTAAATTATGCTTATGAATACTATCAAAAAGCAAATTTAGATTTTTACCATCATCCGACAGATAAATTACAGGTTTAGTTTCTGTATCCTCCATTTCATTTAAATTATCAACAGTATTTGAGACAGTTAACACCGCTTTTTCTATTGATTCTGGTATATTAGCATAAAATTCACTCCGCACTAAGGTAGAATTTTTCTGAATTAATATATTTTGAATAAGTTGATTTGTTGTTTGTGCATGACGCCCTGAAGGTAGCAGGGCAATAAAATTTTTATAATCATTATCTGCAAAGTAATTAATTATTTTTGTAAGCTGCTTTGATGGAGCATGCCCAAATACCAAAAGTTTCTGGTCTGCCAATACAGGATTATTAGACATGGTAATTATAAAAATGTTATGCGTTTTAGCTTTATTGGCAATTAGAGAAGTAAGGTTTGAATATAATGGCCCTAGAATAATTTTTGTTTTACGAGCTAATATTTTATCCATTGCAGCAAGTACCTGCTGCTCATTAGAGCCATCATAAGAAGTGACATGGACATAAGTTTTTAAACCATCTTCTAGACCCATTTTAATTAATTGGTTATATTGTCTACCTAATGTAGAATTTTCTCCCGTTAGAGGCATTAAAATTGCCACTTCTAGAGTTTCTTGCACAACTTCTTTCGTTGTAGGAGTAACAATAGCCTCTTTATTAGATTGGCAAGAAAATAAAGAGACAAGACATATAAATGATAAGGTGATATTTAAAAATTTTTGCTTTATACTGTTCATAATACTTACTTTATCTTAATTAGGGATAATTGGCAATTGGGGTTAAATCATGATCTTTAAACCAGGACTATATATTGTTTCAACACCTATTGGTAACTTAGATGATATAACATTTCGGGCTTTAGAAGCACTAAAAAACTCTACAGTAATACTGTGCGAGGATACCAGAATATCAAAAAAATTACTAGTAAAACATAATATAAAGACCAAGTTACAAGTATATAATGATCATAGTGATAATCAGTCAAGAGAGATTATTTGCAGGCTCATTGATAATGGAGCAATAGTCAGCCTAATATCTGATGCTGGAACACCGTTAATTTCTGACCCTGGTTATAAACTAGTTAGGCAGTTGAGAAAACTTAATTATCACATAGATGTTATACCTGGCGTTTCTGCATTAACCACCGCTATACCCATTTCTGGATTACCGTCAGATCGTTTTTTATTTGCTGGATTCTTACCAAAAACCATTGAAGGTAAAAAGAAGATTTTCACAGAATTAGCTAGCATAAAAGCAACTTTGATTTTTTTTGAAACTGCTAGCAGAATAGAGCAATCGTTACATACGGCTTTTGCTGTTTTTGGTAATAGAGAAATATGTATAGCACGTGAACTTACTAAATTGCACCAAGAAGTAAAGTCAGGATTAATAGAAAACGTTATAAATTTCTATAAACAGAATATTATCAAAGGGGAAATAGTATTGCTAATTTCCGGTGTTTCTGAAGAGGCTAATGCAGCTAATCTAGCAGATGACTTAGAAAAATTTATACATTTATACTTATCTAAAGGATGGAGTGCCAAAAGTATTACAGATACGGCTAATGAAAATTTCAGCAAAAGCTACAGCAAGAAAGAAATATATGCTATAGTGAATAAAATCAAGAGCTTGAGTGAATAATTCCATAGCTATTATGCTATCTTGTAAATTACTACTATAAAGTTCAGGATTATCATAAGTAGCAATCTTAAACTTTTCAATAGCTTCAATTGCTAAATGGTTACGTTTACCATCAATCAGCTTGGCTTCTGTATGGCTGATATGTCCAGCTAAAGATATTTTATATTCATTAATTTTAGCTTGCAACATCCGCCTGGTCAGTGGGTTTTTGGCTTGTTGTAGATAATCTACAGCCCGCTTATCATACTTGCCTAAAAAATACTCGATAAACGGTTTGTTATTTTCTGAAAAATCCGGATGAAATTCATCAAATTGCGTCAAGCAACCAAAACCACCAGTTTTGTTATCGCTAACTACCTCAATATTACTCTGTGATTGATGCAAATGTGTAGTGGTCTCTTTAATAAAATCCGCCCATAAATTAGGCATTTCTACGCTAGCATCTTTCTCCAGTTTACGTATCAAATAGCCTTTAGCTTCTTCATTAATCTTCTGACTTATCCCAGCTATAACTTGCCATTTCATCTTTTTGCCATTCCATCTTATTTGGTCACTTTTTTATTAAACTATAACAGATTTTTATCATCCACTAATAGCTATTGCCATTATTTTTGCAGTATTCTTATTTTTTTTACTTGTCTATTATACCTTCATTAATTCTTGATATCTTAGCAAGATCAAATACCCCGTTTAAAACCGTACCAAGATTCTGCCAAGGTGAGGCTGACTTGATCGAACTAATATTACGGTTAATTGCTTCCTTGTTTAAATCAACCATTGCCGTATTTAAGTTTGATCTTGGTCTTTGGTGAAAATGTTCAGCTTCGACGCTTCTTGCCTTCATCTCATCCATGTAAGCCATATGCCTTAGCAACAAGCCAGCTGAATCAGTGCCAGTGATACCAATACCAGTTTTCAGGATATTATAGCCCAGCTGCTGGCGATTATATAACTGCTCCTGCCTCAGCATGTCGACATGATAGCTTGATATTGCTCCATATTCCGCAGTTCTTTCGATTAGTTGTTGACGGTCAAACCTAACATTCTCTTGTTGTTGTCTTAATAAATGCCGCTGCTCATATAAAGATTGCTTAGTTTTCTCTTTGTTACTCCTGAGTTGGGCATAAGTATTAAATAAAGATGCTCCTGTAGCAAATATACTCTCTCCACTCGAGAAAAAATTTAGAAGATTAAACATTGGTATTTTTTACCTTTTAAAGATTTTTAGCTATTTAATTTGTTGCAAAAATATGTTATACTATAACTAGTATTAGTTGTGTAATGTGCTGAAAAATCTGCCTAACTGGGGGCATTTTTAGCAGTCGATTCTTTCGAAGAATAGGGCATTATCCGATTGGTACTTGGACTGGGGAACTCGGTTGGCGTTATGACCCCTATATTACTAGGGGTCTCTTGCTTTAAGGAAAAAAAGAAAGAGCTTCTTCTTTTCACTAATTCGTAGATAAGAATTCATTCACTGATACTTGCAATTCTCCTATGATCTCTGTTACCAATTCATTGTTTTCTAGTGGAGTAGGTGATTGGTTCCATTTCCAATATGGATAATAGGGAACCAAACGATCTAAATTTTCCCTTCCGTCTACCTTACCAGCTTTGTCACCAGACATCAAAATAATTAACTCAGTATCAACAAAATATTTATCACACTGAAAATAAACTTCCCCTGGAATGATTATATTTGTTATCTCATTGCAATCTTGGGCTAAAATGGCTATTTTAAAGCTATCTTCTAGCAATTCTTTTTTCCCTTCTTCTTTAGCCCAGTTACATAAAACAGAAAGAAAAGAAGCTAAACCTCTTCCCATTTGAGTATATTCTACAATAACAGTTTGTTGCCCTGCTTTAAAGGAGTCAATAATAGAATCTGGATCCATATTAATGGATTTCAAGTAAACGCGGTAGTTTGCTTCATTGCCCTTGTCTATTGTGAATTCTTTCTTAAATTCCTGCTCTAACTCCGATTTTTTGTAAAACTTACCTGAAAAGGCTATATAATCAAATATTGCCTCTGAATGATGGCTAGCTTTAACTAATAATTCTTCTGCCTTTACAAACCATGCTGGACTTTGTCCCAAAGAAAAAATCCTGCTATTGGGGTAAGATTCAGTAATTTTATTAGCTATTTCTACTATATTATTAAAATTTTCTGGTTTATCATACCAATTAACTTGTTTAGACATAAGAACCTCCTTTAAAGTGTTGCTTCTATAGTACTAATTTCATTGTATACCTCCTTTATAATTTGGCAAGATTTTTGCCTTAGCATAGATTTTTAATATACTAACAGGATAAGGTTTATCGACCTTAAAAGTCACATCAATATCAGTTTTAATTTCCCCGTGCATAATAAAATTTACCCAACCTGATTGGTAAGGAGTGGTAAATAAGTCACATGCTTGTTTAGTAGCTGTTGATGTTGTTAAATATTTCTTATCATTGACCAATCTAATCAATGCATCACTATCCACATATCTACTGTTAATATGTTGCCGATTTATTTGCCCATTATCAAGCCTTTCTTCAATATAACCACCTTTACTATTAAAGACCTTCAAGCCAAGTTCTGCATCTTTTTTCGGAGCATGTTCTACTTCATCTGGGAATATCAAGGGGAAAGTCTGTAATATCGAAGAATAAGGAAAACCTACCGACAAATGTCTTACCGGATGTTTTAGCTTAATCAGCTCATTATCGATAATTCGTAAATCATGTAATTCTTCATCACCAATAATAGACACAGCTATTTTCTGAAAGATTGGTAATATAGTGGCAATATTCATTTGTTGGAATGATGGCAGACAGTTGCGAGCTATACTACTTAATTCATAACCACCAATATCAGGAAATAGTTTTTTAAAAACTGGAAAGTATCTTTTTGATAAAAGTAAATATTTCTCTAATTTTATGCTCTTCTCATCTTCAAGAATATCTTTCAGTAAAGCCGGATGAAAGCTTGGCATAATTAACTGACAATATTCAATAATGTTCCGCTGCAAATAAGCCAGCCCTTCTTTGAGTTCTTGCATTTGCTCAAATATTTTACCCGCTAGTGGATCAGTATAATCTTCTTCGCTATATACCGACGCTCTAGAGGACGATAATAGACTTCCTGGATAACTCAATCTAGTTGGTGATTTTGTCGTCGAAACTCGCCTTCGTTCCTCACGTACGTCTATGTACGCTGCGGTACTCGGCTTCGTTTCTCCTAAAAATCCCTCAACTATCTCTGACTTATCCAGGAAGTCTAATGAGGAGTCGCACTATCTTGCCATTACCGGTGCCATTCTGTCGGCTACTTCATCTACAACATTATCGATAGTTTGACTAAAACTATCAGACAAAATATATTCCCGAACATCTTTACTTAATGGTTTATCGAGTATGATACTTCTTAGACAAACAACTATTTCTTCTCGCCTCTTAAAATTGGTTAGCTCATTAATCTTGTTATCATTATGTATTTGCTGTAATTTATCGATTAATTGATTGGTAATAGTTGATAATTTATCATTTATTTGTTGCTTGTTAGTATGTTGATCAAACCCAGTAATTTGCTGGCTAATTAATTGTTTGCTTTGCTCACCAAATATATATTTAGTCAGTTCTGGATGAGCAATATTTAGCAATTCTGGGTAAAAATCCACTCCAGTTTTGGCAAAAAACTTTTTTAAATTAACTAGCAGTCCGGATTTTTTATCATTATCCTGCTGGGCATAATATAGCAATATTTTCTTATTGATATGGCTAACTGCTGATCGCATTTCTTGTATTTCTCTACTTATTTCAAACTGTAGATCGATATTCTGCTTGGCAGTTGCCATAATGTCTTGTACCGTACCAGCAATGAACTTGATTAGCTCGGTATTTAGCTTTTTTATTTGCAAACAAATAGTTGGACGGAAAGAAAAAGCACTATTAGGTAGATATTCCATTAAGCCACCATCTCTTAAAATAGCTGGTACATCACCTTCATTTAGTCCTTCCACCGCTTCAATAATATCCCCACCAAGCCGCTCACCATCATATAATAATTGCTCGATTGTCACAAAGCTTTCAGGATTATTTAAAAATATATTGTCTAATTCCGCATAAATACGCGAAAATATTCGATGATAGGCAAAAGATATCGCCAAAATATTCATAATCTTAGGCAAATAATTTTGATAATATTTTTGTAAAAAACTCTCTATTTCGGGTCTATATTCATCATAATTAGCAATTAGCTTGTTTTTGTATTTAAAAGAATTACCAACATTATCTAACTTAAGTTTTAAGATAGTTTCTGCTTGAGCTTGTACAATATGCTCTAGCTTAGTGATATCACCTCTAAACTCATAAGCACTATCGTCCTTTAATACTTGTATCATTGACCGATAAGCCGCATTCTCTCCAGGCTGTTTGGTTGTCATTCCTGCGAAAGTAGGTATCTAAAAATGCCATGAGGTATAATAGATTCCGCACCGAAGCGGGAATGATGGTATGGACGAGTGAAGCGAAATATGCTTTACTTGTACGGAGTCAGCTGAAAAATAGTTTTCAGCTGCTCCAAATTAAATAATAATTTAATTAATAGATCCATACCATGATAAATAATAGCATAAAAAATACTATAATAGGAATAGATTTAGCAAAAAATAGTATGCACTTGGTGCAAGTCGATCAAAATGGCAAAAAAATAGGTTACCAAAAAGTTACAAGAGATGAGTTAATAGCCTATTTAAGCAATCTCGATAAAAGTTCATTGGTAGCTATGGAGGCATGTGGAGGAGCTAATTATTGGTCACAGGAAATTGCTAAGCTTGGTTTGCAAGTCAAACTAATGAAAACAAAAGATGTAAAAGTTTATGCTACATCGAAACAGAAAAATGATTATAACGATGCGTTAGCAATATGCAAAGCGGCTCGTGATCCAGAATTAAAAACTGTGCTACTAAAAAGCAAGGAGGAACAAGATATAAAATTCTTGCATAAAATTAGAAGTAATACGATCAGAGATCGTGTGCAAAAAACTAATTCTACAATATCAAGTTTATGTGAATATGGCTATAATACAAAATTAAGTAAAAATAAATTTTGCAAATCATGTAGGCTGGAGGTAGAGTTAGCGTATAGTAAAGGTTATATAAATTCTGGGGTAAGGTCAATTTTACTTTTAGAATGTAAAGAAATTGAGGATTTATGTGACAAAGAAAAAACTTTAGAAAAGCTGATTATCAGCAATAATAAGCAAAGTGAGAAAGCTACTAGGTTGCAGACAATTTTTGGCATTGGAGCAATCAATGCTAGTTGTTTGAGTGTAGCCCCAATGGAAAGTTATCCAACCCCGAGGGATTTTGCTGCTTCGCTTGGTTTGGTACCAAAGCAACATAGCTCAGGAGATAAGATAGTTTTAGGAGGGATTACCAAACAAGGAGATAGATATGCCAGAACTATGTTGATTCAAGCCGCAAGGACAATAGCAATAAGAGCAAAAAGTGATAAGGAATCAAAAGATAAACTAGTGCAGTGGGCAGTGAAGAAATTTGCTGAAAATAAATCATATAATATTATATGTGTTGGTTTAGCAAATAAGTTAGCAAGGATTGCTTATGCAGTAGTCACCAATGGTAGCGAATATGTTGCAAATTAGTTTAGTTGGAAAAAAAGAAGAAACTATGTCAACTAAATAAAAATTGGTAATTGATAAATATTGTGAGTAAAGAATAGTAACAATAAAGAGAACGAAAGTTAAAGAGTTAATGAATAAGTATTCTGAATAAAATCCGTAATTATGTCGAGGCTCTAGAAGCCGTGGGAATGAGAGGTCACTCAAGGATATTTATAAGAATGCAGAAACCATTATGGCACTTGATGCCGAATATATGACCGCTTCCTTTGTGGCTCTATTTTTTTATTTTCTTTGTTGACAAATTCACTCGTCCATATATGACAAATTTTGCGTTTAAAGATAGATGTCGTGACTCGGATATATTCAAATTTCCTTCAAACAACCTACTATTTATAAGCTCTGCAAAAAAACTTGATTATCGAGTTATAGGCGTCGCTCCCGCTCTTAGCCCCAAATTCTCCTGGATTGACTATATTTTCCGGCGAGAATAGATATGATTTTTGTAAGAATAGTGTGCCTATTTCAAAAAAATCATGTTTATTCACAGCCCAAAAGAGCCAAATATAGAATTACTTTAGTTATTGTAGGCAGCCTCCTAACATACTATGATTCTAACCTCATAAACAATTAACTCAGAATATCATCTAATACGGCTTGACTATTTTCATTCCACTCCCCTAATACTCCTCTTGCATCAGGATCGTTTGAATTTTGCCAAAGATGCTCATCATACATGCTATTAAGATAAGGATTATTTATAATTTCCGATCCAAAGTAATGTAAATTGAAAGAAAGCATATTGGACAACGTAGCAGAATCCAAATATCCTTCATCACCTTTTGTCATTCCTATCATTCCCAATTCTGCAAATTGTTGTTGTATATCTTCTACGACCTCTTTAGAGTCAGCTTTCTTCTTCCATGATACTATAACTTCAGGGTAATCTTTAAGCTCTACGTCAGACCATAAACCCAAATTATGCTTAGAGAATTCTTTCCATGGAAAATATGGACCAGGTGCAATATGCCTTCCTACAGCCCAATCTGCTAAACCAACTATATTCGCACTCTCAATTTTATATTCATCACGTAAATATTTAGTTAGCAACAGGTTAGCTTCAATTTGCTCTGCCGTTAGAGGTTCTTTACCGCTATTTATAGACATGATACTTATGCAATAATCATTCATAACATTCTTCATGTCATTTGGTATATCTTTATTTAACTTACTACCGGTTTTTAAAGATCCCTTTCCTGCAGCCCAAGGACTTTTACTATCCGGAACCAACTGATATATTAAACCATCTGTATCTATAATGTAATGCACAGATACGCCTGAACTTCTTAATTGAGTAATGTCTTGTCCCTCACGAAAAATCATTTTAGAAAATGCACTATTTAAAGAGCCAACAGAATAAGTCTGCATAATATATTGAGGAGAGGAGCCTTGCCTATCCGTGTAAAAATTACATTTATTATCTTCTATGCCTTTTTCCTGTCCTTTTGAAGCAAGTGAAAATCCTTCTGCATTATTTCTTAAATAATCTGTCAATATTTCTGGTTTTTTTGACATAACTTCTCCTCCTAAATTAAGTAGAACTTTAAGTTTAGTATTGATTTTTTATTAAGTCAATAGTCTTAATTAAAGTATTTCCGTTCTTTAGTTACTGTTTCATCTTCATTAGATGGTTTGTTATTTTGCCATTTTTTGGCAGATTCCCGTTTATTGTTATTAATATCAGCGTTATCTTTATAAGGCTCAGATTTATGATTAGTCGTAACGTTTGGAGTAACGGTAGCGTCAATATTTTTTATGGTTAACTTGGCTTTGCCTTTATTGTCAAAACCAATAAGTTTAACTTTTACCACATCACCATGTTTTAAAACACTAGACACAGACTCAATACGTTCCTTCGAGATTTCACTAATATGGATAAATCCATCACGATTACCTAAATAATTGATAAACGCTCCGGATTCTAATATTTTGACAACTGTTCCATTGAATATACCGCCAATTTCAGGTTCAATGGCAATTAACTTAATCTTGGCAATTGCCATATCTAGCTTTTCTTTGCCTATCGCAGAAACGGTTACATTACCATCGTCACTTATATCAATTTTAGCTGACGTTGTATCACAAATTTCACGTATTACTTTACCACCAGGTCCTATAACATCTCTAATTTTATCTTTATCAATTTTAAAGCTATAAATACAAGGAGCGTATTGGCTAACATGGTTATTGGTTTTATTAATAGCCTTATCCATTTCTTGTAGAATATGAATACGACCACTCTTTGCTTGAACTAAAGCCTGCTTCATTATTTCAAATGTTACGCCAGATATCTTAATATCCATTTGTAGGGCGGTTATGCCTTCCGTACCACCAGCTACTTTAAAATCCATATCTCCAAGATTATCTTCATCCCCAATAATATCAGATAAAATTACAAATTTATCGCCTTCTTTTATCAAGCCCATAGCAATACCTGCTATAGGGGTTTTGATCGGCACTCCAGCATCCATAAGCGCCATTGAACCGCCGCAAATAGTAGCCATGGATGATGAGCCATTACAGGAGGTAATTTCTGACACTACCCTAATGGTATAAGGGAATTGTTCTTTAGTTGGCAACATGCGGTTAATGGCTCTCCATGCTAGTTTGCCATGACCTATTTCTCTGCGACCAGGAGCCCTTACTGGCGTTGCTTCTCCTACTGAATAAGGAGGGAAAATATAGTTGAGCATAAAACGCTCTTTATATTCGCCGTCTAAACTATCAATAATTTGTTCATCTTGACCAGTGCCAAGTGTAGTAACTACTAAACTTTGTGTTTCTCCTCTAGTAAATAAGCTTGAACCATGTGTTTTTGGCAATATCGCAATTTCACAAGCTATGTTTCTTATGTCGGCAGGCTTTCTGCCATCTATACGAGTATTTTTCTTTAATACGTCCTGACGCAGTACTTCTGATTCTACTTCTTTAAGAGCAAATTCAATTTGTGAGTTAGTAAGATTATTATTCGCAATATCTTCTGCAAAGTGCCGCTTAATTATATCATAAATGTTCTTTACCGCTAATAGTCTTTCTTGTTTTAATTTAATAGCAAAAGCCCGCTTAATATCTTCTTGCACTATGCTGCTAATTTGTTCTTTTAAGCTAGCAGGGAACAAGCTAGTAGGCTGTAATTTAGGTTTTCCAGCAATTTTTACTAAGTCATTAATCAATTCGATTACAGGCTGTAATGCCTTGTGACCAAACTCAATAGCTTCTAACATTTGCTCTTCGGACAATAGATCAGCTTCAGACTCAACCATCATAACTGATGTGTCAGTTCCTGCCACTACTAAGTCTAGTTTACTAGTCTTTAACTGGTTAAATGAAGGGTTTAGGATAAAATTACCATCTATCAAACCGACTCTGCTGGCTGCTACTATATGTTGATATGGTGCTGCAGATAAAGCTAATGCAGCAGATGCTCCAATAATTGCTAATATATCACTATTACACTCAGGGTCATATGAAAGAACAGTACAGATTACTTGCGTTTCATTAAGAAAAGCTGGGTGAAATAATGGTCTAATTGGTCGATCAATCAAGCGTGAGACTAATACTTCTTTTTCCGATCCTTTACCTTCTCTTTTAAAAAACCCCCCTGGTATTTTACCAGCAGCAAATGCCATTTCTTTATAATGGATAGTAAGAGGAAAGAATCCTATTCCTTCTTTTGGCTCTTTGGCACTTACGGCAGTACACAATAAGACAGTTCCTCCCATTTTTACCATAACTGCTCCATCAGCTTGACGAGCAATTTTACCAGTCGTTAATTCAAGTGTTCTTCCACCTAATTCTATTGTTTTAACTATTTCTTCAAACATTCTTTTTCCTTATTTAATTAACAAAAAAACCCGGCTAATTTTTGATTCTTTAGCCGGGTTTTATTTTACTTTCTTATTCCTAGTTTATTGATCAACGACAAATATCTGCTTAAACTTTGTTTTTTGATGTAATCTAATAATCGACGTCTACGACCAACTAACATTAATAATCCCCTTCTCGAGGAAAAATCTTTGTGATTAGTTTTAAAATGCTCTGTTAAATTGCTGATTCTTTCAGTTAGAATTGCACATTGCACTTCACTAGAACCAGTATCATTTTCTTTAGTAGCATATTCTGCAATTAATTGTTGCTTACGCTGTGTTGTAACCGACATCAGTAATCTCCATGTTTATTTTATAGGTTAAATACTCGTAAAGAATTAAAGCAATTTTCACTCAAGCTACCAATTGCCAACAGAGAGTCTTGATATCGAATCCAAACTAATTCAATCTTTTCAAGACAATCAAAATAACATTTCTGACCATAAATAATTTTTTTAGCTTGGTCAGTAGTAGCATCAAGTACCAGGATGTCGTCCAGTACTGCTTCAATTTTTATACTTCTTTTTTCAAGGAATTCTTTTATTCCTTGATTTTGTTCATCAAGTTCTGTTAATTTAATAGCATTACATGCTGTAAATATTCCAACTTTAGTACGCTGTAATTCTAGCACAAATGCTAAACTTTGCAAGGATAAAGCAATATCTTCTGCTAAAGTTCTTACATACGTTCCCTTAGAGCATTCTACCCTATAGGTAGCTTGATTATTTTGATGATCAAAATTAAGGCATTCCAAATTATATATTTGGATATTCCTAGGGGTTAATTCTACTGCCAAATTTTCTCGGGCTAATTTATAAGATCTAACACCGTTAACTTTTATCGCAGAAAAGGCAGGGGGACGCTGTTTAATCGTAGCTATGAATTTTTTACAGATATTATGACAATCGGTTTCGTTAGGAATATGATCAGTAACAGCTATTACTTTACCTGAGGCATCTGCTGTATCAGTTTGTTTACCAAACTGCACCGTAAAAATGTAGGTTTTTTTTGCATCTACCAGAATTCGTACTAATTTTGTTGCTTCACCAATTGCCAAAGGTAATACCCCTTCCGCTTCAACATCTAAGGTTCCGCAATGACCAACTTTAACTCCTAAAAGGTTTTTTTTAACTATAGAAACAAGCTTTGCTGAGCTGATACCCTTAGGTTTATAGATATTAAGCCAATAATTATTATGATGAAACATCAGTAGCATTCCTTGTATTTAGATTTACTATCTCACCTTACGCATAAACTTCATGACAATTTAAAAATTCCAAAAGAGTACAGACGCTATTAGCAAGACCACTACGTGGTCGTGGCAATTGTAAGTTAAAAGTATGATATAATAGATATTGAAGTCAATGTAAATAATGATTTACTCACCTTACTCATGGCATTTAAAAGTAATATAGAAAATAGCTTGGCGTCATTGCGAGAAGCTACTTTAGTAGCGACGAAGCAATCTAATGAATGTGGATTGCTTCGACCACGTAGTGGTCTCGCTAATAGCGTTTTGTACTTTTCCGGAATTTTTAAATTGTTATGTAGTTTATGCGTAAGGTGAGTATATAATCAGATATAATATTACTTCGTCATTGATTTTTTACAATATTTTTCTAATAACGCTTAGTGTACGCTATAATTGTTGTATACTCATCATTAGAGCTTGACCTTTAGTTAAAAACTGATTATGCAAGAGATAGACAATTAATTATTATATACATGTTTCTATTAGAGTTAAAAAAAATAAATGGGACTCTTGACACTATGCATTTTATCGGCATTGGGGGAATTGGTATGAGCGGCATTGCCGAAATACTACATAATCTCGGATATAAAGTGCAAGGTTCTGACATAGCCGAAAATTATAATACCACAAGACTAGAAAATAATGGTATTAAGGTTTTCCTTGGTCATCAAGCTCAGAATATTACTGATGTTTCATATGTAGTGGTCTCGTCGGCTATTAATAAAGATAATCCTGAAATTCAGGAAGCTATACGTAAAAAAATACCAATAATTAGGCGAGCTGAAATGCTAGCTGAATTAATGAGGCTAAAATGTTCCATAGCAATTTCTGGTTCGCATGGCAAAACTACGACTACATCACTCGTTGCCTGTTTATTTGAAGCGGCTGGGCTTTGCCCAACGCTAATTAATGGTGGTATTATTAATAATATATCCACCAATGCATATCTTGGATCTGGGAATTATCTAATAGCTGAAGCTGATGAATCTGATGCAACTTTCATTCACATACCATCAACGATCGCAGTAATAACTAATATCGATCCGGAACATCTAGATTTTTATAAGGATTTTGATAGTTTAATTAAAGCTTTTAAGAGTTTTGTAACTAATTTACCATTTTATGGTTTTGCCGTGGCTTGTATTGATCACCAAATTGTTAGAAAACTAGTAAATGACATATTTGAGCGTAGAATCATAACTTATGGAATAGACTCAAATGATGCCAACATACAAGCCTTTAATTTAAACTCTGATATTGAATCATCAACTTTTGATGTGCGAATTAGTCTACCTAACGTAAATGGGGTAACAACTATCGAACACATCACCTTACCTACTCCGGGAAGGCATAATATCCTTAATGCTCTTGCGGCTATCGCGATAGCCGTAGAGCTTGATTTTGGTATTAAAATTATTAAAAATGGATTTAATAGCTTTAAAGGGATAAAACGCAGATTCACTAAAGTAGCCGAATATAATAACGCTACGATAATTGATGATTATGCTCACCATCCGGAAGAAGTAAAAGCTACACTTGCTACGGCAAGAAATATTGCTAATAAGCAAAATAGTAAAGTTATAGCAATCTTCCAACCACATAGATACTCAAGGGTTAAATATTTGTTTGATGATTTTATAACTTGCTTTTTTGATGCTGATCAGCTGTATATCACAGATATATATGCTGCCGGTGAACAGCCAATAGACGGTATAACGGGAAGAATTTTAGTAGACAAAATCAAGGATACTAAATCTCATTCGATGGTATCATTTATCGAGAATCACCAGGATATAGCTGGTCTTATTGCCAAGGAAGCTATGCCAAATGATATAATAATTATGATGGGTGCTGGAAGTATTTCTGCTTGGGCAAATAATTTGCATCAGCAATTTACCCAAGAACGTCATTGTGAGGAGGCGTAAGCCGACGAAGCAATCCAAAAATTAGAATAAATCTGTAAAGTAGATATTTTATAATTATGCAAATAGCTGGTGAATATAAAAATAATTACAATTTAAGTCATTTAACTTGGTTTAAAGTTGGTGGACCTGCGGAGATATTTTTTAAACCATTAGATTCATCAAGCTTAGCAGATTTTGTCGCACAAAACCAACAACAGAGACCAATAACTGTTTTAGGGGCTGGATCAAATATTATTATTAGAGACGGTGGTATAGAGGGGGTTGTGATAAAACTTGGTCAGAATTTTACTAATATAGAATTAATGCCAGACCACCAATTACCGGCAGGGCAACTATCGGTAGGAAGTAGTTGCCTTAATTTTAATCTTGCTAAATTTTGTCAAATACATTCAATTACTGGTTTTGAGTTTCTAAGCGGTATACCAGGTACTATAGGTGGTGGAGTGGTAATGAACGCCGGTGCCTATAACTCGGAATTTAAAGATATTATCCTAGCAATTGAAGCAATAGACTCTAGAGGTAATTTTATTACCATCCCTAACGAAGAAATAGGTTTTAAATATCGAGGTAATAATTTACCACAAGATTTGATTATAACCAAAGCTATATTTAAGACAACGATGGGGGACAGTAATATGATCCTAGAAAAAATGAATGAAATAAGTAAAAACAGACTAGCAAGCCAACCAATTAAAGAACGTACTGGTGGTAGTACATTTGCTAATCCAGAAAATCATAAAGCATGGCAACTAATCGATAAAGCCGGCATGAGGGGATACAAAATTGGTGGTGCTTCCATCTCGCAACTACATTGTAACTTTATGATAAACCATGGCAATGCCTCTGCTGGTGATTTAGAAAATCTTGGGGATCTTGTTAAAAAAAGAGTATTTGAAAATAGTGGAATTGATCTAAAATGGGAAATTAAAAGAATAGGGAAATATGCATAAATATCAAACAAGTTTTATTGCTAATTCTAAGGTTACAATATTGAGTGATAAAGGAAAAAAACATGTGGCGGTAGTAGGTGGCGGTATGTCGGCTGAACGAGAAGTTTCTTTAGTATCATCTTCGGGAGTTAACAAAGCTTTGGTAGATAGTGGATATAAAGTTACTTTTATAGATATGGGAGTAGACATTGCCTCGGTACTTTTACAGATAAAACCGGATATAGTTTATAATTGTTTACATGGTACTTATGGCGAAGATGGTTGTTTGCCTGGGTTACTCAATATCTTGCGAATTCCTTATACTCATAGTGGGGTTCTCGCTTCTTCTTTAGCATTTAGTAAAATACATGCAAAAGCATGGTTTGTTGCTAATGATATTAAGGTAGCCAAGCATATTGTCGTTAATAAATCTGATAACATTAAGGCTGATCCTATGCCAAGACCCTATGTTATAAAACCTATTGCCCAGGGATCAAGTATAGGCGTTGAAGTAATATTTGCTGAAGATGATTTTAACTTTGCTGATTATGATTTTCCTTATGGTGATCAGGTAATGATTGAAGAATATATTAAGGGGCGAGAAATGCAAGTAGCCGTTTTAAACGGCGAATCCTTAGGGGTATTGGAAATAAAACTCCTGAAACAGCGTTTTTATGATTATGATACTAAATACACTGATGGATTTGCCCAGCATTTATGTCCAGCTCCATTACCACAAAATATATATAATGAGTTACTAGAAGAGTCGGAAAGAATATATCAAACCATGAATTGTAGAGGTGTGGCTAGAGCAGAGTTTATTTTTGACGAAAGTAAGAATGAAATTTTTACTATAGAAATTAATACCCATCCTGGTATGACTCCCTTATCGATTATACCAGAAATAGCTGCTTTACAGGGGATAGACTTCTGCTCGTTAGTGGAAAGAATCTTAGAAACAGCATGTATTGACACATGAAGAGAAATAAAGCGTCTAATAAGAAGAAAAAAGCCAATATACCTTTACGACGAAAGTTGGCAATGGTGTATATTAGAGCGGTATTTTTTATTAAAATTACCCTAGTAGTTTTGTTGTCTTCATTTTTCTTTACCAACTATTTTGCTCCTGTAAGGCAAGAAATTATCCAAAATATTTATGAATTCACTTCTGATATTAGCTTTAGACTTGAAAATGTTTTAATAGAAGGGCAATATAATACTAAGGAAGAAGATATATTAGCAACTTTAAATGCTGATAAGGGTACGCCTATTCTTTCTTTAGACCTAGGAACAATAAAGAGTAATTTGCAACGCAATCCTTGGATTAAAAATGTTGTAATTATTGAGAGAAGATTACCTAATACTATTTACATAAGATTAACTGAGAGAGTGCCAATTGCTATCTGGCAATTTAACGAGAAAGTTTTCCTTATTGATGAAGAAGGATATAAAATTACTACTGATATAGGTACTTTCACTAATCTTCCTCATGTTGTAGGATTGGATGCTAATATTTATACTAACAAATTAATTCAAGATTTAGCAAAATACCCTGAACTAGCTAAGAAAATTGTCTCTTCGGTACTTTATGGGAAAAGACGATGGAATTTAAATCTAGAGCAAGGTATAACTGTTAAAATGCCAGATTCTGGGTTTGATCGTGCTTTAGATTACCTTGCAGGATTGGATATGAAAAATCTATTATTTAATCAAAATTATAAAACTATAGATTTACGAGATTTGAGTAAGTTTTATATAGAAAAATATTAAGAATTATGAAAGCCAGATTGTCTAACTTTTTAACTCTTGACCTTGGTAGTAGTAAAATAGCTTGTATTGCAGCATATATTGATAAAAGAGAAGATGCAAGAATAGTAAGCCAAGTTCTGCATCACTCAAAAGGTATTAAATCAGGAGTCATATTAGATTTAAAAGATGCGGAAAATAGCATAGTCGGAGCGATTTACGCATTAGAAAAAGATTGCGGTAAAAACATAAAAAAAATAACTATATCACTAACAGGCTATGGCACTAAGTCTTATTATGCAAATAGTAAAATAAAACTTTCTAATCAGCCAATTTCACCACAAGATATCAAAAAACTTATCAAAAAAGCCTTATTGGAATTCAAAATTAAAGACCAAGAAATTATTCATTATTTCCCTATAGAATTTACTCTTGATAATAATAATGCTATTGAAGATCCAATCGGAATGTTTGGCAAAGAATTAGGGTGTGAATTACATATTATCACAGCAAATTTTAATATGCTAATGAATATTACCAATTGTTTTGCAAAATGTCATGTGGAAATAAATAATATTATATTAGCAATTTATGCGTCAGGAATTGCTTGTCTTTCAGAAGATGAAAAAAATCTTGGCTCTATCATAATCGATATGGGGGCAAGAACTACCTCTTTTGGCGTGTTTGTCTCAGGCAAGTTAATATATACAAGCTACATAGATATAGGTAGCTTTCATATTACATCTGATATAGCAAAAGTCTTCTCAGTAAGCCTGAACGTTGCAGAAAAACTTAAGATTCTCTATGGTAATGCCATGCCATCTTCTCTTGATAAAGATAATATTATTAATTTAGAAGATTTTGAAATGGAAATTCCTGACAGTGGTAGACCAGCAATTACCTCAAAATATCTTGCATGCGTCATCAGTCCAAGAGTAGAAGAAATATTGTTGATGGTTCAAGCTCAGCACGATAGAGTTGTGGCAGGCAATATGGTCGCCTACCGCATTGTTATTACCGGCGGAGGAGCGATGCTCCGGGGAGTAAAAGAGCTAGCAAGTAAAATTTTTGAGAAACAAGTACGAATTGGTAAACCGGAAATTTTACCAGGTTTTGCTGAAGATTATAATCCCCATATATATTCCACTGCTATAGGTATGGTAAAAACCCAATCTTTAAAAATACAAAAGAATAATTTTGATATTAATGATAATAATGATGCTAGTTGGTTTAAAAAATTTCTAATCTGGCTAAAAGAAAATATCTGAAAATAATCATTACATAATTGTCACTAAACTTGATATTTCCAATAATTTTTTTCACAAAAATACTTTACATATCAAATATATTTCTATATCATATAGAATATATCGTTTTATAAAAAGAGGCTCAGTATTGACTGTAGCTATTTGTCTCAACGAAAAGGATAACATTAAATTTATAAGGCAAATATTATGACTAGACTTACTGACATTATTAAAGATATGCGTGCAGGAGTAGATATTAAGAAAATAGATTTGTATAAGAGCGGGATAGGCAATGAGGAAGTTAAGTTATTATTGCAAGCCTTAGAGAAGTATAATAACACCGTAACGGAGATAGACTTGGACGGCAACAGAATAACCAATGAGGGTGCTGGGTTGATAGCACATTTCTTAGAAGAAAATAGTTCTGTAACGTATATAGATTTGAGCAACAACAAGATAGGCAATGAGGGAGCTAGGTTGATACTAAAAGCTATAAGGAAAAACAACACCTTGACGAAAATAAATTTGCATAACAACAAGACTTTGTCTACTAACAAGATAGACTATAGCATACAAGAAAGTATAGATAAAATATTAGAAAAAAATAGAGTACGAGCTGAAGAAGCCAAGGCTGAAGAAACCTTATCTAAGAAGAGCGATCAAGGAATAGATTCGATACAAGAAAAATTACCTGTTACTGGTACAAAGCTAGAAGAAAACCAAAATATCTCCAAAGGAATACAACAATTGAAACAGGATATGCAGGATGGTATTCTGGAACTTATTATACAGAAATTAAAGGAAATGGATCAAAAATTAGATGTCGTGATAGGAGAAGTAAAGCTGCTATCTAAGGAGCAATCCTCAATGCAAGTAGGGCAAACACAGCTGACAGAAAATAGCTTAGGAACAGGGGAGCATCCGGAATTGTTATTAGGTGTTGTAGCCGAGCAATATTATAGCCCCGAATAGGTTGTTGATATTGTTATAGTCAATTGATGAGAAGTTGGTGACGTTGTTACTCGTCGCTCCTGCTACCAAATTCTCCTGAATTAATGGTATGAACCTACCCTATATACAGAATGAGAAGCATATGCTAATCTTCTAGGATAGGAAATGAATCCTAAACAACAATAAGGAGACCTATATGGAAGTTACCACAATTGGTATAGATATTGCAAAAGAATTTTTCAAATTCACGGTGTAGATAAAAATGGTAAGACAATATTAAAGAAAAAATTAATGAGAGAGCAGGTTCTAACTTTTATGGCTAACTTACCAAAATGTCTAGTAGGCATGGAAGCTTGCGGTGGAGCTAGCTATTGGGCAAGAGAATTAACAAAATTAGGTCATACTGTAAAACTAATAGCTCCACAATTTGTTAAGCCTTATGTTAAAACTAATAAAAATGATCAAGCAGATAGCGAAGCAATATGTGAGGCAGTAGCGAGACCTAATATGAGGTTTGTGCTTATCAAAACTGTAGAGCAACAAGATATTTTATTTATTCATAGGGTAAGGCAACGATTGGTAAAAAATCGTACTGCACTTGCTAATGAGATCAGGGGATTATTACATGAATTTGGTTTTGTTATACCGCAAGGAATTAATAAAATTATGACAAAATTAACTGAGATTTTAGATGAAGGAGCTTTAAGCCAGCTAAGCTATCGAACGTTTAGTGAGTTAAAAGAAGAATTTCTAGAGAATGATAAAAAAATAAAAGAATTAGAACAAAGATTAAAAATTATAGCTAGCCAGTATAGTAATCACCAACAACTAATGACGATACCAGGTATAGGGTTAATTACTGCTACAGCCTTAATAGCGTCAATAGGTAATGCTAGTTGTTTTGAAAATGGCAGGCAATTATCAGCATGGCTAGGATTAGTACCAAGGCAACATTCTAGTGGTGGCAAAGATAAGTTGCTTGGCATTAGTAAAAGAGGTGATATATATTTACACACTTTGTTGATTCAAGGAGCAAGAGCAGTACTGAATAGTAAAATAAGATTTACCACGGAAGAGCAAAAATCTAAAAAAGATTATAGCAAGTTTACCGAGTGGATGTTTAATTTATCTGAACGAAATGGGCATAATAAAACAACTGTTGCAGTAGCTAACAAACTAGCAAGGGTGGTGTTTGCGGTACTCAGTTCAGGCAATGATTATACCGAGAGTAAAGTTTGTAGCTAAAGAATTGGTACAAACTAGTTGTTGACGAGAGAATATTATAGGTAAATAGAAATTTAATAGATTCTAATCCGGAATATGCGAAAGAATGATAATATTGATGGTAAATAAGACGAACCTTAGCTTACGAGAAAACTGAAATAGTCAATGGCTCTTTAGAAGTCGATGAAATGATAAGTATAAGTTTGTAAGCCAGCGAATTCCATCAGGGCTATAGGGTAAATTTAAGGTAATTTATTAACTATAAGCCGAATACATGACTGCATTCGATTTTTTTGCTGTTATATATTATTTTTTTCTTGCATTATCGGGTAGGTTCATACATGACTATACAAGGACACATAGTAAAATTACCAGGACATATTTTCCTGTTAATTGAACTACATATCAAGTTTTTCGTTTCTTCTCCACAATCAATTAAATTTGATATCATCTTAGTTAGACTATTAATAAATAATTCATTTACCCCCACAGTGGGAGTTCTAATATATTCTATCCCATATTTGTCAGCTATTTTTCTATATTCAATATCTAATTCTACTAATGTTTCAACATGCTCTGATACAAATGCTATTGGAACTATTATAAGAGGTTTATTTTCTTTACCAGCTATTTCAATTTCATCCTCTGTGTTAGGTTTTAACCATTCCACCGGACCAACACGGCTTTGATAAGTTATTTTATAATCTAAATTATCTATGTTAAGATTAGACACTATATTTTCTACAGTTTTTTCAATTTGCCATTGATAAGGATCACCTGCTTTTATTATTTTTGTAGGCAATCCATGAGCTGAAAATAATATGCGAAAAATACCTTTGTTTTTTAACTTTTTTAATGATTTTTTTATTAACAGTAAGTGAGATTTAATAAATTGATCATCAATGGGATAACAACAAATAGTTTTAATTGGTATATCTAAATTTGAATGTATATTTTTTTGGAAAGAAGATACAAAATCTTTAATCGAAGACCCAGTAGTAGTGCTAGAAAAATGTGGATATAATGGTAATAATATTATTTCTGAAGGATTATATTCATTTATTCTTCTTACGGCTTCTTCAGAATTAGGAGAAAAATGACGCATTGCTATAAAAACTCTAAAATCATCATTTATAGTATTTTTTAACTTTTCTATAATGGCATCTTTCTGAGATTCTGTTTCCTGTAAAATAGGTGACTTATTACCTATTAGAGAGTATATTTTTTGAGATTTTTTATTTCTGGTAATTGATATTATTTTAGCAATAATAAATCTTAGAGGATTTGGTAGATTAATAATCGCTCTGTCATAAAATAAATTAAATAAGAACTGCTTAACTGAGCTTAAACTCTCTGGTCCACCAAGATTAAAAAGTACAATAGCTACTTTTTTTTGAGAGATTTTAATATCTAAATTTTCTGACATAATTAACTAAAAACTCAACATTTTCAACTGGTGTATTTGGTAATATACCATGTCCAAGATTAAATATAAAGTTATTTTTTTTAAAATTTAAAATTATTTTACTAACTTTTTCCTCAATAATCTCTTGATTAGTAAGTAATATAAAAGGATCTAGATTACCTTGTACAATAATTTTTTCGCTCCATAATTTCATAGAACTAACCGGTACAAATTGATCCACCCCAATAACATCTACACCAGTATTATTAATATATTTTTCATATAAAAGCCCAGAACCTCTTGGAAAACCTATAATCGGTAAGTAAGGAAATTGTTCTTTTAAAGCTATTACTATTTTTTTTGTTGGTTGTATAACAAACTGGTCATATTCTGTCTCTTCTAATATCCCTGCCCATGAATCGAATAATTGTACTAAGTCCGCTCCAGCTCTTACTTGTCCTATTAAGTGGATAATAGTCTTCTCAGTGATAAAGTCTAGAAGTTCTTGTGCTAAATTATTATTTTCATAAATAAATCTTTTACTTGTCTCAAAATTTTGTTTACCTCTTCCTTCAAGCATATAAGTCATTACCGTCCATGGACTACCGGCAAAGCCTATTAGTACAGTATCAGTTGGCAAATTTGCTTTAATTTTATTTATTATCTCATAAACTACATTTAATTTTTCACTAGAATTTTCTTTAAGATATTTAAAATCTTCTTTTGATTGAAATTTACGTAATATTGGTCCTATATTTTCTTCAAATTTAACATCCCAGCCTAGTGCATCAGGTAAAACAAGAATATCAGAAAAAACTATAGCTGCATCAAAATTATATCTTCTTATGGGTTGTAAGGTAACTTCTACAGCCTTATTAACATCATAACATAAATTTAGGAAATCACTAACAGTTTTTCTTATTTTTTGGTATTCAGGTAAATATCTACCAGCCTGACGCATTAGCCAAATTGGAGTATAATTATTATTTTTCTTAAAAGTTTGTAATATCTGGTTCATAAATATAGTCCATATTAATCTATATAGTTATATAGTATTTTTTTAGTTGTTGTAGAGATTGTTTATATGTAGATATATTATATATACACGTAGTTATACACATTTTTTATTGTTAAATTACTTAGTATAATATATTGATTGTAATTATTACTCACATTATTTATATAATTATTTTTTAAGTGGATAATTATAGTAATTTATGTGTTTAAAGTTAGGAAACGTGATGGATATTGGATATCTAGCATTTTACACACAAAATTATCCACAAAGTTATTCTTTGTATTTTATAGGTTATTAACCTCTTGATACATGATATATATACCTAATTACTGGTTAATTTTAATATAGATATTAAAGTATGAATAAAAAATTATCCACAAATACTAATAAGTTATGAACAAGCTAGTTATTCACTTGGTTTCAGACTCTTCAGTACAAGCAGTTAAGCATGCAGCTCATACTGCTTTGTCACAATTTAGTAAAATTGAGTCAAAATTATATCATTGGCCAATGTTAAGAAATGTAGAATTGTTGAATGAGGTTTTGAGAAAAATTAAAATGAAGCCAGGCTTGGTATTATACACTATTTTAGATTATGAAATAAGAAGAAATTTAACTAAATTTTGTTATGATTTGAAAATTCCTTGTATTTCTGTCGTAGGTAGAATTGTAAAAGAAATTTCAGCTTTTTTAGGTGTAGAAACAGAAGGAAGTTTAGTTTATGATTATGAATTTGATGAAAGTTATTTTGATAAAATTCATGCTATTGATTATACATTTAGACATGATGATGGTCAGATGACTAGTGAATTAGACGAAGCTGATATTATTCTGGTTGGTCCTTCTAGAACGTCAAAAACACCTACTTCTGTATATTTAGCATATAATGGATTTAAAACGGCAAATATACCTTATATACATGGTTATCCATTTTTAGATATTTTAGGAAATGTAACAAAACAACTTATAATTGGTTTAGTTATTGATCCAGCTAGATTGATTGAAATAAGAGAAACTAGAATGCATTCTTTACAGATAAGTGATAATACTAGCTATACTAATTTTAAAGTAGTCCAGGAAGAATGTATGCAAGTAAAACAAATTTGTGAACAACAAGGATGGTCGGTAATTGATGTTTCAAGAAGATCTGTAGAAGAAACTGCTTCTGTGATTATGAAACTTTATTATGATCGTAATAAGTCTGTTTTTAAAAAATAGATTATAATATTTTTAAGCAAATTTAAAGCAGTCATTTACAATGGGAGTTTTAATCCATATAATTTGTTAAAATAAATTTTGAATTTGAATAAGTTCTATAGCTAATATATGATAATTAATAATTAAGGGACTATGACAAGTAATATAACAGATGATTCTTTTGATAAAGAAGTTTTACAATCTACTGATCCTGTATTAGTTGATTTTTGGGCTGAATGGTGTGGACCATGCAAAATGTTGACTCCTATTATTGAAGAATTGAGTAAGGAATTGGTAGGAAAGGTAAAAATTGTTAAAATGGATATAGAGCAAAATCCTAATATACCTTCAAGTTTAGGTATCCGTGCTATACCTACGATGATTCTATTCAAAGATGGCAAACAATTAGCTACTAAGACTGGATTATTTCCTAAAAATGCTATTGAAGAATGGATTGATTCTTCAATAAAAATGTAAATCATGTTTTTAGCATATGACGTCTAAACTAGTATCTATAGAAATAGTTGATGGTTTTGTTGAAGGAATCAACAATCAACAAAGAGTAGAAAGCTTAAGGCGTTTTCTTATTAAAGGTGGTAGTATTTTTCCTTCGTCAATTCCTATCTTAAATAATATAAATTTTTCCTGTAAAACAGGTGAAAGAATTGCCTTTATTGGTAGTAATGGTTCTGGAAAAAGTTCTTTGCTTAAGGTAATTGCTGGAATTTATCCATTAAAATTTGGAACAGTTAAAGTTCATGGTGATTTTGCCGCTATCATTGAGACTGGCATAGGATTTGAGTTAGAACAAACTGGCAGAGAAAACATTAAAATGCTTATGCTTTATAATAATATGTTAAGTAGATACAGTAAAGAATTAGAACAAGAGATTATAATTTTTTCTGAACTAGGTAGTAAGATAGATTTACCAGTAAAAAATTATAGTTCTGGTATGTTATCAAGATTAGCTTTCTCTGTATCGGTTTTTCAAGATGCAGATATTCTTTTGCTAGATGAAATTTTTGCTACTGGTGATAGTTATTTTGTTGAAAAATCTACTAATTTTATGAAGAATAAGTTACAAAATATACCAATTCTAATATTAGTAAGTCATCAGGAAAATATTATTAGGGATAATTGTAATAGATGTATATTATTAAAGGAAGGTAGTATTATCGTGGATGGCAATCCAAGTGAAATATTAGAAATTTATAATAGTGGGAATTACTAATGTTAAAGTATTTTTTTTCCAAAAAATACTGGTTGGCAGTAATATTATTAACCCAAGCTTCTATATCTCGTCAAAATAAAGATTCTTTCTTGGGTTCATTATGGGGTTTAGTTCAGCCTTTTGTCTATATAATAACTATTTCATATTTTGTTGGATTTTTACTTAAACAACCAAGAGAAACAATGATTATGAATTTAGTTGGAGCTATACCATTATGGACTTTTATTACTACTAGCTTAAATATATCATCAAATTCATTAATTAGTCGTAGTGGAATTATAAAAAAGATCATAATTTCTAGAACTATCTTTCCTATATCGGATAGTTTGGCACAAGTTTATACTCTAGTTTATTCATTTGCAGCTATGTATATAGCTTTTATCATCTTATATCCTGAAAGACTTAGTGTAAATATATTTTTTGTGCCAATTCTTGTCTTACCGTTAATTATTTCTGTATGTAGTAGCTCTATTGCCTTTGCATTTTTAACCCCATATATACGAGATGTTCCTCAAATTTTAAATCTAATTTTTAGTGTTGTATATTGGAGTATACCAATAGTGTATCCATATTCTATGGTACCAGAATCAAAAAGGATACTCTTTGAAATTAATCCTATTTTTCTTGTTATAAGACCAGTTCAATTCCTAGTAACAGAAGGAATACTGCCAGATGCATTCATGATTATCAAGTCTATTATTGTAGCTGTTATTGTTACCTTCTTTAGTTATATTAGTTATAGGTTTTTTGCTAAAAATGTCATATATTATGTATGATGTTTTAATCAATAATTGTAAGATAGTGCAAATTTTACAACTAAAGTCTCATAGTACATTAAAGGATCAGCTATATGACACTTGCTTTTGGATTAAATTTTGCTGATTTAAACAATTTACAAGGTCTAAAAAAATTAGATAACATTTTTTTAAATTTCCTGCGTAGTCATAATCATTCTCTCTATCAAATTATTTTATCATTAAGAGCCAATCCTGAGCAAGTTAATCAGAAATATTACTCAGATTTTTTATTAGAAATTTCACCTATTTTAGATGATTTTTTAGCTGAATTATTTGCTATAGAGCAAGAAATAACCAATATAAGATTTAGTCATAAAGAGTTTGATCTAATTTATGAATGTAAGAGAAAATTTGTTCAGCGTATCGCGGTAAAAAAATATCCTTATGAAAAATTACAGGAGATTGATTTTACTAATGTGTCAAATTCTCTAAAAAAACTTCTGGGAATAGAATGTTATCCTTGTGGTATGTGCCATCCCTGCGAAAGCAGGGATATAGATTCCCGCCTACGCGGGAATGACAAAGGAGTGTATGAGAATGACAAAAGTGATTTTACAAATAAGTTTGCTCATCAAGTAATGGAATGGCAATTAGATGCTGAAAAATATGCTTTTGAGTTAGATATAGCAGCAAAATATGCGGCTTTTATGGTTTACAATAATGTTGAAAGCCAATTATTTTCTCTACCCCAAAAAATAGATAAAGATAATCTAATAGACCATGAAAAAGTCGCTAAGTATAGAAACAATGCAAGAATAGGATTTGATTATTTAGATTCTACGTCCAATCTAGATGTGGTTTTAAATAATACTCATTATTGTATCTATTGTCATAAACAAGAAAAAGACTCATGTTCTAAAGGGTTATTATCAGCAATATACTCAAATCAGAAGAGTATGCTGTCAAAGTCAGGATGTCCGCTGAAGCAAAAAATCTCTGAGATGAATTATGTAAAATCAAAGGGATTTAATCTAGCTGCCCTTGCTATTATTATCATTGATAATCCAATGGTAGCTGCTACTGGTCACAGAATTTGTAATGATTGTTCCAATGCTTGCATCTATCAAAAGCAACAAGCTGTGGATATTCCTCTTGTTGAATCTAATATCTTAGGGACTACTCTGCTTCTGCCTTATGGGGTAGAAATATATTTATTACTTACCAATTGGAATCCGCTTAACATTTTTGCTCCTTTACCAAATCTTCCAACTAATTATAAGGTTTTAGTAGTTGGTCAAGGACCAGCTGGCTTTAGTTTAAGTCATTATTTATTACGGGATGGGCATGATGTAGTAGCCATAGATGGTTTAAAAATCACCCCATTGTCTTTTGATGTTAACCAACCTATTAAATATTGGTCTGATTATAAAAAAAACTTATCAGAGAGAATACCAGGAGGCTTTGGCGGAGTAGCTGAATATGGTATTACTCCAAGATGGGATAAAAATAATTTGACGATATTACGTCTGATGTTACAAAGAAATAGTCGGTTTAAGATTTTTGGTAGTGTAAGCCTGGATAGCAATATAACTATGGAGCAGGTATACCATTTGGGATTTGATCATGTTGCCTTGTGTACTGGGGCTGCTAAACCCAAAATCGTTGAGATGAGAAATTTTCTTGCAAAAGGTGTTAGAACAGCTTCCGACTTTCTAATGACCTTGCAATCAGGAGGAGCTTTTTTAGAGCAATCTATCACTAATTTACTTATCAGGATGCCTATTATCATTATTGGTGGTGGATTGACCGCTATTGATGCAGCAACTGAAAGCTTAAATTATTATAAATTACAAGTAGAAAAGTTTCTAAAGAACTATCAGTTATCAGTTGTAAAGAATGGTAAAAAGCACACAGAGCAACATTGGACAAATGAGGATAGATTAATAGCTGAAGAATTTATTTTGCATGCAAAATTATTTAAGAAAGCACAAACTAGACAATCTATCAAGCAAATCCTAGACGAATTAGGCGGAGTAACAATTTGTTATAGGGGTAAATTAAAAGATTCTCCTGCCTATAAGTTAAACCCTGAGGAAGTGATGTATGCTATAGGGGATGGGGTAAAATTTGTTGAGGATATGATACCTTTAGGTATTGATGTTGATCAGTACAACTATACCCAATCGATAGAGTTTGATAATTTAGGTGTAAGAAAAAAATTTAAGGCACGAACTGTACTGATGGCAATAGGTATCGATAAAGAGGTAGTAAATAATCATTTAGAAGATATAGTCAATTCAGGAGAATTTGGGGCTAGGAGCGATGGAGCGACGCCTATAACTAATAGGCGATCGACGAGTAACAACGTCCCCAATTTCTCATCAATTGACTATAATGTAACATATTTTGGTGATTGTAATCCTTTATACTCTGGAAGTGTGGTTAAAGCCATAGCAAGTAGTAAAGAGGGATATAAAAATATAGGAGAAAAACTTACCAAAAATAGTCCAATTTTTCCTGGTAGTTATATAGATTTCTTTGCTAAACTAGATTATCTATTAACGAGTCGTATTGAAGAGGTTAATATTCTATCTGATAAGATAGTAGAGCTTGTAATACATTCTCCTCTTGCTGTTAAGAATTTTCAACCAGGGCAATTTTTCCGTTTGCAAAATTATTCTAGTGATATTGCAAAAATTATTGAACCTTTGGCTATTGCTGGAGCTTATGTTGATTCAAAAAATGGGTTAATTCATTTGATAGTTTGGCAAAGTGGTAAATCAAGTAATTTATGTAGATATTTATCGAAAAATGAGCAGGTAGTACTAATGGGACCTAATGGTAAGCCAACTGAGATATTGAAAGATAGTAATATAGTTCTTATTGGAGGAGGGGTTGGAAATGCTGTTTTATGCTCAATAGCCAAGGCTCTTAAAAATAATAATTGTAAAATTATATATTTTGCTGGTTATAAAAATTTACAAGATAGATTTTATCAAGAAAAAATTGAAGAATCAGCTGATATAGTAGTTTGGTGTTGTGAAGAGGGGATTTTATCAAAAAATCGGTCGAAAGATATTAGTGTTAAGGGTAATTTGCTGTATGCTATAATGGGGTATTGTTCTCTCTGGGAGAATTTGGCTATAGATAGGATAATAGCCGCCGGTGTTTCAGAAATGATGCAAGCTATAAGAGATAAAAAAGATGATTTTTTTGGTAAAAAACCCCAACTAATAGTAAGCATTAATTCTCCTATGCAGTGTATGATGAAAGGCATTTGTGGGCAATGTATTCAAAAAATTACAGACAAAAATAGATATATTTTTACTTGTGCCTGCCAGGAGCAAGATGCAAAAATAGTCGATTTCATAGGGCTTAAGAGTCGTTTAGAACAAAATTCTCTGCAGGAAAAACTATGATTAATTCCTCAACGGTATATATATTGTAGTTTTTATGCTATGTATAGCTTTAAAACCTAGATAAACTGAAATACGTTCAATGATTATCTGTTGATAGTATGATATTTCTAAGGCGATGCTTGAATTTTCTGCTTGTACGTGTAAAATATTTATTAACTGTCCTTTCTCTTTAGATTTAACTATTTTTAGAGGAATAGTTTTGCTACTAAATTTTGATCCAACAATCTTACTCCAATTAATCATAATTTCTGCAAGCAATGGGTGCTGTTTGCCAAAGATTCGTCTAATAATTATGTTGATGTCATGGCTGAGTGGTTTCATGGGCAAAATTAATGATTGTAACCATTACTACTAATACAGCAAAAATAGTTGATACTAAAGGAAAATGCAGAGAAGTGATGGATAATACCATCAGCAATATATTGCATATTATAATTTTACACACTACTTCCCTATGACTTTTACCATTTTTCACTGCTTTTTGAAAAAAATGCTTTAAATGAGGTTGCCAAATCTTCTCCTTATTAAGTAGCCTAATTAATATAGTTAGCCCTCCATCTGTCATGTAATATAAACTAGCAATAGATGAAGCAATAAACAAATCAATACTAGAAGCTGAAATAAGTAACAAACATAAACCTAGTAAGAATCCTAAACTTATACTACCTACGTCCCCTATAAAGATTTTAGCAGGATGCCAGTTAAATATCAAGAAACCTATCGAACATCCCAATATAATGATGTTAAGTATAATTATAAAATTTGTATTTATTATTGTATCATACTTTAAATAACAAAGTATCAATATAGTGATAGATAAATGAATAGATTCGGCACCACTAATACCATCTATCCCATCAAGAAAATTGTAGATATTTAAAAAGGTAGTCAAATATATTATAGATAGTACAAAATCAATATATAATGGTAATTCATGATGAAATAATAATGCCGGAGATAAAAATAATACAATGCTTATTGTAGAACAAATTATATGAATAATTAGTCTTATAAATACGGGAACGGAGATAAGATCATCTAAAAATGAAATTGTAGAAATGATCAGCAATAAAGGTAAAATTTTAATCGAATTTATTAGTGCTTTTGTTGTAAAATATTCGTAAGAGATAAGACCAACTATTACCACTATTACTATAGCAATCCCACCTCCTCTTGGTGTAATTCTATTATGTACTCTACGTGGATCCGGTATATCCACCATTCCAAAAGAGGGAAGATTGAAAATCAATAGCCAAGTAAAAAAGCTTGTTGCTATAAAAGATAACAAAAATAAAAAACTATAATTAATAAAATCACTCATAACAACATATTAGATTTAAAACTGAAATATTCATTAGCTGCGATAATCACGTGGTCATGAACAGATATATTCACATTAGCACAAGTTTCTACTATTTTGTGTGTTAGTTTTATATCAGTATTTGAAGGTTTGCTCACACCACTTGGATGGTTATGTACTAATATAATTGCACCAGCTTCATTAAATAAAGCTCTTTTAATTATTTCTCTTGGATATATTGTTGCCTGATCTATGGTTCCTTGGCTTAAAACTTCATCAGCAATCAGGACATTCTTTTTATTTAGAAATAAGATACGAAACTGTTCTGTCTTCATATTACCCATAGTTGCTTTCAGATAATCTATTAGAATGCTCCAAGAGCTAATGACATTTTGATTTATTACTTTTTGTTTTAGCATTCTATTAGTTAATTCACTCATAGTAACAAAATTTATGTATAAATTATCATTAGTCCCCTTAATATTAAGTAGTTTTTCTTTATCTGTATTTATTAAATCAGCCAGACTACCAAATCGCGTTAGTAATTCCTTCGCTAATGGTTTTACATCTTTTCTAGGTATTACAGAAAATAATATCATTTCAAGTAATTCATAATCCGCAAGATTCTCTGCAGACATAACAATACGTTGCCTTAGACGTTGTCTATGTCCAATATAATGAGGAGTATCATCTTTCATATTGTTCTATTATAAATCTATTTTATAAGGTGGATATGTCAAGTGTTTTGGTGACAAAGTAAAAATGTCAAAACCATCTTTGGTTACCCCCAAACTATGCTCAAATTGTGCTGATAATGATTTATCACTTGTGGTAACTGTCCAATCGTCTAATTTACTTAGATGGGTAGAGTGATGTCCAGCATTTACCATTGGTTCAATAGTAAAAAACATACCTTCTTCTAATACCAAGCCAGTGCCAACTTTCCCGTAATGTAGAACATCCGGTTTTGTATGGAATATACGCCCTATCCCGTGACCAGTATAATTTCTAACAACTGAATAATTATGCTTCTCAACATAAGTTTGTATAGCATTTCCGATAGTTCCTAAATGTACTCCTGGCTTCACTAGTTCAATTCCTATCATCATAGCATCATAAGTAACTTGCACTAAGCGTTTTGCTTTAATTCCTACATCACCAACGTAAAACATTCTACTAGTGTCACCGTACCATCCATCAACAATTACGGTAACGTCAATGTTTATGATATCACCATTCTTAAGGAGTTTATCATTTGGGATACCATGGCATACTACATGGTTAACAGAAGTGCAAATTGATTTTGGGAAGCCATTATAGTTTAAAGGTGCAGGGATTGCATTATTGGATACAATAAAGTCATGGCAAAGATCATTTAAATAAATGGTACTTACCCCTGGTTTTACATAATTAGTAATGAAATCTAAGGTTTCCGCAGCAAGTTTACCTGCAATATGCATTTTCTTAAAGTCTTCGGCTGTATGAATGGTTATAGTCATAAAATAATTAACTTTTTTTATTAAAATTATCTATTGAAAGTAGAAATATATACTAAATTTTCACTTTTTTAAATTATTATTTGAATTTCATTGGATCTTTTTCAACAACCCTGACTTTATAGAAGCTATAAGATAGAGTTATTGTCTCAACATCATTCATTTCTTTATCTTCCTCAAAATCAGAGTCTATAAAAAATGTTACGGGCATTAACATTTTCTCTTTTGCTTTTAATAACTGTTCTTCAAAACAAAAACAATGTATTTTAACAAAATATTTACCGGCTTTATTGGGTGTAACATTATAAACGGAAGTTCCTATTATATCATCGTTGCTTAGATTTTCAGACTCGTAAAAAATTAGTGTATTTTGTCCTGGAATAACTGTAGCCCTTCTTTGTTTAGGAATAAATCGCCAAGGTAAATTACTATCAACATTAGAGTCAAATTCTATAGTTATCACTCTAGTTCCCTTTTTAGGGGAATATATATTAAATTCCTGTTTTACAGTGGTGCCACCATAACCAGTGACTTTACAAAATAAATTATAAATTGGTATCGATGCAAAGCTTAAAAAAACCATACTAAATGCTAAGCTAACTAAGGCTAAGGCAAACTTCCTATTGGAACGTCTATTAGAATCTGTAAACATTTCTCTCTATTTGGATTAGCTCTATTGTAAAAAATCAAATTTTAACTTTTTACGAAAAGTCTATTTAAAATATCTTAAACTTATGATATTATATACTCGTTTTAATAAAACAACCTATTTTAAGGTATTATATGACTAACAAAATCAGTGTGCCAGTAATTTCTGCAGAATCAGGATTTTATCAATATTTGCAAAAAATTAATAAAATTCCATCACTGTCACAAGAGGAGGAATTTTTACTTGCTAAAGCCTATCTTGAACAAAATGATCTAGAAGCTGCACATAAGTTAGTAACTAGCCACTTGAAATTAGTAGCAAAAATTGCCATTAGATATAGAAATTATGGACTACCTCTAAATGAGCTTGTATCAGAAGGGAATTTAGGTCTTATGCAAGCAGTAAAGAAATATAATCCTGATTTAGGTTTTCGTTTGTCTACTTATGCTTTGTGGTGGGTTAAAGCTTCAATCCATGAATATGTCTTGAGATCTTGGTCTTTGGTTAAAATGGGTACTACAGCAGCACAAAAAAAATTATTCTTTAGCCTTGGTAAAATTAAGCATAAAATTGCCAACCTATATTCAAGGGCTGTCACAGATCAAGATTTTGTTCAAATTGCTCAAGAACTTGGAGTGACTACCAATGAAGTTAGTGAAATGAATGCTAGATTATCTGGTCCGGACTTATCATTGAACAATTTAGTAAATGGTGATGATAATAGTAGTAGCGAATTAATTGAATTTTTACCAGAAACTCGCCCAAGTCAAGAGCTAAGATTGATTAGCCAAGAAGATTCTGCTAATAAGCATAACTTGTTAACCCAAGCGATGAAGATCTTAAATGATCGTGAATTACATATTCTCACTGAGCGTAAATTAACAGATTCCCCAAAAACCCTCGATATTCTTAGTATAGAATATAAAATTTCTAAGGAAAGAATTAGACAGATTGAAAACACCGCTTTTGAGAAAGTAAAAAACTTTATACTTCAGCAAATGCCAAAACCTGTTTAAAAGTCTATTTAGATATATCAGTCGTCATTGCAAGGAGACCGTAAGGTCGACCAAGCAATCCACTCTTTTATGGATTGCCACGCCACCTACGGTGGCTCGCAATGACGACTTTTTTACTTTATTTTCTTAAACTGACGCTTATGAGCATTGAGCGACGACGTCCCCAACTTCTCATCAATTGACTATATAAACATGAAAGAACCATTATCGATATATATACACTGGCCATTCTGTCTATCAAAATGTCCGTATTGTGACTTTAATTCTCATGTTTCAGATAAAGTAGACCATAATGATTGGCTGAAATGTTATGAGTTGGAACTGAATCATTTCAAGGATACTATAGGTCATAAATATATAAAATCTATTTTTTTTGGTGGTGGCACCCCATCTTTAATGAAGCCATTTGTTGTTGAAGGAATCATTAGCAAAATAGCAAATCTAGCAACAATAGATGAGTACACAGAAATTACTTTAGAAACAAATCCTACTTCATTTGAGACCGAGAAATTTAAAGACTTTAGATTAGCTGGAATAAATAGGGTATCAATTGGCGTTCAGTCTTTAGTGGAAAATGACTTAAAGAGTTTAGGGCGACAACATGATGTGGGACAAGCAATCAAAACTATTGAAACAGCTCGTCGCATTTTTCCCAGAATATCTTTTGACCTAATTTATGCAAGAAGTAACCAAACTCTAAAAAGTTGGCAAGACGAACTAACCAATGCTATGCAACTTGCCTCAGGTCATATCTCATTATATCAACTAGTTATCGAAAAAGGTACGTTATTTTATAAATTGTTTAACGATGGGAATCTGACTATACCAAGCTCAGATCAAGCGGCTGATCAGTATGAATGGACTAATTTATACTTAAAGTCACAAGGATATTTTAGGTATGAAATATCAAATTATGCTATATTAGGTCATGAATGTAAGCATAATTTGACATATTGGCAATATAATAATTATTTAGGTATAGGTCCAGGTAGCCATAGTAGAGTTAATATGTACGATATAGTTAATTCAGGAGAATTTGGGGCTAGGAACGATGGAGCGACGCCTATAAGTAATAGGCGAGCGACAAGTGACAACGTCCACAACTTCTCATCAATTGACTATAGTGATTTTACATCTAATCTCTATAGTATCATGATGTGGCATAAGCCAGAAAAATGGTTGCAAACTGTTAAGAGCTTCGGCTGTGGCGTTCAACATATCAATAAACTTTCTATGCAAGAAATAACCGAAGAAATGTTGATGATGGGACTACGTCTTGAAAAAGGTATAAATATTGACCTTATACAAAAAAGAACTAGTAAACAATTATTTGAGATTTTGGATATACAAAAGGCAACATACTATAAAAAGCTAGGTTTACTCCAGTGGGATCAGGAATTAGGCGATAAAGGTCATATTAATCTTACAGATAAAGGTCTAATGTTACATAGCTATATAGTACCAAGGTTGTTTTCACAATAGAAGTTACATAAAAAATTATTGACTTAGCATATTTTATATGTTACTATGATATGGTGTTTCATGTACATTTTTAGACAAGTCTTTTTTATAAACTTATATAAGAGGTAAATTTTCAATAAGAATTTTTTAAAACTTATAATCTCAGATTTACGGATATGGATTCATCTTGGATGTAGTGATCAAGAAAAATTTCATTCGCAATTAGTTAGTTTTAATATTGAATTAGAATTTACAACCCCACCAAAAGGCACAATTACCGACAAACTTGAAGATACAATTTGTTATCTTGAGCTTGTTCAAAGTATTAAATTTCTTTGCCAAACTAAACAGTTTAATCTGATAGAACATTTAACGATAGAAGTTTATCATGCTATTGATAAATCTTTATTTAGATATCGTGATATTGTTCAATCTGTCAGTGTAACAACACGTAAAATGTCACCGCCCATCCAAGATGTTCATGGAGATATTGCTTTTACTTACTGCTCTGCTTTATGTAGTAAAGGAGGGGACAATGATTTATATTAGCATTGGATCTAATTTAGGAAATCGTATTAATAACTTAAATATGGCTGTGAATTTATTAACACAAAGCTGTTTACGAAATTCTAAATCTTCAATTATACTTGAAACCGAAGCGATTTTGCCAGATAATACCCCTCCATCTTGGAATAAACCATTCTTAAACATGATCGTTGCGGGAGAGACGGATTTATCACCCGATGCACTACTTATAACCATGAAATCGATAGAATCTGATATGGGGCGATTGGCTATTTATGAAAAATGGGCACCTCGTATTATTGATCTAGATATTTTACTTTGGGATGAACTTGAGATCAATACTCCTCAGCTTACAATACCGCATCCAGAATTAAGTACTCGACCATTCTTACAACATCTTTTAGCCCTCATGGAAGTACAGCCCTGGACAAAGATGCCTTTAACAAATTCTTTTTCTAAAAGCTTTGTTCTAAATCCTGCAATTGTGGGGGTTGTTAACGTTACAAATGATTCCTTTTCAGATGGAGGACAATTTAACAATCCAGATAAAGCAATTGAACAAATTCAAGAATTAGCTAGTGATGGTGCTAGTATTATTGAAATTGGGGCTCAATCTACAAGACCAGGTGCTGTAATTCATACACCAGAGGAGGAATATAATAAATTAAAGCCTGTTCTAGATGGGATTACAACATTAATAAATAAAGGAATGCTTAAAGTTAGCATAGATAGTTTTTGGTCATCTACTGTTAAACGACTTCTTGAAAATTATCAGATTAGTTGGATTAATGATGTCAAAGGTGATTTTGATAATAGAACTCTGAAGAGCCTTGCTGAGAAAGGTTGTAAACTATGTTTCATGCATTCATTGAGTATTCCACCTAATCAAGAATTAATTCTATCTTTAGAACATAGACCTATTAGTTTGATAAAAGAATGGGGAAAGCAGTCCATTGAGCGTCTCTTAAATATCGGCTTTTCTCAAGAAAATATTATCCTTGATCCAGGTATCGGCTTTGGAAAATCGTCATATCAAAACATAGAGATTTTACGATATGTTCAAGAACTCAGGAGCTTAGATGTTCAAATTATGGTTGGACACTCCAGAAAATCCTATATTCAGGCATTTTCTACAGTTGATGCTAAGAATCGGGACATTGAAACTATTGCTACTTCCCTTGCATTAAAAGATAAGGTAGATTTTTTGCGTGTTCATAATGTAAGGAACCATATGCGATTTTTTACAACCTATCAAAGCTTTCATCAATAGGGTAATCATATGAAGATAATAGGTATCATGGCAGCAACGCAACAAGGAGTTATTGGTGATAGAAACTCTTTACCTTGGAGTTATCCTGAAGAACTTGAGCATTTTAGAGCTACAACTAGTGGACATATTATGATTATGGGACGAAAGACTTATAACATAATACCAAAAACTTCTCTAACTATAGTCAATTCAGGAGAATTTGGGGCTAGGAGCGATGGAGCGACGCCTATAAGTAATAGGCGAGTGACGAGTGACGACGTCACCAACTTCTCATCAATTGATTATAATAGAGATATTATTGTTTTTTCTCGTAATCATCATTGTATTTCCAACGATGTAAAGATAGTAAGTTCATTGAATGAGTTTCTAAAATATATTCAATCTTTAAACTTAGTAAAGAAACTTTTTATGATTGGAGGAGCTGAGATTGCTCATTTATTTTTAGAACATAATCTGATTTCTCATTTTATACTAACAAAAATACACCACTTATATTCTGGTGATACATCCATTGATTTAAGATATTTTAAAGGATGGGATGAAAAAATTTTAAAAGAACACCCTAATTATACTATTTGTAAGCTTACAAATATAAAGGAGATATCATGATATTTTGCACAAACCTTAATACATCTCTTGAGGTATTTCATTTACTTAAACATCCGTTTTATAAGTTATGGAATGAAGGATTATTGAAACATGAAATATTACAAATCTATGTAAAAGAATACTATCATCATGTTTCTGCTTTTCCTAGATATATAAGCCAAATCCATGCTCTTTGTGATAAGATTCAAGCAAGACAAATTTTGCTGGAGAATTTGATTGATGAGGAGAAAGGTGATGATAATCATCCTGAATTATGGTTACGCTTTGCTGAAGGGATAGGTGTATCAAGGGAGTCAATCCCAAATTTTCCAGAATTAGTTTCAACTTGCAAACTAGTTGAAGGATATTTGGAGCTAGTGAGAACAGATTATCCGACGGGATTAGGGGCTTTATATGCCTATGAAAGGCAAACACCAGAAGTTGCTGCTTCTAAGATTGATGGTTTAAAAAAGCATTATGGAATTCAAGATAATAAAACATTGCAATTTTTTTCTGTTCATCAAGAAGCTGATAAATGGCATACAAAACAGTTGGTTAGTCTGATAAAGTCTCTTAACAAAAACGATCAGCAGAAAGTTTTTTATGGAGCAAAAGAAGGAGCTAAATTACTATGGTTCTTTCTTGATGGGATGATGAAAATGGTAGAATGTCATGCTTGTTAAAGGTATAAAAACTCACAGGATTGAGGTTAATGATTGTTTGGAACAAATTTTAGATCAATATATCCAAGAGCTTGTAGATGAAGATATTGTTGCTATAACATCCAAGATAATTAGCATCATACAAGGACGTTTAGTTTCAAAGGATAGTATATGTAAGAATTTATTGATTAAGCAAGAAGCAGATTTAGTGTTGGAAACAGACCGTAATCCTTATGATCTTTATTTAACTATCAAGAATGGTATACTTATACCTTCTGCAGGTATAGATGAATCAAACGTACATGGAGTATATGTTTTGTATCCTGAGAATATTCAAAAAACAGTTATTTGGATATGGGAATATTTAAAAAAGAGACATAATCTTAAAAAGATTGGTGTTGTGATTACGGACAGCCATACAACAATCATGAGACGAGGTGTAACCGGTATCACTCTTGGTTGGTGTGGTTTTATACCCATTTATTCATATATTGATAAACCTGATCTTTATAATAGTCCATTAAGGGTTACACAAGTGAATATTTTAGATGCTTTGGCGACTTCAGCAGTTTTTGTTATGGGTGAAGGTAATGAACAAACTCCTATTGCTATCATTAAAGATGCACCTAAAATTTACTTTCTTGATAGACCTCCCACAATAGAAGAAGAGAAAAATATCTTGATTCCTATGGATGAAGATTTATATTCTCCGCTACTACGTGCTGCCAAATGGCATATTGTCTAATGGCATGTTATCTCCTCCTGTTATTGACAAGCCAATTATTTTTTGATAAAATCGATATGTTATAATTAGTTGTTTGTTTATCTAATATTTTTAACAAATTCACTACATGATTTACTAGAGTATCAATTATGCAAGATACAAATACTAACGATTTACGTAATATCATAGGTACTATCAGTGCTAAATTGTATGAAAATGACATAGTAGCTGAAATATATTACAGATTAAAAGACCCTTATTCTATTGTAAAGAAGATATTACGAAAGACTATTGCCTTGAAAGAATTAACTGACTTAGTCGCTTTTAGAATTATAGTTGATAAACAGGAAGATTGTTATAAAGTATTAGATATTATTTATAATATCTATTCTATTAATATAGAGAAGTCTAAAAACTATATTGATAATCCTAAGAATAATGGCTATCGTTCGTTGCATGTCATAGCTGTAGTTGATATTTATGGACGTAATATAGAAATACAAATCAGAACTAGAGAGATGCATAATATAGCAGAATTTGGTACAGCAAACCATGATGAATATAAAAAGGCACAGGAAACAAAACTAAGAAAATTATTCTCTAACGTGAAATTTGCTGATATTAATACTGAGATAAATAGTGCATATGATATTTTTGTCCAGTTTAATTGGACTATACCAGAACTTATTGCTTATGAGCAAGCAATTGAAAATCTTTGTCATAATTTTCATGATGTATACTCAAATGGTTTAAAGAATTGGGATAGACCTATTTCGAAACTAGACAATAAGAAGGATGATGTTATTGCTGATTCTTGAGAGAGTTTTCTATAGTCAATGGGAAGTTGGTGACGTCGTCACTCAATGCTTGCCTATTACTTATAGGCGTCGCTCCATCGTTCCTAGCCCCAAATTCTCTTGAATTAATGGTATGGACCTACCCTATATACAGAATGAGAAGCATATGCTAATCTTCTAGGATAGGAAATGAATCCTAAACAACAATAAGGAGGCCCATATGGAAGTTACCACAATTGGTATAGATATTGCAAAAAGAATTTTTCAAATTCACGGTGTAGATAAAAATGGTAAGACAATATTAAAGAAAAAATTAATGAGAGAGCAGGTTCTAACTTTTATGGCTAACGTACCAAAGTGTCTAGTAGGCATGGAAGCTTGCGGTGGAGCTAGCTATTGGGCAAGAGAATTAACAAAATTAGGTCATACTGTAAAACTAATAGCTCCACAATTTGTTAAGCCTTATGTTAAAACTAATAAAAATGATCAAGCAGATAGCGAAGCAATATGTGAGGCAGTAGCAAGACCTAATATGAGGTTTGTGCCTATCAAAACTGTAGAGCAACAAGATATTTTATTTATTCATAGGGTAAGGCAACGATTGGTAAAAAATCGTACTGCACTTGCTAATGAGATCAGGGGATTATTACATGAATTTGGTTTTGTTATACCGCAAGGAATCAATAAGATTATGACAAAATTAACTGAAATTTTAGATGAAGAGGGTTTAAGCCAGCTAAGTTATCGAACGTTTAGTGAGTTAAAAGAAGAATTTCTAGAGAATGATAAAAAAATAAAAGAATTAGAACAAAGATTAAAAATTATAGCTAGCCAGTATAGTAATCACCAACAACTAATGACGATACCAGGTATAGGGTTAATTACTGCTACAGCCTTAATAGCGTCAATAGGTAATGCTAGTTGTTTTGAAAATGGTAGGCAATTATCAGCATGGCTAGGATTAGTACCAAGGCAACATTCTAGGTTCTGTTGACAAAATTTTTAACGTAACCATATTAAAGCTCCAACAAAATTTAGAAAGGCTAAAAAGGTGGCTGGGGCTTTATCAAACCTAGAAAATATACGCCTAAAATGTTTGATTTTACCAAAGAAACATTCAATTAAATGGCGTTCTTTATAAATATGTTTATCATATTCACGTTGTACTTTACGATTAGATTTTGGTGGGATAACAACCTCGCACCCCTTATTTTCTAAGCTTTCTACAAACGCACTACTATCATATCCTTTATCACCTATCACCGTCGTATTCTGAACATCTTTAGTAAGATTTTCAGCCTGAGTGATATCATTTCTTTGCCCAGCAGTTAGTATAAACTTCAGTGGGTTACCCAATGCATCAACGAGGGCATGAATTTTAGTACTAAAACCACCTTTGCTTCTACCTAAAGCTGCTTCCTCTTGATTACCTTTAATATATCCAGATGAGCAAGCATGTGCTCTTACAATAGTTGCATCAATCATCATTGATTCCATATCTACATCTACTTTAACATGATCCATTAAAGCTTCCCATATACCTTTGTCAACCCATCTCTTAAATCTGCGATAAACACTGTACCAACAACCATAATAATCAGGCAGAAGACGCCATTGACAACCTGTTCTAGCAATAAACCATATTGCTTCAATAAATTGTCTTATTTTTTCCTCATTCTTGTTGTGTATAGCTTTTTTTTTCTTAAAAAATGATAAAATTGCTTCCCATGCTTGGTCTTCTATGTAATACTTCATATCGGTAGTTTCTTGGTTTCGATAACTAGAAACTACCATTTCTTCTTACTATTGCAACTTCTTTATTCTACTCTGATAACTTAACATAAAATTTTGTCAACAGAACCTAGTGGTGGCAAAGATAAGTTGCTTGGCATTAGTAAAAGAGGTGATATATATTTACGCACTTTGTTGATTCAAGGAGCAAGAGCAGTACTGAATAGTAAAATAAGATTTACCACGGAAGAGCAAAAATCTAAAAAAGATTATAGCAAGTTTACCGAGTGGATGTTTAATTTATCTGAACGAAATGGGCATAATAAAACAACTGTTGCAGTAGCTAACAAACTAGCAAGGGTGGTGTTTGCGGTACTCAGTTCAGGCAATGATTATACCGAGAGTAAAGTTTGTAGCTAAAGAATTGGTACAAACTAGTTGTTGACGAGAGAATATTATAGGTAAATAGAAATTTAATAGATTCTAATCCGGAATATGCGAAAGAATGATAATATTGATGGTATAGTTAAACCCGTTGAATTAGATGACATTATATGGTATAAATAAGAGAAAAAATGTCAACAAGCCCATATAGTAAAGATTTAAGAAAAAAAGTAATAAGTTATATAGAAAAAGGTAATAGTCAAAGAGCGGCTGCCAAGATATTCGATATACATAAAAATACAATTAGTCGCTGGAACGTAAGGAAGAGAAAGGAAGGAACGATATTAGCAAAAGCTAGAGTAGGTTTTAAAAGTAAAGTTGATAAGCAAAAGTTAGCAAATTTTGTAAGAAATAATCCAAATATGAGATTACAAGATATTGGTAAAGAGTTTGGAATTGCGAGGTCTCAAACTGGAAGGATATTAAAACAGCTAGGTTTTAGTTATAAAAAAAAACCTTTACCTACATGGAGTCAAGTGTAGACAGACGAGCTGAATATTTAGAAGAGATCAATAAATATGATAAAGGGCAAATAGTGCATATTGATGAAAGCGGTATAGATACAGGTATTTGCCAAGATAGAGGCTGGAGTAAAACAGGAGAATTACTGATTGGAAAGAAGAGTGGGAAACACTATCAAAGAACTAATATCATAGCTGGCTTGGTAAACAATCAATCAATAGCTCCTTTTGTTTTTAATGGAACGTGCAATACAGAGTTATTTAATAATTGGGTTGAGAAGTTTTTAATTAAAGAGTTAAAAGCAGGACAAGTTGTAGTGATGGATAATGCTAGTTTCCATAAATCAAAGAAAACAAAGGAATTAATAGAATCAGTTGGTTGCAAGCTTATTTTTTTACCGCCATATTCACCAGACTTAAATCCCATAGAGAAGTTTTGGGCTAATATGAAACGATGGATTAAAAATAAGGTAACAGAAACCAGCAAATTATTTGAAATTATTACTATGTTCTTTGTCACCTAATTTTATGGGTTTAACTATAAATAAGACGAACCTTAGCTTACGAGAAAACTGAAATAGTCAATGGCTCGTTAGAAGTCGATGAAATGATAAGTATAAGTTTGTAAGCCAGCGAATTCCATCAGGGCTATAGGGTAATTTTAAGGTAATTTATTAACTATAAGCCGGATACATGACTGCATTCGATTTTTTTGCTGTTATATATTATTTTTTTCTTGCATTATCGGGTAAGTCCATACATGACTATATAATCATACCTATTTTTAGTTAGTAACTGTAAAATTATTATTGACCAAAGCTAATTTTAGCACTTCATCTACAGTTGATACTGATAAAATTTCTAAACTCTTTTTTATATTCGGTGGAATATCTTCTAAGTCTTTAACGTTATCTTGAGGTATTATCACCGTTTGTATACCACCTCGGCTGGCAGCTAATAATTTTTCTTTTAGCCCCCCAATTGGTAATACTGCCCCCCTTAGGGTGATTTCTCCAGTCATTGCTACAGTTCTGTTTACCGGTATTTTGGTCATAAGTGAAACAATAGTGGTAAATATTGCACATCCAGCAGATGGACCATCTTTTGGAATCGCTCCAGCCGGTACGTGCAAATGGATATCAAGATCTTTATAATCTTCGTATTTTAATCCAAAACTACTAGCTCTAGAGCGAAAACAGCTATAGGCTGCTTGAGCAGATTCTTTCATTACATCCCCAAGTTTACCAGTAGTTTTAATGTCTCCTTTGCCATGAAATGACAAAGCTTCAATGGTAAGTAATTCTCCGCCAACTTCTGTATAAGCAAGTCCCGTAGTACTACCTATTTGATCTTCTTTTTCAGCTAGACCAAAATTATATTTCCTAACTCCTAAATATTCTTCAAGATTAGCAGATGATATTGATATGTTTTTTATTTTTTTGTTACTCAAAATTCTTTGCAATACTTTTCTTGTAACAGAGCCAATTTCTCTCTCAAGCGATCTTACTCCTGATTCTTTGGTATAATATCTGATTAATTCTAAAATTGCTCCATCATCAATAGTGAGTTCATTTTTCTTCATTTCATGCATTTTCAATTGCTTTGGTATTAAGTAGTTTTTGGCAATTTGTAATTTTTCTTCTTCAACATAACCAGAAATGTTAATGATCTCCATACGATCAATTAGAGCTCTGGGCAGATTATAAGAATTAGCTGTTGCAATAAACATTACCTCTGATAAATCATATTCTACTTCTAAATAATGATCAACGAAATGACTGTTTTGTTCAGGGTCTAAGACTTCAAGTAATGCAGAAGCTGGATCACCTCGAAAATCAGAACCCATTTTATCAATTTCATCTAATAACATAACGGGGTTATTAGTTTTAACTTTTTTTATTAAATTTATAATTTTTCCTGGCATAGAACCAAGATATGTTTTTCGATGTCCCCTAATCTCCGATTCATCTCTAATACCGCCAAGAGCAAATTTAGTATATTTCCTACCCATCGCTTCAGCAATGGATTTGACCAATGAGGTTTTTCCAACTCCTGGTGGACCGATTAAGCATAATATAGGTCCTTTAATTTTTTTAGAACGTTGTAACACTGCTAAATATTCAATAACACGCTCTTTGACTTTCTCAAGACCAAAGTGATCACGATCCAAAATTTCTCTAGTTTTATTTATATCAGTTTTATTATTATCAAATTTCCCCCATGGCATGGCTAATAATGTATCAAGGTAATTACGAACAACTGATGATTCACCTGACATTTGATTCATAAGCTTTAGCTTTTTCAGTTCTGCTTCAGCTTTTTCTTTTGCTTCTTTTGAAAGTTTTAAGGTTTTAATCTTTTTTTCTATATCAGAGAAATCAGATTTATCATGTTCGAGTTCTTTTTGTATAGCTTTCATTTGTTCGTGCAAGTAATAATCACGCTGAGTTTTCTCAATTTGTTTTTTTACTCGCAATTGTAAAGCTTGCTCTGCATCTATTTGAGCCATACTAGATGTTAATGTATCTATTATAGTTTTAATTCGTGATTGAGGTTTGGTCTCCTCTAACAAAGTTTGTTTTATTATTAATGGTACAGTCAAATAAGAAGCTAGTACATTAGTGACATAACTAAAATCTGTTGGATTTTTTGCTATTTCACCAGTTATCGTTTCTATTATTTCTGGATTAATTTTTTTATGAGTCTTAGTATATTTTGTAAATAACTCAATAACATTTGCTGTGGAAACTTTTAAAGATTCTACATCAATTACCTCTTCATCATGTAGTATGCTATATTCAGCTTCAAATATCTCTTTATTAGTGATGTTATGTAGGGTAACCTTATCGATTGCTTCAACTAGAATTTTGGCATTATTCTGTAACCTTACTGTTTGTATAATTTTAGCAATTACTCCTGTAGAATGGAGATCTTGAATATCCGGAGTATCTTGATCTTGTTGTTTTTGTAATACTAATAATATATATCTATTATTATCTATAATTTTAGTGTCAAATAAGGCTTTTAGAGACTTAGTCCTACCGACAAATACAGGAGCAACCATACCGGGAAAGATCACCATGTCTTTTAATGCGATTAGGGGCAATTTTTCTTTATTTGTCATATTAAAAAACCTTAAGAAATTTATATACTAAAGAGGATAGTAACTATATAATATCGCCTTACTATGATTTCAAGCTACATTTAGTTTTATATATGCCTTCATCACCTCAATCTTCCAATATCATATCAATAGCAAGCAATAGGGTAAAACAATATCTTCATTTGACCCCAATAGTTCAATCTGAAATTTTAGATAAAATGCTCGGTCATGAAATTTTCTTTAAAATAGACTCGTTACAAAAAACCGGAGCATTCAAGGTTAGAGGGGTATTAAACCACTTATTAGAGTTACAAGAACAAAATTGTTTACCAAATAAAGTTGTTGCATATAGTACAGGTAATCATGGAATTGGTCTTGCTTGGGTAGCAAAAACCCTTAACCTTAATGCAAGAATTTATTTACCAGAAAATACCTCTCCAATTAAACAACAAACAGCAAAATATTATGGAGCAGAGGTTATACTAACTAAAACTAGACAAATGGCAGAAGATAAAGCAAAGAGTGACATAGAAAATGATTTTTACTATTTGCATCCTTCCGATAGTGATTCTAGTATAGCTGGGGCTGGTACGATGTGTTATGAAGCATTGCAACAACTAGGATTCAGTCCAGATGCCATTTTTGCTTCTTGTGGAGGTGGGGGGTTGCTTTCAGGATCATATTTAGCGAAAGAATTACTCTCTCCATCCAGCTTGCTGATAGGTTCAGAGCCGCTTAATGCTAACGATGCTTTCTTATCGATTAAGCAAGGTTCGATATATAGGTTTACTGATTCACCAAGTACTGTAGCAGATGGTTTGCGTACTTTAGCAGTTTCATCACGTACATTTAATTATCTAAATAAACTCGATGATTTCTTTCTTGCTGATGAACATTCTATATATTATTGGACCGCTTGGTTGGTTCATTTGCTACGAATTGCCTGTGAACCATCATGTGCTTTAAATATGGTTGGAGTAGTAAATTGGTTAAAGAAACAGTCAAAACCTAAGAAAGTTTTAGTGCTTATATCAGGTGGGAACATTGATCCTATTATTTATCAGGAGCTTTGGAAGGGAGAATATCTTTCTAATTTACCTAAGTCTTAGTACTATAGTTGTAAATTAACTCATGTATGGATCTACCCAATAATGCAAGAAAAAAAATAATACTTGACAGAAAAAAAGCAAATGCAGTCATGTATTCAACTTGAAGCACAACAAAGTGCTTCAGCCCTGATGGAATTCTCTAACTTACGAACTTTAACATAATCACCTTAACGGCTTCTTTTGAGCCTGTGAGTTAAACAGTTTTTTCGTAAGCTAAGGTTTGTCTTATTTACCATCAATATTATCATCTCTCGCATATTCCTTGGTAAGAATTCCTTACTTTATTATTTTATTCCAGCTATGATTTTTTTTTAATTTAAACCTTAATTTAATTAAAAAAATCATTTAGCCATCATAAATTAATAATTAATATTAAACTTTTAATAACATACTTTTATTTCACTGTATGATTGATCATTTCGCAATACTGCGAATACTACTCTTGCTAATTTATTTGCCACTGCTACTACACTAGTATTATAACCTCGTCTCTCTTGCAGCTTGAACATCCAATCTGTAAACCTACTTTTGTTACCTTCTTCTATTTTATCTAATTTCTTAGTTCTTAATACCCTAGCTGTAAAAACAGAACGAGCTCCATGGATTAATAAATTATGTCATTGCGAGACCACTACGTGGTCGTGGCAATCCACATTTATTAGATTGCTTCGTCGCTACTAAAGTAGCTTCTCGCAATGACGCCAAGCTATTTTCTATATGACTTTTAAATGCCATGCGTAAGGTGAGTAATATAATCAGCTTCTTATCAATTGACATATTTATTCGTAACAAAAAGCTTATCTGTACTTTGTTTTTATAAGCGAGTACAGCGTAATGAACATTGTTTGCACACGAATGTCCCAAAGCACATTAATTCATGATATTTTCAAAAAAAACAATCCTTGAAAGACGTAGGATGTGAAATTATTACACTTTTAAGCAAATTCATTAAAATATAGTTTGCATTGAAAACTAATTATGTTATAAAGCGTGTGTTTTAAAAAGAAACATGTTATAACCCCGCCTATTTCTGCATTAATTAAAGAAAATTCGAATATATAGTCAATTCAGGGGAATTGGGTAGCAGGAACGATGGAGCGACGCCTATAAGTAATAGGTGAGCATTGAGAGCGACGACGTCACCAACTTCTCATCAATTGACTATAGTTTTTGGTTATTCGATGCATGCATGTAGGAGAAACAATATATGATAAATAATGTTAAATTTCATAAAATCCATAATTTCACTAAGACTCATTACTCCACTATTATTAATTTGTAGTATATTTAATATGCAAACTCACGCAGACACTGTAAAAACAAATGAAAATAATCATTATCTCATTACACGTGATTATTACAATAGTTTAATCACCTCTAATGCTCTTCCTATAGCAGAGCTTGGTATGTTGGTAAATATATTGCCCAAGGGTGGTGATATTCATCATCATTTTATCGGTGCTATTTATGCTGAAACTTTATTAGATTATGTTAAGAAGGAGGGATTTTGTATTGATCCTAACAGTTATGAAATTCTTAAAAAACCTACGAAAAAATGTATGACTGTAGATGAGATACGTGCTGATATACACAAATATAATCAGCTCGTGTCACTTTGGTCAATAGAAAATTTTAACAATCATTATCACAAACAATTATCACCAGATGCCAGATTTTTTGATTGTTTTAACTATTTTGGTTGGTTAGAAGACTATATTATTAAAGATGGTTTGATAGATTTGAAGAATAGGGCAGAAGCAGAAAATGTGCAATATATAGAAACTATATTTCCTTTTGCTCCTATTAGTACAAACGTTGCTTTAGATGAGATTAATAAGTTAACAAGTAATACAGATGATCTTGCTATTAATCAGGTTTTAGCAAAAGCTATGTTATTATTAGAGCAGGATAAAGTTATAAACCAAGCTATTACTCACTATTCAACAATAGTAACAGATGCCTCGAAAGATATTGACAATGATCACTTTACTCTGCGGTTTCAACCATATGTATTCCGTGAAAGTAAGCCATCTATGGTATTTTCTGGTTTGTATTCAGCCTTTTCTTTAGCACAAAATAATCCTAAAATAGTTGGGGTGAATATAGTCGGTACAGAAAACTCAGTTGTTGCGATCAAAGATTATATATTACATATGAAAATGTTTCGTTTTCTTAAACAAAAATTTTCTAATGTTAAATTATCTTTGCATGCTGGTGAATTAGCATTAGGGCTAGTTCCTCCAGAAGGGCTACGTCATCATATTTGGGATGCCATATTGATAGCCGGGGCAAATCGTATTGGTCATGGAGTAGGTATTATGCATGAATCTAATCCTCACCAACTAATAAGAACATTAGTGGAAAAGAATATACCTATTGAAATTAATTTAAGTAGTAATGAATTTATTTTAGGAGTTGTAGGTGATGACCATCCTATCAAGCTATATATGCGTTATGGGGTGCCAATCGTAATCTGCACTGATGATGCAGGAGTATTACGCAATAATTTAACTCAAGAATATTTATTATTTATTAGTCGTTATAAGCCATCTTATGATCAATTAAAACAAGTCGTCTATAATAGTATTAAATATTCTTTCTTAACGGAAGAGGAAAAGAAAAAACAACTTAATTTGCTTGATAAAAAGTTTATTCTTTTTGAAGAAAATATAGCTTTTCATAGTAAAGCGTTTATCGATATATCCAAAAATATAAAAAAGAATAATATTTGATAAAAAAGAAAGCAGATGCAGTCATGAATCAACTATATCTAAAAGTTTTCACATTTTTTTTGAATATATCCTCTCTTCAATCTCGTGACGAAAATGACGGATTAAACCTTGAATAGGCCAAGCAGAGGCATCTCCAAGACCGCAAATAGTACGCCCCTCGATCATTTTAGTCACGTCTAACAATTGATCTATTTCTTCTATTTTTGCCTGACCTCGTACTAATCTCATCATAATTCGCCACATCCACCCTGTGCCTTCTCTGCATGGGCTACACTGACCACAAGATTCATGCATGTAGAATTTACTAAGCCTGGCAATAGCATAAATAATATCCGTAGAATTATCCATAACAATAATTCCACCAGTCCCAAGAGCCGAGCCAGCTAATTTCAAACTATCAAAATCCATTGCCAAATCTTCACATAGTGACTTTGGTAACAATGGTACTGACGAACCACCTGGAATAATAGCTTTCAGATTATCCCAACCACCACGTACACCTCCAGCATATTTTTCTATCAATTCCTTTAAAGGTATGCCCATAGCTTCTTCAACATTACATGGTCTATTTACGTGACCAGAAATACAGAAAATTTTCGTGCCGGTACTGTTAGGCTTTCCGATTGAAGCAAACCAATCCCCCCCACGTCTAAGTATAGTAGGTACAACGGCAATTGACTCAACATTATTAATAGTTGTTGGACAACCATATAAGCCGAAATTAGCTGGAAATGGTGGTTTCAGTCTAGGAAATCCCTTGTTACCCTCTAAACTCTCGAGTAGAGCTGTTTCCTCGCCGCAAATATATGCCCCAGCCCCTCTATGCAAATAAATATCAAGTTTATACCCAGTACCACAAGCATTATCACCTATAAAACCAGCATCATAAGCTTCATCTATAGCCCGTTGCACATTGGATGCTTCGTTATAAAATTCACCACGAATATATATATAGCAAGTATGTGCGTTAATAGCAAAACTGGCAAGCAAACAGCCTTCAAGCAATTTGTGCGGCTCATGTCTTAAAATATCACGATCCTTGCATGTACCAGGCTCTGATTCATCAGCATTAACTACTAAATAGCTAGGTTTCGGGTGTTCTTTAGGCATAAACGACCATTTGAGACCAGTTGGAAATCCAGCACCGCTCCGTCCTCGCAAACCTGATTTTTTTATTTCATCAATTATCCATTCTCTACCTCTAATAATAAAATCTTTTGTATTATCCCAATCTCCACGTTGCTTGCTACTTATTATATCATATTTTTTCTGTCCACTAAGATTAGAAAAAATTTTATTGCTAGTTTGTAACATAATTTACTCTTAGAATATCTACAAATGAGAGTATAGATGAAGGTAAATAATTGTGAAGAATAAATTTAGGGGTTTTTATCAGGATAGTTTAAAAGTCGTAATTTTAAGCCACCAAGATCCAAATTTATTATTTGTACTGTTAATTATAATATAAAGACTATTTATATCCACTTTCTTTAGTTTAATATTATTATTAAGTTTAAAGTAGTAGTCAACTTACATTTTTCCAACCAATCCTCAAGGACAATTATACTTAATTCATAAATTAGGTAAAATTTTATGTATAGATTCTTTTAGGTTATTTTTAATTTTCTGAAATTCTTCCGTGATATTATTTAGTTTACTTATTTTTTCTAGAAATTCTTTCATTTCATTTTTTTTAAGTAATGGTATGTGTATATTACAAAGCTGCTCATAAGTTAAGTTTGCCCTAACAGCTCCATACTTTGTATCATATTTGCCAATAATGGCTAAATAATATTTTGATTTTAAAACATGTAATAAATATTCGGATGGTAGAGTATCTTGGAATTTTTTTAAAACTCTAAATACGATATAGATACCACTTACATATCCACCATTTAACTCCTCAGAAACTAAACCTAAAGAGCCAACGTTAATCCTATGCGGATTATATACCAAATCTCCAGCTTGAACTTGCTTGTATTTTTGGTTTATGTCCTCACCTTTTAAAATTTCATTGTCAAAAATACCAATACTATTACTTACCCCTAAAATTCTAAAATCTGTAATTGGCTGTAAAGACGGTTCTATTTTTTCTGTTATCTCCTCAATATAATCACCAAGTTTTATAATATCACCTTTTAAATTAGCAAAAATATCTAAATAATCATAAATCCATAAACTATAGCTATTCTTGGCTATTTCAGTTGATGGTATTATGGCAGATTCAATCTCTGCAACAGCCTTTTTATTATTGAAAGCATCAAGTGCAACTGGTAAATCATTATCCTTAATTGGCTTCTTTCTTGAACCAAGTTCATGACCAACCGCATTAATTGCAAAAAAGAACGTGTCTGAGATCTTTCTGTTTTTCTCGAAATATATAATACTTGTTTTTGTTGGGGTGTAAGGTTCAAAAAGCTTTCTTGGCAATGAAACAATAGAAACATTTGATGAGTTATTAAAAATATACTCTCTCACCTTTCCAACATTGCCCCCATCTGAAACAAAGTTTTCTTTTACAAGTAAACAGCCTCTACCACCTAGTTTTAAAGCTTCAAAGCAATGCAAAGGACAAATAGCGTCACCATTATTTGATTGAATGGGATATAAATACCCAAACCTTGTTTGTTGCGAATATGGTGGATTTGTAATTACAATATCATATTTTTGATTTACATAATCAGAAAGGGTGTCTTGTTTCTTGATATTACTATGTCCGTCTCCAAACAAAATCATATTCATTTTTGCAATTCTTGCATTAATAGTAATCTCAGAACCGTAAATTGTTTTTTTCCTTAGAATATTTTGCATCTCGTCGTTAAACGAAGTTCTGATTTTTAAATATCTAAATGCTTCAATTAAAAATCCTCCTGTGCCACAAAAAGGGTCATAAATGGTTTCGCCAATTTTAGGATTAACCATACTTATCATTGTTCTTACAATGTTTCTAGGTGTAAAATATTCGCCTAAATCTTTAATTTTGATGCCTTGGTAAGCATTTTTTAAAAAATATTCAAAAGCATCACCATTCACATCACTATCTGAAGCTGTGAGGTTAAGTTTTGAAAGCTCACAAATAATTTCTTCAAAAATATCAGGGGAATTAATAGGGAACGCTTCGCTAAAAATATCACCATACTTCTTGTTAATCTTAATCCACACAACATCTTTCACATATTGATACAACTCGTTTCCTTTTTTCTGAGAAAAGGAACTCCATCTAAGATACTCATCTAACTTATTTTCTTCACCTCCCAACGTCTTTAGAACGGAAATTTCATCAAGAATTTTTAAAAACAAAATATCAGAAAATGCCCCAAATCTGTCAAGCCCTGCTTGCAATCCATCCTCTCTTAGTAAATTAGCCGCACTTTTAAAGATCCTAATAAGTTCGTCTCTTGAATGCTGAATGAAATTTACCGCAGATAGTATTTCAGAGCCCTCATTAACAAATCTGAGTGCCGTATGGTGATTTATAAATTGCCTTACATCTTCCCCGTCAATTTTAAGATTACGCCCATTATACAAATATTGGGTTTCAATATAACTTCCATTATAAGCAAATATAAGCGGCGTATTTAGTGGTTTAGCATACAAATTCAATGCTTGGTGCATTGCTAATTGTATACTTTCATTTGGTTTTTTTGCCTCAATTATTATTATTGGTTCGTTACTTCCTTCCTTGTATAGTACAAAGTCAGGTATTTTACCGTTAAGTAATTCTTTTTGTTTGGTAAGTTTCACTCTTTGTTGATAAACGTTACATCTTGGGTCTTTTTCATCGACAATCCAACCAAGATTAGCAAGTTGAACCAGGATATCATGCGTTACAGATGCTTCTAATCTTTTAGTATACATAAAGAATATTCCAATTTTACAAAAAAGCTTGTTGTACCAACAAATTAAATATATCGTAATTATCTCTGTTATTATATCTAAAACAGAACTCATTAACGTATTTTTGTAAGTATTGTGGTGTATAGTCAATTGATAAGAAGTTGGTGACGTCGTCGCTCAATGCTCGCCTATTACTTATAGGCGTCGCTCCATCGTTCCTAGCCCCAAATTCTCCTGAATTAACTATACATCGCTAGAGACTGCCTGCAATCTCCTAGTTTTTGAATAGCTTCACCAACTTAAAATTAACATATCTCGATCTATTCTGAAACTTTTAAAACGCTCTAATACTGACATACCTAGTAGTGATATATCGAGACCACCAGTACCTATATGAGCTTCAATATTTCTAAAGAAAGCTCTGTTATCAATTACTACACTATCTAATTTCACGGGGGCGGCTGTACTAGTACCATTAGCCGTCGAGTAAATTCTAGTGTAATGTAGTTTTGATAAGTCAAACCCTAGCATTTTAGCATCATTAGTAGTAAGGGCAACATCACTTGCTCCGGTATCAATCATAAATTTAATTTTTACTCCATTTACCAATATGTCAATGTAAAAATGTCCGTCGCTACTACGGCTAATCACTAATTCTCCTTGTTTATTGACCCAATTATATGATGGTATTAGTACGGATACGACTCGTTGTGTGGTATAATTTAATTCAAATCTGAAAGCGTAACCAATAATTATGATCAAAAAAATTAGCCCCCAAATTAATAGCTGAATAGAGACGATCTTTATCCCCTTTTGATTAAAGGAATTATAAACGATACTGATAATAATCAAAATCATTACAAAGCAAGATATACTTTTCTGGCTACTCCAAGAGAATCCAGTAAATTGTGCATCTACCAATTTACGTATCAAGAAGGTAATGACCATACTAATACATAAAAGCATTGTTAATTTTATAAGACTCTTATTGCTCACATTAAGTCACCTATATTCTCTAAAAATAATCTTGCTCTATGAGATTTTGGCTTTTCAAAAAATTCTGCGGCTGGCTGATCGGCTAGAACTTGCCCGTGATTCATAAAAATTATCCTATCCGCTATCGCTTTGGCAAATTTGATATGGTGAGTAACAACAATCATCGTCATTTGACTTTTTAATAAAGAGATAATTTCAATAATATCTTTAATATTTTCAGGGTCTAAAGCTGAAGTAGGCTCGTCAAATAACATTACCTCTGGATCCATCATTAAGGCTCGACAAATGGCTACTCGCTGTTTTTGTCCTCCAGATAGATTGATAGGAAAAGCAGTAACTTTTTGTTTTAAACCAAATTGCTCTAATAATTTCTCCGCCTTAGAAATGGCAGTCATCTGCTGCATTTTCAAAATATTAACAGGAGCATATATTAAATTATCCTGAACATTTAAGTGTGGGAAAAGATTAAAAGATTGGAAAACCATACCAATTTTAAGGCAAAGCTTCCTTTTATTCTTTTGAGTTAACTTTTTGTTATCAATAAACACTTGTCCAGTAGTAGGTATTTCTAACGCATTAATAATTCGTAATAAAGTGGATTTACCACTACCAGAAGAACCTATAATCGCTATAGTTTCCTTTTTTTTGAACTCAAGACTAACATCTTTAACAGCATAAATTTTACTATATTTTTTTGAAACCTTATCAACTACTATCATACTAAACTATAAATTTGTAACCATCATATAGAGGTTTTATATTGCTTGGCAATATTTTTGATATCTCGTGATAATCAATAAAATGATTCATATTAGTTAATAATATTTGTTGCGGTTTGTATTCATATTCCCACTGTAGGATTTTATCTAATCCTGCATGGCAATCATTAGATTCGTATGCCATACAATCTAATATCCACACTTTGATATTTCTTAAGAATGGTTTGGATTCTGCCGGAAAATCTACCACATCATTAGAATATACAAAATCATCCACTCTAATACCTAAACTATCTATAGGACCATGATGCTGTCTAAAAAATTGTACCTCTATAGTGTCAATTTTAAATTTTGCAAAAAAATCTACCGGTCTTGCAATCAGTCTATCCGGAGCAAACAAGTGTTGGTGATAATTCTCAGTTCTCAATGCTGTAGCATTATCAGTAAAAATTTCTAAAGGTCTTTTCTGAAAGAATGGAAATACACGTAGATCATCAATACCGTTAACATGATCTGCATGATAATGGGTTAATATAGCACTGCCCACTTTTTTAATATTTTCTCGTAGTAATTGTCCTTTAATGTCGAAACCAAAATCAACAAGAATTTGACTATTACCATCATCCATATATATTGACGATCTAGTTCTTTTATTATAACTTGAAGTTGAGGTGCATGTACTGCAATCACAATTAACTACCGGTAGACCAAACGATGATCCACATCCTAGTACTGTTATTTCTAGCATAATATTATTTACTTAAACCAAATAAAATTAAAATTGAAAATGTTTGAACTTTTATATAATTTCCAAGGCCTTAATCAAGAAATATTCTTGTGGATCAATGGCATAACTAACCATTTTAGCATAATAGCTTATATTCTACAAATTATCTCTTATTGTTTTAATATTACCAACTTTGCTATCGCTTATTTGATATATTGTATATATTTTTACACTCAGCTAAAAAAGATTCAAGATTTTAATCATCGTCAGAGCAAATTTTGGGCTATATATAATAAAATGGTAATGATTGGTATAATTTATACGATATTCGGTTGTATTTATGCTCTACTTAAGTTTTCGGTTAATCTACCTAGACCATTTTGCTCATTGCCTATTAATAGTTTTGTAACAATTGCTAATATTGAACTTGAAAGATGTTTGTCTAGTTTTCCAAGCAGTCATTCTGGGTTAGCATTATTGGTTGCCTACTGTATTTGGTCATATATAACAATCAGACAAAAAATTATAGCCATTTTGATTGTTATTTTAGTGGCGATATCACGTATTACTCTTGCTATGCACTACCCAGCTGATATTATTTATAGTTTCCTTATCACCATAATAATTATCATACTTGGCAGAATAGTTTTTAGAATTTTTGCCAATAACTTAATAAAATGGCTAGGAGGCTGTCTGCAATAACTAATTAATTTACTCACCTTACGCATAAACCCCATGACAATTTAAAAATTCTAGAAAAGTACAAAACGCTATTAGCGAGACCACTACGTGGTCGTGGCAATCCACATTCATTAGATTGCTTCGTCGCTACTAAAGTAGCTCCTCGCAATGACGCCAAGCTATTTTCTATATGACTTTTAAATACCATGCGTAAGGTAATGGTATGGATCTACCCTATATACAGAATGAATATTAATGGTTATCCTTCTAGATTTAATATATTAAAACAACAATAGGGAGACCCAAAATGGAATATAACACAATAGGAATAGATTTAGCAAAAAATATTTTTCATCTTCATGCAGTAGATAAATATGGAGCTCGTTCTGTTTTTACAGCTAGGGTATTAAGAACTAAGAAATTAGATAAAATAGAAGAAGGTAACAAAAGTAGGTTTACAGATTGGATGTTCAAGCTGCAAGAGAGACGAGGTTATAATACTAGTGTAGTAGCAGTGGCAAATAAATTAGCAAGAGTAGTATTCGCAGTATTGCGAAATGATCAATCATACAGTGAAATAAAAGTATGTTATTAAAAGTTTAATATTAATTATTAATTTATGATGGCTAAATGATTTTTTTAATTAAATTAAGGTTTAAATTAAAAAAAAATCATAGCTGGAATAAAATAATAAAGTAAGGAATTCTTACCAAGGAATATGCGAGAGATGATAATATTGATGGTAAATAAGACAAAGTAAGTTAGCGAATTCCATCAGGGCTGAAGCACTTTGTTGTGCTTCAAGTCGAATACATGACTGCATTTGCTTTTTTTCTGTCAAGTATTATTTTTTTTTTCTTGCATTATTGGGTAGATCCATACATGAGTTATATTATATGTTTATCTTTTAATAATGTAACAAGATCACCATTTTCATACATTTCACGTACTATATCACAGCCACCTATAAATTCTCCTTTTATATAAAGCTGTGGTATGGTAGGCCAATCAGTGAAGGATTTGATATCCTCACGTAAGCTAAGACTGGTCAAAACATTAATATCACGAAATTCTATACCAAGTTTTTTTAAGATAGAAACAACGGTAGCAGAAAAATTACATTGAGGAAAATTACTAGTGCCTTTCATAAACAACACAACATCGTTATTAGCAATTTCATTTCTTATAAAATCAAAATTTTTATTCTCTAACATCCTCAAACCTGATAAAAATTATGACTTCTTTTTACTCTTAAATGTTATATTATGCAAGCTCAAATAGTTGATAAAATCTTTGAAATTTTAAGCCAGAATAATTCTAATCCCCGAACAGAACTAGAATATGTTAATAATTTCACTCTATTAATAGCTGTGGTATTATCCGCACAAGCAACTGATATTTCGGTTAATAAAGCAACAAGATTTTTGTTTAAAGAATATAATACACCGGAAAAAATATTAGAACTCGGGGAAGAAGGATTAAAAAATTATATAAGATCAATAGGTTTATTTATAACCAAAGCAAAAAATATTGTTGCACTTTCTCGTATTTTGATAGATAAGTATGATAGCAAAGTGCCAAACAATTTTGACGAATTAATTAAATTACCTGGTGTTGGAAGAAAAACTGCCAATGTAGTATTGAATTGCTTATTTGGTAAATCAACTATGGCAGTTGATACACATGTATTCAGAGTTTCTAGAAGATTAGGGTTGGCAAGTAGTGATACCCCCCAAAAAGTGGAATTTGAATTAGTTGAAATTATTGATGCAAAATGGTTACAATATGCTCATCACTGGCTGATATTACTTGGTAGGTATATCTGTAAAGCACGAGTACCCAATTGTTCCGTTTGCCCAGTTAAAGAATATTGTGAATATTATGCTAACAATTTTCTGAAGTAATAAATTATTAGTTTTATAGCTGTGGCTGAATTTGTATAGAGTTATGGAGAGGTGGCCGAGTGGTTTAAGGCGCTCGCCTGGAAAGCGTGTTCACGGTAACGTGTCAGGGGTTCGAATCCCCTCCTCTCCGCCATTCGGCACAATTTGCTACTTTTTGCAATGCCTAATCAGAAAATCAATAATCATTTACAACTAATATATAATTTTTTATAGTTTAATCGCTAAGCCGTTATAAATAATGACGTCACCAACTTCTCCTAAACTATACGTGGTTTGACAATTATTAACCCACTAATATAGTCAATTCAGGAGAATTTAGGGCTAGGAGCGATTATGAACAATTATTTTGAGTTATTAGGCATAGAAAAAAAATATGATATTGAATTGTCTGATCTGGATCGTCAATATTTCGCTATGCAGTTAAAATATCATCCGGATAGAACTAACTCTAACACCGAAAAGCAAAAAAATTTGGCTATCTCTATTGAGCTAAATAAGGCTTATTCAACACTTAAAGACGATTTAGCACGAGCTGAGTATCTTCTCTTGTTAAACAATATAGTTTTGGATGACCTAACGGTTAGGCAAGGTATTTCAAAGGAACAATTGAATGTTGTGTGGAGTGAATTAGAGTTTGTCGAAACTACTGAAGACTTAACAAAGTTAGAACATATGCTAAATAACAAGATTCTTGAAAAGCAACAACTTACTAAATCTCTAACTACTGCATTCCAAAATCAAAATATGCAAGATGTCGTTGATAGTACTATAAGATTTAAATATCTTAAAAACTTAATTAATAATATTCAGCTAAAAATCAAATCATGCAAATAATAGAAATTAGTGAGGCTGGCTCTTCCCAGCATAAAGAAAATGATAAGAACATAGCCGTTGGCATTGATTTCGGTACAACAAACTCATTAATTGCTTTGTCAAATCAACAAGTGGTACAAATTATCACAAATGATCAAGATTTAGAACTTATCCCATCAGTGATAGCCTTCCATGGTGAAAGCTTTATTGTGGGTAATCATGATATAATCGATAATCTTCGCTCTATAAAAAGGCTCTTCGGTAAGAAACTATCCGATATACAAAATAACCCGACACTTTTTGCTTTAGTGAAAGATTATATTGACCTAGATAGTGAAATATTACGGCTGCAATTTGCTGGAAAATTGATGACTGTTCCGGAAATTGCCGCCCAAATCTTTCTCTATTTAAGGCAACAAGCTACTGAAAGATTAAACTCAGAAGTTAAAAAAGCGGTAATAACTGTACCGGCACATTTTAACGATGCTGCTAGAGGAGAAGTAATGCTGGCAGCAAAAATTGCTGGATTTGAGGTATTACGGTTAATTGCAGAACCAACAGCAGCAGCCTATGCGTATGGTTTCAATAAAGAAAGCAGAGGGTGTTATTTAGTATATGATTTAGGGGGAGGAACTTTTGATGTATCAATTCTCAATATGCAAACCGGCGTACTTCAGGTTATTGCCACTGGCGGAGATAATATTTTAGGCGGTGATGATATTGATCACTTAGTGATGAAGTATTTTTGTGATAAATATAAATTAGTAGCATCTAACGAATTAATAAAATTAGCAAAAAAAGTTAAAGAAACACTTAGTGTACAAAATAAATGTAGTATTATAGATAATCCGACTAGTATTGCTCCCAATTTACAAACGTCATTGCGAGGAGATACTTTAGTAGCGACGAAGCAATCCATAAAAGTAACCAAAAATGGATTGCCTCGTTTGGGCTTCGCCCCTCCTCGCAATGACACCAGTTTGTTACGGATAAATGCTAATCGGGTTAGCTATATATATGAAGAAAAGATGTTGGAGTTAGATATAGAAAATTTTGAGAGGTTAATAACACCATTAGTAGAACGTACCATAGCTATTACTAAAGATACGCTAGAACAGGCAAAGACCCCTGATATTTCAGGTATTATCCTGGTTGGTGGTTCAACTCGTATACCGTTAATTAGTAAGAGTTTAAGGCAAACATTTAATACTATTATTTTTTCAGATATTAACCCAGATAAGGCGGTAGTATGGGGTGCGGCTCTGCAAGCAGAGAACCTAACTTCTGCAAATATTAATTCCTTATTAATCGATGTAGTGCCTTTGTCACTTGGTATTGAACTAAATGGAGGAATTACTGAAAAAATTATTCTGCGTAATAGCCCTATACCGATATCGGTTACTAAGGAGTTTACCAATTATGTGGATAACCAAACTTCTATGAAGCTACATGTGGTACAGGGGGAGAGAGAAATGGTAGAGGATTGTCGGTCACTTGCAAAATTTGAACTAAAATTGCCACTAATGAAAGCAGGGGGAGTTAGGATAGAAGTAACATTTTCTATTGATGCAGATGGCATTTTGTCAGTGTCAGCTCTAGAAAAAAATAGTAATATCTCACATAACATTGAAATAAAACCAAGTTATGGTTTAAATGAAAGTGAGATTACCGAGATTTTAGAAAATGCTTATCAAAATGCGGCTAGTGATCATAATAAGAAATTGTTACAAGAAACAATTATTAACACAAAATCTTTGCTTTATAATATAGAAAATGCTATTAGAGAGATGCCAAATCTTCTTGCAAAAAATGAAATGGAAAAAATTAATATGGCAATTAAAACTCTAAAAGAAGCAATAGACTCAAATGATCGTGATTACATTATAGAATGTAGCAAAAATTTTGAGAGTATAACAGAGCATTTTCTTGCCGAAAGATTAAATAGCACGGTGGAAGACTTACTTAAAGGTAAGCATATTAATGAAATAAACTAAAGTGAATTGAAGATGGATGATAACTAATGCCTAAAGTAATTTTTGTTGTAGATAAAGATGGGACAGAGAAAATAGTGGACGCCCCTATAGGATTGTCTATTTTGGAAATTGCTCATCAAAACGATATTGATCTTGAAGGTGCATGCGAAGGCTCTCTAGCATGTGCTACTTGCCATGTTATTTTAGATGAGGAATTTTATCACAAATTAAAAAGTCCTTCCGAGGCAGAAGAAGATATGCTTGACTTAGCATTTGGTCTTACTCATACTTCAAGACTTGGTTGTCAGATTATTGTTACTGAAGATCTTGACGGTATAAGGGTTCGCTTACCATCTGCTACCCGTAATATTAATTTATAATTGAGTATAATAAAGTGATACGTAAAATTTTACTTTTTATTTGTTTAACTTACACCATAATATGGTTTGCCGTTGCTTATACTATCAAAAGTAATGTGGTAAGTACTATAAATAATTCAGAGACAGATAATATTAAGATATCTTATAGCCAAGTCAAAGTTTCTGGTTTCCCTTCCCGCTTGCAGATTAGTTTAGTCGAGCCAAAAATAAAATTTATTGATCATATTAATTCTAAAGAAATATCTGCTGAAAAAATGACATTTTTATTTGATTTTAGTTTTAAAAAAGCTAACTTGATTTTAGGACAAACAATAAAACAACAAGAAAATTTTGGTGGTAAGTTAATTGAATATAGTGTACAGTCGAAGCAAGATATTGCCGCACTAGTTAAATTTAATAAACCTATATATAGATTGTCTAGTGGAGATAATCTAAAATCTATCGTGAAGCTTTTGCAAGTTAACAATAAATTATTATCAATTATTCAGAAAGATAAGGAAATTTTTAATATTAGTGACTTGGTTTTCTTAATCAATAAAGCAAAATTTCAGGATGGCGAAGATGTAGCTTTACAATTACGTTTGTCATATGCTGCAGAGGAAGATTTTTTGAATTTCAAAACAGCTCAGCTTGATTTAGCCACCCTAATAAATATCTCTACGGATCAAGGTAAAGATATCAATTATATCAAAAATTTAAATATTGACCGATTAGTTTTCTCTTGTGATGATAATGCCCAAATAGCTTTAATAGGTTTTTTGCAATTTTTTGAGAGTAACTTACCAAAAGGTAAATTATCTTTTGAATTAACTAATCATCATGATATCATCGATAAGTTGATACCTAATAATTTGTTATTACCTAAAAAAATGATCAAGGCTATAATTGAGAAAGTTGCTAATTCTTCTGTATCTGAAGTGGTTAAGACAGATGATAGTGAAGTAGCAACTTATGAAAAGGTAAAATTTGATATTGAGTTTTCTGATAATGGCATACATATAGGTTCAATTAATCTGCTTGAGTTTAAACTAGAGGATAATCAGGTTGATACCCTGCAAGAAGAAATATCGGAAAATTAAGGCTAAAGCTATATGGGTTTTATATTGTGTTGTTATTACCACAAACTATCGCTATAATATTATTGACCAATGTTATAATAGTTTTTTAAGTTGGCTGAAGACAAATATTATGCTATACACCTAAAGCTAGGTGACCTAAGTGAAATTTGAAAAGAATTTATGTTTCACAGGTATTTATTTGAGAGCCTATAAGGGATTCTTGTTTATTAATTTTAAGGAGAAATATATGAAAAAACTATTGTTAATTGCCGCTACCAGTACGGCTCTTTTGACTTCTGCTACATCATTTGCTGCAACAGGTGGGTTTTATCTTAAAGCTGAAGGTGGAGTAGTTAGGTTGAATGAGCTAAGCTTTAAGGATGATAAAGATGATAAAGTCAAGGGTATTGGTAAGTCTAAACCCGTTATTTCTGGTCTTGTTGGTGTTGGTGCTGGTTATAATGCGATGGATAATGTTAGAATAGAACTAACCCTTGACTTCCTAACCAATCCAGAATTTAAATGTTCTCGTACTTTTAAAAATCCAAACGACGATAAGGACACATCTGTAGAATCTCAAGCTAAAGAAAATGTAAGATCATTATTGCTTAGTGGTTATGTTGATGTGTATGAGTTTGCAGGTATTGGTAAAATCTTTGCCGGAGCTGGTGTTGGTATGGCTCAAGTGCAACAAAAGATTACTTCTACTACAACTTATGATGGAAAGGTTGTAAAAGGAGAAAAAGATACTTTATCCTATGATATGGCTAATAACTTTGCTTATCAACTAACTGCTGGTGTTTCTTTTAATTTGGCTGATAACATGAACCTAGATCTTAGCTATAGCTGGAGAGATTATGGAGAAACAGGCGAAATAAAAAAGGACAAAGATGATAAGAGCAAGGATAAGGACAAGACGCCTAAAGCCACCATTAGAAGTCACAACTTGATGGCTGGTATAAGATTTGATCTCTAATAAATAGTTTATTGATTCATTATTTTTATTCTACAAAAAAAAGGGGGCTTTTTAGCCCTCTTTTTTTTTGTGCTTTTTCAGTCTTTGACAAAAACAAAATATATTTAATTTACAATTAAATATTGCATAAAAAATTGAAAATCTGTTAGAGTTTAATTGAAAGTCTATTAAATTTCTTTTACTTATAATTAGGAGCAAATATATGAAAAAATTATTGTTAATTATCGCTACCAGTACAGCTCTTTTGACTTCTTCCGCATCATTTGCCGATGAAAATCAGCCTGCAAATGTAATGAAAGCAAATCCAAATGAACATCGCTTTTATCTAAAATTTGAAGGTGGTGCAAGTAAGTTAAATACAGAGAAACTTGAAAATTATAGTGTAAAAGTAAAATCTAATGCTACTGGTATTTTGGGTGTTGGGGTCGGTTATTATATTACGGATAATGTTAGAACAGAGCTAACACTTAATTTCCTTACTAATCCAGAATTTAAGGGATCATTTTCTAATGGTATTGATATTAAGGTGTTTAAACTTAAAATATCTGGGCAAGGTAAAACAAAAGGAAACGTCAAATCATTATTGCTTAATAGTTATGTTGATTTGTATGCTACAGATAATATTAAATTATTTGCCGGAGCTGGTGTTGGTATGGCACAAGTGAAAGAAAAAACTACTGGTACTATTATTGTTGAAGCTGAAGTTAAAGATGAAGATGAAAATGAAGTTGGAAAAATATCAGAAACATTTTCTGACTCCTCTAAGAATGCTAATAATTTTGCTTATCAGTTGACTGCTGGGGTTTCTTTTAATCTGACCAAAAGTATAAAACTAGATATTGCCTATAGCTGGAGAGATTATGGAGAGACAAAGCCTGGTGAAATTAATATAAAAATCAAAGATATGGACGTGTATAGTGAAAAATCAGGCAAAACCCCCTACAGAGGTCATAACTTGATGGCTGGTATAAGATTTGATCTCTAATAAATAGTTTATTGATTCATTATTTTTATTCTACAAAAGAAGGGGGCTTTTTAGCCCTCTTTTTTTTGTGCTTTTTCAGTCTTTGACAAAAACAAAATATATTTAATTTATAATTAAATATTGCATAAAAAATTGAAAATCTGTTAGAGTTTAATTGAAAGTCTGTTAAATTTCTTTTACTTACAATTAGGAGCAAATATATGAAAAAATTATTGTTAATTATCGCTACTAGTACGGTTCTTTTGACTTCTGCCGCATCATTTGCCGATGAAAATCAGCCTGCAAATGTAATGAAAGCAAATCCAAATGAACATCGCTTTTATCTAAAATTTGAAGGTGGTGCAAGTAAGTTAAATACAACAAAGTCTGACGAACCTAGCAATCTCTCTATAACAGCAACGTTCAAGAGTAAATCAAATACCGCTGGTATTTTTGGTGTTGGTATGGGTTATTATTGCATGGAAAATGGCAGACTAGAATTTACACTTAATGCTTTAGTCGGTTCAGAAGCTAAAGACTTTTTCACCATTAGTAGTCATTCTCTTAAAAAACAAGTAACGGTAAACGGAACGGCAATTCGTAAAGCTAATATTACGTCATTGTTGTTCAGTGGTTATGTTGATTCTCCTAAAGTAGGAGGTATTTTTCAGTTCTTTGTAGGGGGTGGTATTGGTTTAGCTCACATAAAAGAAAAAACTAATGTGAATTTTGTTACTACCTCAAAAGAAACATTATATATATGGGGCAAAGGAGATGTAGAAATCCCAGCTAATTCTACTACATTTAATGTTGAGGAAAAGGCTAATTCTACTAACGTTGCTTGTCAGATAGTTGCCGGTGTTTCGGCTGATATAACTAATGGCGTAAAGGCTGAGATTGCATATAGCTGGAAAAATTATGGGAAAGTAGTATACAAAGAAATGAGGGCTTCAGAGGTAGGTTATGCTTATGGACCTAACAAGGTAGTTTTAGGACATACCTACAGAGGTCATAACTTGATTGCTGGTATAAGGTTTGATCTCTAATAATCAACAGTTATAGTCAATTGATAAGAAATTGGTGACGTTGTTATTTATCGCTCGGCGATTAGATGTAAGGCTATAAATACAGATAATCCTTTTGTACACTGGGTTATGTAGTAATTTTGAGCAAGACTTATAATAAAATATCAAGTCAATAGCAGGAATGTTTTGACAATTTCAGATATAAAATGTATCAAATAATGGAAGACTTGAATTATTTTTAAATAACGCGGGATCTGCGTATTGTGATAATAAAAGAACTTGCAATAATGTTTAAAAAATAAATTAAGTGGTTTAATATGCAAAAAAAGAAAAAACCTCATACCCCTATTATACCTGCTGCTAATCGGAAAACCAATAATTCAGAGGCGGTTGATGCGATGTTTGGCAATATAATGATGGATATGATGAAAGAAGGTCAGTGCGGTCATGATCATGATTTAGAGGATGATTTCTATGCAGAACAAATGATGAGTATTTTACCTAACATTATCAGGTCTACCATTGATATGGCAAAGTTGGTGATTGATAATAGAGTAAGAAATTCTGATAGAATGACAGACGATGATATTTATCAAATTCACCGTGACGCTTTTAAACATCTTAATAGTGTATTTACTGAAGATTAATGATAGCCGGTTGAGTAACAGCAATTATAAATTCATCTTACGTATGGCATATAGAAAATAGCTTGGCATCATTGCATATAGGTGTCAGTTTAAGAAAACAATAGTTGAAAAATCGTCATTGCGAGGAGCCACTTTAGTGGCGACGAAGCAATCCAATAAATGTGGATTGCCACGACCACTACGTGGTCTCGCAATGACGACTTTTCTGTAATTTTTAAATTGCCACAAAGTTATGCGTAAGGTAAGTAAATTATCAATTTTATTATGCTTTACTACGATGCAAGCCTTGCATATCAAGGTTCTTATGAATTTTCTAACCCAGAATTTGGGTTATAAGTAATAGGCGTCGCTCCATCGTTCCTAGCATCAACTTTTCCTAAGTTGGCTATAACTAAAAATATTTAGCAAATTTTCCACATTATCAGTATCAGCAAGCTTATTATTTTTATATTCTCGACATTTAAGGCATTTATGGGTCAAGACCAAACCTTTTTTACCATCTATTTTATAAGAAATTGGTTGCATTAGCCCATTACATCCAGATGCCCTATCGCCAGGATTAATATCTACATGCTTACTGTAGAAACATATTGAGCAATGATTAGTATAACCATTGCCTTGGATAAATTCACCACACATCTCACAAATAAAATCTTCCTTATTTCTATAAAACTTTTTTGCTACCATTAATTTAACTTATTATTTGGATATATTTCTTGATCATCCTTTTTACTGAATCATCCAACAGGAGTTCTTCGTGATTGCCAGCAAAATCTAGCCATCTTAAATCATGTGATTCGGCATTTTTTACAAAACAATCGTTACAAACGGTTTTTAATAAAAATCTCACATCATAATGATAATGCTCCTGCTCTTTAGCATTATAGTCAATTGATGAGAAGTTGGGGACGTCGTCGCTCATCGCTCGCCTATTACTTATAGGCGTCGCTCCATCGCTCCTAGCCCCAAATTCTCCTGAATTGACTATAGTAGGAATAAAATGAACATCTATATCGTAAATTTGTTTAGAAACTGGCTCAATATCTAAAATTCCAGATTCTTCTTGAGCCTCTTTAATTGCTACAGCTAAAAGATCATTATTACCATCACAATGCCCTCCTGGCTGCAACCATTTACCCAATTTACGATGATGCATTAATAAGAATTTTGTCTTATTAGAATTAAGCAAAAATCCTGAGCTAGTAAAATGCCCTTCTTTTGTCTCTCTACTAAAAGGATTTTCACAATTATCTAAAAAGTCTAACATCCTTTGTTTATACTCATTTTCTTCTTGAAAATTGCTGACATAATTTTTTATATTCTCACGCAAGTTCATAATATTTCTTTTCGTCCAATTTCGGTCATTTCTATTACCAGCTGCTTTATTTTTCTGATTTCTGACTTATTTGCGATCAGTAACGCATCTTTAGTATTAATAATTATTATATTATCCATTCCTATTACCGCAGTAAGCTTATTATTAGAGCTAATATATGAATTGGTACTATCAATGTTGATCACATCACCTTCACAGTAATTATTGGTTGTATCTTTCTCTTGCATTTGCCATAAAGAATGCCAATTACCAATATCATTCCAACTAAAATTGGCTTCTATCATAATCATTTGCCTAATATTTTCTATTATAGCATAGTCTAAAGAAATTGGTGTAATATGTAGATATGGTTCTAAAGCAAGAGTTATATTACCACAATTTTTAGTTGCAGAATAATATGCTTTATATGCATGTTTAAATAGTTCCTTTTGCCATAATTTAGCCTGCTCTAAAATAAAATCTATATTAAAAATAAAAATTCCTGAATTCCAAAAATATTTGCTATTTTTATATTTGTCATTTTCTTCTAAATAATTTTGTGCCTGTTGAATAGTAGGTTTTTCTACAAATTGTTCAGTTTTATAAATTCCATCTGCTAATAACTTCTTTATTTTAATATAACCATATTCGCTATTTGCAAAACTAGGTCTAATGCCAATAGTACAAATACCAAATTTTGCCAAATAATTCAAAGATTTATTAATAGTATCTAAGTAGTTATTAACATTGTGTATATAATGGTCAGAAGGCAGCAATATAATCGTATCATAGCCATTATTCTTTGCTTGAATAGCTGATATAATCGCACATGATGCTGTATTTTTAGCCACAGGCTCTATTATTAAATCTGCTTCTATATTTAGCTCTCTAAGTTGCTCCTGTGCTATTGATTCATAATCCTTAGCAATTATTAAAGTTGATTTACCTAAAGTTTTATTGGTAATCAAAGTTTTTTGGATTAAACTAAAATTATCAAATATTTTGATGAATTGTTTAGGTTGCATTTGTCTCGATAATGGCCATAATCTTGTTCCTAGACCACCAGCCATAATTACTGGTTTTATTTTCATCGCTATTAATTGTATTAATTTCTAACTAATTCAATTAATAGTATAAAATATATGACAAGTCTACTAAAAACAAATATAAGAAACCTGTACGCACAAAAAAAATAAAAAAACTAATAAATTTTTCTTTAAAGTAGTTGGGATAATTATAATTATCTATGGTTTGTATCGAGGTTATGTAGAGTTTTATGATCACCAATGGAGGTATGTGACTCCTACCGACCAACAAGTACAGAAATATACAATTAGTGCAGATACAGCCCTACACTTATACCAATTAATGAAAGACACTCATGAAATATTGACTAAACATAACATAAATTATTGGATTGAGAGCGGCACGCTTCTTGGAGCGGTAAGACATCAAGGTATTATACCTTTTGATGATGACTTAGATATTGGCATAATGCATGCTGATGAAATCAGATTACAAGATATATTAACGGATTTCACAGAGCTAGGTTATAAAGTTCGTCATCAAGATTTTTATACAATATGTGATAAGAGATGTATAGATATATTTATCTTTCGCCAAAAAGGTAACAAATTTTTATATAGTAATTTTAGAACACTACATAGATTTCCCAATGATTTCTTTTATATAAATGAATTATTTCCACTGAAAAAATATCAATTTGGTGAGATTGAAATTTATGGTCCTAATGAATCTAAAGGAAATTTAGATAGAGCTTATCCGGAATGGGATAAATATGCTGTAATTCAACAACCGCATAATTTTCATGTTACCCTTTCACCTATTGAACAAAAGACTAAATTTATTTTAACTCCGAAATTATTAGAACCAGCTAAACCAACTGGCCCTTTAGAAAATCGGGTAATTCCCAAACCATTAATTAAATAGTTAGTTGAATTCAACAGAATCGAGGAATTTAGAATAAACACTGTTAATATTTGATTTATAGGATTAATATGTTAGACTATACTTACTTGTGGATTAAACATCAAAATTTGAAGGCTTAATGAAGTTTCAAAAAGAGTCGGTTATTTTAAATAACGAACAAGACTCTATATCGTTTGCACAAACTATCGCTAAAAATTTAGAGTCTAATAAAATTATAACTTTTTCAGGTGATTTAGGTTGTGGAAAAACATTTATCTGTCGAGAGATTATAAAGCATTTTTGTGAATCTGATATTAATATCAGCAGCCCTACTTTTAATTTGCTACAAGTCTACAAGACTTCAAAATTTATGATTTATCATTTTGATCTCTACCGTTTAAATTATTTAGAAGAAATTTATGAACTAGGTATAGAAGAAGCCTTGCAGGGCAATATTTGTCTAATTGAATGGCCAGAAATAATTGAAGAAATATTACCGCCACCTATAACTAAAATTCATCTACAAATACTCGAAGATAATAAACGCTTTTGTAGTATTTATCATTTCTCATAATCTAACCTCAATTCGGGATAAAAATAAGCAATATCACAAAAATAATGAATACAGCTATTAGTGGAGCAAAAATATCTGTTATAGTCAATTGATGAGAAGTTGGTAACGTTATAAATCTGATTAGTATTTAACCTCAGAGTCATTGCGAGGAGCTACTTTAGTAGCAACGAAGCAATCCAGAAAACAAGTAGAAATGGATTGCTTCGGAGGCTTATGACTCTCGCAATGACAGCATGATGGGTACTTATTCGACACTAATTCAGGTTATACGAAGTATGTTTGAGTTTCAATTCAACAAAAAATAATTAGTAATGACCATTGATAATATTATTGTATTACTATATTTGATATCGATACTTGTTATTGGTATCTACTATAGATCTAGACTTAGAGGTTTTGCCAATTATGCTACCGTTCAAGACAAGATTAAAAATAGCAGGATATTATTAGTTGCAACTATTTTTACTTCATCGGTTGGCGGAGCTACTACTTTGGGTATTGCAGAAAAAGCTTTTTCTGGTGATTTATCGTATAGTTATGGACTGATACTCTCTCTACCAGTCGATATACTAATAGCTATTTATCTTGTACCCCAAATAACTAAACATTATGGAGCAGAAAGTGTTGGCGATATAATGGCAAAATATTATGGAGAAACAGGACGTTTTATTGCTGGCATCACAACTATTATGGTATCTATAGGCTTTGTTGCTGCCCAAATTAGTGTTAGTGGATATATTTTTCAATATATTTTAAAAATTAACTACTTAGAAGGAACTCTATTAAGTTATGGGATTGTTATTATCTACACAACTATTGGTGGGTTACAATCAATTATGTTTACTAATTTACTACAATTCTTCGCGATGATAATTGCTTTGCCAATTATTGCAATATGTGGTCTTAACAAAATTGGTATTAGTGATTTTATCAACCAATTACCTATTGAAAAAGTATATTTTATCCATCATAATAACTTTGCCAGTGAGCTATTTATTAATACGATAACCGCTATGCTAGGATTTTATGTAATGAACTTATATCCTATTTTTATTCAAAGAGCTTTAATTAACAATAATGCCAAAAAGACTAGTAATGCTATATATATAAAATCAAGTATATATGCTATATTTTTAATATTTATAACCTTAAATGGGTTAATCGCCTATAATCTTTACCCCGACTACTCTTCTAATTTAGCATTGCCACACCTAATTGATCAAATAGTTCCTTCAGGGTTACAAGGCTTTGTGATAATTGGCTTACTTGCATCAGTCATGTCTACTGCTGATTCTGATTTAAATGTTACCTCAATAGCTCTAGTGAAAGACTTGTTGACTCCTATTTTTAAAATACAGAATCAAAAGAAATTATTGCTAATTACTAGAATTACTAATGTTGTAATCGGAAGTTTTGCCATAATCATCGCTTTAAAATTTGATAATGTAATTGATCTAGTAGTGTTTATCACCGGGTCTTGGGGACCAATAATATTAGTTCCTCTAATATTTGCCTTTTTCAACATCACTATAACACAAAGAATGATGATTCTATGCGGATTAAGTGGAGCCTCCTCTTTCTGCATTTGGACATATTTTTTTGCTAGTAATTTTCGACTAAAGGGTGTCTTTATTGGTACTATGTGTAGTTTGTTAGTTTTTTGCATAGGATTACTTAGAAAAAGGCTCGGTTATGTTACAAAATTCTAAACTTATAGGCAGTGATTTAATAAAATATCACCTCGAGAATGCACCTAGCCTGCCTGGAGTTTATAAAATGCTGAAAGCTGATCGGCAAGTTATCTATGTAGGCAAAGCTAAGAATCTAAAAAAACGTCTTACTAACTATATTAAAACTGATCTTGATAATAAAACAATATTAATGATCTCTCTAACGCATTATTTAGAGTATAATGTTACTAATTCTGAGGTTGAAGCTTTATTGCTCGAAGCCCAGTTAATTAAAAAATTTCAACCTAAGTTTAATGTATTACTTAAGGATGATAAGTCTTTTCCTTATATTAAATTACGCTTAGATGTTGATTACCCACAATTAATTAAATATAGAGGAAAGAACTTATCTGGTGGCGAGTTTTTTGGTCCATTTGTTTCCTCAGAGCAAGTCGATACTACCTTAAAAGAATTACAGAAAATTTTTAAATTACGGTCTTGTAGTGATAATTATTTTAACAATCGCAAACGCCCTTGTTTGCAGTATCAAATTGGTCGATGTTCAGCCCCATGTGTTGAGAAAATTAGTAAAGAAAATTATAGTGAACTAGTATGCCAAGTAAAGAATTTCTTAAATGGTAAAACTAAAGAATTACAAAAAACTTTATCTCACAAAATGGAAGAATTAAGTATACAATTACGTTTTGAAGAAGCTGCCGAAATACGAGACCGAATAAAAGCACTAAGTTATATCCAACTAAAATCAACTTTATCTAGTAATTCTATTAAAAACGCTGATGTTATAGCTATTGTTGAAAAGAATAATTATTATTGTATTCAGCTATTTGTATATAGATTTGGTCAGTCTTATGGGAATATAGCGTACTTTCCGTTTCATACGGAGGGCAGTAATAAATCAGAAATATTGACACAATTTATAAATCAATTTTATCAAAATGCTCAAATTCCGAATGAGATAATTATAAACCATCCTATCATTGATCTAGAATTAGTAACCAAGGCTATTAGACAATTGAGTGGGAATAGCAAATTTAACATCAGACTATACTCGAATGATCTGGAGAATGGGGACAATAAACAAGGGGTGAGCGAGCGGAGCGTATATGAAGTATGTAAGTACGCCAATCCCCCGAAGTTTTGCGGAGCCAATTCTTCAAAGCATTCGAGTATAAGATTATTAGAAAATGCTGAGTTTAATGCCCAATTATCACTTAATCAGCATTTAAAACAATTTGCTAAAAATCAAATTATCTTTCAACAAATACAACAATTATTCGATCTGCCTACCATACCAGATAGAATTGAAGTTTATGATAATAGTCACATTATGGGAACATTTGCCGTAGGTAGCATGATTGTTGCTAACCAATCAGGTTTCGATAAAAAAGAATATAGAATTTTTAATATATCTATTCCCCAAGGGAATTCCCAAGGTGATGATTATGAGATGTTAAGAATCGTCTTAACAAGAAGATTTACTAGATTAAAAAAAGAACATCTACCAAATGAGCAGACAAGTACCAACTTCTCATCAATTGACTATAAAACTTTAATGATTATCGATGGAGGCAAGGGGCATCTATCTGTAGTACAAAAAATAATGAAAGAATTTGATCTTAAAATTCCAGTTATTTGTATGTCAAAAGGACCTGACAGAAATGCTGGATGTGAACAATTTCATATGCCTAATAAAGAGGCTTTTACAATCGATAAGAGTCTTCCGGTCATGAAATATTTACAAATTTTGCGGGATGAAGCACATAATTTTGCTATAAAAAACCATAGGCTACGCCGTTCCAAAGCCATTAAAGTTTCTAGTCTAGATGACATAAGTTCAATTGGTGTCACCCGAAAGAAAGCCTTGTTACATTATTTTGGCTCATATAAAGCAATATGTGATGCCACTATTGATGAATTATCTAAAGTCAATGGTATAAGCCAAACCCTTGCAAAAAACATTTTTACATCGTTACATAATAAATAATAGACTACTTATTGTTTATACAGAATAATGCAAATAGTAACTCACCTTACGCATGGTATTTGAAAGTCATATAGAAAATAGTTTGGCGTCATTGTGAGAAGCTACTTTAGTAGCATTGAAACAATCCAAATGGATTGCCACGACCACTATGTGGTCTCGCAATGACAGATAACGTCATTGCGATGAGCCGCTAAAAGCGGCGACGCAGCAATCCATTTTTGTGTCACCCCTGCGTAGGTAGAGGGGTCTAGATTCCGCACCGAAGCGGGAATGATGGTATGGACGAGTGAAGCGAAATATGCTTTACTTGTACGGAGTCAGCTGAAAAATAGTTTTCAGCTGCTCCAAATTAAATAATAATTTAATTAATAGATCCATACCATGATAAATAATAGCATAAAAAATACTATAATAGGAATAGATTTAGCAAAAAATAGTATGCACTTGGTGCAAGTCGATCAAAATGGCAAAAAAATAGGTTACCAAAAAGTTACAAGAGATGAGTTAATAGCCTATTTAAGCAATCTCGATAAAAGTTCATTGGTAGCTATGGAGGCATGTGGAGGAGCTAATTATTGGTCACAGGAAATTGCTAAGCTTGGTTTGCAAGTCAAACTAATGAAAACAAAAGATGTAAAAGTTTATGCTACATCGAAACAGAAAAATGATTATAACGATGCGTTAGCAATATGCAAAGCGGCTCGTGATCCAGAATTAAAAACTGTGCTACTAAAAAGCAAGGAGGAACAAGATATAAAATTCTTGCATAAAATTAGAAGTAATACGATCAGAGATCGTGTGCAAAAAACTAATTCTACAATATCAAGTTTATGTGAATATGGCTATAATACAAAATTAAGTAAAAATAAATTTTGCAAATCATGTAGGCTGGAGGTAGAGTTAGCGTATAGTAAAGGTTATATAAATTCTGGGGTAAGGTCAATTTTACTTTTAGAATGTAAAGAAATTGAGGATTTATGTGACAAAGAAAAAACTTTAGAAAAGCTGATTATCAGCAATAATAAGCAAAGTGAGAAAGCTACTAGGTTGCAGACAATTTTTGGCATTGGAGCAATCAATGCTAGTTGTTTGAGTGTAGCCCCAATGGAAAGTTATCCAACCCCGAGGGATTTTGCTGCTTCGCTTGGTTTGGTACCAAAGCAACATAGCTCAGGAGATAAGATAGTTTTAGGAGGGATTACCAAACAAGGAGATAGATATGCCAGAACTATGTTGATTCAAGCCGCAAGGACAATAGCAATAAGAGCAAAAAGTGATAAGGAATCAAAAGATAAACTAGTGCAGTGGGCAGTGAAGAAATTTGCTGAAAATAAATCATATAATATTATATGTGTTGGTTTAGCAAATAAGTTAGCAAGGATTGCTTATGCAGTAGTCACCAATGGTAGCGAATATGTTGCAAATTAGTTTAGTTGGAAAAAAAGAAGAAACTATGTCAACTAAATAAAAATTGGTAATTGATAAATATTGTGAGTAAAGAATAGTAACAATAAAGAGAACGAAAGTTAAAGAGTTAATGAATAAGTATTCTGAATAAAATCCGTAATTATGTCGAGGCTCTAGAAGCCGTGGGAATGAGAGGTCACTCAAGGATATTTATAAGAATGCAGAAACCATTATGGCACTTGATGCCGAATATATGACCGCTTCCTTTGTGGCTCTATTTTTTTATTTTCTTTGTTGACAAATTCACTCGTCCATATATGACAAATTTTGCGTTTAAAGATAGATGTCGTGACTCGGATATATTCAATTTTCCCTCAAACAACCTACTATTTATAAGCTCTGCAAAAAACTTGATTATCGAGTAATAGATAAATTCTGTTGCATCAATCATTCAAGTAAATTAAACTAGTAAAAGTGATTGGTTCGCTAAAAGAGAGTTAATGAGAACGATGGATGCGTTTAAAGAAAAACTCATTTATCTGAGCTAACTAAAAAATAGTATCATTTTATAATTGTGACGCAATATGTTTAAAAATTTATTACAACTTTACAGCATGGTAATTTGTCTTTTTGCTAGCCTGACTCTTATGTTCACATTGGTGCAAGTTATGCAAAATATTGCAAGTCTAGTATTACCAGAATATAAGTATAATCATGGTATAGCTAAATTTAACTCTGTCGAAAACTTTATTAATTCGAAGAATCCACAGGAAGCGGAAAAGATTAGATTATTAAGTAAAATAGAAATAGACAAAAAGATAAATCTTGAAAAAACAAATTATATGCAAGAAGTAGAAAAAGATACAATATTTAATCTAATTAGTAATACTACTTGGGTAATTACTAGTTTAATATTTTTTATTATCCATTGGTTGCTGTATAAAAAATCATCCAAGCATCATTGCGAGGAGATACTTTAGTAGCGTGAAGCAATCTATTTTTAATCACTTTTATGGATTGCTTCTTCGGCTCACGCTTCATCGCAATGATGCGTGAACGCTCATTCATATACTATCACCTAATTCAATTGCTTTACTAATATCTGATTATTTTATTCTATTAACTGAGGCAGGTGAGAAGAAATCGCCTTGCATCGCATCTATTTTTAGATTGATTAAAAATTTGGCAATCTTACCATTCTCAACAAATTCTGCTACAGTTTGAATACCCAAATCCTCAGAGATGTTAATTAATCTTTTAATGAAGTCTTGACTTTGCAGATCGCTAGTGATGTTACGTACGTAACTACCATCAATTTTAATAATATCTATTGGCAAATTTTGTAATTGCTTAAATGAAGTAAACCCAGAGCCAAAATCATCTAAAGCAAATTTACAACCGTATTTTCTTAATCTATGCATGAAGTACGTTATTTGTTGATAATGCTGATTAAGGCTAGTCTCAGTAATTTCGATAATTAATCTTCCTGAAACATCATATGTTTGTAATAATTTTTCTGCTATTACTAGCAAAGGAGAATCTAATGTGCCAATATTTGAAATATTAACTGATAGCATCAAGTCTGGGTTAGCATCTAATTCTTTGATTGCCATTTCTAGCACTACTTGATCTACTATAAAAATTAAACCTTTCTTTTCAGCCTCTGGGATTATTGCTCCTACAGAACATAGATAGTTATTTGTATCAGGAATCCTTAATAAACATTCATAGTAATGAGCTTTCATTGTTTTACGGTCAATAACTGGCTGATAAGCAAAAACCATTGTTTTGTTTAATAGGGATTTTCTTAAGAGATTAAGCTGTTTATTGGACTCTTTAATGTATTCTATATTATAATATTTAGAGTCATACTCACGATAATAATTTTGGTCACCTGGATAAGAAATTAGCCAGTTCAATAAATTATAAATTTCTTCAGCTTTATTGCTAAATTTGGGAAATTCTATGCTAGCAATACTACAATTCATATAAACTGTAGGTAATAGATCATCAACATAAAGCTGGGATAATAAATGTGCTTTTAGGGCAATTTCTTTAACTAGATTTGGGTCTAATATCGGTAGAACTAATAATATTCGATCATGTTCAATGTGTTTATAAATTGATGTGACAGAATTGCTAATTAATTCATTGCAAATTTCAGAAATAATTTTATTAAGTTTGTCAATTATGTGAATGTCTTTTGCCATCATAGCATTTAATTCGTTATAATTTAATAGCTTAAAAGAGATGCAATATCCACGCTCTACTTTATCAAGCTCAAATTGTAAATTTCTAATTTTCGTATCTAATTTCACCATAACTCAAATAATATAAATTTACTAAATACTAAAATCCTAGTAGAATGATACAAGTAAAAATTTTATATTATAAAATTATGAGCAAAATAAATAGAATAAAAAGCAAATTAGATGTGTTAAAACCACATTATTGTGAAATAGTTGATGAAAGTTCCAAACATGCCAGCCATACTGGTGGAACTACTGAGAGCCATTTTAGGGTTAAAATTTTTTCAGCAGCTTTTATAGGAAAAAGCTTGCTAGAACAACATAAAATGATTAACAATCTTTTAGCAGATGAGCTAACTAGTGGATTACACGCCTTATCAATTGATACGAAAAAACCTAACTTGCCTCATAGGAACGATGGAAAAACGCCCATATGTATGACGAGTGAAGACGTTACCAACTCATCAATTGATTATAGACGTTTGTGAATTGGAAATTTAGCTATAGAATCAGTCTTTAATTTTATTTAGAGTGTGATATATATGATACATAACGAAAAAGAATCTACGTCGTTTGAGAATCTTAAAGATTCAGAAACAAATAGTGCTACAATTGACGAATCTACTATTGATACTCCTAGCGTTAAAGAGAAGCCGAATGAATTAAAACTATCTCCTCTAGATGAAACTCTAAGTAATTCGGTAGATAATCAAATAATTCAACCAAAAGAAAGAAAAGCAAGAATTATCAAAAGCCTTGACGATATGGAGCTTGGACGTATCAATAAGTTAAAAACTACTTCTGCTGCAAAATCGGTAAGAAGTAAGGATGATTTGTCGATAATTGAGCAAGAACAAAGTGAGAAATTAAAGTCGATTAAAACAAATGAGATTAGAATTTCAAATGAATTTCTAAAATCTTTAGAACAAAAAAATAAAGAAATAAAGACAGAATCAAAAATAAAAAGAGCTATCTCTTACATAATTTCTGCTTGGGAGTGGACAAAGAAGACCAAGGCTTTCAAGGCTATAGATTGGTTGTTAAATACAAAATTAGCCAAAATTGCACTCGGTAGTGCTGTAAGCCGGACTATTACGGCAACGCTTGCAATAGTAGCATTAACTGGGATATCCCCCCCTGCAGCCTTAGCCATGGCAGCAATAACATTAGCTGGGGTAGCTGGAGGTATGGTAGCTGATGCTATTAAAACAAGAAAGATTCGTAAACTTGCCCAAGAAAATGATCTATTAATGCAAAATCGAGGAGATATAAGTAAACAACAATATTTATTAGAACTGGATCCCAATCTAGCCCAGCTATTGGGTAATAAATTACACGTCCCAACATCTGCTCCAGAAGAAAATAAACATTATCACTACATATCTTCCAAAGCAGAACTGGCATTTAATACAAGTAAGTTTTTTATGGAGAATATTCAGGACGCAGCTACTTTAGCATCCAATATAATTGCAGCTAGCACTGGTAATCCTGCTAAGATTGCTGCAGCGATTAAATCTGGTACAGCTTCAGCGATTACTTTGATTACCTCAGGTTTAACTGAAAAACAATCAGCTGATCTTGTTACAGCATTTAAAATTAATATTAATAACGAACTACATAAGAGTGATGTTGCAGATTATCATAATTTACAAGAGTTGCGTAAGATTGTACAAAAACAACATATTCAAACTACTGCTCTGACTGAGTTGATGCGAGATAAAGATTATTTCAAGTTAACTGATGAGCAAAAACAAAATAAATTTGATGTGTATCAAGAAGCTTTAACTGAAATAAGGCTCGACAAAAATTATAGAAAATTAACCGATGAGCAAAAACGAGATATGCTTCATGCAACAGTAAATAAGCTTGAAGAAAAATCTAATGAACAAGAAACTGAAACTAAAGAAAAGAAAAAAAGTAGTAATAGACTGATATCAGCGGCAAAAGGCACGCTAAGCTTTTTAAGAGATTTAGGTAGGGCAAATGATCCTTTTTATGAACAACCTGAAGTTAAAGGTGACAATTCATTAACCAAATCTATGAATGCTGCCAAGAAATCTGCTGAAGAAATAGTAACTCCTGCAGTTATAGAACAATTACGAAAAAGTAAATCTACGTCAGATTTATTGCAAAAAGAGAATAATGTTCATCAGAAAAATTTGCAAAGAAGCCATTCTTCAGATCGGCATCTTGAACGATAAATTAAATTCTCAGCTTACGCATGGCATTTAAAAGTCATATAGAAAATAGCTTGGCGTCATTGCGAGAAGCTACTTTAGTAGCGACGAAGCAATCTATATGTGGATTGCCACGCTCACATACGTTCGCTCGCAATGACGTTTTGTACTTTTCCGAAATTTTTAAATTGTCATGTGGTTTATGCGTAAGGTAATGGTATGGATCTACCCTATATACAGAATGAATATTAATGGTTATTCTTCTAGATTTAATATATTAAAACAACAATAGGGAGACCCAAAATGGAATATAACACAATAGGAATAGATTTAGCAAAAAATATAGAGAAATGATAATATTGATGGTAAATAAGACAAAGTAAGTTAGCGAATTCCATCAGGGCTGAAGCACTTTGTTGTGCTTCAAGTCGAATACATGACTGCATTTGCTTTTTTTCTGTCAAGTATTATTTTTTTTCTTGCATTATTGGGTAGAGTCATACATGAGATTTTTAATCTTTCATTAATCTACCTAATTTTTATTTTGAATAAATGCAACTTATGTTTTATAATGATATCATCCTAAAAACTCTCATATAGCTTTAATTTTATGCAAAATGTAGAAATTATTGAGACTATCTCTACATCAATATCATGTTCTGGCAGAGAGTCGCCTTATGATCATCCAAGAATTTATTTGGAAATTGATTCAACCAAAGGTTCTATTATGTGTCCTTATTGTAGTAAAAAATTTGTGTTAATTAAGTAATGAAGATAAAACTCCTATCAGATAGCACTATAAATCGTATCGCTGCTGGAGAGGTAATTGAACGACCAGCTTCGGTGGTAAAAGAACTAGTTGAGAATGCTATTGATGCAGCTAGCACTAAGATAGATATAATGCTTGAGCAAGCAGGCAAAAATCTTATTGTTATTTCTGATAATGGAATAGGTATGTCTGAGGATGACCTAAATATTGCCATAGAGCGTCATACTACTTCTAAACTTGATGAGCTAGATTTATTAAATATTCACACTTTTGGCTTTCGCGGAGAGGCATTACCTTCTATAGGATCTGTAAGTAAGATGCTGATTACTTCAAAGGCACGTGGAGCTGATAGAGCATATCAGATGCAAATTAGTGGTGGGAGTAATAAAGGAAGTAAGCCTACCATTCACAACGAAGGTACTAAGATTGAAATACGAGATTTATTCTTTGCTACTCCTGCAAGATTAAAGTTCTTAAGATCTGATAAAACCGAATTTGCAGCTTCATTAGATGTAATAAAGAAAATTGCATTAGCTCATCCTAAAATCAGTATTAATTTATCTCATGATGGTAAAAATATTCTAAAAGTAAAAGGACAAGATGGTAATTTTGACGAAATTCTAAAGCAAAGAATAATTGATATAGTAGGTTCTGATTTTATTGAAAATTCGGTTCATATTAATCTACAAAGACCAGAAATTTCAGTATATGGCTTTACTAGTATTCCTACCTTTAATAGAGCTTCTGCTGAGGATCAGTTTTTATTTGTTAATAATAGACCGGTTAAGGATAAATTACTACAAATCGCTTTAAGAGTAGCATATCAGGATTACTTAGCTCGGGATAGACACCCAGTTTCAGTTTTGTTTCTACAAATAGATCCCCAAATGGTTGACGTTAATGTTCACCCTGCCAAAACAGAAGTAAGGTTTCACGATCCAAATACCATACGGGGATTACTGGTAAGCTCTATCAAGGATGCCCTTGCCACGAAAAGTCATATGGTTTCAACGAATATTGCCACAACTGCCTTAGGTCTTTTTCGAAATACAGCAACTACTAATAATGCTATTAAAACAAATATACCATTACAAAAAAGTCCTAGCTCTTCAAAAAAAATATACCCGGATAATTTAACTCCACATAATTTGAGCGTATCTGATAATAGCAGTACTTATCGAACCCAAAATTTAACTCTCCCTAAATCCAACCAAAATAGTTTTAATATTCAACAGCCATTAATAAAGACTGAACCTCATGCTAAAGTAGAGGTAGTAGAGGACTCTATAGTCAATTCAGGAGAAGTTGATGCTAGGAGCGATGGAGCGACGCCTATAAGTAATAGGCGAGCATTGAGCGACGACGTCACCAACTTCTCATCAATTGACTATACCCATAGCGATTGTAACAATGGGTTACTCGGAGCGGCAAGAGCACAATTGCACGGTACTTATATAATATCACAAACAGCAGATAGTATTGTTATCGTAGATCAACATGCAGCCCATGAACGTTTGGGATATGAAAAAATTAAACAGACGATAAGTAATAATGGGCTAATTAAGCAGAGATTACTGATACCTGAGATAATAGAATTACCAGATGTCAAAAGAGCCGATTTATTATATAATAAGAAGGCAGACCTTTCTAAATTAGGTTTAAGCATAGAAAAATTTGGCGAGCGATCCATCATTGTATCAGAGGCTCCAAGCCTATTAGGAGATATCAATATAAGCCAACTTATTCAAGACTTAGCAGATAATTTATCTGATCTTGGCGAAAATATTTCCTTGATTCAATTGATTGAACATGTTACAGAAACATATGCATGTCATTATTCTATCAGAGCAGGTCGTAAATTATCTTCTGAAGAAATGAATGAATTGTTAAGGCAAATGGAGAAAACCCCTTTTTCAGGTCAATGTAATCATGGTAGACCAACTTACATTGAACTCAAACTCAAAGATATTGAGCGATTATTTGGACGTACATAATTAGACCTCCTGCAAAACTCTACTTTTGCTGGTAATTTGGACAATGATGCGGTACTCGAATCCTCACGTACGCTAGAGTACGCTGCGGTTCTGCGTTCCGCGTCTCCTTCAAATTCCTCAGCATAAGCGAGTTTTGCAAGAGGTCTATTGATAGCTTAATATAATCCATTAATTTGGGATAAGAATAAGCCCTTTAAAGAATGGGTAATAGTAGTTACTGAGTTAGGGAATGAAAAAAATAAGTAATACCGCAAAAATAATAAAAACAACTATTAGTGCAGCAAAAAAATCTGTTATATTTATAGATATAGTGAATTAACTGGAATTAGTGCCGAATAAGCACCCCATGCTGTCATTGTGAGGAGCCGCTTTGCGGCGACGCGGCAATCCAAAAAATGCTCAGGAATGGATTGCTTCGTCGGCTACGCCTCTTGGCAATGACGTTTTGTACTTTAACTCTTTTTCCGTGAATGCTCACTAATATTGGAAAAATTGTTTTCATATTTTTGATGAAAATAGTAAATTTCTATAATTTTTTGTTTGTCTAGGAGACGGTCTCCTAGCAACTGGCAATTGAGGTTAATATAATGTTTAACTATAATAATATATTTGATAATCACATAACTAGAATTAAACAAGAAGGCAGATACCGTGAATTTGTTCCTGTTCAAAGGCAGGCAGATAATTTCCCGTCCGCTTGGTATGTTGATAAAGAAATTGTCATGTGGTGTATTAATGATTATCTTGGAATGAGTAAGCACCCAGATGTTACCAAAGCTGCTCTAGAGGCTATAGCCAAATATGGCATTGGCTCTGGTGGCACAAGAAATATAGGCGGCAATAATAGCTGTATAATAGAATTAGAACAAGAACTAGCAACCTTACATAATAAAGAATCAGCTTTAGTCTTTACTTCCGGTTATGTTGCCAATGATACCACCCTTGCAACACTAGCAAAAATAATGCCTAATATAGTTTTTTTCTCAGATGAGTTAAATCACGCTTCTATTATTTCTGGTATATGTAACTCAAAAGCTGAAAAACATATTTATCGACATATTGATGTTCAACATCTTGAAGAACTACTTAAAAAGGTAGATATTAATAGACCAAAGATTATTGTTTTTGAATCCGCTTATTCTATGGACGGATTATTTTCTCCAATAGAAAAAATAGTGAATTTAGCTAAAAAATATAATGCTTTAACTTTTATTGACGAAGTACATACAGTGGGTCTATATGGCAAGCATGGTGCTGGTATTGCCGATCTTCAAGGTTGTGCTGATAAAATTAATATTATCCAGGGAACCCTTGGCAAGGCTTACGGCGTTATTGGCGGCTATATTGCAGCTGATAGTCAGATTATCGATTCTATAAGACTTACGGCTCCAGGTTTTATATTCACCACCTCTTTACCGCCAATTATCGCTTCGGCAGCAACTGCAAGTATTCGTCATTTAAAAAATTCTAATATAGAAAGGGAAACTTATCAAAAGGTAATAGCCAAGGTAAAAAAATCTTTTGATCAAGCTAAAGTGAATTATTTTAAGAATGATAGCCATATTATACCAATAATTATTGGCGACCCAATTAAAGCCAAACAAGCCTCTAATATGTTGTTGAATGACTATAATATTTATGTTCAGCATATCAACTTTCCAACAGTACCACGTGGTACAGAACGCTTAAGAATCATTCCAACACCCAACCATACCGATAAAATGATTCAGGATCTTACCAAAGCTCTTGTTGAAATTCTTAGTGTACTGGATATATCACCATCCATCAATTCCCATTCTATAATAAAATTACCTCTATACCCCGCAGCATAGGTACTATCATAGAATAGTCAATTGATGAGAAGTTTGTGACGTCGTTGCTCAATCTCGCCTATTACTTATAGGCGTCGCTCCATCGCTCCTGCTACCCAATTCCCCTGAATTGACTATAGGAGGCAATCCATAATTCGTTCCTTTGTCATTCCCGCGTAGGCGGGAATCTATATCCCTGTTTATGCAGGGATGACAGAAAAATGGATATCATACTTTTAACTTATAATGGTTTCGTCGCTACTAAAGCAGTTCCTCGCAATAACGTCTTGTACTTTCCCGGAATCTTTAAATTGTCATGGGTGTTATGCGTAAGTGAGTAATTCAATAAAAAAGTTCTATTTTATACTCCATGACGTTGTATTATTTGGCTTTTTATCTCTGCAATAGCTTTAGCTGGATTTAAACCTTTTGGACAAGTTTTGGTACAGTTCATAATTGTATGACAACGATATAGCTTAAACGGATCTTCTAAAGCATCTAAACGCTCTCCAGTATACTCATCCCTAGAATCAGCAATCCACCGATAAGCTTGTAGTAAAATCGCAGGACCTAAATATTTATCACCATTCCACCAATAGCTTGGGCAGGAGGTGGAACAACATGCACATAATATACATTCATATAGCCCATCTAATTTTTCTCTATCCTTAAGCGACTGTAATCTTTCACTATTGGAAGGAGGAAGAGTATCAGTTTTTAGCCAAGGTTCTATCGATTCATATTGAGCATAGAAATGTGACATATCTGGTACTAAATCTTTTACTACCTTCATATGTGGTAGGGGGTATATCTTGATATCACCACAAATTTCTTCAATAGGCTTAATGCAGGCAAGTGTATTAGTTCCATCTATATTCATTGCACAACTACCACAAATCCCTTCACGACAAGAGCGTCTGAAAGTCAAAGTAGAATCTATTTCATTTTTTATTTTAATTAAGGCATCTAGAACCATTGGACCTGTTTTGTCTAGATCTAACTCGTAAATATCAATTCTCGGGTTTTCCTCAGAATCTGGATCATACCTATAAATCCTAACATTACGTAACTTAACCGCTTTCCCAGAATATTTATGTACTATACCTTTACCGACTTTAGAATTAGGTGGTAATCTAAGTTCTGCCATATCTATTCCCCACTCTACAAGTCTTTTTTCCGACTTGGTTTTTTAATTTTTATAGTACCATTATCATCATTGCTCATTGGAAATAAATTTGCCTCTTCTGAATTCATAGCTCTACCACTAAGCAAGTTTTTAATCTGTTGCCCTGACAATGTTTCATGCTCAATTAATATTTTGGCTAATAGATGGAGTTCACTAATATGCTCAGTTAGTATATTTTTTGCTAAATCGTAACCTTTTTCAACAAAATTTTTCACTTCCCTATCAATTAATTCTGCGGTATGTACAGAAGTATGACCTTCCCCCCTACCACTAGCATACATATCTTCATTGCTTGAGCCATGATATACAGGCCCTATTGCATCACTTAGCCCCCAATCAGTTACCATAGCTCTAGCCATTCTGGTTGCCATTTTAATATCAGAAGAAGCACCAGAAGTAACTTTGTCTTTACCAAAAATAAGTTCTTCAGCTACTCTGCCTGCCATTGCTACCGCTATGTCAGCTTCCATTTTATCACGCTGTATAGAAAACCGATCATTTTCAGGTAATCTCATTACCATACCAAGCGCTTTACCTCTTGGAATAATAGTTGCTTTATGAATTGGATCAGAAGCTGGGCAGTAAAGCCCAACTAATGCATGCCCACCTTCATGATAGGCAGTTAGTTTTTTCTGCTCATCTGACATAATCATAGAACGTCTTTCCACGCCCATTAACACCTTATCTTTTGCTTCCTCTAATTCCAGCATATCAACTTCTTTTTTGCCTTTACGAGCAGCAATTAATGCCGATTCGTTAACAAGATTAGCAAGCTCTGCCCCTGAGAATCCAGGAGTTCCTCTAGCTATGGTTCTAGGTATTATATTCTTAGCACATTTTATCTTCTTCAAATGTACTTGTAAAATTTGTTCTCTACCATCAATATCTGGATTAGGTACAGTAATTTGACGATCAAACCTTCCGGGTCTTAGTAAGGCAGTGTCAAGTACATCAGGTCTGTTAGTTGCCGCAATAATCACTACTCCTTCATTATCTTCAAACCCATCCATTTCAACTAACATCTGATTCAATGTTTGTTCACGTTCATCGTTACCACCGCCCATGCCAATACCTCTGTGACGACCTACAGCATCTATTTCGTCAATAAAGATTATGCAAGGGGCATTACGCTTCCCTTGTTCGAACATATCACGTACACGGCTTGCACCCACACCAACAAACATTTCAACAAAATCAGAACCAGAAATACTAAAGAACGGAACATTTGCCTCACCTGCTATAGCTCTTGCTAACAGAGTTTTACCTGTTCCAGGCGATCCTATTAATAAACAGCCTTTGGGGATTTTACCACCAAGTTTCTGGAATTTGCTTGGATCTCTAAGAAAATCAACAATTTCAGTTAATTCTTCTTTAGCTTCATCAATACCAGCAACATCTTTAAAAGTAACTTTTGGTCCCTTATCTGAAACTAGCTTGGCTTTAGATTTGCCAAAACCCATAGCTTTCCCACCGCCTTGCATTTGACGCATGAAAAATATCCAGCCACCTATCAACAAAATCATTGGGAACCACGAAATGAATATGCTAAACAATAGGTTCATTTTGGTATCAGGAGGTATTACTTCAATATATACACCGTTACTACTTAGACGGTTTATTAAATCTGGATAGTCAGGAGCATAAGTTGAAAAAGCTGTTCCATCACTTAGATTTCCATCGATTATTCTACCCTGAATTTTAACAGAACTAACTGCTTTTTCATCAATTTTGGTTAAAAAATCTGAGAAAGAAATATTACTCTTTCCTCCAATAAAACCATCATTTTGAAATGCATGAAAAACAAGCACCATTAAAACAAAAATCGATACCCAAATTAGAACATTCTTACCTTGATTATTCATCTACAACTCACCTAACAGAAATGCGTAAAACGCGATACAAAATTTGGAGAAAAAGCAACATCAAGCCCCTTACTCAACCCCTCATCATTATAGTAGGATATATGGGGTATGGCTATAACTTTTTCAAGTATCTTGACTACTGGTAGAGTGAATAAAATAGCAACATGGTTATTGAAACTTGTCTCTTTTAGTATTGTTAAATCTAAATCTTTTCTTATTTTACTATAATCCTTGATCGTTAAATTACTTACTAAGTAGCCTGAATTATTTGCAAAGCTTCCTGTAAAACGGAATCTACCATCCCAAATATCTATATTGTTAAGTTTAATGTCCATCGGCAAACTTCTGCCAAATTCCCGGCAAATTATTAAATTATTATTAATTTTTTTTATCACACAACCATGTAATGTTTTAGTAAAATTCATTTGTTGTTGTAATAATATCACTATTATCCTTATTGGCTCTGATCTACTACTACGATTTTTACCGCTAATAATGATAAGGACAAAACTAATTAACTGTAGTATTATTTCGCTAGAAAATCTTGTAATCTGTAATAAATTTATAGTAGCAAAACCGAATTGATAAATTTTTACTGATTCGGCAATGCAAGCGATTAATTCAGGTTGCAATTTTTCTTCTACTAATTGGTTAATTGTAGATTGCTCAGAAATTATTTGATTTTTTACATATTCTCCTTGTTGAGATAATTTTTTTCTAATAATATTTCGTTGGTATTTGTCGGATTTATTCGATTCATCTTCAAACCATTTTATATTATTGGCAATTAAATACGTTACTAACCGTTGTTTTGGTATGTTAAACAATGGTCTCACTATTTTAACATTATTATACCAATTAATAGGGCTACCACTAAGTCCAAATATGCTACTTTTTTTTTCTAATCTCAGACAATAATTTTCTATATAATCATCCAAATGATGGGCTGTCAAAATTGTCAATATATCTAATTTTTTACATAAATCGGTCATTAATTGATAACGTCCTTCTCTTGCCCTTGCTTGTAAATTAGAAAAATTATTTTGGTGATCGAAGTGAAGTAGATGGTAGTCATACCCCAATTTACGGCTTAAATCCCGAACATACTCATGCTCTAGCTTAGATTGTTCCCGTAAATGATGGTCAACTAACATCACAACCATACTAATATTTTCATTAATACTATTAGTGCTGACCCATTTATGTGTTAACATTAAAAGGGCTATGGAATCAGACCCCCCAGAAACAGCTAAGGCAACAGACCTCGGAGGTCTATTGCCAATTAGCTGCTCAATATTTTGCTGAAATTGTTGATAAAGCATTATTTTTTTTCAGTAGAGCTAGGATTTTCTTGATCTTTTTTCAAATCTGAAATTCTTTTTTTATATTCTCGTTCTTTAGCAAGATATTTTTGAGCTTCTTGTGAGATTTTTTTATATAATTCGCGTTTATGAGCGTTAATTTTAGCAACTTCTATTCGATATTGTTTTATTTCTTCCCTCAGTTCTGCTGAAATTCCTGCAGCATAAGAACCGAACTCATCAATAATTTTTTGTAATTCATTATCGTTATTAACAGTAGTACTATTAATATTAGTTTGTTTGGCATTTGACATTGTGGGTGACGTAGTATTTGCTATACTATATGAGCTTAGTAATAGCACTCCTACAATAGTAATTGCCTTATACAGAAAGTCTAATCTATTTTTTTTTATCATTTATACACTCCATAAAAATACTTTTATATAATTTTTAAAATTTAATTGCTAAATATGAAAACTAGCAAAATAAATATACATTATTATCTTTCTTAACACTAATCATAAATTGTATGATATACGAAAAGAATTAATCATTTTATTTGACTTTTTGTACATAAATCTATATAAGTGTACTGATTATATAATGAATAAAACAGTATGGATAAGGTGAAAGATAATAGTTATTTCTCAGAATTAAGAAGAGTGGTTTGGCCAATTGAAGGGCATGAAAATAAGAAGTTTCTGCCTATGGCAGCTATGATGTTTTGCATTTTGCTCAACTATTCCACCCTTAGGTCGATAAAAGATGGATTTGTCGTAACAGCTATTGGTCCTGAATCAATAAGCTTTGTAAAAACCTATGTTGTTTTACCAATGGCAATACTATTTATGGTTGCTTATGTAAAACTCTGTGACTTTTTAAAACAAGAAAATGTTTTTTACGCTGTGACCAGTTTTTTTCTAGCATATTTTGTATTATTTACTTTCGTATTATACCCATATCCAGAGTTGGTGCATCCTAATCCTGAAACAATTGAGACATTAAGTAATGCGTATCCCAATTTTAAGTGGTTTATTAGGGTAGTTGGTAAGTGGAGTTTTGCAGTCTTCTATGCTATATCAGAACTTTGGGGAAGTATGATGCTTAGCTTATTATTTTGGCAATTTGCTAACCAAATTACTAAGACTGAAGAGGCAAAACGCTTTTATTCTATGTTTGGTATGTTAGCAAATTTATCTTTACCAGTTACTGCCATAATACTTTGCTATTTTTTAAGCACAGAAACTCAAATAGTTGCAGAACATCTGAAATATACTCCACTATTTGTTATTATGATGGGTAGTGCTGTAATTATCATGTTATTGTATAGATGGATGAATCAGCATGTTTTAACCGATCCTACTTTATATGACGCAACGAGTAAAGTAAGCAAGAAAGGTAAGGTTAAGCTATCTCTTATAGAAAGCTTTAGAATGATTTTTAGTTCAAAATATTTAGGGCTTATTGCCTTACTCATTATATCTTATAGTGTGTCAGTAAATCTTGTAGAAGGTGTATGGAAGTCAAAGATTCAGCAACTATATCCAAGCAAAGAAGACTATACCATGTATATGGGGCAATTTCAGGCTTGGCAAGGTGTGACAGCTATATTATTCATGGTTGTTGGCTCTAATATCTTAAGAAGGGTTTCTTGGTTCACTGCCGCGATGATTACTCCTATGATGATGTTAATTACTGGGGTTGCTTTTTTTGCCTTCATTTTCTTTGATAGCACTATTGCGATGTATGTTACTGGTCTATTCGCTTCTGGACCTTTGGCAGTAGCAGTGATGATTGGAATGATTCAAAATATTTTAAGCAAGGCAACAAAATATTCACTATTTGATGCTACCAAGAATATGGCATATATCCCTATTGATAAGGATCTTAGAACAAAAGGACAAGCGGCAGTAGAAGTGATAGGTGGTAGGTTCGGTAAATCTGGTGGTGGTATTATCCAGTCAACATTCTTTATCTTGCTTCCTACTTTTACCTTCGTTGAAGCTACCCCTTATTTCGCTGCTATATTTTTTGTTATCGTAATATTATGGATATACGCGATTAAAGCACTTAATAAGGAATATCAAGTTCAGATTAATAGCAAATCTGGAAGTTAGTTGTAACAAGGTTAGGAGGCTGCCTACGATAACTAATTAATTATATTTTGAGCTATTTTTCGGCGAGAATAGATATGACTTTTGTAGGAATAGTCATCTATTTCAAGAAAATCATGTTTATTCGCAACCAAAAAGAGCCAAATATAGAATTACTTTAATTGTTGCAGGCAGTCTCCTAGCATCGTCCATTGTCACTATCAAATTAGGATGCTACCTTAATCCATATATCCATCAACTGCTACTTTGTTTGGCGGCATATGACCTATCCTTCTGTCTAACAGACTAGAAAAACCACCTTATTCATATCTCACTTTCTTTCGTCTAAAGAAGCTAGGAGTCTGCCTACAATAACTAAGTAATTCTATATTTGGCTCTTTTGGGCTGCATATAAACATGATTTTCTTGAAATAGGTACATTATTTCTGCATAAATCATATTTATTCTCACCAAAAAATAGCTCAAAATATAATTAATTAGTTATTGCAGGCAGTCTCCTATTCCTCGTTGCGTCGTTCCGATCTCTTCCGGTCGTTAGGATTCAACATTGCCTTACGGAGTCTAATTGATTTAGGAGTAACTTCTACCCTTTCATCATTTTCGATATAGCTGATAGCTTGCTCTAATGTCATAAGGAGTGGTGGAATGAGCCGCATAGCTTCATCCTTACCCGAAGCCCTAACATTTGACAATTGCTTGGCTTTTAGAGGGTTGACCTCTAGATCATTATCCCGATTATGTTCTCCTATAATCATTCCCTGATATACTAGTTCATTAGGGTTTATAAACATTTTTCCACGATCTTCAAGATTCCATAGAGCATAGGCAACAGCTTCACCATCTCCATTGGAAATTAACACTCCATTACGCCTTCCTTCAATAGCTCCTTTATAGGGAGCGTAGCTATGGAAAACACGGTTCATAACACCGGTACCCCGAGTTTCAGTTAAGAATTGACCGTGATAGCCAATAAGACCACGTGATGGTCCTAAAAATGTTACTCTAGTTTTACCGCCGCCGGATGGACGCATATCAGTCATTTCTGCTTTACGTATGGCAAGTGACTTAACCACAACCCCAACAAAATCATCATCAACATCAACTTGGATTTCTTCAATTGGTTCTAATCTCTTCCCCTGTTCGTCCTCTTTGAATAATACGCGTGGTCTGCTGATTGATAGCTCAAAACCTTCACGTCTCATAGTCTCGATCAATATTCCTAATTGTAGCTCACCACGACCTGCAACTTGAAAAGCATCTTTTTCTTCAGTTTGGCTGACCTGTATTGCTACGTTACTTTCGATCTCTCGCATCAATCTATCGCCTAAAACTCTAGCAGTAAGTTTTGAACCTTCTCGTCCAGCAAGAGGAGAGTCATTTACTCCAAAGGTCATAGATAATGTTGGTGGATCTATAGGTAAGGATGGCAGTGCTACCATTATCTCAGGAGCACATATCGTATCGGCTACAGTAGCGTTTTGAATTCCAGCAATAGCAATAATATCCCCAGCATATGCCACATCGATAGCTACCCGTTCCAATCCTCGGAATGAGAGTATTTTGCTTATTCGGGCATTTTCAGTTGTCATATTATCACGATTTAGGGCTTTAACATTTTGGTTGGTCTTAATTGTCCCACTATGGATACGACCAGTAAGTACACGACCAAAATATGGGTTATATTCTCTAGTGGTAACAAGCATAGAAAAAGGAGCTTCGCTATCAGCGATAGGAGTAGGCACATGAGATACTATCAAATCAAAAAGCGGAGCAAGGTCTTTTTGCTCATCGTCTAAGTGACGCGATGCCCAACCGCTACGCCCTGAAGCATAGATAATAGGAAAATCTAATTGTTCATTATTTGCTTCTAATGCCAGAAATAATTCAAATACTTCATCGACTACTTCACTTACCCTTCTATCGGGGCGGTCAATTTTATTGATAACAACAATTGGTTTTAAACCAAGTTTTAGAGCTTTTGACAACACAAATTTTGTCTGAGGCATTGTGCCTTCAGAAGAATCAACTAGTAATATGACCCCATCTACCATAGTAAGAATGCGTTCTACCTCGCCACCAAAATCAGCGTGACCAGGAGTATCAACTATATTGATACGGATATCTTTCCACATCAGGGAGGTGCATTTAGCTAAAATGGTTATACCACGTTCACGTTCCAGGTCATTTGAATCCATAGCACGCTCTGCTACTTCCTGGTTTGCTCGGAAAGTTCCACTTTGCTTAAGCATATTATCAACTAGAGTGGTTTTACCATGATCAACGTGGGCGATAATAGCAATATTGCGAATAGCAGACATCAAAAACCTTTAATATATTTTTTTAATTGGTGATTATATAGTATAATGGATCAAAATGGAATAGAGTTCTTATAGTGTTTATATAGTAATTTTATTATATATAGTCAATTCCGGAGAATTTGGGGCTAGGAGGCTGTCGGAAACAACTATAACACTTCATTTAAGTAATAATTTGTACTTGTAGAATTTGGAATTTTAGTTTATTAGATTATGAGTTTTTAGGTTTCCCGATAAGCTACCTATTGCAAAAATAATAAACTAAACATAAGAGAACAGATGTCAAAAAGATTATCATTATTATCAAAATCCCTCCATTTTAATTTTAGTAAACTAGGTTCTGTTGACAAAATTTTATGTTAAGTTATCAGAGTAGAATAAAGAAGTTGCAATAGTAAGAAGAAATGGTAGTTTCTAGTTATCGAAACCAAGAAACTACCGATATGAAGTATTACATAGAAGACCAAGCATGGGAAGCAATTTTATCATTTTTTAAGAAAAAAAAAGCTATACACAACAAGAATGAGGAAAAAATAAGACAGTTTATTGAAGCAATATGGTTTATTGCTAGAACAGGTTGTCAATGGCGTCTTCTGCCTGATTATTATGGTTGTTGGTACAGTGTTTATCGCAGATTTAAGAGATGGGTTGACAAAGGTATATGGGAAGCTTTAATGGATCATGTTAAAGTAGATGTAGATATGGAATCAATGATGATTGATGCAACTATTGTAAGAGCACATGCTTGCTCATCTGGATATATTAAAGGTAATCAAGAGGAAGCAGCTTTAGGTAGAAGCAAAGGTGGTTTTAGTACTAAAATTCATGCCCTCGTTGATGCATTGGGTAACCCACTGAAGTTTATACTAACTGCTGGGCAAAGAAATGATATCACTCAGGCTGAAAATCTTACTAAAGATGTTCAGAATACGACGGTGATAGGTGATAAAGGATATGATAGTAGTGCGTTTGTAGAAAGCTTAGAAAATAAGGGGTGCGAGGTTGTTATCCCACCAAAATCTAATCGTAAAGTACAACGTGAATATGATAAACATATTTATAAAGAACGCCATTTAATTGAATGTTTCTTTGGTAAAATCAAACATTTTAGGCGTATATTTTCTAGGTTTGATAAAGCCCCAGCCACCTTTTTAGCCTTTCTAAATTTTGTTGGAGCTTTAATATGGTTACGTTAAAAATTTTGTCAACAGAACCTAGAAGTTAAAAAAGAAGATGAGCCTTTGAAAAAAAAACTTAAACTAGAGCCGAAAATTAAATCTGGTAATACATTACTCTGTTTTGATTTTGATGGAACAATGGTAAAACACTCTCTAGAGCAGTGTCTTATTGATGCCTTTGTACCTAGTGCGAATTATTTAGAGAAGTTTCTAGCAGATAAAACAGAAAATGAACAAAACAAAGAACTATTAAGAAAAACATCAGATTTTATACCTCATGTAGATCGATTCCTAGAAGATGAAACAAAAGGTTGGAAAAACGAGGAGCTATTAGTAAAACTATTAAAAGCAGGCTGTCATATAGCCATTGTATCTTTTTGCTCATATCCTGATGCCATCAAATATGCTCTTAAGCAGCTCTTAGGAAAAGAGGCAAGTGAAAAAATTCTGGTAGTGTCGTATCCCATTGGAAAGGATATGTCCAATATGGGTAAACAGAAACATATAGAAGAAGCTAAGGACTATTTTGGTATTGATGATAATCAAAATGTTGTTTTAATAGACGATAATCCCAATAATGGATATATAGCATCTAACAATGGAATACATGCAATACATGTTGGCAAAGATGATACCGAGTATTTAGATCAAGCTTTTAAAATAGTTGACAAGTGTACAGTTAGTCAAGATAGTTTAGATCAATCAACAGATAGTGCATTAGAACTGTCTGGGGATTTAACCTCTGATTCTGACATTTTATAGCTCTATCTACTGTATGAAGATGAAAAATATTTTTTGCTAAATCTATACCTATTGTGTTATATTCCATTTTGAAACAAATACTATCGTCAATTGATGAGAAGTTAGTGACGTCGTCCCTCGTTACTCCTGCTACCCAATTTTCTTGAATTGACTATAGGTTAAAATGGGAATTAGTATAAATCTCTAAAAAGGTCATATCGACAGTGGATACAAAGGATAATTCAGTTAAGTTTGATAATGATGTGTTGAGAACAAGTCGTTTGCGTATAGCCAAATCAATTAATTCTACTTCTATTACTAAAGAAAAAATTGCTTGTATGTTAAAAGATAAATTGGGGCTATCAAACCTTATATGCGAAGAAATAGTCAAACAAATATTTAGCAATATCCAGCAAATGGCAAGCAAGCAAAGATTGACGTTAGTAGGTTTTGGCAGCTTTTGTACTAGCATAAAAAAACCTAGACCTGGTATAAATTTTCATACAAAAGAGGCGGTGATAATTCCAGAAAAACAAGTAATACGTTTTATACCTGCTAAAAAATTAAAATTATTAATTAATAAAAATGCAGGATAAAAAATATTACTCCATTAGCGAAGTAACAAAACTTCTAAATATTCACTCTCACCAGCTAAGATATCTAGAGCGTATGTTGCCAAACCTAGCTATACATAAGATACGTAATAGACGATATTATACAAGCCAGGATATTGAATATTTGAAGACCCATATGGCAAACAAGATTGTACCTCTAGAATTAGAGCAGCCTGCTGACCTATTAGATAATCAAATAAATAAGATTGATTATCTAATCAAAAATTTTTATGACTTATCATTAACTATCCAACAAATCCTCTCTAAAGTTGGGAATAACTCACCTTACGCATAAACCACATGACAATTTAAAAATTCCGGAAAAGTGCAAGATGTCATTGCAAGACCACTACGTGGTCGAAGCAATCCACATTCATTAGATTGCTTCGTCGCTACTAAAGTAGCTTCTCGCAATGACGCCAAGCTATTTTCTATATGACTTTTAAATGCCATGCATAAGGAGGTGAGTTACCACTATAAATCTATATGCTGTTTTTCATAGCTTTCATGTCGCTCTTGCGATTCAATACACAAAGTTGCAACGGGTCTTGCTTCTAAACGTTTTAAACCAATTGGTTCTCCAGTTTCTTCGCAATAGCCATATTCATTTTTTTCTATCCTTACCAAAGCCTCTTCTATTTTATCAATAAGCTTACGATACCTGTCTCTTGTTCGTAACTCTAGTGCCGTATCCGTTTCAATTGATGCCCGATCATTAAAATCTGGTTCATTCCAATTTTCTTCCTTGAGATGGTTTAAGGTTTCCCGCGATTCTTCCAACAAAGAACGTTTCCACTCAAGAAGTTTTTGTCTAAAATATTCTAACTGTTTAGGGTTCATATATTCTTCGTCGTTAGAAGGCTTATATCCTTCCAGTAAGGTAATTCTAGACATATAGGTTTCTCAATATTAAAAGTATGGATAATATAACGTATAACTAAAAATTATGGCAAGAAGATTATAATATTTTGCTATCAGATTTTGATATTGGGTGGGCATTATTATAAATATTCTCCAAATGTTTTAGACTAACCTTAGTATAACGCTGGGTAGTTGATAAGCTTTTATGCCCAAGTAATTCCTGAATAGACCTTAATTCTGCTCCATTTTCAAGTAAGTGTGTCGCAAAACTATGCCTAAAGGAATGAGCTGATAAATGTTCCGGTAAACCATAGAAGCGACGTAATCGTATTAATTCACGATTAAACACTGGAGCTTGTAATTTTTTACCCAACTTACCTAGAAATATTGGATCTTTTTCACCGATACTATAAGGTAATTTATTTAAATATTGTTCTATAAAATCTTTAGCTATTGGCGTCCATGGTATTATCCTCTCCTTTTTACCCTTTCCTGTTATTTTTATAAACTCTAAGTCTTGTAGATGAGATTTAGTTATCGATAATGCCTCAGATATTCTAAGCCCAGCAGCATAAATAAGCACCAATAGGGCTTTATTTCTCCATTCTACCCATTCTAAATCAGTAAAATTATCAATATGTTCAATAGATAATTGAGCGTCATCCTGCGATAAAGATTTAGGTAATATTTTAGCTTTCTTAGGACTTTTGATGGAAAAAATGGCATGGCAAGTAATATTAGTGGTCTTTTCTAGATATTTATAAAAATTCTTGATCGCCGACAAGCCTCTAGAATTAGAAGCTGCTAGGTAATTATCTTGCTGCCTTTTAGAAAGCCAGCTCCGTACTAGCCTTATATCAACTTGCCTTAGAGAATTAATGGTTATGATTTCCGAGTTATAATGATTTAGGAAATTTAGAAAATTTTCTAAATCATTTTTATAAGAAATTATCGTATGTTCCGAACAATTTCTTTGTAATTTCAGATATTTTTGCCATTTATCTATCAACTCTAATATTTCTTGTTGTTTTTTTTGAATCATCGATTATTTACCTATACAAAAATTACTAAATATTTCTCCTAACACTTCTTCAACGCTAATCTTACCAGTAACATTACTCAAACTTCTAATAGCCATTCTAACATCTTCTGTAGCTAACACTAAGTCATTTTCACCATTAAAATTCTCATTATTGAATTTTTTTAAATATTCTAAGGCTTTTTCTATAAATGCTCGTTGACGTTGTCTAGTAATATGCGGGGTTTCGGTTAAACCAGCTATATTATGAGCAATATTTTCAATTTCCTTTAACAGACTATCCATCCCAATATTATCTTTTATAGAAATCTTTAAATAATTTTTCTTTAATGTATCTTTACATATATCTATTTGACACTTATCATCTAGCAGATCAATTTTATTGATCAATATTATTGTATTGTCATCAATTAAATTATCCAATGAGGGTGAGTTGCTTAATTTTACCGCATCAAGCATAACTATTTTGATATCAGCCATTCTTGCTGATTCAATTGCTCGTTTGATGCCTTCTAATTCTATTAAATCATTACTATCCCTTATGCCAGCTGTATCTTGTAATATAATTGGATATCCTCCAATATCTAGATGTCCCTCAATTATGTCACGAGTTGTTCCCTCAATATTTGAAACAATGGCAACATCTCTTTGCATCAAAAAATTAAGTAAGCTAGATTTACCAACATTAGGAGCTCCTAAAATGGTTAATTTAATGCCTGTTCGAAGTAATTCCCCCCGTCTATTATCGTCAAGATGTTTTATTATAGCATATTTAAGTTCACCACTAAGAGTCATAACCCTATTTAATATTTCTTGCGGAATATCTTCATCGGGGAAATCAATATAAGCTTCTAGTAAACCAATAATAGTCAGTAAAGTTTGTCTCCACCCATTATAAAGTGTTTCGAGTTCTCCTCCAACTTGCTTAACCGCCTGCCTATGTTGCCAAACAGTTTCAGCTTCAATTAAATCGGCAATACCTTCTGCCGCAGTTAAATCAAATTTACCATTTAAAAAAGCCCTACGGGTAAATTCCCCAGGCTCTGCCATTCTTAAACCTTCGATGGTTAACAATGTTTCAGTTAGCATAGCAGCAATTGCTATACTGCCATGAGTATATATTTCTACTACATCTTCTCCAGTAAAGCTAGCTGGAGCTTGGAAGTATGCTACAACTGCTTCATCAATTAATTCTTGATTCTTAGGGTTGATAAGTTTTTTACAGTACATGACTCTAGGAATAAACGTGGCATTATCATTTTTAATTAGGTGTTTTAATGCAACCAAGCTGTTAGATCCAGAAATACGAAAGACTGCAACACCAGCTTTTCCTGGTTTAGAGCTTTGAGCAAAAATAGTTTCCATGATGGTGCGAGCCTCTTGCTAAGTAATTTATTTTAATTATAATACATTAAATAGCTTAGTCTGGGATAAGAATTATGCTAATCTAAATAAGTTTTTGAGAATACAGGTGTTATTGTGAAGAGAACGAGGCGATCTATAAATTGTCATTCCAGTGTAGGAAGTTATCCCTGCGTAAGCAGGGGTCTAGATTCCCGCTTACGCGGGAATGACAAGGTAAAAACGTCATTGCGAGGAGACCGTAGGTCGACGAAGCAATCCAGAAAAGCGATAGAGATGGATTGCCACGCCACCTACGGTGGCTCGCTAATAGACGACTTTTCTACTTTATTTTCTTAAACTAACGCCTATGCGACCACACAGTGGTCTCGCTAATAGGCGGAGTAATATTAATGGGGTTAGCTATATAATGCTTAATCTTTGAAACAATAATAAAGTTTGGTAACAATATGACAATAGAAAAAGTTACAATAAATAAGGCTGCAGAGAGAGTGTCTTTATCTTTAAGTAGACTTACTTGTCAAGTGCCTAATTATAAATCAGAAATTTTATCATTAAGTAAGGTAAAAAATGGAGAGCCACTTTTTAATAAATTTATACAAAAATTTTTAGTTTATATTCCTGTAGATTATAGGTTTAGAGATAGACAAGAATTATTTGGCGAGTTTGCTTATAGTGCTTTTCAGTTCTTTAAAGAAAAGCAACCTAGTAAAAGGAAATTGCAGATTGTCAGTACGGTAATTGAAAATAATCCTGCTATTAATATTTTGTTATTGAACGAAAATAAATCATTCATAGTTGATTCGATTATTTGTTTGTTAACAACTCTCAACTTGAAAGCTAAATTTTTACTTCATCCTGTTATAGCTTGCGTAAGAAACAATGATGGTCATTTACAAGAAATATTGGATGTAAAGCAAGATAGTGACGAATCTTTAGTACATATAACTATTTTAGGGAATTTTGATCAGAGCGATATCAATTCTTTAGAAAATTCTCTGAATAAAACTTTAGATCAGGTCGATACTACTCATAATGTGTGGTCTAAATTATTGAACAGAGTAACAACGATTTCAAATGAGATTCAAAATAATCAACAATTACACAATAACTATTTAGATTATAATGAGTCTATAGATTTCTTAAATTGGCTAAAAGATGATAATTTTACTTTTTTAGGTATGATTAACTTTGATCTAATTTCCAAAGATTTTTCCTCAGAGGAAGGTGTCCAGAAAATATGGCAAGGACAAGATACTAAAAATGAAGTTATTGATATTATTGAACGCTCAGCAAGCCCATTACATAACAATAAATTAGTCATTTTAGGTAAAATTAATACCCTATCAAGTGTACATAGAAATAACTTAGTAGATTATATTTTAATCAAGAAGATCGATCAGGATAAAAAGTATCTTTCAGGTAGCATAATTTTTGGTTTATATAGTTCTGCAATATATTACCAGCTAATTACTGATATTCCTATATTAAGACAAAAGCTACAATTCGTTCTAGATAAATCTGCCTTTCCGACTGATGGATATAATACCAAAAAGCTTAAAAGTATAGTTCAATCTCTACCGAAAGAAGCTTTGATACAGATTGATGAAGGTGATCTATACTGTATGTGCTTACATGTACTTTCAGGTATGATGAGTAGAAAACTCAAATTATTTATTCAACAAGATTGGTCTGGTTCTTTTATTAATATCATAATATTCTTATCAAGAGATCGTTTAACACCAGAAGTACATAGTGCCATAAATTGTTATTTATCCGATACACTTAAGGGGGTAATATTATCAGATTATATGGCAGAAGTAGCAGAAAATTTTTCATATTTATTTGTTACGTTAGAGGTGCAGAATAAAAATAGCCTTAATTTTGAAGTTGAAATAATAGAGCAAGAATTAGATAAACTTTCCACTCGTTGGAGTGAAGATTTTTATCATAAATTATGTAAAAATTTTGGTGAATATCAGGGAGGAGTAAATTTTAAACTTTTTGATCCAATTTTTCCTATTGATTATAGAGAGAAATTTAATGGGCAAACAACTTTAATAGATATTGAGTATCTAAAAGAGGCAAGTATTTATCACAAGCCTATATTTAATTTAATTACTATAAATAATAGTGAATTCCGGCTAAAAATTTACAGTCCTGCTCCCAAATTAGCTCTTTCCGACCTACTACCATCTATAGAAAATTTGGGATTCAAGGCTATAGATGAACAAAGCTTTGCTATAAAAGGAACAGAAGATATTAGACTTCCTGCAAAAGTCGCTTATGCTGAGGGATTTGAAGGAGACTTGGCACGCAGAACCGCAGCGTACTTAAAGGTACGTGAGGATTCGAGTACCGACTCGACGTACAAATCACCAGCAGAAGTAGAGTTTTGCGGGAAGTCTATTAAAGAGAGTTGGATATATGAGTTCACTCTCGAACCATTAATAACTATTGAAGGCAATATTGATTTGCTTAAAGCCAATGTAGAAGAGGCTTTAGATAAAATATCTCTCGGACTTTTAGATAATGATTCTTTAAGTAAATTAATAGTGTTATCAGGATTTAATTGGTGGCAAGTTAAGTTAGTCAAAGCATTAACTAGATATTTACATCAAACAGGCTTTATCTATGGTAAGGGTTATGTTCAACTGACCTTAATAAAGCATTTTCTATATACTAAAATGCTAGTTGATTTGTTTGATGCTAAATTTAATCCGGCAAACTTTTCAGATGAACGTACAAAAACTATAAAAGACAGTATCCTTAGCTATCTTAATAAAATCACTAGTAGCAGTGAGGATAAGGTTTTAAGGCATATGTTTGGTACTATTGAAGCTATTGTTAGAACTAATTGCTATCAATCTAGTTCTATAGTCAATTCAGGAGAATTTGGGGCTAGGAGCGATGGAGCGACGCCTATAAGTAATAGGCGAGCATTGAGCGACAACCTCCCCAACTTCTCATCAATTGACTATAATTTACAGAATGGAGATAACAAACATAATATAGTCTGTAAAAATTATTTTTCTTTTAAATTTGATTCAAAAAAAGTTCCTAATTTACCTTTGCCAGTGCCATTTGCTGAAATATTTGTTTATGCTAATGATTTTGAAGCTATTCATTTACGAGGTGGCAAAGTATCTCGTGGTGGTATTAGATGGTCTGATAGAGGAGAGGATTATAGAATAGAAGTATTAGGGCTAATGAAAGCACAAAGTACCAAAAATTCGGTCATTGTGCCTTTTGACGGCTCAAAAGGTGGGTTTTTCGTTAATTTCACTGATGATAATATGACTCGTCAAGAATATATGGCAAGAGTTATAGAATGTTATAAGAATTTTCTCCGTGGTTTACTTGATATCACTGATAATATAGTTAATGGCAAAATTGTCCAACCACAAAACACTATTATCTATGATCAGGAAGATCCATATTTAGTAGTTGCAGCAGATAAAGGTACAGCAACGTTCTCAGATCATGCGAATAGTATATCTGCTGAATATAATTTTTGGTTAGGTGATGCTTTTGCTTCCGGGGGATCAGCCGGTTATGACCATAAGAAAATGGCTATCACTTCAAAAGGAGCGTGGATTTCTGTAGCAAGTCATTTCTATGCTATGGGTCTTGATATACAAAAGGATCCTATTACTGTTGTTGGTATTGGTGATATGTCTGGAGACGTCTTTGGTAATGCTATGCTTAGGTCTAATGCAATAAAACTTGTTGCGGCATTTAATCATAAACATATATTTATTGATCCACAACCCGATCCGATTATTAGTTTTAATGAACGTATGAGATTGTTTGAGTTACCTACATCAAATTGGTCTGACTATAATCAACAGTTAATTTCAAAAGGTGGCGGGGTTTTTGAACGAAGTAGTAAATCTATTTTGTTATCGGCAGAAGCTAAATCATTGCTAAAGATAGATGTTGACCAACTAACCCCAGAACAGCTGATTAGAGCTATTTTACAAGCAGAAGTTGATTTGATATGGAATGGTGGTATAGGAACCTATATAAAAGCTTCGACAGAAAGTCACCTAGATATAGGTGATAAGGCAAATGATAATCTGAGAGTCAATGGTAAAGATATTAGAGCTAAAGTAATAGGGGAAGGTGGAAATATTGGCGTATCGCAACAAGGTAGAATAGAATATAGCAAGCTCGGTGGACAGATAAATACTGATTTTATTGATAATTCAGCTGGTGTTGATTGTTCAGATCATGAAGTAAATATAAAAATCGCTCTTAATCAAGCTATGGTTTCTAAAAAAATCAGTTTAGAAGAACGTAATAAACTACTGTTTGCTATGACCAAACAAGTTGAAGAGTTGGTATTAGTTGATAATTATAAGCAGAATCAAGCGATTAATATCATGCAATTATCTCGTATTTCGACTATCGAAATATTTAGCCAATTTATTGATACTTTAGAAGAAGAAAAATTAATTGATCGAACTGTTGAGTTCCTACCAACTAGGGAAGAGTTAAATAGAAGGACTCTTAATAATGAAAGTATAACTCGTCCTGAGCTTTGTGTATTACTTTCTTATAGTAAACGCTCAGTCTATCATGATTTAATAACAGCAACATTCTCAAAAGATAAATATTTTGAGTCTTATCTGATTAATTACTTTCCAGCATTAATGCAAGAGAAATTTCGTGAAGAAATTTTATCTCATCCACTTAAGCATGAAATTATTCGAACCGTTGTAACAAATAAAATTATTAATCAGTTAGGTGGTCCATCACTTAATCTTATAAAACGTGACACTGGTGCTGCTCTTTGTGATATAGTTCGTTCATATACCATTATTTGTGAAATTTTTGATTTAGATAATTTATGGACTATAGTGGAATCTCTAAATGCTATAGAATATAAAGTTAAAATTGACATGTTTACTGAACTTGCTAAAATTATGCGTAGAGGTATCTCCTGGTTTTTAAAGCATATAAAACATCCTATCAATATTAGCGATACCATTGATGAATTTTATCAACCATCTAGAATGCTTAGCAAAGTGGTGAGTAAATTTCTCTTAGGAGAAGCTAAAAATAAATTCGATGATAAAGTTAAGCAATATGTTTTGTTGGGAGTGAAAGACGAGATAGCTCAAAGGGTCGCAACTCTCGATAGCTTAGTGTCAGTTTTTGACATAATCTATATTGCCAAAAGAACCCAGGCTACAAATAATGATGTTGCTAGTTTATATTTTGCTACTGGTAGCAAATTTAGTATTGATTGGCTTCGTAAATCTTGTGATAAACAGCTAAATGATTCTTATTGGAATAGATTATCAACGCAATCATTAAAAGATGACTTGTATGATAAACAAAGACAATTATTAACTAAAATAATTAACAAATCCAAAGTAAATATTGATTTAGATTTATGGATTGATAATAATATAGATTCTGCGTCTATTTTCCTAGATTTTGTCAAAGCAATTAGATTGCAGGAAAATATTGACTTAAATATTTTAATTTTAGCAAATAAGAAGTTTGAAACCTTCTTGCGTAAACTTGAGTAGCGTGTTATGTCGTCATCCCTAAAACAAGCAAGAATAGAGTCTGGCAAAACTCTTGAAGAGATATCTGATTATTTGAAAATTAGAAAGCAATATTTAGAAGCTCTTGAAGAAGGAGACCTAAGTTCAATGCCAGCGGAAGTTTATGTGAAAGGTTATCTTAAGTTATATTCAAATTATTTAGGGATAGTTTTGGATACAGGTGAGGAAGATGAGCAGGAACTCCCTAAAGATATTGATTTCAAAAATAGGGCTGGTTCAATGGTATCTGATTATAAATGGAAAAAACAGCTCATTATAATTTCTATTTTAACATTAATAATAATTCCAATAATTTTTCACTTAATATTACCATATGAATGACAATAAATACTGATTTGTTACTTAAATTAATGCAAGAAGTGGATCAAGGGATTGAAGGTCTTTTGTCGGATATTGCGGAACAGCATCAAGAAATTAATAGACTGAAAGATGAAAATAAATATCTCAAGGATAATTATACAAAAATACTTGAGCAAATAGCTGTATATATTGCTGAATTGGAAGAAATAAAACATAAAAACACATAATATAGATGTCTATAGTAACAATAATACTAGGTAGCAAAACTTTCCAACTGGCATGTAGTGACGGATCGGAAGAAGAATTGTGCAATCTTGCAGCCAAGTTAAATGAAAATATTACCCAGATAAAAAAAGCTAGCCCATCAGCATCATTTGAACTATTATTAGTTATGTCTGCCTTAAGTTTACAGGAACAAGTACAAAATTTGACTAATAAAATTGCTAAAATCGATGGCGATAAAATACCTTGTGAAGAAGAAAAATTTGCAGAAACATTAAGTACTATAGCAGGATATTTAGAAGAACTTGCACGAAAGATTGGAAAGTGATATTATCGTAAAATACTTGGAATATTTACTTAAAAAACACTTTTTAAAACAGAAGAGTGTAATAGACGAGCTACTTGGTTCGTGAGCTTAACGTATTGCCCTGGGACTATAATTTTTACTATTAGGAAACATTCCTGTCTGAGTCTATTATGCAGATATATGGATTCCATTTATATATACTAGGTTCTTTGAGGATCTTAGGCAACGACCAAAGTGGTTCATTTTTTTAGGCAATTTTTGTGTTATACTACATCAACAGGATTCTTACTAATAATAGAGTGCGGTCTGCTCTATTAATGTTGGTAGGCTGCGTTACTACTTTATTACTAGTAACTTATAATCCAGACGATCCTTCCTTTAATTCTGTGACAGCCAAATATCCAAGTAATTTATTAGGTTATTTTGGTTGTTATTTGGCAGATATTTTTTACCAATTTTTTGGTATAGCGTCGTTTATTTTACCCATTTGTTGTTTTTTTTGGTCTTTGAGCGTGTGGCGTTTAGAGAAAAAATGGGTTACCATCAGGATAATGGTGATGCTGCTTTCAATTATATCATTATCGATAGTCTGCACTAAGATAAAAATTGATTATTTACCGGCTGGTGCCGGCGGAACAGTCGGTACTATTATTTACCCACTAGTCAAACAATTAGATGCTAGAGCCGATTATGCTTTAATTATTGTCACGTTTATTTTATTATTTTTACTGGCAGAAATAAAATTTTCAGCTTTTTGGAATGCTATAATTAAATTACTCAAACTAATACCTTATAAAAAAATTATATCCTTACCTACAACATCAACAAATAGCAACTCAACTAAACCAGTTTTGATAAAAAGGGCTCCTTTTGTTAATCAAGAAGAAGCTTCATATGCTGACAAAATGGATTTAGGAAAAAATAATGATCCACAATCTCATTATTTAAAGAAACAATCTGCATCAAGAAAAGAAAATGACCAATTACCAGACTTACCACCTATCGAATTATTAAAACAAGCTGATAGCCAAAATATAAAAGTGGAAACTTTATCAGAATTACAACATAATGCCCAAATATTGTTGACTGTTCTTAATGATTTTGGTGTTAAAGGTCAGGTCATTAATATTAATCAAGGTCCGGTTGTAACCTTATATGAATTTGAACCAGCTGCCGGTACTAAATCTTCTAGGATTATAGGTTTATCAGACGATATTGCCAGATCATTATCTGCAATATCAACTAGAATAGCTGTAATACCGGGTAGAAACGTCTTAGGTATTGAATTACCAAATAAACAACGAGCTTTCTTTTGTCTAAGAGAATTAATTGAAACCCCAGAATATCAAGATAATAGCATTATGCTACCATTGATTTTAGGTAAGGATTTAGCTGGCAAGCCTTTTGTTGCAGACTTAGCAAAAATGCCCCATTTATTAGTTGCAGGTACGACTGGTTCAGGTAAATCAGTGGCAATTAATGCGATGATAATTTCCCTACTTTACCGTTATACCCCAGAAGAATGTCGGTTAATAATGATCGATCCTAAAATGCTTGAATTATCAACCTATGATGGCATACCACATCTTCTAACCCCAGTGGTTACCGAACCAAACAAAGCGGTAGTAGCCCTTAAATGGGCAGTAAAAGAGATGGAAAATCGTTATAGAGCAATGTCAAATATTGGGGTAAGAAATATAGCTGGTTATAATGCTAAAATTTTGGAAGCTGCGTCAAGCGGTAAAATATTAGAGCGTTCTATCCAAACAGGATTTGATTCAGAAACCGGCAAGCCTATTTATGAAACAATTGAAATGAATATGGAGAAATTACCGTTCATTGTAGTAATTGTTGATGAAATGGCTGATTTAATGCTGGTAGCTGGCAAGGATATCGAATTATCGATACAACGTCTTGCTCAAATGGCAAGAGCTGCAGGTATTCATATTATCATGGCAACTCAAAGACCTTCTGTTGATGTTATTACTGGGGTAATTAAAGCTAATTTTCCAAGTCGTATCAGTTTTAAAGTAACTTCTAAGATTGATAGTAGAACTATTCTTGGTGAACAAGGCTCTGAACAGTTACTAGGTATGGGAGACATGCTTTATATGGGTAATTCGTCAAAGATTACCAGGGTTCATGGTCCATTTGTTGATGATAAAGAGGTAGAGAAAGTAACCGAATATTTAAGAGCAACAGGAACTCCTGAGTATCTTTCAGCAGTGACCCAACAACTAGATGATGATGAAGTAAATGTCGAAAGTTCTGGAGATGATTCAACTAGTGACGAGACTCTATATAAAAGAGCGGTACAAATAGTACAATTAGAACGAAAAGTATCAATTAGCTATATACAAAGATGTTTACGAATTGGTTATAATCGAGCTGCTACTCTTGTGGAGAAAATGGAACAAAATGGGGTAATATCCCCTCCTAACCACACTGGTAAAAGAGAAATATTATTGCCAGAGAATTAAAGTTATTACTTCCTAATTGTGAACCTTAGGGTGTGTCGTCACGAGATTTGAGCCACATTAGTAAAGCCCTTAAACAAAGACCCGCCATGTATGATTTTGTATTTTTAGCATATCTTGTTGCTATACCACGCCATTCTTTAAATTTTTGAAATGTATTTTCAATAATGTGCCTTAGCTTATATAGATATTTATCTATCTCTCTTTGAATCTTCCTGTTTCTTTTTGATGGTATTACAGGAATTATGTTTGCATTCACAGCCGATTCTATTATGGCGTTTGTATCGTAAGCTTTATCAGCCATAAGATGTTGTGCCTCCATATTCTGGATTAACTCACAAGCTTGAGTACAATCATTTCTGGAACCTTCTGTAACAATAATTCTGACCGGCATACCATACGCATCCACGGCCATATGTACCTTTGTATTGAGCACCCTTTTGTGCGACTAACCGTTTGATTCCCGCCTACGCATAAGCATCAGTTTAAGAAAACAATAATTGAGAAACCGTCATTGCGAGGAGACCGTAAAGATCGGCTAAGCAACCCAGAAAAGTGATTAAAAAGAATTGCCACCCCACCTACGGTGGCTCGCTAATAGACGACTTTTCTACTTTATTTTCTTAAACTGACGCTTATACGGTTCCACAGCATACTCCAATGCAAATAAGGATTCGAGTACCGAATCATTGTCCAAATTACCAGCAGAAGTAGAGTTTTGCAAGAGGTCTATTTTAGTCTCTCGATTTGCTTTTTAGATAAGCCTGTTAATTCAATGATCTCATTAATAGTATTATGTTTAAGTAGCATAGTTTTTGCTATAACTTTCATTGCTTCAACTCTACCCTCGGCTCTACCTTTGGCTTCGCCTCTAGCCTCTCCGATTTTGATACCATCTTGTAGTCCGATTTGAATCCCTTCTTCTTTCCATACTTGAGCTATACTAGGCATAAGTTCTTCTCCTTTTTCTTTAGTTAAACTATTTTTTAATATTTTTTCTAACTCTATTTTATCATTTTGCTCAATAAAGGTCAAAGTATAGCTCAATAGATTTCTTATATGGTCATGACCTATTGTTATTTTACTCAATTTAGGCAAGAGATAAGAAATTTCCTGCCATCTTTTCAGTAATTGACGTTCGTGGATGTGTTTGAGGAAAAATAACAAAATCCCAGACCATACTTTTTTCTTGAGTTCTTCATCGGGAATGTCATGTACGTTAATAAGCTGACAATCATTTGTCCAAAAGCCTCTGGCTAAATCTGGATGGCTAAATAAATTCCATATATTAAGAGGTGCGTTATATTTCTTCTTACCATTATAAATTATTAGAGGATAAATTAATGGAAGACGTTTAGCTTTAGGATTAGTAGTTAAATATCGATCACAAATATTAATCATATATTTAAATAACCTAAACGCCATCATTTTATCAACAGTACTTTGATGTTCCAATAGCAAAAAAATATAGCCATCCTGATCATTAAACTTAACAGAAAATAATACATCAGAAATAGTTTCAGAAAGGTCTGGCTCAATAAAACTATCTTTTTCTAATTTTAAAGATGTGCTATCGATTAAAGCCAACACATCCTTCGGCAAATGAGTTGCCAAAAACTCTTTAGCAACTATGGGATTCTCCATAGATTTGCGAAAAATTTCGTCATGTTTTGGCTTGTCTGAAGTCATAATAAAATTTGCTTATATATTCACCTTATCCACATCTATTAGCAAAACCACGTAGTGGTCGTGGCACCAAAAAAAAATGATTATAATTGCTTTCCTTATTTTGCTCGAACTCCACTATTTTTTCTTTTACTCTGCTCTGTCAATATTGCTTGACCAGGCTTAGGTACTGATACTGGTGGAGCAATTTCTATTTTTTTTACAGTGGCTTTAGTTAAATCTGCATTTTTTAACAAAGGATTTGCTTTAACCTCTTCTTTTATATCACCAACAACTTTTATCTTATCTAAATTCATTGTTTTTTCTGGATACTTTTTGTTATATTCCTGAATTGCTGGCAGAAGTGTAATTAAAGTACTGCCATCAATGGTAGCCCCTTCAAAGTCTATATGTTCTTTAAAAATAGCTTTCTTAAAAGAACATTCTTTAAATACCGCACCTTTAATCGAACATTTGCCTAATGTTACCTTATTAAAGTTAAATCCTTCAACTTTGAAATTATCTAAGTTCATATCAACGGTCTCAAAAGACAATCCTCTTAAATCTTTATTACTTAAGGAATAATCCAGTATCGGTGAATATTCACTAGATAGACGAGCTTCTTGACTATACTGATAAGCCCGCTCCTGAAAAATTTTAGACAAATCTCTTTTGTCATTTGGTTTAAGATTAGGCAAAATATCTGTAATCATCTTGCTCATTTCTTCACCAATTACTTTTCCACGTGTTGAATTAGACACAAAATGCTTTTGAAAATTATGCTTCAAAATATTAGCTACAGCTCCTACAGCTAAAGTTAGAACCTTTTTATCAAATAATAAGCCCATCAATGGACGAACCATTGCCCCATATTCTTTTTTACTATATGCAGTAGTTATTGCTCCTAGCTCTTTAGAATGATCCCCTAATACCTTAACAACTGCTTCACCTTTCAATTTTAGTTTTTTACCCATCTTGGTTTCATTAAGAAATTTCTCAACCACAGGACCGAGATCTTTAGCATGTTTTATTAAAAGATCGGGGATTTTCTTCTGTAAAACCTCTCTGACATTAGGATTATCTTTATTAAATTTAATAAGAGAATCGACTAATTTACTAACCTTTTCTGATTGTTCAGATTTAGGTGCACTCATAATATCTTTAGTTTGCTCAATGATTAGCCCTACAGCATCTTTGTCTTTTAAACAACTTTCAGCAAGTTCTGTTACTATCGGCAAGACATCAACAATAAACGGAATAGTTGCGGCTGTTGCATCATGTACAAATTTAGGGTTCAAACCATAAAATCGTAAATTTTGCTGAACTTCTGGTTTATCCAAAAACCCTAGAATATTTCCTTTATTTTTAACAAAATATTGCGGTAGAGTATGTTTTAAGTCATAAGATAGACTTTGAACAACCTTATCAACATTATCCACAATAGACGATACCATAGCTTTTTGTGTTAGTATTATTTCTTCTTTTCTGTCAGAAGATAATTTTTCATCACCAGTCAACAACTCTAAAGCAAGGTCTTGATGCTTCATATACGACTCATAGATTCCAACCACTTTAGGAGTATGATCTAATATTGTGCTACTTGCATTAATTGCCAGTGATATAGTATCGTCCAAAAACTCTTTTGACACGAATCTAGTAAATTTATCGTCTAAAATGTACTCAGCAATTTGGGTAATTTCTTTTTGATTAACTGGACTGCGTAAAAATTCAACTAAGTCTTTCTTGACCACTGCTACCACTTGAGGACTAACAAATATTTCCAAAGCATTTTTTATGATATTACGTCCTGATTTCTTATCAGGAATTATAAGATCCTTACAAATTTCTTGTACTTTTTTGTTTGATTCTCCTTCTAACACCCCACTTACTAAATTTACTGATAACGGCACTATTCTTCTAATAAAATCTTTATCTACTTCATCAAGTATATTAGTACCAACTTTCTTCTTGCCAACAACAGGATTTAATACAGCTTTTAAAACTGGCAATACAGAATATTTGGCTATAATATCTTTCAAAAGATTAGATTGTTCTTCAGTCAAACTAGTAACATATCTATCAAGTACTGTACCAGCACCCTTGATCAAATGAGATGCATACTCCACTTGTTCTGTTCGTAATTTTTGTCTTTCTTCAACTAGCAACTCATCACTTGATAATTTTGATCTCACTTCTTGAAATTTAAGGAAATTTTCATATATATCATTTACATCAGGCATCTTACTAACAATTGGAGGTAATACATTAATAGCATCAAGAAAAAATGCTCCAGCCTCTTCTAACAGACCTACAGCAATATTCGGTGAATTATCTTTTTTCCGTTGCAATTCTACCTGCTCAAGTATTATTTGCTGTTCTTGAAGCTTCTGCGGGGTGATTTCTTGACCATTTTGAATAAATTTGCCTTGTAAATCACGCAAATCGCTACCGATAATATTAGTATCAACATCGATTATTGCTTTAGCCATGTTAGCCTCAGCTAATTTTGCTGCCCGTAACTTAACTCCTTCTAACCTAACCTTTTCGGCTTGAACTTTTTCCAATATTGCTTTTTGTAGGTTTGATCTTGTGAGATCAGCATTGGTAAAATTTACCTCAGTAAAATCGGCTTGCTGAGCTTCCATACGTCTTATTATACTATTCGAAAAATCAGCCTTTTTGGCATGAACTTTTGTTAGTGTACTATAACTTAAATTAATTCCGTGGCCTTTGGCTCCTTCTAAAACAGCTTCGGTTAAATTAGCACATTTTATGTTAACATCTTCTAAAATCGCATTCCTAAAATTTGCATTTTGGGCATCCACCATGTTCATATTAGCTCGAATAAAATTCACCCCTTCAGCATTAATCTTTGTTAAAATAGCTTTTTCTAAATTCGCCTCATCCAATTTGACAAAACTATCTAACTCAGCTTCTGATAAATTTATACCTTTTCCTTCTATACCGTTTAGTATAGTATTTTGAAATTGTGCTTTATGTGCCTTAGCTTTACTCATTAAAGCATTCGATAAATCACTATCTATAACTTTACACTGCATTAAAATGGCCTGCTCTAATATTGCATGCTGCATTTGTACTTTTCGTAAATCTGCTGAGATTAAAGAAATACCCTCTAAATTTGCATGATTAAATGTTGAATTAGTAAATTTTGCACGATCCCAATTACCATTTTTTATATTCGCATAATCAAAATTAGAGTCGCTTATCAAAACTTCCTGACCATTAGAACCAGACATAAAAGCATGAACAAACTGACTCTTATCAGTGACCGTTGATTTACTTAGATTACTGTTAAAGAAATTGGCGTTATCTGCTTTAACTCCAACAAAATTAGCCGCTACCAGCTCCGCACCTTCAAAGCTTACTTCACTAACATCAGTACCATTAAACACACATCCGGATAAAACGGATCCTGAAAAAACAGCCCCTCGTAAATCCGCCCCTGAAAAATCTAAGCCAGATAAATCGACCCTATCATGCCATTCATTATTAGTAGAAGTATCAACTCTACTTGAACAATCTGCAATAATTCTTGCTCCTGCCTTTATCTGCGATTGCTCTAATTTGCTTTTAGCAAAATCATTTAAACTTAAATCTTTATCATCCTTTCTCGCCTCTAAATATTTCTCTATATCCTCTCGAGCTAGACGTACATATTGAGTTTCTTGATCCCGCTGTTCTTTAGTTGACCCTCGTACATAAGCTGGATCAAAAATACAGCTCTCACTGCCAAAAATATTTTGAAAAGTTTTATGCATTACATTATCTTTTCTAGGAAATATTTTTTGCTCAACCATTAGCTTCAACTCTTCTACCAATTTGTCATATTGCTGATTACCAGTTTCACCCTTTAGTACTATCTTTGCTTGTTGCATATAACTTAAATTTGCATATGCATCAGCTACTTCTTTTGTCTTACTATTTATAAGTTCCTTCTGCTCTTTTTGACGAACTAAATCACTTTTTATATCAGCATATTTTCTGCCTAAAGAAGAGGTCGTACTGTATTTTATTCCTTCAATATCACGCTCCTTCCCCATTTGAGAATATCCCTTATAATTATCAGAGAACTGACAATTAGCAAGATCAGCTCCTCTAAAATCTACATTTCTTAGAACGGTATTTTCGAAATAAGCCTGATTAAAATCAACATCGCAAAATACCGCATCCTCTAAATTACATCCTCTAAAAGTAGTATTTTTAAATATACAACCAGTAAAATCTCCTCCACTTAGATCGGTTATAGTACCAGATGCACCAAAAATCATATTAGACAAATCCGCTGCTACCACTACATTCTTATCAGGAAAATATATGTTCTTTAAATATTGGTTAAGACTCAAACTTCCCTTAGGGTCGTCTGCCAAAGCTGCATGCTGAGCTGCAATATATTGCCCTATATCCTCAATAGTAGGACGATATTTCTCAATTTTAACAGCAAGATCATCAAAAACAGATTTTTCTTTTACCATAACTTCTACTCCTAATTACTTTTGTGCTTATCATACTATAACTTAGAGATTTAATAACAAACGATCTGGATTCTCAATTAATTCCTTGATTTTCACAAGAAAAGTAACAGCTTCCTTACCATCAATAATACGATGATCATAAGATAAAGCTACATACATCATCGGACGTATTTCTATTTTGCCATTAATTGCTACTGGTCTTTCTTCGGTCTTATGAAGACCTAAAATACCTGATTGAGGAGGATTAATAATAGGGGTTGATAATAATGAGCCATAAACACCACCATTGGAAATAGTAAATGTTCCTCCTGATAAATCAGACATCGATAACTTTCCTTCTCTAGCCTTTTTACCCAGACCGGTAATTTCTTTCTCAATACCAGCAAAACTCAATTTGTCAGCCTGCCTGACTATTGGTACTACTAACCCCTGCTCTGTTCCTACTGCCACACCAATATCGTAATAATTCTTATACAGAATCTCATCCCCTTCTATTTCAGCATTTACCGAAGCTACTACTTTCAGAGCTTCAATAGTAGCTTTTACAAAGAATGACATGAACCCCAACTTAACACCATGCTTCTTCTCAAACTCTTCACGATACTGCATACGCAAATTAATAACTTTCAACATATCAATTTCATTAAAAGTTGTTAAAATAGCTGCGGTATTTTGCGATTGTTTCAAACGATCTGCAATAGTCTTACGAAGTCGCGACATTCTAACGCGTTCTACCGCCCCTGCATTTGCTAATGCAATATTGCTCACAATAGGTGATTCAGTTGCTTGTATAGATGAAGCTGTTGTTGGACTATTTATAAATCCTAATACATCTCCCTTAGTTACCCTACCCTCTCTACCAGTGCCTTTTATGTCATCTAATGACAGTTTATTTTCACTCACTAATCTTCGTACAGAAGGTGGGGAAGCAATGCTGTTTATATTTGTCGGCTGTTGCTGTACCTCTTTGCCTAACGTGCTAGGTAAAGCTACAGCAGAAAATGCTCCTTCGGTAATTTGTCCAACGCTATCACCGACAGATACCGTATCTCCCTCATTCTTAAATATTTTGCTTATTACCCCAGATGAAACTGCATTTACTTCCAACGTAACTTTTTCTGTTTCAAGCTCTAAAAGTAGCTCATCCACTTTAACCACATCTCCTTGTTTTTTATGCCACTTGGCAATAGTAGCCTCTGATACTGATTCTCCAAGGGATGGAACTGTAATTTCAATAGTCATATTATTTTATTCTCCAATGTATATTCTATATTATACTATATATTATCTTCCCCACTAATACAAAATAGCATAAATTTAGCATATTATAGTCAATTGATGAGAAATTGAGAACGGCGTCGCTCCATCGCATAGGCGTTAATTTAAGAAAATAAAGTAGAAAATTCGTCTATTAGCGAGCCACCGTAGGTGGCGTGGCAATCCATTTCTAATCACTTTTCTGGATTGCTTCGTCGACCTTAAGGTCTCCTCGCAATGACGGTTCTTCAATTATTGTTTTCTTAAACTAACGCTTATGCCCCCCATCGCTCTTAGCCCCAAATTCTCCTGAATCAACTATATCTCTTGCTGGCTTTTTTGTTTTTTATCCATATCAGCAAATACCTCTTCCCACGATCCAACAGTTGCAGCTTTGGTATATTCGGTTACCCTTGCTTCAAAGAAATTAGTAAGCTCCATACCGTTTAAGATTTCATCAAGCCAAGGCAACGGATTATTATCAATTAAATAAATTTCTTTAAGTCCAAGCTGCATTAATCGGCGATCAGCAATATAACGAATATATTGTTTTACTTCTCTAGCAGTTAACCCTTCAATACCACCAACTTCAAATGCTAGTTCAATAAAGGCATCTTCAAAATGGACAATAGTAGCACACGCTTCATACAGACGACCACGAACCTCCTCAGTCCATACTTCAGGATTTTCCCTAATAAAAGTTTTAAATAACATAATGATTGAATCAGTATGTAACGTCTCATCCCTTACTGACCAACTAATGATTTGCCCCATACCTTTCATTTTATTAAAACGAGGAAAATTAAGCAAAATAGCAAATGAAGCAAATAGCTGTAATCCTTCAGTAAATGCCCCAAATACTGCTAAAGTTGTAGCAATATCTTCTTTCGTTTCTACCCCAAAACGTTGCATATAGTCGTATTTATCTTTCATTTCTCTATATTTAAGAAATGCTGAATATTCAGTTTCTGGCATACCTACAGTATCAAGCAAATGAGAATAAGCCGCAATATGAATTGTTTCCATATTAGAAAATGCTGATAACATCATCAGTACTTCCGTTGGCTTAAATACCCTGGAGTAATGTTTCATATAGCAATTATTTACTTCAATATCAGCTTGAGTAAAGAAACGAAATATTTGAGTTAATAGATGTTTTTCTCCAGGAGTTAAATTATATTTCCAATCTTTTATATCATCAGCTAGCGGCACTTCTTCTGGTAACCAATGAATTCGTTGTTGAACATGCCAAGCTTCATAAGCCCATGGATAAGAAAACGGTTTATAGATTGGACTAGCATCAAGTAAAGACATATTATATTTCCTTTTTAATTTATTCGAATTTTAATTATACACCTCATTGCGAGGGGATGCTTTGCAACACCGTCATTGCGAGAAGCTACTTTAGTAGCGACGAAACAATCCATATGACAAGCTTAATGGATTGCCACGCTCACATACGTTCACTCGCAATGACGTGCCTATTAATTCGTCATTGCGAGAAGTGCGTAAGCACTACGAAGCAATCTATATGACAAGCTTCATGGATTGCCACGCTCACATACGTTCGCTCGCAATGACGTACCTATTAATTCGTCATTGCGAGAAGTGCGTAAGCACTACGAAGCAATCTATATGACAAACCTAGATATCAAAAATTATTGACAGGCTAAACACTCATCATATTTAGAAGACTCTTCTTCTTGTTTTTTCTTATTAGCTATTTCAATATCTTTAAAATCTACTTTCTTGACATCGTGTGATACTTTATCGGGTCTTTGAATTGAGGTTGATCTACAATAATATAAACTCTTTACTCCTTTTTTCCAGGCTCTAAAATGGATATTATTTAAGTACATCTTACTTACATTACCTGCTAAGAAAAGATTTAGAGATTGAGATTGCGAAATATGTGGCGTCCTATCTGCTGCTAAATCAATAAGCCAATTTTGATCAATCTCATGTGCCGTTTTAAAAACCTCTTTTTCATGAGCAGATAAAAAAGTTAAATGTTGAACTGAGCCTTCATGCGTGGCAATTGATGACCAAACTTGATCATTATTAAAACCTTTGCTATTTAACAATTTTTCTAAATATTTATTACGTACATTAAAAGATCCGGTAAGAGTCTTTTGGATAAAACTATTAGCCGCAAATGGTTCAATTCCAGGCGAACTATTACCAGCAATAATTGAGATTGATGCTGTCGGAGCAATAGCTGTTTTATTACTAAAACGCTCTTTACTACCTACTTCATCTGCATCAGGACAAGACCCACGTTCATCAGATAAAATTACGGAAGCTCTATCAACTTCTTTATGAATATGTTCAAATATTTGGTTATTCCAAACCTTTGCCATTACCGATTCTACCGGCACATCCTTTAATTGTAAGAATGAGTGAAAACCCATAACCCCTAACCCTACGCTGCGTTCACGCATGGCTGAATATTTTGCTCGCTCCATAGTGTTTGGGGCTTTAGTGATAAAATCTTCAAGAACATTATCTAGAAAACGCATGGCGGTAGGAATAAACTCTGGATCATTTTGCCAATCATCAAAATATTCTAAATTTACCGAAGATAGGCAACAAACAGCAGTTCTCGCTTTACCCAAATGATCAATACCAGTTGGTAAAGTAATCTCACTACAAAGATTTGAAGTTTTTACCTGTAGCCCAAGTTTTTTATGATGTTCAGGAATATATTTATTGATAGTATCAATAAATATTATGTAAGGTTCTCCAGTTTCTATTCTAGTAGTTAATAACTTCACCCATATCTCTCTTGCCTTAACTACCCGTACAACTTTTTTAGTATCAGGGCTAATTAAAGAAAAATCCTCATCATTTTCTACTGCTTGCATAAAGGCATCTGTTATAGCTATACCATGATGAATGTTCAAAGCTTTACGATTAGTATCACCACCTGTATGACGTCTTAAATCGATAAACTCCTCAATTTCTGGATGGTCAATTGGTAAATATATAGCAGCACTACCACGTCTAATTGACCCTTGGGAAATAGCTAAGGTCATAGAATCCACAACTTTGACAAATGGAATAATGCCAGAAGAAGTGCCTTTGCCTTTAATTTCCTCATTAATTGAACGAACGTTGCCCCAGTAACTTCCTATACCACCACCACGCGAAGCTAGCCAAACATTCTCCGTCCAAAGGTCTACAATACCTTCTAAACTATCATCTGTTTCATTCAAAAAACAAGAAACCGGCATCCCTCTATCAGTTCCACCATTACTCAGAACTGGAGTGGCTGGCATAAACCACAGCTTGCTTATATACTCATATAATTGCTGGGCATGTTGGGTATTATCAGCATAGTAGCTAGCGACTCTAGCGAATAAATCCTGAAAATCCTCTCCGGCTAATAAGTACCTATCCTTTAGGACGGCTTTACCAAAATTAGTCAATAAATTATCTCGTTTCTTATCAATTTCTATAGGAAATTTAGTATTTGCTTGCGTTGTCATGTTGTATTTCTTAGTTTTTGAATTAAGTTGTGATTATAACTGAATCTGATTATAATAAATGAAAAAAATCTAAATTATAGCAGATTTTTATTTTAACATTAAATACAAGAATTACTGAACTATCAATTACTAATCCCATTTATTCCCCCAATCCGTTAACTTTAAAGACTTAATAACATTAATGTCTTCTTCAAATCCCTCTATATCATCTTTATCAAGATGCGGTCCATTCTCAAAAAATTCATTTAATTCGCCCAACGTAAGCGTCGGCTTGTTTTGTGTTGGTACTAGCCTTGCAACTATACTTTGTTCCTTTTTTAATATCAAAACTTTCTCCTTGATAATGCACTCGTCCAATAATGTCTAAAAAAGATCGCACCATATCTGTTACTGTAATGACTTTCGGCATTAATTCCTCACTCTTTAATTGTAGATAATAATATTATCATATAATTTTAAGAAATTCTTCCAATTCTGCTATAGTGGAAACATTAATCAAATTAAATTTATGGTCAGTTTTTTTCAGCATATTCGTCAAAACCTTACCTGCACCGATTTCAACTATTTGTTCTATTTCTAGATTTTCTAATTTATCTAAAGTTTGACGCCACCTCACTCTACCACAAATCTGTGAGATTAAATTTTTCTTTATCTCTATAGGATTAGTTGTTGGTTTGGCTGTAACGTTTTGTATCACCGGAACGAACGGCTTGTTAATTGTTATTTTATCTAAAGCTTGTGCCATTTTATCTTCTGCTGGCTTCATCAAACTACAATGAAAAGGACTACTTACATTTAATTTAATAGCTTTGTATCCTAAATCTTTTACAATAGACATTACCCGTTGCACTGCCATAATCTCACCGCTAATTACTATTTGCCCTTTTATATTATCGTTAGCTATATCAAAATTGGTAATTTCTTTCATAATCTGTTCCAGCTTTTCCAGAGGAATGCCTATACATGCTGCCATTAAACCCTCACCTAGCGGATAGGCTTCTTGCATGGACTTACTACGTACCGCTAGCAATTCGGTAGTTACTTGTAGATTTATACTTTCTGCTGCACATAATGCACTATATTCTCCTAAAGAATGACCAGCAACATATGAACACAGATTACTAATATTGCTATTTGTTTGTTGTTTAATAACATTCACTATTGCCATAGAGATGGTCATTAGTGCCGGTTGGGCATTAATTGTTAAAGTCAAATCTTCACTTGATCCGTTAAAGATAATATGACTTAATTTTCTGCCAAGAGTATCATCGACAATTTCAAAGGTCTCTCTTGCTACTTGAAAATTATCATAAAACTCTTTTCCCATACCAACTATTTGTGATCCTTGACCTGGAAAGACAAATGCTCTATTCATAATAACACCTTATAATAATTATAATTTACCCACTGCCGATTATGAGAATTCAGACAATACTGTCAATGATTTTAATCATTCTAGAACTATTAACATCAGAGTCAATGGCATTGATCTATGATAAAGATACTTTTATTAAAAACACTTTTACCCATCTAGACAACAAAGAATGGCAAGATTGTGAAAAGATGGCAAAAGCTTCAAAAGATCAAGCTTTAATCAAAATTGTCATGTCTCAACAGTTCTTAGACCAAAATTATAAAAAGAATAATTTTGCATCGGTAATAAATTTTATACAAGATAATCCCCACTGGCCACATATCAACAAACTAAAAGAGAGAGCTGAACAATATCTAAATTATGGCACAGACAAAACTTTAATCATAAATTGGTTTAATAAAAACGAACCAATCACGCCTTTAGGCTATAAGTTCTACGCTTTAGCTGCTAAACAATTAATAAAAGATCAACAGAAATTAGCAAAAATTATAAAAAACGGTTGGATTTATGGCGTCTTTACTGCTCCAGAAGAAAAACAATATTTAACTAATTTCAAAAATATATTACGTGAAGAAGATCATGTGAAAAAAATTGATCAATATTTATGGGAAACCGATATTAATAGTGCCAAAAAATATATGCACTATGTGAGTAATGGCTATAAACAAAATTTCCTTGCCCAAATTGCTATACTAAACCAGTCCAGTGACAGTGAAAAATTCTTTCAAAAAGTATCAGAAAAATATTATACCCCTGCTTTATTATTTCACTATTTGGATTCCAAAAAAAAAGATATCCCCACCAGCAAAAGTATCGCTCTATTTAAAAAAGTAAAGCCAGATAACATACATTCTGCCCGTTGGGGTCGCCTACAATCCTATTACGCCAGAGAATTTATTGACCAAAAAGATTTTGCCAATAGCTATAAAACAATTACTATACCTCTTACTGTAAGCCATGAATATATCAGAGAAGCAGAGTGGCTTAGTGGTTGGCTTGCTCTTAGATTCTTACATAAACCTGACCTTGCTTTAAGTCATTTTAATAAATTTATGAAACTTACAACAAAGCCATTAAGTATATCAAGGGGACAATATTGGCTAGCTAGAACATATCAAGCAAAAGGGGATATGAAACAAGCAAATAAATTTTATAATATGGCGGCTAAATATTCTGATCGTTTTTATGGGCAGTTGGCAAATATTGAGCTTAAAACGAATCACTTAATTCTACCACAAAAACCTAAATCCATTAAGCCTAATTTGGAAAATAGTGAAATTATTAGAGCCATAAAACATTTAATTAAATATGGTAAGTATGGTTTAGCTTTTTTATATGCTGATACGGCTATTAGAAAATCATCAGAGCCATCTGAAATTTTATTAATTACTAAGCTAATTAGTAGCTATGATAATATTTTCCATATGGTAGAAATAGCAAGAATCGCTTGTCAATATCATGTTTTTATTAAAGATTATGCTTTCCCTATCACGCATATAAAGGCAGTAAAAACCTCTCCTGTAGAGGAGGCTTTAACATATAGTATTATCAGACATGAATCGGGTTTTAATCAATACACCATTAATGACGCTAAAGGTCATGGGCTAATGCAACTTGAAAAAGCCGCTGCCTGTGATACTGCAGAATCTCTTAATCATCAATGTAACATTAAAAAACTAACCACTGATCCTGAATATAATATTATGCTAGGTAGCAATTATTTAAAAACACTGTTACAACGATTTGATGGGTCATATATTCTAACTATCGCATCTTATAACGCTGGTCCTAATACCATATCAAAGTGGATTGATCTGTTTGGTGATCCACGAAAGCTAAAAAATTTATGGCAAGTAATTGATTGGATTGAGCTGATACCATATCCTCACACTAGGAATTATGTGCAACGTGTGTTGGAAAATATACAAGTTTATAGGACTATAATTAATAAAAATAATAATTTAAAATTAAAACACGATCTTTTAACTTAGTGGTAATACAATTATACTGTATAATATAGGAAGGATACTTATGAAATTATCAAAAAATAAGAAACAAAAAAACTATACTCTACTATATATACTTGTGATTATGATTATATTAGTGTATTTTGTAACTTTAATAAAGCTTTCGAGTTAAAATTATGAAAAGAAAAGCTACCATTGGACTCTTTATAGGCGTTGTTCTATTATCAGGAATAATAATTTTTATAATTAATAATAAAGTTGAATCTGAAAATAATACAGATACTGCTATGTTAGAAATTGTAACGGTCATAAAAAACCATAGATTTGAACCTGATGTTATTACAGTACCTAGTGGTAAGAAAATTCGTTTTATTATCCACAATCAAGATAATACTGTAGAGGAGTTTGAAAGTCATGATCTGCACCGCGAAAAGATCATTATGCCAAATGATTCTATAAATATAATACTTGCCCCTTTAGCTCCTGGTAAATATGATTTCTTCGGAGATTTTCACCAAGAGACGGCTCAAGGGTCTCTCATTGTTAATTAAATTTATTTACGGTTTAAATGTTTAAAATAGCGTTAGTAGTATTTAGAGAATGTCTGGAAATAGCTTTGTTGCTTGGGGTAATACTTGCTGTAACAAAACAATTAGAAAAATCTAGAATTTATATAATTGCTGGAGTGATGCTTGGCACAGTATCTGCTGCATTATTCGCGTTCTTCACTCGCACTATATCCATATCATTTAGTGGCATGGGGGATGAGATATTTAATTCTGCAGTTATTCTACTAACAGTTGTGTTAATTGGTTGGACTATAGTATGGATGCAAGGTTATGGTATTAAGATAAAGCGACATCTTAATGATTTGTCTGTAAAGATTAGTAGCGGCGATAGTAGTTATATAATGCTAATATTGATTGTTGCAGCAACTATTCTTCGAGAAGGAATGGAAATTATTTTATTAGTTTACAGTATTTCCTCAGTTGAAGTAATTGATGCTAATAGTTATCTACTAGGGTTAATTATTGGTATGGTTAGCGGACTAACACTTGGTATCGTTATATATTTAGGTTTTATAAAATTAGCAAACCAACAATATATATTTCGTATATCTTCAATTTTACTAATGCTTATTGCTAGCGGCTTTGCAGCAGAAGCGGCTGGTATATTGACTTCTTCAGGAATTATTACTATTCTGCCAGACCAGCTTTGGGATAGCTCATGGCTAGTTTCTGATAACAGCATTTATGGTAAATTTCTAAATATGATTACTGGATATATTGCTAAGCCTAATGGCTTACAAGTCATTTTTTATATTTGTACTCTAGGATTAATTAATATCTTTATACAAATGAAAATCAGATGCACAAAAAACTAGTAACAGAGAAATAAACCTAATTTATGCTTAATTTTTTATCAGAAATTGCTCCGCTTATAGCGTTTTTTATTGGCTATTTTTATGGCGGTAGCATGCAAAGTGCAACGTTATATATACTTATTACTTCAATTATTTGCGTTAGTTTGTGTTATTTTATAGAAGGCAAAGTTTCAAGATCATTATTAATATCTTCTGGAGTGTTATTAGTCTCAGCTAGTATAGTTTTGATCAGTGGTAACTCTATGTATATCAAGATCAAACCGACTATTCTATATTTAATTTTTTGTGGTACATTTTTTATCAGTGCAGTAAGAAATAAGGCATTTATGAAATATATGTTTAATCATTTTGTCCAACTTGAAGATAAAAATTGGAATATTTTAAGCTATAGAACCGCGGCTTTCCTCCTGTTCATGGCAATATTAAATGAAATAGTATGGCGTAATTTTGCAGAATCTACATGGGTTATATTTAAAATATTTGGAGCAATACCTATAATGTTCATTTTCCTATTGCTACAAATACCTTTTATCTTAAAGAACAAACTGCCAGACTCAACAGATGACATAAGCTGAACTCTAAGAGTCATTGCCAGATAACGTAGTGGTCGTAACAATCCTGTTTTGCGTTCCGACTTCAGTGTTGTTGTGGCAAAGAGTGCCTGAGAGATCAGGGAATGATAAAATTTCCAGGCACAACAAATTATTTATTCGAATTTAAAATGTTATTGACAGATTGATAGAAAGCAATTGCTGGAATATCATGATCAAGGTATTATAGGTACTAGTTTAGCTAAACAATAGCTTAATAAGTAAGTAGAAAAATGACAAAAAAGTTAAAGCATGATTCATTAGTCAAAACAATAATGGCTGATCCTGTGGCAGCTCAAGAATTTTTGGAATATTATTTGCCGAATGATTTTAAGAGTTTAGTAGATTTATCAAAAATAACAGTAGAAAAAGAAAGCTACATAGAGGAATCTTTAAACAAGAAATGTAGTGATATAGTATATGGAGTTGCTACCAAGAATCAGGGTAAGGCTTTTGTGTATGTGTTGATTGAGGCTCAGTCGGGCGTTGATTATTGGACAGCTTTACGATTATGGAAATACACATTATTATTGTGTGAAAGGCATAAAAAAGGAAGAAAGAAATTACCATTAGTATATAATTTAGTGATTTATAATGGGAGGGAAGTGTATACTGCTCCTAGGAATTTATGGAGTTTATTTACTGATGCAATTATAGCCAAGAAATTAATGACAGAGGATTATCAATTGGTTGATTTACAAAGCATGTCTGATGATGAAATAATGAAGAAGAAGCATATTGGGATGTTAGAATATATGCTCAAGCATATTCATCAACGAGATATGATAAAGCTTTGGGAAGAATTTCTTCAAAGGTTTAAATTAGAGATATTAGTAGATAAGGAAAAAGGCTATATTTACATAAAATCGTTTTTATGGTACACTGACATAAAATTACCTGAGGCAAGACAATCAGAATTAGAAGAGCTACTAGCTAAGTATTTGTCAGAAGAAGAAAAAGGGAACATTATGAGAACTGTTGCACAAAAATATATTGAAGAAGGTGAAGCCAGAGGTATCCATATAGGTAAAGTTGAGGGTAAAGCTGAATTGGTAAAGCTGTTGTTAAAGAATGGCAATTCTGTGGGGTCAATTGCTAAGATGACAGGTATGTCTATTAATAAAATTAATGAATTGCTGAAAATGCAATAAGCTGAAAATGCAATAATTGGGTGTTCCAAATATTTTGAAAATTTAGATTGCTGTAGTTGTGGCTGTGGAATTGTGGAGAACTTCGTTAGAAATTATCCCTAAATCTACAGCCCGCTAAGCTTGCTATCCTCAGAAATTAGCTCTTTTTAGCAGCAGCATTAATGCTATCAACCTTCTTCCCTAACTCCACAATTATCTTGCCACTTGCATCATATTTTGCTAGTTTCCTAGTACTACAGTTGTAGATTGAATGTGAGTGTTCACGGAAAAAAGGTTAAAGTATAAGATGTCATTGCGAGGAGGTTGCCAGACCGACGAAGCAATCCAGGAAAGTGATTAGAAATGGATTGCTTCGTTGACCTTACGGTCTCCTCGCAATGACGCTTGGTGATCAGGTTTTTTTATTCATCACAAAAAAATCGTGAATGCTCACATCTAAACTACAACTGTAGTACTAGATACCTACTTTCACAGGGATGAAACTAAGTCAAGCGAATGACAACGTTGCTAAGAACAACAATTTAAGATTACTTCATTGTCACAAAATGACTCCTCTTAATAACGTTAAACTTCTGAAAGTTTTTTTGCCTCATCAGCCGATATTAAAGCTTCAATAAATTCGTCTAACTGCCCATTTTTTACGACATCTTCTATTTTATAGAGAGTTAGGTTAATTCTATGATCAGATACTCTGCCTTGCGGGAAGTTATAGGTACGAATTCTTTCCGATCTATCACCAGAACCAACTTGACCTTTACGTACTTCGGCTCTTTCCATATCTTTTTTATATCGCTCTGCTTCATAAACCCTAGAACGAAGAATTTTCATAGCTTTAGCTTTATTTTTATGCTGTGATTTTTCATCTTGTAAGGCAACGACAATACCAGTTGGTAAATGGGTAATTCTTACCGCTGATTCGGTGGTATTGACATGTTGTCCACCTGCTCCCGATGCTCGATATGTATCAATTCGTAAATCTTTGTCATCGATCTTAACGTCTACATCTTCTGCTTCAGGCAAGACAGCAACGGTAGCTGCCGAAGTATGGATCCTCCCACTTGACTCAGTCTCAGGGACTCTTTGCACTCGGTGGACGCCTGATTCGAATTTAAGTTTAGAGAATACATCGCGTCCTTGAATCAAGGCTGATGCTTCTTTATATCCACCAATACCAGTATCTGAGATTGATAATATTTCAAAACGCCAGCTTTTTAATTCGGCGTATCTGTGATACATATTAAATAAAGTTGCTGCAAATAATGCCGCTTCTTCTCCACCGCTACCAGCTCTTACCTCGATAATAGCATTTTTTGTATCAGCTTCGTCTTTTGGTAACAAAGAAAGTTTTACCGCCCTTTCTAGTTTAGGCATCAGAGCTTCTAAACGATGTATTTCATCATATATCATTGATTGTGTATCATGGTCTAAATTTGCTTCTTGTGCCATTTCTTTGATATCGCGTAACTCGGATGTAGATTTATTATATTCATTAATTGTTTGAACAATTGGCTCTAGCCCAGCATATTCCTTCGATGCTTTGATAAATTCTTCTCCGACTATACCAGTGCTTAATTTTTTTGATATTTCTTCATATTTGTTTAAGATTTTTACTAGATTATCAGAAAAGCTCATAATTTATTCTATGATTTAAGTTTTAAGTTGTGATGAAGATAAGATGCAAATCAGAAATTATATAAGCATCAATGCAGGGCTTTCTATAAATTTTTTGAATGAAGTCAAAAATTTGGCTCCAACAGCACCATCAACAACTCTGTGATCAGAAGAAAGGCTAACATCCATCATAGTAGCAATTTTTATCTGATCATTGTCAACTATTGGACGTTTTGAACTTGCTCCTATTGCTAGGATACAGCTTTGTGGTGGATTTATTATAGCATTAAAGCTCTTAACACCGTACATACCTAGGTTAGAGACGGAAAAACCACCCCCTTGAAATTCTTCAGGAGTTAATTTATTATCCCGGGCTTTTTTTATAAGAGTTTGTAATTCGCGGGATAATGTCACCAAATCTTTTTGATCGGCATTTCTGACGATAGGTGTTATAAGACCGTTATCGATTGCTACAGCAACTGATACATCGACGTTATTATAATATCGAATAGCAGATTCATCCCAACTGGCATTTGCTTCCGGTACAATTTTTAGAGCTTTGGCTACTGCTAAAATAACAAAATCATTGACAGAAATTTTAATATTACTCTCTTCTATCAGCGATTTATTGATATCTTCTCTAATATCAAGCAACTTATCCATATTACATTCTATTGAGAGATAGAAATGTGGAATGGTTTGTTTAGATTCAAGTAAACGTTTAGCGATGATTTTACGAATATTGTTATTGGGGACAGACCTGTATTCCTGGTTATTTCTGTTCACCGCCCTAATCTTACCACTATTTGTTGGTTGCACTAAGTAGGATAATACATCTTTTTTAATTATTCTACCATGTGGTCCACTACCTTGAATATTTGACAAATCAATATTATCAATAGCTGCTAATCTTCTAGCCAAAGGTGAAGCATATACTCTAGCAGTATCTTTTATTGTTTCGTTTCCCGGAGTTAAATTAACTGATTTACTTTCCTCTACAACTATTGCCGGCTTTTCAGATGATTTAGCAACATTATCACTACTTGCTATAAAATTATCCAATAAGCTTATATCTTCACCTTCTTCAAGTAATACAGCAATAAGTGAGTTGACCGCTACATTCTCTGTACCTTGTGGTACAATTATTTTAGCAAGAACCCCTTCATCTACAGATTCCACTTCCATAGTAGCTTTATCTGTCTCTATTTCTGCTATAACATCCCCTGGAACAACCTTATCTCCTTCTTTTTTTAGCCATTTGCTAACATTCCCTTCAGTCATAGTTGGGGATAGAGCAGGCATGAGAATCTTAATTGGCATAATATTAGTTCTAATTAGTTCGTTGGTATTTTTATGGTATTAGGACTGACTAACATAATTATCTGTTTACCCTCCATTTTAGGAGCAGAATCAATCTTAGCCAAACCTTCTAGTTCTAACAATATACGGTCAAATAACTTCATACCAATATCGTTATGGATAATCTCTCTACCTTTGAACCATAAGGAGATTTTTACTTTGTCACCTTCCTTCAAAAAATCCTTGATTTTACGAAGCTTCACATCAAAATCACCCTGACTAATGTTTGGCTTAAACTTCATCTCTTTAAGGACAATAATTCTTTGTTTTTTCCTGGAATCTTGAATACGTTTTTTACTATCATATTTAAACTTACCAAAATTCAATATCTTACAGACAGGAGGCTCAGCATTTGGTGAAATTTCTACTAAATCTAAAGCAGCCTTTTCGGCATACTCCAAAGCTTCCCTAATACTGACGATGCCAAGCATCTCACCATTTTCACCGACTAAACGAACTTGACTAGCCCTAATTTCCCTATTAGCCTTCGGAAAATTACTGCTCTTAACTCCAGAAATAAAACTTCTCCATAATTATTGTTTAAATAAAATTATATTATTACTCAAATTATTTTGAGCATATAACTAACCCATTCTAGTTAACTCGTCATTGCAAGGAGTACATAAACCTCAACTGTCATTGCGAGAAGCTACTTTAGTAGCATTGAAGTAATCCATTTCTAATTACCTTTATGGATTGCTTCGTTGCCACTTTGCAGCTCCTCGCAATGAAGGAGTGAGTGGACTCGCAATGACATTTAGCTATATTCAAAATACCACTTACGTTAAATAGCGGGTATTCTGATCTTTCACAAGCTTTACTAGATTTTCTAAAGAAATAATTTCTTGTTGATCAGATCCGAGTTGTCTTATAGTCACAGTATTATTTGCCATTTCCTGTTTACCAACAACAGCTATTATAGGCACTTTATCATTAGAAAAACAACGTATTTTATAATTAATCTTTTCAGGCGAAATATCAACATCTGACCTTACCCCTTCACTAACCAATAATTTATGCACCTCAAGTGCATAATCATTTAAATCACTAGTGATAGTAGCAATAGCTACTTGTACAGGAGCTAACCATAGAGGGAATCGTCCGGCATATTCTTCAATTAATATACCAATGAATCGTTCAAAAGAACCAATTACAGCCCTATGCAACATTACTGGTCTCTTTTTCTCACCGTTTGCTGCAATATAGTGGGCATCAAGACGTTCTGGTAAGACAAAATCAACCTGTAGAGTACCGCATTGCCATTCTCTACCTATTGAATCTTTAAGACAAAAATCTAGTTTTGGTCCATAAAATGCTCCATCACCAGGGTTTAATATGTAAGAATAACCGGCTTCTTTTACGGCATTTTTTAGAGCATTTTCGGCTTTATCCCAAACTTCATCACTGCCAGCCCTTACCTTAGGACGATCTGAAAATTTAATTTTTATATCCGAAAAGCCAAAATCTTTATAAATCTCGGTTAAGAGACTACAAAATTTTACTGTCTCGCTGTTAATTTGCTCTTCGGTACAGAAAATATGGGCATCATCTTGCCTAAAAGCCTTTACTCTCATCAAACCATGCAATGCTCCAGATGCCTCGTTTCTATGACATAAACCAAATTCAGACATACGCAATGGTAAATCTCGATAACTTTTGATACCTTGCTTAAAAATCTGCACATGACATGGACAATTCATTGGTTTCATAGCCAGCGTTTTATCATCAGCAAGATTTAGAGCAAACATATCTTCCCTAAATTTTTCCCAGTGACCAGAAGATTCCCACAAGCTTTTATCAACAAGTACCGGAGTTTTTACCTCAATATACCCCATTTTTCTAATTTTATTTCTGATATATTGTTCGATAGTGCGGTATATGTTCCAACCCTTATCATGCCAAAATACCATACCTTGAGCTTCTTCCTGAAAATGGAACAAATCAAGTTCCCGCCCTAATTTTCTATGATCACGTTTCTCTGCCTCTTCAAGCATATACAGATAATTGTCCAACTGCTCTTTTGTTGCCCAAGCTGTACCATAGATTCTTTGTAGCATAGGGTTCTTACTATCACCTCGCCAATATGCTCCTGCTACTTTCATTAATTTAAAATGTTTAATGAAGCCAGTTGATGGAGCATGCGGACCACGACAAAGATCAATAAAATTACCTTGCCGGTATAAGGTAATATCCTCATTGTCCGGAATTTCCGAGATTATTTCAGCTTTATAATGTTCACCAATTGATTTAAAGAATTCTATAGCTTGATCACGATTCCATACTTCTCTAGTGATTTTATCATTTCTTTTAACAATCTCATGCATTTTTGCTTCTATCTTCAGCAAATCTTCCGATGAAAAAGGTTGCTCCTTAGCAAAATCATAAAAAAAGCCATTTTCAATAGCTGGTCCTATAGTTACCTGGATATTGGGAAATAATTCTTTAACTGCCTCCGCTGTTATATGAGCAGCATCATGACGTATTACCTCTAAGCATTTAGAATCTTTATAGGTTAGAATTCTTAAATTACAATCAAATTCTATCGGCAAGCTTAAGTCCTTTAGCTCATTATTTACCTCAATAACCAAAGCATCTTTTGCTAGAGAAGTAGAGATTTGACTAGCTATCTCCAACCCCGTAATATTTTTTGTAAATTGCTTTTGTGTTCCATCTGGAAAAGTAATAGTAATCATTGTATCTTATCTAATTTCAACATCTCCATATTATATTGTTAATAGCTTATATTCAACTTAAATTTTAATATAGCTAATTAGCCATTTGTTTCAACAAAAAGGATGTCACCAATCTTTCCCTAATTGACTATACCTACTCTTCTAATAATTGTTCACGTATTGCTTGTAAGTCATCTTGACAATTATTCCAAACATCTTGGATTTCTTGTTCATAAGCAACTAACTCCAGCATAGTCCAATTAAACTGTTCAAAAAGCTTATATGCATTATTTAGCCCTCTATAAATAGCATCTATATTAGATAATGTTGTAGAAAATAATTCTTCTATTCTCGCTTCTTGTGATTTTTTATATTCACCATGACTAGCGGTACCAAATTCTGCTATATCATGCATCTGATTGGTTCGTATCTGTATTTCCACATTACGACTAGGTGTCCCAACGGCAAGCACGACATGCAGAGAACTATAACCATTATGCTTAGGATTAATAATATAGTCTTTATATTTCTCAAGATTGTTAGGATATAGATCATGAAGAATATCCAATACTTTGTAACAATCTTCTTGCTTATCAACTATAATTCTAAGAGCCACTAGATCAGTTAATTGATGAAAATCAATATTCTTTCTTAACAGCTTCTTTAAGACAGAAGCAGGGTCTTTTAGCCTATATGATATGTTCTCTACTATAGAACTCTCATGCAAACTAGTACCAATAGTACTGACAATCTTGTGGAAATTATATAACATAAAACTCATATTACTCTATAATATTTTAGAGATATTAATAAAAATTACCACTTCCTGTCAATGACTAAATTATTAAGTTATAAATAAGATATTTTAATAATATAATTTGTTATCGAATTAGTTATAAACCTTAACTTGCTTTTTCCATAAATCCATGTCATATTGTTCACAATATTCAAACATGGCAGTAGTATTAGGGTGACGTATGCCGAATTCTTTAACTTGAGATTTACCAAAGAATTTATAATTATATAAATCTTTTGATTTACAGGCGGCTATAGCTGCTTGACTATATAAGTAACTAACTTGTGCAATATTTTGACGATTATCTTTATATAAATAATGATATATAGTATAAGCTTTTTTATAAGATGCTATTGCTTCTTTAATATTATCTTGAGCAAATAAAATCTCACCTTGTACCACATAACTAGCCGCCAGATCCGGATTTTCATAATAATTTGTATCATTAACATCTCTACTCTTTGCTAAATATAGGTCTATAGCTTTATTAATGTGATCTAGACATTCATCCATCTTACCCAGTCCCAATTCACTTCTTGCCAATTGTGTATAAATCCTTGCCACTTGCTTGGAAGCATAAGCAATCCCTTCACCTTGTAAATGATACATGTCACATAATTGTTTAGCTTGAGCATAGGATTCTTGATATCTACCAAGATAGTTTAGTATTGCCGCCCTAAGTAGATAAGATGAAGTATAATATCTATTATTAGGGGGTAATCCGTTTTTTGTAAGTACCTCAATATTTTTATCGATATAAACTAAAGCCTCATCATATCTACCTTGGATAAAAAATAAGCTTGCCTTTAAAGAATATATTACAAATACATCAGATTCTTGGAGTTCTTGTTTTAATAATTTTTGCATTTTTTCAAGGCGTTCTTCGGTAATTTTTATATGACCTAAAGATACTTGAGATTTAGATAAGTGTAAGTCTAAAATAAATTTTAAGGCATCACAATCATTAAGATCATCTAAAATCTTTAATGCTTGAGTAACGTAAGAAATAGCCACTTCAAAATTTGTTAAGGACATTCTATTATACGCCCCTATTGTTCCTAAATATCGAGCATAATGATATTTTTGATTTTCGGACATTTTCCAAAGTTTAAAGTTACCTTCCTTATATTTTTGTTCGAACCAATCTGTCATTTCTTTTACTTTACATATATTACTATCATTTATACATAAAGAGAGTAAATCAGCTCTTAAATTAAGCATTGCATATACGCCAATATTATATTTTTCCGAATTTTTGAAAAGAATTTTCAGATTTTCACGTATAGTCTTTGATTCTCTCCATATATGTATCAACAATACCGAATTTTTAGGTTTAGGTAGTTTTAAAATAATATCTTCTAAATACATTTTATTGTTTTTAGCTCCATTTAGCTCCATGATCTTATTAGCAATAATATCATGCATCTCAAAAATATGATTACCTTGGTTAGGATCAATGCTGCTAATCAGTAGGAACTTAGATAATTTATATATATCGTCATCTAGAGTATCTTTACTATCAGTAATGACACTAAGTAGTTGCTTTGAGAAACTCTGATTATTTAGTAAAGCTATTTTATTAAGTAACTTTACTGCACTAGGCTTTAATCCCTGTATAGCCATATTAATATTTGTTGTTATTTTATCAGCTGAGTGATAAATTTTATTCTTATATTCTTCTCTATCTAAACCTTTGATCTTATTTAATAATTGAATGCCTTGAACTATAAGTATAGGGTAACCATTAAATGCTTTTATTAAAAATTCAATATCTTTTTCGTCTTTATTACTTAATAAATTACTAGCTAAAATAGCGGTAGTATCTTTGTCAAATAAAGCCATTTCTATAGTGTTAGGTAATTTCTCACTATCTTGCGAACAAAATATTATATTTCCATTACTCTCCCAATCAATAAACTCTTGAATTTTGTTATTTTCATTAATTTTTAGATTATCAAATATTAATAACCACTTATTTTTGTCAGTTAAATACGATATTACTTCCTTCTTTGCTAAAGTAATATTTTCAGATATATTAGCATTTCTAATACTATTAAGCTGTTTAGCTAACTTGACAAATTGCTCATTAAGATCAACATTACAATCAAAAAACCAAATAATATCGTAATCAGCCTTATTATCATAGGCATGCATTCTAACAAATTGCGTTTTGCCAATACCGCTAGTGCCTACTATACTTACCTGTTTATGTTTACTTAAGCTATCCTTAAGTGCATTACGCTGCTTCTCGTGACTTACAAAATAACTAACTGGTATAATCAAATTAGATATTTGTTCCTGAGCAAATGAATCATTGACCACAATTAACATTATAAGTAGCAAAAAATTCTTATTCATTTTTTTCTCTTAATTAAAGAGTTTAATAAAATGACGTTTTCTTCTTGTTGGTTGTTCCAATTCTTCAAATCATTTGAGTAAATCTCTATAACATTACTTTGATTATGACTTATTTGATAGTTATAACCATTCGTTTGCAATAGATTAAATACTTGACTTAGATTAAGTAGAAAAGGGTTAGCATGGGTTTTGAAAAAATTATTTGACGTTTTTAGCAGCTCTTGTGCTGTCATTATAGGATAACCATCATATTCAAAATGTAGTACCACCTTTTGCTTTATACTGTCAATAGTTAATTTAATATTATGCTTGGTAACAAAAGGTTGGTTTTTTAACAAAAAGAATAGATAGCTAATAACACTATAAATTATTTGATACAATGCTGCATTAGAAGAAAAATGTAATATTTTTGCTTTACTGGAAATTTTAAACGATATATTCTCATCTTCCTGATTAAATCTATCAATAAATAAATCAACTAATTTAGTGGTATCAATTTCTTCTATTTTATTTTCTTGGTACAATGTTATAGAGCAAGGTACTTTACCACCAAAGTTTCTTAACCTATAATCCTTGAGCATATCTTCTTGATTATCGAAATTATTATCAAGCAACGATATTTGATTAGCTTCCTGAGCAAATAAACAATTAATTTCCAAATCTTTTTGTTTATTAAAATCATTATTCCAAATCTTTTTCATTAGGAAGGTTTCACAATGTTTTAATTCTCTTTGATGATTAAGTTTGAGTTGCTCTAATTCTGCAGTATGTTCATCTTGATAATGTAATGCATAAGACTTACTGAAACTGCTAAATAATATTTTTAATAGAACATATAACAAGATCATATTAGCTGTAATAAATGCAGTTAATAGCCAAAAGTTTCTTTTGATCTCTGTTTCTACTTTATGCCAAAATACACTATTAATTGCCAGGCTAATATTAAGTTGGTAAGAATCGTTAATATGATATATTTTATCTATTTGATAATTTTGCATTTTAGTATTTGAATGAAGAAAATTTTTATTCAGTTCTATCTTGTAATTAATGAATTCTGGAATACTCCAATCTAATAGTTCCCCAAAACGGAAAATATTATAATTTTTACATTTTAGTGCTTCAGTACATATCTCAATCTCACTACTAGTAATGTTAATTGAAATGTTTTTGTCCTGAATATTGCTAGATAAGTAATATGCTAAAGAAGAAAGTTTATTCATACTTACCTCTACTATTTTGTCATAATTGGTTTGCAGAATTTGTGCTTTTTTCATCTCAACTTTATCATTATAATATTGATATAATGATATTATAATTGTGCTATAAATTATAATAATTAAGGTAAATATCTTAAATAAATTTTTTCTTAATTTATCTAGATATGGTGAATTTTGCCCTTTCATAAATCAATAAACTAATAGTTGAAAATTACACAAAATGCCCTAGGAAACTGTTGAAGATAATTACCCCGACAGCCTCTTAGGTTCATTAGCTGCTTGATAACCACATGTCGCAGCTTAAATACCCCTATATTTAGTTATATATCACACTTTTTATGCTACGTTAAGTTACTATTATGTCAATAAATTTAATTTTTTCCATTGTTAATGAATAATTATTTTAAAAGAAAAAACGAACTAATAGTAATATTGCTTTTTGGTAATCAATTTTTTTACAAAAGCCTACTTGTTTAAAAATATTTACTGCAAGCCTGCAAATATGAGTATCCTGTTATGACAGTCAGAAGTGCGGCAATCCATAAAGCTATTTGCCCTATTAAATCCATGTGAATTATACCCGAACCTTTAGAACCAAGAATTAATACTGACAAAGCAAACATTTGGGTAAATGTTTTAATCTTAGCTAATCTAGATACAGGAATACTTACTTGAATTAAAGCTAAAAATTCACGTAACCCAGCCACCAAAAATTCACGAGCCAAAATTAATAAACACGGTATCTCTCCTGCAACTCCTTTTTTTACCAACATTATAATTACACAACCTACTAATAATTTATCAGCTATAGGATCAAACATTTTACCAAATCCTGATACTAAATCAAACTTCCTAGCAAGATAACCATCAAAAAAATCAGTAATACTAGCTAAAATAAATAATATCGCTGCAATTCTATGAGCAAGCTTAGAACTATCTAGATAAAAGGTCATTACAATAATTGGAATAACCGCTATACGAGCTATCGTCAGATAATTTGGTATATTTTTGTCAATAGTCATTTATTATTACTTTTTGATCTTTTCCCATGAACAACAACGACGGATTATGATCTAAATATAAGAAAATAGGAACCATTTTTTATAAAATAACTTAAAAAACTAATCTATCCTACAGTTAAATTCATACCATCATCATTACTAAAGCATAAAGAACCAACTGGTACTACTGTATCATCATATAAACTCATTGATGCAATTAACAGTCCCGACTCCTGTTTACTACACTCAGGCTCAATTTTTTCGTTTATATTATGTAATACTGCTAAAACATCATACACCCCCAAAGCTCTTGCTTTATCTATGATATATTTTTGTAATTTATTACTATCTTTACAATCTTTATATTTATAGTATTCATATAATTTAACTAATGCCACTAAGCTTTCACTAGCAAAGTCTTTTGTGTCAGATATTGGCAATCCATTAAGGAAGGTTTTTATACTATTGATAGCCCTAACAAAATATTCTACTTGATTTTCATCCGATAAAATACCCTTATAAAAATTTGTCATTCCTTCATAGAATTTGGCGTTTTCTTTTTCCTCAGGTGGTTGTAAGTTTGGCATTGTAACTTTAGCACTTTCTTTCACCAACGCCTTATGGAGTTCAACATAATTGTAACCTCTTTTATTTGCTACATTTTGCTTTGCTCCTACATTTTTTAATTCTCCTAATATTAAATAATCCTTATGAAAAATTGCTAAGTGAAGTGGTGTATTGCCGTCCTGATCTTGAATATTTAAGTCTATTCCAGGATGTTTAATCAGTAAACGAACAGTTTTTATACTATTAACAGTTACTGCACGATGTAACGCAGTATGTCCATAAAAATCTTGATTATTAGGATCAAATTTATTTGCAAGTAAGATTTTTACAATTTTTGCGGCTCCATAGCAAGCAGCTTGATCAAGTAAAGTTGCCTCTCTTGTATCTCTTTGCTGACTTAAATTACTACCAAATTTGTTAATTATTAATTTTACTATCTTTGCATGTTTATCACTTACGACTAGGGGCGTTAATGCTTGAAATAAATCTTCTGATTTAATTTTAGAATTGAAATTAGGACACCTACTATTTAACAATTCAAGTGTTTTATTGTCCCCAGCTTTAATAGCATATATGAAAACATGTTCCAAAAATGATTTATTTGATATGTAGCTATCTCTCTCTTTTTCTGTTATTTTAATTTTTGCCATAAAAACGCTCTTAATTAATACCCTATATCAGTTATAAAATAAATATAGCATAAATATTTAGTGCCACTAATAACAAAAGATATTATTTTAGAAAATTATTTTTGTAACAGGGTTATGTGTATGGTGAGTTACTATTACAAAAAATTATAACGAAAAAATTATGACAAGAAAATATTGTTTTAAAATGGATAAACTCATTCGTGATTTGGTACCAGGAATTATGCGGTCTCGTGGTGTTTCGGTATTTGAACGTAGTATGAAAGAAGATGAATATATCCAGCGTCTTAAGGATAAATTGTTGGAAGAATCACAAGAAGTGATTGATGCCCAAACACCCGATGAAGTTTCTGAAGAACTAGCTGATTTGCTTGAAGTAATTTATGCATTAAGTAAAGAATACAACTTATCGATGGAACAAATTGAAGCAAAGCGGTTTATTAAGAAACAGAAAGATGGTGGTTTTGATAATCGTATTTATGGCTCTTATATAGAAATGCATTCTGACAACGAAAATATTGGTTATTTTTTAGCTAGACCAGAAAAATATCCTGAAATAAAACCATCTGACCTGCTTAACTTAGTGTCACCCATGCGTAAGTAGGGGGCTAGATTCCGCACCGAAGCGGGAATGACAAATTACTTTCTTGTGTCACCCCTGCTTCAGTGCGGGGTCTAGATTCCCGCCTATGCGGGAATAACAAAAATAGAATTACTTTAGTTATTGCAGGCGGTCTCTAAATTATCCTAAAGGTTTATTGCATCTATACAAGCAAATGTGGCAATTTTTGTTATCTCACTTGCTGATGCCCCCATTCGTACTATTTGTACCGGATATTCAAAACCATTAATTATTGGTCCGATAAAAACACCTCTGGCTAATTCTTGTAATAGTTGTGTTGAGATTGCAGCTGAATGCAAACCAGGCATAATCAAGACATTAGCGGAACCTGATAACCGACAAAACTTATACGAATTACGTAAATTGGGGTTTAGAGCAACATCAGCTGACATTTCACCATCATATTCAAAATCTAGATTCATCCTATCTAGGATTCTAACAGCTTCCCTTACTCTATTTGCCTTTTCTCTCATTGGATTACCAAAAGTTGAGAAGGAAAGTAAAGCAATCTTTGGAGTCATTCCTATATTCCTTGCTATACTGGCAGTTTGCAAAGTTATTTCTACAAGATCTTGCTCACTTGGTAGTTCAGTCACGCTATTATCAGCAATAATTATATTATGTTCCTTGGTAATCATAATAGAATATCCCAATATTCTATTATTCTTTTTGGGTTCCATCACCTTCATAATATCCTCTAAACTATTATAATAGCTCTTTGTTACGCCAGTAACCATACAATCTGCATCACCGCAAGCTATCATGATAGCTGAGAATATATTTTTATCACTTTTAACAAGTCTAGCACAGTCACGGTATAAATACCCTTTACGCTGTAATTGGCTATAAAGAGTATCTATATATTTATTAAGATTTTGGTTAATAGCCGCATTCATTACGGTAATACCATCTAAATCATAATTCATACCTATTTTATTTAAAACAGCAGATATTTTATCATACCTACCCACTAGGATAGGGTGAGCATAACCAGCATCTCGCATAATAATAGCAGCCTTAATTACCTCTTCCTCCTCGCCCTCAGCAAAGACTACTCTTTTAGGCACTGATTGTTGGATTCTTTCAAATAACAGATTCATGTAATGCGAGGTAGGATTTAGTCTGCTCTCCAATTCCTTTGCATAATTCTTGAAGTCAAAATCTGTAATTCTAGCAACCCCACTATCTATAGCTGCCTTAGCTACTGCCATCGAAACAGTGGTAATTAATCTTGGGTCAAATGGCACAGGAATTATATACTCTGGACCAAAAATCATTTTTCTACCAGGATATGCTTTATAAACTTCATCGGGTACAGCTTGTCTTGCTAGCTCCGCTAAAGAAAGGGCTGCAGCTATTTTCATTTCCTGATTGATAGTAGTAGCTCTAACATCTAAAGCTCCACGGAAAATATACGGGAATCCCATAACATTATTAAGCTGATTATTGTAATCAGAGCGTCCTGTAGCAATAATCGCATCACTTCTAACTGACTGTATATCCTCTGGAGTAATTTCTGGGTCTGGGTTAGCCATCGGGAAAATAATGGGATTTTGAGCCATGCTAGCTACCATTTCTTTTGATACCGCACCTTTAGAAGATAAACCAAGGAATACATCAGCTGACTTCATAGCATCACTTATGGTACGCAAATCGGTTTCGACAGCGTATAATTCCTTCCATTCATTCATCCCTTCTTTTCGACCCTTGTAAACAACCCCCATTTTATCACATAGTATAACATTTTTTTTGTCGACACTAAGAGCAATTAGTAATTCAATACAAGCAATCGCTGCCGCCCCTGCACCACTTACTACAATTTTTAAATTATCCAATGAACGATTGGTAATATATGCCGCATTAATAAGACCTGCTGCAGCAATAATAGCCGTTCCATGCTGATCATCATGAAAAACTGGTATCTGCATACAGCTTTTTAATTTTTCCTCAATTATAAAACATTCAGGAGATTTAATATCTTCTAAATTAATACCGCCAAAACTATAACCAAGATATTTTACGGCATTAATAAACTCATCTGGATCAGTAGTATCTATTTCAAGATCGATAGAATCAATATCAGCAAATTTCTTGAATAAAACAGCTTTTCCTTCCATTACCGGTTTTGACGCAGCTGCCCCCAAATTACCAAGACCAAGAATGGCTGTACCGTTAGTTATTACAGCAACTAAGTTACCTCTAGCCGTATATTTATAAACGTCATCTATATTCTTAGCAATTTCAAGACATGGTGCTGCTACCCCTGGCGTATAAGCCAAAGCCAAGTCCTGTTGAGTATCCAAAGGCTTAGTTGCAGCAATAGCAATTTTGCCTGGTTTTCCATTGCTATGATATTCTAAGGCTTTGAGATAATTTATTTTATTCATTTCATCCATAAATGTTACTCCTTAATTACTTCAAGTTTTCTACTATTAGATATTTATCCACATCAGAACTGACAATGAAACTATTGAAAAAAGTGTTGTGAAAGTAATAATTGATGCCATAGATTCTGGGTCTCCACCAAGCTGACGTGATAAAGCATAAGAGGTACTGGCACATGGTAAACAACTATATAGAACCCCAACTGATTTAGCAGTACCAGTAATTGACATTAATGACAATACTATTATTGTAACAATAGGAAAAGCCACTAACTTAACAAAACTAGTAAATAATACATTTTTCAGAATCGTACCACGCATAAAGAATTTAAGACCTGCTCCAACATTAAGCATACCTATAGCTAAAGCAGAATCAGATAGGGTAGATAAGGTTTTTTTTATGATAAGATGTAATTCTAAATTAGAATAATTAAAAAGGAACCCAATAATACTAGCGATAATCAAGGGATTTTGTACTATTAATTTAAGTGTCCATATAAAGCTAGTTTTAGAACTCTGAGCTACAGAACTATCAGGAACATAATGTGAGAAAATCATTACTGATATGATATTGGTAAAAATAATCATATAGGATGCAATCGCCGATACTATAGCAAGTCCTTCTTGCCCCAAAAGAGGACTACTAACGCCAAAAAAGATATAATTATTATAGCGTACTGCCCCTTGAAAGGTTGAAGTAAACTGAATTTTATCAAAGTTGGTTTTTTTCTGATAAATAATTAAAGCAACAGCAATAATAGAAGAGGAGATGATTAATGCAAGTACCAGCCTTATTATAGAAGATGCATTTAAATCAGCTACGGATATACTATTGAAAAGCATGATAGGAAAAAGAAAGAAATACGATAATTTTTCTATCCCCCTCCAAAATTCTTCAGAAGTTAACCATTTCCTTTTGATAATACTACCAAGTAATGGAATTAAAAGAATAGGTAATGTACTAGAGAAGATATCATTCATCAGTCGACGATTATCCCAATTGCTAATTGTCATGCAATTAGCTGTAAATTATGCGTTACAATTAAATTTTTCAATTTGCATAATATCAGAGTTTTATTGCAAATCAAGACGTATACTTAAATATAGCTAACCCGATTAGTGTTATAGTTCAATTAATTAGTTACTCACCTTACGTACACATACGTTAGTTTAAAAAGGTAATAATTAGAAAGTTGTCATTGCGAGAAGGCGTTAGCCGACGAAGCAATCTCTACTCTTTTATGGATTGCCACGCCACCTACGATGGCTCGCAATGATATCAATTATTTTCTGCAATTTTTAAATTGCCATGAAGGTTATTTGCAAGGCGAGTCACTAAATAGACCAAGAAGCTTTTTGGCAAATTTCATTTGTTAAAGATGGTGGCCAGAGCAGGAATCGAACCAGCGACACAAGGATCTTCAATCCTTTGCTCTACCAACTGAGCTATCTGGCCGTTTTTTACTAAAGGTCTATAGTCAATTGATGAGAAGTTGGTGACGTCATCGCTCAATGCTTGCCTATTACTTATAGGCTCCATCGTTCCTAACCCCAAATTCTCCTGAATTGACTACAAAGGTCTAGCGTTTGCAAAGAGGTAAAGAGACCAAAACTTGTTTTAAAGCATGATCTCTACCCTTAGCACATCTTTGAATATAATACTAGGCTATTTTTTAGTCTCATCTGTTACTTGTGACTGTGGTAACATTATTTTGACATCAGCTTTACTCTCAAGATCAGCGACATACTTTAATATAGCATCCCTACTAAGCCTATTGGTTATATTAGCGGTAGCTTCCTCTTTAGAAGGTATCTGTGCAGGTCTTTTGTCAAGAACCATAATAATATGCCAACCAAACTGAGTTTTAACCGGAGAAGAGATTTCATTTACTTTCATTGATAATGCTTTATTTTCAAATTCAGGTACTAATTGTCCAGAAGTAATATAGCCTATTTCTCCGCCATTTTCTTTAGAACCTTCATCTTTTGACAAATCTTTAGCAAGCTTAGCAAATTTTTCTCCTTTATTAAGCCTATTTTTTATATTTACTGCTTCTTTTTCAGTTGCAAGCAAAATATGGCTTACTTTTACTTCTTCTTTTCCTTTTAAGCTAGCAACTAGTTTATCATATTCAGCATTAATCATCTTCTCATCAACATGAGATTTTACATAACGCTCCATCAATTCTTGCTGAATCATTTGGTTTTTCGCTATATTCAATTTAGCTTGAAATTCTTTTGAAGATTCAATATTAGAATTTTTAGCTTCTTGCTCAAGCAATTTTGTATCGATATAACCATGAACTAACATTTTCTGTATATTTGCATTAAGATCAGAAAATTTCTTACCTTTAGCACTTGGTTGGTTATCTAAAGAAGACTGGAATTGCTGCATAATCTGCGATTCTTTTACTTCGCCACCTTTATAAGTAGCAACAACTTTATCTTCGTTAGCGAAAGCACTGCTCGCAAGTAAGCTAGCAGATAAAAAAGCTATAGATATTCTTTTCATTTGTTATCCATTTATATTTATTATTATGGCTAGATTTTATAATGATAACCACCTGACGTCAATAGCTATTTACAATTTGTTTGATAAATATTATAAAATACCCTATTTTATAAGGTTATTTACAGAATTTAGGATATAAATGTTTTCTTTACTTAAAAAATTATTCGGCACAGCAAACGATAGAAATATCAAAAAACTATTTTTAGAAATTGAAAAGATTAATTTGCTTGAACCATCGATACAAAAGCTTTCTGATGATCAATTGAGAAATAAAACAGAGCAATTTAGGCAAAGATTAAAAAATGGGGAGTCATTAGATGACCTAACCTATGAAGCTTTTGCTGTCGTACGAGAAGCTGCAAGAAGAGTCTATGGAATGAGGCATTTTGATGTTCAGCTAATTGGTGGATTGATATTGCATCGTGGGATGATTACTGAAATGCGTACAGGGGAAGGAAAAACTTTAGTTGCCACATTACCGGCATATTTGAATGCTCTTACTGGTGAAGGAGTACATGTTGTTACGGTAAATGATTATTTAGCAAAACGTGATGCTGAGTGGATGGGGAAGATATATAATTTCTTAGGATTATCTGTTGGGTGTATCGTTGCTAATATCAGTGACAAAGAGAGACATGATGCCTATAGAGCAGATATTACTCATACAACTAATAACGAGCTTGGCTTTGATTTTCTCAGAGATAACATGAAATATAGCGAAGACTCTAAGGTACTTCGTCCCTTTAAATTCGCTATTATTGATGAAGTTGACTCAATTTTAATTGATGAAGCAAGAACTCCACTAATTATATCGGGTCCAGTAGATGATCGCTCGGATTTATACACTAAGATTGATAAATTGGTTTGTCAATTTAAAGATGAAGATTACGAAAAAGATGAGAAATTACGAACCGTTAATCTTACTGAGGATGGTATAACTCATGTAGAATCAATGCTTGTGACCAATAATCTTATTGAACAAGGTTCAAGCCTTTATGATTTTGAGAATTTAAGTTTGGTTCATTATGTCAATCAATCATTGAGAGCCCATATTCTCTTCAATCGTGATGTTGATTATTTGGTGCGTGATGGTAAAGTGATGATTATTGATGAATTTACTGGGCGGGTGATGGAAGGTAGACGTTATTCTGAAGGGTTACACCAATCACTAGAGGCAAAAGAACATGTGCCAATTCAAAACGAAAATCAAACTTTGGCTTCTATTACTTTTCAAAACTATTTTAGGAATTATCCCAAATTATCAGGCATGACTGGTACGGCAATGACCGAAGCTACAGAGTTAAAGGACATATATAATCTTGATGTACTAGCTGTTCCTACTCATAATCCAATCACTAGGATTGATTATGATGACGAAATTTACGGCAATAAACACGATAAATATCAAGCTATTATAAAATTAATACAAGAGTGTTATGATCGCGGTCAACCTGTTTTGGTTGGAACGGTTAGTATAGAGAAGTCTGAAGAAATTTCTAAGTTACTTACCATAAATAAAATAACCCATAATGTTTTAAATGCAAAATTTCATCAACAGGAAGCGTTTATTATAGCTCAAGCTGGACGATTTAAAGCTGTGACTATTGCGACAAATATGGCAGGTCGTGGTACCGATATTATGCTTGGTGGTAATCCGGAAATGCTAATAGAGCAACTTTCTCTACAAAACCTACCTGAGGAACAGTATCAATTAGAAATGATCAAAATAAAGGAGCAAATATCTGAAGAGAAGCAGCGGGTAATAGAGGCTGGAGGGTTATTTGTTATAGGTACCGAAAGACACGAGAGTCGTAGAATAGATAACCAGTTGCGAGGAAGAGCCGGTAGACAAGGTGATCCAGGTAGTACAAAATTCTTCTTGTCTCTAGAAGACGACCTTATGCGTATTTTTGCTTCAGATCGTATTTCTGGAGTCCTAAGAACGTTAGGTTTAAAAGATGGTGAAGCAATCCATCACCCTATGATTAGCCGTTCACTTGAGAAGGCTCAGCAGAAGGTTGAAGGACATAATTACGAGATACGTAAAAATTTATTACGTTTTGACGATGTTATGAACGATCAACGTAAGATAGTTTACGAACAACGCACTGATATCATTGCATCAAACTCTGCCCATGATTTTTTAGCTAGCATGACAAAAGAACTAGTAGAAAAAGTGGTATTAACTTTCATTCCCCCCGGTTCTTATAGGGAAGACTGGGATGTAAATGCTTTAACAGGAGAGTTGCAACGTATTTTTGCTGTAAAACTAAATCAAGAATCTATAACCAAGGCTAATGTCACCGAAATAGAGGTGACATCTAATGTTGTGCAAATGGTAAATGACCTATACCAGGCAAAGAATGAAGCATATAGCGTTGACTTGATGAATGACGCAATTAAATATATTCTACTAACAACTTTAGACCAAGTATGGAAAGATCATTTACATAATTTAGATCATTTACGACAAGGTATATCACTAAGGGCTTATGCTCAGAAAGATCCACTTAACGAGTATAAAAGAGAAGCGTTCAATTTATTTGAACAAATGCTTGATAATTTGAAGGAGCTATTTATCCAGAAAGTTTGTCATCTTCATATGGATACTAGCCACATTAAAAAAGAATCAATGTCTTTGGCAAACAAAACACTGCAAAAGACCATGCGAGAAACTAGGGAAGACCCTGCTTTTAGTAAATATAATGCAGGGATTAGTATTGAAACTCAGCTTAAACCTATTAAAACTCAAGTCAATCCACAGGATAGAATACCATCAGATCAATCAAGTTGGGGAAAGGTGGCTAGAAATGAGATATGTCCTTGTGGTTCCGGTAAGAAATATAAATATTGTCATGGAAGTAATGAATAAACCTCTCCGACAAATTATTTCATTCCCGCTTTCCATTGTCATTCACGCGTAGGCGGGAATCTAAGACCTCTGCTTTCGCAGGGGTGACACAAAACAGGATTGCTTTGTCGTACTTTAGCACCCCTCGCAATGACGTTTAGGGTGCATATACGTCATTGCGAGACCACGCAAGTAGGTCGTGGCAATCCATCTTTGGTTACTTTTATGGATTGCTTCGTCGACCTACGGTCTTTCTCGCTAATAGACGTTGACCACATACGACTTTTAAACTATTCGGTCTAAAACCGCTTCCTCTTCTAACTTTCAACAGTTGTGCGGCTTACGCCTTCTCGCAATAACGATGTGTTGCAACAGTAATGTACTGAGTTAAGGAATAAAAAAAAATAACCAATACCGCAAAAATAATGAAAACAGCTATTAGTGGAGCAAAAAAATCTGTTATATATAGATATAACCGAATTTGGAATAATTAGTTATTCTAATTCTTAAACAAAAAATAACTCATGCAAAATAAATCTATTATTACATTTTTTTGGCACCATATAAAACCATATAAATGGTTTTATATGGCTATGCTACTTGCTCCTACTGTAAGTAGTTTTTACCCGTCTGCTAATTATTATGCGATTAAATTATTTCTTGATACAATAGCTGGGCAAGAAAATTTAACTTACCAGTTAGTTCTACTGCCGATTGTAATATTCATGTCTGCACAAGTGATATTAGATTTGGTTTGGCGTATCAGTAACATATCTGAATGGAAAGCGGTACCTTATGTTCGGTGTTCTATATTGCTTCAATCATATGACTATGTTCAGCATCATTCTTATCCGTTCTTCCAAGAAAATTTTACAGGAGCTATCAGCAGCAAAATCAAAGGCATTTTGGATGGATATGATAAATTCTGGGCGGAAATGCATTACGGATTGCTGCAAAAGTTTTTTAAATGTGTTGTAAATTTTTGTGCCCTTAGCCTTGTTAACACAAATCTTGGCATATTTGTACTAATATGGTGTAGTTTTTACATACCAATTATGTATAAACTCTCAACTAAATTAAACCAACTATCTTGCTTAGAATCAGAAAGTAAGCATTTTATAATTGGACAAGTTGCCGATAAAATTACTAATATTATTTCACTTTTTTCTTTTGCTTCTAGGACAAGAGAATTAAAGGCACTAGATAATAATATATTAAATGATTTTATTCCCAAACAGGTAAAAGCATACAAATATAACTTTAAGACTCAAATAGTAGCTATGTGCTTCTATTTTGCTTTAATTGGTTTTATTCCATTCTATATGCTGCATTTGAGAATACATGGCTTAATTTCTGTTGGAGATTTTGCTTTTGTCTTTGGTATTGCCTTGATTGTTGCACAAGATATCTGGGATGCAACAGTTTCATTGCAGAATTTTACCAGATCAATGGGTGAGCTGAAAAGTGCTTTGTCACTAGTTACTATCAACCAGCAGGATTTGGATAAATTTAGTGCAAGTCCGCTAATAGTTGATAAAGCTATTATTGAATTTAAAAATATCAATTTTGGTTATAACAAAGAGCTGATCTTTAAAGATATGACTTTTTCTATTAGTCCTGGTGAAAAGGTAGGAATAGTCGGTCATTCTGGTAGCGGCAAATCAACACTTATTAATCTCTTGTTACGTTATTTTAAAGTGGCAAATGGTCAAATTTTAATAGACGGACAAAATATTGACAATGTTACTCAGGATTCATTACGACAAAATATCGCGGTAATCCCTCAAGACACTTTGTTATTTCATCGAACGCTGATGGAAAATATCAGATATGGGAACCAAGAAGCAACTGAGGCGGAAGTAATTGAGGCAAGCAAAAAGGCACATATCCATGAATTTATTACAACATTGCCAGAAGAGTATAATACTTATGTTGGAGAGCGAGGTATCAAATTATCTGGTGGACAGCGGCAAAGGATAGCAATAGCGAGAGCTATTCTAAAAGATGCACCTATTTTGATCTTAGATGAAGCAACTTCTGCACTTGATAGTCAAACCGAGCGTTTTATCCAAGATAGTCTTAACTTCCTAATTCAAGATAAAAGAAAGACTGTGCTTGCAATTGCCCACCGCTTATCTACTTTAAAACATATGGATAGGATAATTGTGCTAGATAAAGGGGTAATTATTGAAGAAGGCACACATACTACATTAATTCGTAATAAACATAGTCTATACAAAAAATTATGGAAGTTACAAGAAATTTAGGTTAGGATATAGTCAATTCAGGAAAATTGGGTAGAAGGAGCAATGGAGCAACGACGTCACCAATTTCTCATCAATTGACTTAATAGCTACATAAACTCTTTTATCTTTTATCAAAAGGCATAAATTCTCTTTGTACATACCCAGTATATAATTGCCGAGGTCTGCTAATTTTTTGTTCTGGATCTTCATGCATCTCTTTCCATTGCCCCATCCAGCCGACAGTTCTTGCCATAGCAAACAATACTGTAAACATCTGTGATGGTATACCCATAGCCTGATAAATAATACCAGAATAAAAATCAACATTCGGATAAAGCTTGCGATCGATAAAATATTGGTCATTGAGAGCAATTTTTTCAAGCTCAGTAGCAATTTGTAATAAGGGGTTATTACGGTTCCCTAACTCATCTAATACTTCTTTGCAAGTTTCTCTAAGTACAATTGCTCTTGGATCATAACTTTTATAAACTCGGTGACCAAAACCCATTAATCGAAATGGATCATTTTTATCTTTTGCCCGTGCGATATATTCCGGAATACGGTTTATGGTGCCAATCTCTTTCAACATGTTAATTACTGCCTCATTAGCTCCACCATGGGCTGGTCCCCATAAAGAAGCTATGCCAGTACTGATACAAGCAAATGGATTAGCTCCGGACGACCCGGCTAAACGTACTGTTGAAGTGGAGGCATTCTGCTCGTGATCAGCATGAAGGATGAATATTTTATCTAAGGCATTCTTTACTACCTGATTCACCTTATATTTTTCACAAGGGGTTGAAAACATCATATAGAGAAAATTTTCAGTAAAATCTAGACTATTATCAGGATAGATAAAAGGCTGTCCTATTGAATATTTATATGCCATTGCCGCAATAGTTGGCATTTTGGCGATCATTCTAATAGAAATCAATTCACGTTCATTTTCTTCTACATTTAGAAAATCCGGGTAGAATGCAGATAAAGAGCCTACCACCGCCAGCATAATTGCCATAGGATGATCTGATGGACAAAAAGCCATAAATAAATTTCTAAGCTGCTCATTAATCAAAGAATGATAAGTAATTTTCTGAGAGAAAGATTTATATTGATCAATAGTCGGCAATTCACCATTTAATAGCAAATAGGATACCTCTAAGAAATTACTTCTTTCTGCTAATGTTTTAATATCATATCCCCGATATCTCAATATCCCCTGATCACCATCTATATATGTCATAGCTGATTTACAAGCTGCTGTAGACATAAATCCAGGGTCGTAAGTGAAATAGCCTGTTAATGAATATATACTGCTAACATCAATAACATCTTGACCGATTGAGGCTCTTTTGATTGGTAAATTAAAGGTTTTATCTCCTATTTTTAGTTCAACATTTTCTACTTTCATATATCCTTCATTTTTTCATAATGATGCCAATTTACTATTGCTAACACCTTCTCGGGTTAACCATCATGTTACTATATCATATTTTTATTGTCCACTAATACCAAAATTCTAATTATATTGAGTTATATGTATCTTTATCCAGAGTACCTTCACTATTATCGATAATCAAGGTAATTGTTGCATCCCCTGTAATATTAATGGTCGTACGTAACATATCTAATATCCTATCAATTCCAGCGATTATAGCAACCCCTTCAATCGGTAAATTGATCGAAGACAGTACCATAGGTAGCATTATTAAAGAAGCTCCAGGAATGCCAGCTCCACCTATAGACCCGAGAGTTGAGGTAATAATGATTACTAAATAATCATGCAATGCTAAATCTACACCCATCATTTGGGCAAAGAATATAGTGGTAAGAGCTAAATTTATTGCAAACCCATCCATGTTTATCGATGCACCAAGTGGTAATACAAAAGAAGTGCTAGATTCAGATATACCTAGTCGTTCACGACAAACTTGCATAGTAGTAGCAAGCGTTGCTTTACTACTAGAAGTAGAAAAGGCAAGCACTTGATATTCTAGACTTTTTCTATAAAAAGGTAATGGTGATATTCGACAGAATAGATAAATTAACATGCCAAAAATACCATATTGACATATCATAGCAATAACTACCGCAACAACTAATTTGGACAAACTAATCATTACATCAAAGCCCTGAGTACCAACTATCCAAGCCGTTAAAGCAAATGCACCATATGGAGAAAGCTGAATGATCATTGAGATCATTTTTAACACCACTTTTGATAATATATGAAATAAATTCTTAATTGGTTCAGCACTAATACCCATTTTATTTATCACAAGTCCAAAAAATATTGCAAAGAATACAATTTGTAAAACATTAGAATTGGCAAATGAACCTACTACATTCTCAGGCACAATACTTACAAAAAAGTTAAGTATGTTAAAGGATTTTTCTTGCGGTATAGTTTGTGCAACATCAAAGTTAATATGTACACCATGCCCTGGCTTTAATATAAGAGCAACTGTAATACCAAAAACTACGGCAAAGAAGGTCGTGCCTAAGAAAGCTGCAACCGCCTTTAACCCTACTCTACCAAGAGAAGCAGGGTCATTCATACTAGTTATACCCGCTACTAAACTAAAAAATATTAAAGGAGCAATAATCATTTTTATCAAACGCAGGAAAATATCTCCTAGCGGTTTTATGTAAGATACATATTCAGGAAAATATATACCAAACACTATACCTAAGATTAACCCCAATGTAACTTTTTTCCATAATTTCATTATTATACTTAATTAAATTAAAGAGTGTTTTAAACTTATTTTGCTGATTTCAGGTGAATATCTATAATAAAAACTAGCTGTACTAACTAATTACAACTCTTTTTACCATAATTGAGTAAATCTTAATTCTAATAAACACTCTCTTAAAATTAGATACTTTGAGTTACCAAGTTTAAGTACGCCGGTAGCCCATCTTGAATGTCGAGCTTTATTATTTGAGGAAGATCATAATTGTGTATATCAATAATCATCTTTTCTATTGCATTGTAGTTATCAGACTTGGCTTTTACTACAATACGAAATTCTGGTACAGAAGATATCTTACCTTCCCATTTAAAATAGCTGACTATATTGTCTACTTGTATGCAAGCAGCTAGATTTGCTTCCAACAAACTAATGGTTAGTTTGTCTACTACTTGCTGGTCATCGGTCGTAGTTAAAATTACACAACATCTTTGTACCACTTATACCTCAACAAAGCAATTAGGTGTTTCAAATAATTTGACTTTTGTAATAAAAAAGGAACTATTAGTAAATAATTTTGGCAATATATCCAACTTTAAGTGTAATGCTATATTTTCTGCCGTTGGATTTTGTTGCATATAATATATTTTCTGACCAGTCCAATCACATATTTTATCTCCTATCTCTTTATCATTTTGATGTAATATAATATTATGATCAAAATTATCATCTATCCAGTTTTTTATTACTGATTTTAGGTAACTAAAATCTACAACCATACCAAGATTATTGGTAACATCAGATCCAGCGGTAACTTCAAGGACATAACGATGACCGTGTAAAAATTGACATTTATTCTTATGCCCGATCACCCTATGACCTGCATCAAATTCAATTTTGCGAGTACATTTTATCATAATTTCTTCTTCAGTATCTTATATTACCCAAAAATATTTTGTCAGCAAGGGTGTAAACGTCATTGTGAGAAACCACTTTAGTGGCGACAAAGCAATCCAAATTTATAGTAATTTTGGTGATTATATATTTTCCCCTATATCAACCAGGATTACACAAACAGGAACAGCAGGGAAATGCCTTTTTAATCTTTCAATATCGTAAACAAGCTGTTCTCCATAAGAAACACCTGTTGACATTTGTTGTTGTAAACTATGACATGGTACTATTTCTATTCCTACATCAGCCTTATCTTCATTAAAAAAATATGAGCAAAAGCATTATTTAATTCTTTTGGCGAATAAAGCATTTTTCCTTTATTTGCTTTCTCTTTGCTGATTTTGTTTTTCTTTATATCATTTATCGCTTTTATTGATTCATGAACTTCTTGAAAAATTTTAGGATAATCAACTTGTAAAATTTGCTTTCCTCCAAGATGAGAATATTCATAAACTATTTTCATATCATACTGTTTCAGGTTCATAGACGGGTTTATTCATTTCTCTAACCCTACTAGTTCCGCTTAATGTTTCTTTAATTCTTTTTTTTGAAATATTTATATATTTCTCATCTATTTCTGCCCCTATACATTTTCTAGAATTTTTTAGACTTGCAACAAAAGAACTACCAGAACCAACAAAAGGATCTAAAACAATATCATCTTTTTTTGTCATTGATAAAACCAACCTTTCAACTAAACCGACGGGAAATTGACATGGGTGTTCCGTTTTTTCTATATGATTACTTTTTACATTTGGAATATCCCAAACATCTGATGAGTTCTTACCTTTTGGATTGCAAGACAATTCCCCTTTTTTGTTACCTTTAAAATATTTTTTATTAGGATATTTTTGAGGTATCCTAACAGCATCTAAGTCAAAGTAATAATTGTCGGTTTTACTAAACCACATAATAGTTTCATGTCTTCCAGAGAATCTTTTTGAAGCATGTAATCCATGTCCAAAATGCCAAATAACCCTATTTCTCATTTTCATTTTTAATTCTGAAAATATAGGATATAATAAAATATCTAAAGGTATTACCTCTCCATTTTCTACATAATTACCGACCTGCCAACAAATATGTCCATCATCTTTTAGCACTCTATAACACTCATTGATGACTTCTTTTTGCCAATTATAATATTTATTAATATCTAATTTTTTTTCGTATTCCTTACCTATGTTATATGGCGGTGATGTTATTATTAAATTTATACTGTTATCTGAAATCTGTTTTAATAATTTCATACAATCACCTTCAAATAGAATTGCTTGATTATTTAAATCAAAACTATTTTTTAAGATATTATGTTCTTGTTTTTGACAAGGCAATTTATTCACAAATTCACTAAAACTATAATTCTTTTCCTGTATTTCAGGTACTCTAATTGCTTTTTGTGCCATATTCTAGAAAGTTAAAGTTTTTTATAAGTTAATTTAGTATTAGATAAGTTACTTAGAAATTCAACAAATATTCTTTCGAGCAAAACCTATAGCTTTTAGATATTCGCATAGTTTGGTAAAAACTGGTTTTGGTAAAATATTTAGTGTAGAAATTTCAATATATTTATCATTTTTTAATTCAAAAGAAAAAGATGGTGATTGAAATCTTGGTCCATCAATTTCCCTAGCAATTTTTATAAAATTACCTATTACATGACTGTTACAATAATCATACTGATCAATCATTCTTTTTGCCAGCCTATTAATATATGTATCACTTTTGGATGTATAGCTAAGTGCAAGAGCGTTACTCATCATCAATCGTTGACGATGAGTAAAAGGAATATCTGAAGATAGAATAAATTCAACAATAAAATTAGAACGCAGTGTTCTATCAATATTCTTATTATATTGTGCAAGCATTACGACCAAAGCAATTATACTAATTGTTGTGGTATCTGGTTGAATTAAGATAGGTCTAATAACTTCTGTATAATTTTTGATATTGCAACTAGCCTCGTCAAAATTTACTAATGTCTTGATTCGTTCATAAATAATATCTTTTTGCTGTTCTTCTTCAGGAAGGCAATCAAATCTAACACCTTCTTTTAAACCATAATTTGAAATTATTACCTTTTCTGGTGAAAAGACATTTAACATAGATTGTGCCACTAAAATTGCATTACCATGAATTTTTGACTTGTATTGTGTTTTCAACATATTAACATGAGCCAATCTTTCAAGATATAGCTCAAATTCCTTACGGTTTATTTCAAGGTTATGTAAGTTTTTAAGAGGGTAATGAATAAATTCCATATAAGAACGCCCCATTAATCTTAAAGCCCCTCCTATTAAATATAAATTTGGGCAATGTAATCCTTCAAACTCTTTCTTAATCATTTGACTAATTATATCAATATTGTCAAAGTGAGTATTAGTGACTAAATTAGTGGTTATGCTAGTAGTGATTAGGCTAGTGCCTAAAGGTAGAGACTTTAAAATACCCACCTTTTTATCTTTGATTTGGACAAGCTCAAGACTGCCACCCCCTAAGTCTGCTGCGATACCACAAGCATCATTAATACCAGAAATTAACCCAGCAGCTGTAAGATAAGCTTCACGTTCACCAGAAATAATTTCAATATCAATATTAAACTCTCTCTTAACTATCTCCCTAAATTCTTCAGCTCTTGGATGTCCTCTAAGTACAGCAGTAGCAACGCATTTAACATCTGTGACTGATAACCTATCAAAAATATGTACTAAATATTGTAGTGACAAATATGCTTGATGCTTTACTTCCAAATTATCTAGATTAAGTAAATTAATAATATCACTTTTAAATTTATCATTAAAAATTTCTGGAGCTCCAAGTCTATCACATTCATAAACTACAGCTCTTACGGCATTATACCCAATATCAATAATAGCTGAACGCATAGATATTTATCTTATTTCTTACTTAAAAAATTAATCTTCTATAGTAGTAGCATCTGTATTGCTAGAATCTACATTCTCTTGTTCCTCATTTACATTATTTTTATTTGGATCATAAGGTTTTTGAGTTGGAATAAATGTAGGGGGTAATAGCCTATTTGTAAAGAACTTATCTTCATAATACTTAATTTTTAAAGATTTTATAGGCGGGAAAGATTCAATTAACACGATTTGCTCATCTTTTGGCAGCTGAATTACTTCTTGAGGTAAAAGCAGAGCTCTTGAAACTTGTGATACATTCTGCGTTCTTGTTGAAATATTAAGATCAAAAAATATTGGTTTACTATATGATCGTTGTTCAACTGTTTTATTACCAACTAGCTGAGATATTAAGTTAGCTGTTTCATAGTTATTAGCTGCAAAAGTAATACGATATGTAGAATTTGACAGAAACGAATTCATACCAGCATCCTCATAAGTTCCTTTGAGCTGTTGAGTATCTTGGATAATCAAGAATAGGCGAACTCTATATCCCCTGAAGAACGCGATACCAGCCTTAAATGTTTCCATTTTTCCTAAAGTAGGAAATTCATCAAGTAAGAACATCACACCATAAGGCTCTTCTTTTAGATCAGGCATTTTACGACTTAAAAATTCTGTAGCTTGCTGGTAAAAAACCTGCATCAGTTTTTGCAAACGTTGTATGTTATCAGGAGTTAGACCAACATACACTGTTGTTTTAATCTTTTTAAACTCAAGTATATTAAAGTCAGATGAGGCAGTAGCAGCATCAATAAGGGGATTTGCCCATAATTCTAAGGAGGAGTTCATTGTTGAGATAACACCTGAACGTTCTTTATCTGCTTTTTGTAAAAATGCTGCTATATTCATATAGGCAACAGGATGTATTACTTTGCCTAAAGTATCTAGAACTACTGCTAAATTATACACTACGTCATCACTACGCATTGTTCTTACCACTTCGCCAAAAGATTTAGTTTTTGTCGGATCAGCAATTAAGTATAGTACCACACCGAGAAATAAACTGCGTGCCTCATTATTCCAAAAATCTTTTTCAGGCATAATCAGATTTGAGATTTTTTGTACGTCATCCACCATTTGACCTGGTTTGGTACTTACCCAATCTATCGGATTGTAACAATGAGTTATCCCATCAGGATTTGATGGCTCCCAAACAAAAACACGTTGCCCTTGTTTTTGCCGCCACCCACTTGTAAGACCATGATTCTCTAGCTTAATATCATGCACTATTATAGAATGTTCCCAAAATAATAAATTGGGAATAACAAATCCTACACCTTTACCTGAACCGGTTGGAGCAAAAAGTAAAGCATGTTGAAACCCATCAGCAACAAAATATCCACCACTATTAGTACCAAGTAACATACCATGTTTTGCACGTAAATTAGCTCTACTTACATCATCTTCAGTAGCCCAACTAGCATCACCATAAACTTTTTCTGCCTGAGTAAAAAATTGTAAACTTTTTATTCTTTTGAAATTCTTCCAGTAGAATATGATCACTATAATTGTTGGCATAGTCAGGGCTAGTATTAACTTAATTTTCAAGTAATTATATGCTTGAAGATCTAATTGTGACCATACACTAACTAACCAATAAAACCACTTATAAGCTATGTCTATGGCTACTAAGTCAATATTTAGGACTCTAGTTTCGTTAGTAATAAATGCAACTATCGCTCCACTTACCCATATCGTACAAAATATTACCAATGGGTGTATTATAGCATGCCCTAAAATGTTACGAGTAAGTTTTTGTATTTTATGCCATTCCATCGTTAGCCTTGCCTATTCTTACTATAGTATATTTCTGAGACATATCTTTTACCGCCACTACCTCGCTTTAATTGTACCACAATATCGACGACCGCTAATATATATTTTTTTACCTCATCCGGTGGCATACCTAAACTAGCTTGCATAACCATTAACTTAAATTGTTCTATAGCCATGGCTGGTGTATCAGCATGTAAAGTAGATATAGAACCAGGATGCCCTGTATTAATGGCTCGTAAAAAACTAAATGCCTCAGCTCCCCTAAGTTCACCAACAATAATTCTATCAGGTCTTAGACGTAAACACGCCTCAATCAAATCCTGAGTAGTAACTTTTGCACGACCTTGCCCCCCTTTTGAAGCTAGGAGATGTAATTTATTAGGATGGCTTGTTAGAATTACCTCTCGTGCATCTTCCACAGTAATTAATCGCTCACTACTTGGAATTTCTGCTAAGGCAGCGTTAGTAAAGGTTGTTTTACCAGTTGATGTTCCACCACTAATAATAATATTTTTCTTAGAAATTACCGCATGCCGAATAAATTCTTTAATTTTATTTTCTTTCAGATAGTTGTTTAATACTTCTTCATTCTCGTCAATCAATTCCCCTGTAGATGTTGAATCAAAAGCTCCCATCTTGTCATATTGATCTAGCGTAAGACTCATTGCACTACCTTTCCTGATAGCATAGCCAACATAACCCGGTTCACAAGCAGGAGGAAATACTACTTGAATACGGTAACCATTGGGTAATGAGGCGGAAAGTAAAGGTCTTTCTTCGGAAATTATCTGATCAGTTGACTGAGCTACTAACCTACCAAGTGATATAAGATGTTCGAAATCAAGCTCAGGTACCAATTTACAAAATTGATCTCCTTTCTTTTCAACCCATACTTCTCCTGGTTTGTTTACCATGATCTCATTAATACCATCTTCTGCAAATAATTCTTTAAATGGTAATAAAAAAGTCTCTAATGCCGCAAAATTATCACTCATTTTATTAATCTTGATTTTCTTAGTACAGCTTGAGGAAATTTATAATCTTTATTAACATAAATTTTTATTAACGTACCTTGATCTATGGTAATAGTTGGTTTAAATGCCTGTTGCTTCATCATATCTTTCACAGTATTGCTAACATCCGTAAATGCTTGTTTTGAAGCTGCTTGTGCCTGAGTTGGAGTGCTAGCATTTGCCGTACTAGATAACAAACTAGCTGCTGCACTAGTTACTGCACTCATTAATGCTATAAGTCTTTGACCAGGTTGCGAGCCAGTTGGATTACGAGCAATATTGCAAGCCTGCATCATTGAAATATATGCCGTTGAGCTTTTATCAGTAATGGCATTCATCACATTAGTACATATCTGTGCAATTTTAACATCCTCAGTACCGGAACTATTATTAATACTTTGTGCCAAATTCTGTATATTAACAGCGATAGCAGTATTAGCAGCAGTAGCTTGTGCATTAACTGGCGGAGCTACCACTTTGTCAAGAGCATTGGCAAGTACAATATTAAATGCTGATGATAATACAGCATTGGTTAACCGCTCTTTAAATTTATTATCTACTCTTCCTTGTTCGCCTGGTCTTCCAAGATTATCAACAGCCAAAGCATCTAAATTAATGGTATAACCGCTTGATAGATCAATACGATTCCATATTATGGAAATTCGACCATACGCTCCATCAGTACCAGTTGCATAAACACCAAAAATCTTTGACCCTTTAGGAATTAAAATAATTTTCTCCTTTTCAGAGAATACATCTCTGCTAATTATTGCTCTTATTTCTCCACCTAAATCACTATTAATAGCGGTCTCTAATACTGCTTCCATTATCTTGCCACGAGCAAGAACAAATGCCATATTTCCCCGATCTTGGAAATTTGCTTCTTCGGCAATTTGATCCGGTGTTTTTTTCTCTGGGACTCCTGCAATTAATACTATAGCAGATTTTCTCTTTGCTTCACGACGGTTCTTTTCCTCCTCACTTTCAGTTAATTTCCCAGGAAGAGCTGTTGGCGTAACGGAAGGAAGAGTAACTTTGTCAGCACTATTATTCTCTCCAGTAGGTAAAGCAACTTGAGGGAGAATAGGTTGTGGAGGAGGAGGAGGTGGTGGTGGTGGACGCTCCGCAGGGGCTTCAAGCTTAGGGGCTTCTGGTAATTTTGGAATTTCTGGTATATTTTTAGAGTTATCTTGTGTCGGTTTAGTAATATCGGTAGGTGCTGACGGAGCTACTACTACCTCCTCTGGTTTATTATCACTAATAAAAAGTTTAAAAAAAATAAATATAAAAACCGCAGAAATGACAAGCAAAATCGCAATACTTTGCTTAGGATTAGTGGCAACTTTTGATAGCTCATTTTGAACTTCTGGTATATCTTGTTCCTCTGCACCAGTTGCATTGACTTGAGAAGTAGTATTATCTTGTTCTGACATGTTAAATTAATATCAATTTATAAAAAAAATCATCTATAACTAACCCAAGAAGGTTTTAGCTGGATAATGTTTGTCATCCCCGCTTCGGTGCGGAATCTAGCCCACAACTGTTGAAAGTTAGAAGAGGAAGCGGTTTTAGACCGGATAGTTTAAAAGTCGTATGTGGTCAACGTCATTGCGAGAAAGACCGTAGGTCGACGAAGCAATCCATAAAAATAACCAAAGATGGATTGCCACGACCACTACGTGGTCTCGCAATGACAGAAAACCTATCTAAAACCCGCTTTACCTTCTAACTTTCAACAGTTGTGGAATCTAGCCCCCGCACCGAAGCAGGGGTGACACCTACTTACTATTGTCATTCCCGCGTAGGCGGGAATCTAAAAATAGAGCCAAAAAAGCTCTGAGATATTATAGATTTCCGCTTACGCGGGAATGACAACTTACAATTGCTTCGTCGTGCTTTAGCACTCCTCACAATGATGCAAGGTTTACTATAACTAAATGCCAATCGATTAGAACTAACAATAAATTTATTGTAAAGTACTAAAGGTTTTCTTAGGATAATAAAACCTAACTACATACACTAAATCCTTTTCGCGTCCTTCTTCCAATTCTTTGGATACCACATCGAATTGGTAAGTTCTTTTATTAGTTATTATAGTCATATTTGTTCTAATGTTTTTTTCCAACGGCTTAATGAACAATCTGTTTGCCAACGGAGTCATTTTCCAAGCATATGACTCTCCAAGAACAATATTTTGTATTTCCTCATTTTTGGCAAATTCTATACTTGACTGAAACCCAAAATGCAGAACTAATAAATAAACCTCATTAGGATTATGTATATAAGTTTTAATTCTGTTATCAGTAGTTATTGCCAGGTCATCTAAATCATTACCTACATGCATATTACTTGTATCAGCATTGGCAATAACCGAATGCAATAATATTATTGCTGTAAAAAGAAGTCTAGCTATTATCATCATCTACCCTGTAATCATTAATTTGAAAGCCTACTGGATTAATATCTCGGTCTATATCTGTTAATTCCATTGGAATATATGCAAAACTTACCACTGCTATTTTATTAAAAACCTTTCTATCACCTGCTGTTTCATTAATAGAAAACCTAATCATATATTTATTTTTATTTTCTTGTAAATTTTCTTGTAATTTTGACCAAGATTTAATTAGTAAGAAAGTTGTGTTATTTTGACCATACATTAAAACTGGATCTATATCTTTATTTTTTATGTAGCCAAGATAGTTATAATATACTGAATTTGAAGATAATAACCTAACCCTTCTACGTGCTTCAGTATCAAAATCAACAGGATTATATGTTTCCCTAGCTATTAAATATTTTTTAATAAAATATCTTGAAAGAGCATCATTGCCACTTAATATCTCCGAAGATATTGGATTAACAATCGTTGCCATACCTGTACTATTATCAATTTGGATAACAAAAGGGCTAAATTCTCTTGAATTTATTACTATAGTTACCGCTGCTATAGATGCCATTACTAAAAGTATCAGTAATATAGATATTACCAACAAGATATTACGCTGTACAATGATTTTATCAGATCTTTCTTCGTACCAATTCCTAGTAATTTTAACAGAGTTACCAGACTGAACATTTTTAGGTTCTATCGTAGAATCGGTAGGTGATTTCAGTGTATTTAATATATTAGCTAATTTAAACATTGTGATTATAACTTATTTCATTTTGTAATATAACCTGAATTCGATATAACAAGTTATGGCAAAATCTGTTATATCTATAAATATAGCAGATTTTTCTGCTCCACTAATAGCTGTTTTCATTATTCTTACGATATTGCTTATTTTTTATTCCATAACTAGTTAATATAATAATCCTTGTCACTACAATTATACACTAATTTGCAATGTACACTAATAGGATTTTGAATAAAATTTAATATTACTTCTTACCACTACCAAAGGAATAAATTAATTTACCTATCAAGGATTCAATATTAACCGCCGACTGAGTGTATTTTATCTGCTCACCTATCGCCAAATTTTCTTCAGACGAACCTGGAGTTACGGATATATATCTACTACCAAGTATTCCACCTGTAACTATTGCTATACTAGTGTCTTTAGGTAACTTTATATCGTTATTGATGCAAATCGTTAATAAGGCAAAAAAACTAGTCTTATCTAAAGTTATATCAATTACTGATCCGATTTTTACACCAGCTAACATCACGTCACTTCCCCTGACTATCCCTTCAGCGTTTTGAAAATTTGCTTTAAGCATATACCCAGATTCGACTCTTGATGAGTTGCCAATTTTATAAGCAAAAATAAAAAAACCTATAGCAACTAATATTACTATAAAGCCAACTAAAGTTTCTATAACATTCTGTTTCATTATTTTGATTCACCTAAATTTGATTCGTCTAAAGGTTGCCACCTACTATATTCGGCTTTGGTTGTCTTATTTTTTACTATCTTATGCGACAAGCTAGTACCAGTGATATTAGGGAGATAATCTTGTTGCCAGTCAAATTTATCATTATTGATTGGCACTTCATTGATCATGTAGTGCAGCCAAGCATGCCACATAGGCGGAACTTTTGATGCTTCTACTTTACCTTTATAAACCACCTGTCTTCTAGTTTGACCTAAATAATCAAGCTTTTTACTTTCGTAATATTTGTTACCAAATTGATCTTTCCCAATTTCCTTAGAGAAAATAGATATAAAAAAATTATCTATGAATGACATTTGAGCATTTTTATAGCAGTTTCTTTTCCTTTGACAGCCAGACTATCGGCTATCTGATTTCCCTTATTATTACCATGACCTTTAACCCAATTCCAGATAATAGAGTGTTTACCTAGTTCGTCGTACAATTTTTTCCATAAATCAACATTCTTGATAGGATCATTGTTGTTTTTATGCCAGTTATTTTTTACCCAGGTGTTAATCCACTGAGTTATTCCAAGCTGTAAATACTTACTATCTGTATAAAGTTCTACACAGCATGATTTTTTAAGAACTTTTAACGCTTCAATTGCTGCTGTCATTTCCATGCGATTATTAGTGGTGTGTAGCTCATGACCAAATATCTCCTTACAAACTCCATTAAATTGTAACAATGCCCCCCAACCGCCTGGTCCAGGATTACCTGAGCAAGCTCCATCAGTATATATAACAACTTTAGGAATACTCAAACTATTTTGTAGAATAGTTTGCAAATTGGTTTTACAAAAAGGTATGGTACTCATATTCTTACCTCTTATTTTATATATAGTCAATTGATGAGAAGTAGGGGACGTCGTCCCACAACTGTTGAAAGTTAGAAGGTAAAGCGGGTTTTAGGTAGGTTTTCTGTCATTGCGAGACCACGCAAGTAGGTCGTGGCAATCCATCTTTGGTTACTTTTATGGATTGCTTCGTCGACCTAAGGTCTTTCTCGCTAATAGACGTTGACCACATACGATTTTTAAACTATTCGGTCTAAAACCGCTTCCTCTTCTAACTTTCAACAGTTGTGGACGTAGTCACTCGTCGCTCACCTATTACTTATAGGCGAGTCCCATCATTCCTGCTACCCAATTCTCCTGAAATAATGGTATGGACCTACCCTATATACAGAATGAGAAGCATATGCTAATCTTCTAGGATAGGAAATGAATCCTAAACAACAATAAGGAGGTTCATATGGAAGTTACCACAATTGGTATAGATATTGCAAAAAGAATTTTTTAAATTCACGGTGTAGATAAAAATGGTAAGACAATATTAAAGAAAAAATTAATAAGAGAGCAGGTTCTAACTTTTATGGCTAACTTACCAAAATGTCTAGTAGGCATGGAAGCTTGCGGTGGAGCTAGCTATTGGGCAAGAGAATTAACAAAATTAGGTCATACTGTAAAACTAATAGCTCCACAATTAATTTATCTGAACGAAATGGGCATAATAAAACAACTGTTGCAGTAACTAACAAACTAGCAAGGGTGGTGTTTGCGGTACTCAGTTCAGGCAATGATTATACCGAGAGTAAAGTTTGTAGCTAAAGAATTGGTACAAACTAGTTGTTGACGAGATAATATTATAGGTAAATAGAAATTTAATAGATTCTAATCTGGAATATGCGAAAGAATGATAATATTGATGGTAAATAAGACTAACCTTAGCTTACGAAAAAACTGAGCAATCCAATGGCTCGTTAGAAGTCGAAGAAATGATAAGTATAAGTTTGTAAGCCAGCGAATTCCATCAGGGCTATAGGGTAAATTTAAAGTAATTGATTAACTATAAGCCGGATACATGACTGCATTCGATTTTTTTGCTGTTATATATTATTTTTTTCTTGCATTATCGGGTAAGTCTATACATGACTATAACTTTAGCCTGCCTCCGGAATTATTTATAAAATAATGTTTGACATTGTTTTGAATAATCGGTATAAAACTTCACACAGGGTAAATAAATCCTGTAGCTGTTTGACAAGTTGATAAAGCTGAAAACTAAATACACACTGCGATTAATAAAAATTCTATGATCGCGAGTGGATACTGTAATGGTGCAGAATTAGTTCTGTACACATCGTACAATCTCAAGTTTGAAAAAATTAAAGTAAATAAAATAAGAGCATTTGGTGGATGCCTTGGCACTAGAAGGCGATGAAGGACGTAATACGCTGCGATAAGCTTCGGGGAGCTGCGAATAAGCTTTGATCCGAAGATTTCCGAATGGGGAAACCCACCTGCTTAGCAGGTATCGTATAGTGAATACATAGCTATGCGAAGCAAACCCAGCGAATTGAAATATCTTAGTAGCTGGAGGAAAGGACATCAACCGAGACTCCGTTAGTAGTGACGAGCGAACGCGGACCAGGCCAGTGGCTTCAGAATAAAAACTAGAACAACATGGAAAGGTTGGCCATAGAGGGTGATAGCCCCTTATAGGTAAAAAGTTTTGGAGTCCTTGAGTAAGGCGGGACACGTGAAATCCTGTTTGAACATAGGGGGACCACCCTCTAAGCCTAAGTACTCTCTAGTGACCGATAGTGAACAAGTACCGTGAGGGAAAGGTGAAAAGAACCCCGACAAGGGGAGTGAAATAGACCTGAAACCGAATGCTTACAAGCAGTCGGAGCAGACATTTATGTTCTGTGACGGCGTACCTTTTGTATAATGGGTCAGCGACTTAGTTTATCTAGCAAGCTTAAGCCGTTAGGTGTAGGCGTAGCGAAAGCGAGTCTGAATAGGGCGATTTTAGTTAGATGAATTAGACCCGAAACCGAGTGATCTAGCCATGGCCAGGTTGAAGGTGGAGTAATATCCGCTGAAGGACCGAACCCACTACTGTTGAAAAAGTAGGGGATGAGCTGTGGCTAGGGGTGAAAGGCTAATCAAACTCGGATATAGCTGGTTCTCCGCGAAATCTATTTAGGTAGAGCGTTATAGCGATTACCGTCGAAGGTAGAGCACTGGATGAGCTAGGGGGTCCTACAGACTTACCAAACTCAACCAAACTCCGAATGTCGACGAGTACAGCATAGCAGACAGACTGTGGGTGCTAAGGTCCATAGTCGAGAGGGAAAAAGCCCAGACCGCCATCTAAGGTCCCTAAATCATGACTAAGTGTTAAAGGATGTGGGAAAACCAAAACAACTAGGATGTTGGCTTAGAAGCAGCCATCATTTAAAGAAAGCGTAATAGCTCACTAGTCTAAATAAGTTTTCCTGCGCCAACAATGTAACGGGGCTCAAGTCATGTACCGAAGATGCGGATTTGCACTTTAATAGTGCAGATGGTAGCGGAGCGTTCCGTAAGCCTGTGAAGGTGAACTGTGAAGTTTGCTGGAGGTATCGGAAGTGAGAATGCTGACATAAGTAGCGATAAAGAATGTGAGAAACATTCTCGCCGAAAGTCCAAGGGTTCCTGCGTAAAGTTAATCTGCGCAGGCTTAGTCGGCTCCTAAGGTGAGGCTGAAAGGCGTAATCGATGGGAATCAGGTTAATATTCCTGAACCTGAGGGATGTGACGGAGATAGTAAATTGTATACGCTTATTGGATTGCGTGTGCGGTGAATATCTTCCAGGAAATAACACCCTCGTTAAAGACCGTACCCCAAACCGACACAGGTGGACAGGTAGAGTATACCTAGGCGCTTGAGAGAACGATGCTGAAGGAACTAGGCAAATTGCATCTGTAACTTCGGGAGAAGGATGACCTGTGAATGGGCAACCATTTATAGGTGGCACAAACTAGGGGGTAGCGACTGTTTATTAAAAACACAGGGCTCTGCAAAGTCAATAGACGAAGTATAGGGTCTGACGCCTGCCCAGTGCTGGAAGATTAAGAGGAGGGGTGCAAGCTCTGAATTGAAGTCCCAGTGAACGGCGGCCGTAACTATGACGGTCCTAAGGTAGCGAAATTCCTTGTCGGGTAAGTTCCGACCCGCACGAATGGCGTAACGATTTCCCCGCTGTCTCCAGTATCGACTCAGCGAAATTGAATTCTCCGTGAAGATGCGGAGTTCCCGCGGTTAGACGGAAAGACCCCGTGAACCTTTACTATAGCTTTGCACTGGTATTAGGAATTAGATGTGCAGGATAGGTGGGAGACTATGAAGCGGTGGCGCAAGCCACTGTGGAGTCACCCTTGAGATACCACCCTTTTGATTCTTGATATCTAACCGCGATCCTTGAATCAGGATCCGAGACAATGCATGGTGGGTAGTTTGACTGGGGCGGTCGCCTCCCAAAGAGTAACGGAGGCGCGCGATGGTTAGCTCAGGTTGGTCGGAAATCAACTATTAGAGTGCAATGGCATAAGCTAGCCTGACTGCGAGTCTGACAAGACGAGCAGAGACGAAAGTCGGTCATAGTGATCCGGTGATCCCGAGTGGAAGGGTCATCGCTCAACGAATAAAAGGTACTCCGGGGATAACAGGCTGATGATTTCCAAGCGTCCATAGCGACGAAATCGTTTGGCACCTCGATGTCGGCTCATCACATCCTGGGGCTGGAGAAGGTCCCAAGGGTTCGGCTGTTCGCCGATTAAAGTGGTACGTGAGCTGGGTTTAGAACGTCGTGAGACAGTTTGGTCCCTATCTGCCGTGGGTGTAGGAAGTTTGAGAGGATCTGCCTTTAGTACGAGAGGACCGAGGTGGACGTACCTCTGGTGGACCAGTTGTCGCGCCAGCGGCATAGCTGGGTAGCTAAGTACGGAAAGGATAACCGCTGAATGCATCTAAGCAGGAAACCTACCTCAAAACTAGACTTCCCTATCAGAGCCGTGGAAGACCACCACGTTGATAGGTCAGGTGTGGAAGCACGGTAACGTGTGTAGCTAACTGGTACTAATAGCTCGATTGATTTACTTTGCTGAGGTTGTACTTTGTGTGCAGCATTAATTCTGTAAAAAACATACCAAGTTTTTAGTTTTATCAACATTAAATTTTTTTATTTGCCTTCTAGGAGGCTGTCAAAGATAGTTGATGAATTTTTAGGAGAAACGAAATCGAGTACCACAGCGTATATAAACATACGTGAGGAGCGAAGGTGAGTTTTGACGCCAAAATTACCAACTAGACCTTTTGAAAGCTCGCTTATGTGCAAGGATTTGAAGGGGACGCGGACGCAGAATCGCAGCGTACTATAATGTATGTGAGGATTCAGGTACCGCATCATTGTCCAAATTACCAGCAGAAGTAGAGTTGTAAAAGATATTTGTTGACTTATGATGTAAAAAATTTGTATTGCTAGCTTGGTGGTTATAGCACAAGTGAAACACCCGATCCCATACCGAACTCGAACGTGAAACCTTGTAGCGCTGATGGTACTATGCCCTGAGGCATGGGAGAGTAAGTCACTGCCAAGCTTGCAATACAAATTTTTTTATGAAGGTTATCAATCCTGTTTTGTGTCATACCTGTTTTGGTGCATATCTTAGATTTCCACCGTTGCTAAAAATGACAATTTATAGTCAATTCAGGAAAATTTGGGGCTAGGAGCAACACCTACAAGTAATAGGCGAGCATTGGGCGACGACGTCACCAACTTCTCATCAATGACTATATGGATTGCCACGTGCCATGACTATTGCGTGTGCTTGCTATTCATTAGACCTCTTGCATAACTTAATCTAATTGGTAATTTTGTTGTCAAAACTCGTCTCCGTTCCTCACGTACATCGCTGTGGTACTCGACTTCGTTTTTCCTAAAAATTCCTCAATTATCTTTAGGTTGTGCAAGAGGTCTATTTTCAAATCTAATTCTCTAAATCATTTGAGTGTATTTAAAACTTCACGCTTGTCATTCAATTTCAATTCTTTAAATCATTCAACTATGTTATAATCTAAGATTATAAATCAAAAAACTAGACCAAAAAAAGAGGAAAGGAATATGCACCATATTAATAATAAATTTTACATGCCATTAGTGACGTTACTTTGTATATTTACTTATTTATTAAATTTCTTTAATAAAATAGCTCAATGTTCTTTAGTATTTGTCTTTTTAACGTTAACTGTCAATATTATATCCGAGCTATATGGCAAGAAAAAAGCTATGATTGCTGTAGTGTTGAGTACAATAGTAAGCTTTGGTTTGTTATGGAATTTAGATTATTATATTAATGGTTATGCTATTAAGGGAATTGTGTTTGCAGCTTCTGTCTCTGTATTGCTGTCAACATATTGTAGTACAAGTGTATTTTTACATCTCAAGTCAGCATCAGCATATTCTTTTAATACTAGGAATTTTATTAGTTTGATAGTGTGTGCCATTGTAGATGGTGTTGTGATGTTAGGATTTTTCATAAATATATTCTCTACAAGTAGAGTTTTGTCGATTTTTTATCAAGAAGTATTATTTAAATGTCTATATTCATTAGCAGCTTATATATGTATATTTGCCGGATTATATTTAGTTCACAAAGTGCATGATAATAAGATTAATGAGGGAGAAAATAATAAATAAAGCTTGCTCAGAGCCATATTACTCGTCTATTTAGCTGATTAATAAATATTATCCTTGACTATCAAGACAAAAAGCTTTAGTATGTGGCTCTAACCAAGTAATAAGTAGGTTAGAGCCTTATATGGCAGTAATTTCTAAAGTTTTTTCGTATCTCTCTATAACTCACAATACATCACCCACCTCAAAATTAACAAATAGATTGTCAGAATATATCTTTCCTATCAAAAGGCATGAATTATCTAAATTTCTATATGTAACATTATTGATGTTCTGTATTTTATTTATACAAAATATTATCAGAGCCTTAAAAGACAGTCTGATTAATACCATGATTGGTACCGAAACTGTATCATTTCTTAAATTTTGGGGGGTTTTACCTTCGGCATTTTTGATGTCGATAATCTATGTGAAATTAGTAAATAACATAAAAGGGGAGTATATATTCTACCTTATATTATCAATTTTTCTACTATTTTTTGCTTTATTTGCATTTTATATTTTTCCTAATCATTTGGCATTGCATTTGAGTAGTGAGCATGCTGGTATTTTAGTAAAGTCTTATCCCAATTTAAAATGGTTTATATTACTTTTATCTAATTGGAGTTTCTCTTTGTTCTATATTATAGCAGAATTATGGCCAAGTGTGATATTTGCATTACTTTTTTGGCAGTTTGTTAATAATATAACCTCGGTGGAACAATCAAAAAGATTCTATCCTTTATTTGGACTTTTTGCTCAAACGGGGCTTTATATATCAGGTAAGTTTTTAGAAAACTTATCTTATCTAAATCAATTGTTAATTAATAAGTTTGGTTTGCAACATACAGAGACTGAGCTTTCAGTGCAAATTATATTGGGCTGCGTACTGATATTTGGCTCAATAGCATTAGCAACTTTTTGGATACTGAATCATAAAATATTAGATAAATCTCAGGTAGAAAAACTGCAATTTTCTGTCAAGAAACAATCGCTAACCCTTATAGAAAGTTTTAAAATGGTTATTGCTTCAAGATATATTAGGCTAATTGCTACACTGCTTGTCTGTTATGGTATAGCTATAAACTTAGTTGAAGGACCTTGGAAAGCATCAGCTTCAAAGATTTATAAAACACCGACGGAATTTGCTGCTTTTGTTGGCAATTATCTAAGTATTACTGGCATATTTACCATTTTGTTTGTTATTCTTGGCTCCAATATTGTCAGGAGGTTGGGCTGGTTTACCGCAGCAAGTATAACGCCAATAATGGTTTTTATAACTGGCATGCTATTTTTCTTAGTATCTAATTTTGATGGATTGTCTGCTATAATCGTGGTTAGCTTTATGCTCACTGATCCTTCTTCAATTGCTATTACAATGGGACTAATCAACAACGTGTTGAGTAAATCAAGTAAATATACTCTATTTGATTCTACTAAAGAAATGTCATATGTTCCTTTAGATACTGAGCTTAAGACAAAAGGTAAAGCAGCTGCTGACGTAATTGGTACTAAACTTGGAAAGTCAACGAGTGCTCTTCTCCAGTCTTTAATATTTATTATTTTACCTTGTGCAACTTATCAATCTATTTCTATATATTTAATGATAGTATTTGGTATAATTTGTATTATATGGATGTGGGTGATTAGAGAATTGAATAAAGAATACACTAATATAGCGTCCTAGACTGTTAAACTTTACGTAAGAGATGAGGTAATAATGAAAAAACCCAATACCCCGGAACAATTATCGCTTAAAAGTACCAAGGAGCAAATTTTATCAGCCTATAATGAGGTACTAGTGCAGTTAGCTGAAAAGCAAGTAACTAGTCCCCAAGAACAAAAGCAACGACAAGATGAGCAAGTTGTTATAACAAAAGCTGTTAGCAATTCATCAGATGCTATATTAACTGATCTTAGTGCCTTAAAATCCAAGATAATTAAACAAATCGATAATTTATCAGAGCAATTGCTTAAAGAATCAGAAAAATTGGTAAATTTACGGGAAGCAATTAATTTAGAGCAAAAACATTTACAAGAATTATATCAAATTAATGAAACAGCTAATACTTTATCTGCCTTATTACAAACCCAAATTGGGCAAAAAGAACAGTTTAAATTAGAAATGGAACAAACAAAACAAACTTTTACTCAAGAAATGACAGCCAAAAAATCTCAGTGGCAACAGCAAAGTGAGCAACTTGAGCGGGATTATAAAGAGCAAAAAGAAAAACTTGAAAAGACCAAGAAACGTGAGGAAGAAGAATATATTTATACATTAGAATTAAAACGTCGTAAGGAAATTGATGAATATAATAGTAAGAAAGCTATTATGGAGAAAGAATTATCGGATTTAAGAGATAATCTATTAAAACGAGAAGCTGATTTAGTAGAAAAAGAGGGTGATTATGAATCCTTAGAAATTCAAGTAGGGCAAATTCCAAATATAATAAAAGAGGCGGTAAATAATGCAGAAGAATCGCTTCGTGGTAAGTTGTCACAGCAATATGATTTTGACATGCAACTTAAACAGCAGGAATATGAAGGCAAGTTAAAATTGCAAGCACAAAGTATTAGTTATCTTGAAGATAAAATTACCAAGCAGGAAATTTTAATGAAAGAACTAACTGCAAAAGCCGATATGGCAACGCAACAAATTCAATCAATTGCTTGCCGTGCTTTAGATACTTCAGCCCAACGTTTTGTGACGTTGAGTACTAGTAATGATAAAGAAAAAGCCTAGGTAGACTCCTAGGCTCTTATATCTTGAAAATGTGATATAAAAGCCTAGCACAATAGTTGACGTAAGAAAACTATTTTACTCTTGACTATTTGTTGTCTTAGTTTTATGATGACTGGCAATTTATAAAATAATACTAAAAGGTTTGATAGTTGTGGCTAAAAAAAATAAAAATGTTTTGGTAAGACTTGTTAGTACAGCTGGTACAGGGTATTTTTTGGTAAAGAAACGTAATCCTAAGACCCAAACTGAGAAATTAGCATTTAAGAAATATGATCCGGTAGTTAGGAAACACGTTCCTTTTAAAGAAGAAAAGATTAAGTAGTGAAATAGTAGGAATATATGGCAACAAAAATTCGTTTGGCAAGAGGTGGAACCAAGAAACGTCCTCATTATAGAGTGGTTGTAGCAAATGAAACAGCTCCTAGAGATGGTGACTTTTTGGAGAAGGTAGGTACTTATAATCCTATGCTTGTCAAAGGTGATGCAAATCGTGTAATTCTAAAATCTGATCGTATAGAATATTGGTTAAGTACTGGTGCTCAACCTACAGATCGTGTTGCTAGGTTTATTGAAGAAGCAGGTATAGCACTCCCAGCCTCGATCAAAAAGAAAATGGAAATAAAAATTAAGAATCGTAAAATAAAGCCTCCTAAGAAAGAGTCCAAAAAAGCTTAAATAACATGGCGTAAGCTGAAAAAGTAATTATAAGTCTAAAAAACGTCATTGCGAGAAGCCGCAAAGCGGCGACGTGGCGATCCATAAAGGTACCAGGATGGATTGCTTCGACCATTACATGGTCTCGCAATGACGGTTATGGATACATACGTCATTGCGAAAAGGCGTAAGCTGAAGAAGTAATATAAGTCTAAAAAACGTCATTGCGAGGAGCCGCAAAGCGGCGACGTGGCGATCCATAAAGGTACCAAAATGGATTGCTTCGACCATTACATGGTCTCGCAATGACGGTTATGGATACATACGTCATTGCGAAAAGGCGTAAGCTGAAAAAGTAATATAAGTCTAAAAAACGTCATTGCGAGGAGCCGCAGAGCGGCGACGTGGCAATCTATAAAAGTGATTAGAAAGGATTGAGGTTTACACCTCCTCGCAATGACGATGTGTTGCAAAATATCTCCTTGCAATGACATTAAAGGTCACACGAGCTTTTTCTTATTTGCCGGATTAGCTCAGTGGTAGAGCAACCGCCTTGTAAGCGGTAGGTCGTCAGTTCAAATCCGACATCCGGCACCACAGCAAGTAACAAAATTATCTTTGTAATGCATAAGACAATTCCTTGTAGATTTATCAACTATTTAAAGTTCTATAAATTAGATCTTGCAATTGTCATGTTGGCATTATTATGTGTGTCAATTTCTTTGCTAGCAATAGGTGGAGCTTTTAGGCAGTTAATCGATAGCGGTTTGAAAGGAAATTATCTACAATCAATCAACCAATCAATATTATATATTAGTATTTTAATATTAATTTTTAGTACGGGTAGTTTTTTCCGTTCTTATTTCATTAATAATATTGCTGAAAAAATCGTTAGTCAAATTAGGCAAGAGGCTTACAGTAACATAATTAATTTCGATATTGTTTGTTTTGAGGATCTCAAAATTGGTGATATCATTTCTCGCCTGAGTGTGGATATAGAACTTATTTATAAGTTGATTGTCAATTTTCTCTCTTTTTTTGTTCGTAACTCAATAATGCTAATTGGTGGAATTATCTTAATGTTCTGCCAGAGTCCTAAACTCGCTGCGATTGTCATTATTATTATACCATTATTATTGCTACCACTAATAAAATTTGGTAAATATGTACGAAATTTATCAAAAAATGTTCTCCAATCACAAGCCAATATTACCGCTAATTTAGAAGAGAGCGTATCAAATATTTGTGCAATACAAGCCTTTAATCAGCAGGCAAATAAAGTAGCGGCTTTCAATAAGCAAATTTCTGATTATTTACAACATGCGGCAAGTCGTTTAAAAGTCCGTTCAGTATTTTTTGCTTTGGCTATTTCAGTTATATTATTCTCCATCACTATAGTTATATGGGTAGGTAGCAGAGACATAGTGCAGGGGCATTTATCATCAGGTCAGATGATATCATTTATTTATTATGCTATCATCGCTGGTGTAAGTAGTGGGGGTATTTTTGAGCTTTTAACTGAAGTCCACTCATCTCTTGTAGCCTCGGAAAGAGTTTTTGTTCTTATAGATTATACTTGCAAAAATCAACTAACTAATGTTCCAATGGGTGATTATCAAGATAATAAATCTTCTTTGAGTATAGAGTTTGACAATGTAAGTTTTGTCTATCCATCAAGATTAGACAATTTAGTTATAGATGATCTGTCATTTAAGATAGATAAAGGTAAGTTTATTGGTATAGTTGGCAGATCGGGTGCTGGTAAAAGTACTATTATGCAATTAATGTTAAAATTTTATTTTCCTGAGAAAGGAACAATTAGAATTGCTGGTCAAGATATATCCAAAACTCAAGATCATCAGATAAGACGCAAGATTGCCTATGTTCCACAAGATTCAAGTATTTTTTCTGGTACAATTAGGTCAAATATTGCTTTTGCTAAACCTGATGCAAGTATGGAAGAAATAATAGAAGCAGCTAATAACACCGGTATAATGGATTTTGTCCAGAATCTTAAAGAAGGATTAGATACTGAAATTGGTGAGAAGGGTATTAGATTATCTGGAGGACAAAAACAACGAATAGCTATCAGTAGGGCAATTCTATATAACCCAGAAATTTTACTTTTAGATGAAGCAATGAGTGCCTTAGATAGCGAAAATGAACAAAAATTATTGAGTAAATTGCAACAAATAATGAAAGGCAAAACTATATTATCGATTGCTCATCGTATTTCAAGTATAGAACAGGCTGATGAAATTTTGCTAATTGATCATGGAACGTTAATTGCTCGGGATACTCATGTTAAATTGTTAGAAAAAAGTGAAATCTATAAAATAATCTGCCAAGAACAATCAATAAATTTGTAAAAAGTATAGTCAATTGACTATAATTAAAAAACTAGAAAAAGAGAGGTTGATATGACAAAAATTGATTTAATTTGTTACAAAAATTATTATGGATCAGTTCATTTTGATTCACAAGAAGAGCTTTTTTTTGGGAAAATAGAATTTATAAGAGATTTAGTAAATTATGAGGCTTTCGAAGCCAAATCTCTGGTAAAAGCTTTTCATGAAGCAGTAGATAGTTATTTAGAAGATTGCAATAATATTGGAAAAGCTCCTGACCAACCATTCAAGGGTAGTTTTAATGTTAGAATTGATCCTGAATTACACAAAGAAGCAAGTTTATATGCTATACAGCATGGAGACACCTTAAATGGAGTAGTTAAAAAAGCTTTAAACAACCTTTTAATTTCATAAACCAAATATTGGAGCATAAAGTTAGGAGGCTACCTGCAATAATAAGTAATTCTATATTTGGTAATTTCAAATATTACTGGCAGCAAATTGCCAATTAATCATATGCTCTATATAAACTGAAATATAGTCCGGACGCTTATTGCGATAATCTATATAGTAGGCATGTTCCCAAACATCACAGTTAAGCAACGGTTTCATAGACTTAGTAATAGGCGTTTCAGCATTACTAGTCTTTACTATCTGTAATTTACCATTATTAGAGACTAACCATGCCCAACCACTAGCAAATTGACTTATTGCCGCTTGTTTAAATTCAGTAGCAAAATTCTCATAACTACCAAAATCTTTATTTATCTGCTCTAACATCATACCAGTAGGTTTTCCACCGCCTGAAGGCTTAATAGAATGCCAAAAGAAACTATGGTTCCATATTTGTGCAGCATTATTAAATATGGCGGCTTCATCTGGTTTGGTACTTGCGTAAATTATTAACTCCTCCAAACTCTTCTTTTGTAATTCCTGATTATTTTGCAACAAATTATTCAAGTTAGTTACATATGCTTGGTGGTGTTTCCCATGATGGTAATCAAACGTTTCAGGGGAAAAATGTGGCACGAAGTCCCCTTTACCATAAGGCAATTCCGGCAAAACAAAAGGATAGGATTTTTGGTTAGATTGGTTGCAATATATCATAATTTCCTCATATTTAGCATAAAAAGCTTATATTTTCAATATAGCCTGTTTTAAAATTAATGTTCTTTATAATTTTTAGTATAGCACAAAATTTTCCAGCACTAAGAGATAGATTTAAAAAAATTAAAATTTTTTTTCAAATCAATAGATTTAGGTAAGTCTATTAATAACTCTTCAAATTGTTGATTATTGGAATATTCTAGAGTAATCTTGTCTTTTATTTGGTTTTTAAACCAGGTAATTTGTCTTTTTGCATATTGCCTGGTTTTAATTTGTGCTAGATTTAAGGCAGTTTGTAAAGTAATTTCATTATTTAGATAAGATAATATTTCTCGCAGACCAATGGTTTTTATTGCAGAAGATATTATATCGGGAAAGTTTTCTTTAATTAGAGCTATTTCTTCAATTGCTCCTTCATTAAATATTTTTTCTAACCTAGTATTACATGTTTGATAAAGAAATTCTCGCTCCGGATGTAGAAAAATTACTTTAAAGTCAAATTCTGGAAGAATGGGTATATTCTGTGTAGCTTGGAAAGTAAATATAGATTGCTTGGTTTGCATAAATACTTCATAGGCTCTTATAACCCTCTGACTATCATGCTTATTTAATTTCTGGCTAGCCAATACATCAAGCTCTTTTAGTTGATTAAAGAATTGACATGAGCCAATCTTAGAGTGCAATTCTCTAACATATTGCCTAATCTCTGGAGATATTGTCGGTATTTCATTATAACCAAAAAGCAGTGAATTAATATATAACCCCGTACCACCAACAATTATTGGTAGCTTACCTCTATTACGGATGTCTGTAATTTTCTCAAGAGCATGATTGACATATTGTATTACTGAAAATTCTTGATCTACGGATAAAAAGTTATAAAGATGATATGGTATCTCGTTTCGGTATATTGGTGATGGTGAAGCAGTAATAATAGGGATATGCTTATATATCTGCATAGAGTCGCTGTTAACTATCTCGCCATCATATATTTTGGCTAAATAATGTGCCAAATAAGACTTACCACTAGCAGTAGGTCCGCATATAACTAACATTTTCTTTTTTTGCATTAAATGTATATACTCAACAATAAAAAATCAACAATGCACAAATAAGATAAAAAAATTATACCATGAGAAAAATAATAGGTCTAGATGTATGACAAGACCGGCGTTCCTAATTGCTTTTTTTACAACAACTGTTCGTTATTATGACTATGCTCTTTTTGGACTATCAGCAACTATTTTATCCAAAAACTTTTTACCATTAGGATCAAATGATCAACAAATATTATTATTTTTTGCTATATTTAGTATAGCTGTAATAGCTCGTCCCATTGGTTCTATCATTTTTGGTTTTATTAGTGATAAATATGGTAGAGTTGTCTCAGTGAGAATTTCGGTATTTTTAGCCACTATCTCGACAATTCTTATAGGGTTAACTCCTAATTTTGATAAAATTGGTATAGTAGCGACAATAATTTTAATATTTTGTCGTATGACATTTTTAATGAGTTTAGCAGGAGAAAGTGATGCAATAAAAATTTATGTTGTAGAAAAAGTGGGTAAGGCAAGTAAAAATTGTGCTAGTGGTATTGTATCATTTTGTAGTCAGGTTGGAGCATTGCTTGCGGCAGCAATTTACCATTTTTCTACAGAGTTTGAGTCAATTGCTTATTTATGGCGAGCGAATTTTATTATTGGTGGAATTTTTGGCTTAATTATTATATTTTTGAGGCACTATTTTCATGAAAGCGAAGAATTTTTAAAATCTAGAAAAGATCATAAATCTGCTGATTATAACTTTTTTTATTTGGCAAAGATTATCAAAAATTTGCCTAGCAAATTTATTTTAGCAATATTAATCAGTGGTTGTATAGGGGGTATTTACCATTTTCTCATTTATTTTTGGGGAGTCTTTGCCGTAAAAAGTGTATTGGTGATGAGTAGCAGTCAATCTCAAATTATCAATATAGTTTTAATAAGCATTTATGCCATTATGTCAGTATTGTCTGGTTTTTTAGCCGATAGGTTTTATCCCAAAAAACAAATTATTATCTCATTATCATTAAGTTTGCTAGTTATAATTATTGTCCAATTGCTATTATATATAAAAATCTCGATAATTTACTTTCCGGTAATACTTATCGGACTTGCTCCATTTTACGTAGTGCCATTACAAATTATTGTCCAATCTATGTTTGTAACTAATATTAGGGCTAGAATGTGTAGCCTATCTCATTCACTTGGTGGAATGATACTTTCATCGACAACGCCATTTTTTTGTATGTTATTATGGCAATATTTTAATTCAATATACTTAGTGCTAGGATTTTTTATGTTATTATTACTAATATTGTTCAGTACAGTAATTTATCTGTATAGTGCAAGAGTTATAACTAACTAGTACTACAGTTGTAGATTGAATGTAAGTGTTCACGGAAAAAAGGTTAAAGTATAAGATGTCATTGCGAGGAGGTTGCCAGACCACAACTGTTGAAAGTTAGAAGGTAAAGCGGGTTTTAGATAGGTTTTCTGTCATTGCGAGACCACGCAAGTAGGTCGTGGCAATCCATCTTTGGTTACTTTTATGGATTGCTTCGTCGGTCTGGCAACCTCCTAGCAATAACGGATTTGTATGGTAATTACCCTTAGTTGTAATTTAGCTTTCTTTTTAACTCCAGCAGTTATGGATGCTCCACCGAAACGGGGAGTAACAATAGAACCATTAAAATAAAAAGTATAATTTTTACTATTTAATACTATTTTTGTATTAGTGTGAGTATATATTTAAGGTATTATACTATCGGAAATAAATATAAGAAAAAGTTTTTTATGACCAATGATGCTAAAATAGAACATATAGATTTTGGTAATGCATTATCAGAGCGTTATCTCTCTTATGCTCTATCAACAATTATGTCAAGATCCTTGCCTGACGTTCGTGATGGGTTAAAACCAGTCCATCGTAGATTATTATATGCTATGCTGCAATTAAGGTTAGAACCAGCCTCAGGCTATAAGAAATGTGCAAGAGTTGTCGGTGATGTAATCGGTAAATATCATCCACATGGTGATGGTGCAGTCTATGATACATTGGTACGTCTTGCCCAAAGTTTTTCTCTCAGATATCCATTAATTGATGGGCAGGGAAATTTTGGTTCTATTGATGGCGATAATGCAGCAGCTATGCGTTATACGGAATCAAGAATGACAGAAATCTGTACTTTATTAATGTCAGATATAGATCAAGATACTGTTGATTTTCGTCCTACCTATGATGATTCAGATACTGAACCAGTAATTATGCCTGCTATGTTTCCTAATTTATTGGCTAATGGCTCAGAAGGTATAGCAGTTGGCATGGCAACCAGTATCCCCCCTCATAATTTACATGAATTATGTGATGCGCTAATATATTTAATTGACCATCCTGAATCAAAGGTCAACGATATTTTGCAATTTGTCAAAGGCCCTGACTTTCCAACAGGTGGCATAATTGTGGATAGAATTGATTCAATCCATCAAGCCTATAGTATAGGACGTGGTAGTTTTAGAGTAAGGGCAAGATGGGTCAAAGAGGATTTAAGTTATGGTTTATATCAGATAGTAATTACTGAAATACCTTATCAAGTACAAAAATCTAAACTTATCGAACAAGTAGCTGGCTTGTTAAAAGACAAAAAAATTCCTTTGATCGGTAATATCAGGGACGAATCGACAGAAGATATAAGGTTAATTATTGAACCTAGAGATCGTAATTGTGACCCTAATGTAATTATGGAGTCATTATTTAAATTAACTGTTCTAGAAAATAGAATCCAGCTTAATATGAATGTTATAGGTTCAAATAATATTCCTAAAGTAGCTAATATACTGGAAATATTGCAGGAATTTTTATTACACCGACAAAATATTATTACTCGTAGATCCAAATTTCTTATTAGCAAAATTGAACATAGATTGGAAATTCTTAAAGGTTTAAGAATAGCTTACCTAAATTTGGATGAAATAATCAAAATTATTCGTGAAGAAGATGAGCCTAAACAAATAATGATCGCTAAATTTAGTTTAACTGATCTGCAAGTTGAAGCAATTCTCAATACAAGGTTGAGGTCTTTAAGAAAACTGGAAGAACAAGAAATTATTAACGAACATACTTCGCTAGAAAAAGAACATGCAAATCTGCAGAAAATTTTACAGGATCCGAATGAGTTAAAGAAAATAGTTAAGAAAGAAGTAAAAATGGTGCAAACAAAGTTTGGTTTTACTACTAAATTAGGCATGCGTCGAACTAGTTTTGAAGAGGCTAATATTGTCGCTCAGATTGTTGATATTTCAGCTTTCATAACCAAAGAACCTATCACCATAATATGTTCCAAAATGGGATGGATTCGTTCTTTGAAAGGTCATAATAATGATTTATCAACTGTAAAATACAAAGAAGGCGATGCAGAAAACTTTATTCTTGAGGCTTATACTACTGACAAAATCCTTATATTTAGTGCATCAGGGCGTTTTTTCACTATTCTAGGTGATAATATATTTAGAGGGAAAGGCAATGGAGAATCGATAAAGCTGATTATAGATATTGGTAATGAAGAAATAGTGAGTATGTTTGTTTATCAACCCACTCAAAAACTTTTACTAGCCAGTAGTATTGGCAAAGGATTTATTATTGATTCAGATGAAGTAGTAGCACAAACTAAACTAGGCAAGCAAATTATGCAAGTTCCTGAAAATCATTATTGTATTACTTGCTTACCAGTAGATGGCGATTGTCTTGCTTGTATAGGTGAAAACCGGAAATTATTAGTATTTAATCTCAATGAAGTACCAATAATGAAACGAGGACAAGGCGTAACTCTGCAAAAATTTAAAGATGCCAAACTGATGGATGTTAAGATATTTGATAGTAGTTTAGGATTAAGCTGGAAAATAGGAGAAAAGACTAGGGTAGAGAAAGATCTTTTACCATTTCGTGGACGACGAGGCTCTGTTGGCAAAATCCCTCCTAGTGGATTCCCTAAAAACAATAAATTTTCTTAGGAGTATTATAGTCAATTAAGGAGAATTGGGTAGCAGGAGCGATGGAGTACATAAACGTCAGTTTAAGAAAACAATAATTGAGAAACCGTCATTGCGAGGAAACCGTAAGGTCAACGAAGCAATCCAAAAAAGTGATTAAAAATGGATTGCCACGCCACCTACGGTGGCTCGTAATGACGGTTCTCAATTATTGTTTTCTTAAATTGACGCCTATGCGATGGAGCAACGCCTATAAGTAATAGGCGAGCATTGAGCGACAACGTTTCCAATTTCTCATCAGTTGACTACAGTTATATAATTCCCTAAGCAATACTATTCCCTCTAGGGCGGCTATTGCTTTTAATAGCAAGAGATGTAGAAGGACGGCAAGATGTAGAAAGAGTTTTAGATGTGCTACCAATTATTTCTCTCATACTACGAGCTTTTTTCTTGATTTTTTCGATGTTCATTGTTTCTGCTTGCCCCTCACGTAATTTTGCTCCCATATCTTGAGATTGTTCAGTAGTAAGAATCTTCTTGCCTTTTGCCATTTTAATTAAATTATCTACAATGAAAGGTCCACAATCTTTATCGTTTTGTTGTTGTTTAGTCTTTAAATCAACGATTTCAGCATTATCAGGACAAACTTCTTTAATCATATCTAGTAACTCCTGTCGTTGATCTATAGGCGTTCCCATAGGATCATTATAGGTAAATACTATCTTATTATCCCTATCCTTAGTGATTGCTAAACTAACCCAGTGTTCATGTCCCGTATTAATTGGCATAACAGCATAGTCTTTTCCACTATTTACCGATACGATAGCTTCAAGCATAACATGTCGTAACATTTCATTGTTATACTGCTCAGAAGCTAGTGATACAGCTGGTTGGATAGAAACATTTTCGTTTAATGAGGCTTTTAGTAAATTGGATATATCCAAATCATTATACCAATAATTCTCTTTTGTTAGATTATTTTCCTGAGAGTATTCTACCTTGTTTTGTTTTGTTGGTATCGGTATTGCTTTTCTCCCTTCATTTGCCATTTGTTTAAAAGCATTGATAACTCTCTTAAGGACATTCTCTGGTTTATATTCATTTAGATTCTCTTGCATATAATGAACAGTTACGCTGTTAATGCCAGGAACATCTTCCCTTTGTTTAACTTCAGCAGTAATATCAGAACTTCTTCCCTGACCTTGACCTAATGGGATGCAACCATTAGTAAAATTTTCAATGGTGTATCCCTGTTGAAGCGGTACAGTATATTTAGCTTGCTTGGCAAGATTCTGAAGTTTTTGCGGCTCAGATAGGTCAAAATATATATCAATAGGATTTATTTCTGTTCTACCAATATCTTTTTGGAATTGTTGAGATAATTGCGATATATAATTCTCTAGTTTTCTAGCACCACCAACTTTATCTTGTAAAATTTCTTCAACTTCTAACTTAATACCTAATTGTTGATCTTGGTTAATGATATCAAATTTGTTTGCAATAATATTAGCTACGTCATCGATAGATGAAGGATTGCTGGCTATAATTACCCTAGTATTACCTAAGTCTTTTGCTGCTTTTACTACCTCAGTTAATCTCTCTTTATTAGGTAATCCCCCTGACAATAATATATTAGGAGGTCTGTTTAGAATCTCTGACTCTATTAAATTGCTAACTGGCATAGATTGGATGTGCGAAGTTTTTTCTTTAGCTATATGTTTTCTATCTACAGCCCTAACTTGGTCATTAGCATTGGCAAAAAACACATGATCAACATTAGAAAGAAGAGGTTGCCAACTAGATTGTAGATTTTGAGCTTGTGCATTATAATTACTAAAGGTCAAACAAACCTTAACCCCTAAGTTTTTTAAATTCGTTAAATCATTTTCATCAAATAATGGTTTTTCCATATTTGAATTAAATTGTATATTAAGTATGGGTGTTTTTTCTAAATCCTCAGATTTATCCAATATTTCATTTACTATATGATTCTTATCTAGTTTACCATCTTGCATGTAGGGTTTAAGCTCAATAGTTGATATTGCTGAGCTAATTTTAGACATATTGGTACTATGCTGAGTTTCTTGGCTTTCATGGCTACCGCCAATATTAAATAACACTACATTATTTTCTCCTTCCTTTGCTAATGACATATGTACCTCTAATTAACTATAATATCCAATGGCTGTCAGTTTAAACTAAAAAACAAGCAAGGTCAATTCTTCAAAGCAAAACAGCATATTAGTTGTATAATAATCTCACCCCCTTTAATAATATACTATTATAAACATGCACTAATATATTATTTATTGGTAGAGTTGATTAAATGGTAATAGTAATTGGCTATAAAAATAATATAGGGGAAAATAATGCATTGGAATGATGTTGACGAAATTGCTATGAGTTTAGAAGAAAATTATCCGGATGAAGATATATCTGAATTAACACTAAAAGACCTTGAAGACTTAATAAAATCATTAAGTGATTTTGACGATCATGAAATTGAACCAAATAAAGAGGTGTTAAAAGAGATTCTTGAAGCTTGGAGAGAAATGAAAGATGGTCATTTTGAGAATTAATAGCAAATTTCCCAATTCTTCCTAAATTGAAAAACCGTCATTGCGAGAAGGTCGTAAGGTCGACGAAGCAATCCAGAAAAGTGATTAGAAATGGATTGCCACACCACCTATGGTGGCTCGCAACGACGGTTTTTCAATTATTGTTTTCTTAAACTGATGCTTATGCTTTGGTGTGGGGTCTAGATTCCGTACCAAAATGGGAATGACAATAGTGGGCGGGAATAACAATTTATGATTGATTCTCAACTAATTATTGATTCTCAACTAATTTTGAGGATAGTCTTCTTCATCCCATTGTTTTTTAACTTCAATATAGCAACAGATATAATCGATCTTTTGTTGCAAATCAGATTGTTGTTTAATTAGCATCTTCATATAACTTTCTTGCTTAAAATCACTGTTACCAACTGTCCATAGCAAAGATTGCACCATACCAGATAATGCAAAAAGTTTGCTCTTGATCTCTTTGAGTTCTGCTGCACATTGCTCATGATTATTATTACTCATATGATATACCTGCTAATTGATAATTTGTTCAAGCCCAACATCGTCTGATTATTTGTTGATAATTCTGCTGAATATAGTCAATTCAGGAGAATTGACTATATTTGTGAAAACCCAAAACTGAATTTACACTTATTTAATTTTAGTATTTATATATAACTAATTATTCGATCTTTACTATAAATAATTACAGTTATTACGCTATATATATGTAACTATATTATAGCAAGCAATTAATATCAATATATTTTTACTGAAAAAATTAAAATATTGCATATAATAAGTTATATTTATAAACTAAATTAGTTGTAATTACATGTCTTATAATGCATTACAAAAAAATCTTGAGAAATTAATTAAAGATCATAATTATCAAATAGCCGATTTAGAAAGAAAGGCGGGGCTTAGAAAAAATAATGTTTATAATATTATTAAGGGAATATCAAGAAAACCTTCTGCAGAATTGTTACAAGCTGTAGCTGATGTATTCGGCTTAACAGTAAAAGACCTTTTTACTATGCCAACGGAAAGTTATCCATTTCTAACCTCCGAAGACCTAGACTTACTTATTAAAGTTGCAGAACAAGTAATAATTGAAATTAAAGCTCAGCAACTAAGTGTTTCTTGTAATGATGCGACCTTAATAATTAACGAAGTGTTTAATTATTCTTCTGAATCTAAATTAACTCTCCCTGATGAAAAATTCATTAAATGGGTACTGAAACACAAATACAATCAACGTTGAGATGCAGGATAGCATATGGAATCCATCTTTAATATTTCAATACTTCTAGGATGAGTTGAACCAAATTTTTTCACATGTTGATCATGAAACTTAATATACCAGGCTTTTTCTGTTAAATGACAACTAGCTTTTGCTGCATTTAAATACATAATACTTATTTCATCAACATTCCCCATATTCTCTTGGTAGTTATTCCAATATAAGCTTTCTGCATCAGCATAAGATTTAACTGCTTGCTCATTTTGTCCAAGAGATGCTAAAGCATTTGCTTCAGCAACAAAGGCTTTGGCTAAATATATATCCGGTGATAGGACAGTTTCTTTACTATTATTAAGTCTGGTTGGATCGTTAATAAAGATCATTTTTGCTTTTTTTGCATATTCTAAGGCTTTATTAGCATTGCCTAAACCTAGTTCTAATATGGATATTTGAGTAAATATCTTGCCAAAAACTACATGCTCTTCTTTTTTTAAATGTCCCGATATATCATATAATTTTTGGATTTGGCTATATGCTTTTTGATACTTACCTAAAGTATTAAATATACTAACTTTTATCATATAATGATCTACAAGAGCAAAATCATTTTGATTTAATCCACCCTTAATAAATGACTCTAAAGATTTATTAATGACTTTCAGTGCTTTATCATACTTACCCTGTGTCAATAATAATATCGATTCAGCGTAGTATGTTATAGCATAAATGTAATGCCTTTTATTTAAATCAGGTTCATTAATTGCTTGAAGCAAATCTTCTATTCTTTTGAGACTTTCTTCTGCACCCTTCGTATTCCCTAAATAAGCTTCTGATTCTGCTATATGAGATATAAGATTAAACTTAAAATCATTATAACCATCAAGACTAAATAATATCTTTTCAGCTCTTCTGTAGTAGTTAAGAGCTGTATTATACTGTGTTAGGTTTCCATAATACCACCCTATTACTTGTAAATAAGCTGCATATAAATATTTTTCATTATTATTTATTATCCATGATGTAAATTTTTTTTCTGGATCATTTCTATTGAACCAATTGACCAATTTTTTAGCATTATAGAAATCTAAGTGATTAACATATTGCATTAATAGCTGTAAATTCAAATCCAAAAGTTTGTATGTATTTATATTGTATTTTTGTGCATTTTCAGTAATTATTTCTAAGTTATCTCTGACAGTTTTTTTACTGAATAACATGTAAGAGTTGACTAGCTCCTGTGGTATAGAGTGTACTAATTTAATAACAATATCCTCTAAATAAGCCTTATTGTTCTTGTCCCCATTAATCTCTGCGATTTTCTGAGCAATCACGTCATGCATTTCAAAGATAGAATTAGTTTCATTGGTATCAATATTAGATATCAAGGCAAATTTAGATAATTGATAAATATCATCATCAAGGCTGTTCTTATCATTAGTGATAATTCGTAGTAAATCTTTAGAAAAAGCCTGGTTATTAATTAAAGCTATCTTATTTAATAGCTCTCTAGCATTTGGTTTTAATTCTTTGATAGCTAAGGTAATGTTTAACTTAATTTTATCAGTAGACTTTCCTAGCCCTTTCTTATATTCCTTTTTATCTAAACCCGGTATTTGTTTTAACAATTGAGCCCCTTGTACTATCAATATAGGATAACCGGCAAATTCTTGGGCTAAGAACTCTGATAGTTTAACATCATTATTCTCTTTTTCTAAAATATTATTAGCAAGAGTTATCGCATCACTTTTTTCAAAGGCAGTCATTTTGACTATATTAGGTAATAATTCACTATCCTGCGAGCCAAAGAGAATATGACCATTATGTTCCCAGTTAACAAATTCTTGTACTTTTTCATTTTCTTTGATCTTTAAATTATCAAACACTAACAACCATTTATCTTTACTGGATAAATAAGACATCACCTCTTTCTTTGCGGATAATACATCTTCTGATATTAGGTTAGATTTACTAACTGCATTAATTGATTTTGCCAATTTTACAAATTCTTCATTGATGTCTAAATTGCAATCAATAAACCAAATCACATTATAATTATTTTTATTCTCATAAGCATACATTCTAGCAAGCTGAGTTTTGCCCATACCACTAATACCAACAAGGCTTGCTTGTCTATATTTAACTAAATTACTCTTTACAAAAGTTAATTGCTTAATGTGATTAACAAAATAGTTGACTGGTATAACAAGATTAGATACTTGTATTTGAGCAAATGAATTATAAGGCATAGCTAGCAACATTATTATTAATAAGTATCTTTTCATCTTTTTTACCTCAATTTAAGTAACTCTTTATTTATTTGGTGTATATTTGGCAAAACTTATTACTTTACCTTTCTCTTTATTGATAATTACAGTTCTACGTAATGTAATTGTTATTATATTTATTTTATTTTTACTGAATATTTTATAGTTCAACCCATGTTCTCTTAAAGATTGAAATATTTTATTACAACTTAGTAAAAATGGATCTATAATTTCTAAAAGCATACTGTTTGATAAATTTATCATCATTTGTTCAGTAAGTAAAAAACTATCATAAGAAATAATGATATTGTTTACATTAAACGTGACTATCAAAGTTTTAGGTAAACTACTTTGGTCTTCCATAAAATGGATTAAATTATACATTAAGCTAAAAATTATTTGATACAAGACATGTTGACCACAATCCACTATCAATTTATCAGTCTTATATTCATATTTTATTGCTATATCTAAAAAATGTTCAGCAAAATAGTTTTCCAAATAATTAATTAACTCTTTTATGTTAATCTCTGCTTGAGTATGATTAGTGAAACATATAGGAAATAAATAGTTACTGGGAGCTACTCTATCCATTTTAATTCTTTGGTTAGAATCCAATTCTAATTGTTGCCTTATATATTCCTCAGTGGCTTTTTTGATAAAAAAAGCATTTAAGTTTCTACTGGATTTTTTATGTAAAATTAAGGCATTATTCAATTTATTTGCTGCAAATAAATTATCTTCTAATTGTTCTATATTGTAAGTAAAACGTTGTTTTCTTTGCAGATATATGTAAAGAATTATCGAGCAGATAACAAAAGAAATTGCTATATTTAGATATAAACATTTGTATAGCTTGCTAACATTATTTAAATAATAATCAGAATTAGGTCTAATACCTAATTTAATCAAAAGATTTATATTATTAATTTTACAGTGTCTTTTCGTTAAATAATCATTGTTATCAATATTATTTGTTGCTATATCATTAGCATTAATTTCAATCTGATAAATAAGGTAAATTGGTAGTATTTTGCTAATTGTTTCTTTTAAATTTTGCAAATCAAAGACTAACATATCTTGGAAATTATTAACATAAAGAAAAGAATTATTAGAACCAATAAAATTAACTAATCCACTTTGGTTTAGTATTTGATTACTATCTTGGCTAGTAAATTTCTTAAGAATGAAAAAAGTTTTATCAAATACGCTTGAATTTAAAGCTGTTTCTATATCTGTTGCTAATAAAGTGATTATATTATGTTGAACCATTTCCAAAGCCAACTTATCTTGTTCTTTTTGGCTATATTGCAGACATTGATATATACTAATATTATAAACCATAAATATAAAGATAGCGATAATATGTGGAGTTAATTTTTTACCAAGTAAACGTTGCATCTAATTTTGTAATATATACTTATAATTATAGTCAATTTAGGGGAATTGGGTAGCAGGAGCGATGAAGCTACGCCTATAAGTAATAGACGAGCGACGAGTGACAACGTCCTCAACTTCTCATCAATTGACTATACTTAACCATATGTTAAGATTATCTAAGGTTGCTCTCTTTGTCTAGACAAAAATTTAGATAATTTAAGATATAATACCAAATATATATTATAGACTGGTTTTTTTAATAGCAATATACCAGATAATATATAGTCAATTCAGGAGAATTTGGGGCTAGGAGCGATGCCTATAAGTAATAGGCAAGCATTGAGCGACGACGTCACCTATAGTTAAGGATTTGAAGGATAAATCGATTAATACTAGGAGAATTTGTAATGAGTAGAAAGTTGGTATATGCTAGCGATTATCGTGGCATAGAATTGCGTAAAGCTCTGATAGATCAGCATAATTTAAGTGGTTTTGAATCTGAGGATTTAGGTATTGATGATGATTCTCCACTAGATTATGTTGATATTTCTAGATTGTTAGCAGATAGGCTCCGAAATACAGAAGACATAGGGGTGATGATATGCGAGAGTGGTCAAGAAGTAGCTATTGCACTCAATAGATTTACCCATATAAGGGCAATTATATCACGATCAACGGAAGACTCTATACAAACTAGGCAAAAGCTTAATGCAAATGTTGTATGTTTAGGTAGCCAAAACTCCTCTTTAGAAGAATCTCAGGATATAATTGAAAAATTTGTTACAGAAAACTTCACTGGTGAAAAGCATACAGCATGTGTACAAAAATTAGAATTATCACAAACAAAACACATTGATACTGGTATCAATGTAATAGTACGTGGAATAATTATTCATAATAATCACATATTGCTTACTACTGCTACATCTGATAATCCAAATTTTCCACCAAATATTTTTTTCTTGCCAGGTGGACATGTTGAATATAATGAACCATCTTTACAAGCTTTGAAACGAGAAATATGGGAAGAAATGAATCTAGAGATAGAGGAATCAGAGTTTGCCGGTATATTGGAATGCAGTTGGAAGCGTAAAGGATCAATTTATCATGAATTAAATATTGTATATAATATTGATATTAAGGGGTTAGATTTATCTCATCCACCTGTAGCAATGGATCATAAATTCCATAGTTTCATTTGGAAGCCCATAGACCAAATTGATAATATAGTTATTCTGCCAGAAAGTCTAAAAACTATTATAAAAAATTATGTTGAGCAAGGTTCAAAGATGGATATTTTCTCACAAATCCTAAATGCATAAAAATAAGATAATATAGAGGATGTATGCTTTATAGCTGATCGAGCGATGTTTAGTAAAGCTAATCTACAAGCTCTTAATGAGTCGTTATAGTCAATTGATGTATGTAAAGGGTTAAGAGGTAAATTTTAGTTTTAACAAAAAAATATAAATTAAATGAGTCGATACACTTAGTGCAGAGATATTATGTGATATAGTATCTTATATTAACTAAAAAATATAAGATATTAATATGTTTAGTCAGATTCTAGGTAACATAGGAAGTAGCATAGGTGGTGTTTTTGGTGGAGGTATATTATCAACTATTGGACGATTTGCAGGTAAGACATTAGGTGATTATTTAGAATATTTAAATCATCAACCCGAGGAATATTATCATTTTAAAAATATTAGGGAAAGTTTTGTTCTATCAAAAGCCGTTTATGGACATCCAATAGCGTTAGTTTTTGGTACAGCAAGGGTCAATGGTAAAATAATTTGGGCAAACCAAATTAAGGAAGTGCAGATTACCAGCGTTGCACAGCCAGGCGTATCAGATGCTCAGGGAACTGTCGCCATCCATAATTTAACAGAATGCGAATATTATTTATCCTTTGCAGTTGGTATATGTGAAGGTGAAATTGCTGAAATTAGTAGAGTATGGGCTAATGATCAGTTGCTCAATCTTGAACAATATACATTCAGGCTTTATTTAGGGTCAGAAGAGCAAATAGCCGATCCTTTAATTGCTGCAACTGATCCTCAAGGGCAAGTACCAGCTTTCCGTGGATTAAGCTACGCGGTATTTGAAGAGCTACCATTAGCTGATTTTAATAATTCTATACCAAATTTCTCCTTTGAAGTAACCAGAAAGGCTAATATTCCTGATAATATTGAAGGCAAGAGCGTAGAAGATTTGGTTGAGGCGATTGACATTATCCCAGGTTCAGGGGAATTTGTTTATGATTGCCTAATACAGTATAAAACCATTACCAATTCTTTGGGGGGTGTGATCAATAAAAAACCAATAAATTCCAATAATTATCATAACATTGCTGATAGTGTTTATAGTCTGGATCAAATGAAAATTATATGTCCTAATATCAAATGGGTTGCACCAGTTGTATGCTGGTTTGGCGATAGTTTGGATATTAAAAATTGTATTATCAAACCTGCCGTAGAATTTAATGATCCGCATACCCAATACTCAGAACAATGGCAAGTTGGTAAATATTCACGTGATACGGCAAGATTAGTATCACGAGATGCAGATAACTTCCCTAAATATGGTGGTACAGTCAATGATGCGAGTATCATACGTTACTTACAGGAATTAAAACGTAGAAACTTTAAAATCATGTTTTATCCAATGTTTTTTCTGGATATTTGGCAAAAGCCATGGCGGGGTCATTTGACAGGTTCGATAAGTTCGGTAGTAGATTTTTTTAATAAAGATCAAGGTTATAATGATTTCATTCTACATTATGCTGAGTTAGTTAAGGATCATATTGATAGTTTTGTAATCGGGTCTGAGTTAATAGGTTTAACTAGTATCAGAGATCAACATAATAATTTTCCTGCTGTTATGGAACTGATAAAACTAGCAAAATTAGTTAAAAATATCGTTGGTGATAATGTACTTGTGACTTATGCCGCAGATTGGTCAGAATATCACCATACCAAAGACGGATGGTATAATTTAGATAAGTTATTTGCCTCAGAATATATAGATTTTGTTGGTATTGATGCTTATTTTCCTGTAACAAGAACGGTAAATTCCAGAATTTCGTCAGAAGAAATCATTAAAGGTTGGCAATCAGGCGAAGGATATGATTACTTTGTAGATGACAATAATAGTCAACGTCAATTATCAGAAGATTATGCTTGGAAGAATTTAAGATATTGGTGGGAGAATTATCATCGCAATCCTGATGGGATAACAACAGAATGGCAACCAAAAATGAAGAAAATTTGGTTTACAGAGTTTGGTTTCCCTTCTATTGATAAAGCAACTAATCAACCTAATATATTCTTTGATCCTTTATGTATTGATGGCGGAGTACCAAAATATTCTACTGGTGAAGTTGATTTTTCCATTCAGCGTAAAGCTATACGGGGATTTATTGAATATTGGCAAACACAAGAATATATCGAACAAATGTTTTTATGGACTTGGGATGCCAGACCTTATCCAGCTTGGCCCCATAATAATATTTGGCGAGATGGTAACTTATGGGCAAAAGGACATTGGGTGAATAATAAGTTTGGGGCTTGTAATTTAGCGGCAATAATTCTTGAATTGTCTTATAGATGCAATATTCCACTAAAGAACATCGACATATCTACTCTTGATGAAGCGGTAGAAGGGTTGGTATTAAATAAAGCGTTATCTTGCATTGATATTATTAACTCTCTAAGGATTATATATTTCTTTGATATCATAGCTTATCAGGAACAAATTAAATTTACCAAGCGTGGATATTCACCTCTCTGTAAGGTTAGTTCAAAAATATTGGTTAAATTATCAAGCAATAGTTATTTAGAACAAATGGAAATTTCTAAAACTAGCATTATTAGTAAATTAGGGCTAAACTTTATTGATCGATGTGATAATTATAATAATGGTTTTTGCCAAATAAATAGTGAGAATTTTTCACATAGAGCTATTCCAGTCTTAAGGCTACCTATTATACTATCTTGCCTGGAAGCGGAAAGATTAGGGCAGCTAATCCTAAAAAATGCTGCTACTGAAACTAAAATTTTAAGATTTATCATGCCGGCAAATTTTATCAAATATCAACCGGGGGATTTTGTCTTATTGTATTATCGGAATTATCAATATCAAATTAGGATTATCTCCATGAAATTATCTCGTTTAACAGTAGAAATACAAGGAATTATCGATGAAGTTGAAAATTATGGCGGTTTCTATAGTTAATGATTAACCTTACATATGACATTTAATATAGATTCCGCACCGAAGCGGGAATGACAATGGAATGCGGAAATGACAAATTTTACGTTTAAAGATAGATTTTTTATTAAGACTATTATAATAAACTAGGAGGCTGCCTACGATAACTATAGTCAATTCAGGGGGATTGGGTAGCAGGAGCGATGGAGCGACGCCTATAAGTAATAGGCGAGCATTGAGCGACAACGTCACCAACTTCTCATCAATTGACTATAATTAATTATATAGTAACAATTATGTTACTATATAATTAATTTTTATCTAATAATTAGCAACTTATTTCATCTATTGCTTGATTTTCTTAAACAAGATAGTTACTATACTGTAATAAGCTATATAATATTTATTATTAAACTTAAATTTTATGAGGTTGTTATCATGCCAACATTACAAAAAAAGATGATTCTCTCGCTCTCAGGAGGCGGGATCAAAGGAGTCTCTCAGTTGATGGTGCTTGAAAGAATCGAAAAAATTACAGGCATGCCTATATGTAAATTATTTGACTGTATTGCTGGTACTAGTGTCGGTGCAATAATTACAGTTGCATTGACACGCCCTAAAGAACCAGGCTCAACAGAACCGCTTTTTTCAGCAGAAAAAGTTTTAGAGATGTTTGAAAATAAAGCAGCTGAAATTTTTCCACCAAAGTTTGGAGGAGGGTTTCTTAAAATATTTAAGCATCAATATAGTCAAAAACCTCTTAAAGCAGCACTAGAAGAATATGCAGGTGATACTACTTTGGGAGATAGTGTAACTCGTGTTTTTATTTCTGCTTTTGACGTAAGTGGTAAAGAAGATAATCCTAATAAGCTTTGGGATAGTGATAACCCTGCTGACAAAGGTATTCTTGCAAAATGGGCAGCTCGTTGTAGTGCAGCTGCTCCTACCTATTTTAAACCTGTTATTGACGAAGATAATGGTACTGCTTTTGTTGATGGAGGGTTAGGGGCTAATCGTCCGGCTGCGTCAGTCCTAAAAAAGCTTAAAGAAGGATTAAATATTGAGCAACAAAGAGAAATGCTAAAAAACACGACAATTTGTGCTCTTAATTTTGAACCACCGGATATACCAAGAGAGATACCATCAAAAAAACTTGATGGTTCGATAGGTTGGGTAACTAAGGGAAACCTGGTGAATAAAATTCTGAGAGCTAATGAAAAGGATGCTACGGATGAAGTTAGGCGAGACCTATCGGAAGATGGACAATTTATAGAAATTGTACTTAATCTGCCAAAAGGATGTACGAAGTTAGATAATGTTAGTCCATCTAATATAGCTAAATTAAAAGAAGTTGGTAAGAAATATGTCGAAGATAATAAAGAATTGATTGAAAAGCTATGTGCAACATTGGTTAAGAATGTGCAAGCTAGAGAGGAAAGCTTAAAGCTTCATGAGGCACAAAGTGTTGAGGAGTCTAGTGTTCTTAGCGAGAATAAAGAGAACGATAATATTGACAAAAAAGGACAAGATAAGGATACTGTTAATACTCACGTAATATCAGAAGAATTTGAAGCAAAATTAGCGATAAACTTAACTGAGAAACAAGCTGAGTCTTTAAAAGAAGGCTTGATGAAATTATCACCCAAAGAATATGATGTTCTGCAAGTATTCTTAAAAGGATTAAATGACGCACAGCTTGAAGCTTTGTCTGCTCACCTGCCTTTAATTGCTGATGGCAATTTTAAAAATATCAATATATCTGAACTTAGTCATTTTCAGAATAAATTTCTTAAATTTTTCAGTTCAATGTTTGAACATGAAGATAATATTATTAATGAAGCTATTAGCTGTGCTGATCAATACCGTGCTGCAGAAGAAGTAGCTTGTGATGGAAGGGGGTCAGAGATGGCACATTATTATGCTGTTGATACGGCGTGTTAATTGGGGTTGTCTATAAAGCTGATCGCTAAGTGTAATTGCGAGGAGGTTTCCGCTTTCGAAGCAATCCATTTTTGTATCATCCCTACTTGCCTTAGTGTCACCCCTGCGTAAGCAGGGGACTCAGCACTACAGTTGTAGTTTAGATGTGAGCATTCACGATTTTTTTGTGATGAATAAAAAAACCTGATCACCAAGCGTCATTGCGAGGAGATCGTAAGGTCAACGAAGCAATCCATTTCTAATCACTTTCCTGGATTGCTTCGTCGGTCTGGCAACCTCCTCGCAATGACATCTTATGCTTTAACCTTTTTTCCGTGAACACTCACATTCAATCTACAACCGTAGTATTAGATTCCGCACCGAAGCGGGAATGACAACGGGAAGAAGCGGGGAGATGGCGAAAAAATTAGGTGTAACCCCTGCGTAAGCAGAGGTCTTAGTACTACAGTTGTAGTTTAGATGTGAGCATTCACGATTTTTTTGTGATGAATAAAAAAACCTGATCACCAAGCGTCATTGCGAGGAGACCGTAAGGTCAACGAAGCAATCCATTTCTAATCACTTTCCTGGATTGCTTCGTCGGTCTGGCAACCTCCTCGCAATGACATCTTATACTTTAACCTTTTTTCCGTGAACACTCACATTCAATCTACAACTGTAGTATTAGATTCCGCACCGAAGCGGGGATGGCGAAAAAATTAGGTGTCACCCCTGCGTAAGCAGGGGGCTTAGTACTACAGTTGTAGTTTAGATGTGAGCATTCACGATTTTTTTTGTGATGAATAAAAAAACCTGATCACCAAGCGTCATTGCGAGGAGACCGTAAGGTCAACGAAGCAATCCATTTCTAATCACTTTCCTGGATTGCTTCGTCGGTCTGGCAACCTCCTCGCAATGACATCTTATACTTTAACCTTTTTTCCGTGAACACTCACATTCAATCTACAACTGTAGTATTAGATTCCGCACCGAAGCGGTAATGACAACGGAAACCCAGAACTGACGCTTATGAGCATTGAGCAACGACGTCACCAACCTCTCCTGAATTAGGATACCATTATAATTTATTTTGGCTTTTTATATCGGCAATTATTCTTTGCAATTGTTCCATATCCATCATTCCTGCAATTAATTTACCATTAATAATATAGGCAGGAACTCCCTGTATTTTTAAACCTTTTGCTAATTTAACATTTTTCTCGAGAAGCTTTTGTATCTCACCCTTATTAATTTCTTCTGTGATTACTTCAATATTTAAATCATTTGCGAGAAGCAATTTTTCTACAGATTCTTTGGTGATAGGTTTTAGCTCCATTAAACCGTTATGAATATCCTGAAATTTATCAGGAGTGGTCTTATAAACAGCTAAAGCAATAGCTGCTGCATAATTAGACGCCTCACCAAGAAGTGGATATAGTTGCAAAACGACTTTAACGCTCGTATCTGATTTAATTAACTGATTAATAAAATAACTACCTTTTTTACAATAACCACAATTATAATCATAAAAAGCAGCAATGATTATATCCCCATTCGGATTACCAAGTACTGGAGATGTAGGAGAATTTTCTATTTCAGATTTATTATCTCTGATATATTCACCAGTTTTTATTTCCATTTCCTGCATTTTACGTCGTTGAAGACCTTCTATTGACTGAATTATTACTTCAGGATTATTTAGTAAATATTCTTTTACAATTTTTTCAGTTTTCTCTATGTTTTCTTTTTTATCTAATGAGTACTGATCTGCAGCATTAATCGAAACTGTAGCAGAGACAGCATTAGGAGTTTTCATAGTTTTATAAGCAAATAATGCTATTAGGACAACGACGATAATCAATAATATTTTACTAATAACATTATGCATAATTCTTTTCTATTAAATATAGGTTCCTTACCTCATTCCAGCATTCTAGTTGCTTTTCCATAATTTTCAAGCATTTTAGTTATTTGCCGATAATTTACTTTACCTATTGGTAGAATCGGTATTTCTTTAACATGGATAATCTCTGGAAAATATTTTGTTAATTCAGTATTTTGTCTCGAATATAGCGAATTTTTAGCCATCATTTCTATAAAATTTTCCCTATTAATAATCTGACTGGTGGTAAAGAGAAAAATTTGTCTGTCTTTATTATAGTCAATTGATGAGAAGTTGGTGACGTCGTCACTCAATGCTCGCCTATTACTTATAGGCGTCGCTCCATCGCTCCTGCTACCCAATTCCCCTGAATTGACTATACCATCATCAGAACAAATAGCCACATTTTTACTATCAACATCAATCATATTAGCCAATTCCTCTATTAATACCAACGAGACTACTTCTTCTATTGCAACAAATTGTTGAACACGACCTAATAAGGTAAGGTAACCATCTTTATCAATTTTTGCAACATCCCCAGTATCATACCAGCCCAGACCCAAATTTTCTGATGATGTTGGATGAATAACTCCAGGATTATTAGAGTGCATATAGCCAAGCATGATATTTGGTCCCTTAATAAATAATTGCCCCCCCTCTTCTATTCCGTTAATTGGTTTAATATAATATTCTATTTTGGGCATCAAACGACCTACACTTCCACCACGATAATGCATGGGAGTATTACACGCTATTATTGGAGCTGTTTCAGATGCCCCATATCCTTCAAAAATTCTTATACCAAATTTATCGAGCCATAATTGCGTTGTTTCTTTCCTAAGTTTCTCACTACTGGCAAACACGTATCTTATAGAATAAAAATCATAAGGATGAGCACAGGTAGCATAATTATATAAAAATACATCTGTACCAAATATAATTGTTGCTCCGATGTCATATATTACCTCAGGAACACTCCGATAATGCAAAGGAGAAGGATAAAGAAAGGCTGGTATACCGTTAAGCGTCATCATTATTGTGCCAGATAAACCAAAACAGTGAAATAATGGTAAAGCCATAAAGGCAAAATCATCTAGACTAAAATGTAACTTAGCTAGAACCTGGCATCTATTAGCTTGCAGGTTTCTATGCGACAATACTACAGCCTTAGGGGAAGCTGAAGTGCCTGAAGTAAATACTACAACCGACGGATCATTGTCATCATAACTAGCACACATATTACTATAATAACTCTGTGGGAAAAAGCTAGCTATCATAGCCTTAATTCTTAAATATAAAGTAATTCTTGTTGTTAAATCTTCAAGATAAATGACTTTTATATTAACTTCTAAGATATTTGCCAACATTTCTTGCAATCCAGCTTTTTCAACAAATTGTTTTGAAGTATAGACGGTTTTTACTGACGTTGTTTTGCACGAGGTCACTACATTGCTAACATCACTCATATAATCAATCATGACCGGTCGACGGGAACAGGCTTGCATAGCATAAAAAGTAACAATCGTTTCAACCATGTTAGGTAGCATAATACCTATATATTCAGCTACTTCTGTATCCTGTTTTATTAAATTTGCTAAAGTAAAAGATTGTAATATTAATTGACGATAGGTAACAGACTTATCATCAATATCTTGTATTATTGTTTTGTTAAAACCATAAGCTTTTGCTGTTTCAAGGAGAGACTGAAATATAGTATTCTGGTAATCAGAGCTTTCAAATATCATGTCAGTCATAATATCATAAAGAGCCTGACCTATATATTTACGCTTTTCCCTATTATCCATATTCTGATTAGCAGGAGACTTTACTGGTGGTAAAATAGTGATAGTAACCTTAGGAAATATCCGTGTTTTTAGTATATTTTTAAGTTTGGAAAAATTAGTAAATTGTGTACCATCTATTCTTACAGGTAAAATTGTTGCATCAGCTTTTTCAGCGATCATGCCAGGTCCTTCATATATCTTCATTAAGGAACCAGTAATACTTATTCTTCCTTCGGGAAAGATAGCAACTTTTTTATCTTTTTGCACTTCCCTAATCAAACTCTTTATAGCCATTGCATTAGCGGGGTCAACTGGTAGAGTTTTTGCCATCGTTAAAAATGGTTTTACCCACCACACTTTAGCCATATTTGTATTAATGGCAAAAGTCATTTCTTCAGGTAAATAAGTTGCCAGTAATGCAGGATCAAGATATGAAATATGATTGGCGATAACTACTGATCTTTTGCCAGCTTTATAAAAATTTTCAATACCTTTTACTTCCACTCTGTACATGCAATCAAAAATAAATTTTAAAATAGCTCGGTTAACAGCAAAAGGTACTATTTTTACTTCAGGAATTAATTGATAAATATAATAAGCTACCACTATGTTAAGTATGCTAATAAATAATATAACCGATGGTATCGAATATTCCCAATAGAATAACAACGAAAGTATTGCAGTAGACCCAGCCATAAACACAGCATTAGCAAAATTATTTATAGCAATTATTCTACTACGATGAGCTGAGGAGCTAAGATATTGTAATACTGCAAAAAGCGGAACAATATATAACCCCGCAATAGCAGCTATAAAAAATAAATCTATAATAATCCGCCAATTATGCTTTTTAGATAAAAAGACAAATATACTCTTTAATTGCTCCGGTTCATAATGAACTGCACTAATTCGACTGGCAAAAAATAAATCAATACCAAATATACTGACACCAATCGCTGAAACAAAAACATATTTCGTGGTAATTTCATTCCCCAAAATCTTACTACACCAAAAAGAACCAACCCCTACTCCAATTGAAAATGTCGCAAGAAACAAATTAGCAACATTTTCATCTGCTCCAAAAGTATTTTTAGCAAGAGCTGGAATTTGGGCAAGTATTGCCGCACTGATAAACCAAAACCAAGATATGCCAAGAATTGCTAAATATACTTGCTTTTTAGATTTGGCATATTTAATCATTTCTATATTTTCGCGAAATAAATTTAATTTTATTTTAATTTCACAATTAGAATTATTTGATTTTGGCATAAAATAACTAGCAATAACGCCAATTACCGCAATCATTATCAGAATAGTGATTATTAAATTGCCACTTATAGTGTAGTATCCTCCAATAATAGTACCAACTAAAATGGAAATAAATGTTCCCGCCTCAACGAATCCATTAGCTCCCAACAACTCATCTCGGTATAAATGATCTGGCAAAACACTATATTTGATTGGTCCAAAAAATGTCGAGTGTATACCCATAAACAATATAGATAAAAACAGTATTACTAAACTATTATCAAAAAATCCATAAGTAGCAAAAAGCACTATGATTAGTTCAAATAACTTAATGATTTTAACTAAAGTTGATCGCTCATATCTATCAGCTACTTGCCCTGCAATACTTGCAAATATTACAAAAGGTAATACAAAGATAGTATTAGCAGCGAGTACAAGTAATTGGGCTGATTCCACCAATTGACTAGATAGTTTATAGGTAATTAATATAATTAACGCATTCTTTAGTATATTATCATTCATACAACCACAAAATTGTACTATGAAGATAGGCAAAAAACGCGTATCTCGAAATAAATATAACCGATTTGATGACATGCTTTCTCCAAAGACATTATAATGGCGGTATAGTATGCAATTCCTTGCTTTATGTCAAATAATCTAATTCAAACCACCTATTAGAGTATATGATGCCTTTTCCCCATGGTAACTAAAGGATGAATAGAGGCAAGATGGTTAAATATTTTTTCCTTAGTAACTGCCTCATCATATCTTGACTGTATCCTAATCCAAAAACTATCTGATAAGCTGAAATACTTTGCCAATAACAGAGCAGTTTCAGTACTAATATTTCTTTGTTTGTTTACAATCTCTGTTATTCTATTAATTGGTACTTCAATATCTTTAGCTAATCTATAAGCCGAAATACCAAAAGGTTCCAGGAATTCAGTCTTAAGTATTTCGCCAGGGTGTACCGGATTAATTTTATACATATAAGTTACCTTTTATTTATGATAATCGTGAATACTCACCAAGTTATGTCAAATTCTCGGCTATATCTATAAATATAACAGATTTTTTTGCTCCACTAATAGCTGTTTTCATTATTTTTATAATAGACCTCTTGCATAACCTAATCTAATTGGTAATTTTGTTGTCAAAACTCGTCTCCGTTTCTCACGTACATCTTAGTACGCTGCGGTACTCGACTTCGTTTTTCCTAAAAATTCCTCAATTATCTTTAGGTTATGCAAGAGGTCTAATATTGCTTATTTTTTCATCCCCTAACTCATCACATTATAGAGAGGTACTTTAAACTAACTCACCTTACGCATGACATTTAAAAGTCATATAGAAAATAGCTTGGCGTCATTGCGAGAAGCTACTTTAGTAGCGACGAAGCAATCCTCTAATGAATGTGGATTGCCACGACCACGTAGTGGTCTCGCAATGACAGAAAACCTATCTAAAACCCTCTTTACCTTCTAACTTTCAACAGTTGTGGGGTTTATGCATAAGGTGAGTAAACTAAGTTAGCTCTAAAGCGGCTTCTTCTAGCGTATTAATTTGATCTCGTATTTTTGCTGCCTGTTCAAATTCCAAATTGCTAGCTTTTGAGTACATTTCTTTTTTTAATTTATTGATATGAGCTTTTAATTTTACTGGATTATCCAATAATATATGAGCTTGTTTTTTATTACCTAACTTACTATCCAGTTTTTCTAATTTAATTAGTGCATGGATATGATTATTAATTGTTTGGGGTATTATAGAATGCTGTCTATTATATTCTTCTTGAATTTTTCTTCTCCTATATGTCTCGCTTACTGCCTTGTCAATAGAGTTGGTAATACGATCTGCATAGAGTATTACCCTTCCTTGACTATTCCTTGCAGCTCTACCAATAGTTTGAATTAACGAAACTTCCGAGCGTAAAAAGCCTTCTTTATCAGCATCGAGTATGGCAACAAGTCCACATTCCGGAATATCTAAACCTTCTCGTAATAGATTAACACCAACAATAATATCTATAGTACCTTGGCGTAAATCTTTGATGATTTCAATACGCTCAAGAGTATGAATATTAGAGTGCAAATATGATACTTTATACCCTAGTTCTTGGAGATAATTTGTTAAATCTTCTGACATTTTTTTAGTTAATGTTATCGCTAAGATACGAAATCCTTTATTTATTGTCGATTGAATTTCGCTTAGCAAATCTTCAACTTGGTTAGTTGCTGGTTTTATAATACATTCTGGGTCAAGTAACCCTGTGGGTCTGATGATTTGCTCAACCATAACCCCTGCTGTTTCGTCCAATTCAAAAGATCCCGGTGTAGCTGAAACAAAAACCGTTTGAGGTCTAAAATCTTGCCATTCCTCAAATTTTAATGGTCTATTATCTAAGGCTGACGGAAGACGAAACCCATGTTCCACTAGTACGGTTTTTCTAGCCCTATCACCATTATACATTGCTCTAATTTGTGGAACAGATACGTGACTTTCATCAACAAATAATAAAGCATCTTTAGGTAAATATTCAAATAGGGTTGGTGGTGGCTGTCCATTTGCTTTACCAGTTAGAAACCGAGAATAATTTTCAATACCTTTACAACTGCCAGTCTCCATCATCATTTCCATATCATATTGAGTACGTTGATTTAACCTTTGAGCTTCTACTAACTTACCATGTGTATTAAGAAATTCTAAACGTCGTTGTAACTCCTCTTCAATTTGTGATATGGCGTTTTGTACTACTTCTTTAGGTGTTACAAAGTGCGATTTAGCATAAATCACAGCTTGCTCCAATTTAGCTAATTTTTCACCTGTAAGCGGATCAAATTCGCTGATATATTCCAGTTTATTATCAAAAAATGATAATCGCCAAGCTTTATCGTTATAATGTACTGGGAATATATCAATATTATCACCTTTTACCCTAAACGTACCACGCTCAAATCCCACATCATTACGCTTATATTGTAAGCTTACTAGGTCACTGAGCAATTTATCTCTAGCATAAATTTCCCCAGACTTAAGACTTATAGTCATCTGATAATAAAGACCCGGTGAACCAAGACCATAAATACAAGAAACAGAAGATACAACAATTACATCCCTACGTTCTAAAAGAGACCTAGTAGCAGAGTGTCTTAATAAATCTATCTGTTCATTTATCGAAGAATCTTTTTCTATATAAGTATCGGTTTTTGCAATATATGCTTCGGGTTGGAAATAATCATAATATGATACAAAATATTCAACGGCATTATTTGGAAAAATCGCCTTCATTTCTGAATAAATTTGGGCAGCTAACGTTTTATTATGAGCCATAATAAGTGACGGTCGACCGGTTCTCTCAATAATATTTGCCATAGTAAAGGTTTTACCGGAACCAGTAATGCCAAAAAGTATTTGTGAAGGCAATCCCGATTCAAGCCCCTTAATGATTTCATTAATTGCTTTTGGCTGATCGCCAGCTGGACTATATTTAGATACTATCGAAAAATTATTTATCATTAATTTGTAACTTGCTAGTTTGTTATTATATGTAGATAATAGTTTTATAACCAATTAAATAGGATAACTTTTATGAAAAACATATTTGTCACGGTCATTATTTATACATTAACACATTGCCCCTATTGCACTAAGGCCAAAAAGCTACTTAATCAAAAAAATATATCTTACGAAGAAATAATCGTAGATAATTATAATGAGAGGCAAAGATTAGAACTACAGCATAAAGCTAGTGGACAACGTACATTACCACAAATATTCATTAATAGTAAGCATATTGGTGGGTGCGACGCTCTTTATGAACTTGAAAAAGCAGGTAAACTAGATGAATTAGTGAAGTAATATAGTCAATTCAGGGGAATTGGGTAGCGTTATCTGTCATTGCGAGACCACATAGTGGTCGCGGCAATCCACACTTAATGGATTGCTTAGTCGTGCTTTAGCACTCCTCTCAATGACGTTTTTACCCTGTCATATATGGACGAGTGAATTTGTCAAGAAAGAAAATAAAAAAATAGAGCCACAAAGGAAGCGGTCATATATTCGGCATCAAGTGCCATAATGGTTTCTGCATTCTTATAAATATCCTTGAGTGACCTCTCATTCCCACGGCTTCTAGAGCCTCGACATAATTACGGATTTTATTCAGAATACTTATTCATTAACTCTTTAACTTTCGTTCTCTTTATTGTTACTATTCTTTACTCACAATATTTATCAATTACCAATTTTTATTTAGTTGACATAGTTTCTTCTTTTTTTCCAACTAAACTAATTTGCAACATATTCGCTACCATTGGTGACTACTGCATAAGCAATCCTTGCTAACTTATTTGCTAAACCAACACATATAATATTATATGATTTATTTTCAGCAAATTTCTTCACTGCCCACTGCACTAGTTTATCTTTTGATTCCTTATCACTTTTTGCTCTTATTGCTATTGTCCTTGCGGCTTGAATCAACATAGTTCTGGCATATCTATCTCCTTGTTTGGTAATCCCTCCTAAAACTATCTTATCTCCTGAGCTATGTTGCTTTGGTACCAAACCAAGCGAAGCAGCAAAATCCCTCGGGGTTGGATAACTTTCCATTGGGGCTACACTCAAACAACTAGCATTGATTGCTCCAATGCCAAAAATTGTCTGCAACCTAGTAGCTTTCTCACTTTGCTTATTATTGCTGATAATCAGCTTTTCTAAAGTTTTTTCTTTGTCACATAAATCCTCAATTTCTTTACATTCTAAAAGTAAAATTGACCTTACCCCAGAATTTATATAACCTTTACTATACGCTAACTCTACCTCCAGCCTACATGATTTGCAAAATTTATTTTTACTTAATTTTGTATTATAGCCATATTCACATAAACTTGATATTGTAGAATTAGTTTTTTGCACACGATCTCTGATCGTATTACTTCTAATTTTATGCAAGAATTTTATATCTTGTTCCTCCTTGCTTTTTAGTAGCACAGTTTTTAATTCTGGATCACGAGCCGCTTTGCATATTGCTAACGCATCGTTATAATCATTTTTCTGTTTCGATGTAGCATAAACTTTTACATCTTTTGTTTTCATTAGTTTGACTTGCAAACCAAGCTTAGCAATTTCCTGTGACCAATAATTAGCTCCTCCACATGCCTCCATAGCTACCAATGAACTTTTATCGAGATTGCTTAAATAGGCTATTAACTCATCTCTTGTAACTTTTTGGTAACCTATTTTTTTGCCATTTTGATCGACTTGCACCAAGTGCATACTATTTTTTGCTAAATCTATTCCTATTATAGTATTTTTTATGCTATTATTTATCATGGTATGGATCTATTAATTAAATTATTATTTAATTTGGAGCAGCTGAAAACTATTTTTCAGCTGACTCCGTACAAGTAAAGCATATTTCGCTTCACTCGTCCATACCATCATTCCCACATAGGCGGGAATCTTTAAACCCCTACCTACGCAGGGGTGACACAAAAATGGATTGCCGCGTCGCCGCTTTTAGCGGCTCCTCACAATGACGCCAAGCTATTTTCTATATAACTTTTAAATGCCATGCGTAAGGTAAGTTAAATATACTTGACTTACAAGTGATAATAAATTACTTTAGCACAGATTATATGGCGGATATAGCTCAGTTGGTTAGAGCATCAGATTGTGGATCTGAGGGTCGCGGGTTCAAGTCCCGTTATTCGCCCCACCTTCTCGAGGTTCTACAACTTCACTCAAACATTTTTATTTTGGTTTCTCTCCAAAAGTCCCAAAATTTAGCCTACAAAATAGTCTATTTTTAACCATATTACAACAAACTTAAGTGCCATTAGGAATTTAAAACCACCTTACGCATGACATTTAAAAGTCACATAGAAAATAGCTTGGCGTCGCGAGAAGCTACTTTAGTAGCGACAAAGCAATCTAATAAATGTCGATTGCCACGACCACGTAGTGGTCTCGCAATGACATCTTGCACTTTCCTGGAATTTTTAAATTGCCATGTGGTTTATGCGTAAGATGAGTTATTAGACCTCTTGCATAACCTAAAGATAATTGAGGAATTTTTAGGAAAAACGAAATCGAGTACCGCAGCGTACTAAGATGTACGTGAGAAACGGAGACGAGTTTTGACAACAAAATTACCAATTAGATTAGGTTATGCAAGAGGTCTATTAAAGTTTTTCTGTCTCAACTCCCTTAGGAAGCTGTCGGATGTGATATTGTTACCTCCCTCAAATTTATTATTCCAATTTTTTACATTATTTTCTCTTAATATCCTTAGTCAAACCATAAAATATTATATACTAATAATCATGGGCTATATTGGAAGTCAACAAATATAGTCAATTCAGGAGAATTTGGACTGCGACGAGTAACGACGTCACCAGCTTCTCATCAATTGACTATACTTTAACTAATTTAACCAGAGGAATAGTAATATGAGCAATAACAATATTAATAATACTTATTTACGTACAAATTTTGAAATCCCACCTGATCCTCAAGTAGAACCTGAGGCAGGGAAATGTAATAATTATAACTTGAGAAAGAATAATGGTACTGCTGGATGGATAGTAATGCATTATACGGAGTGTAATTTTGCTGAAACTATCGCATTATTTACCAGGAATACATCAAATGTTTCATCTCATTATGTAATAAATACTGATGGTACCATTTATCGACTTGTACCAGATCAGTATAGGGCTTGGCATGCTGGTAGAGGAAAATTAGAAGCAGATAGTGATCTTGACCCAGCTGATCCAACATTTATGAATTCAAAATTTTGTGGGGTTCATGGATCAGATGATGAAACAAATAATTTAAAAGAAAATAGTACTCTTAATCCCCATATTGCGACTTCAATACTTGATAATGATATGAACAGCTGGTCTATTGGTATTGAACACATTGCTTCTGGTAAGGAACCTTTTACTGATCAGCAAATAGATGCCAGTATTGAGTTAGTTAAAACATTAGTATCCAAATATGAAATAAATCCAAAATTAATAATAGGTCATAGTGATTGGGCTCCAGGTAGAAAAATAGATCCTGGTATATATTTCCCTTGGGAGAGCTTTGCTAAAGCATCTCTTGGACTTTATTCTTTTGTCTCAAGAAAAGAGAACCCTAAAGTTATAATATCTTATAATGATAAAACAAAGCAAGATAGGAATAAGATTGAAGAAGTACAGAAATTACTTGAGAAATTTGGTTATCCAATTATAAAAGCAGATAACTCAAATCTAGGTCTATTAGATGAAGGCACCATATCAGCTATGTTGGCTTTTAATATCCATTATACGGGAGATATTTTAAATAATATTGCTCTCAGAGAACAATGGGATATATTATGGAACAATTCTAGTAATAAGGATGCCAGAGGGATATTAGCTACTTGGAGTGAAAATAGTGAGAATGTATTAAATGATCTGCTATAGCTAACCCAACTAAGTTTCCCGACTTCAGTGTTGTTGTGGCAAAGAGTGGCTGAGAGATCAGGGAATGATAAAATTTCCAGGCACAACAAATTATTTATTCGAATTTAAAATGTTATTGACAGATTGATAGAAAGCAATTGCTGGAATATCATGATCAAGGTATTATAGGTACTAGTTTAGCTAAACAATAGCTTAATAAGTAAGTATAAAAATGACAAAAAAGTTAAAGCATGATTCATTAGTCAAAACAATAATGGCTGATCCTGTGGCAGCTCAAGAATTTTTGGAATATTATTTGCCTAATGATTTTAAGAGTTTAGTAGATTTATCAAAAATAACAGTAGAAAAAGAAAGTTACATAGAGGAATCGTTAAACAAGAAATATAGTGATATAGTATATGGAGTTGCTAGCAAGAATCAGGGTAAGGCTTTTGTGTATGTGTTGATTGAGGCTCAGTCGAGCGTTGATTATTGGACAGCTCTACGATTATGGAAATACACATTGTTATTATGCGAAAGGCATAAGAAAGGAAGAAAGAAATTACCATTAGTATATAATTTAGTAATTTATAATGGTAAAGAAGTGTATACTGCCCCTAGGAATTTATGGAGTTTATTTACCGATGCAATTATAGCCAAGAAATTAATGACAGAAGATTATCAATTGGTCGATTTACAAAGCATGTCTGATGATGAAATAATGAAGAAAAAGCATATTGGGATGTTAGAATATATGCTCAAGCATATTCATCAACGAGATATGATAAAGCTTTGGGAAGAATTTCTTCAAAGGTTTAAATTAGAGATATTAATAGATAAGGAAAAAGGCTATATTTACATAAAATCGTTTTTATGGTACACTGACGCTAAGCTTCCTGAGGCAAAGCAATCAGAATTGGAGGAAGTACTAGCCAAATATTTATCAGAAGAAGAACAAGGTGTTATTATGAGAACTATTGCACAAAAATATATCGAAGAAGGCGAAGCTAGAGGTGAAGCTAGAGGTGAAGCTAGAGGTATCTATATAGGTAAAGCTGAGGGTAAAGCTGAATTGGTAAAGCTGTTGTTAAAGAATGGCAATTCCGTGGGGTCAATTGCTAAGATGACAGGTATGTCTATTAGTAAAATTAATGAATTGCTGAAAATACAATAATTGGGTGTTTTAAATATTTTTAAAATTTAGATTGCTGTAGTTGTGGCTGTGGAATTGTGGAGAACTTCGTTAGAAATTATCCCTAAATCCACAGCCCGCTAAGCTTGCTATCCTCAGAAACTAGTTCGTTTTAGCAGTAGCACTAATGCTATCAACCTTCTTTCCTAGCTCCACAATTATCTTGCCACTTGCATCATATTTTGCTAGCTAGGGTCTGTTGACAAGATTTAACCAGGTTGCTATAGACTCATTTTATCTTCTCTGAGTCGTAGGCTAGATGGTCTTGATGATGCTTTATAGTCAATTGATGAGAAGTTGGTGACGTCGTCGCTCAATGCTTGCCTATTACTTATAGGCGTCGCTCCATCGCTCCTAGCCCCCAAATTCTCCTGAATTGACTATAGTGCTGCTCTAAATCAGAATTAAATAATGTATGGTATCAATGATGCCGTTGGCTCTTCTGTTCCCAGTAATTGGGGGTCTAATTCTTCAATTACATTACTGTAATTATGCACTTGTATTGGTTGCATACTTACGTGAAGATATTTTTGTACTGATTTAGGAATTTCAGAATCTAATATGTTCGAGTTATCTTCGATTTGATTCGATTGATGCGCCTTAGATATATTATTAAATTCTCCAGTATCAGTAACTTTTTGATACTTTATCCCTTTAATAAGTGATAACATATTGCCTTTAATATCTGAACCTACTAAAATAGCATGCACACCTATTTTTTGTGCTTCATTTAAATTACGTACATCATCATCTACTAATACTACATTGAAGTAGTCTGTAATACCATTAAGCCTCATTGCCTCTTCAATATGTAAGTTCTTTCCCATTTTTATTCCGCCTGTGGGAACGCCTGTTATTATATCGATTTTTTCAATTTGTTTCTCAGTTAAGCCCATTTTTTTTAATGCTGGTTTAATTGTATCAGGATATCGGGTATGAGAAGTAATAGCCACTTTATAACCTTTGTTTAATAAATAATTAAACGTATCTTTTAATTGATCACGGTGGTTTAATCCAAACTTATCAGAACGTAATAATGGTTTCATTATCTCTTGAATTTGATGTGGATCATAAGTACTATTTATTGTATACCCTTCTTCTATGCTACCGTTTATAATAAGGCAATTTTCATATGTTATAGGTTGAAAATTTTTATGTTTTAATAAAGAATGAATATGCCCGTTTACTACAGTGCAATCAAAATCCCAACATACCAGTATAGTATTTGCTTTATTTTCTTTTTTGGAAAAAACTTTGTATATACAATTTTTTAATTTTGACATTGACTATATTATTTTTCTTGTAACTAAAACTTATAATATATTTTGAATATAATTCAACTATGTTTTTGTTGTTTCTTATGTATAACCCATTAACCCGAATATTATATGAAAGGATTATTAATTCGGGCAAGAAAGCTAAAACGTCCTAGGAGGCTGGCTGCGATAATGAAAGTAATTCCATATTTGGCTCTTTTTGGCTACGAATAAACATGGTTTTCTTGAAATAGCTACACTATTCCGGCAAAAATCATATCTTTTTAATCACTTTTCTGGATTGCTTCATCAGCTTAAGGCTTCCTTTCAACGATGGTTTTTCAATTATTGCTTTCTTAAACTGACGCTTATGTGCTATAGTCAATTTAGGGGAATTTGGGGCTAGGAGCGATGGAGCGACGCCTATAAGTAATAGGCGAGCATTGAGTGACGACGTCACCAGCTTCTCATCAATTGACTATAAGTCTACAAAAAACTTAATAGACTACTTCCCCGCCTTATTTGCCAATACCCAGTTACTATCTAAGTAATCATTGCTATATTTAGCTAAATATTCCTGATATTTACCTTTAAAATCAGTAATAGTTTGGCGGGATAGTGCAATAATCCTTGTGGCTATACTGCTAGCAAAATCTCTATCATGAGTTACCAATATTAGAGTACCTGGGTAGTTAATTAGTGAATTTTTTAGCATATGCTTAGATTCAATATCTAAGTGATTGGTTGGTTCATCTAATACCAATATATTACTTTCTTCTAAGATAATTTTGGCTAATAATAAACGAGCTCCTTCTCCACCACTCAAATTTAAAATATTCTTAGTTACTTCATCTTTACGGAATAATAATTGACCTAATATACTACGCAACGTATTGTCATTCTCAGTAGGTATTTGGTTGGATAACCAATCAATAACGTTGATATTTTCATTGAGTAATTCATGATGATCCTGAGCAAAATAAGAAATTTGAGTTTCGTATCCCCATTCATAACTTCCCAAATCTGAGAATATTTTACCAAGAAGGATTTTTAGTAAAGTAGATTTACCAATACCATTTGGACCAATAATAACAATTTTTTCTCCTCTTGTTACAGTAAAACTTACATTATTTAATATTTTTTTATTCTCATAATTTTTAGAAATACCCTTAACTTGTAGCGCTAATTTTCCAGATGGTCTTTTTTGCTTAAAATTAAAATACGGGCTAATACGTGAACTTTTTTGTATATCAGGTAATTCCATTTTCTCTATTTGCTTTTCTCGTGAGCTACTTTGCTTAGCTCTGTTAGCGGAAGCCCGGAATTTATCAACAAAAACCTGCATAGTAGCAATTTTTTTCTCTATATTAGTAAGATCCTTAAGCTTTTGATCGGCAATTAGCTGTTTATCACGAATAAAAATATCATAATTACCAGTATAAGTTTTGATGGTACCGTAATCTATATCCAAAATATGGGTAGAAATATTATTAAGAAAAGTCAAATCGTGCGAAATAAATACTAAAGCACCTTTGAATTTTTGTTTTAGATAATTTTCTAGCCAATAAATCGATACTATATCAAGATGGTTGGTCGGCTCATCAAGTAATAATATATCAGGATTGTTGAATAAACTTTGGGCTAGTAATACTCTAAGTTTGTAGCCGCCGGATAAAACGGATAATGGTTGATGATGATATTTTTCTTGTATCCCTAAACCTAGAAGTAGCTCAATGGCAAAAATTTCTGAGATATATCCATCATTATCAGCAATAATTTGTTCCAATTCACCTAACCGATAACCGCTTTCCTCATCACATTTCTCCTTCCCTAATATTTTTTCCTTTTCTTGTAGAGCCTGCCATAATTCGCTTCTACCAGCAATAACAGTATTAATAATTGAAGTATTTTCATAAAGAAACTGATCTTGTTTCAAGCAACCAATACGAGCCTTCTTAACTATATTGACTTCACCAATGCTTGCTTCCTCTTCTTTAATTAGAACTTTAAAAAAAGTAGATTTACCAGCACCATTCGCTCCAACAAGCCCATATCTATTACCATTTTTGATATGAACATTTACGTCGGTAAATAATATTTTTGCACCATAACTCATGGCTAAATTAGTTGCGATAATCATAAGGTATAATTAGGTAATAATGCACCATTTTTTAATTTTAATTTAACCTGCTTAAGTGATCTCGGATCTGCCTCGATTACTTCAAGTTCAACCTGTTCCTCAATATCAATTTTAATACCAACCGAAGGCACATTACCTACTTTTGCTAAAACTAAGCCACCAATTGTATCGAATTCATCATTTTCTGTTTTTAACTTCACTCCAAGAGCCAATTCAAGCTCCTCAACCTTCACTCGAGCATTTGATAAAATGGTATTATTATTGATAATTTTGAAATTATCATTATCCGACTTTTTATCATGCTCATCATCTATTCTACCAACTATCTCTTCCATAATATCTTCAATGGTGACAATACCATCAGTTCCACCATATTCGTCAACAACTATAGATATCTGCACACGATCTCTTCGCATTTTCGCTAATAAATCTATCAATTTCATTGAAGGGGCAGAAATGATAGGTTTACGAATTATTCCTTTCAACGATATATCTTGCTTAGTAACAAGTATCTTAAACAAATCTTTTATATGAATAAAACCAATTATATTATCCAACGTTTCATCATAAACTAACGTTCTAGTATGAGGTATTTTGCTATTAAGTATTTTGCTTAACTCCTCCACGCTAGTGGTTAATTTTACTGCCTTAATATCAGATCTAGGAATCATTACATCTTCTACAGTTTTATGACCAAATTTCAAAAGATTCATAAAAATCTTTTTTTCTTCCAATGCCATTTTCTTGCTGTTAGATTTTAGCTTTTTAATAGTATAATAAAAATTATCCTCTATCTTTTCTTTAAGAAACAGACGAAAGAACCAAGATTTAAAAATATCAAATTTTGAAGGATTTGTAAGCATAGCCTTTTTAGAGTTAATAGAGGAAATATCTTCTTTTTTCACATAACCTAGCATAATTGTTAATATGGAGAAACAATAGCAAAATCCTTTAATATTTCTATTTCTAAATTTTCCATAATAGTTGCTTCTTCGTCATTTTGGTGATCGAAGCCAAGTAAATGCAAAATACTATGTACCAAAAGATGTATAAAATGATCCCTAAAGCTTTTATTTTGACTTATCGCTTCACTCTGAATTATTTCATACCCAAAAGCTATGTCTCCCAAATACATATAACCTACATTAGGAGTAAATTCAAGTAAATGCCGAAAGTCTAATTCTATATCAGGAAATGATAGCACATTTGTAGCTTTCCCCTTACCACAAAATTGGCTATTCAAATTTAACATTTCATTATTATCAGTTAGTAATATCGCTAGCTCAAACCTTGCAACTCCTTTAAAATTCTTATATCTACTTAATATAGCACACGCAACCTTCTTGACTAATAGTTTATTGATAAATTTATGATTTTTCCAATCTTGATAAGTGCGAATAATTTCCACATTGATTTTCATAATATAATTTGTTGTTGAATATGGCTGAGCAAATATAGCTTCTGCAGTTGATTTAAGTAGATTTAATTATATAGCTTTATAATAAATTTACACCAAATTTATTTAAATTTTTATTGCGAAACATAGTTGATCCATATTATAGTCAATTCAGGGGAATTTGGGGCTAGGAACGATGGAGCGACGCCTATAAGTAATAGGCGAGCATTGAGCGACAACGTCCCCAACTTCTCATCAATTGACTATACGAGCTTTATGGATTGCCACGCTCACATACGTTCGCTCGCAATGACGCTTAGAGAACAGCTTTTTTCAGACAAAATCTTTAAAAACGTATAAGATATTGCGTAAAAAATTAAATTATATATAATGCACAAAATAATTTTTAAATAGGAAAATATTATGACCGCCCCTAATATACCAAATACCCCAAGAATATTGAGAACAGAAGAAAGAATAGAAGCAGCAGAACCTGCTGTAGTTGTTAGAGATTCGACTTTTGGAGAATCATTAACTGTAAGGGCAGGAGGGCATACTATCTATTTTAGAGGGCATGATTTCCATATCACCGATTTCTCTTTTGCCCCTAATGGTCATGCAAACCTTTACTATAATGGTTCTCATTATAGCATAAACGTTCTAGGGGACATGTATGTTACTTTTATTGGTAATGGCATAGAATTTACAGACGCAGCATAGCACCTAATTCAATAGGTTTTGCTATAGATAAATCTAAGCATTGAAACATAGGCAACGAAGTAATTCAAAAAGTAACTAGAAATTGCTTCGTTGTAGCAAAAATACTATAGTCAATTGATGAGAAGTTGGTGACGTCGTCGCTTGCCTATTACTTATAGGCATCGCTCCTAGCCCCAAATTCCCCTGAATTGACTATACTCGCTAATAAACGTCTTATTCTTGATAATCAAGTTTTTCTCCAAATAGTTGATCCATCTGGTTTATCTTCTAGAATAATGCCATCTTGCAATAAATCTTGGCGAATTTGATCGGCTAATAGCCAATCTTTTTGTAATTTTGCTTGTTGTCTTTGGGCAATAAGCTGCATAATTAATTGATCGCCCTGTTGATCATTTATTGCATAATCGAACCACACGCTAGCTGGCTTGGTCATTAGACCGATAAAATTGCTGCAAGAAAGTAAGTAAGACGCATATTGGTATTTATCTTCTTCTGTGGTACTGGCAAAAACCAATTTGGCATAATCGTTGATTATTTTTATGGCAAGAGGGGTGTTCAGATCATCAAATAAGCTTGAGCAAAATTCTTCTGGAACATTCTGAACATCAAGCTTGTTAATATCTAAATTTTCTATCGCTCTATACCAATAATTTATTGTTTTTTTAGCATCTTCTAAAGCCTTATCGTTGTAATCTAATGGTTTGCGGTAATGGCTGCTCATTAGCAATAACCTAATCACGTCACCTGGGATTTTCTTATCTATCAAATCTTTTACCGTAATAAAATTATTGAGCGACTTACTCATTTTTTCACCATTACAGGTTAAGAATCCATTATGCACCCAATATTTAGCGAAGTAAGAGTTCGGGAAAGCACATGTACTTTGTGCTATTTCATTAGTATGATGAGGAAAAATTAAATCTGCTCCACCACCGTGAATATCAAAATTTTCTCCTAGATATTTATAGCTCATCGCTGAACATTCTATATGCCATCCTGGTCTACCTCTTCCCCAAGGACTATCAAAATTTGCCAATATTTCTTCATCTTTATTGGCTGGTTTCCATAAGACAAAATCATGGGGGTGCTTTTTTGATAGATTATTTTCAATACGTACTCCTTCTAGCATTTCATTAAGATTACGATTTGATAATTTTGTATAATCTGGAGAGGTAGAAATATCAAAATAAACATGGTTATCTGCCATATAAGCATGCTTTAGGTCAAGTAATTTTTGAATAATCATCACCATATCATCAATATGCATAGTAGCTTTTGGTTCGATATTTGGTGTTTTGCAACCTAGATATTGCATATTACAATGAAATTCTTCTGTAATTTTGGCTGTTAAGTCAGCAATAGTTATTTTGAGTTCTCTGGCTCTATTTATTATTTTGTCATCAATGTCGGTAATATTACGGACATATTTTATATGATTTTTACCAAATATTTTACTTAGTGAGCGATATAAAATATCGTATACTACTACGGACCTAGCGTTACCAATATGGGGGTGATCGTAGACAGTTGGACCGCAAACATACATTTTCACTAGATTATTATCTAGCGGTACAAAAACCTCTTTATTGCGAGTTAGTGTGTTATGTAATAATAATTTCATGTTCTTTATCGTTGTGTTAAACTTTGTAGCTAATCCGACTAACATTACACCGTCATTGCAAGGTAGCAAAGCAATTTCTAATTATTTTTTGGGATTGCTTCGTCGCTACTAAAGTAGCTTCTCGCAATGACGTTGGGTAAAAATACTTCCGTCATTGCGAGCGAACGTACGTGAGCGTGGCAATCCATGAAGTTTGTCATATGAACAATTGCTTCGTTGCCACTAAAGTAGCTTCCCGCAATGACTGAGTAATATTATTGGGTTAGCTCTAAAGAGCATAATTATATAATATTTATTATTGTTTTATAGTTAATTTTTATGGATATCTACCTAAAATGTCAATTCAAGGAAATTATTTTGAAAAACTAAAAAAACTACCGATTACTTTAATTATTCTTATTAGCATAATTTGTAGTATTGGTTTTGTTGTACTATATTCCGCTTCGGATAGTAATATTCAACCTTGGGCATATAAGCAGATGATGATTTTTTTTCTGTTTATACCAATTGTGATAATTATTACGATTATTGACATAAAATATATATTTAAGTTTTCATATATATTTTATATTGCAGTTATTATCTTATTAGTTAGTGTTGAGCTTTTTGGCTCTATTGCTATGGGAGCAAAACGTTGGATAGATTTAGGAGTTGTCCGCTTGCAGCCTTCTGAACCGACAAAACTAGCAATAGTGTTAATGTTAGCTAGGTATTTTCATCAATTAAAAACTGAAGATTTTACCAGATTTCATAAGATTTTATTGCCTATAATAGCTGTGATAGTACCAGTTTTACTGATAATAAAAGAGCCGGATTTAGGTACTGGAGTGATTACTATCATTATTGCTAGTGTTATTTTCTTTGCTGTTGGTTTTAGAGTAAGAAATTTTATGATAATTGGTATTATAGTTGTTACTTGCGTACCGGTTATTTGGCAAGTGATGCATGATTATCAAAGAAAAAGAGTCATGGTTTTTTTGGATCCTGAGAAAGATCCGCTTGGAGCTGGCTATAATATTATCCAATCAAAAATCGCTATTGGCTCTGGTGGGTTATGGGGTAAAGGGCTTACCAAAGGTAGTCAAAGCCATCTAAATTTTTTACCAGAGCATCAGACCGATTTTATCTTTGCTACTTTTGCTGAAGAATTTGGTTTTGTTGGTAGTTTGTTTCTATTAATTCTTTATTCGGCAATTATAGTAATTTCATTGATGATTGCTACTAATTGTCGAACAACATTTAGTAAATTGATGGTAATAGGCATAACATCGATCCTATTTAGTCATGTATTTATAAATATAGCTATGGTGATGGGATTATTACCAGTAGTGGGCGTACCTTTACCATTTATATCTTATGGTGGTACAATGATGGTATCAATGCTTATTGGCTTTGGATTGGTAATGAATGCTCAAATACACCAGCATAGTATAGTCAATTGATGAGAAATTGGGGACGTTGTCACTCGTCGCTCGCCTATTACTTATAGGCGTCGCTCCATCGCTCCTAGCCCCAAATTCTCCTAAATTGACTATAGTAGTTTTTAATAGACTTATGCAGGAAATATAATTTTTTTTTAGAGAAAAAACAAGAAAACACTAGACCCTAGACAAAAGATTTGTTATAAGGGTAAGGTAAATGTTCCTCGGTAGCTCAGTGGTAGAGCAAACGGCTGTTAACCGTTCGGTCGCTGGTTCGAGTCCGGCCCGGGGAGCCATTTTAAATATAATTTAATTTAAGTTGTAATGACCAAAGAAGAGCTAATTAATTTTGAAGGGGTTGTCCTTGAGCTTTTACCTAATGCAACTTTTAGAGTGAAGCTAGAAAATGGTCATTTTATTATCGCCCATACTTCTGGTAGGATGCGTAAAAATCGTATTAGGATACTTGTTGGGGATAAGATAACAGTGGAAATGACTCCTTACGACTTAACAAAAGGTCGTGTTATCCATCGTCATTAAGATTTTTCATATTTATGTCAAATGTAGAAGATACTTCTTTAAAACAACATAATATAGATGTAATTCTAGCATCACAATCACCGGCAAGGCTTGAATTGCTAAAAAGAATCAAAATATTTCCCACCCAAATTATTCCTGCTAATATCAATGAAACAGAATATTTGCGAGAATTACCAAATCAATTAGCGATAAGATTGGCACAGGAAAAGGCAAAAGTTGTTGCCCAACAAATAACTGGTGAAGCTATAATTATAGCAGCTGATACTGTTGTAGCTCGTGGCAGAAAAATATTACCCAAAGCTTTAACAAGTGAAGATGTTAGATATTGTCTTAATATTTTATCTGGAAGACGTCATAGGGTTTATACAGGGGTCTGTATAATAAAAAAAACTTCCGAACAACTCTTAACACGACAAAAAATAGTGCAAACTATAGTCAAGTTTAAAAAACTGAGTCATCAAGAGATAGAATTTTACTGTAGCCTAGATGAAGGAATCAATAAAGCAGGTGGTTGCATGATTCACGGCTATGCTGAAGCTTTTATTCCTAGCATATACGGATCATACTCCAATATTATGGGATTACCACTATTGGAGACTATGCATATGCTTACTTCTTTGGGTTTTAAAAATAATCCTATATAAACAATTCTCCTGAATTGTTTATACTTGCTCCCGCCAAAATCTTTCAATACAAAATATTTTTTAAAATTTTTCATTTTTTTCTATTTTACTTCTTAGTGGTAGCCTATTTGTGTATTATAATATTCCTTAAATATAAAATATCTTACTAATTATGGTGCAATTTGTTACCTTATCAGGTCTTTCAGAATATGAAGATACGGTAAAATTAATGGAAGATAAGGTTGCTAGTTTAATTAATAAATCCTCGAAAGAGGTTGTTTATTTAGTTGAGTATAAGGATATCTATACCGCAGGTACTAGTTTTAAGGCCAATGAATTGCTAGACCCTGGAGATATACCAGTAATTTATACTAATAGGGGGGGGAAGTTTACTTACCACGGTAGCGGACAAAGAGTTATATATCCTATTGTTGATTTAGCATCAGAATGGAGACAAAAAGATTTAAAGCTATATATTAAATTATTGGAAGAATGGATTATAAATAGCCTGTTATATTTTGGAATCAAAGCTTTTACTATTAATGGTATGGTAGGAATATGGGTAAAAGAAAACGGTGTACCGGCAAAGATTGCCTCAATAGGCGTTAGGGTTAGAAAATGGATTGCATATCATGGTATTGCTGTAAATATTTCAACAAATCTTGATATGTTCTCCGGAATTATTGCTTGTGGATTAAGGGATGTGCCGGTAACCTCGTTAAAGAAACTTGGTGTTGATATAACATTAGAGCAATTTGATGAAGTTATTAAGGATAAATTTTTTGAGATTCTAGATAGAAAATGAAAATATTAAGTGTACTATTATGAGTTCAATTTATCATATACTCGATAAGGTTCCTGCTATCTATCCTGAAGATATGCAGATAGAATATGAACAATTAGCTCAGCAATTAATTAAATCGGGTAAACTTAGGATAGATACCGATAATAGTTGTAATTTTGCAAGATTTTCTGATCCCAAATTCAATATTAGTTTGATGGTAAGTAAGGAAGAAATAACAGACCCAGATTTAATTGAACAAACTAATCAGTTATTTAGGTCTTTATATAAATCTTCTATATCCGATAAAAAATTGGCATTGATTTATACAGATTTGAAAAAACAAATTCAAAAATTACAACCAGTTAACCCATTAGTTACTGAAAGATTAACAAGGATTTTTGTTCAGTCAGCCCATCCTATAGTTATTAGGTGGTTACTGCATGATCAGGTTCAAGTATTTATTACTTACTCCCATAATATTGGCGATATGATGGATATAGTTGATTGGCAACGTTCTGGCTCCAATAGTGGTATGCAAAGTACTGACGGCAAGAATGTTGCAGTCTTTGTGTCCTGTGGTGGCAATCCATTTGCTGAAAATGATGAAATTCATCCAACTTATGGTGATGGATGGGCAGCAGTTGCTAGGTTACAAATTATAGCTGGACAAGAGCTTGGGCATTTTGCCGATATTAAAAGAGATGCGAGTGGTCGTCAAATAAGTCGTCATTCAGAAAATTTCTCTGGAACAAAAGCAACGCCTCATGTAAAACAGGCGAGGCAGGATGATATTATTAATTGTAATAAATTATTAGCCAATCTTCTCTCGATGGGGATGAGGCAAATGATTAATTATGAAGAGAAGGTAGAATTTTATAATAAGAACAAGGTTCATGGCATAAGGGTTTATTGGGCAAGATTACTTGCATTGATTTATAAACAGAAATTTTTATTTTCTGTTTATAGGAGAAAATTACTTTTTATTAAGAGGTTCGCAAAAGAACAATATATGGGGCTGATGATTAGAGCTATGATCGAAGATATGAAGTTTAATTTGGCACCAGTCGCAGATGTTTATAAGAGTAGCGACCCTGAAGTCGAAGAAACAATTGCCTGTATCGAAGCTCTAGCCAGAGTACCTCAACAGGTTATGAAATGGGGATATTTAACAACTATGGAAACAATGAAAGGATTATATAAAGTATATTACTATGAAGTTATACCCTCTTTAATTTCTAATTATGTATCAATGACTAAACAAAGCTACAAACGTGATATGTCAAAGCCGCGATCTCTAGCTAATTTTCTTCATAAAATAAACATATTTAGAGAAAAAAAGTTAATATTTAAACAAATCAGGGAGATATAATGGAATAGTTATCGCAGGCAATTTCCTAGCTTCAACGCATCCTTGCTATTTAAAGGTTCTTGCTACGTTATGTTCTAAATTTTAATAGTTTACATATTGTAGCGGATCAACAGCTAGCTTTCCCTGGCGAATAGCAAAATGCAGCTGAGGGTATTCGGCATCTCCAGTACCCCCTACATGTCCTATTACTTCTCCTTGTGAAACTGTTGCTCCTTTTTGAACAATTAGGTCTTGTAAATAAGCATAAGCAACATAAAGGTCGCTATTATCTAATTTTACTATTAGTAAATTACCAAACTTTGTATCATTGCCTGCAAACATTACTTTACCTGAGGCAATAGATTTTACATTAGCACCTTCTTTTGCAGCAATATTAATCCCTTTGCTTTTTCCTTTAGATGTTTGTTCACCAAATTTGATAGTAATTTTACCATCAATTGGTTTGATAAATTTTGTCGCATTTTCCGTTTCTCTTATAGTGCTTTTTCTTATTGATCTTTCTTGATTTTTTTTATTTAACAGCTCAGTATTAACTTTTATCATGATAATTTGAGATTTGCTAAGATGGTATGGGGCAGACATGTTATTTAGCTCAGCTAATTGCTCAACCGTTCGACCATACTCATTGGCTATCGATTCTAACGTTTCTCCTGATTGAACCTCACGATAGATTATCTTATTATCATCTAGTTTTACTTTTGGGACTATTATTATATCGTCCTGATTTTGAGGCTTTATAGCATGGCGTTCTTGTAAGAAACCAGTTGGAGCATCAAACTCTTTTTCTTTCTCGTCAATCTCTCTACCTATTATTTCGCCTTCATCACTTTCTGATATATGGTTATTTTCAGAATATGTGGTAGTTGGTGGTTTTGTAGTTGTAGCTTTTTGGGAAAAATTCTTTCCACGATTATATTCAATAGGAGCTGGAAGTTGAGTAGCACATCCAGAAATCATAAATATTACAAAATAGATAAAAAATATATTGTTTTTCATAACTAACCAAAAAATTTGCAATTTTATTATGCAATAAACTAACTTTAATGTACAATTAATTTTAGTATTTTTTTCACCAAGATTACGTAATTATGAAAACTTACAGCGTTCTAATAGCCAGTGACCATTCCGGATTTTCACTCAAGAATAAAATTATCAGTTATTTAAACAATAAAAATATATCTATCCTTGATTATGGTACTTATAACCAAGAAGCAGTCGATTATCCAGATTATGCTAAAAAAGTTGTTGATGGAATTTTAGAAAATAGAGCTCCTTTAGGAATTTTAATTTGTGGAACTGGTATAGGTATGTCAATTGCTGCAAATCGTACATCTGACATAAGGGCTGCTTTATGTTTTGACTTATTTATGGCAGAAAGATCAAGAGCCCATAATGATGCTAATATAATAGTGTTAGGAGCTAAGATACCAAACGAAGAATTGGCATGTCAAATGGTCGATAAATTTTTAACCACTAAATTTGAAGGTGGGAGACATAGTACTAGATTATCAAAAATAAACTAGGAGGTATATATATAGTCAATTCAGGAGAATTTGGGGCTAGGAACGATGGAGCAATGCCTATAAGTAATAGGCGAGCGACGAGTGACGACGTTACCAACTTCTCATCAATTAGTATTTAGCATCAGCGTCATTGCGAGAAGCTACTTTAGTAGCGACGAAGCAATCTAATGAATGTGGATTGCTTCGACCACGTAGTGGTCTCGCTAATAGCGTTTTGCACTTTTCCGAAATTTTTAAATTGTCATGGGGTTTATGCGTAAGGTGAATTATTTACATAAATTACTCATTAATAATTAAAAAATTTTCTTTTATCCCTTGAACTGTTACAAAATCAAACATATATAGAATACACAATGTGTAAGTATTAATTTTATGGAGGTAAGAATGTCTTTTAGACCGTTACATGATAGAATTGCGGTAAAACCAATTCAACAAGAAGAAAAAACACTCGGGGGAATTATTATCCCTGATACAGCTAAGGAAAAGCCTATGCAAGGGGAAGTAATAGCTGTAGGAAAAGGAGTGAGAGGGGAGAATGGTACTATCCACTCATTAGAAGTTAAAGTAGGCGATAAAGTACTATATGGCAAATGGGCTGGTACTGAAGTTAAAGTTGATGGTTTAGATCTGATAATCATGAAAGAAAGTGATGTCATGGGCATAATTAGTTAATAATTTATCTAAATTATTATAAGAATTATTTAATTTGTAAGGAGAATATAATATGGCAACAAAATTAATAAGACACGGCTCAAATGCACGTGAACAAATGCTAAGAGGTATTGATATTTTAGCTGATACCGTAAAAGTAACATTAGGTCCAAAAGGTAGAAATGTTGCAATTGAACAGTCATTCGGAGCACCAAGATTAACCAAAGACGGTGTGACAGTGGCAAAAGCCATTGAACTAAAAGACAAAGCCCAAAATTTGGGAGCCCAATTAGTAAAATCTGTGGCAAGTAAAACATCTGATGTTGCTGGTGATGGAACAACTACCGCAACTGTTCTAACTCAAGCAATAGCAAGGGAAGGTAACAGATCGGTAGCAGCTGGCTTGAATCCTATGGATATAAAACGTGGTATAGATTCAGCCGTTAATTTAATAGTTGAAGAAATTAAGAAAGCTAGTAAGAAAATCAGCAGCCAAGAGGAGATTGCTCAAGTTGGTACTATTTCATCAAATGGTGATAAAGAAATTGGTGAAAAAATTGCCGTAGCAATGGAAAAAGTTGGTAAAGAAGGGGTAATTACCGTTGAAGAAGCTAAGAATTTTAGTTTTGAAGTAGATGTAGTTGAAGGTATGATGTTTGATAGAGGTTATCTATCACCATATTTTGTTACTAATTCCGAAAAGATGGTAGCTGAATTAGAAAATCCTTTTATCTTATTATTTGAAAAGAAATTATCAAATTTACAGCAAATGTTACCAGTGCTTGAAGCCGTAGTGCAATCAGGACGTCCTTTATTAGTAATTGCTGAAGATGTAGAAGGAGAGGCACTTGCTACCCTGGTAGTGAATAAATTACGTGGTGGGTTAAAAGTTGCTGCAGTTAAAGCTCCTGGATTTGGCGATAGAAAAAAATTCATGATGGAAGATATCTCTATTTTAACAGGTGGTCAGCTTATTAGTGAAGATCTTGGTATGAAGCTTGAAAATGTTAATATCAAAATGCTAGGTACTGCTAAAAAAGTTACTATCTCCAAAGAAAATACTGTCATAATTGATGGTGCTGGTAGTAAGGCAGATATCGCAGCTCGTTGTTCTCAAATTCGAGTACAAATTGATGAGTCTAGTTCAGATTACGATAAAGAAAAATTACAAGAGCGTTTAGCTAAACTTGCTGGTGGCGTAGCTGTCTTAAAAGTTGGTGGTGCTACTGAAGTTGAAGTAAAAGAAAGAAAAGATCGTGTAGAAGATGCTTTGCATGCTACTAGAGCTGCCGTGGAAGAAGGCGTTGTTGCTGGTGGCGGTGTTACTCTTTTCTATGCGGCAAGAGCTTTAGAGTCACTAAAAAGTGCTAATGAAGATCAACAGGCTGGTATTAACATCGTTAAGAAGGCTCTGCAAGCTCCAGTAAGACAAATTGCAGAGAATGCTGGTATGGATGGAGCTATTGTAGTTGGGAAACTTACTGATAGCAAAGATAAAAACTTTGGCTTCAATGCTCAAGATATGACTTATGTTGACATGATTAAAGCTGGTATTATCGATCCAACTAAGGTCGTGCGTACTGCTTTGCAAGATGCAGCATCAGTTGCTTCTTTGATTATTACTACCGAAGCATTTATTATTGATGAACCAGCTGATAAGGATGAATCTGCTATGCCACGTGGTGGTATGGGCGGTGGTATGGGTGGCATGGGCGGTATGGACTTCTAACCGCTTCTTCCCATATTATAAGTTCTAATGTCACCCTTACCCTTCGTAGGGGTGACATTAGAACTGTTGAAAGTTAGAAGAATCAGTTTTAGACCGGGTAGTTTAAAAGTCGTATGTGGTCAACGTCATTGCGAGCTGATGTATCCCCACGAAATTGTTGCAAAATAACACGAGTTGCCAATTAATTGATTTTAGTAAACCCTAGACTTCACAAGGTTTGAAGAACATTTAATCAGGTCAAAAAATGCAATAAATTCTCAAAATTAGAAATTTTTTAAAATACATAGCGTTTTGATTATACTTTTCACGTGTCAAATAGTTCGTAAACTGCTTGACATCTAGGTTTTATGAGCTAACTTAATTGGCAACTCGCGTAAAATAGCAAGAATTTCGTGGGGATACATCAGATTGCTAGGAGCCGCTAAAAGCGGCAACGCGGCAATCCATTTTTGTGTCACCCCTGCGTAAGCAGGGGTCTAGATTCCTGTCTACGCGGGAATGGTAAACTAGATGGATGATTTAAATATCTCTTTATTTTTGATAGCTAAATCAATGGAAAGATCAAAAAGCTATATTGTTCATAAAGCAATTGAAAGCTACATTAAAGAGCAATTACAAGATATAGAGGATGCTGAAGATGCTTTAGCCAGAATGAAAAATCCAAATAGGAAATTTTATACTTCTGAAGAAATGAAGCAAAAATTAAAAGAAAGATATCGTGCAGAGCCTAGTTTATAAGGCTAAATGGGAAGATACAGCTGATACGGATTTAGCAAATAATTTAGTAATTATAAATAAAATAGGGCATAGAAGTAATATTTATTAGAAAATACCACTATATTCTGTGTAGAATAACCTTAAGCAAGGGGTATATATGTCTGTTGTTTATCAGAATAAGTAAAAATTTGCCCTGTTTTTATATCAAAAAACCATAGATGAATAATTAGTTCTTTTCTGCTTACTTGTTCATTGATCCATGGAAACATCATACAATTTTGATATGATTGTTTAAGTGCTAATTTTGTATAATCATCAGCGTTATGTTGTCTAAAATTAGGTGTTTTTATTAGAGAAACCCAGTTGGTTATGAAATCATTGTGCTGTGAATCATCATTAGTTAATAATTCCTGGATTCCTCCACATTGACTATGTCCCAATATAATTAAGTGTTCAACTCTTAAAAAACAAACTCCAAATTCTAAGGCGGCACTCGTACCATGATGATATGTATCTTTTTCATAAGGGGGAACAATATTTGCCACATTACGGACAACAAATAAATCTCCTGGATCACACTGTAATATTAACGCTGGGTCTACTCGTGAATCACAACAAGCAACTACCATAATCTTTGGTTGTTGACCATCACGGGATAGGCTATGCATGACAGATTTATTACCATCCGCATATTTTTTCCTAAAAACTTGATAGCCTTTTAGTATTTTGTTAAAACTTTGTTGCATATGTCAGCCCTAAAAACGTCACTATAACTATAGTTGATTGATGAGAAGTTGGGGACGTTGTTGCCATAGTACCCTACAATTTTTATTCTATAAGTATTAAACAGCATAAAAACGTCATTGCGAGAAGGCGTGAGCCTACGAAGCAATCTATATAGTCTTGATGTATCTATACTAATTCTCATGGATTGCTTCGTCGCTACTAAAGTAGCTCCTCGCAATCTGATGTATTCCCACGAAATTCTTGCTATTTTACGCGAGTTGCCAATTAAGTTAGCTTATAAAACCTAGATGTCAAGCAGTTTACGAACTATTTGACACGTGAAAAGTATAATCAAAACGCTATGTATTTTAAAAAATTTCTAATTTTGAGAATTTATTGCATTTTTTGACCTGATTAAATGTTCTTCAAACCTTTTGAAGTCTAGGGTTTACTAAAATCAATTAATACCAATTGAAATAGTTAAGGAGGTATATTATAATATGGGAATATAAACTTGAGCAGGTAGTAATACCAAATCACTATCTATTTAATAATATAGATGCTATAGTGTGTTATTTAAGATAGTATAGTGTTAATTAAGATGTCTAGAGGGTATAAGGTATTAGAAGTTAATGTAGAAGAAGTGAAACAATTAATGAATGAAGCAAAGACTAAAGAAGAATTTAGACGTTATCAATCAATCTATCTAAGAGTGAGTGAAAAAATGCCGACATCATTGATTGCTAAAGTTACAGGATTATCAGAAAGTCATGTTCACAGAACCCATAGTCAATGTCGGAAAAAAGGCTTAAAGGCACTATGTAGCAGGAAGAAAGGTGGGAGATACAGAAGTTATCTAACTCAAGAGCAAGAACGTGAGATGCTTAAAAAGATAGAACAGAATGCCGTTAATGGTGGGATAGTAGAAATTAGCAAGGTGCATAAGATTTTTGAGGAAACGGTTGGTAGTAAAATAGCACGTTACACAGCTTATAGGCTGCTTCATAGGCATGGGTGGCGTAAAATTGCACCAAGACCATACCATCCTAAACAAAAGAAGGATGCGGTAGAAACTTTTAAAAAAAGTGGCCTGATATGGTTAAAGAAGCAAGAGTATCAGCAGCAACTGAAGGCAAGGAATTAAAGATATTCTTCCAAGATGAGGCACGTTTTGGTCGTATAGATTCATTAAGGCGTTGCTGGGTTCCGGCTGGAATCAGGCCTTTACTTAAGAAACAAATTATTCGTGAATATACTTATACTTATGGGGCAATTTGTCCATTTGACGGTGCTAGTTGTTTCCTTATTTTGCCTTTAATGAACCAAGATTGGATGATGTTAATGCTACAAGAAATGGCAAAGCGTTATAAGGATAATTTTCTTTTAGTAGTATGCGATGGAGCTGCTGCACATAAACTCGATAAAGAATTATTACCTAATAATATTAAACTAGCTTACTTGCCACCATATAGCCCACAATTAAACCCACAAGAAAATATATGGGATGATATGAGGGAAAAATTCTTTTATAACCTAGCTTTTGATTCAATGAATGCTATAGAAAATCAACTAATCACAGCATGTAATTATTATGAAAATAATCCTGCAATTGTCAAATCTATATGTGCTTGGAATTGGATAGTATCTTGTTAATTAGATAGTGATTTGGTATAAAATGGCAAGAACATTAATATTACCAAAAGGTTTTCATGAGCATGATTTCATATGCCTAATGAAAAACGAGTCGCACGGAAGAAATCGCATACGCTTATTAGCAATGCATCACCTGCAATCAGGCAAGTCATTGAAAACTGTATCGATAATAGTTGGATCGCACTGGAAAACAGTACAATCTTGGCTTAGAAGATTTAGAAACTCTAGCTTTGATGGATTATTTGAATCGCATAGGAGTGGTGCGTTTAGAAAATTCAATAGCTTACAAGAATCTTTTTTGTCTGATAAAATAAATATGTTGAGTGAAAGTAAGACAGGTGGTTATATAACAGGAAAGGAATTACATAATATGTTATTTGAAACATATGGTATTAAATGTAGTTTAAAAACAGTTTATAACACTATACATCGACTTGGTTTTAGCTGGATTACTTCTCGTTCAGTACACCCAAAATCTAATCAAGCAACTCAAAATACATATAAAAAAACTTCGCCAATATGCTAAAAGTATTATTACCAAAAGATATTGATTGGAGTAAGGTTGACATTTGGTCACAGGATGAAACTTGAATTGGGCAGCAAGGTAGTTTAAGTCGCATATGGGCTAAACGTGGGAGCAGACCTAGGAAAGTAAGGCAACAACAATTTATCTCAACATACATCTATGGGGCTGCTTGCCATGATACGGGCGAATCTTTTGCGTTAATTTTACCATATACCAATACTGATTCAATGAATAAGTTCTTAGATGAATTTTCTTTGACTATTGATTCTGGTAGGCATGTTGCATTATTAACAGATAATGCCGGGTGGCATGCAGCGAAAAAATTAATTATTCCAAGTAACATTACCTTGGTACCGCTTCCGCCATACGCACCGGAATTAAATGCGATGGAACAAATTTGGCAGTGGATCAAAAATCACTTCCTATCTAATCAATGTTACGGTGTATACGAAGATATCGTTGCTAATGCTTGCTATGCCTGGAATCAACTTAGTAAAAATGTAACTTTAGTAAAATCAATTATGTATAGAGAGTGGATTAATATACCGCGTTAATTATTTCAATTGGTATCAGCCATACAGAAGCCAAGCTGATTGATGGTAAACGTAACCATTTAGCAATTGAAGCTATCGAAAAGTTTAAGATTGCTACTTATGATAACCCTGAACTTTATAGTAGTAATTTACAAGATAGCATAATAGCTATTAGCTCTTTATCATTACTGCCGCAAGAAAAAGAACAAATGCTGATGAATGCTAAACAAGCTTTGGCATTTGCTGCAGCACAAGGTACTTTAAAGCATTCGTCGGATGCTATATTAAATCCCAATATAGTTGCTGAATGGAAAGAAGATTTGTCGCTTGAACAGCGGGTTAAGCTAGAGGGGCAAGCAAATAATCTACTACATCATCAGCAATTAATGAGACAACATCAACTTAGTTCGCTTACCAATGCCCATTTGCACAGTATCCTAAATACTGGCAAAGGTGTTGATGGTATTGAAAATCTACTACAAGCCAGCTTTAATATTGATGATCCACGATTATTGCAATTCAGAACCCAAGAAGCTTTGTATAAGCAGGCTTTTATTGTCTCGCAACAATTAAAATACCTACCATTCAACCAATGTCAGGAAATATTACAACAAATTGCTCCAAAGAGCGGAGATGTTGATTATGACAAAAAAGAGCAAATATATCATATTTTACTAGAGCAGTTTAACAAACAGCTTAAATTGGCTCAACAAGACCCAGCTAGATTGGTTGAGGAGAACGGTGAAATACCTAACAACATACCATTGTTACAACGTTTATTGCTTAGGAAACAATTGCAAGAACAAAAAGGCATTCCTAGTTACGATCAGAGATATTTAATGAACAAAGAACGTGATGAGTATTTAAAAAAGATTGATACTAAAGATGTTAACCAAATTAAACAAGTCACCGATAGTATAATTAGTCTGCGAGATGATGATACAGAAGGCGGGGAACAATATGGCTTGGAGATAATGGACGAAATCTTAAGGGGTAAGGGAGATTTAGAGTGTTTGACTCAATTCTATGCTGAAAGTAGACTTTACGACCGTAAGACTGCGTCAGCCTTTATGCAAATGATCGCACTAGTTAATGAGCTATCATTAAAAAGTCAGCCATTATTTATCAATCATGAAATGACAGAATTTAACAAAGAAATTGACAGAAATGATATATTAAAGCAATGGAGTAAGGATTTAGCTAAAACTGATATTCAAAACGAGACAGAGATTAACCAAACACGGCAAGCCATAAAATATTTAGCTAAATACTACCAACGTACGGAAGATTTACCAATTGACAAAGCAGTAAAAAAAGCAACCCAAGAATTGATTAGTAAGGTCTATATGCGACTAGATAGTAAGAATATAATAATACCCCGTCAGGTGGTAGCACAACGTATGATTATTGATTTGAATGCTGATTACATAGAAAGTAGTCTAGCAGAGCTGCAACTTGCTATTATTAGCGGTAATATCGCTTGTGATTATGGTACTATTGTAGCTAAGGGTAGTGGTAGCCATATTATCGATAATATCAATGACCCAACAGGACAATATGCCGCTGTAAAAGTACGAGAATCTTTACAACAAGGCAGATGGAAACTAACGCCTGACAAAAAGAGTGTCTATTATACTTTCCTGACGAAAGACGGTCAGTATATGCCAGTTATGACAGAAAATGGTAATATATTAAAATTTGATTTGATAGAACTCAACAAGCCTCAAGCTTTAGAGCGACAAAAGCAAAGATTATTACAAGGTATCTCTGAATCATATTCAATAGATTAGTATGATGAAAAATAATGACAGCTTAAATAATTACTTAGATTATCAGGTAAATAGCAAACCAATTCACCAACGTTACTATTCGACCTTATTACCGGAGCGTATATCTTATAATAGTGTCTTTGATTTGTTAGGTAGCAGCAAAATGGATGTTTGGCGGGCAGTTAGTAGCCAAGCTTATGCAGATAGCCCAAGCCTATTAACCTTACTGCAAACTTTTAACCCACAAAATATTATTGATCCTGAATTACAGGATATTGCTGAATATTTTAAAAATTATAATAACAAATTAACCAAGGAAGAATTTGAGCAAAAATATAGTGAATCAGGTTTAAAGTATGACCCTAATTTTACCAATCAACTAGTAGAAGATATTTTAGAGAGGAAAAAACAGCGAGAAATTAATGACTATATTATTGCGGCAGGTAAAGGCGGATTAGTTGAGGCTATTGGCAAATTTGGAGCTGAGATAGTATTTGGTAATTTGTCACTAATTAACATTGCGGCTAGCTTCGTGCCTATTGGTAAACCTGCAATGTGGGCGGCAACTGCTGTAAAATATGGCAAACTTCCAACAACCTTAGCTAAGGGCTTGGTCGGTGGGGCGGTAGGTCAGGCAGCTATCGAACCATTTCTTTATAATGAACGACATACTGAACAAAGACCTTATGACTTGTCAGATAGTTTGGTTAATATTATAGAAAGTGGTTTATTTGGGGCAACGTTGCACGGTGTTGGTTATTCGGCTAAATATTTACGAGACAGATTATACGTGTATTCCAATAAGTTACGTCCGGAAGTTGAGACTTTACATCCGATAGTTGATAGTCAGTTAAAAGATAATATTGATACTGTACTAAAAGAGTCATCTCCTCAATCGATGGAGAAAATAGTGGAAACTGGGCAAGTTGATAGTCAGGTACCAACAAGTAACAGTACCAATATTGAAAGTTCTTTATTAAGTTTAGCTGAGTTGCAAGCAAAGAAGTTACAATTAATTACGGTAGCCGAGCAACAATATCCTTTATATTTTGCTCAACTGCGGAAAATAGCAGAATTACAACAACATATGCAAGACCAGTTTGGTACTAATGGCAAGATTGAGCAAATATATTCGAATGATCTGGAGAATTGGAACGTAAAACAAGGGGTGAGCGAACGGAGCGTACAACTAGTACGTGAGTACGCGAATCCCCCGCAGTTTTGCGGAGCCAATTCTTCAAAGCATTTGAATATACCGAAATGGTTCTTGGATATTTTATTAGAAGAAAAAGGCAAATTACAACAATTACATCAGGAACATATTAATAATCCAGAGTTTCAGGAATATTTGGCAGCAGAAAAACAACTAGATCAGCAAATTATCAATAATTTACAACGTCAACAATGGGAAACTAAAGGTTATGATTTATCGCCAGAGGACTCATATATAGCAAGAAAGCAGCTAGAGGAAGGCAAACATATCAATCTTGATAATCCACAAGAAGCTAAATCTTTTTACCACGGCGATGATGAGAAATTTGATACTAATAATGCCACCCCTAATCTACAAGAGCATCTAGCTTCCTTAGAAGTTGATATAGCCAATCTACCTGAACAAAAAAAGGTTACTTATCAAGCAGAATCCATCCAGCAAGATGTTATTTACCAACAAACCGAAGAAATTTTACGTAAAGTTAAGCAAGGGGCAGCCCCTTCAGAATTAGAGGAGTTATTTAAAACTCTAGCTGTTGTTGATCAACAATTAGTAGATGAGCTAAAAACTATCCATAAAGAGTTTGTCGGACAGGAAAGATTAGATTTGTTAGAAAGAGATAAACAAATAGATAGGTTCATTGATGATTTTAAAAAAGAACACTTTGTAAAAAAAAGAAATAATGCTTTAAACTTAATCAAGATGGCTACCATAGAGAGATTTATTAGAAATCATCTGAATAAGGTTGCTGCGATAAAAGAATATTTACGGCAAACTGATTTACGGCAACAAACTATTGCTAAAGAGCTGTTATATGGTCTTACAAGAGATTTAGAGAAAGCTGGTGTGGTACACGAGCTTGGAGATATTGCTTATGAAAAGGACGTAATACAAGAATTATGGAATATTAGCCATCCTGATAAAAAGCCGACTGGTAGCGAAAGGGCAATGTTAGTCGCTCAAATAATCAATAAATGGCAAATGATTGCTATCAATAGAGCTAATCTAGCAGGTGGTTATATAATACCGCTGGAAGGTTATATTACTCACCAAAGTCACGATAGCTTTAAAATCCGAGAAGCTGGTTATGATGAATGGCTGAAATTTATCTATCCACTACTTGATCACCAAAAGACTAATAAACTAAATGATAAAATAGATTATAAGGCAATATTTAATAATCTTGCCAGTAACATTCATTTAAAAGATACTGACCAATATTTAAATATAGCATTTACTCAAGTTAGAGGTGGTAACCTAGCTGATGTGGCGTCGGCTAGTAGGAAATTACATTTTAAATCGCCAGAAGCTTGGTTAGCATATCAGAAGCAGTTTGGTAATTACAGACAAAATGACTTTGTTGACAAAATCATTAGCCCTCTAATTAAAAGCCGTTCTTTTATTGCTGATTCGATAGTTAGTAACCTTAATATATTAGGTCGAAGCATTGGGGTAATGGAGAATATGGGTTGTAATCCTGAGTTAATGCTACAATCGATCAAAGGTACTTTTACCAGGGAGCTACAAGAGTTAGCGACTAAAGACCCAACTATTTTAGGGCAACTGGCAGTGCTTAGTAATCCAAACAGTTTTATCAATCAGTTAGACCTAATGCTAGGAGTTAAACCACAAATACCCTCAGTTGACCGCATCCTTGGAGCTTATCGCTCTTGGAAATGTATGGCAAATCTTGGCAAAGTGGTACTTTCTTCAATTCCTGATATGATAAGTTTTGTCAGTGAGTTACAGAATAATGGCATACCACTACTGCAATCTTATGCGAATATCTTACAAGTGGCGACGAGAAACTTTAATGGTGAAAAGAAAAAAGAACTTGCTAATTTGCTTGGTGTGGCGGTAGATTCACTGCTTGGTCATAGTCATTGTCGTTTTGCAGGAGAATACCCAGTATCTGGGAGCATATTTAAACTTACCAATGCATTTTTTAAACTAAATTTCATGGAATGGTGGGATAATAGTTGGAAATCGACAATGGGTAATTTGTTATCGCATAATTTAGCGTCACAAGTCAATCAGCCCTTTAGCTCGCTATATCATAATTTACAGACTTTGCTTAATAGATATGGAATTAATGAAAATAACTGGTATCTTTATCAACATTTAGTTCAACAAATAGACAATAAGCCATATTTAATACCCGATATGGCACTATTACCTGATCATTTACTAGACCAACATTTACAACAACAAAATATTCTCAATAGGACTAGGTTCTGTTGACAAAATTTTATGTTAAGTTATCAGAGTAGAATAAAGAAGTTGCAATAGTAAGAAGAAATGGTAGTTTCTAGTTATCGAAACCAAGAAACTACCGATATGAAGTATTACATAGAAGACCAAGCATGGGAAGCAATTTTATCATTTTTTAAGAAAAAAAAAGCTATACACAACAAGAATGAGGAAAAAATAAGACAGTTTATTGAAGCAATATGGTTTATTGCTAGAACAGGTTGTCAATGGCGTCTTCTGCCTGATTATTATGGTTGTTGGTACAGTGTTTATCGCAGATTTAAGAGATGGGTTGACAAAGGTATATGGGAAGCTTTAATGGATCATGTTAAAGTAGATGTAGATATGGAATCAATGATGATTGATGCAACTATTGTAAGAGCACATGCTTGCTCATCTGGATATATTAAAGGTAATCAAGAGGAAGCAGCTTTAGGTAGAAGCAAAGGTGGTTTTAGTACTAAAATTCATGCCCTCGTTGATGATTGGGTAACCCACTGAAGTTTATACTAACTGCTGGGCAAAGAAATGATATCACTCAGGCTGAAAATCTTACTAAAGATGTTCAGAATACGACGGTGATAGGCGATAAAGGATATGATAGTAGTGTGTTTGTAGAAAGCTTAAAAAATAAGGGGTGTGAGGTTGTTATCCCACCAAAATCTAATCGTAAAGTACAACGTGAATATGATAAACATATTTATAAAGAACGCCATTTAATTGAATGTTTCTTTGGTAAAATCAAACATTTTAGGCGTATATTTTCTAGGTTTGATAAAGCCCCAGCCACCTTTTTAGCCTTTCTAAATTTTGTTGGAGCTTTAATATGGTTACGTTAAAAATTTTGTCAACAGAACCTAGGTTGCTGTGTACCTAAATAAAAGAATGCATAAAAATTAGTAAACAAAAAGGTTAAAAAATGATAACGTTTTGATGGCTCAACAAAAGAAATATTACCATAGACAAGTATTACGTATATTTGTGATAATATTGAGGTCATCCTCCTCATCCTTAAGTCTAATAACGTAGATAAATAAAGTAAAAGTAATAACAGGAAAAAATGGAAGAAAAATGAAGGGTAAGTAGACCTGCCATTAGTTTATTATCGTAAAAGATAATTGATTTTACAATAGTTTGATCATTATAGTACATTACTGACAGTTATTTATTATAGTATCCTACATTTTTTATTCCATTGTAAAAATAACAAAAATTTATAAGGCATTATGATACATAACCTCAATTCGGGATAAGAATAAGCCTTTTAAAGAATGATAACAGTAATGTACTGAGTTAGAGAATAAAAAATAAGCAATATCACAAAAATAATGAAAACAGCTATTAGTGGATTAAAAAAATATGTTATAGTAAAGATTATTAAATGAAGATAAGTAATAAAATGTTACAAATATTAATGTTTTCTATAGCACTCTTAATAAATAGTAATGTTTTTGCTATAGATTTTAAAACAGAAAAGGAAAAAGGTGTGTGGATTAAGAATTTCTTTAAAGATAAAGAAATGGCTCCAATAGAATACCCGATGAAAGCTACTGAAGAGGAGAAAAAGTTTGAGCGACAACTAATAAAAGACTTTATTAGTCAAAATGGCATTGAACATATTGAGCCAATCGCAAGAGGCAAAACACTTACAGACCCAGAAATAGCTCAATATAACAAAGCTTGCCCAGGTAAGAAACCTATTGATATGCATAAATGGTGGCCTACCGTGGTTCTTGAAGGAACAGCTGAAGAAATCGAAGAGACCCTGGAAGATGCAGGCGATGAGTTTGCAAGTGCTATTGATATAAAGCGATGTAATGGCAAAATGAAGATTTATCGATTTAATTTATTCAATACTAGTGATAACAAGCAAGAATATATTCTGTATTGTGATGATTATAGGGAAGTTAGAATGAATGGCAAATTATATGATATAAACAGGCAAATGGAAGATTTTAGTATATTAGGATCTTACCTACATTTTGACCCTAATAAATGTTTATATAGTCAAGAAATATTTGTTACCCATCCTTTATGGGGAGAGGCGGCAAGCGGTATTTTTAAGTATCAAGGTAAAAATTATTTGTATGAAATAAGGACAACCAATTTTAGACCAAAAGGTGAAGTAACTAATATTTTCTTGAAGCGTAAAGAAGGTGTATTAAATGCTAAATTTTTTAGTGCAAAAACCAAAGGGAGGTTAAAATGATTACAGAAGAATTTAATAAGAAATTTGCTGAGTTTGTAACAGAACCTGAGGGGGGCGAAAAGCTCAAAATCTATGATGATGGTTATGGAGTACCAACCATTGGTATTGGTTTTGCTCTAATTAATAAAGTACCAAATGGATGGCAAGCATATTCAGAAAATGAATTAAAGGAAAGAGGAATTAATTTAACTTCTGAGCAATATGATATTATTGTAAATTATGCAGATGCGAAATCTCGAGGTCGTGATACATCGCATCTGAAGAAGCAGTTAGATGATCTAGATTTCACCATTGACACTACAATTTCTCAAAGTTTATTAGAATACTCCATTGAACAAAAATATAAGGAGATTAAAAAACAAATAGGAGAGGAATGTTGGGATCGGCTTAATCTAGCACGTCAAGTTGGAGTAATGGATCATGCTTTCCAAAAAGGCAATATTGTAGCATTAAAAGAATCTTTGATTGCTGGGGATTACGTTCAAACAGCGAAAATAATGAGAAATGCTGAGCCTGCTTGGAAAGATAGGGCAGAGCTAAGAGCTGATTTCGTAGAATGTGGAAAAATGGAGTTTGAAGGAATTTATATAGTAAAAAGAAAAGATACCTTTGGTACTATTGCTAAAGCTCATAATATGTCAGCAGAAGAGTTAAGGACGTTAAATCCAAATGTTAAAGATCCAAAAAAATCTCTGTATTACAGAAAATAAATGTACCTTTACCTCTTGTTACTGAAGAAACTCTGATTGTAGATGAAGATAATTCAGTATGTCAGCCTGACTCTGACAGTATCCTTAATAAAAATAGTCTATTTAAAAGTATATTCTATCATTATAAGTATGATTATTTCTTAAATATTCATCATAAGAGTGCTGATGCTTATTCGTATTATACATACTCGGATCATGCAACAAATTTTTCTCTCCCAGCATCTTCTGGATATTTTTATATTAGTTTACAGTCACCTGGTAATCCAGTGTCTTATTTTAGTGGATATCCTTATAACCCAGAATTATATAATTCTGGGTTACCTCAATCTATGATAATGTCATCAGAACAGAAGAAAGCACATTTTGATCTGCAACAATCATCAAAAGATAGTGGTATACAACTTCTTCATACAAAGCGTATAGGGATAACTTCAGAACAATATTTTCTAGCTTGGAAATATGCAATGAAACAAACAAATGGTGCATTTGTGGATAGAGTATATTCTCTTAAAGTACAAGATTGGACGGATTTTGTTCAATCTGTCTATCATGTTGCTGGTCTACCACTCTTTTTTTCTGTTGTTTATAGCTCATCAGAGTTAAGAAGCTTAAATACTCCTGCTGCTTATAGTGTTTTAACAAAATATGGTAGTAAAGATACAGTTGAAGAATATTTTAGTAATGTACAGGCTAATACATCAAAGGAGTTAACTGAAAGATTGAATGTAAGAATTGATCAAGTAGTACAATTATCGAATGGAACAACGCCTTATTTTAAGGTATCAGTAAAAGATTTGTTGTTACCAGAAGATCTTAGTAATATACCACCTATTACACCAAGTGAATGGGCATCTATGTTAAATGATGCCTTCTATAAGCATTTTACTCCTAATCCATCATTACCAAGAATACTATTAACAGGAGCTATGTTATCACAAAATTCCGGATCTTTTATAGAACTATTATATGAACCTATAGAAAAACATATAGAAATTGCACAATTTTTAAAAATGGTAAAAGAATATGAACAATTATTAGCCCAACGGGATGAAATGCTAGCTTATATAAATTTTATAAAATTTAATGATATCATGCAACCTATGAAGTTAAATATTGCTCTATTTAAAATGCAGTGCAAGAATTTATTAGAGAATTCCCAAAATAAATCTTCTGTAGAATGTCAAAAAAAACTTCTAACAATTAATATTAATAACGCAATCGAAGATTTTGGTAATAAAATCAAGCAGTTTAGTGATAATAAAGCCAGGAGTTTTGATTATTTAACAGAAATCTTAAATCAAGATTGGCAAGATGATGTATTAACATTTTGTAAAAATATTACACATCAGGAGAAATTATTCTTAAAAAGAATGGAATTGTTACTAGCAGTGAACACATCTGATCTAGACTTAGATAATCAGAAACATCCTCATCATCATGGAGAGAATAGTTCACATCACATAGTACGTAGAGATAATGTATTAGGCGACAAACATTCTCCAGAAAGTTTTCCTAGATTATTATCCGATGATTTAAGTACAAATTCTGTATCTAAAAATTATGATGTTAATAGTACATTGATATTAGTAGATGCAGTAATTCGTATGATAACTGGAAAAAAATATCAGAATACTAATAATAAGATACTTAATAAGAATGTAGATCAGGAATATGCTAGCAATCTTGCATATAGTGCATATGTCCCTAAAGATCAAGTAGTGAGTAGTAATGAGAGTAATCTGAATGTATTAGAAGATCACACACAAGATATAGAGTTATTAGGGGGAGTGTAATAGGACAATGTCATTCGGTTAAGAAAATACGAGGGTCTATCAGAAAGATTGTGTGAAGTAGTTGAGATTTAATCTTACATTTAGTAAAATAAACAAATTATTAAATGGAGATTAAAATGAATTTAAATCAGAAAATAATTAAGACCAAAAATAGGATTAGTTGAACTAGCAAAAAGCTTAGGAATGATATTATATAATTATGAGCTAACATATTAATAAAGCCTAGCATAAAGCCACTATAAAACAGTTCTGCTTTCTTTGCTCCTGTTTGATGAAAACTAGTAGAATTAAGTAACAATTCCTGCAGACGCTCTTTAAACGCCTCTATTTTACCATCTGGTAATAGAGTAACAAAAGAATAATAGCCAGAATTATCAATTTTTATTTGTTTAGTAACCCATTGTAGCATTCTCTATAATGGTTTCCACCACAGCAAAAATATATGGTTGAAAAAGCTCACGATATTCACACAGAAGGAGTAGTACAAATATTTGATATGCAAGGTAAATTTTATAATAAAGCACAAATAATCAAGGATTAAATAAAATCATACTTGACATTTCATAATTCAACAATTTTGGAGATTCAATCAGAAAGCTATAAAAAACAGGTGCTTATTGAAAAATTTGCTATTTTAACCTTAATTCTGTATAAGAATAAGCCTTTTAAAGAATGGGTATACAAAATCATTTGATTATAGTGTGTACTATCTCACTAATATATCCACAAATAACAAAATTAGTATTTACGGATCCAAATGTGCGTTATATAATGGATCCGAATATAAGCATTTGTTAATTTTAGGATCGAGTACTATGGTTAAATTTTTAGGTAGACACGAGGAATTGGAAAGACTTACAGCAATTAGCAAAAAGAAACTAGCCTCTTTCATTGTAGTTAAAGGTCGTAGACGAATTGGCAAAAGTCGGTTGATTGAAGAATTTAGCAAACAGTTTAGTAATTTTTATAGTTTTGAAGGATTGTCACCAGAAAAAGGGGTAACAGCTAAGGATCAGCTTAATGAATTCTCAAGACAAATAGCCCAGCAATTCAAAGCACCCTATGCTAGGTACGATGATTGGAGTGATGCGTTATGGGCAGTTGGTGAACGCCTATTGACAGGTAAGTGTTTATTATTATTTGATGAAATTTCTTGGATGGCTGCGGAAGAGCCAACTTTCTTAGGAAAGATTAAAAATTTTTGGGATAATCATTTAAAAAAGAACGATCAACTTATATTTGTTATATGTGGCTCTGCTGCGGCATGGATTGAAAAGAATTTGCTAAGTAGTACAGGATTCGTTGGACGTATTTCATATAGTTTAACATTAGGAGAATTACCTTTAATAGATTGCCAACACTTTTGGTCTAGCAACATCTCAGCTTACGAGAAACTGAAAGTTCTTGCTATTACAGGAGGTGTTCCCAAATATCTAGAAGAGATTAACCCTAAATTATCAGCAGAAGAAAATATCAAACATCTTTGCTTTACAAAAGGAGCCATCCTAGTGGAAGAGTTTAGACAAATATTTTCAGATTTATTTTTACGGGATAGTGCAGTTTATCAAAAGATTGTGGAAGTACTTGTTAGCGGTTCTAAAGAAAGAAATGAGGTATGCAATATTTTAAATATAGACCCTGGGGGGCGAATATCTGAATATTTTTTAGAACTTGAGCTATCAGGTTTTATTACCCGAGATCACACCTGGGATATTAAATCAGGAATTGACTCTAAATTAAGTAAATATCGTCTAAGTGATAACTATTTACGTTTCTACCTAAAGTATATACATAAGAATTTAAGCAAGATTAACCGTAATAGCTATAGTCTTAAGTCTTTAACCTCACTTGCTGAATGGAATATAATTATGGGTCTTCAATTTGAAAACCTTATTTTAAATAATAGAACCATCATCCATCAAAGTTTAAATATTAAGCCTGAGGATATTATTTCAGAAAATCCATTTTATCAACGAAAAACATCTCGTTATCCTGGATGTCAAATTGATTACCTAATTCAAACAAAGTTTGGTACCCTTTATATTTGTGAAATTAAGTTTTCTAAGAACTATATCGATTCTTCAATAATCAATGAGATGCAGAAAAAAATTAGTCTATTAAAGTATCCTAAAGGATATTCTTGTCGACCTGTGTTAATCCATGTTAACGGTGTATCAGAAAATGTCATTGATGACGATTATTTTGCTGCCATTATTGACATATCTGAATTTTTAAAGTCATAAAAATACTAGTATATATAATTGGATTTTGGGTTCTGTCCAAAAATATCTTATAATTCACAATCTTTCTGATAGACTCGATAGACCCTCAAATCTAGGAAATATTCACCTAAAATATAAGTTTAATTTCAACTACTTCAGATAATTACACTTTTAGTCTTTTATATTTGTGTTAAACCCACAATTAAAACATCTAACACATCTGATATAACACTATTATTTTCAATACTACTAATTCTTATTGTACTGACAATCTTACCAGCCTCTATCATTTCCACAAGTTCTTTTACTACATTATGACTAAGAATATTATCATCAAGCCTTAGTTCGGATAAAGTGCTATTAATTTCTAGAGCCTTAGCAAGTTGTCTAGCCCCATCATCACTAATATTATTATTACTTAGATCTATTTTGGTTACGGTTGTGTTGTTTTGCAAAAACTTTGCAACTATCTTTGCTCCATCATCGTAAATATTAGTATTATGTAGATTTATATGTGTTACCGTTTTATTATTTTTTAAAGCCCCACTAAGTAATTTAAGATCATTACTATTGATATTATAGTTTCTAAGGTTTATTTTGGTCAATTTCTCATTATCTTGTAGCTTTCTAATAAAGTCAGTAGGTTTTATAAGTTTAGTCATAAATTTACCTTCCAAAGTTAATAGATTATTTGTAATAGTTTTTTATTTCAATGGTTCTTAATCTGTTTATCTTTATTTGAACATTTTTTAATATTGTATTTCATAATAATACTAACCCGAATTCTGGATTAGAAAATTCATAAAAACCTTAACATACAAGGCTTACATCGTAGTAAAGCATAATAAAATTGATAATTTTATTCAAAATATTATATCGTATTACGACAATATTCAAGTTTTACTATAAGCTTCTTGTTAAAACAATTTTCTGATCGTATAACTAATTATTATACAGTTGATCCATCTAAGATTAAATAATAATTTATCAAACAACGTATACTTGCAATAAAACTACTTCGTCATCTTTATCAATACAAATCACATTTTTCAACTACCTCGCCAAGTAAATTTTTGGTAAATTCTTCATTTACCAGGTCATAATTGTAAAAATCATGTTCCTGTGATCTGGTAATAAAATTTTGTCCCTGAGCAGCAGTATTAACCATAATATTGCCAATTTTTTCTAAAGCGGCAGCCTTAAAATTGTCATCATGACTTAGGCTAAATGCGTGCTGATAATATTTTTTAGCCCGGATATTGCATGAAGGTAGCAAAATTCACCTATGAACCCCTTGTAATATAAGGGGTTCAGAGGAATTATACAAAAATACAAATTGTATTTTTGAGTTTTATCAAATTTAATCTCGTAACCTTTATTACTCAAGGGATAGAAAGATTTACTGATAATTCATCATGCAATATCCAGGTTAGCAATCCTTTCTAAGGTATTTTCCATAAGTTTCTCTATCAAGATGTTTTTAATTCTATTATCATTATACTCCTTATTTTATGTCCACTAAGCAATTTTTTAATTTCACAAGATAGATTAAGAAAGCAACTGTAATAAATGTCAATGAAAAAAATAAAAAACTCATGTGGAAACGGCTCTTGGTCAATTTATGCAACAAAATTTTTCGAGGTCGCTATAATAAGAACTTATTACTTTGTAAATTGTAATCAACTATTGACCCATTTGAAGGAAAAATTGTAATGAAAATTGACCCCCTAAATAAGTAACAATATCTCCAAAAAATTAATATTGTTAATATTTTTTAAGGAGTGTTTATAGTGGAAACAATTGGAAAAATACGTAGGATAAATTTGGATAATATAGTACAAGTAAAGTAGAGTTTTGTAATAATTTTTATTTCATCTTGAGTTTAGAAATAATACACTAGGGTTTTGTCATTTGCAAATTCTACTACTTTCCAAGCCAACTTATCTTAATCTATAGGCTTATTGTTAAAATAATATTTATATAGTGGTAATATCTATGCTCATGTATAATATTGCATTTTTTGCACAATTATTGTCATATATTCAATCTGTTGTTGATATTCCTGTTAATGCAACAGATATCACTGATATTAATAATGTTACATATAATGACAATATCCCGCATGACTATCATGTAGCTAGCATTCTAGCACGCTTGCCGCGTGACGCAACATCTAGCTCTCAAACGAAAAAACAAATAGCATATCAGTCAAACTCAAAGCGTTTACCTGGTACAAATAGGATAGACACACTAGTAAAACAAAGCGATGCATATGCTAGTCTTTCTAAATATGAGGATGCAATTGCTACCATAAAACGTGCTATTACATTAGCTCCTAAAAACGATCAATTGTTTTTTAAGAAAAGTGAGCTTTTAGAAAAGGTTGGTAATTATAAAGATGCGTTACATTCTATTATCACTGCCATTAAACTTAATGATCAAAATGATCAATATTTTTATAAGAAAAGCATTATCTTGAAATACCAGAGTAATTATAAAGCTGCATTACAAGCTATTACTCGTGCGATTGAATTGAATAGTCAAAATGATCAATTTTTTTATACAAAGAGCGTTCTCTTAGAATGTCAGAGTAATTATAAAGGGGCATTAAAGGCTATTGATGAGGCAATTAAACTGAATAAGAATAATGCACAATTTTTTTATACAAAAAGTATTATCTTAGAAAAACAAAATGATTTGCAAGGTTCACTAGATGCTATTGATGAGGCAATTAGGCTGAATCCTGATAGTGATCAACTTTTTTATCAAAAAATTATTATCTTGAAAGAACAAGATAATTTGCGAGCTGCATTAGATGCTGTTAACCATGCTATTGCATTGAATGATAGTAGGTCTAAGTTTTTTTATTACAAAAGCGATATATTGAAAAATCTAGGTAATTACCAAGATGCATTAGATGCAATTAATAGTGCTATTAATCTTAAACAAAATGATAATAATTTTTATTATAATCAGGCTTACATTTTAACACTACTAAAACAATATACGAATGCATTAACGGCAGTAGACAAATCTCTGAGTATCAAAGAAACCTCAAAAGCACACTATATAAGAGGTAAAATATTAAAACATCAAAATAGAAATGATGAAGCAAAAGAATCGTTTACTAAAGCTCAAAATATGTCTCCAAATTTTGAGCAATATTATAGTGATGGTGTAAATGCCAATAAAATAGGTGAAGACAAAGCTTTGGATTCCATGAATAAGGCTATTGAGATGATGCCAACTTATGACGCATTATACGTAAGAAGTCTACTGTTATATATGAATCATCAATATACAGAGGCAGAATCAATTATTGATGAAATTCTCATAGATACAAAAAATTACAATATATTATATATGAAAGTGGTGATGTGTGAGCGTCGCAAAGCATATGAAGATATGCGTAAATTTTTGGATAGTGCTATTGAAATTAATCCAACCTATGAGGCATATTTTCGTAAAGCTCAAACATTACGTAAACTAAATCAGAATGGGGAGGCATTAAAAGCAGTAGACAATGCTCTGTCTAAAGAACAAACCTATGACGCGTTTTATTATAGGACTAAAATCTTAGTAGATCTTGGTAAGTATGATGATGCATCGGAATCAATAGACAAAGCACTGTCTCAAAAAGAAACCTATAGTGCGTTTTTTTACAAAGCCAAAATCTTAGAGAAGCTTGGTAAGTATGATGATGCATCGGAATCAATAGACAAAGCACTATCTGAAAGAAAAACCTATAGTGCGTTTTTTCACAAAGCCAAAATCTTAGTGGCACTTAGTCAGTATGACGAAGCATCAGCATACATAAATTATGCTTTAGATCAAAGCAGAACATACGAAGCGTTGTATCTTGAGGCCAAAATCTTATTAAATATTGGTAATCATGATTATGCATTAGGTGCAATAAATGAGGCTTTAGATAAAAGCCAAACCTATGATGCACTCTATCGCAAGACTGAAATCTTAGTATCTCTTGCTCGTTACAAGGATGCGTTAGAAAGCATAAGTGCAGCTGTTAGTATAAATTCATCCTATGAGGCGTGGTATTTCAAGACTAAAATCTTGGTACGGGATGGTCAGTATAGTCAAGCTTTAAGCAGTATAAAAGAAACTTTAGCTGTATATCAATCATATGATGCCTATTATCTCAAGGCTAAAATCTTAAATAGTATGGCTGATTATAATCAATCATTAGAGGCCGTAGAGCAAGCTTTAATATATCGCAATAGCTATGAATCCTGTTATCTCAAAGCTGTTATTGCTGCTCGTACAGGCAAGATAAATGCATTGGATGCTATTGATAAGGCTTTAAGTATCAATAAAACATATGAAGCATATTATCTTAAGGCTATTATCTTAAAACATCAAGGCAGATATTCAGATGCAATCAAATCTATTGATAACGCTTTATCGTGCCTTAAAAATAAAAATGCAAATTATGATATTTCATTTACTAAAGCTCAGCTCTTAGTGTCAGAAGAATTATATACAGATGAGGCATTAGAGATTATTAATAGAGTTATCAAAATTAGTCCAACCTATGAGGCATATCACCTCCAAAGTATAATTTTAGAGAAGCAAAACAAATATTTAGAAGCATTACAAGCTGTTGAAAACGCGATAAGCATTGAACGAACGAATGAAATATATTATCGTAAAGCTCAAATTTTATATAATATGAGTCAGTCAGAAGAGACTCAGTCAGAAGAAAGACATTTGGAAGAGGCATTGAACTCTACTGAAACTGCTAATGCAATACAAGAATCCTATGATGCGTATCTTCTTGCTGGTACCATCCATGAGTTAAAAGGTAATTATATGAAAGCAGAAATATCGTTCAAACAATCGATAAAAATCCAGAAAACTGATGATGCATATAAAGCACTAATTAATTTATTAACAGAACAAGGCAAACATCGAGATGTAATACTAGTGTCTGATGAGCAAATAAATTCTCAAGAGACCTTTAATCCCGAAATATATTATAATGAAACAACCCTTAGTATTAATCCATCGATAGTAGTAACTCCTAAATATACTCAACATTATAATGATAGTGTTGAGTTATTGCGATCAAAAGAGTATAGACAATCGTTACAAAAGATTAATGAGGCTTTAAAGGAAAATGAAACAGATGATGCATATTTTATTCAAGGTGTTATTTTTAGAAAATTATGGCAATATGATGATGCAATAAAGGCATTTAACAATGCTTTAACCTACGCTAAAGCACATAATCATCTGGATAAATTATATTCTATATATGTTTCCCTTGCTTTTACATATAAAGAGCATCTTGAGTACCAGAAAGGGTTAGAATCAGTTAATAATGCTTTAAATATACAAAAAACAGGCTACTACGCTAATTGTCTTAAGGGTATAATTTTATGGCTAAACGAAGAGTTGGAAAATGCATTGAATTATGTTAGTGAGTGTTTAAATCTTAAGCCTAGTCCAGAAATCGCTTATATTGAAGGTATGATCTTCTTCGAACGAAATAAATGGACTAATGCATTAAAATCTTTTGAGGATTGTATCTCGCTTGGTGGTTATAAATTCGCAGAAAAAATGCTCTCAGATGTAAAATCTAATTTAAACAAGCTGGATAGTTTCAATCCATATCCAGGAGATAACGATGTTAAATCTCATTATGGTGTAGAGCCATTAGGTCTCGATTACCATCCTTAAGCACATGTTAATAAAAATTATTACCATGATTATAAATTATTTATTGCACTTGACTTGACTAATTCTAGAAAATCATTTTTAATTAAAATTCTATTATCAAATATGGAGTAAAATTATGTTTAGTAATAATCGCAAAAGTGAGCAAAATCGACCCCAATATAAATATAAAGATCCTCATTACAAATCCATTACTAAAAAGCCCCAAAATAAGAAATCTAAGCTTAGCGCGCACGACAATAATAATACAGCACAAACATTACGCACAACATCACAGGGGCATGACAACATGTTGGGTCCACTTGTAAATGATACTTCAAATAAGAGCAATATATACAAGAACGATATAACTGGGTTTGGGTGGGTTGCTTTAAGTACTTTAAGTATTATGCAATTATTCCCTAATTCTGTTAGTGCTAGCCCTATTAATTTCAATGCTCTAGATATTAATGATCATAGCACAGGAAAGAATGATAGTATATCACACAGAATGGAGAGATCTTTAGTACCTGATTCTTCATACAACTACAATATAACTCCAAATAGTTTATCTCGTTCTGCATTAGTTTATTCCAAATCAAAAAATCCAATCTACAAACAAAAATACGACCTATCTTGCGTAGAAAAGTCAGACTGTGAAAAATCGTTAAAAATCATTAATCAGCATATTGCCTCGAGTCCCAATAATGCTAAATTCTTGCATCATCAAAGTATTGTTCTAGAAAGGCAAGGTAAACTTAAAAAAGCATTGGAAGCTATTGAAAAGGCAATTACATTTAATCCCGACAATGATCAACTATGGTTAAGAAAAACTATTATTCTGGATAAACAAGGTAGTACTGAAGAAGCGTTAAAGTCTATTAAGAAGGCTATTACATTAAATTCTAACAATGATATGTTGTTGTTTTACAAATCTATGATTTTATATAAGCAAGATGAGCATGCAGAAGCGTTAGCTACTATTGAAGAAGCTATAAAATTGAATTCTAACAATGAGCAGTTCTGGTTTCTCAAAATTAATATTCTATATAAACAAGGTGAGTATGGGAAGGCATTATCATTTGTTGAGGAATCTATTAAATTAAAGCCTGACAATGTTAAATTATTGTATTACAAAAGTATTATTCTCAATAAACAAGAAGGTAGTGGCACAGGAGCATTAGAAGCTATTGAAGAAGCTATTAAATTAGACCCTGAGAATGCTACATTCTTATACCATAAAAGCGTTATTTTGAAGAATCAAAATAAGTATGATGCTGCATTGTCAACTATTGAAGAAGCTATTAAATTATATCCAGAGCATAAAAATGCTGCATTCTTATACCATAAAAGTGTTATTCTGAATAATCAAGGTGAATATAATCATGCATTGTCAACTATTGAAGAAGCTATTAAATTAGATCCAGAGCATAAGAATGCTGCATTCTTATACCATAAAAGTGTTATTCTGAATAATCAAAATAAGTATGATGCTGCATTATCAACTATTGAAGAAGCTATTAAATTAGATACAGAGCATAAGAATGCTGCATTCTTATACCATAAAAGTGTTATTCTGAATAATCAAAATAAGTATGATGCTGCATTATCAACTATCGAAGAAGCTATTAAATTAGATACAGAGCATAAGAATGTTGCATTCTTATACCATAAAAGTGTTATTCTGAATAATCAAGGTGAATATAATCATGCATTGTCAACTATTGAAGAAGCTATTAAATTAGATACAGAGCATAAGAATGTTGCATTCTTATACCATAAAAGTGTTATTCTGAATAATCAAGATAAGTATGATGCTGCATTATCAACTATTGAAGAAGCTATTAAATTAGATACAGAGCATAAGAATGTTGCATTCTTATACCATAAAAGTGTTATTCTGAATAATCAAGGTGAATATAATCATGCATTATCAACTATTGAAGAAGCTATTAAATTATATCCTGAGAATGCTACATTCTTATACCATAAAAGTGTTATTCTGAATAATCAAGATAAGTATGATGCTGCATTGTCAACTATTGAAGAAGCTATTAAATTAGACCCTGAGAATGCTGCATTCTCATACCATAAAAGTGTTATTCTGAATAATCAAGGTGAATATAATCATGCATTGTCAACTATTGAAGAAGCTATTAAATTATATCCTGAGAATGCTACATTCTTATACCATAAAAGTGTTATTCTGAATAATCAAGATAAGTATGATGCTGCATTGTCAACTATTGAAGAAGCTATTAAATTAGATACAGAGCATAAGAATATTGCATTCTTATACCATAAAAGTGTTATTCTGAATAATCAAGGTGAATATAATCATGCATTGTCAACTATTGAAGAAGCTATTAAATTAGACCCTGAGAATGCTACATTTTTGTATGACAAAAGTCGTATCTTATATGATATGGGAGGTCTTGATAACTATGAATCTGCATTATTGTCCATTAATTCAGCTTTAAATATACAGGAAACATGTGAAGCTTCTACACTTAAAAGCCATATTTTACATGCTATTGGAGGAGCAAAGAACTATGAGGCTTCACTAGCAGTTCTTGAGAAATTTGGTAGTGATTCCGAATGTCTAGATATTCCTGATATATTTCAAGATGTAGAGGAAGTTATACCCATTGGAGACGATTTAACAGAATCAGAATTTTAAGGTGCCATCCCGGCTTTATCGGTTCTTAACCTTAATAGAATTAATCGTCTAAGGCAGTTGTTTAAAGAAAGAACATACTGAAAACGAAAAAAGATTGAACTCATTAATAGATTTACGACTTAATGGTGAATTGAGTACAGAAGAATTTCAAGCAAAAAAACAACAATTAAAAGATCGTCAATATGAAATTAATCGATTATTAAAAATTTATGATGAAGCAGATGACAAATTTACTGATACCGTCTCAACCTTTATAACTCTAGCTTCTGAAGCTTATGAAACTTTCAAAGGTTCTGAAATGCCTCAAAAACGCAAAATGATAAAATTCGTATTTCAGAACCTTGAACTGAATGGCAAAAAACTTGAGACCTCTCTGCGTTTCCCGTTCGATATTTTTGAAAAAACGACAACTCGTACGGAAGTGGCGGATAGGGTGGGATTCGAACCCACGGTACGGTTGCCCGTACGCTAGTTTTCAAGACTAGATCCTTAAACCACTCGGACACCTATCCGAGATAATACATATCAGACAAACTAAAGAAATTCAAGTATAAATGTTTATATAATACTATTATACCATATAAATTGTTGTAAGAAAACTTGAATATTTTTTAACTGACGTTTATACTACTCCCGTCATACATTTATACTGTTCTCATCATTTTATAAAAATAACTAACTATGATAAATTCACGCTTTTATAAGAAATCTGCCTCTTATAAATTATCAGAAATTATAAAGTTAATAGATGCTGAGATATCATGTTTCACTGACTTGTTAATCCATGATGTTAAATCTTTAGAAGAGGCTGATGTTGGTGATATAACTTTTTTAAGTAATAGCAAATATATTACCCAATTTCAAAGCACTAAAGCTTCATGCTGCATAGTTCCAGAGAATTTTTCACAAGAATCTAACAATGGAACAATATTATTAAAAGTAAAGAATCCGTATTTCTTTTATGCAAAATTAGTGGATTTGTTCTATAGTAAAGCAAAGACTTATCCTAACAAAATTATGCAATCTGCCTATATTTCGGATTCTGCCACTATAGGAAATAATTGTTATATAGGACATAATGTTGTTATTGAAGATCATGTTGTAATAGGTGATAATTGCGTTATAGAATCTGGGACGATTATAGATTATGGAGTGGTAATAGGTAATAGAGCATTAATATACTCAAATGTTTCAATAAGTTACAGCATAATAGGTGATGATGTGGTAATATTACCTGGAGCAAGAATTGGACAAGATGGTTTCGGTTTTGCAACAGATAAAGGGGTTCACAAGAAAATTTTCCATACAGGTATAGTTAAAATAGGTAATAATGTTGAAATAGGTAGTAATACTACTATTGATAGGGGATCAATAAATGATACAGTGATAGGAGATTTATGTAGAATAGATAACTTAGTGCAGATAGGACATAATGCTATAATAGGAAGGGGGTCGATTATTGTTGCACAGGTCGGTATATCAGGTAGTACTACAATAGGGGCATATTGTGCTCTTGGAGGGCAAGCAGGACTAGCCGGACATATAGTACTGGGTGATAAAGTACAAGTAGCAGCAAAAGCCGGTGTTATAAAAGATGTTGAATCAGGAGTAACAGTTGGTGGATACCCTGCCGTATCGATTAGAGATTGGCATAAACAATCAGTAATTATGAAACAGCTTATAAAAAACGGAATATAAATGAAGATTAATATTATAGAAATAATGGAAATGCTACCTCATCGCTATCCATTTTTATTAATAGATAGGGTGCTAGAATTTAAGCTTAATGAATCAATTGTTGGCATCAAAAATGTTACTGTTAATGAGCCACAATTTACTGGTCATTTTCCTACAAAACCAATAATGCCCGGCGTTTTAATTGTTGAGGCTATGGCTCAGCTTTCTGCTATTTTAGTAGCAAAATCAATGAATTACTCTATAAAAGATAAAGAGTTTTTCTTTATGTCTATTGAAGAGACAAAATTTCGTAAAATTGTTGAGCCAGGTGATACATTACATATTTATGCTAAAATAGAGCAAAATAGAGGTTCTGTTTGGAAATTCTCAAGTAATGCTAAAGTTGATGAGCAGATAGTTGCAGAAAGCAAATTTACGGCAATGGTTAAAAATAGGAATTAATGATGGGCTTACCAGCTATACACGCAACTGCCATAGTAGATCCAAGAGCTTCAATTGGTAAAAATGTCAGTATAGGTCCCTTTTGTACTATTGGATCAGAGGTGGTTTTGGCAGATAATGTTGAGCTAAAATCACATGTAGTTATAGAGGGGAAAACAAAAATTGGTGCTAATACAGTTATATATCCATTTGCTTCTATTGGTCAACCCCCTCAAATAGTTAAGTATGAGGGAGAAAAGTCAGAGGTTATCATAGGTAGTAATAATACTATTAGAGAATATGTAACTATTCAAGCTGGTAGTAAAGGTGGTGGGATGGTTACCACTGTAGGTAATAATGGTTTATTTATGGTTGGAGTACATATAGCACATGATTGCACCGTAGGAAATAATGTGATTTTTGCAAATTATGCTAGCTTAGGTGGTCATGTTAAAGTTGGTGATTATGCTATTATAGGAGGGCTGTCTGCTGTTCTTCAATTCGTACGTATAGGACAACATTCGATAATCGGTGGCATGTCGGCAGTGGAGAAAGATTTAATTCCATTTGGGCTAGCTATAAATGAAAGGGCATTTCTTAGAGGAATAAACTTAGTTGGAATGAAAAGACGTGGCTTTGATAATCAGGAAACGCTTGATACTATAAAAGCTATAGATGATATTTTTGTTAGCGAAGGTATTTTTACTGATAAAGTTGAGAAAGTTTCAAAGCAATATAAAGGTAACCATATTGTAGAACAAATTATCGCTTTTATAAAGCAGGATAGTACCAGAGTATTTTGTCAACCACGACAAGTCGATCATGATAAGGCAAATAGCTAAAATGTGGCAAATACACTCTTCTATTTTCAAAAATTGGATTCACAAAGTTTGGTGGTATTTGCGTACTCACATACAAAGAGTACGTTGTACTCGCTTCTTCTCCCTTGTTTATCGTTCCCACTCTTCAAATCCTTTGACTATAAAAAATGTGCATGACCCAAATATGCGTAAGGTAGATTTGTCCATAGCTTTACATTCTAATTTTTCTAATCCTTTTAGTATAGTGGGAATTATAGCAGGAAATGGTTTATTGCCAATCTCACTAGCTGAAAGTTTTATTACACAAGGAGGACAGTGTTATATCGCTGCTTTAGAAGGAGAAGCAGATCCGACATTATATAAGGATCTTACCCACCAATTTTTTAAAATTGGTATGGTCAAACCAATAATTGAGTATTTTCGTAAATATGATGTAAAAAATATAATTCTTGCTGGTGGTGTAAAACGTCCTAATTTAAAAGCAATTAAAGTAGATTTAATGGGTTCAAGGTTACTTGCTCGTATATTAAAACAAAAATTTTTAGGAGATGATAAACTTCTTAGTATAGTGACAGATTTCCTAGAAGAAAAAGGGTTTAACGTAGTTTCTAGTTATGAAATATTGAGTGCAAATAATAGCATTAAGACCAGGATTGCTCCATCATCAATAGATAATACAGATATCGAATTAGGCATGAAACTATTAGATAGTATAGGACAGCTTGATGTAGGGCAATCAGTCATTGTTGATAATGGATATATTATAGGTATTGAAGCAGCAGAAGGTACAGATAATTTAATAAAAAGATGTTCGTATTTACGCAAAAATTCTACAGGTGGGGTACTTGTTAAAATGATGAAGAAGGGACAAGATACTAGAATTGATATACCTACAATAGGACCAGAGACAATAAATAATTTAGCTAGTTATGGTTATAAAGGGGTAGCAATACAGAAAGAGAAAGTGATTGTTATTGAGCTAGAAAAAACTATTGAACTAGCTAATAAATGTGGGCTTTTTATTGTAGAAAAATAAAATATTTATTAAAATGATTTGTGTGGGAATTACTGGTAGTTATGCTTCAGGAAAAACTTTTGTCTTAAATTATTTAGCTGATTTAGGATTTATGACTTTTTCCGCTGACGAATATATTAAGGATATCTACAAAAAGGCGGCAATACAAAATATAATTCTTAACTTACTGCCTGAGCTAAAAATTTTTGATAAAAGAAAAATAGCAGAGCTAATCTATGCTAATGATTCATCAAGAAGAAAATTGCAAAATTTTATTCATCCATTTGTAGTGGAAGGTTTGTCTCTTTTTAAACGGCAAAATAATGATTCAGAAATTACATTTGCTGAGATTCCATTACTTTTTGAAGCTAAATTTGATAAATATTTTGATTTTTATGTTACAACATTCTGCTCGGAAGAATCTAGGTTAAAAAGGGCAATGTCTAGGGAAGGATTTAATTTAACAACTTATAATAAAATCGCACAGATTCAATTATCACAACAGATTAAAATAGCAAGAGCAGATTTTGTTATTAATACTGATGTTAATATAGTAGATTTAGATAAACAAATAACTCAACTAATACAAAAATTAAAATGCCGCAATTAAGAGAAGTAATTTTAGATACTGAAACAACTGGTTTAGATCCAAAAAGTGGACATAGGATTGTTGAGATTGGTGCTATTGAAATGGTTAATAAAGTTCTAACCGGTAAGCACTTTCACTTTTATATTAATCCACAACGAGATATGCCAACAGAAGCTTATCGAATACATGGTATATCAGGAGAGTTCTTAAAAGATAAACCACTCTTTGCAGAAATTGCCGAGGAGTTTTTAGCGTTTATTAGTAACAGCCAGCTTGTTATACATAATGCAACATTTGATATTAAGTTTATTAATTATGAGTTGTCTTTGCTCAAAAGACCTAATACAGATTTTTTAGAACTTGCTAGTACTATTGATACTCTTGCTTTGGCTCGCAAGATGTTCCCTGGAATGAAGGCTAATCTTGACTCATTATGTAAAAGATATAAAATTGACAATTCTTCGCGTAAGTTGCATGGAGCCCTTAAGGATGCGGCATTATTGGCAGAAGTTTATGTTGAGCTTACTGGAGGTAGGCAGATAAGTTTTAACATTAATAGCAAAAAGGTACAAAATACAGATGAGCTGTTGGTTAGAACTACTATGGCAAATAAAAATAATACTATAGTTGTCAAACCAACTAAGGAAGAATTACAAAAACATAAAGAATTTTTGTCAAAAATTCTTTCTCCTATGTGGTTATAGAATTATATAGTCAATTCAGGAGAATTGGGTATAGTCAATTGATGAGAAGTTGGTGACGTCGTCACTCGTCGCTCGCCTATTACTTATAGGCGTCACTCCATCGTTCCTGCTACCCAATTCCCCTGAATTGAATTGACTATAGCAGGAGCGATGGAGTACATAAGCGTTAGTTTAAGAAAACAATAATTGATAAACCGTCATTGCGAGGAAACCTTAGGTCAACGAAGCAATCTATTTCTATTCACTTTTTCTTGGATTGCCGCGTCGCCGCTTTTAGCGGCTTCTCGCAATGACGTTATCTGTAATTGTGAGACCACATAGTGGTCGCGGCAATCCACACTTAATGGATTGCTTCGTTGGCTTATGCCTTTTCGCAATGACGTTATCTGTCATTGCGAGACCATGTAATGGTTGAAGCAATCCATTGTTTATTAAATTAGGAGACTTACACCTCCTCGCTAATAGACAGCACGATGGGTGCTTATTCGGCACTAATTCAGGTTAATTGACTATAATTTAAATATATAGGTGCATAGGTGATGAGATATCAGCAGGAACGAAACCTAACTAAAGACCAAAAAGAAGCCATAGGATTATTCTCAGTTGGTACATTCCTAGAATATTTTGACTTAATGTTATACGTCCATATGGGGGAGTTTTTTAATGAGTTATTTTTTAAACCGACTGATTCTCATACAGCCTCTTTAATGAAGGCTGTGATCTTTTGTTCTACATTTATTTTTCGACCTATTGGTGCCTTAATATTTGGTTGGATAGGTGATAATATAGGGCGTAAATCAACAGTGATCATCACAACTTCTTTGATGGCTATATCATGTTTTGTGATGGCTAATCTGCCTACTTATGCTCAGATAGGAAGTATGGCAGCTTGGATAGCGACAATTTGCCGTATTGTTCAAGGTGTCTCTGCCATAGGAGAGGTGACAGGGGCACAACTTTACTTAACTGAAACGATTAACCCTCCAGTCCAATATGCAAGTATAGGATTAATATGGGCTTTTTGTAGTCTAGGGGCATTAAGTGCTTTAGGGGTTGCCTCACTTGTTAGTTCTTATGATTTTAACTGGCGTTTGGCATTTTGGGCTGGCACAGTAATTGCATTGGTTGGTTTTGTTGCAAGAACCAAACTTAGAGAAGCACCAGAATTTGTTGATGCCCAATACCGAATAAAAAGAGTTTTTGAAAGAATTAATATAGATACAGCTATCTTAAAAGCCAATCCCATTTGGCAAGCAAAAGTTAATAAAAAAACACTACTAGCTTTCTTTTTATTACAATGTGTTGCACCGGTGTGTTTTTATTTTATTTATATACATTGTGCCAATATTTTAAAAACTAGCTTTGATTATACAATGCTTGATGTTATTCATCATAATTTTATTATCTGTATAATAGAGCTGTTAGTCATATTAGTATTATCTTATTTAAGCTTAAAAATGTATCCATTATTAATCCTAAGAATTATACTGATTATATCTGCTATTTTTATCGTATTTTGTCCGTATTTATTGAATCATGTTAATTCTCCTTACCAATTATTTCTAATTCAATCCGTTCTATCTTTATTGCATGAATGTTTAGGACCTGCTTTGCCCATTTGTTATAAAAGCTTTCCTATATTTAAACGTTTTATCTGTGCTAGCATGACATTTGCTTTATCTCGGGCTTTTATGTATGTCATTACCTCTTTTGGTTTGGTATATCTTGTTGAATATTTTGGTAATTGGGGATTATTGTTTATTATGATTCCTGCAATTATCGGTTTTGCTTATGGGCTATTGCATTTTGAAAAATTGGCAAAAGATTCTGGGAATTATAGTGAATTAACTTGAATTGGCAACGTTATAAATCCGATTAGTATTGAGCATCAGCGTCATTGCGAGGAGCTACTTTGGTGGCGACGAAGCAATCCATTTAATAGTTTTTTTGGATTGCTTCGTCGACCTTACGGGTTCCTCGCAATGACGTTTTTACCCTTTCATTCTCGCGTAGGCGGGAATCTAGACCCCTGCTTACGCAGGGGTGACACAAAAATGACTTGCTACGTCGCCGATTTTAGCGGCTCCTCGCTAATAGACAGCACGGTGAGTGCTTATTCGGAACTAATTCAGGTTAATTGACTATAGCTATAAATTTTATAATAAATTGATAATATAACGATGTTCAAACTTTTTTACGTATTTTTTAAATTATTTTTAATATTAGGGCTAATAGCTATTAGTGCTTGTATATATTTGTTGTATAATTACTCTAAGGATTTACCGGACTACTCACAACTTGCCGATTATCATCCACCATCGGTAACAAGAGTGTATGCCCAAAATGGAAAATTAATGGAGGAATATGCTTTAGAACGTAGAGTTTTTGTACCTATTAGTAGTGTGCCACGCTCTCTTATAGAGGCTTTTATTTCAGCTGAAGATAAGAATTTTTTTGAACATTCAGGAGTTGATATTATAAGCATAATTAGAGCAGCAATACTAAATATTTCTAATATTGTACACCACCGTAGAGTGGAAGGAGGGTCAACTATTACCCAGCAAGTAGTCAAGAATTTTTTATTAACCTCCGAGGTATCGATAGAACGTAAGATTAAAGAGGCGATTTTATCCTATATGGTCTCAAAAACCTTTACTAAAGATCAAATTTTGGAGCTATATCTTAATCAAACATTTTTTGGTAGGGGAGCCTACGGAGTTGCCATGGCTGCTCAAAATTATTTTAATAAATCTATTGACGATTTAACTCTTGCTGAATCAGCTTTTATTGCTGGGTTACCAAAAGCTCCATCAAATTTTAACCCGGAAAAAAATTATGCCAGGGTAAAAGAGCGTAGAGATTATGTCATTATGAGAATGTTGGAAGATGGTTATATAACGCAAGAAATAGCAAAAGAGGCAATAGATACGGCAATTATTTTACAAAAGCGGGATCGTAGCGAAACCGTTACCGCCGGTTATTATGCTGAGCAAGTGCGGGAAGAAGTTATTCGTAGAATTGGCAGTAAAGAATATTTTTATACCGGAGGCTTAACAGTCATTACCTCACTTGATGCTAATATGCAGCAAGCTGCAGAGAATTCTCTTAGAAAAGGTATAAGAGAATATGACAGAAAACATGGTTTTAGAGGAGTTATCACTAATATAGATATAAATAACTGGCAAGATAATTTAAATAAACTAACAAAGCCACCAGCCATTCTAGAATATCAATTGGCGGTAGTATTAAATGTTTCAGATAATCAAGCGGAAATTGGTCTTTGCGACTTGAGTAAGTCCAAAATAGCTTTATCAGAAATGAAATGGGCGAAAAATAACCTTAAATCTGCAAAAACTCTTTTGCAGAAAGGGGATGTTATAGTAGTTGAAAAAGTAAATGCTAATTACTCTTTAAGGCAAATTCCTACTGTTAATGGGGCTATTATGGTGATGAACCCTACAACAGGGCAGGTGCTTGCAAGTGTTGGTGGGTATGATTTTGCGGTTAGTAAATTTGATCGTGTTACCCAGGCTTTACGACAACCAGGGTCACTCAGTAAAACTTTCGTTTATCTGGCTGCTTTAGAAAATGCCATCCAGCCAAATAGAATTTTTGAAGATGGTCCAGTAGAGGTTCCACAAGGTCCTGGTATGCCAGTTTGGCGACCAAAAAATTATAAAGGGGATTTTTTGGGTTTAATTACTATGCGTACAGGTCTTGAGAAATCGCGAAACCTTATTACTGTCAGGGTAGCACAATCTATAGGACTAAACAAAGTTGCTGAAATAATCAAGCGATTCGGCATTAATAATGAGCCAAAGAGATTTTATTCTATGGTGCTTGGTTCGCTCGAAACCACGTTAAAAAAAATGATAACTGCTTATGCAATAATTGCCAATTCAGGGAAAAAAGTCACCCCACATTTTGTCGAACTCATTAAAGATCGTAACGGTAAAATAATTTATCGTAGAGACAATAGAGAATGTGAAAATTGTAGTGTATCTGATTCCCAGCTTACTGATAACGTATCACCGCCTATCTTGTCTCAACCAGATTGTCGAATGATTACCGATGAGGCAAGTGATTATCAGATTGTCTCATTTCTTACTGGAGCAGTTGAAAGAGGCACCGCAATAGCTGCAAAAAAACTTGGTAAGATTATAGCTGGTAAAAGCGGTACCACCAATGAGAGTATGGATACTTGGTTTATTGGTTTTACTCCCAAAATAATTGTTGGAACATATATTGGCTATGATACACCAAAAACACTTGGAAAAACTGCCACAGGGTCAAGTGTTGCCTTACCGATATTTATCGACTTTATGGAAAAGGCATATTCTGATATTCCTTCACTAGCGTTTAAAATACCAGAATCGATTAAATTATTACCAGTAAATCCACAAACCGGTAAAATTACCTCTTCTGGTAGTATTATGGAAGCATTCAAAACTCATGATATACAGATATTAGATTATCAACAAGAGACCCAAGATAATGATGATTTCCATAATATCTCACCTGAAAAAGATAATTCTCAGGAGGTATATTAGGCTCTGTGAACAAGATTTAAATTACTAGATTTCGACTCTTTTTAGCTGCAAATTATAAGATTTTTTTGAAATAGAACTAACTATTCCGGTAAAAATCTTATTAATTTTCGCTTAAAAATACTCAAAATCTAAACAATTAAAATTTTGTTCACAGAGCCTAGTACTACAGTTGTAGATTGAATGTGAGTGTTCACGGAAAAAAGGTTAAAGTATAAGATGTCATTGCGAGGAGGTTGCCAGACCGACGAAGCAATCCAGGAAAGTGATTAGAAATGGATTGCTTCGTTGACCTTACGGTCTCCTCGCAATGACGCTTGGTGATCAGGTTTTTTTATTCATCACAAAAAAATAGCAAAAAAATCGTGAATGCTCACATCTAAACTACAACTGTAGTACTAGGGTCTGTGGACAAGATTTGTCTAGACAACGGATAATACTATGATACTATTTCAATTATTGCCTGACAGTAACATTTGAGTACTCATTTATTAAATGGAGGTATTCACTAACTGAATGTAATGAATTGGAAGTAATATCAATATGTCAATATTAGATAAAACTTTTACAGGAATAAACAAGGTAATTAAATGTCTTATATTGAGTTGTTTTTATGTTAATATACTCTATGTTTCTGTAGTATTAGCTAAACCTCCACATGAATATTTATCAAATGCTTTGAAAAGCGTGCTTAAAAATTTTGAGGAAAACCCTAGAATGCTCATTCCTGGTGGTTCTATGCTATTAATAAATTACGATAAAAGCAAGTCGATTAGTCAAGATACCGAACCTATAGAGCAAATACCACAGCCATTTGTTAATACGCCACCTGCATCAGCAACCGTAAATGTATCTCCAAATAATTTATTAAGAGACTCCTGTGATAATTGCGGAACAGACTTAAGTGATCAAAACACAGATTCTCTTGTTGAAAGGAATGATGTCCCACATATTTATAAGGAAGTAAACTTAACTACTCATGACAATTATAAGGTAATAGACTTAGATTATGACACAGATTCTCTTGTTGAGATTAATGATAATTCTGATAATAGTTCGTTAATAGGCTCTAGTGGTCATGACACAAGTTCTCTTGTTGAAATTAATGATAATTCTGATAATAGTTCGTTAATGGGCTTTAGTGATAATGACACAGATTCTCTTTCGGAAGTAGCTGTTCGAGAAGAACCAATCATTCCAAAAAGAGCAGTTATTCTAGCAGCAGGAATACCAAGAGGAGATGGTGGTGGAGTACCATCAGGAGGAGATGGTGGAGCAGTCGTTCCAGAAGAAAAAGATACTTCAGAAGAAAAAACTGTGCCAGCAATAGAAGCTGCATCTCCAACAGCAGATGCGATATTAGTTCCAATTGTAACAACTAACCCCGAGAACATAGCAATAGCATTATTACAAAAACAAAAAGAAACAATAAGAGTTGTTACTTTAGCGGTAAATGAAATAGTTATATTATCTTATGAATTTGCAAATTCAACTATTGATTTAAGATTAACCAATTTAAGGTATTTAAACAATCTTACTGTCCTTAGCTCTGGCGATGACGTTAATATTGTTCCTAAAAATTTGTGGATTAGTGGCACGATTGGTAAAGCTAAGTATAATGGTAAAAGCATGTTAAATGGGTATACGGGCAAAATTAGTGCGGTAACTATTGGCGAGGATATAGAGTTGCCAAGTGGTAGCATTATTGGGGGAGCTTATAACTATGTTCTCTCCAATTTTAAATATAAGAATCGTATTAACAAAATTGTTGTACATACCCATGTAATGTCGATATATGGTCAAACTAATTTGTCGAAAAAAGTAATATTACAGGGTTTTCTTTCTCTTGCTTTGGGTAATGTTTCTACAAAATTATCAGCGTATAATCAGCTAGTTAAAGCTAAATTTGCTGATACTGCCTATAGTAGCAAAGCAATAATTGCTTATAATTCAAGGATTAGCAGAGTATCAATTGTCCCATATATTGGGTTTAAATATGGAAGATATAATATTGCTAGATATAATGCAAGTTTTGAAACACAAAGCCTATTAGTTGCAGCTAGTAATGGCAGAAGAACTTCTGGGCTTATAGGGTTTGGAGTAATTATGCCAATGAATGTTAATAATACTAGCCAGATGGTTCCTGGGTTATATATGGAAGTCGAAAAGTTTTTGCATAACAAACAAAAAAATCTGCATATGCAGATAGAGTCAGATCGATCTAACAATAGGGAGGAAGTATTATTACTTGAAGAGGCGGCTAAATACCAGTATAAAATTGGCGGAACTATTACTATAAAATGTCAACTAGCAGAAATTATGGCAGCATATGAATATTTAGTTTTTAATAATAAATATTCCCACCATCAAGGTTCGCTAAAATTAAAATTATTGTTCTAATACTACAATTGTAGATTGAACGTGAGTGTTCACGGAAAAAAGGTTAAAGTACAAGATGTCATTGCGAGGAGGTCGCCAGACCGACGAAGCAATCCATTTTGTGATTACTTTCTGGATTACTTCGTTGGCTCATGCCTCCTCGCAATGACGGCTTGAGGACGTAAAATCCCAACTGTTGTGGATGTCACCCCGGCTTAACTCAGTGTCACCCCTGCGTAAGCAGGGGTCTAGATTCCCGCCATTGCTAAGAATGACAATGAAGCATAGAGACACTACCCAATTTTAAAGCTTTCTAGAAATTCACTTTAATCTTCAAACTACCTTGATGACCAATATATTTGCTAGCAATGTGGGCATTATAGGTAACACCATATTCCATCATATTGTGTTTGGCAGTTAAGCCAGTACCAACATTAAAGAAGACCCTATCAGGTTTAACTAATTTTGTTGGTAATGCTTTATCTATTCCACCTAACCTTGCATCAATTACTGGTGATTTTCCTTTGAAGTCATAATTAACATAACCATGCACTTCTGGTATTAATAGTAATTGGTCAAGTTGGATGTTTGCCTCAGTTCTCAGCCCAAAAATACCTTCAAATTTATTGTACGATCTCTTTTTAACAACTAAGTTTTGACAGGTTGTACCAGTTTCCGTATGACCATCATCCATAAATTGCGAATATCTAAACCCAATAGCTGGGGTAATAGTCAATTGTTCAGAAGCTTGATAATTATATCCAGTAACTAGCTGCCCACCATAAGAAGTAGATTTATATTTAGCAACAGCTTTTTCTATAGCAGTAACACTTGCCGATTCAGCTGAGATTAGGCGTCCTTCTAAGTTTTTAACATTAGTTATGCCATATGATGCTATGCTTTCAGCAAACCAATTATCTGCAAATTTATATACACCATATAAAGAGAAGATATTAGTTTGCCCGTTAGTTCTATCACCACTTTTCTGATTTTTATGAGACATTTTGGTATTAATTAGGCTATAGGCTGCCCCAACTAGCAAGTTATCATTTACTAAACCATCAAAGCCGACGATTAAGCCCGCCGATTTCATGTTATAACCACTAACTCCTTGCTGCATTTTTTGGTTAGCGGTAGAATAAAACGGACTACCCCATACTCCATACATTACCTTATCATCATCACCAGCTCCTACAGTTGCTGTTCTTCCAGCAACTTGAGTAGCAGCAACAGCAACTTGACTCATCAATGTCATTACTGCAGCCGTTGAATTCATAGGGCTTTGTCCGATTAAATTTTCGTTACCAGGTAATAATCTGTTAGTCGCTAAATCTTGATTTTTGCTATCCATAGAACCATATTGGCTCAGAAACTTAGCCGCATCACTATCTCCATTAAACTCAACCTGAAGCAACTGTTTAATAAACGCTATTTCTTGTGCTGAATTATTTGGTGAGTCAATAACAAATTTCTTTGCTTCTTTCTTTACTTCCTCTATTTTTCCCTTTGTTTCCTTCTTTTCCTTCCCTTCATCATCTTTCTTTCCTTCTTTTTCCTTTAATTTTTCCTTTAATTCTTCCTTAGTAATGTTCTTGGCATGTAAAGTTAGAGTAGTAGGATCAAGACTCCATTCAACAAAGCTGTTTTGTTCCTTTACTGAAACAAGTTTAACTTTGTCTTTATCAATTACAGTATTGTCATCTTTATTAGCTAACGAAATCAGAGTATATTGAGTGTCTTTAGAAATTTTGCTACTATCAGATCGGGCTGTTATGTTTACATCCAATCTGTCTAGTTGTGATATATCTAATTTACCCTGAATTTCTATATTACCACCTGCCTTTTTTAAGCTGTCATAGAAAGTGTCCAGCTGTAGCGTTCCTGTTAGTATAGCATTACCAACATATTTTAATTTATTAGTCCCAAGATCTATAGTTAAATCTTTAGCGGTTAAATCACCAGCAATAGTTTGATTTCCAGGCAAGCTAATTATCTTAGCTTGACTTGCTTCAATGCTAGCAAACTTAATGTCTTTTTCTAATAATACATACTTATTAGCAAAACTTACAGAGGATGTTGAATCTACTTTTCCTTTAAACCAGACATTATCTGCTAATGTCACCTGTCCATCCTTAATTGGAGCTTTAACCAAGGCGGCATTCTCAAATTTTATCTCGGACGATGGTTTAGCATCTATATTGTCCGAATCAATTAGCGTATAATAGCTAAACTCTTTTGATAGTCTTGGTAATTCAACTCCCTTTATATTTATTGTTGGCACAGCTATAGTTCTTTTTTCAACACCAGCAAAAGTTGCAGTTTTATCAGCACTAATTGTTATTTTCTTGGAGTAAATATCAGCTCTTACCGTTGAATTATTATCAAAAATTACATCAGCCAATCTAAATTTATCTGCCCCTAGATTGCCATAAGCAACGCTATTCTCTGCCTTGAATATTACTTTACCACTATTATTCTTTTCGGTCAATATATCGGAATAGAAATTTTTACTATTGATAGTGATTGTGTGATCACCTAGTAATTTAATATCTACGTTAGCAGCAATATCATTTGTTCCAGTGCTACAATCTGCACCTAATGCCAGACTATAGAAATTATTGCCTGTTGTTGTAATACCATTAATAGTACTTGCTGTTTTTAAGGTTAAAGTTGCACTCTTAGCACTAGAGAAGATAATATTTTGAGCAGAAACTTTTTTGACAGCTTCTACATCTGCTCCGGCTATTTCCAGAATAGTATCATTATCTATTGGGCTATCAATAACAATCTTGTCTTTATTACTAAATTTAACCGTACCTTTTCCCTTAATCTCATGAGCCTTCAAATCTTTAGCAATATCAGCCATTGCCTTATTTGCTATCACGAGATCGTTATTAGAATTAATTGCCCCACCAAATGTCACAGTGCCAGCTTTAATTTGGATACTACCAACCGGGTTGGCATTTGTTCCGACGTCACTATCAATGCTGCCATTACCTGCGAATATTAAATTAACTGCGTTTCCAGCAGTCAAGTTAATGCCACCTTTTAAATTAAAGTCATTAGCAAAAGTTAAACTGCCGTGTACACCATTACCCTGGATTTCTTTAATGTTATAATTACCAGTAGCTAAGTTTACATCACCTGCCCCGGCTTTTAACGTTTTTAAGTTTAAGTTAGTAGCAGTTAGTTCCCCCTCTCCTAAAAACTCTAAAGTTGCATTACTACTATTTCTTATAGCACCAACAATTTTTCGAGTATTTGCCAGCTTAATTGTACCTGCTCTATTAGCAAAATCCACATTACCTCCAATATCCTGAGTGGTAGTTAATTGACCATCACCAGTAAAAGCTACATTAGTCAATACACCATCAACGGTACTATCACCAGCATTAACAGTCACAAGCCCTGTAATGTTACCAGTTACACGACCATCGGCTTTAAAAATCACTCCACCTGTAACATTACCCTTTAAGGTACCAGCCTTAGCAAATACAACATCACCATTAACACCGTTCGTTGTTATCTCAGCATTTCCAGTTGTATTTAATGTTATAGTCTTAGCATATATGGCGGGGACGACCTCAATATTCCCATTACCAGAAAAATTTACTCCTTTTAGCTTACGACCCACAATACCTAAAGTTTTAGCTGCTCCGTCAATCTTTAATATTTTGTTATTAGCACCAGAATTAAACTCAACTACACCCATATTATTACCACCTGGGTCTAGATTATTGAGCAAAGTTATAGTTCTATCTGCATTAGCATTACTATTCCGTAACGTTAACTGAGACTGTTCATGCAAGAAATGAATTTGATCAGCAGCATTAGGTAAAATATTAACAGGACCATGCTTTGTATCAATTATGTAATTTGCTGAACCATTCGCAGCGGATCCAATATTGACATTAGCAATCTGGGCTGAGGTGGCACTTTCATCAGTAAATTCTGCACCATTGATAATGTTTAATACAGGAATATGTTGTATATCAAGTGCATCAACATCGCCTGCAATAGTCACCTTACCACGAATTTCTAATTCTTGTAGCGAGTTAGCAGCATTTGCCCCAAGGGTTTTTCCACCTACAGATTTTAGAGTTAAAGTATTACCACCATCACCATGCATTAATACTACCCCACCAGGAGCAGTAAGAGCACCCGCAGGACCAACTCCTCCTGTTAAGTTATTAGCAAAGGTTATGGTTCTGTCAGCAACACCATCATTATATAACGTCAATACTGAATGTGCATGCAAGAAGTTGATTTGATCCACACCATTTGTAAGGAGAGCAACGTTAGCATCCGAGGCATCTATGGTTAGAACACCAACATTACCACCATTAGCAGCAGTACCAATATTTATGATATTAATTTCTCCAATATCTGCATTTATAGCCTTGAGGTTACCCCGAACATTTAAAGTACCATTAGCACCACCATCTATTGTTGAATTGAATATTTTAGGGTCAGCCACTGGACCATTAAATGTTAGCGTTCCTCCCGCATTAAAATCAACTTTACCTACAGCTCCAACCTCGCCAAAATTACCAGTAATTTCTACTTCATTAGCGGTAACAAAGTTAAGTTCTTTAGTAAAAACATTTCTCTCTAATTTAATAACTTTACCACCAGCACCATTAGCTACACCTATATCAATCCCGGCTAAAGCAACACCAGCAATACCAATATTTCCAGTTACTTTACCACCTCCTTCAAAGATTAATGTTCCTTTACCATCAGCAGCTGTAGTGATAGCTCCAGTAATGTTTTTACCATCTTCCAACTTAATTACAGAACCATCAATAAGTTTAGTTTCCTTAGCAAAAACATGATCCTTTAACGTAACTGTTCCTCTTATATTTACTTCTTTTAAAGCCTTAATATCAGCACCTATTGCTCCGTTAGCAGTACCATTTCCTAAAAAGGTTAATGTTCCTGCACCATCAACATCCGTAGTGATAATACCGTCGATTGTTTTGTCATTTTCCAAATTCAACTTGCCATCAGCCATAAACACCACATTACCTTCAATCCCACCATGAGCAGTAACATTAGCGGTGTTATTAAAGGAGAAAGTAGTGGCTTTGGCTGCATTACCAACGTGCCGTAAGTGTACTTCACCAGGTCCATTGAATTGCACTGTCTTTAAAGCATTATTCTCACCAATCCTCCCTGTCACTTCACCAGCTCCTAGAAATAATAATACACCATTAGCAGCACCAGTATTATCAACATTACCACCGATTGTTTTGTCATTTTCCAAATTCAACTTGCCATCAGCCATAAACACCACATTACCTTCAATCCCACCATGAGCAGTAACATTAGCGGTGTTATTAAAGGAGAAAGTAGTGGCTTTGGCTGCATTACCAACGTGCCGTAAGTGTACTTCACCAGGTCCATTGAATTGCACTGTCTTTAAAGCATTATTCTCACCAATCCTCCCTGTCACTTCACCAGCTCCTAGAAATAATAATACACCATTAGCAGCACCAGTATTATCAACATTACCACCGATTGTTTGACCACCTGTCAGAATAATTGTACCTGCCTTACCAGCAAAATCTACATCACCACCAATCCTACCACCAACAGTTAATTGACCAGCATTAGCAAAAGTCACATTACCTGTAACCGCACCAACACTAGCATTGCCAGCACCAACAGTTACACTACCACCTACGTTACCAGCCATACCAGCACCAGCACCAAAAATCACATTACCATTTACGTTACCAACCATACCAGCACCAGCACCAAAAGTCGCATCACCATTTACGTTACCATTTAACGTACCACCACCATCACCAAAAGTCACATCACCTGTAACATTAGGTGTTTTTAAGGTACCACCATTAGCACCAAAAGTCACGCTACCAGTCAAATCATTATCAGCGGTAACATTAGCATCCGCATGGTTAATATTGAAAATCAAGGCATTATTAAGTGCTCCTTTCAATTTCACATTACCAGCTCCAGTAAAATCAACACTTGCTAAAGCCTTACCAATCTCACCGATATTTCCAGTTACTTCACCAGCTCCTTCAAAGATTAACGCACCCTTCGTATCAATAAGCGTAGTGATAGCATTATTGATAGTGGCACCACCTTTTAGCTTGAGTGTAGAGCCAATTCCTTCAAGAGTTGTAATCCCTAATCCTGTATGACCGTTTCCACCTAATGTTAATGTATTACCGGCATTAATTGTGGCAGTCATAACATTTCCGTTAGCTGCTATAGTCCCTATAGTAATATTATTACCTATTACAGTGCTAGCACCAACATTTGTAACTATTATACCCTCTATTTCAGCAGGGGATGCTCCATCAATTGTAAGGATAAGATTATTCGCATTAAAAATTGCCGAGCCACCAGCATTAGCCAAAACGCCAGTAAGAATGACATTCATATTACCAGCATTAGTAGGATCAATGTCAAAATCACCCAAAGCCACGCTGCTTCCCCCTATGCTTGCTACAACAGAGGCGACTGACACGCTGGTCAGCAAATTTTTTAAGAATTTTTGTTTTTTAACCATAATTTAACCTATTCTTATTAAAAAAATAATTTGTTATTTACTCACCTTACGCATAAACCCCACAACTGTTGAAAGTTAGAAGGTAAAGCGGGTTTCAGATAGGTTTTCTGTCATTGCGAGACCACGCAAGTAGGTCGTGGCAATCCATCTTTGGTTACTTTTCTGGATTGCTTCGTCGACCTACGGTCTTTCTCGCAATGACGCCAAGCTATTTTCTATATGACTTTTAAATGCCATGCGTAAGGTGAGTTATTTATAATATGCCACCCCTGCTAACTCTTAATGTCACCCCTGCTTCGGTGCGGGGTCTAAACCAGATTCCCGCCTACGCGGGAATGACAAAAAAACCGCGGCAATGACAACGAAGCCGTGGCATAGCATTGAGATGTTATATATCAAGTTTAAAATACTATATATAATATTAATACAATATTTTTAATTGTATTATATGTATCATAGTTACTATCTTATGTCAATATATAGGTACGTAGATTATTTTAAGATAATTAAATTATTAATTTATTTATATAACCATGGCAATTTAAAAAGTTGCAGAAAAGTACAAAACGCTATTAGCGAGACCATTACATGGTCGAAGCAATCCACATTCATTAGATTGCTTCGTCGTGCTTTAGCACTCCTCGCAATGACGGTTTTTCAATTATTGTTTTCTTAAACTAACGCTTATGCACAATGACGTGGGGGATGTTGTAAGCCTCATAGGTCATTACGAGAAGGGTGTGAATATTTTTTATAAAATATTCACAATAATACTTAGTGTACATTATAATTGGTGTATATTATACAAATTGGGTAGATAAAAACAATTATTCTTGTCCCGAATTAATGTTATTTATCGTTAACGTAATAGCCATCAGAAAGGTTAGTTTATATGCTAGTACAATATTTATTGGATCTTTATCATAAAGGCAATCAAGAAATTTTAATGTTAATAATTATGATAGTTTCAATCATTCCATTGATTATTTTTATTAAGACAATAATATTTTCAATGCTCAAAAACTATATTAATCAATGGCATCCTGATTATCAGAAAATATTTAAAAAATATTCTATATACACATATTTATTACATACATTACTAGCTTTATACCTTATATTTTGGGATAATATCTTACAGACATTTCCTACTTTATCTTGGATGATTAGCATCAAGAATGTTGCGATAATACTCTATACAGGTAGCTTTGTTACAATGCTAATCCTATCTCTTATCGATGCTTTTGCGGATATTTATCGAAGCAGACTGACAATTTCCATCCAATCATATTTAAGTTTATACACTCAAATATTAAAGATACTTATTATCTCGGTTGCTACCATTATCATTATTTCCAGCATTTTGAATGTTTCTCTTAGTGCATTTTTTACTAGCTTGGGAGCAGCAGCAGCGTTGTTAACCTTTCTATTTAAGGATACGGTTGTGGCTTTGCTAGCAAGCTTACAACTAATTTCGCAAGATATAATACGAATTGGTGATTTTGTTAGTATTAGTCAGTATAATGTTGAAGGTACCGTAGAGAAAATTACTATTACATTAGTTAAAATTAGGAATAATGATCAGACTATTTCAACAATACCGACATCTAGTCTTTTAACGACTAATGTAGTGAACTCACGTGGTATAACTGACTCAATGGCAAAAAGGATTCAGGGAGCAATCTGTATTGACATAAACAGTATTTTGTCGGTTTCGACTATAGCATTTATACAAGAGTTAAAAAAATCACCATATTTGCTAAAGGAAGTAATGGATAAAGTGGATTTGAAACAGCTAGATGATTATGTAACAAATATCAAGATATTTAGGCTATATATAAAAGAATATTTGAAAAATCACCCGATGATCTATCAACAAAATTTTACCTTTCTGGTGCGTCAGTTGACTCCAACCCCTAATGGTCTGCCAATAGAGTTATGTGTCTTTACCCATGAAACGAGAAAGGGGCTATTTGAAGATATCCAATCAGATATTTTTGATCATTTGATGGCGGTGCTACCTGATCTCAAATTAAAAATATTTCAAAATAGTAATAATTAAAACTGGATATAATAATGACTTTAGAAACCAAATTTAATTTAGCTTCTGCCTACCAAATTCTTGCAATTCTGGGCTTCGATGATCATACATATACCCATCTATCTGCAAGACCTAAAGGAGCTGACTATTACTATATTTATCCTTTTGGGTTAAGGTTTGAGGAAGTAACTAGCGATAATTTACTGCAAGTTAGTTTAGATGGAACAATTATAAAGGGCAATGAATATAATTATAGTAAAACCGGCTACGTTACTCACGGTAATATATACAAAGAAAGGTCGGATATTTTATCTATCTTTCATCTGCATACTCCAGCAATTGTTGCTGTATCATCTATGCGAGTAGGATTGATGCCAATAAGTCAGTGGGCACTACATTTTTATCAAAAACTATCTTATCATGAGTATAACTCTCTTATACTGACCTCCAATCAAACTAGTAAAATACTAGACGATCTTGGGCAGAATTATGTTATGTTTCTACGTAATCACGGAATATTAGCCTGTGGCAGGACAATACATGAAGCGATGTTTTATACTTATCATTTAGAGCAAGCATGTAAAACCCAATGTTTAGCATGTTCAACAAATCAAGAGTTAATCATACCATCTCCAGAAACTTGCAAGAAATCAGTGCAAGATTTATTGTCATTTGAGGAAGATTTAGGCAAACGTGACTGGATAGCTTGGCTTAATTTGCTCAAGAAGGCTAGGAAAAATTTTTAACAGGTTTATGGTGAGAAAGCGACACTCTTAAAATTAAATAGCCAGTTTAACTGAGGATGAATATATTTTATAATATAGTGAAATTAATATGACAGTAGAACTTTTTGATAATATATCAACCAAAAAAACTAATATTGTTAAAGATAACAATAAACCACCGAGAATGAGGGTAGGTACTGATGAATTCTATGACCTACTAATTAATAGTGATGTCTTTGTTGATAAAAGCCTAATGGTAAAAGAATTGCTAGAAGATAGTGGTAAGGTTATCCTGATCACTAGACCAAGGCGTTGGGGTAAGAGCTTGAATATGAACATGCTCCATAAATTTTTTGAAATAGAGGTGGATGAGAGAGGTAAGCCTTTACCTGAAGAGGATAGAGTAAATAGTAAGCTATTTATCGGGGGGGGGAAGTAGATTTAGGACTAGTAACAGGTAGAAAGAAGTTACTTAAGAAGTTGAAAATAGCTCAGTACTCAGATGTAATATCTGAGCATCAAGGTCAATTTCCGGTGATTTCCATAAATTTTAAGGATGTTAAAGGCAGTAACTACCAAGAAACTGAGAATGGAATAAAAAATCAAGTAACTAATTTGTTTACAAACCATCGATATTTAAAGCGTTATATAACAACAGATGAAAAATTACTAGATGAGGCACAAAAGGAAAAGTTAAATCGATATTTTACAGGAAAGCTTGATAAGGAAGACTTAAAAGATAGTTTACGGGTTTTGAGTGAAGTATTGTACAAACATTTTGGTCAAAAAGTTTACATATTAATCGATGAATACGATACGCCGATCAATAGTTCATACATTAAGTTTGGTAACAAACCAGAAGAGTTTGAACAGGTACTTGAAATGTTTCGCGGGATGTTTGGCAGTAGTTTAAAAACTAATCCTTATTTAGAAAAAGGGGTAATTACTGGTATATTACGAGTTGCTAAAGCTAATTTATTTTCGGATTTGAATAATGTTCGTGAATATACTCTGCTAGATGAAAAATTTGCTGAGTTTTATGGCTTTACTCAAGCAGAAGTTGATGAGTTATTAACCAAAGTACCACTTGACACAAGTCCTGAAAAAATTAAAGCTTGGTATAATGGCTATAGTTTTGGTGGTGAGGTAATTTATAATCCATGGTCAATTATGTTATGCTTAGATACTAGAGGCAAACTTGATCATTATTGGCTTGATAGTGGGGGGACGTCTCTTGTTGATAAAGCATTATTGTCAGATGGAATGCAGGAAGATTTACAGAGCTTAGCTGCCGGCAAGGCTATTATCTCACCGATTGTCAAACAAATTAGTTTTGCTGATATCAACAAGCCAGTAGGATTATTTAGCTTGTTGTTATTTAGCGGTTATTTAAACCCTGTTGCTAAAAAACCAGAAGAAGATATTTACGAATTGTCGGTACCAAATAAAGAGGTACGATATATATATAATGCCAGAATGCTCCAATGGGTAACTGATCAGTTACAAATCGATCACTCTCGATATTATTCTTTTGCTACTTTGCTGCCGGCAGGTAAAATAGAACAGTTTAAAGAAAGGTTGCAAGAATTATTACTAAACGCTACTAGTTTTTATCAAACTGGTGAGAAAAAAGCCGAGCTATTTTATAGTGGTTTTATGCTAGGTTTGATTAATACCTTAGCTTCCGACTACATAATAGACAGTGAAAGAGAGACTGGTAGCGGTAGGGCGGATATTGTGCTACTACCCAAGATAGGTAAAAGTGACAATGCTATTATTATTGAATATAAAATATGTAAATCTCCTGATATTTTAGAATCTGTTGCCAAAGAAGGGTTAGATCAAATCGTGAAAAAAAAATATGAGGCTAAAATAAAAGAACACTCCCATGTTCAAAAAATCATCAAAATATCTATGGCTTTTTGCGGTAAGGAAGTGGCACTAGAATACCAAATATAGTTAATTGAGAAGAAGTTGGTAGATATAGTCAATTCAGGGGAATTGGGTAGCAGGAGCGATGGAGCGACGCCTATATGTAATAGGAGAGCGACAACGTCACCAACTTCTCATCAATTGACTATAATGGTGTTATTGGTATTTTTTATTGTATATTAAGTAGTTTTTTATTGATTTTTAATCAAGGAAGGCATAAAGTTAGAGTCTGTTTTTTGTTTTTCGGAAAGCTCCTGAGGTTAGAGCGAAACTATCTTCTAACCTTGGTGGCTTGACATTACATAGTATCGTCTTCCAGAAATGCTATTATTTTTCCACATAGTAAATTAGACCTTATATCTTGAAAATGTAGAGTATGATACTCAACTCTTAATAACGTAAAATAATAAATTATGAATTTTATTGATGAAGCTAAAATATATTTAAAAGCGGGTAATGGTGGTGATGGAGCAGTTAGTTTCCATCGAGAGAAATATATTGATATGGGAGGACCTGACGGTGGAGATGGTGGTCGTGGTGGTAGCATTATTTTCAAGAGCAATTCTCACCTTAATACTTTAGTAAATTTTAGGTATAAACTACATTTTAAAGCAGATAATGGTGAAAATGGTAAAGGGTCAAACCGAACTGGTAAATCTAAACCCGCTTTACTCTTACAAGTACCAGTTGGAACACAAATATTTACTGAACATAATGATATTTTACTATATGATTTTACTGCAGATGAACAAATTTTTGAAATAATTAAGGGGGGAAAAGGGGGACTTGGTAATAGCCATTTTAAGTCATCCATTAATCAAGCTCCGCGACGTAGAACTGAAGGTATCGTAGGAGAAGAAATGTGGGTAAATTTACAGCTCAAACTACTTTCAGATGTTGGTCTTATAGGTTTACCTAATGCAGGAAAATCCACTTTTCTTGCAGCAACGACATCAGCCAAGCCTAAAATTGCTGATTATCCATTTACTACACTAAGCCCAAATCTTGGGGTTGTTTATGTGGATGATGAAGAATTTGTGATAGCTGACATCCCAGGCTTAATAGAAGGAGCCCATTTGGGACATGGGCTTGGTGATAAGTTCCTAAAACATATTGAGAGGTGTAATTTATTGATTCATCTGATATCAGCAACAAGTGATAATTTATTGGCTGATTATCAAACTATTAGGAATGAGCTTGAATCATATTCAAACTTATTAAAAAATAAGACAGAAATAATCTGTTTAAATAAGTGCGATGTTTTGTCAGAGGAAGAAGTTCAGGAAAAAATTACCGAGTTACAAAAAATTACTAGTGAAGAAATTTTTGTAGTTTCTGCCTATACAAGAAGTGGATTGAATATGATAATAAAAAAAGCTCTTGAAAACATAAAAAGTACCAGACTATAAAATTAATCTTGTTAGACATTGTGAACAAAATCTAAATGAAGAATCTTCAATGAAAATAGCGACTTGGAATATTAATTCGATAAGAATGAGACTACAACATTTACGTGACTTTTTAACAGAAGTAGATCCCGACATTGTTTTACTACAAGAAATAAAGTGTGAGACTGAGAAATTTCCTTTTGATGAGCTATCGGATTTGGCGTATAACTTATATGTACATGGTCAAAAATCCTATAATGGCGTTGCTATTTTATCAAAATTTCCAGCTGATGAAGTAATAAAAGACTTCCCTACCATTAATTGTCTAGATCAAGCACGACTGATAGAAATCACTGTACAAACCCCAATAGGTTTTTGTAGCATTACTTCATTATATGCCCCTAACGGTTCATTGGTAGGTAGTGATAAATTTGAAATGAAATTAAGATTTTATGACGATTTAACTAATTATTTACAAGCCAAGAAATCTCTTGATACTAAGATAATAATTGGAGGAGATTTTAACATTGCTCCTTTTGATATTGATGTATACTCAGCAAAGGAGTTACAAAATACTACTTGTTTTACTAATGAAGAAAAACAACGATTGAGAATTATTCTAAATTCTGGGTTTGAAGATTTATATAGATTATCAAACCCTACTAAACAAGAATTTTCTTGGTGGGATTATAGAGCAGGTTGTTTTGAGCAAAATAAAGGTATGCGTATTGATATGATACTTGCCTCGAGCAATGTTGCCGATTATTTAGATAATTGCTACATGTATTATAATTTACGAGCTAAAGTTAAACCTTCTGATCATATACCCGTTGTTGCTATCGTCAATTCAGGAGAATTTGGGGCTAGTACTACAGTTGTAGATTGAATGTGAGTGTTCACGGAAAAAAGATTAAAGTATAAGATGTCATTGCGAGGAGGTTGCCAGACCGACGAAGCAATCCAGGAAAGTGATTAGAAATGGATTGCTTCGTTGACCTTACGGTCTCCTCGCAATGACGCTTGGTGATCAGGTTTTTTTATTCATCACAAAAAAATCGTGAATGCTCACATCTAAACTACAACTGTAGTACTAGGAGCGATGGAGCGACGCCTATAAGTAATAGGCGATAATCAAATTTTTTTGCAGAATTTAGTTAACTTACTGTCATACCTGCGTAAGCAGGTATCCAGATTCCCGCCTACGCGGGAATAACAACTTTTCTGTTGGAACAAATGGGCAAATACTATTTGGCTTAACTATATAACAAATTACCAAACAGAAGGAGAGAATTTTGCCAAAAAAACATAACCTAATAAATTATGACTATAATGCCTATAGCACTGTAAGAAGGCTAATAGTTGACCATATAAGACCATATCTAAAACAGATTGGGATAGCAGTATTGTTTATGGTAGTTAACGCTTGCTGTAATGCTTATATTGTTGAATTAGTCCAACCAACCATTGACCAAATATTTTTAACACATCATCGTCAAATGTTATTATTTTTACCGTTAATGGTAGTACTAACATTTACTATTAAAGGTATTGCTGAATATTATTCAAGTTATTTAATTAAATTTGTTGGTCAGAGAATTTTAACTGATTTGCAAATTAAAATGTATGAACATTTATTATTTGCTGATATTCTATTTATTCAGTCTCAATCATCGGGGCGTTTAATATCACGTTTTACTAACGATATTTCGATGATGCGTGGTGCAGTATCGAATATACTGGTATGTTGTGCCAAACATTTTTTAACAGTACTAGGTCTGATCATAGTGATGTTTAGGTTAGAACCTAAGCTATCTTGTATTGTATTTATGGCATTTCCAGCAGCAATTTATCCAACACAACAATTAGGACGGAAAATTCGCAAAATATCCGGTCAAGCTCAAGAGGAATTAGCTAATTATACTTCAAGGTTAGATGAGACTTTTGGGTCAATTAAAATTGTTAAGTCTTTCTTAGGAGAGAAAATTGAAAGCAATCGAGCTTTATTGATTTCCAGCAATATTTTACGTTTTCTAAAAAAAACTGCCAAATTGGATGCACTGATCTCACCGCTTATGGAAATATTAAGTGGTATAACAGTTGGTGGGCTTATTTGGTATGGTGGATTGTTAGTCATAGAAGGAGAGACTACTCCAGGAGCACTTTTTGCTTTTATTACAGCCTTTATCACAGCGTATAGACCTTTTAAGAGTTTGGTGTCTTTAAATATCAACCTACAAGAGGGAATTGCTGCGACAAGAAGAATATTTAATATTCTAGATACTGAGCCTGTTATTAAAGATAGTGTAAATGCTCTAACTGTTCCGTTAGTTAATCCATCAGTAGTTTTTAACAATGTAGAGCTAAAATTTAATAATAAAGTAGCTTTAAAGCATCTGAATTTACAATTAATGCAAGGAAAGACTACAGCTGTTATAGGACGTTCTGGTAGCGGCAAAACTTCATTAGCTAATTTATTAGTAAGATTTTATAACCCAACTAGCGGGCAAATTTTAATTGATGATTACGATATTAAAGATATAAAAATTGACTCTTTAAGACGGCAAATCTCTTTAGTAACGCAAGATACTACATTATTTGACACTAGCGTTGCAGAAAATATTGCTTATGGTAACCCAGATGCCACCCGCAGTGAAATTATTACTGCGGCAAAATATGCTGATGCTGATGAATTTATTTCACAGCTCCCATTCGGTTATGATACGATGATTGGTAATCAAGGTTCAACGCTTTCAGGTGGGCAGCGTCAACGTTTAGCGATAGCTAGAGCCTTTTTGAAGCCAGCAGCAATTTTAGTTTGGGATGAGGCAACAAGTTCGTTAGACCAAAATTCTGAGCGATTAATTTTAAATTCTTTAGTAAATCTTCGTAAAGGTAAGACTACCTTAATTGTCACCCATCGTTTATCGAGTATTAAGGATGTTGATCACATAGTTGTTATGAAATCTGGTATGATATTTGAGCAAGGAACTCACTCACAGCTTATAGAAAATAAAGCCGAATATTATAAATTATATCATAAAGAATTAGGAGAGGCCGAGAAGTGATAAGGTTAATATAGAAAAATAAATATACTACTATGATTTTAAGATTGAGATTGTGGTTAAGTTGTTTAATATAAAGTTTATAAAAACTGATTTACAAATGTACAAATTTTCTTTCATTGATTTATTTGCTGGGATCGGAGGATTTAGGATTGCGTTGCAGTCAATAGGTGGAAAGTGTCTTTTTTCATGCGAAATAAATGAACATTGCCAAAAAATGTATCAAGAAAATTTTGGTGAAATTCCAGCTGGAGATATCAAAACAATATATCCAAATGATATACCGGAGTGTGATGTTTTATGTGCAGGATTTCCTTGCCAACCCTTTAGTATTTCAGGTAAAAAAATGGGATTAAAAGATGAACGTGCAAGTGTAATTGAATCGATATTTAATATTGTAAATCATTCAAAGCCTAAAGTTGTGATGCTAGAAAATGTGAAGCATTTATTACATCATAACAATGGTGAAACGTTGCAACACATCGTATCAAACCTTAATAAGATAGGCTATAATATTTCTTACAATATACTAAATGCAAAAAATTTTGGAGTTCCACAAAATAGAGAAAGATTAATTATTATTGCAAGTTTAAATGGTAAGTTTGATTTTTCTAAGCTTAAAAAACAAAAAACTATAAAAATTCATGATATTTTGGATCAAGAAGGGGATTTTGAATTTCTAGAATCAGATGAATATAAAATTATAGAGAATCCAACTAGACAACAAAGTGGTTTAATATTTTGTGGATATAGGAATAAAAAGATAAGAAATAAAGGAGTTAGGGAGGGAACTGAGCATTTATCTAGAGTTCACAAACAACCAAACAGAATATATTCAATTGAAGGTACGCACCCAACATTATCATCGCAAGAAACTTCGGGGCGTTATTGGATATTACTTAATAATGGACGTGTAAGAAAACTAACAATAAATGAGTGTTTTAAAATTATGGGATTTCCTGAAGACTATAAACTAAAATCTTCAATATCTGAGTTATATAAACAAGTTGGAAATTCTGTATGTATTCCAAAGGTAAGAATTATAGGAGAAGCTATAGTTGAACAATTACTGTGATTTATTGAGTTTATTATGGAATATGGAAAAGAATTAGCTACTTTCTTGGAAAAAGTTTCAGTTGAGTCTGACTTCTTTATAGAAGATAGTATTAAAAGTAGATTGGATATTATATTAGATAATTCAGAGCGTAGTAAGGGGGTGCTAACAGTTCTCATTACAAGTGTAGTATACAAGTATTTTCATCCTTCTCAAGATGTTAGGTACCATCAATCAAATATGCAAAATGGATATTCTGGTAGAAGCTTTGATACAAAATATGTTACTCCATTTTTAAGAAAATATGAATTTCCATCAATGTCTGAAAGTGGTTGGCTAACTCGTTCTCTTGAACAACTTATCCATATATATTAGACTACAAGGGAAAAATATCACCAAAAGAAGTCGCCGAAGCTTTTTTATTAATTCTTAATCTTACCACCTCTAATTGTAGTTCAATATTTTCTCTTGCTAACTCCTGTAAATAAATAAAATTTTAGATTGTTATATATAGTAAATAAAAAGTTTTGTTTTATAGAAAAATATTCTTGTTATATAAGAGAATTTTTGATATATTGATTGTTATAGTCAATTGATGAGAAGTTGGGGGCGTCGTCGCTCCTAGCCCCAAATTTTCCTGAATTGACTATATAAAGAATTTTTTACAAAGCTCATCAATTTATACAATTTGGAGGTTTAATTATGTCTGTTAAGAGAATTATGGAAAAGGTAAAAAAAACTGTACAAGGTATAGAGAAAGCTAAGGCAAGGCAACCTAAAAAGCCAGAGCCTAAGAAAATTAATTGTTTTGATATAGACGACAATGTTGTAGATTCGCCATTAGCCCTTACTAATCTTAACGTTAAAATCCCTGCAAAAGGATATTTAACTAATGTTGCTGAAACTACTGCACTAAAATATCCGGTAGCTATGGTAATCTATGAAGATAGTATGCTAATAATAGGTCACCATGGGAAGATATTTGATCATTTAGATTTCCATTAATAACTAAACATCATTGCGAGAAGGTGCATAGGCATTAGTTTAAGAAAATAAAGTAGAAAAATCGTCGTTGCGAGCCACCTTAGGTGGCGTGGCAATCCATTTCTAATCACTTTTTTGGATTGCTTCGTGACCTTACGGTCTTCTCGCAATGACGGTTTCTCAATTATTGTTTTTTTAAACTGACGCTTATGCAAGGAGGCGTAGTAATGTATTCGGGTTAGCTATGCAAGCATAACTGGTTTATTGCTTATGTTTAATGCTGAGGTTAATTATGTTTAAGTGGGATCAATGTCTGTTATATACAATCAGGATGACGTTATATATGACTATCTTGTTTCAAACGATACAATATCTAATTGAGCATAATATAGGTTTTTATGAACTTTTCTTTAGCAAGGATGTATTATACGATACCCTTTACTCACTATTTTTTTGGTTTATTTTTTCTATAATTCAGTATTACTATAAGTATAAAAATAAAAAACTTTGACAACTATATTGGTAGCTTTATTTAGTAACCTAATCAATACTCAAAATCTTATGGACTTGTATAGAAAGGCGATAACCGTACTTAAGTGCCAAATCAATAGCTAGTTGTTCATTCTCTTTATTTAGCAATGGGTTGTTTTGATCCATAGGCTGAATAAATACTGGTATATTATATTTACTTTGCCCGACTTCAGGTATGTTAGAATATTCTGGTATATTTTTAGCTACTAAGAATTTTATGGCATTAATGCGAGATAGTAAATCATTTCGCAATAAGGAATAACCATTTTTTGCAGCTTTGGGTGAGCAAACTATATGTACTTTATCTGGAATCTCACGATATAACGTGCCATTAGTTTCTATTTGCACTATATAATCCAAATTTATTAATTTATGACACAATAATTCTATAGGTTGACGAAAAGGCTCACCTCCAGTTATAACCACTAATTTGACATTAATCGTAAATCTTTGGACTTCTTCGATAATATTATTAATAGTCAATATATTAAAATCTTCAAAGTCGGTATCGCAAAAATTACAAGCTAGATTGCATCCACCAAGCCTAATAAAGACAGCAGGCATACCAACAAAAGGACCTTCTCCCTGAATAGTCTTAAAGATACTTTTAATCTCTAGGCTAGTCCCGTCATTAAATATTGCTGCCCTTTTGGGATTTTGTCCAAACATAAAATATAGTATAAAAGATTCATTGTGGAAGTAATATGCTGACAAACTTAGTTTTAGATAAGTCAACTATAGGTTTTACAAGAACATTTTCTGAATTTGCTTTGTTTACGTAACCAACTGTTATGCCATAAGGATAAATATTTCCATAACCAGAGGTTATAACTTTCTCACCTTTTTGCACTAAGTGGTTTTTTGGTAAATAGAGTATTTTACTACCGTTACCATAGCCACTCATTATACCTTTCTCTTTTGAAGAGGTTGTAGTGATCGGAATTCTAGAATTCACGTCATTAACTAAAATTATCTTAGAATAATTGTTGCTTACCTGTATTACTCGTCCAACTAATCCTTCACTGTTGGTAACTATTTGATCAATTGCCACACCATGTTTTGCCCCAGCTGACAGTAAAGCAGTTTTACTGAAGGGATTTAATGAGACGCTTAACAATTTAGCACTAACATAGCTATATTGCTCTTCTTCTATAACTGATAATAGTTGTTTTAGCTCTCTATTTTCAGATTGGATTAAATATATATCACTCTGCAAGCTTCTTAATCTTGCCACCTCTAATTGTAATTCAATATTTTCTCTTGCTAAGTCCCGTAAATAAATAAAATTTTGGGTTATTAGGTTAATTTGTTTAAATACATTTTCATGAATTAGCAAGCCACTAAACATAACATGTCCAACGATTTCAAGAGACATAGAAGAGAGTCTTTTTGGAGTAGCAATAAATAAGTAAAGCGAAGCTATGGTAAAAAATAAAATCAAACCACGTTTTGCGGTGACAAGTATAAATTTAGCTAACCCTGCTATTCTACTAGGATTCTTTATTCTATTTGCTAGTAATGCCATTTGTTAATCTTGTTTAAATAACACATGCTTTAATTTTTGAAAATCTTCTAATACTTTTCCTGTGCCAAGAGCTACGCATGATAAAGCCTGTTCAGCAACAATTACCGGTAATTTAGTTGCTTCTTTTAGAACATGATCTAGGTTTCGAAGTAATGCCCCACCACCAGTCATAACAATCCCCTTATCTACAATATCCGATGAAAGTTCAGGAGGGGTGCATTCCAACGCTACTTTTACTGCGTCGACAATTTGGCTGACTGGTTCAATTAGACTATCAGCAATTTGTTTTTCGTTTAGTAGCATTTCTTTAGGGATGCCATGAATTAAATCCCGCCCTTTAATTTCCATTACTCTTGGTTCTAAACTATCGTCTACATAAGCAGCACCAATCTGCTTTTTAATTTTTTCTGCTGTAGCTTCACCGATTAGCAAATTATAATGCCTTCTAATGTAAGAAATAATAGACTCATCCATTTTATCACCACCAACCCGCACTGATCTAGCATATACAATACCGCCTAATGATAGGACGGCTACTTCTGTTGTTCCACCACCTACATCAACAATCATTGAACCAGTTGCTTCTGTTACTGGTAAGCCAGCACCGATTGCTGCTGCCATAGGTTCCTCTATAAGATACACATCTCTACCACCTGCACTCTCCGCTGCTTCTTGGATGGCTCTACGTTCAACGGGTGTAGAACCTGAGGGTACACAAATTATAATCATTGGACCAGTAAATGAGCGGCGACTATGTACTGTTCTGATAAAATGCTTTATCATCTCCTCAGCCCCCTTAAAATCAGCTATAACCCCATCTTTTAGTGGTCTCTTAGCTTCAATATCGGCTGGGGTGCGTCCTAACATATTTTTTGCTTCATGACCAAATGCATATGGTTTAAATGCTCCATCCACTTTAATCAATGCAACTACAGAAGGTTCGTTTAATACGATTCCTTTGCCTTTGACATACACTAAAGTATTAGCAGTACCAAGATCTATTGCCATATCACTTGCAAATCTACTGAAAAATTTTGTTAGCATTTTTATTTCTCCAAAGTCTTAAGTTCTAACCATCTTATATCAATCCTCAAGATTAAATACATTTGAATATATCAAATTTTCTTAGAATGCATAATAACAAAATTACTGAAAAATAATATACATATATTTGGTAATAAAATAGCTAAGAAAGGAGGAGTTGCATTATATGCAAGTATTTTAAACAACACCTCTAATAAAGAATAAATAATAAAACCTAAAAATAAACCAATTACTAAAATTTTTTCCTGAGAATTATCACGTTGCCTGAGGCTAAAAAAGCATGCTGCTAAAATTACGGTAGTAGCCATAATTATAGGTTTAAATAACTGTTTATAGAAATAAATCTGATAATTAGTTATGGGTAAGCCAAATTTTACTAATTGCTGAATTATATCTGGTAAATCCCAAATAGCAATCATTTCAGGGGTTATAAAACTATTTAGTAAGTTATTTATTGACAAATTTGTTGGAATGGCAAAATTCTCATATTGCTTGAAGTTATTAGCATCCGAAAGTTTTACAGAAGTTAATTCAAAATTATTATCAATTAAAATAGCATATTGAGCATCAATTCTTTTTAAGAAGCTATTTTCATTATCCAAGAATAATATAATAACCTTATTTAACTTATTATTCACTATATCAATAGACCCAGCCTGAACGATTCTTTTTTTGCCCTGATAATTCTCAAAAAATAATAGACCAGATTTTGATATTATAAGGTTAGTCGATGTATTTTTAAACAGCTTGGCTTTTAAAGATTCATATTTTTGTAGACCGAATGTACCAATAGGGTTGCATATAGTTATTAGTATTATACCAAGAATGATCGCAGCAAAAAATGGAACAGCAATAACCCGCCAAATATGGATACCATTGCATAAAATGGTTATTAATTCGTTATGTTTAGTTAATCTTCTTAGAAAAAGTAACATCGCAATAAAGCTGAGCAGAGAAGCCGCTTCATTAACCAAGTAAGGTATTTTATATAATACAAGTTTCCAAAAAGAATGCGTTGGGATATATACAGCTTTAGATTGCTGTAAAAGATCAAAGATATTTGAAAGAGTAAAAACCCCAATAAGCAGAACTAATATAACAATGAAATAGCTACAATATAGTCTGAACAGGTAAATTGAAAGTGTTTTAAAATTAATCATTTTAAAATAAACCGTTCACCTATTGATTTTTGGTGGGCCCGGCAGGACTTGAACCTGCGACAACACCGTTATGAGCGGTGGGTTCTAACCAACTGAACTACAGGCCCCTTTATGGTCAATTAGTAAGAAGTTGGTGACGTCGTCACTCATAGGCGTCAGTTTAAGAAAATAAAGTAGAAAAATTGTCTATTATCGAGCCACTGTAGGTGGCGTGGCAATCCATTTTTAATCACTTTTTTGAATTGCTTCGTCGACCTTACGGTCTCCTCGCAATGACGGTTTTTCAATTATTATTTTCTTAAACTAACGCTTATGCGTTGTCACTCGCCTATTACTTATAGGAATCGCTCCTAGGAGGCTACCTACGATAACTGATTAATTATATTTTGAGCTATTTTTCGGCGAGAATAGATATGATTTATGAAGGAATAGTGTACCTATTTCAAAAAAATCATGTTTATTCGCAGTCAAAAAGAGCCAAATATAGAATTACTTTAGTTATTGCAGGCAGCCTCCTAGCATCAACTTCTCTTGAATTGACTATATAATGATTATTTAAGCTTTATATAATTATTAGCGTTCTAAGTCTAGTAAAATATTTCATAGTGTCAATAACATTCTAAAATGTCCGCGTTTTGTAACAAGGTAATTGTTCGTTTTATTGCGAATCTTTTTCTAAATTAGACCTTTTGCCGAGTTCTACTTCTGTTGGTAATTTGGACAATGATATGGTATAGTCATTAATTCAGGAGAATTTGGTGACGTTGTCGCTCAATGCTCTGTCTATTACTTATAGGCGTCGCTCCATCGCTCCTAGCCCCAACTCCACAACTGTTGAAAGTTAGAAGGTAAAGCGGGTTTTAGATAGGTTTTCTGTCATTGCGAGACCACGTAGTGGTCGTGGCAATCCATCTTTGGTTACTTTTATGGATTGCTTCGTCGACCTACGGTCTTTCTCGCAATGACGTTGACCACATACGACTTTTAAACTATCCGGTCTAAAACCGCTTCCTCTTCTAACTTTCAACAGTTGTGGCTCCAACTCCTCCTGAATTAACTATATCTTTCCTCTGTAACCCTAATAACTTTGCAAATGAATTGATTAATATAGAAAAACTAAATAACCTAAATTTTAAATTATTATTTGTATAAATTATCTAGGAGTGTTAGTATTACGTATGTAGTATACTTATTTTTATAAATTTATGTTGGCATCAAAAGTTACTGAAAAATATCAAGCTACTATTCCTTACGAGATACGGAATTTCCTACATTTAGAGAAAGGTGATAGAGTAAAGTTTAAAATTGAAGGAGGTAAGGTCATGGTACAGAAATTACCTTATACTGATTATGAGTATCTAGATTCTTTATCTAAATCACTCCCTGAATGGTTATCGCCAGAAGATGATGAAGCATATCATGATTTATAATAAATTTGATGTAATTAAAGTTTCTTTTCCTTTCACTGATAAAGCAGCGATTAAAAAGAGACCAGCTTTAGTAATATCATCAAGTGAATATCAAATAAATTACAATCATTGTATACTAGCTATGATCACAAGTGCTAAACAAACAAGTTGGCAAGATGATATAATAATTACAAATCTTCAAATCGCAGGTCTCCCTTCACCATCAAAAGTTAGAATTAAAATTTTCTCTTTGGATTGCGATCTTATAACAGGAAAATTAGGTTATTTGGCAGATGAAGATAGAGAATCGGTTTTTATTAAGATAAAAAAGTACTTGAGTTATTAATACTATATTTGCCATTGAACAAACTGGTTAGCTACTGAAATTTAATTGATGTTGAAAATGTCCTGGTTCAAATCACAGGGCAATTTAAAAGTCACAATTAAAGAGTAAATATCTCTTGGAGTTACAACCTAATATTAGATTGAGTTTAGGATGGAAAGTGATATAGTCAATTGATGAGAAGTTGGTGACGTTGTCGCTCAATGCTCGCCTATTACTTATAGGCGTCGCTCCATCGCTCCTAGCCCCAAATTCTCCTGAATTGACTATCAGTAAGCTATCTAAAACAAACAACAATAGTTATAAAAATATAGTATTTATGAAAGAACATTTTAAAAGAACCATGATTGGTGTAATGTCAAGTTTATTATTTTTTCCAACTTTGACAATTGCTAGAGATTCAAAATACCCAAAAAGCGAACAAGAAAGAAAAATGGAAGAAATGGGCTCGGTAGTTGGAGGAGAAGGTTTGATATTTAGACCAGGTAGAATCAAAAATGAATCTACCAAAACAGAGATAGGTAATATCAATAAATATTTATGGCAAGCTTCTATAGAAACCTTAAATTTTGTCCCTCTTGCTTCAAGCGATTCAATCGGCGGAGTTATTATTACTGAATGGTATAGTCCAAAAGGAAAAGCAGATTTTCGATTTAAAATAAATATTTTTATAAAGGATAACGTTATTAGTCCGGATGCAATTCAAGTAAGAATATTTGAACAAACACTTAAAAATGGTCAATGGCTAGATAGTCATACTACTTCAGAGCTAGCTAATAACATAGAAGATAAAATTTTACGAAAAGCTAGGGAAATATATATTAGTGCAGGGAAAAAATAATGTTATAGTATACTTACTAAAAAATACTAATAACTAACGTGTAAATTATGAAAAATATTGAGAAAAAATGGCAAAGAATTTGGCTTGAAGAAAAAGCTTTTGCTGCAAAAGACAACAGCGATAAGCCTAAATATTACGTACTTGAAATGTTACCTTATCCTTCTGGGAAAATTCATGTTGGACATTTACGTAACTATTCTATTGGAGATTGCATCGCTCGTTTTATGAAATCACGAGGTTATAACGTATTGCATCCCATGGGTTGGGATGCTTTCGGTTTGCCAGCAGAAAATGCTGCCATTAATAATAACTCTAATCCTAAAGATTGGACTTATTCAAATATTGCAACTATGCGAGATCAGCTAAAATCAATTGGCTTTTCATATGATTGGTCGAGAGAAATAACAACTTGTAATCCAGATTATTATAAGCATGAACAAAAATTCTTTTTAGAACTTTATAATAGAGGTTTAGCCTATCAAAAAGAATCTTTAGTAAATTGGGATCCTGTTGATAAGACTGTTTTAGCTAATGAACAAGTAGTAGATGGTCGTGGATGGCGTTCAGGTGCTTTAGTTGAAAAAAAATATTTAAAACAATGGTTTTTAAAAATTACTAATTACGCTGAAGAGCTATTAAATGAAATTTCAAAACTGGAATTTTGGCCTGATTCTGTTAAATCTATGCAGGAAAAATGGATAGGTAAATCGGAAGGAGCAAATTTTACTTTTAAAATTAAAGATCATCAAACTAATATAGAAGTGTTCTCTACTCGACCAGAAACTATTTTTGGAGCAAGTTTTGTTGCAATAGCCTATAATCACCCAATAGTTGGGCAATTAGTGGATAAAAATAACGATATGGTGTTGTTTATTGAAAAATGTTCACAATTACACACTAATGCTGCAGTAGATAAAGCTGAAAAAGAAGGGGTGTATACTAACCTTTTTGCCATTCACCCATTTGATTCGACAATTATTATTCCTGTCATAATAACAAATTTTGTACTAATGGATTATGGTACTGGGGCGGTTTTTGGATGTCCAGCTCATGATGAAAGAGATCATGCATTAGCAAAGAAAATGGGCTTGCCAATAAAGCAGGTACTAATTAACCAAGATGTTCAAATGGACGTATACTCGGAACCTTACACGGGTGATGGTATGATGATCAACTCAGACTTTTTGAATGATCTTACTGTTCAGGATGCTAAACAAAAATCTATAGAAGAATTTGAAAAACGTGGTTTAGGAAAACGTACTATTAACTACCGTCTGAAGGATTGGGGAGTGTCTAGACAAAGATATTGGGGCTGTCCTATCCCAATAATATATTGCTCAGTTTGCGGAACTGTGCCGGTAGCTGAAAAAGACTTACCAATAACTCTACCAAGCGATGTTATATTTTATGGAAATGGCAACCCTCTTGATTCTCACCCTACTTGGAAAGATACTAATTGCCCAAAATGTCAAAAACAAGCTATTCGAGAGACTGATACGTTAGATACATTCTTTGAGTCTTCTTGGTATTTCATCCGTTATTGTAACGTGGCAGCAAAAGATATAACCGACAAGCAAGTATGTGATTATTGGTTACCTGTTGATCAGTATATTGGTGGAATTGAACATGCAGTAATGCATCTTCTTTATGCCAGGTTTTTTACCAAAGTAATGAACGAACAAGGTTATCTTAGTATTCGTGAACCTTTTAATAATTTGCTAACTCAGGGTATGGTTCTACATGCTACTTATAAAGATGCTAATAATAATTGGCTTTACCCAGATGAGGTAATAAAACAGTCTGATAAGTGGATTAATAAAAATACTGGAGAAGAAGTAGTTCAAGGACGAATAGAAAAAATGAGTAAATCCAAAAAGAATCTTGTGGATTTAGAATCAATATTGACCAACCATAGTGCTGACGCTATTAGGCTATTTGTCCTCTCCGATAGTCCGCCAGAGAAAGATTTTGAATGGTCGTCAAATGGTCTTGAAGGCTGTTCTCGTTTTATTAGTAAACTAGAAAATATGGCAGAAATACTAATTAATAGTGAAATAACGGAAGGTTCTAGTAATAAATCAAATAAATTAACAAAGCTTACCCATTATACTATTAAACATGTTACCGAAGAATTAAAGGATTTTAAGCTAAATAAAGCCATAGCAAGAATGCGGGAACTATTTAATGCTTTGTCAGATGAAGTATCTAAGGGCAGAGAAGGTAATGTTAATATAGTCAATTCATCAATTGACTATAGTGTTAAAGAGGGGTTTAGAGTCTTGATTATGTTACTTAACCCATTTATTCCACATATTACAGAGGAAATTTGGCAAAAATTAGGTAGTAAGGAAAGATTATATCAAACTTCCTGGCCTTCTTTCGATGAATCATTGCTGGAGCTAGAATCTTATACCATGGCTATCCAAGTTAATGGCAAACTGAGAGCTACACAAGAATTTGCCAACGTAACGAGCAATATTGAGATTCAGAATATGGTAATGCAATTACCCGAGATACAAAAACATTTAAGCGATAAAGAGCCTAAGAAAATTATCATAATACCCTCGAAAATAGTAAATATCGTGGTGTGAATAAAAAATAACTATTGAATGAAAGACAATGTCAATAAAAGATGCTACAGTTAAAACAGCAAAGCAAAAAAAATATGCGTCAAATATTACTCTTGTTTCATTATTTGCTGGTGCAGGTGGTATAGATATTGGTTTTGAAAAAGCTGGGTTTAAGACAATTTGGGCAAACGAATATGATAAAACAATTGCTCCTTCTTATCAAAACTACTTTCCTGAATCAAAGTTTGACGGGCGTTCTATTTTGGATATTCCAGATGAAGATATTCCAGTCGATGCAATAGGTGTTATTGGTGGTCCGCCATGTCAATCGTGGTCAGAAGCTGGGGCTAGGCGTGGGTTTGACGATTTAAGGGGGCAATTATTTCACGAATATATCCGGGTTATTAGACATGTGCAGCCAAAATTTTGTGTTGCAGAAAATGTTCATGGAATAATTCATTCAAGAAATATTGAATCCTTTATGAATATCATAGATATGTTCAAAAAAGAAGACTATGAGGTTAGTTGGAAGTTGTTAAAAGCAAGTGATTATGGCGTAGCCCAAGATCGTGAACGTGTTTTTATAGTTGGCTATCACAAATCTTTGAACAAAAAATTTGAGTTTCCTAAACCTTTGGGAACCAAAATTACTTTAAAACAGGTGATAGGTGATTTAGCTAATCTAAAAGTTGGAACAACCAAAAAAGTTAAGAATCATGAGCTAATTGATTCGGGCTATTCTCCAATTTTTATGTCAAGAAATCGAGTACGAGGTTGGGATGAACAATCATTTACTATTTTGGCAACAGATAGGCATATTCCATTTCACCCACAAGCTCCTAAAATGATAAAAATTGATGGACAAGAATTAAGAAAATTCGCTCCTGGTCATGAAAATAAATATCGAAGATTAACCGTTCGAGAATGTGCCAGAATTCAAGCATTTCCAGATGATTATGAGTTCATTTATACCAATATCAGAAACGGCTATAAAATGATTGGCAATGCTGTACCAGTAAATTTGGCGTACTGGGTAGCCAAAACAATTAGAGAAGATTTGGAGGGCTAATGGCTACACAAACAAACAATGGCAGAGCTTTCGAGTGGGCGGTAGGCTTAGTACTTAAATTACAAACAAATATGTCAATTGAAGAAAATGTCTACTCAGAAATTAATGAAAAAGCATTCTATAAAATAGCAGATAAGGAAAAATCTAATTTGCTAAATGCAGCTACTATTGCCATTGAGCATATTCTGTTGAAAGAAAAGACCTTCTTTGAATCTGGTAACGATGGATTAATTTCATTTAATAGTGATATTGCAGGTAAGCAGGGGGATGTACGTGATGTATTGATAACAATAAATGGCAAAACATTCGGCATATCTTGTAAAAATAATCACAAAGCCTTAAAACACCCAAGATTATCAAGAACAGCTAACTTTATTAAAGAATGGGGTATTGATGATTCAGGTTGTAGTGATGAATATTGGATCACTGCCACAGCAATCTTTGATGAGTTAACTAAAATTAAAAATGATTCTAATGGAACTGCGTTATGGAGGGATGTTATTGATAAACCATCTCGCTTTTATTGGCCAATATTGGATGCATGGAGCAATGAAATAAGTAGGGTGTGTGCCATCAGCGAGACAAAAGAAATTGAACTTTGTAAGACAATTATATCTTTTATCATGGGACGTTTTGATTTTTACAAAATTATTAGAGAAGGAAAAAAACGGATTATTGTGCAAGGGTTTAATTTGAATAATACCTTATCTACCAAGCGTACAAAGCATCCAACATGTATTAATACAATAAACAATAAGAATGGTGGTCAATATTCAAAAACCATTGTATTTAACCGTGGTTATAGCATTAACTTTAGAATCCACAATGCAGAAAGCAAAGTAATTCCATCTCTTAAATTTGATATAACTGCTATTGGTTTGCCAGCAAATGAGATTTATCAGCAAACCTTTGATTTATAATTATATTACAGGAGAATTTTGGCAAAAAAGAAAGATTATCATAATACCCTTGAAAATAGTAAATATCGTGGTGTGAGACTATTAAGTTACAAATATAAGGAATAATCAAAAGTTTTACAACCAAACTTTTAAATTATTATTATTTTACACGAGTTGGCGATATATTTTCTAAAATGCATACATGCTTAAATAAGCTGGGCAGATTTCTTAGAACATTAAATTACTAACAAAATGAAACCATTAACTATGCAAGAAGCAAGTAACGTCTTATCAGCTTGGACTGTTTTGGAAGTATTGTCGCCTCGAACATTTTGTAAAGCAGAAGACCTAGTAGGAGGAGAAAAAAGTTTAGTTGCTTTATTAGATAATGGACTACCATAGGAGAATGGTGGCGAAGAAGTACCTCCTGAGAAAAAATTATTCTATCAAATAATAATGGGTTCGATTAGTCTTCAGAGTGTATTTTCTGCTTTAGTTAAAAAATATGGTGATACAAGTGTCGAATCAAAACAAGTATCAGGAGAAGCCATTACAGGGGTAATTACTGTAGATCAGCATGGTTGTCTTCTTAAAAATGATATATCTGTTAATTTATCAAGTTTTGCATGGGGTGCTCCTAAAGCGTTAAAAAATAGTCTTGAAAACTTAAGGGACTGGGCATTAGTTAAACAAAAAATGGAAATAGCTTTTGATGGAATCTTACGTAAAAAAGATGAAAATGGTAAAGAGCTTCCCTTGAATAAAATAATGATAGATGAGGCTTATACTTACCTTACTAATAATATTTATGGTATATCAGCAGAAATGCTAATAAATAAAAAATTTGCTCTCCGAACTTACGAATTAAGAAAAAAAGGTGATCCTGAATCAAGTAAAAAAGATGACCCTGAATCAAGTGAAAAAGATGGTCCTACTAAGACTGTATTACTTAACAGCTTTTACCTAAATGATTTAGCAAAAGCTAGTACTTTAATTGCTAATACTTTAGCTCAAAACCAAGATACTTCAAGTGCTTCAAGTGCTTCAAAAAACCTCTTACAATATTTAGGTGTGAATGACCTAAAACGTCAAAATATCCTAGATAAGACTGTTTTACAAAATATTCTTTCCCCTAAAAACATTCCTTCAGCAAGATGGCCTGGATTAGGACGACATCCTTTAGTATTACTTCAACAGGCTGCAGTTAATTTATCTATGACTGAACTAAAAGACAGTGGAATTCTTGCAATTAATGGACCACCAGGAACAGGAAAAACAACTTTATTACGTGATATTGTGGCAAAATTAGTTGCAGAAAGAGCAGAAGCATTACTGAATTTTGTTGATCCTGAACAAGCTTTTATTGATTCAGGGGAAAAAATACAAGCCGGAAAGGGGTGGTTCAAGATTTACAAATTAGATGAAAGACTAAAAGGTTTTGAAATATTAATCGCCTCATCTAACAATAAGGCTGTTGAAAATATTAGCACTGAATTACCTAGTTTAAAAGCCATTGCCGATAATGCAAATGATCTGCGTTATTTTAAAGCTCTATCTGATTCATTACTTGGAGGTGGAAGTTGGGGGTTGATTGCAGCAGTACTTGGCAATATGACTAATTGTAAGAATTTTAATGAAAAATTTTGGTGGGATAAGGATTTTAGCTTTTCAACATATTTAGCAAAAATAAATGGAAAACCGCAGAAATTCGAGATTAAAGATCCAGATAGTCATGAAATCATTGAAACTATATACCCTAAAATTATTGAAGAAAATAACCCACCGTCTAGTCATAGTGAAGCTTTAGAACGTTGGAAAGAAGCTAAAGAAAATTTTGAAAAAACATTAAAAGCAAGTCGAGATGAACTCTCTAAATTACAAGAAACAAGAAATTTAGTTGAAGAGTTAGAAAATTTAGAAAAAGAGTTAGGAAAGGTAGAGGATCCAGAAGATTTTTTATTAAAACATGATAAATTAAAACCACATATTATTTGGTGTATTCTAAACACTCCTTCATTTCTTGCCTGGAGAGAAAAAAGGCAAAAGATTGTTCGTCTTAATTATAAAAAGAAAAAGATTGTAACATCCTCTAAAGAATTTGAAAATCATTTGATTGATAGTAGTTTATTTACAAAATCCTCTGAAGAAATGCACCTAGTGTCCCCATGGTGTAACGAACAGACACAATTATTACGCGATGAGGTATTTATTTCCGCTATAAAACTACATAAAGCATTTATAGATGCAGCAGCCAAACCTTTACATCATAACCTTGGAGCTATGATGAAAATTTTTAGGGATTCTTTTAACGTAATAGATAAAAGCACCACTGATTTTTTACTAGACTTATGGGCATCTTTCTTCCTTGTAGTTCCTAGTGTATCAACAACTTTTGCATCTGTAGAGAAAATGTTAAAGGATATCCCTGCCAATTCTCTTGGATGGCTTATTATTGATGAAGCTGGGCAGGCTTTACCGCAAGCTGCTGTAGGGGCTATAATGAGAACAAAACGTGTTATAGTGACAGGGGATCCTCTACAAATAGAACCAGTGGTTGATTTACCTGACAATTTAACAAAAAGTATATGTAAACAATTTTCAGTAGATCCAAAACGTTTCAATGCCCCAGAAGCATCAGTGCAGACCCTATCAGATTTTGCAAATTCATATATTTATGAATTTGATACTAAGCACGGAAGTCGTTTGGTTGGTGTGCCTTTACTAGTACATAGACGTTGTGGAAATCCTATGTTTGATATTTCTAATATAATTGCTTATGGAGAATCTATGGTTCACGCCAAGAGTTCTGATAGCAGCTCTGCAATACATAAGTGTCTTGGTTCTTCTAAATGGTTTGATGTTAAAGGAGAAGCGTCAGATAAGTGGTGTCCAGAAGAAGGGCAAAAGGTACTTGAACTATTAGGTACATTAAAGAGTGCTGGAATACAGCCAAATCTGTATATTGTGACACCTTTTAGAGTTGTTGCGAATAATTTACGCAAAATTATAAAAGATAGTCATATTTTAAAATCTTGGATAACTACAGATATCTATTCTTGGCTTAATGAGCGAGTTGGAACAATACATACTGTCCAAGGTCGAGAAGCTGAAGCGGTAATTTTAGTATTAGGGGCACAAGGATCAGACCAAGATGGCAGTCGAGTATGGGTAGGCAAATTTCCTAACATCTTAAATGTAGCAGTTACCCGTGCTAAAGAAGTTATTTATGTTATAGGAAATAGGGACTTATGGAAAGAAGTTGGAGTATTCCGTGAGCTAGACAGTAGAATTAATTAAGTCTATTGTAGTCAATTTTTGGGGAATTGATATGAACTAATCTCCGAAATTATTTCAAGTATTAGGGCTATTTCGTTTAAAATACTATCCGCAACTTCTGGTGCAGGCTCTTGGTAATTGTAATGTATTCTGTACACATTATAAACTTCTGTGTCTCTAATATGAAAGGTTCCACTTGGATAACTTATGCCTATGTTATCTCCTATCTGTTTTGCAGAAATATTTGAGTAAGATGCAATTACTACTTGTTTTAGATTGGCAATAACTTCAGGTGTGTCGTGTATTGTAAGCAAAAGATGTGATTGACCTTCTGTAGAAAGAGATGAAAGCATATCTGTATAACTTCCAAAACCATACATATCATATGCCATCTGTCCTGGAACATCAAAATGTCTATCTTGCCACGGTCGCCAAAATTCAGTATTTTCAACTTCATTCAAATTTAATTGTGTTAGTTCACCAACCAACTTGGCAGCTAGTTGATCATTTTCCACCATTCTTGTATTAGATGTAGGATTATCCTGAAAATCGCTTAAATATTCGTATATTTTGCTTACTAAAGCCTGTTGTTCATTAAGTTTGCTTTGCAATGTTGCAAGATTATTTTGCTTACTAGTGAGATTATATTGAATATTACGAAATAACAATATCAAAAACCTAATTTGTGGTTGCTATATTATTTCTAAAAACCCATATATTTTATAAGGTATACAATATATTTTGGTATGTAAAGTGTATTTTATAAAAAATTAGTGAAATATTTAGTTTAGTGGCAATTATACAATGATTATATAATTTTAGTTGTAGGTAGAATTTAATTTATACACATTATTTTCTTACGACTCCTTAGACAAAAAAATCCCTAAAATACTTTATTACGCGAATTTTGGATAAGAAGTTAAAAAATTTATAATTTTTTACTGATAAATAGTTAGTGCAAGTTATTATTATGTTATAATGAAATATATAAGCAAGTTATGATTAAATAACATGTTCATGAGTTGTCATAAATTATTTAGACATAAGAGTGAATTTTAGTTGATTGAGTAAAGTATGAAAGAACAAACCCACAATAATTATCAGCCAAGAATGTTTGTTGGTACCGATGACTTCTACGATTTGTTGATTAATAGCGACATATTTGTTGATAAGAGTCTAATGATCAAGGAGTTGTTAGAAGATAGTGGTAAAGTCACCTTAATCACCCGTCCAAGGCGATGGGGGAAGAGCTTGAATATGGATATGGTGCGGAGATTTTTTGAGATAGAGGTAGATCAACATGGCAATCCTATACCACAAGAACAAAGAGTGAACTATAAACTATTTGCTGGTGGAGAGGTGGATTTGGGATTAGCAAGTGGTAGAAAAAAGTTGCTTAAACCACTTAAAATATCTAAGTATCCAGATATTCTTCTAGACTATCAAGGTCAATTTCCAGTTATTATTATAAGTTTTAAGGGGATTAGGGGTAGTAGTTATGAGGAAATTGAAAGTAAAATCAATTATCAAGTAATACAGTTATTTAGTAATTATCGTTATTTGGAGACTTATTTAACAGATAAGGAAAATTTATTAAATGATGCACAAAAGAAACAATTAACTAGATATTTTTCTGGAGAATTTAACAAAGTAGAACTTGAGAATAGTTTGAAATTTCTAAGCGATTTACTTTATAAACATTTTAATCAAAAAGTCTACATACTAATTGACGAATATGATACGCCAATTAATAGTGCCTATATGAAATTTGGCAATAATCTAGAAGAGTTTGAGGAAGTATTAGCTCTATTCCGGGCAATATTTGGCAATAGCCTTAAAACCAATGATTCATTACAAAAAGGCATCATTACCGGTATATTGCGTGTTGCTAAGGCTAATTTGTTTTCAGATTTGAATAATTTAACTGAATGTAGTTTACTAGATGAAAGATTTTCTAACAGTTACGGGTTTACTCAAGCAGAAGTTGATGAATTATTAACTAAAGTACCAACCACTACAAAGCCAGAAGAAATTAAAAATTGGTATAATGGCTATAATTTTGGCGGAGAAATCATTTATAATCCATGGTCGATTATGCAATGTTTGGCAAGTAAAGGCAAGCTTGATCATTATTGGATTGATAGTGGTGGGACTGATTGGATTGATCATGTACTGCTCTCAGACGAGATGCAACAAAATATCCAGGCTTTAGTTGCAGGTAAAACGATTACTTCTTCTATCACTAAACATATAAATTTTGCTGATATCAACCAACCAGAAGGGTTGTTTAGCTTATTATTATTTAGTGGCTACCTAAATACAACTACCAAGATGCCAGAAAGAGATATTTATGATTTATCTGCTCCTAACTACGAGGTGAAATATATTTATGAAAAAAGAATGCTACAATGGGTTACTAAACAAATAAAAATTGATAATTCTGGCTATTATTCTTTTGTTACTCTATTACCAGATGGTAAAATAGAGGCGTTTAAAGAGCGTCTGCAGGAATTGTTACTTAATTCTACTAGTTTTCACCAAACAGGAGAGAAAAAAGCCGAATTATTTTATAGTGGCTTTATGCTCGGCTTTGTTAATATGTTAGCTCCTAATTATATAATATCAAGTGAACAAGAATCAGGGGATGGCAGAGCCGACGTTATGATGATTCCAAAAATTGGCAAAGGTGATAAAGCGATGATTATCGAGTATAAAATCGCTAAATCCTCAGAAGAGCTAGCAGATATAGCTAAATCTGGTTTACAACAAATTATTAATAAAAAATATGATAGTAAAATAAAAGAGCATTCACATGTAAAACAAATATTAAAAATTTCGATGGCATTTTGTGGAAAAAATATGGAGTTGCAATATGAGGTAACGAAGCTCTAATGATGAGCGTAAGCACTTGTATAATAAGCAATTTGGTATCTGACTGGGTTCGGAAATTGTTCACTACGCCCCGCCATTTTTGTACGAGTTGTCGTTTTTTCAAAAATATCGAACAGAAAACGTAGAGAGGTCTCAAGTTTTTTGCCTCTAAGTTTCAGGTTCTGAAATACGAATTAAGAAATTACAACAATCTGATATTCTAGTGCCACTTCCTTACCGCAAAAAGCCATAGATATTTTGATGATTTTTTGAACATGGGAGTATTCTTTTATTTTAGCATCATATCGTTTTTTTGCTATTTGCTCTAGCCCATCTTTGGCAACAGATTCTAAAATATCAGGAGATTTACATATTTTATATTCAATAATAATAGCATTATCACTTTTACCTATCTTGGGTAGTAGCACAATATCCGCCCTACCGCTACCGGTTTCTCTTTCACTGTCTATTATGTAGTCAGAAGCTAAGGTATTAATCAAACCTAGCATAAAACCACTATAAAATAGCTCGGCTTTTTTCTCACCAGTTTGATAAAAACTAGTAGCATTTAACAATAATTCTTGCAACCTTTCTTTAAACTGTTCTATTTTACCTGCCGGCAGCAAAGTAGCAAAAGAATAATATCGAGAGTGATCAATTTGTAACTGATCAGTAACCCATTGGAGCATTCTGGCATTATATATATATCGTACCTCTTTATTTGGTACCGACAATTCGTAAATATCTTCTTCTGGTTTTTTAGCAACAGGGTTTAAATAACCGCTAAATAACAACAAGCTAAATAATCCTACTGGTTTGTTGATATCAGCAAAACTAATTTGTTTGACAATCGGTGAGATAATACTCTTGCCGGCAGCTAAGCTCTGTAAATCTTCCTGCATTCCATCTGACAATAATGCTTTATCAACAAGAGCCGTCCCCCCACTATCAAGCCAATAATGATCAAGTTTGCCTTTATGAGCTAAACATTGCATAATCGACCATGGATTATAGATGATTTCTCCGCCAAAATTATAACCATTATACCAAGCTTTAATTTTTTCAGGATTAGTTGCTGTTGGTACTTTTGCTAACAATTCATCAACTTCTGCTTGAGTAAAACCATAAAACTTAGAATATTTTTCATCAAGCAAGCTATACTCACTAACATTATTCAAATCCGAAAATAAATTAGCTTTAGCAACCCGTAATATGCCGGTTATTACGCCTTTTTCTAAATAAGGATTAGTTTTTAAACTACTGCCAAACATCCCGCGAAACATTTCAAGTACCTGTTCAAACTCTTCTGGCTTGTTACCAAACTTAATGTATGAACTATTGATCGGCGTATCATATTCATCGATTAATATGTAAACTTTTTGACCAAAATGTTTGTACAGCACTTCGCTCAAAACCCGTAAACTATCTTTTAAGTCATTTCTCTCAAGTTTCCCATCAAAATATCTCCTTAGTTTTTCTTTTTGGGCATTATTTAATAGTCCTGTATCTTCTGTTACATGATGATTTAAGTAATGATGACTTGCAAATAATTCTATAATTTGATCCTTAATACCTAGTTCTATTTCTTGATAACTACTACCTTTTACATCTTTAAGATTGAGCAAAATCACCGGAAATTGACCTTGTTGAGTCATGGCATATTCATTGCCGTTAATCTTTAAAGGCTCTAAAGTCCTTTTTCCTTTAATACCTAAATTGATTTCCCCACCGGTAAAGAGAATGCGATTAACTCTATCTTCTTCAGGTAAAGGCGTACCTCTCTTATCCACCTCTATCTCAAAAAATTTCTGGAGCATATTCATATTCAAGCTCTTACCCCACCGCCTTGGTCTAGTAATTAGGATAACTTTACCACTATCTTCTAGCAATTCCTTTATCATTAGACTTTTATCAACAAAGACATCACTATTAACTAGCAGGTCATAGAATTCATCGGTACCTACCATCATTCTTGGTGGTTTATTATTTTCCATATAAATATCTTGATTGGTTGTGTTATAATTAAAAAGCTTAATAATCTTATTATTTCATTACAGAAATTGTACCATAAATAAGCTACCAGCACTAGCAATTATCTTTTTGAATTTAAATAAGGGTGTATATTTTATGCTTGCAAAACTCTTAAAAAAGTAGTTTCATATTAGTTATGATAAAATTGATGTTGTTTTTTACGTCCTTAAAATAATTAAAAATGTAAGTGTTATGTTTGGTGTTTTAGAAGTAGGTAGAGGAATCCAAGTACTCTATGAATACGTAAAAGCAGAAATATTGGAATCAGATTTTTTTGCTCTCCAGCCTAAAGATTATCAAAGATTGGAAGAATCTGAGCGAGATCAAAAATGGTATATGCTAAATCCAGAAAAGCTTAACAAAAATTATATCGAAGAAAAGGCTGCTTTTCTTGTAAATGAAAGAGAAAAATATATTTTGCTAAGAGCAGTTCATTTTATTAATACAAGTACTGCAGAAATGCCAGTGGAGTCATCATTTCTAGAAAGGCTACTTTACACCAAAAAATTTGTACCTTCATGTTTCTTTTCTAGTAAGCCCAAAACAACAAATAACGATTCTCGCATTATACAACTACATGACAAAGTCTAAAGTGCTTTTACTCTCTTGAGTTCGATTATAAACTAAATAGCACTCATAAAACTTTGTATTGAATTTTATAGTTTCAATTTAACAAATGATAATATGTATATGGTGCCGCTAGCAGGAATTGAACCTGCGACCTCATCATTACCAATGATGTGCTCTACCTCTGAGCTATAGCGGCCTATAGTCAATTGATGAGAAGTTGGGGGCGTCGTCACTCGTCGTTCGCCTATTACTTATAGGCGTCGCTCCATCGTTCCTAGCCCCAAATTCTCCTGAATTAACTATAGAAAGAAGTTCTAGGAGGCTGCCGGAGATAATCATTTATATTTATGTGCAGCTATAATCTTTTTTGTCAATTCAGTGTTTGATTTTCAGTTGATTATTGATTCTATACCATAATAATCAACTGAAACTATAGTGGTAGGATTTTCGTTATTGCTAATTTGATTTCTAATGGTTTCCAATTGAGATTTATCATATTCCTCAACATTTAGCATAGCCAATTTATTTGTGAAATATTCCTCACTTTCTCTTACCACTCCTAACAATTAACTACGATCCTCAACAAGAATTTATCACTTATGATATACAGGTTATGCAAGAGGTCTAGTTGCATGGCTGGGCATTATACAGGATTATAATTATGCCACCAACACAACATTAACTATTTTATGCCCGCCCTTACTAGAGAATTTTACTTTACCTTTAACCAAGGCAAATAACGTATGATCTCTTCCAATCCCAACATTTTCACCTGGGTAAATTTTAGTACCCCGTTGCCTAACAATTATATTACCTGATATGACATATTGTCCATCAGATTTTTTAGTACCTAATCTACGACCGGCTGAGTCTCTCCCATTCCTGGAACTACCACCAGCTTTTTTAGTTGCCATCTATATATCCTTATAAATCCAGTTATAATTTAGTAATGTCTAATATTTTCAGTTCGGTTAATTCCTGCCTATGACCATTCTTTCGACGATAATTCTGGCGACGTTTTTTCTTAAAGACAATAATCTTATTATCTTTAAACTGGTTAGTAATTTCAGCTGTAACAAGAGCCCCTTGAACTATTGGCGTACCGATAAAAGATGGTTTTGAATCTTCACCAATCATCAATACCTGATCAAGTTGAACTTTTGCCCCTCTATCACCGTCAATTCTTTCTATTTTGATGACACTGTTTTTGCCGACTTTATACTGTTTTCCGCCTGCTTTGACGATTGCGAACATGAGAAATATCCTAAACTAAAATTTAAACAAACTAAGTCCTTAAACAAAACTAAGTCGGCATTATATTACCACCATCTATTTTAGTCAATGGGAAATCGCAAATAAAATCGATAACCCCCTAAATTAGATTATATTAATGTTATTGTAATAATATTAATTAATCCTTCTTAAGATTTTAATCTTAATTAAATAATTTTTATACCTCTTGTTGACATAGGTTAATCACTATGATACACCAGATGTTGCTTAATCAAGTTAATATACTCAAAAATTTGTATTAATATTTTATCCATACACTAGTGGGTATTAAGTAAAAATCTGTTGTGGTGAGTTATTTTTTAAAATGAAAAATGGTAAATATGTCTAAAAAAAAACAAAAATTCTTAAAAAATTTGCTGACCAGCGTGTCAGTTGCCTCTGTTTTAGCAAGTATGGGATGGAGCAGCGTTGCTTTTGCAGGTCGTGGAGTTAATACTGATGGTAGTAGTAAACTTAGTGAGAAGATAGATGCCAAGAATGGTAATAATGATTGGATGATTCTTAATAAGGAAAATGATATAATTATAGTTGATGAACACGCTCCTGAAAGAATAGGTGGGATAAAAGTGCAAGCTAATCCAGGTCATGATGGTTGGCCTTGGCCTTGGCCTCGGGGTGATAGTCTTATAATAAATAATAACATTACTATAGGATCTATATCTGGTGGTGCTGCTAGCTCTATAACGGCTAGAATTAATAGCAATAAGACATTAATATTAGATGGAAACGCTTATGGTGATGTTGGAATAAATACCTATGATAAATTAGGCTCAATAAGATTTAATGGTGAAGGCTCAACCCTTATAATTAAATCTGCTAAAAAGGCTGATGATACTGCTAGGAATATAAAACTCTCTGGTCCTATCACTACGAATACACATAAAGAAGGAACGTTAATCTTTGAAGGAAATGGCGAGGTAACTGGAACGATTGGTGCTGATAAAAAGGCTTTAAAAAAGATAGAAATAGGTAATGGAACAGTTTCTTTATATGGGAATGTTTTTACTAATCAGACTAATCTTACCCATGAAAATTCTGTACTTAAGATTGGGAATAATGTAACAATCAATGGGGCTATCACTACAGATATTAATGGTAAGGGAACATTAAGCTTTGCAGAAATTGGCAAGGCTGGAGCAATAGGGACTGGTACTGCTGTTTTAGCTACAGTAGATATAGGGGCTGGAGAAGTTAATTTAGAAGATCATGTTTTTGCTACTAATACTAATCTTACCCATAAAAATTCTATACTTAAGCTAAAAGCTGGTAAAAGAATCACTGGCGCTATATATAATACTAGCGGTACAGATAATCAGGGTACATTAACCTTCCTGGGATTTGGTAGGGTAACTAAAAATATCGGTGCTAATGGTGCTGCTTTAGCCGAGATTAATATTGTTGATGGTAATGTCAATTTAGAAGGAGATGTTTTTACTGAAAAACTTAACTTCACTAATGTCGATAAAACTGTAACAATTGGTGGTGATTTTACGGGTGGAGTTGATTTTGGTAAGGGAGGAACGTTAACCTTTAATAAGCCTGTTGTTCCTGAGAAGCCTGCAACATTCAATTCAACAATAGCCGGTGGTGAGCATGGCACTTTAAATGTTCAGGTTACCCTCATAGCTACCAATGCAGAGATTGGCAATATTAAGACTATAAATATTGGTACTCCTGCTATTCTTCCTCCTCCTCTTGATGCTCCTACTGCTAATACTCTAGTAATAAATGCTTCAAATAATGACGTTCATCTCCTTGCTGCTAATGGAGCGGAAATCAACTTCTTGCATGAAGATTCAGAATTGGGATTGATTACTTTAGGAATTGGAAACAGTCACTCCATAATCTTTGAGAATAATTTACCAGGAAAAATTGGTAATGGAGGGAGAGTAGCAATGGTTGGTATTGACGGTGCTACTTTAACTGTAAAAGCTAATGGTGACAAAGCTCTTGGTACAGCTGCTAGAAGTCTAAAGCACATTGCAGCTTATGGTAATGTGATTATCACAGGAGATGGTATTAATAAACTTGATATCAGTAATACTAAGAAGTTGAGCATTGTTTATAACCCAAGAAAGGAGGGAACAAAATTTGTTGATGAAAGTGGTACTTCAGCCTCGATTGCTCAAATCGATATTGGACAATCTAAACATGCTGCTGGTTTTACTATAGACCCTTCTACCGACACCGGTTCAGCAACTTACGTACTAGATGCTAAACATGGTCCTATTAATATTTTATCCAACAGAGGTGGCGGTAGTCGTAATGCAATTAATTTCATACATCCAGAGGCTAGATTAACATTACGGAATAGTAGCGATCAAAACAGAATGATAACTTTAGACAATAATCTAGACCCAGGTACTAATGATACAGGTATAGTTGAGTTTGATTCTGTTGAGGAAGATACAACATTGACGATTGACGGAGTAGATAAAATTTTAGGTACTGCTGATAATAAACTAAAAAAGATAATTTTCTCTGGAGCTGGTAGCTTTGATATTAAGCCTACTCTTAATACTGTGGAAATAGAATTAAATGCCGCTATGGTAAACCTGGGGAAGATTAATAGTAAAGTTAGTTTTATTAGTACTCAATATGCAATTTTAACCTTAAAAGAAGATAGTACTATAAGTAACATTACCACAACTGGCAATAAATTGCATAGTTTAGCATTAAATGCAAATCTTACCATTGCAGGTGATGTTGGATCATCTGAGAACAGATTAGAAGAGATTAAATTACTAGGTGATTACACAATCGCTGTCAATAGTAAAAATTTCTATTCCAATGTATCGACCGAAAAGAATAATAGCGGTAAAGTAATATTCAAGTCGGACGATAGCGTTGCTTATGGTAATCTAGGGGCGGATAAATTGAGATTGTCTGATGTAATTTTTGATAGCAATTCAACGGTAAAAGCTGATATTTATTCTAAGAAAATAACAATTAATGCTGATAAAACTGTAACTTTTGCTGGTATTGAAAACAGAACTATAGCTGTCCCAGGAGTAAATGTAGATAGAGCTGAATTACCAAGGCTATTAAAAGAGTTTACCTATTCCACGGTAATTGATTCAGAAGAGGTAAATGCTAAGGGATCGTCCAAGATAAGATTTGATAATGCCGCCTTGGTTAAAGCTTCAATTAATAGTGAAAAGATAATATTAGCAGATAATGTTTGGTTTAAAGAAAAAGTAGATTCAACAGCCCCTGTAAGTTTTGCTAATAAGTATGTGCTATTAGAAAAAGACATTAAGTTTGCTGGTATTGAAGCAAATCAAGCTAAGATAATTAGCTTGTCTGGAAATCAAACTATCACTGGTGATTTAGTCGCTAAAGATTTAACAATAGATATAGGGACTAATCAGTTAAAATATGTTGGTAATGCCAAGCTGACAGGAACGCTACAGCTGAACACTTTCTATGATACCTCAAAAATGGCAGGTGGTAATATAGAAATTCAGAGGGATAGTAAATTAGATTTATCAGAACTAGACAAGCTGAATATAAAAGTAATAGCTCGATCTGATATTAACAAAATTTCTGAAGATACCAAATATGTTCTGGTTTCGTCAGTTGATAAAGATGGTCTTACTGTAATTGATAAAAACAAAGTTAACCTTGTGTCAGAGGAACAAAACCGCTTTGTTAGCTGGATCGTTGATCTTAACACTCTGACCCTATCTGCCAAGGATATTTCTAAGGAAGTTTTAGCGAGAGAATTGCAGGAATTATCGGGAGAACCATGGGAAGAATCAAGGGAAGAATTAGAGGAAGCAAAAAAATCTGATGCTATCTTATCAGAAGAAGCAATATTTATTAAACAATTGATTGAGGTAACTGATACAAAGAGTGAGGCTGCTAGCTACAAAAATAAACTTGGTTTTATGAATAAAGATAACGCCCACTTGGAGATTGAAAGGCTGCTGTCTAGTAATGAAAATTTGACTGCAGTAGAAGTTGCTCTAAAAGATTTGGTATCTATAATAAGCGAAGCAATTTCTCAAGTTACTAGCCAAATTACTTCAAGGTCTGTGAATATACTGCAGGTTCCTATACCATCGGGTGATGATGATAAGATAATGTACGGAGTATGGGGTAGTCCATTTTATAGTACTGCTAACCAAAAAATGCAAAAAGGAGTTAGTGGTTACAACATGAAATCGGCTGGTGGAATAGTTGGTTTTGACGGTTTAATAAATGATGACTTGCTAATTGGTGCAGCTTATAGCTTAATTGATACAAACATGTCTCATAAGAATCAGAAAAATGGCGATAAAACTAACGGCAAAACTAATGTCTTCTCGGTATACGGCTTATATAAATTCTCAACTAATTGGTTTGCTGAAGGTGTAGCATCATATGGCATAACTGATATTAAAAGCTCAGAAAGACGGATACTCCCAACTAATGTAAGAAATGTTACTACTCTAGGCACAGTCACCGCTAAATATAAATCTATTTCTTATAGTGGTCAGCTACTTACCGGATATAGTTACCAGGCTTCTGAAAATTTAACTATTACCCCAACTATTGGGTTTAGATACTCACAATTTACGGATTCTGGTTATACAAAAACTGGGGCAGCCTGTCAAAGCTTAGTTGTTAAAAAGCGATCATACAATAAATTTGAAGGTATTTTGGGTCTAAGAACCTCGGCAAACATCCAACTTGACCAATTACTATTAATACCAGAATTGCATGGTTACGTTAATTATGACTTCAAAGGAAAATCGCCAATAATTGATGTACGGTTAGATGGAATAGATAAACCATTACCAATCAAGTCAGTTAAACCTGACAAATTATCTTTTACTTTTGGTACTGGTTTAACTGCGAAATACCATATGATGGAGTATGGCATTATCTATAATGCTCACATTGCTAGCAAATATATTGGTCATCAAGGTATAGTTAAACCCGTTGAATTAGATGACATTATATGGTATAAATAAGAGAAAAAATGTCAACAAGCCCATATAGTAAAGATTTAAGAAAAAAAGTAATAAGTTATATAGAAAAAGGTAATAGTCAAAGAGCGGCTGCCAAGATATTCGATATACATAAAAATACAATTAGTCGCTGGAACGTAAGGAAGAGAAAGGAAGGAACGATATTAGCAAAAGCTAGAGTAGGTTTTAAAAGTAAAGTTGATAAGCAAAAGTTAGCAAATTTTGTAAGAAATAATCCAAATATGAGATTACAAGATATTGGTAAAGAGTTTGGAATTGCGAGGTCTCAAACTGGAAGGATATTAAAACAGCTAGGTTTTAGTTATAAAAAAAAACCTTTACCTACATGGAGTCAAGTGTAGACAGACGAGCTGAATATTTAGAAGAGATCAATAAATATGATAAAGGGCAAATAGTGCATATTGATGAAAGCGGTATAGATACAGGTATTTGCCAAGATAGAGGCTGGAGTAAAACAGGAGAATTACTGATTGGAAAGAAGAGTGGGAAACACTATCAAAGAACTAATATCATAGCTGGCTTGGTAAACAATCAATCAATAGCTCCTTTTGTTTTTAATGGAACGTGCAATACAGAGTTATTTAATAATTGGGTTGAGAAGTTTTTAATTAAAGAGTTAAAAGCAGGACAAGTTGTAGTGATGGATAATGCTAGTTTCCATAAATCAAAGAAAACAAAGGAATTAATAGAATCAGTTGGTTGCAAGCTTATTTTTTTACCGCCATATTCACCAGACTTAAATCCCATAGAGAAGTTTTGGGCTAATATGAAACGATGGATTAAAAATAAGGTAACAGAAACCAGCAAATTATTTGAAATTATTACTATGTTCTTTGTCACCTAATTTTATGGGTTTAACTATAGTTTGAAGGTTAAAATGAATTTTTAGCTTAATACTACAGTTGTAGATTGAATGTGAGTGTTCACGGAAAAAAGGTTAAAGTATAAGATGTCATTGCGAGGAGGTTGCCACAACTGTTGAAAGTTAGAAGGTGGAGCGGATTTTAGATAGCTTTTTCGTCATTGCGAGACCACGCAAGTAGGTCGTGGCAATCCATTTTTGTGTCACCCCTGCGTAGGTAGGGGGCTAGATTCCCGCTTACGCGGGAATGACAAATTAGATGTGGGAATGACAGGATAAAAACGTCATTGCGAGGAGATCGTAAGGTCGACAAAGCAATCCAAGAAAAAGTGAATAGAAATGGATTGCTTCATCGGTCTGGCGACCTCCTGGCAATGACGGGTTTGTATGGTAATTACCCTAAGTGTATATTTATACACAATCTTTAGTTGTAATTTGGCTCTATTTTAAACTTTCAACAATTATGCTATTTACCCCCTACCGCCGCTGGGTCCTCTTGGTTTAAGGTTTGCTTTAAAATTTACTATAGGGGTTTCTATTGGTTTTTTAGGGGTAGAATCTTCCTTAATTGTAACTTTCCTCAACCCTTCTCCCGCTTTCATGATGTCATCCTTACAAACAGCAAGTTGAGCAGGCTTTGCCTGTTTCTTTGGTTCTGCGGTTGGGGATTTTGGTTTAGGCGGCTGAATACCAGAGAGTCCAGGTGGAGGGGGAGGAGGTGGTGGTATTGGAACTCCAGCATCATTAAACTCAACTTTAGGAGGGGTAGGTTTTGCACTTGCTGCTTGCTTTTCTGCTTCGGCTTTTAGTGCCGCTGCTATTCTTGGAGTATCTATTGCATCTTGTTTAGCCTGGCGTGCTGCTTCTTCTTTTCTAGCCTCTTCAAATCTAGCTTGGTCTGCAAGCCATGCTTTAGGTAGTTCTTTGCCACCTTGAACTTCACCAGCTCCTCTCCGTGCTGCAAGCCTTTTTCCCAATTCACCCATCAAACCATCGTTTGTTGAACCTACAGCTATTTCCCCTAATGGTCGATCTGCTACACTCTTTAACTTAATCCCTTCTCTTATGGCTGCCAAATGATTTGCCATATCGACATTTGCTACCGGTGTCACTTTTGTATTAAGATTAGGCGGTGGTGGTGGCGGTGGCGGAGGGGGCGGTGGAATATCTGGAACATTATTAACTGTTACCTGCACTGGTGGTGGCATAACTGTCGGAGTACTAGTTGTTACCTGTGTTGGCGGCATAGCTGGAGCATTACTCACTACAGCTTGTACTGGCACAACATCTTGTATAGAGTGAGTTACTTCTGGTACTGCTAACGGGGCTGTTATAGTTCTAGGTTTAGGAATTGGTTTCACAGACGGTTGTTCCGGTGCTTCTTGTGCTGCAATAGTTGTGGCTATTTGCTTTTCCACAACTTGCTCCTTGGCAACTTGTTCTTGTATAACCTCAGCTCCTTTAACAAACTCTTCTGTTGCTTGCTGTAATTTTTCTTGATGTTTTTTACTAAATGGAGATTTTAAAAAGTTAATGAGAGGAGTAAGCCATGAGTCAAACCATGCCTTTATCTGAGCTCCAATTGATGAACGGCTTTTAATGTTCTCAGCTTTTTCCTCTAACCCCTTTATATCGTTAGCTGTTATATTTTGCAGTGAGTTTCTTTTTTCCAAAACATTCACCACCTCAACTAGAACCCCAGCTATATGCTCTAAATCTTGTTTCGCAGGAGAAAGAGCTGATAAATCATTATTTACTGCAATTACAACTTCAGCCACCTTATCCACAGCTTCATTGGCAACAGCGAAGCCTTCGTTATTATCTTCATTACCACTTTTCATACAATGCTCATAAATTAATTTATACTCTTATACCCAATTATACAATATAACCTTATTAATCCAACTAAGTCAAGTATTCGGCTAAAAAAAGTTACTTTACCAGAAATTTTATTTATTCTCTTAATTTACCTTGGAATTTCTCGTAAGCAGTTGCAATAACTTCCTGGTTTAATAAATTTAAGTCTGCTTCATTTAACGTCCGATCATCTGCTTGAAATTGCACTTTAATTGCCACCGATTTTTTACCGGAAGGCAGTTTATCTCCTGAATAAACATCAAATAGATCAACTGATTTTATCAGTTTTTTATTAGAATTTTTGATATAAGCAATTATCTTGCCAACCGGTTGTTCTAGATCAACTACAAAAGCATAGTCTCTAAAGGTTGGTTGGAAGTCGGAAACAATAAACTCGTCTCTTTTAGCAAATTTTGCTTTAGCAAATGGTATATTGGCAATATTTATCTCAAAGGCAAATATCTGGCAGTCAATATCAAAATATTTTAATATAGAGGGATGAATTTGTCCAAAATATGCTATGACATTCTTACCAAGTTTTATAATGTTTGAGTTTGTCGGATGGTAATAAGGTAAATCAACAGGAGCAAATTGGCACTTATCAATAGGTAAACCTGTATAATTTAAAACATTTTCTAAGTCAGATTTAATGTCAAAAACATCTACGGGGCGGGCTGTAGAATGGCAATCTTTTTCGTTATATAGCCCACATCTTATCGCCGAAGCAAAAATCAATTCGCCATCGGATGTGCAAGAGTTAAAGATTGGTCCCAATTCCATCAAAGCAATATCTTTGATGGATCTTGTTAGATTCTTTTGCACTAATTTAAGTAATTTGGCAATGATGCTAGGTCGCATATAATTATTATCAACATTAATAGGATTTAGCAAAAATAGCTCCTCTTTTATTGGAGCAAATAATTTTGCTATTTCACTATCCATGAATGAGTTTGTTACTACCTCATCATACCCGCAACTGGCTAAAATTCTTTTAATATCAGAAACTCTTCGTTGTTCTTTAGGTACAATCCTTGCTAGTTGTATCTCTGGTAATTTAACCGGCTGTAACTTGTCATAACCGTAAATACGAACAATCTCTTCAACAATATCTTCTTTAATTGTGATGTCATGTCGCCAGGAGGGTATGGTAAGTTTGAGACTATCACCTATATCTACTACAATAAAACCAAGCTTCTTTAGAATATCACAAATCTCGGTTTGGCTTAGGTTTAGACCGGTTATTTTAGCTAGGCAATTGATAGGGAAGACCAGGGATTTTTGCTCAAGGGTGAGTTCCCCATTATACACTATATCAGAAATTTCACCTCCACAAATAGCTAAAATCATTTTACTTGCAATATTTAAGGCTTTTAAGGTAAATTTTTGATCAATATTACGTTCAAAACGATAACGCGAATCAGTATCAATCTGCAGATGCCTACCAGTTTTAGTAATATATTTAGCAGAAAAACATGCCGCTTCTAGCAGAATATTTTGTGTTTCAAGCCCACAGCTACTACTATCTCCTCCTATAATACCAGCAAGAGCAAGTACTTGTCCGTCATCTTGCACTACCAAATCTCCTGCATCTAAATCATATTCTTTGCCATTTAAAGCTGCAAATTTAGTTTTTTCTTTAAGAGTTGCAACTTGGATATTATCTGATAATTTACTTCTATCATAGGCATGCATTGGTTGCCCGAAGCTATATGATATGTAGTTAGTAACGTCCACTATAGCCGAAACTGGTTTTACGCCAATATTTTGCAATAATTGTTTTAACCAATCAGGGCTTAGCCTATTTTGTAAATTTCTTATTTCTCGAAATCCGAATAAAGGACACGCCTCTTTATTTTCTACTTGTAAACTCAAGCTAGATTTAAATTCTCCGGCAATTTCCGCTGTCTCTAGTTCTTTAAGTGTACCAATACCACTAGCAGCAAGATCTCTAGCTATACCATAGACGCCAAGAGCATCGCCACGATTGGGGGTAACATTAATATCAAAGACAGGATCGTTATACCCATAATATTGTATAAGTGACTCGCCTACTTTAGCCTCTTGCGGTAGTTCTATGATACCTTCTGAATTAGTACCAAGTAATAATTCCTCTTCCGAACATAGCATACCACAACTTTTTTCTCCACGAATTACTGATTCTTTAATTTTAAATTTACCATTTGGAATTTCACAACCAATTTTTGCCAATACTACTTTAATATTCTCCCTAGCATTGCTTGCTCCGCAAACTATCTGTAAAATTCCTTCATTAGTTTGGACTTGACATATCTTAAGTTTATCTGCCGAAGGATGGGGTTTAGTAGCTAGTATGTGAGCTACTTCAAAATCTTTTAGCTCCGCCCTTCTATCTACGATTTCTTCTACTTCTAGACCTAGCATAGTCAAGCGTTCAGCAATATCTGTAACAGAAACATCTGTATCTAAGAATTTTTTTAACCATGATAGAGTAAATTTCATCTTGTTAACCCCCCAGCTAGAGTTGGTATATCAAAAGCAGAGAAATTATAGTGTTTTAACCATCTTATATCTCCTTCAAAAAATTGCCTAAGATCTTTGATCCCGTATTTTAACATAGCAAAACGTTCAACACCTAGCCCAAAAGCAAACCCTTGATAATGATCACTATCTACATTAACATTTTTCAGAACGTTTGGATGAACCATACCGCAACCAAGTACCTCAAGCCATTTATTGCTATCGGGCATCTTAATATCCACTTCGGCAGATGGTTCAGTAAATGGGAAGAAACTTGGTCTAAAACGTATTTCAATATTTGTTTGTTCAAAAAAGTCTTTGATAAATTCCGTGATAAGGTATTTTAAATGCCCCATATTAATATTTTCATCGAGTACTAGACCTTCAATCTGATGGAACATTGGTGTATGTGTCATATCGGAATCTGATCTATAAGTTCTACCAGGAGCAATAAACCTAAAAGGCGGTTTATCATTTTGCATGGTTCTAATTTGTATTGTTGAAGTGTGAGTACGTAGTAACAGAGGATCGGCTCCTTCTTTTGCTTTTAGGTAAAAAGTGTCATGCATCTGCCTGGCAGGGTGGTCTTCATAAAAATTGAGGGCAGTGAAATTATACCAGTCATTTTCGATATTTGGACCATCCTTAATGGTTAGCCCAAATTTTGCAAATATTTGAATTAATTCTTCGGTAGCTTGGGTAATTGGGTGAATGCTCCCCTTCTTGTACTGTCTAGCTGGAATGGTTAAATCTGTCTTTTCTTCAGCAAATTGCTTATTTAATTCAAATTCTTCCAAAATAGTTTGTTTTGCTTGTAGCAAATTACTAATCTGCTCTTTAAGCAGATTAACTATCTCACCTAACTTTTTGCGATCATTTGGTTCAAGATCGCCCAGTTTTTTCATTTCTTGAGTGAGTAAACTTTTTTTGCCAAGAAACTCTACCCTAATTTGTTGTAACCCTGATAAAGTTTGAGTTGCCTCGATACTGCTTTGAGCAGATTCTAATATTTGGTTTAGATTATCCATAATTAAGTTAATTTAAGTAATAATATCAAGTAAATTAAAGGAGATTAGACTAAGTTTCATCAGATGTCTAGATTAAATAAATTATTATTGTTGTTTCGGATTGCTAACCCGACTAACATCTCGCAATTCTCCAAAGTCATTGCGAGCTGATGTATCCCCACGAAATTGTTGCAAAATAACACGAGTTGCCAATTATACCAATTGAAACAATTAACGCGGTATATTAATCTACTCTCTATACATAATTAATTTTACTAAAGTTACATTTTTACTAAGTTGATTCCAGGCATAGCAAGCATTAGCAACGATATCTTCGTATACACCGTAACATTGATTAGATAGGAAGTGATTTTTGATCCACTGCCAAATTTGTTCCATCGCATTTAATTCCGGTGCGTATGGCGGAAGCGGTACCAAGGTAATGTTACTTGGAATAATTAATTTTTTCGCTGCATGCCACCCGGCATTATCTGTTAATAATGCAACATGCCTACCAGAATCAATAGTTAAAGAAAATTCATCTAAGAACTTATTCATTGAATCAGTATTGGTATATGGTAAAATTAACGCAAAAGATTCGCCCGTATCATGGCAAGCAGCTCCATAGATGTATGTTGAGATAAATTGTTGTTGCCTTACTTTCCTAGGTCTGCTCCCACGTTTAGCCCATATGCGACTTAAACTACCTTGCTGCCCAATTCGAGTTTCATCCTGTGACCAAATGTCAACCTTACTCCAATCAATATCTTTTGGTAATAATACTTTTAGCATATTGGCGAAGTTTTTTTATATGTATTTTGAGTTGCTTGATTAGATTTTGGGTGTACTGAACGAGAAGTAATCCAGCTAAAACCAAGTCGATGTATAGTGTTATAAACTGTTTTTAAACTACATTTAATACCATATGTTTCAAATAACATATTATGTAATTCCTTTCCTGTTATATAACCACCTGTCTTACTTTCACTCAACATATTTATTTTATCAGACAAAAAAGATTCTTGTAAGCTATTGAATTTTCTAAACGCACCACTCCTATGCGATTCAAATAATCCATCAAAGCTAGAGTTTCTAAATCTTCTAAGCCAAGATTGTACTGTTTTCCAGTGCGATCCAACTATTATCGATACAGTTTTCAATGACTTGCCTGATTGCAGGTGATGCATTGCTAATAAGCGTATGCGATTTCTTCCGTGCGACTCGTTTTTCATTAGGCATATGAAATCATGCTCATGAAAACCTTTTGGTAATATTAATGTTCTTGCCATTTTAGTACCTGCTCAAGTTTATATTCCCATATTATAATATACCTCCTTAACTATTTCAATTGGTATAATACCAGAGTATAAATTTATGTAAGGTACTAAAGGATTAATATACCGTGTCAATTATTTCAATTGGTATTATATGGTTAAGCTAGGCACTGTTAACAAAGGTATTTAACCAACTAGTTATCATGTTTTTAGTACAAATTATAAAAAAGAAATTTTTATAGCAAAATTTTACTAATTAGCTATTAGTGGAGAATAAAAAAGTAGTATAATGGGTATTATAGTTGGAAGGAACAGGTGAAAACAATGATAGAAGAAAAAGATAAAGATAATATTAATTATCAGCCAAGAATGTTTGTTGGTACCGATGACTTCAAGACATTATTGCTAAATAGCGATGTATTTGTTGATAAGAGTCTAATGATCAAAGAATTATTAGAAGATAGTGGAGCAGTTACACTCATTACTCGCCCAAGGCGGTGGGGGAAGAGCTTGAATATGGATATGGTGCGAAGATTTCTAGAAATAGAAGTGGATGAGTATGGGATACAATTGCCGCAAGAACAAAGAGTTAATTATAAGCTGTTTAGTGGAGGAGAGGTAGATTTAGGTTTTGATGAGACTAAAGAACTAAAGCCATTAAAAATTGCTAATGTAGCAAACTCTATGAAACGTCAAGGTCAATTCCCAGTTATTATTATAAGTTTCAAGGGCGTTAGGGGAAGTAGTTATCAGGAGATTGAAAGTAAAATCAATTATCAAGTAATACAGTTATTTAGTAATTATCGTTATTTGGAGACTTATTTAACAGATAAGGAAAATTTATTAAATGATGCACAAAAGAAACAATTAACTCGATATTTTTCTGGAGAATTTAACAAAGTAGAACTTGAGAATAGTTTGAAATTTCTAAGCGACTTACTTTATAAACATTTTAATCAAAAAGTTTACATACTAATTGACGAGTATGATACGCCAATTAATAGTGCCTATATGAAGTTTGGCAGTAATCTAGAAGAGTTTGAGGAAGTACTATCTCTATTCCGGGCAATATTTGGTAATAGTCTTAAAACCAATGATTCATTACAAAAAGGTGTTATTACCGGCATATTGCGTGTTGCTAAGGCTAATTTGTTTTCAGATTTGAATAATTTAACTGAATGTAGTTTACTAGATGAAAGATTTTCTAGCAGTTACGGATTTACTCAAGCAGAAGTTGATGAACTATTAACTAAAGTACCAACCACTACAAAGCCAGAAGAGATTAAAAATTGGTATAATGGCTATAATTTTGGTGGAGAAGTCATTTATAATCCATGGTCAATTATGCAATGTTTGGCAAGTAAAGGCAAGCTTGATCACTATTGGATTGATAGTGGTGGGACTGATTGGATTGATCATATACTGCTCTCAGATGAGATGCAACAAAATATCCAGGCTTTAGTTGCAGGAAAAACGATTACTTCTTCTATTACTAAACATATAAATTTTGCTGATATTAACAAACCAGAAGGGTTATTTAGCTTATTATTATTTAGTGGTTATCTAAATCCTGCAGCCAAGATGTCAGAACAAGATATTTACGAACTATCTATCCCTAATTATGAGGTAAAATATATCTACCAAAAAAGAATGGTGCAGTGGGTTAGTAAACAATTAGATATTGATAATTCTGGCTATTATTCTTTCGTTACTTTATTACCAGATGGTAGAATAGAGGAGTTTAAGGAGCGTCTGCAGGAATTGTTACTTAATTCTACTAGTTTTCACCAAACAGGAGAGAAAAAAGCCGAATTATTTTATAGTGGCTTTATGCTCGGCTTTATTAATATGTTAGCTCCTAATTATATAATATCAAGTGAACAAGAATCAGGGGATGGCAGAGCTGACGTTGTGATGATTCCAAAAATTGGCAAAGGTGATAAAGCGATGATTATCGAGTATAAAATCGCTAAATCTTCGGAAGACTTAGGCTCTATAGCTAAATCTGGCTTACAACAAATTATTAATAGAAAATATGATAGTAAAATAAAAGAGCATTCACATGTAAAACAAATATTAAAAATTTCGATGGCATTTTGTGGAAAAAATATGGAGTTAGAATATGAAATAACGAAGCTCTAATGATGAGCGTAAGCACTTGTATAATAAGCAATTTGGTATCTGACTGGGTTCGGAAATTGTTCACTACGCCCCGCCAGTTACTTATTACCCTTCCAGGGATTTTGTAATTTTATAAAGCAATTCATATGCTCCATATATGCTCCTTACGAATTGGAAAATAAAGAGTATATTTGCCCTCAATCCCTCTTTAGTATTGCTGTTCAGCTGGAGGGATTATGCAACAAATAGTCAACTCTTCCTCCATCCATACCGATATTATATCTTCTTGTATTGGTCAACAGATGGCTGGTTAAATGGATCGATTTTTAGGTAATTAGCAATTAGCATAGTACTCAACATTGTATGGATAATTTGATCTATAATTGCATACTCATCGATATGTACAAAATTCTCTAGCATCGCTGGTCGCTTGACTTGCACTAATGCATTATATATATTGTTAGCATGAGCAGCTAAACTCCTCGCAATCTCTGAGTTCTCTTTATTGTTAGTAATAATTTTATAAAATTTATCATCCGGACCTTCTAAATAAAGTTGCAACTGACTATGCTGATCGAATGTCCCTTTGGCAATTATAGGGGTTATACCAAAGCCATTCTTACCAAGTGATTCAGCTATAATTTGTTGTTGCCATCTATATAAACCATCTAATTGGTAACTATAATTAAACATAACTAACATATGTCTATTTAAAGAATATTGATTGAGGTAATACGCAGCTATCTCACAAATATTATAGTCAATTGATGAGAAGTTGGTGACGTCGTCGCTCAATGCTCGCCTATTATTTATAGGTGTCGCTCCATCGCTCCTGCTATCTACTTCTCCTGAATTGACTATAGAGCCATCAAGGATAATATCTGATATTTTCTGGGAAGCAGCTGCAACAACTTTGCCTACATCAACTCCTGCAATTGCTGCTGGTAGTAAAGAGGCGTTAGAAATTATACCAAATCTTCCACTGCTTACATTATCATGCTCTAAACAATTTGCACCAAAAGACTTTGCTAAATTATATAACAAATTATTACTAAACGGTACTGTTACATAAACATTTTGAGAAGGAACGTGCAAAACTTCTAAAACATACTTAGTTAATAAATAGGTTTCATTGGTATTTCCAGACCTACTCAATGAAAAAAACACTGCCTTATCTAAGTTAACTACTGCCAATTTTTTATCAATTGCTAACTGATCTAAATTATCAAGATATATTAGCCTTTTAGTGGCTACTGCCTTCATACTTAGCAATGCCCTAATATTTAGGCAAGATGCACCAAAACCTATAATAATCACAGTATCATATTTTGCAGTAAGCTGAACGGCAAGATTCTTTATTTGATCTTGCTTAATCAGGTCAAACCTTAAGAAATCATATTTATTGGATTTAATCTGTAAAAGAAGATCGTTATATAGTTTGCTCAGCATTTAATCTCCGCTTAATAGATTTCCCCGCTTCTCGTTGTCATTCTTAGTAATGGCGAGAATCTAGCCCCCTGCTTACGCAGGGGTGACACCACAACTGTTGAAAGTTAGAAGGTAAAGCGGGTTTTAGATAGGTTTTCCGCTATTAGCGAGACCACGCAAGTAGGTCCGTGGCAATCCACATTCATTAGATTGCTTCGTCGGCTTATGCCTCCTCGCAATGACGTATAAACCTACAACCCGTCATCATCGTAATGACGTTTTGGTAAAAATGCTCGTCATTGCGAGCGAACGTATGTGAGCGTGGCAATCCACATTCATTAGATTGCTTCGTCGTGCTTTAGCACTCCTCGCAATGACGTTGACCACATACGATTTTTAAACTATCCGGTCTAAAACCGCTTCCTCTTCTAACTTTCAACAGTTGTGGGGGTGACACTAAGTCGAGCAGGAATGACACTAAGTTGAGCATAAATGACATCCTTGCGTGTAATGTTAGCCCGGTTCTTTACACCTTTCATGTTAAAAATGTGTAGAGAACTTTAGATGGAAAGTTTGCTTCTCATCATAAGGTCGCTTCTTAATTGGCCAAGCCCAGTCCATTCTGATAGGGGCAAAGCGAGTGACCCAGATAAAGCCAACTCCAACAGAAGCCCGAAGCGACTTATCATTATAAAAACTATCAGCTTTATAGGTACTTTTAGAATTTAATCTTACCCCCCACAGACTACCAGCATCTATAAAAACAGCACCAGTCAAATTAAAGTCTTCTGGTAAACCAGTCGGAAAATTAAGTTCTGTTGAAACTGTATAATATTTTTCTCCACCAAGACCTTCATTTGTTCTTTTCTCTCTCGGGCCTATTCCACTGGCAGCAAATCCTCTAAGACTATAATCACCCAAATTAAAGCGATCAGAAATTCTAACAGTTTTACCTCCAACACCCATTATATTACCGACACTACTAGCAATTTTCAAAGTAAATTTATTATTGATAAAAGATTTAAAATACTTACCGTCTAGTTCATGTTTTAGATATTTATTATTACCTCCAACACCAGCAAATTCCTGGGTACCACTTATAACGTAACCATTTTTAGGAACAATCCTACTATCAAGTTGATCATAAGTGATAGTATGCCCAATGGCAGATGTTACGAATTTTCCCATTTGTTCATTTAAGAATATAGAACCCGGATTGCCTGGAGAGCTTAATACTTCTCTTTTAATAGTATGGTCAATTTCATGACTTAAATCTTCGGCAATATCATAACCAAGAGAGGTTTTGAGTCCTATAGATTTTAACGTATAATTTTGATCTCCTTGTGAAAGGAATGAAGTACCACGACCGCTATAATTATTGAAAGCATTGAAACCTAGCGATAAGTCTTTATCAAGAAAATGAGGCTCGGTTATGCCGCCATAGTAGCTAATACTTTTTTTCCCTACTTGCACTCCAGCATTTAACAATTTTCCGGTACCAATTAAATTGCGTTCTAAGAATGATATACGTCCAAATGGTCCGCCTGCTGTATTATAGCCAGCATCAAAACTAATTGATGACGTTGATTTTTCCTCAACATCAATATTAATATCATATTTATCTTTTCGTTCTGTGGGCGTGACGCTAATAAGTACTTTTTCAAAATAATCTAAATTACGTAAATTTCGATCACCTTTCTCAATATAAGAACGATTAAATATATCTCCTTCAGAAATTTTAAATTCTCGCCTAATAACTTTATCTTCAGTTTTTAGATTATTAGTAATATTAATTTGATTAATATATACTTTATCTGCCTTATCTATCACAAATTTAACATCGACAGTATGATCTGGATTTTTACCACTTACATCGGGATAAACACTAATTCCTGGATAACCTTGACTGGCAAAATATGCAGTAAGTTTATTAGTTATTTTATTTAAACGATTAATATTGAATGTTTCACCGGAAGTAACATTAATATATTTGTTAATTTCATTTAGATCAATATTAGGCAGTTTATTGTCAATAGTAATGTTGCCCAATTTATATTTTGCTCCTTCATCAATAGAATAAGTGATGGTAAAATATTCCTTGGTTGGATTTAGCTCTGCTGTAGCAGAAATAACGCGGAAATCGGCAAATCCTACTGATTGATAAAATTCCTTTAGTAATTCTTTATCATACGCCAAACGATCTGGATCATAGGTATCATTAGTTTCTAAAAAACTAAACCATTTCGATTGTTTGGTTAGGATAACAGATTGCAGTTCATTAGTACGATAATTATTATTTCCTTGGAAATAAATTTGTTTAACTGTTGTTTTAGGTCCTTCTGCAATATCAAAAGTAACTCTTACTCGATCATTCTCAAGCTTTTCGATTTGTGGGGTGACAGTTGTCGAATAACGACCGGAACGTTTGTACATCTCCTTAATCTTCTCGACATCCAGTTGGATTTTAGCCCGACTCATTGACTCACCGGTCATAGTAAGCATTTCCTTCGATAATACAGAGGTTTTGATTTTAGAATTACCTTTGAATATTACCTTAGCAATAAAAGGAGTTTCTGAAACAGTAACTATCAAATTGCCACCACTTACTAGTCTAATAGTTATATTCTCAAATAAAGATGTTGCGTAAAGATTTTTGATTGCTTCATCTGCTCTTGACGAATTATATTCTTCTCCAACTTGAAGCTTTAAATAATTTTCAATAGTTGAGGTTTCAATCCTTTTGTTACCTTGAATAGTTATTTCTTTAACATACTCAGCTGATAAAGCGGAGATATTATATAAAATAGTTGTTGCCAAAATAGCTATTTTAATAGTTGGTTTGACTTTTATTTTCACAAGAACCTTCTTTTCTTTAATATTTTAATTTTAGAGTAACGGATATGGTTAACTTAATTATTTAAAAACTAAGTTTTTTATATCATTTGACAGAGAAATTACAATAAGAAAAATAATTATCCCTATACCTAATCTTAGTATAACATTTTTTATTGCCCCACTAAGTGTTTTACCAAAAATTATTTGATATATTATAAATACTAAATGTCCACCATCCAGAACTGGAATTGGTAGCAAATTAAGTAAACCTAGATTAATTGATATCATAGCAACAAATAGGGCAAAGCTTGCTACTCCTTGTTCTAAAGATTTTCCTGATTCTTGGGCAATGGTAATTGGTCCACCAATTTCATTTAATGATCTTGTCCCCATTAACATTTGTCCAAAATGTCCTAAAATTAAATTTGAGATATAAATAACGTCTACGGATCCTTGATAGATACTTTGAAAAATATTCATTTTAATATAAATAGGCTCATTTTTAGCAATAATTCCTATATAAGGTCTTTTTAGATTAGGATGATTATCTAGTTTTTTCTCTACCGGAATTATAGAAATGTCTATAACCTCACCATTTCTGTCAACTAAAAGATGGAGAGGCTTGATTCCATTGGTTAATAGGTTGTTTTGTAAATCGGCGATACTGTTAATTTTATTATTATTCACTATAATAATTTTATCGTTTTTTGTAAGTCCAGCTAGTTCTGCAGGGGAATTAGCTACCACTTCACCAATTATTGGTGGTATCTCTATTTGACCGTGAGAAAAATAAATAGTTGTGAATATTACAATGGCTAACAAGTAATTAGCTATAGGTCCAGCGGCTACAATTAAGAATTGGGCATAGAGAGGCTTGCTAAGAAAGGCGTAATGTGACGGATTCGGATGCTCTAAAGAACCGGATTCCCAAGATTTGGGTTTTTCCAATGTTGCAGGGTCAAATCCATAAATTTTAACGTAACCACCGAAGGGTATGGCACAAATTTTCCATTTTACGCCATCTTTGTCTATTTTAGAGAATAGTTCCTTGCCAAAACCTATCGAGAATTCCTCGACTTTTACTCCAAACATTTTAGCTACGTAATAATGACCAAACTCATGAACAAATACTAATAGGCTGATGGTCAGAATAAATCCGAATATTGATAACATACAACTCATTATTTTTTTAAGAGGTTTACTAAGTTATACTTTTTTGCTATAGGTAATAGATTAAATATGTTACAATACTGTTGAAAAATTTTATGACCTCAGCCAAAATTAACACCAAAACGATAGCACGCATTGCTGCGGTACAAGCAATTTATCAGTATAAACCGGAAGATCCTAAGTGCAACATAGAAAAAATCATACAGCAAATTATTCAATTCTATCAAGATGAGAGAGCGGCTAATAGTTTAACAACCAATCTAACAGCTAGTTTAAATAAACCAATAAAAGTAAAATTAAGTATAAGCCATTTTGAATTGTTAGTAAAGTCTGTAGTTGTAAATCTACCTCAAATTGATAAGATGATATCAAGGCATTTAACAGCTGAATGGCAAATTACTAGCTTACCTATTCTGCTTCTTGCTCTTCTGCGTGTGGCAATTTGTGAATTACAATTTTTTCCAAATGTACCGAATAAAGTGGTAATTAATGAATTCACCGACATTACAAATGATATGTTGAGCGAGGGCGAGGTTGGTTTTGTTAATTCTGTATTGGATAGAATTGCTAAAATATCTAGCGAAAACTTTGAAGAGATTGCCGATCATGACATCTAACATATCAGGTTTTAGAGGTAAATTTGTTGCCGTTAAAACTGCAAAAAGGCGAAAAACTTCATCAAAAGAGTGGCTTGCACGCCAATTAAATGATCCTTACGTTGCTAAAGCCAAGCTTGATGGTTACAGATCCAGGTCAGCTTATAAATTGCTGGAAATTCATGAGAAGTTTAATTTGTTAAAACCAGGGATGAAATTAGTTGATTTAGGGGCTGCCCCAGGAGGGTGGAGCCAGGTTGCTGCCAAAATTATTAAATCTAATGATTCTGGTATAGTTAATTCAGGAAAATTGGGTAGCAGGAGTGATGGAGCAACGCCCACTAATATGATAATTGCTGTTGATTTGCTTGAGATTGAGCCAATTGTTGGTGTAGATTGTTTGCAAAAAGACTTTTATGCCGAAGATACTGAAGAGACTATTATAAAAATGCTAGATGGTAAGGCTGATATTGTAATGAGTGATATGGCTGCGAACACAACAGGTCATGCAACAACAGATCATATTCGAACTCTTGACTTATGTGAACATGCCCTTGATTTTGCCTTAAAAGTTTTAAAGCCGGGAGGGCATTTTATTGCTAAAATTTTTCGAGGTGGTACAGAAAATAGTGCCTTGAACAGAATTAAACTTAATTTTCATAAGGTTAAGCATTTTAAACCATCTTCTAGCCGTAAAGAGTCAGTAGAGATCTATTTAATCGCTCTAAGTAGGAAATCTGTATAATTTTCGTTTAAAAAAGTACCAAGAATAATAAAGTACAAAAGTCCCAACAACAGTATATGTAGAAAATAGAAAACCTTGTCCATCATAAAGTCCATGTGCTATATAAGAAGATAAAGCTCCAGAATAAATACCAATAGCACACATAGTGAAATATATTGCTAGTGCGGTTCTCAAATCTTGGGCTTCAAATTTACCGGATAATATTAATATATTACAAATAAAAATAGCACATAAACATACACCAATTGTAGAAAGGAGATAGATGTTGCCTATTAAAGTGACCCCATAGTGGGGTAAAAGAATAAAGCTGGCTAAGAGGATAATCATCAGTATTAAGTTAGCAAGATATTTATTGATTATTTTTAATGATAAAATAACAGGTGATATCAAGAAAAATATACTCATAAGAGTATAATGGGAAATAGTGTCTATCTTTGATACAGGAAAGTGTTTTTCTAAAGCAAATTCCTCATAATACCACAATATATCGAAAGTAATATAAGATACCATAAAGCCTGTTAGAACCTGTAATTCTATGTTCTCAATTAAAAATGAAAATCTAGAAACTAAAATTGTATTTTTGTTAATATTATCTCTTTGTAAGCAAGTTATAATAATAAAACTATAAAGTGATACGCATAATAATAACCCATTTGTCGCTGATTCTAGAAATTCGGCTAGTAAATCAACGGTAAATTGTCCAGCTATCCATAGCAAAGAAAAGATAATAAGAGCAAAATATTTATAGTATTTATAGTTATTGGTTAATTCCACTATTTTGATGATAGTAGTGGTTATGTAAGTGTAGTAGGCGGATGCCATTATAATAAAATTGATTTTAAGGATGGTGTAATCCTTGATCATAATTAGGTTTAATATACCTATTATCAGTAAGATTAAACTAATAATGGTAGTTTTGTTGTCACTGATTTTATTAATTAATGGGGTTAAGAATAAACCAGCTATTATATAACCTAACATTTCGATTGATTCGATATGATCTAGCTGATCTCCAGATAGGCCTTTACTTATTAAAAAATCTGGTATTACTAGTGCATTGATGTAAGTAATACATGCGAAAAGAAATACACTAATAAATAATAGCAAAGCTGTTTTTAAATGATTATCTTGGGTCATAAATAATTGTTTGCTAAACTAGATTACATCGTATATAAATTTCTTAATAGAGAGGCGTTTAAGAAGTTTGTGTAATCAAAAGTACATTAGCTTATTCATTAAAATTTGTCTAATTAATTTTATTATGACCATGAATAAAATTTAGGTTTATAGAACAGCGAATTTGCGTAAGATGGCTAAGAAATTTCTAATGGTAGTTATTTATTAGGTTAGTGTACTTAAAACGATATGAATGTTTTTTAAATTTGTCATAATAAATAGATATTGTTTAATGTTGCTAGGTTTGCAAAATATTAGAGATGTACCTAGAAATTTACGAGTAAAAAATTAATGAGTAAGAAAATTATAGTTGATGCTAACTTTCCTAATGAAACAAGGGTAGTATTACTAAATCATAATAATAATATTGAAGATATTGAATATGAAACTGCGATAAAACAGCAAAACAAGGGTAATATATATCTTGCAAAAGTTATAAGAGTTGAACCAGCCTTGCAGGCTGCCTTTATAGATTATGGTCCTGATAAGAGTGGATTCTTACCTTTTACTGAAATTAGCCCATATTATTATAATATACCAGCATCCGATCTTAAATCTTTGCCTTCTATAAACAAATTACAAGAAATCTCTCTTTCAGATATTACCCAAGATGATCTTGTGGAGTCTGAAACAAAGAGAAATTATAATCTGATAATAGATAGTGAAGAAATTGATTTAAATGCTATAGAAAGATTAGTGGACGAAAAAATTCAGGTAGAATTTAATTTAGATGTTCTAGATAATGACATTGAAACAATAAATGTTGAGAGAAGTGATAAAGATGAAGAGAATAAACAAAAGCAATACAAAATTCAAGAAGTAATAAAAAAGGGGCAGATTCTGCTTGTGCAAGTTACCAAAGAAGAAAGAGGTAATAAAGGAGCGTCGTTTACCACCTTTATGTCTCTTGCTGGGAAATATTGTGTTTTAATGCCTAATACGCCCTCCCAGAATGGTGTATCACGTAAGATATCCAATGCTGATGAACGGAGGAGGCTTAAGAATATTGTTAGTAAAATAACTTCAAATAATAGTAGCAGCGTATCAAGTATTATAATTCGTACGGCTGGTGCTGGATGTACTACTTTAGACATCAAAAGAGATTATGATTATTTAGTAAAATTATGGAATAAAATTAGAGAGAGTACCCTTAAATCTATAGCTCCATGTTTTATACATGAAGAAGATGGGCTGATCCAAAAAGTCATCCGGGATATGTGTGATCGTACGGTTAAAGAATTGATAATACAGGGTAGTGAGTCATATCAAAACGCTGTAAGATTCATGAAGGATATATTACCTACAGATATTGGTAAGCTCAAAGAATACAAAAATAAAGTACCAATTTTTACAAAATTTGTTATTGAGGAGCAGCTAACTAAATTATATCAGCCTGTTTTTGCTTTACCTTCCGGTGGGTATATAGTAATAAATCCAACAGAAGCCCTTATTTCGATTGATGTTAACTCAGGCAGAGCAACTGCTGAGAAAAATATTGAAGAAACGGCGTTAAAGACCAACTTGGAAGCTGCCAGAGAAATTGCTCGGCAAATTAAATTAAGAGATTTATCAGGCTTAGTAGTTATTGATTTTATCGATATGTATGATGCTAGAAATCGTAGAATTATTGAGAGATCTTTTAAGGAATTTCTAAGTCGAGATCGGGCAAGAATTCAAACTGCTAATATTAGCCAATTTGGTTTGCTTGAGATGTCTCGGCAAAGATTAAGACCATCATTTTTGGAATCGAATTCATCGATTTGTTCATATTGTAATGGCAAAGGGCTTGTTAGAGCAGATGAGTCAAATGCTATGTTAATTTTACGTACGATAGAGAATGAAATTTTTAATGAAAATATCGATCTAGTAAATGTTTTTGCTAATATTCATTCAGTCATCTATTTACTGAATAATAAGCGTTCAGAAATATCTATAATTGAAGAAAAATATAATTTAAAGTTAAGATTCCACGTTGATCCATCTGCCACTTCTGATAATTATTCAATTGAAAAAATAAAATTGCCAAAAAAATCTAGCCATGCTGGGGCTACTAGTAAACCATTAATTCAAAATCAGTCTTCTAATTATCAAGAAGAAAAGATTAATAAAGAGCCACCTACTAGTTCAAATCCTAATAGAAAGAAGCAAAAATGGAAAACTCCTTATAAGTTAGAAGCTAGTAGTGAGTTAAATAAAAATGTAGAAATAGCAATTGATAACGAAAAAACTGACAAAGAGGTTGTTGAGTCTAGTCAAGAAACTGATAAGGCATTAGTGGTAACTGAGTTGGACAATGAAAATGTTGTTGATACCATTAAGTCAAATCGTAAATATATTGATAAGAAATCAAGTTATACTCGTCCCCCTAGAAGGCGTAACTATAATAAAAACAAAGTGGCTGATAATGGGCAATCTCAGGAATTAGCTAAACAGGAGGGGGCTAATAGTTGATAAAGAGTAGCTTGAGTTTATTAGTAATCGTCACTTACTTGTTTTTATGTACCTCTTGTAGTTTAAGACCTGTATATAGTAATAAATATAGTTTACAAGAATTAAGCCAATTAAGTGCTATTGAAGTTGAGCCAATAGACTCTATTGCTGGGGCAGAATTTTGTTACTATTTGTCTAGTATTCTACCAAAATCTACAACATCAACAACAAAGTATTTATTAAAGGTAAAATTTACCAACAAAATTTTACCGCTTATTATTAAAAAAAATTCTGATGTGTTAAGAGAAACAGTAAGTCAAACTATTCAATATAGGTTAGTTGATGTTGTGACTAATCAACAGGTTACCTCAGGAACATTCCGTCATGTGACCTCTTATAGTACAGCTTCTTCACCTTATCATAGTTATTTAGATAATGATAAGGCATTGGAAGACCTTACAAAACAAGGGGCGAATGAGATACTGGAAAGATTAATTTTATATTTTAAACAAAATATCATTAAAGCAAAATAGCATTAAAGCAAAATAGCATTAAAGATGAAATTCTATCTATCACAAACTATGCAGCTACTTGATAAGGTAGAAAATGGACAAATTAAGGCTCTGTTACTTTATGGTCCAGATAAAGGGTATATAGATAAAGTTTGTAAAGCCTTAGTAAAGAAATTTGATTTACTAAAAACCTCTATAGAATATTCAGAGATTAAATCTCGGTCGCTTGAAACTTTAGTTAATACCCAAAATTTCTTTATGCAAAAACAATTGATTACTGTAAGATCAGTTGGAGAATCTATAGATAAATCTTTAAAACTTGCTCTTAGTAAAGATTCAGTGCATTTCTTAGTGTTTATTGCTGATGAATTATCAACTGCTTCTAGCATACGTAAATTCTTTGAAACGGAAACTTATTTGGCTTCTTTAGCTTGTTATCATGATGATGAACAAAAAATTGCTAAGATAATTTTACATAAATGTAATAGTGTAGGGAAGGTTATAAAAGAAGATGCTGTTAACTATTTAACAACTCGCCTAAAAGGTGACCATCAAACGCTAGTTAGTGAAATCGATAAATTAACATATTTTACATTTGATAAAGAGCAAATTACTTTAGATGATGCACGGCAGGTAGTTAGTGATGATTTTATGGGAAATGGGGATAATTTATGTGCTTATTTTTCCTCAAAAGATGCTGATAATTTTTTACAAGAATTCAATAAATTAAAACAACAAAATATTAATGAAGTGCTAATTATCAGAGCATTAATCAGATATTATCTAAATTTATACATCATATTGAGTAAGTTAGAAATTGGTATTGATATAGATGTGGCGGTAAAATCACTATCCCCACCAATTTTTTATAAATATGTGGCAAATTTTAAAAAAGCTGTAAATAAGCTTAAATTAGAGGATTGTATTAAAACACTGAAACATTTGCAGCAAGCAGAAATTGATTACAAGCTAAATCCAGTTGGCTTTGATATATATCAACAAATTTATGTTAAAGTTAATCCGATTAGTATTTAACCAAACTCACAAACGTTATTGCGAGAAGCTACTTTAGTAGCGACAAAGCAATCCATAAAAGTAACCAAAAATGGATTGCCACGACCTACTTGCGTGGTCTCGCAATGACTTATAAGTCTATAACTTGCCATTGCGAGCGTATGTGAGCATGGTAATCCAGAAGCTTGTCAATTGCTTCGCTGCTTTACGGTTTTACTCGTAATGACAGCATGATACCAATAGTTAGATATGGTCTGGTATTTTAGAATGATCCCCTACTAAAACTGGTAAATCTTCCCAAACATCGAGAACAGGCTCTGCATTAGATGATACATTAAGAAGGTTAAATTTATTCCACTCTGAAAATTCGACTGAAGATGCTTTAAGAATAGGAGAGCTTATAGAAGGATGATGGCTCTTACAATTAGTTATTTTAGGAGGAGAAAATGAACGATATAGCTTATTAAACCTGCTTATAGGAACCGCATCATTGCATGTATTTGGATCATTATAATCTAAAATAGGTAATGAACTATATAGCTTAGCCTCATTATTTTCCTTGCCCTCACATGAATTAGTTGTTTCGTCCAATATATGATGCAAATTTGTGCTAGAAACTTTAAAATCATTATTCCATAATTTAGACCAAAAAGTACGATTATCATTTAAGCCCTTACAGACTCCTGTTACAATATTTTTGATATTCTTATTTAAATATTCATGACCCATTTCAGATAATTGAGGGCATAAATGTTCAGTGATTTTATCCCTATCTTTCGGCGAAGATACTCTGGCTAACTTTAAGGCTGTTAATACTATATTATAAGATGCAATCGTGTTATTTACTTTATCACAAAATGCTTTAATATTATCATCAGTGAATTTACTTGAATCAAAATATTCCATATCATGGTGTTTTATAGTCTTACTCAACTGTTTTCTAGTTGAAAAAGACTCTATTGCTGCATTATTAACTGAATTTTTTAAATGTGTAAGGGTTACCATTGGATCAGTTATCTTATCTAACTGATTTTTTAAGTCAGAACAAATATTGTGCAGAGAGTCATTAATTTTATAGAAAGTTACATTGTCCCACTGCACAGGGTCATCTTGAGATTCATTAAATATATTTGCCATATTAAAAATCTTATACTTCCAGTAGTCAATATTTTCAGAATTAGTATCGGCAGTATCAACCGCGGTATTAGCATTGCCAATAATGGTTAGGGGTACTTTTTTCAATACAGCTTTCTTATCTTTACTCGTTGGCATTTGACATTTCATAATCTTCCATAATAATTTTTATTATGGAACATATTTATTGATATTTTATAGTATAAGTCAAGTGGATTTATATCAAAAAGAATAATTTTTATTAATTTTATGTAAAATATTGGATTTTTATGCAATTAAAACATTTTTTTACTTAGTGGCAGAAATTTTTGTGATATATTGCCTAAAAAGAGTATAAACCCTAAGAAACTTTTGTTATTGCAGGGAGTACGTAACCCGGCGAAGTATGTAAGCTGTAATTCCCTCGGGGTTTTGTCCACAACTGTTGAAAGTTAGAAGAGGAAGAGGTTTTAGACCGAATAGTTTAAAAGTCGTATGTGGTCAACGTCTATTAGCGAGAAAGACCGTAGGTCGACGAAGCAATCCATAAGAGTAACCAAAGATGGATTGCCACGACCTACTTGCGTGGTCTCGCAATGACAGAAAACCTATCTAAAACCCGCTTACCTTCTAACTTTCAACAGTTGTGGGGTTTTGTCATTCCCGCGTAGGCGGGAATCTGAGATCCCTGTCTTCGCAGGGATGACACAAAGTCGAGTAGGGACGGTGATACAAAACAGTATTGCTTTGTCGTGTGCTTCGCTAATAGACGTATAGTAATGCTAATCAGGATAGCTGTATTTGTATTAAACTTAAAATTTTGAGAAATGGATGTATCCAACAGTAAGATTAAGAAGAAATAGAAAAACTCGGTGGTTACGAGAATTAGTAGCGGAGAATAGGCTTAGCGTTAATGATTTAGTGCTAGCATTATTTGTTGTTGAAGGGGAAAACCAGCGTCAGGAGATTAGCACCATGCCTGGTATATATAGGTTGTCTATTGATCAAGTAGTATTGACTGCTAGGCAGGCTTATGAGAATGGCATAAATGCCATAATACTTTTTCCCTGTATAGAGGCAAAGTTAAAAAGTGACAATGCGGATGAAGCGTATAATCTAGATAATTTAATGTGTAGGACTATTCGAAGTATCAAAAAGGCTAACATTGATATTGGTGTAATATGTGATGTTGCACTGGATCCTTATACTACGCATGGTCATGATGGTATTTTACATAATGGTGATGTAGATAATGATAAGACGGTTGAAGCTTTGTGTAAACAAGCTTTAGTTTTAGCAAAGGCTGGGGTAGGCATCGTAGCCCCATCTGATATGATGGATGGTAGGATTATGGCAATACGTCAAATGCTAGATTCAGAAGGTTTTATTAATGTTAATATACTATCTTATGCCGCAAAATATGCTTCAAATTTTTATTCGCCATTCAGAGATGCGGTGAGCAGTAATAAGGCAGTTTATCTAGATAAAGCGACCTATCAGATGGATGTACGCAATAGCAGAGAGGCTATGTTAGAGATAGAACATGATCTGGCTGAAGGGGCGGATATGATTATGATTAAACCTGGTATGATGTTTTTGGATATCATAGCCCAAGCGGCAAATAGCTTTAATACTAATATATTTGCCCATCAGGTCAGCGGCGAATATGCTATGTTGAGACTTGCTGCGGAGGTCAATGCCTTAAATTGGCAGGCGGCTTTGATAGAATCGTTATTATGTTTTAAGCGAGCTGGGGCTAGTAACATTGTTACTTATGCCGCGTTGGAAGTAGCTCAGATATTGAATAAACAAGCAATTAATATTGTAGAATAAATAGGATATAATGCAAGAGAAACGTCAGGCTAATGTAATAATAGGAATTATTATAACATTAGGTTTATTAATAACTATTACGTCATTTTATCTGTGGTTATCCTTTGAGACACCGCAGAAGCCTCTTGCTGGTAGAGGAGGGGGGCATAATGATGATGTGCAAATTGGTGGAAAATTTGAGCTAACTGATCAAGATGACAAGATTTTTAATAGTGATAATTTGAAAGGAAAATTGAGTTTGATTTATTTTGGCTTCACTTATTGCCCTGATATTTGTCCTACTTCTTTGCAAAAGATAATGGAGGTCATTAATACTCTTGATAAGTATAAAATTGATGTTGAATTTGTTTTTATTACCATCGATCCCAAACGTGATAGTTCTGATGTTCTTAAGGAATATTTAAAGCATTTTAATTCTAAGTTTATTGGTTTAACAGGTAGCGAACAACAGATTAAAGAAGTGGCTGATAAGTTTAAGGTGTATTATGCTAAAATAGATACTAATAGTGAAGATTATATGTTAGATCACTCTTCTTTCGTTTATTTGATGGATAGACAAGGAAAATATGTAAAGCATTTTTACTTAAATAGTTCAGCTCAAGAGATTATAGAATTTATTAGAGTAATGGAACAGCAGAAAAAATATTAAGATGAATTATTTACTAGTTTCATACCTGTTTGCCTTCTTGGCTCTTGGCTTATTGTTAGCAGCAAGTTGGATAGGTTATAATAAGGTTAAGGTTAGGTTAGTTAATGCAAAAAAGGGTAAAAAATAGATTAAAAATTATATTATTTTACCTATTATGCAGTGCCGGAGGGGTATATATGATATTATATAACCTTGAAGATAATATAGTATTTTTTTATCCTCCATCAAAGATTAATGAGTTAAAACTTGGCAAAGAATTTAGGGTAGGGGGGTTAGTTAAAGTAGGTTCAATTAAAAAAATTACGGCTGATAAGGTGCATTTTGTCATTACCGATGACATTAAAGACCTAGAAATATCTTACCAAGGGGTTTTGCCCGCTTTATTTCGTGAGAGGCAAGGGGTAATAGCTGTCGGTAAGCTATTAGACAACATATTCATAGCTCGTGAATTGTTGACTAAACATGATGAGAATTATTCTCCAGCCCAGTATATATATTCAAATGAAAAGTTGATAGAAAAAGATGGAAACATAAAATTTAAGTGACGTTTTTATGCTGCTTAATACTTATAGAATAAAAATTGTAGGGTACTATAGTCAATTGATGAGAATTTGGTGACGTCGTTGCTCAATGCTCGCCTATTACTTATAGGCGTCGCTCCATCGTTTCTAGCCCCAAATTCTCCTGAATTGACTAAATAATGATTTGCAATATAAACTCGTAGAAATATATGGATAATAATAACGACTTCCCTGGTCAAGTAAATTTCGGTTTTTCCAAAGTGTCCTTTGAGCAGAAAAGAGATATGGTTAGAGATATTTTTTCTAGCGTTGCTAATGAATATGATGTAATGAATGACTTAATGAGTTTAGGGATACATCGTCTATGGAAAGATCAATTTGTTAGACAAATTCCTAATTTAGCATCAAATATATTGGACGTTGCAAGTGGCACCGGTGATATAGCTTTTAGGATAATAAAGCGAGCTAAGGAACAAAATATATTACCCCAAGTCACTTTGTGTGATATAAATTTAGACATGCTGACGATAGCTCGTAATAAAGCTGTTGATAGTAACATATTACATGGATTAGAGTATGTCGTAGCTGATGCGGAAAAATTACCTTTTCCTGATAATAGTTTCGATTGCTATACTATAGCATTTGGTATTAGAAATGTGTCAAAAATTGACAATGCCCTAAAAGAAGCTTATCGCGTACTAAAGCCTAAGGGCAAATTTCTATGTTTAGAATTCTCTAAAATGCAATATGAGGGGCTGAAGCAATTATACCAGTTTTATTCGTTTAATATTATTCCTAAGATTGGTAAAATTGTAGCAAACAACGAAGCAGCTTATCAATATTTAGTAGAAAGTATTAGTTTATTCCCAGATCAGGAGAATTTTGCAATTATGTTAAAGGATGCTGGATTTAGCGATGTTAGTTATAAGAATCTTCACTTAGGAATCGCTGCTATTCATAGTGGTTATAAATGATTAGCTTATTATTGAATTTTTTGCATATATTAAGAGTGGTAAGCAAGCAGCAAATTCTGACTTATCCAGGTACCATAAAATTACCATCTAGGTTAAGAATTCTTGGTTGGATGATAACCATAATAGTTTATCCGATTGGTTTATTTAAACTACCAAAAGACGATTTTGGTATGAGGTTAACTGATTGTTTTAAAAAATTAGGACCTGTTTATATAAAATTTGGGCAAACTCTTTCCACCAGACCAGATCTCATCGGAGTTAAAATTACTAACTACTTGCAATCTCTACAAGATAAGTTGCCGCCTTTTAGTAGCGATATCGCACGACAAATTATTGAGGAGTCTTTTGGACAAAGTGCCGATGAGTTATTTTCCGCCTTTGAGGATATACCAGTTGCGGCGGCTTCGATTTCTCAAGTACACAAAGCTAGGCTGAAATCAGGTGAGTTGGTTGCGGTAAAAATATTACGCCCTGAAATTCATCACACATATAATAAGGATATTAAACTTTTATATATTCTGGCTAGGCTAGTAGCAAGAATATCGACAAAATTAAAAAGACTACGATTAGTGGCAGTAATGGATGTATTTAATGCTACTATGAAGTTTGAGCTTGATCTACGTTTAGAGGCAGCTGCCGCCTCAGAATTGTTTGACAATTTCCAAAATGATGTTGATATATATATTCCTAAAATTTATTGGCAACTGACGCATGAATATATAATAACCACAGAATGGGTAGATGGAACATCAATTTATGCTCGAGATAAGCTGATAGAACAGGGCTTAGATCCAGCTAAAATAGCTCAAAAATTTGCTATAATGTTTTTTAATCAAGTATATAGAGATGGTTTCTTTCATGCAGATTTGCACCCTGGCAATATTCTAGTTAGGTCAGATGGTAGCATAGTGTTACTAGATTTTGGTATTATGGGTAGATTACCTGATAAAGATAGAATGGCAATTGCTGAGAGCCTATTTGGTTTTTTAAGTAAAAACTATAAGCTAGTAGCACTTGTCCATCTTCGAGTTGGTTATATAGATAAAAATACCGATCTTGATCTTTTTGCCCAAGCCTGTAGAGCAGTGAGCGAACCGATTATAGGATATGCTGTCAAAAATATTTCTATAGGTAAGTTACTTGCCCAATTATTTAAAATTACTGAAGATTTTGGTATGGAGGTGCAACCACAATTGCTATTATTACAGAAAACTATAGTAGTAGTTGAAGGGGTGGGACAACAGCTCGATCCAGAAATTAATATGTGGCAGCTTATAGAACCATGGATCAAGAAATGGGCGGCTAAAAATCTTAGCCCAGAGGCAAAGGTGATTAGGTTTTTAAAGCATTTAGTAATTCACCTTACGCATGGTATTTAAAAGTTACATAGAAAATAGCTTGGCGTCATTGCGAGAAGCTACTTTAATAGCATTGAAGCAATCCAAATGGATTGCCACGACCACTATGTGGTCTCGCAATAACAGATAACGTCATTGCGAGGCGGCGTAAGCCGACGAAGCAATCCAGAAATGATTAGTAATAGAAATATCGGAAAGATTATGTAAATGAAAATAGTAACTTGGAATATTAACTCTCTACGTTTGCGACTTGATTTGCTTAAGAAGCTAATTGATCAACATCAGCCTGATATTATATCTCTCCAAGAGACCAAAACAGTTAATGAGTTATTTCCTCATCAAGCTATTAATGATATGGGTTATAATCATATATATTATTCAGGGCAAAAATCTTATAATGGAGTAGCAATTTTATCGAAAATTCCTATTACTAATAGATTCTCCCTTGAATTATATAATAGTGATAAAAGGCATGTAGCAGTTGAAGTTCTGGGTATAGAAATCCATAATTTTTATGTACCAGCTGGTGGAGATATAGCTGATGTAAAGATCAATGAGAAATTTAAACATAAATTGGCATATTTAGAATTAGTACAACAATGGTTGACCTATAATCGTAGTAAAAATAGTAAGATGATCATAACCGGAGACTTAAATATCGCACCATATGAGCATGACGTATGGTCGAGTCGTCAATTGCGGAATGTTGTTAGCCACACAGATATAGAGCGGTCAACCTTGTTGGAGTTACAATCTTCCCTAGGTTTTATCGATAGTAGCCGTCATTTCGTGCCGTATGATCAAAAATTTTATACTTGGTGGAGTTATAGAAACATAGACTGGCAAAAATCTAACCGGGGACGTAGACTAGATCATATTTGGACTAGTTGTAACTTACAAGATAAGATGTTATCGGTCAGCTCCTTATCAGAAGCTAGGGGATGGCTTCAACCTTCTGATCATGTGCCTTATTTTTTAACACTAAATATGAGGTAAATATAGCTAACATAGGTCATTGCGATACTACATAGTGGTTGTTGGATCGCCACGCCACTTCGTGGCTCGCGATGACGCATAAGCGTTAGTTTAAGAAAATAAAGTAGAAAAGCTGTCTATTACTCGATAATCAAAATTTGTCATATATGGACGAGTGAATTTGTCAACAAAGAAAATAAAAAAATAGAGCCACAAAGGAAGCGGTCATATATTCGGCATCAAGTGCCATAATGGTTTCTGCATTCTTATAAATATCCTTGAGTGACCTCTCATTCCCACGGCTTCTAGAGCCTCGACATAATTACGGATTTTATTCAGAATACTTATTCATTAACTCTTTAACTTTCGTTCTCTTTATTGTTACTATTCTTTACTCACAATATTTATCAATTACCAATTTTTATTTAGTTGACATAGTTTCTTCTTTTTTTCCAACTAAACTAATTTGCAACATATTCGCTACCATTGGTGACTACTGCATAAGCAATCCTTGCTAACTTATTTGCTAAACCAACACATATAATATTATATGATTTATTTTCAGCAAATTTCTTCACTGCCCACTGCACTAGTTTATCTTTTGATTCCTTATCACTTTTTGCTCTTATTGCTATTGTCCTTGCGGCTTGAATCAACATAGTTCTGGCATATCTATCTCCTTGTTTGGTAATCCCTCCTAAAACTATCTTATCTCCTGAGCTATGTTGTTTTGGTACCAAACCAAGCGAAGCAGCAAAATCCCTCGGGGTTGGATAACTTTCCATTGGGGCTACACTCAAACAACTAGCATTGATTGCTCCAATGCCAAAAATTGTCTGCAACCTAGTAGCTTTCTCACTTTGCTTATTATTGCTGATAATCAGCTTTTCTAAAGTTTTTTCTTTGTCATATAAATCCTCAATTTCTTTACATTCTAAAAGTAAAATTGACCTTATCCCAGAATTTATATAACCTTTACTATACGCTAACTCTACCTCCAGCCTACATGATTTGCAAAATTTATTTTTACTTAATTTTGTATTATAGCCATATTCACATAAACTTGATATTGTAGAATTAGTTTTTTGCACACGATCTCTGATCGTATTACTTCTAATTTTATGCAAGAATTTTATATCTTGTTCCTCCTTGCTTTTTAGTAGCACAGTTTTTAATTCTGGATCACGAGCCGCTTTGCATATTGCTAACGCATCGTTATAATCATTTTTCTGTTTCGATGTAGCATAAACTTTTACATCTTTTTTTTTCATTAGTTTGACTTGCAAACCAAGCTTAGCAATTTCCTGTGACCAATAATTAGCTCCTCCACATGCTTCCATAGCTACCAATGAACTTTTATCGAGATTGCTTAAATAGGCTATTAACTCATCTCTTGTAACTTTTTGGTAACCTATTTTTTTGCCATTTTGATCGACTTGCATCAAGTGCATACTATTTTTTGCTAAATCTATTCCTATTATAGTATTTTTTATGCTATTATTTATCATGGTATGGACCTATTAATTAAATTATTATTTAATTTGGAGCAGCTGAAAACTATTTTTCAGCTGACTCCGTACAAGTAAAGCATATTTCGCTTCACTCGTCCATACCATCATTCCCGCGTAGGCGGGAATCTAATACTACAGTTGTAGTTTAGATGTGAGCATTCACGATTTTTTTGTGATGAATAAAAAAACCTGATCACCAAGCGTCATTGCGAGGAGACCGTAAGGTCGACGAAGCAATCCAGAAAAGCGATTAGAAAGGATTGCCATGCCACCTACGGTGGCTCACTAATAGACAACTTTTCTACTTTATTTTTTTAAACTTAAGAAAATAATTCGTCATTGCGAGCCACCGTAGGTGGCGTGGCAATCCATTCCTAATAACTTTTGTGGATTGCTTCGTCGACCTACGGTCTTCTCGCAATGACGGTTTTTTAATTATTATTTTCTTAAACCAATGCTTATGCAGTGATGACGGGTATAAACGCATATGTCATTGCGAGATCACGCAAGTAGGTCGTGGCAATAAATGTATGGTCACTCTCTGGATTGCATTCGTCAGGTTACAACTTCCTGATGAGACAACTAGCAATATGACTCTATCTCTGGGTGGAGTCCTATCGCTGTTGTCATATCTAAGTATGGTGGTTCATTAGTTGTATTCCCCCCCATCTCTATGGTCACCCCATTACAAGGTTCTGCCTCTATCACATATACACCGCACTGGTCATATTCGTCTTCAACTACAACTGCAACTGCATCTTTAATAGGCGGAGTTGCTGGTAATGGCTTTGTTGTTGCTGAAGGCGTACCATATATAGGATTATATTTATTTTGCTCTTCATTTCCTAAGGTTTGTTGGCATGCTTCTAAAGGTTTTCTCGTGTAAACAATCACCCTGCCTTGAGGTATATCATTTGGCATATCTGTCGTAGTTGTATCGTTATCATCTTCAGTACAAAGACATGCCATAATAGCTGCAAAACCAACAAAGCCAGTAACGCAAATACCGACAAATGTTCCCAATAAAGCTTTTAGTAGTGGCGTTGTTTCTACCTTAGAAGCAGTGTGGCTCTCAGGAATAGGCTCTTCATTAGTATGAGTAGAATTTTTTTCTGTAACATTAGTATGAGTAGAATCTTTTTCTGTAATAGTAAAGCCCCTCTCTGTAGTAGTAGATTTGTTATCAATATTTTCTCTATTCTCTTTTACTGCATAGAAGATTTTTTTTAATAGATAATCCTCTATATAGTTATGATATAGCGTCAGTTCATTAATGTTAGAGCATTTTTTAAGATATGGTAATATATCTTTTATTATCTCTTCGCCCTTTATCCAGTTGAAGTCTAGATTCAGTGTATTAACATTAGTCCCTGCTAATGCGTCCAACAAATGTAGTGTTCCCTCTCCTTTTAAGAGGTTTCCATGTAAAGAAAGGTGAGTAATCTTAGTACCTGCAACTGCTTTCCCAATCTCTGATGCTCCTTCAGATGTTATTTCATTATATAGTATCCCTAATTTTTTAATATTAGTACCCTCAAGAGCGTTTATAAGTTCTATTGCTCCTTGGTTTCCCATACCGTTACTCTCAAAATGCAACTCATACCAATTTAGCATCAAACCAATAATATTACTAGTATAACTTAAAAGGATATCGAGCAGTTATATTGTTAATTAGATGGTGGTTTGGTATCAGTAATTTGAGGGTTTTTTTCAAGCATTTTTTTAAGAGATGTTAGGTTTGTATACTTTATGGGGGTACGGTTCACAAATAATTTAGTAACAGCTGGATTCTCTGTAATTTTTTTGCTAATATTTTGTATATTTAACTTAGGAGAGTGAATAAACAGCTCGTTTCCTTCTGCTACGTGGTCATCTTCTGCTGAATCTACTGAACTTTTTGTTACATGGTCATTTTTTGCTGAATCTGCTGAACGTTTTACCTTTTGGGGTAATTTAGAACTTTGTTCTTTGGATAATGGGTTATTAGCAGCGTAAGCAACTAAATGGAGAATATTGTTAGGCAAAGTAGATTGGTGACCTATCTTGGATACAGCATTGGGATTATTTGCTGATGAAATACCATTAAGCAAACTGTTAAAAGCAGCAACAAAACCCCCCAAAACCAATCCTACTGTTCCTGTAGGAGAATTAAAACGCCCACCATCTATAGGCTCTACCCTAAATTCTGGGTTTTTTTCAAAAAAGCCAGGAGGAAGCTCTGTACTAAGAATTTCCTGCAAGTCCTGCTTTTGAGCTTCATTAAGAGGTGTATTATTATTGTATGTAACTTTTTTACTCATTACTTTTTCTCCTTTATTTATATTACAAATTGTTGAAAATGCTGTAGTCAATTAACCTGAATTAGTGCCAAATAAGCACCCATCGGGCTGTCTATTAGCGAGGAGGCGTGAGCCTACGAAGCAATACATTTTAATCGTTTTTTTGGGTTGCTTTGTTGCCACTAAAGTGGCTTCTCGTAATGATGCTGAGGCTAAATACTAATCGGATTTATAACGTTGCCAATTCAAGTTAATTCACTATATTAGGTAAAATAATACTGATATTTTAATATTTAGCAACTTTTATGTAATATATTTTGTTCCGTAACATTAAAATACAATAGATTTTTTGTAATATAATCTGGAAATATATAGTCAATTCAAGAGAATTTGGGGCTAGGAACGATGGAGCGACGCCTATAAGTAATAGGCAAGCGACAATGTCCCCAACTTCTCATCAATTGACTATAGTTGCTCATTTGGCTATAGATACGCTGTAAAGATGAGAGATAAATAGAAAAATTATAGTCAATTTTATGTCATCCCTGCTTCGGTGTGGGGTCTAGTACAACTGTTGAAAGTTAGAAGAGGAAGCGGTTTTAGACCGGATAGTTTAAAAGTCGTATGTGGTCAACGTCATTGCGAGAAAGACCGTAGGTCGACGAAGCAATCCATAAAAGTAACCAAAAATGGATTGCCACGACCACTACGTGGTCTCGCAATGACAGAAAAGCTATCTAAAACCGCTTCCTTTGTGGCTCTATTTTTTTATTTTCTTTGTTGACAAATTCACTCGTCCATATATGACAATAGTGGGTGGGAATGGCAAATTACTTCTTATGTCGTCCCTAAGAAATTACAGAACTATAGTCAATTGATGAGATGGAGATAATTTATATTTTAAATATGTTCCTAAAATTTTGCTTTGCTTTCTGATTGTGATTTTTGTTTCCTGGCTATATATATTCCACTTGAGATTATTATTATTGCTCCAACAATTGAGAAAATATCTGGTATTTCTTGCCAAATAACTATTGTTAAAATTAAAGAGAACAAAACACTGCTATAAGCTAAAATACTTATTTCAGTAACTAAACCAATTTTTAATCCTTTATTTAATAATATTTGGTGTAAAAGCATCAACAGAGCATTGATTGATAGCATGATCCAATCCTTTGAAGATACTTGTGTTATAGCAAAATTCATTAAAAAAGGTAACATACTAAGAGAAGCTATCCCAAAATAATATATTAATACTCTATCTGAATTCTCTATTTTCAACAAACTTTTTGTTGATATGAGAGTTAGTGCCATAAATATTCCACTAAATAATCCAAAAATTGCTCCCAAATTTATAATTTCTCTTGATGGTTTTAATATTAATAAGCACCCAATAAAGCCAATTATCGCTAAAAATAATAGTTCTTTGTTAATAGATTTATCAATAAAAATGCCAGTTATTAGTAACACCCAAAGTGGAGAAAGATTTGTAAGTATACTGACATTGAAAAGAGACAAGTAATTTGCTGATAAAAACACACAATACCAATATGCTGTACCTAATAATCCCCTGCTAATTAATGCCCAATAATGTTGCGACACTATTAATCTACCATGAGACTTTATAACTTTTGGTAAAAAATAGATAGTACAAAGAAAAAATTGGGAAAATACCACTAAAGAAACAGGAGTACTGCTATCAAGAGATTTTACTATACTAGCTTTTATTGCCCCAAGTCCAAATGCACTTAAAATATATAATGTTGCTTTCATATGGTTAAATCGCTAAGGTTTGTCTAGTACTACAGTTGTAGATTAAATGTGAGTGTTCACGGAAAAAAGGTTAAAGTATAAGATGTCATTGCGAGGAGAGCGTAGGTCGACGAAGCAATCATAAAACTAACCAAAAATGGATTGCTACGCCACCTACGGTAGCTCGCAATGACGATTTTTCTACTTTATTTATATGTCATTGCGAGGAGGTCGCTAGACCGACGAAGCAATCCAGAGAAGTGATTAGAAATGGCTTGCTTCGTCGACCTTACGGACTCCTCGCAGTGACGCTTGGCGATCAGATTTTTTTATTCATCACAAAAAAATAGCAAAAAAATTGTGAACGCTCACATCTAAACTATAATTGTAATACAGAATTATGGTTTAAATAAATTACCTAGACCACTACGCATTAGGCTTTTGGGGTTCATATTGCTTGCCTTTTTCATAAAACCACTTATTTGCTTAAATTGTTTCAATAGATTATTGACTTTCTGAACTGATGTTCCTGAGCCTTCAGCAATACGCTTTCGACGTGAGGCATTCAGCAAATCTGGTTTTCTTCGTTCTTTTTTGGTCATTGACAAAATTATTGCTTCTTGGTGGTCTATTAATTTGCTACTTAATTTCGATTGATCGACCTTATCGATAATTTTATTAATGCCAGGTAACATATTTATCATACTGCTCAATCCACCTAGTTTTTTTATACTCCTCATTTGCGTTAGGTAATCTTCCAAGTCAAATTTACCTTTTTTTAGTCTAGCAGCTGCTTTTTCCGCCTCTTCCTGATCTATTAGGCTACTTGCTTTTTCAACAAAGGAAATAATATCTCCCATATCTAATATTCTCGAGGCGATACGTTCTGGATCAAATAACTCTAAATCTGCCAATTTTTCACCAGTACTTAGGAACTTAATAGGCTTATTGGTAACATGCTTAATACTCAAAGCCGCTCCACCTTTAGCATCACCATCAATACGAGATAAAATCACCCCGGTAATTCCTAGTTGTTGGTCAAAATTGCTAGCTATAAGTACTGAATCTTGCCCTGTCATTGCATCAACCACCAGAATTATTTCCTTTGGCTTTACTAAATTTTTTATATTTACCGCTTCTTGCATCATTTGATCATCGATTTGCAACCTACCTGCCGTATCATAAATAACGACATCATAGGCGGCTAATTTTGATTCGTGCAAGGCTCTTTTAGTAATATCGATAGGATTATGGTTGGGGATAATAGTTAAACTATCTACCTCTATCGATTTACCAAGGATGGTTAGCTGCTCCTGAGCAGCAGGACGATAAGTATCAAGAGAAACTAACAACACCTTTTTATTCTGATTTTTTAGCCTAAGTGCTAATTTAGCACTGGCAGTAGTCTTCCCACTTCCTTGCAGCCCAACCATCAAAATATTTACCGGAGGGGCAGATTTAAGTTGTAATACACTCTCCTCTGGAGAAGAGGATAATATATTAATTAACTCATTATGGATAATTTTTACTATCATCTGCCCTGGAGAGACTGATTTTATCACCTCCTGCCCCATAGCTTTTAACTTTACTTCAGCAATAAAGTCCTTAACTACCGGTAGTGCCACATCTGCTTCAAGAAGGGCAATCCTAATATCACGCATAGTATCGTTTATTTGGGCTTCAGATAAAGTGCCGCTTCTTTTGATACGATCAAAGATTTTTGTTAGATTTTGAGTTAATGTTTGGAACATAAAATTTAATAAGTTACTTTAATTTTATCATTCTAGCATATTTACTAAGAAGCACTAAGCATATTAGCAAAAAAAATATTATAGTCAATTGATGTCATTATTAATTTTCAAAAAATACTTTACACGTAAAACAAAATATTGTCTTATATAAAATGTATCGTACATTTGTTAAATTTTTATAAGGTAAATTTTATGGGCAAATCCACTACAGAACTCAATAGAGTTATCAAAGCTCTAAAAGCAGGAGAAAATATTGAGAAGATAGATTTGTATAAGAATAAGATAGGCAATAAGCAAATTGGGTTACTGGTACAAGCCTTATTGGAAAACAATACTGTAAAATGTATAAATTTAGATTGCAACGAAATAGGTGATAAAGGCGCTATGTTAATAGCCAAACTATTAGAAGGCAATAAATTTATAGATAGAATCTATTTACATCATAACAAGATAAGCAATAAAGGTACAAAATGTTTAATACAAGCTTTAGAAAATAACGACCGTATATTGAGCCTTGACTTGTCCGGAAACAAAAAGATAGGGCTTGGTCTACAACAAGATGTAATGAAGCTATTACATAGAAATATATTAAAAACTGTAGAAACATTACCCTATCAGAATGAACAAGTAGATCAGGCAAAAGAAGATAGTGTATGGCTATGGTTAATGAAAAAAAATACCCCTTCCATTTCCTCTGCAATGCAAACACAGTCGCTAGACAAAAAACTACCGCCTATTGTGCAAAAGTTAAAAGAAATGCAGCAGCAATTAGGAGGGATTATAGAAGAAATAGAAGCACTCTTACAACCCCCCGCCTTACAAGAGCAAATTTCTCAAAATGCATCGTTATTAGGTAATATAAGCCTAATAGTTCATTCAGATTCAACAGATTCTGTTAACGTTGTTTGACTTAGATAGTCACCTACGCGGGAATGATAACTTATGGATATACGGTCTTTCTCGCAATGACACCAAGCTATTTTCTATGTGACTTTTAAACGCCATGCGTAAGATGAGAAAATATATATAAAACATTTATCAAAAGGACACAATTTCAAATTTTAGCGTTATTAGTTGATTATTTGTCCATTCTAACATATAGTCAATTGATGAGAAGTTGGGGACGTTGTCACTCGTCGCTCGCCTATTACTTATAGGCGTCGCTCCATCGTTCCTAGCCCCAAATTCTCCTGAATTAACTATAATATCCTGGTATCACTAAGAGTTTTACGATTTTTTATTTATAAAATTTTATTTTATGCACAATACTGATATTATAATAATTGGAGCAGGACCAGTTGGGTTATTTGCTATTTTCCAAGCTGGGATGCTTGGTATGCGTTGCCATGTTGTTGACTCACAGGAAATAATAGGCGGGCAATGTAGCATACTATATCCAGAAAAGCCGATATATGACATACCAGCCTACCCTAAAATTATGGCAGAACAGTTGATAGAACAATTGGCATTACAAGCTAATCCGTTTAATCCGGTTTATCATCTCAATCAGCAAGTTATACAATTGAAAAAAGCAGATGACTATTTCCAAATCACCACTTCTAAAAATGTCACAATAGCTGCTAAAGTTATTATTATTGCTGCTGGCTGTGGTTCTTTTGGACCTAACAGACCTCCACTAGTTGGTATAGAAGCATTTGAAGGAAAATCAGTATTTTATTTTATCAATAACCGCAATAGTTTGGCTAACCAAGAAATCGTCATAGCTGGTGGCGGAGATTCGGCTGTAGATTGGGCAATATCACTCTGCGAAATTGCTAAAAAAATATATTTAGTACATCGGCGTGAGAAATTTCGAGCAGCTCCTGAAACTATAAGGCAACTCAAAGAATTAGCCGATAATGGTAAAATTGAGTTGGTAATTAATTATCAACTAGACCATTTAGTAGGAAAAGATGGCATCTTAGAAGCCGTTGGAGTAAAGGATTTCGAAGGAAATATTCGTACCTTACCGGCAAATATATTACTGCCATTTTTTGGACTTACCCAAGAACTTGGTCCGATAAAAAATTGGGGATTACATGTTAAAACAAATCATATAATTGTCGAGCCTGGTTATTTTGAAACAAATATTCCAGGTATCTATGCAATTGGTGATATTGCTAGTTATCCAGCAAAATTAAAATTAATTCTTAGTGGTTTTGCAGAAGCAGCCAGTAGTTTACATCATGCCTATAGTAGGGTATTTGAAGGTAAAGCCTTACATTTTGAATATTCGACTACCAAAGGACTGCATAAATAGGCTACGCAACTTTTATAGTAAATTGATGGGAAGTTGGTGACTTTGTCGCTCAATGCTTGCCTATTAATTATAGGCGTCGCTCCATCGTTCCTGCTACCCAATTCCCCACAACTGTTGAAAGTTGGAAGAGGAAGCAGTTTTAGACCAGGTAGTTTAAAGTCATATGTGGTCAACGTCTATTAGCGAGGAAGACCGTAGGTCGACGAAGCAATCCACAAAATTAACTAAAAATGGATTGCCACGACCTACTTGCGTGGTCTCGCTAATAGCGAAAAAGCTATCTAAAATCCGCTCCACCTTCTAACTTTCAACAGTTGTGTCCAATTCCCCTGAATTGACTATATATACACATTAAATAAGTCACAATTAATAAAAATTCATAAATTTCTTACAAACTATTTAAAACCTTCTTGACTCTATAATTATAGTACAATATCCTAAAAATTCCATATAATCCCAAATTATCCCAAATATGACCAAATCTAATTATGGAATAATTTATACAGGGTATGGTTATATGGCTAATTTGATTTGTATTTAATCGGATAATGTCTTTCATTCCCGCGTAGGCGGGAATCTAGACCCCGCACTGAAGCAGGCGTGGCACTAAGGCAAGCAGGGATGACACTACCAATTATTGGAAGGTAAATAGGTAAATGAATATTTTTTTGTCAAAATATATAAATAATCTTGATAAGAAAGGTAGGGTTTCGGTACCTGCTAGCTATAGAGCAGCTTTGTCTAGCCAGTCATTTAATGGGGTTATTGTCTATCCGTCTTTTAGAAATAAGTGTATTGAAGCGTGTAGTTTAAAGAGGCTTGAGGAGTTAAGCCAAATGATTCAAACCTTAGACCCATATTCTGAGGAACGAGATGCTTTTGAAACAATCATTCTTGGCGAGGCTATCCAACTTGCGTTTGATGGTGAAGGTAGGGTGATTTTGCCTAAATCTTTAATAGAGCATTCTGACATATCAGAACAGGTTTGTTTTGTAGGAAAGGGATTAGTCTTTGAAATTTGGCAGCCGCAAAATTTTGAGACCTATCTTTCTTCAGCTCGGCAAATTGCTCAAAATAACCGTTTAACTCTTAAGAATATTAATAAGGAAATATGATACAAGAGTCCTCTCATACAGCTGTTATGTTAAATGAAGTTAAGGAAGTCTTGTGTCCTAAAGATGGTGGAATTTATCTGGATTGCACTTTTGGTTTTGGTGGTTATAGTCGAATGATACTCGATTCTTGTAATTGTCAATTAGTGGCAATTGATCGTGATCCAAATGTTATAACTTACGCCAATCAGTTGATAAAAGATTATCCTGGTAGAGTGAGATTTATTCAAACAGGGTTTGCTGAAAGCTTTTCAGAATTAGGTTCATTGAAATTTGACGGCATAGTTATGGATTTAGGGGTTTCTTCTATGCAGATTGATTCTGGCGATAGGGGATTTTCCTTTACTCATGATGGTCCACTCGATATGAGAATGAGTGGAGTAGGGCAGAGTGCTGCAGATTTTATAAATAATGCTGATGAACAAGAAATAGCTGATGTGATTTATAAATATGGCGATGAGTCTTATTCTCGAAGAATCGCTAAAAGAATTGTAGAACATAGGAGGTTAGAGCCTATTACCAATACAGCCAGGTTTGCTCATATTGTTCGTAGTAGTATAGGCTTTCGAAAAGGTAAGATAGATACTGCTACCAAGAGTTTTCAAGCAATTCGCATTTACATTAATGATGAATTGGGTCAATTAGAAAGATTTCTAAGTAATAGCAAAAATATTCTATCAGCAAATGGTCGCCTAGTAATTGTCTCATTTCACTCATTAGAAGACCGAATTGTTAAGAATTTTTTTAAAGCAAATTCTGCTAAGTTAGTTGCCAGGTCTAAATATGCGGCAAAGGTTTTTACTAAAGAAAATTCTAAGGAATGGCTTAAGATTATTACAAAGAAGCCATTATGTCCATCGTCTAGAGAAATTGCACTTAATCCAAGAGCAAGGTCTGCAAAGTTAAGGGCTGGACAGAAAATAGAGGGTGCTACATATGGCGGTTAGAATATTTAGTTATATAGCTGTCTGTACTATAATTTTTTCCATTTATGGGTTATTTAGAGTAAAAGATAAGGTTATTATCTTACATTATCAGCTTGGAGAGGTTTCAAAACAACTGATTGATGAGAGTAATAGAATTCACGTGTTAAAAGTCGAACAATCATACCTTACTTCTCCAGCTAGACTAAGAAAATTATCATCACTTTATTTACAATTAGATACTGTTAAAGTTAAGCAAATGATTAGTGATCCTTTAATGCCTGAAAGTAAGAAATATGCCAAGTCTCATGAAGTGAGTGGTTCATATTTTAATAAAACCAATGTTAAGTGGCGTTATAAAACAACTGCTAATAGTAAATACATAAAAACTGTTTCAACTAAAAAATCAGAGTATATTCGATGAAAGGTACTCTTTTTGCCTATGAATACGCCATTGTAAGGAGGCGTAAGCCGATGAGGCAATCTAATGAGTGTGGATTGCCACGACCATTTCATGGTCTCGCAATGACGGAAGGACTTCTTACCCACTGGTCATTGCGAGGAGGTACTTTAGTACCGACGAAGCAATCCAGGAAAGTGATTAGGAATGGATTGCTTTGTTCGAGTTTCGTGGTTCATCGCAATGACGCGAGTAGGTTATGAGTAATAATATAGTTTTATTAGCATTGATAAAAAATACTATAACTAAAATGAAAAGAAGTTTTAGTAATATTATTTTATGGGATATTTGTGCTGACAATACCAAAATCAGATTATTCATAGTTAGCTTTTGTTTTGCTGTGTTTTTTTGTGGGTTGTCATACCGCTTAATAATCGTTGCGACTAATGGTTATGTTAAGCCAGAATATCAAGTAAAGAGTAGTAACTTTAGAAAAGAGATAGTAGACCGCAATGGTAATTTATTAGCAGTTAACTTACCCTCTTCCTCATTATTTGTTAATCCACAAAAAGTAATCAACCCAGAGCAATCTTTAGAAAGATTATCTAAAATCTTGCCTGAGATTGATAAAACGAAATTACTTGCAGAACTAAAGGGTAATAAAAGTTTTGTATGGGTAAAAAGGGATTTATTGCCAAAAGAGCAAGAGGCGGTGTTAAATTTGGCAATGCCAGGCTTTAGTTTTGAACAAGAACAAAAGAGGATATATACTTTCTCCAATTTATTATCACATGTTATAGGATATGTGGGTAGGGATTTGGCTGGTCTTGCTGGGCTGGAAAGGAGTTATGACAAATTTTTAACTAATTCAGATTTTGACTTAGCACAGCCAGAACAGCTTAAAAAACCACTTGAATTATCTATAGATGTAAGATTACAGAATATCCTAAATGAAGAAATAGATAAGACATTAAAGGAATTTAGTGCAATAGGAGCGGTAGGGATAATTGCCAATCCTAATAATGGTGAAATTCTAGCTCTGATTAGTAAACCTGATTTCAATCCACATTATCCGAGTAGTGCAAAGCCAGAAGAGTTATTTAATATGGCAAGTCTTGGTATTTATGAGATGGGGTCGGTATTTAAAACCTTAACTATGGCTGTAGGTTTTGATACTGATGCTATAGCAATGAACGATGCTTATGATATTAGCTATATGAAGGTAGGGGCGTTTAATGTAAAAGATTATCACCCAAGGCATGGGTGGCATAGTGTTCCAGAAATTTTTCTGCATTCATCAAATATTGGGGTTAGCCAAATTATGTTAGAAGTTGGCAAAAATGATTTCAAAAAATACTTAAAAAGATTAGGGTTACTAGATCAGCTTAAAATTGAATTGCCAGAGAGAGGCACCCCTTTGTTTCCATCCGATAAGAGATGGAGTGATTTAACGAGTGTTGTAATGTCATATGGTTATGGTATTTCAATTAGTCCTTTACACTTTATACAAGCAGTATTGCCGGTAGTGAATGGTGGGACATTATATGATTTGACTCTAATCAAAAGACAAGATGAACCTCTTGTTGGCACAAAGGTTTTTAGTGAAAAAACCTCTAAGCAAATGAGTGAATTATTTCGTTTTGTGGTAAAAGAAGGCACCGGACGTAGAGCTGATGTAAAAGGATATCTTGTTGGTGGGAAGACTGGTACGGCTGAGAAATTAACGGCAGATGGGCATGGCAAAAGAAGGTATCTTAAGAATAGCAGAATGTCATCATTTTTAGGTGTATTACCAGCTTCTAATCCACAATATGTTATTTTTATAATGTTTGATGAGCCAAAAGGAACAAAGGAGTCCTTTGGTTTTGCTACTGCCGGCTGGACTGCTGCTCCTACCGTTGGGAGAGTCCTTGAGCGAATGGTGTCACTATATGGAATAGAGCCGATTGAAAAAGGCGAGGAATTGTGATTATTAACAAATAGTGAACATACGCTATGTCTCCCATAAGCGTCAATTTAAGAAAACAATAATTAAAAAATCGTCATTGCTAGGGGGGCGCCAAACCGACGAAGCAATCCGTTTTTGTGTTACCCCTGCGTAAGCAGGGGTTTAGATTTCTGCCTACGCGGGAATGACATGGTAAAAAAGTCATTGCGAGAAGGCATTAGCCGACGAAGCAATCCAGGGAAGTAATTAGAAATAGATTGCTTCGATCATTACTGGTTTTGCAATGACTTCATTGCAAAAGAACATATGTGAGCGTGCTAATCCATTTCTAATCAGCTTTTGGATTTACTATCTTGAATAAAGTTCAATTACTAAATGTACTTCTGGCTCAAAAGGATATGGAACATCAGAAATTACTGGAATTCTGACGAACTTACCAGACAATGAATGAGCATCAAAAGTTAAATAACCTGGTACAGTATTTTCTTGTTTGCTAGCTGTTTCGAGTATTACAGGAATTTGTTTTGCTGATTCCTTTAGCTCGATGACATCGCCTTCTTTTAATCGCATGCTTGGGATATCAGCCTTTTTGCCATTTACCTTAATATGACCATGGGTGACAAATTGTCTTGCAGCAAAAATCGTTGGGGCAATATTCATTCTGTAGATAACAGCGTCAAGCCTTCTCTCTAATAGACCTATAAAATTTTCACCAGTATTACCTTTCATTTTTTGTGCAAGAGCAAAGGTGTTTCTGAATTGTTTTTCATTAATCCGACCATAATGACATTTAAGCTTTTGTTTAGCTTTTAAGTGCACACCATAATCAGAAGTTTTAACCATACTATTCTGACCATGTTGACCAGGACGGTAATTTCTTGTATTGAAGGCATCTTTGCTGTCGCCCCATAGGCTTACACCGAGTCTTCGACTTGCCTTATATTTAGAACTAATAATTTTTGTCACGCTCTATAAATCTCATAATTTTGACATTATTAACATATACATTGAAATTCATCAAGTATATATTAAAATATATATATTTTAACAACTAAAGTCAACCCTCATTTCTTGAAATATCAAAAGTTATTTGTTCAACAACAGATAATCCTCAAGATTGATTATTTGGGCTGACTTAATATCTATATTGGAGTGGGAAGTAAGCAAAATAATTCCACCATTATTGGCTTTTGAAATAATCAAGTTATATAGTAATTCTTTATTCTCTTGATCTAGGTTTGCTTCTACTTCATCCAATAACCATAAGTTTGATTGGCAAGCAATGAGCTTTGCTAAGGCAACCTTTTTTTGGTTGCCAGCAGAGAGCCTGTAACATTTCTCATGCAAAATATTATATAACTTGAAATAATATACCGAAGATTCTAATGTTTCAAGGGAATCATAAATTATCGACCAAAATCTTAGATATTCTAATACAGTTATTTGAGATTTTAGCCCAAGATTATGTCCAATATAATTACAATAAGGTTTTTTTAAATGTTTGCAGTTCAATGAGCTATATAAAATATTTCCACTTGTTGGATTTTGTATATTAGCAACAATTCTAAGTAATGAAGTCTTTCCACAGCCATTAGCTCCTTGTAAATAAACTATAGAAGATGGTAAGCAAGTCACGCTGATATTAGTGAAGATACTTCTTTGGTCTATAATAAGAGTGACTTGCTCAAATGACAACATTTACTCTAGATGATCATCTATAGGAGTCTTAGCCATAAGGTCTACTGTATTATCTTCATTGTTAACATTATCTTTAATTTTGAAAAAATCAAGTTCTTTCATATCTAAGACTTGTTCTTCTGGCGAGTTATAAAAATACTTTTTGAGAATGTGTAACGCAACCGTAATCGTCATGATTATCAATGAAGAAGCTGCTGTAATAAGAATCTTCCCAGTTGTAGTAAGGGTCTCTTCAGTTGTAGTAGAAGCCTTTTCAGTTGTAGTAAGGGTCTCTTCAGTTGTAGTAGAAACCTTTTCGGTTGTGGTAAGAGCCTCAGTTGTAGTAGAAGCTTTTTCAGTTGTAGTAGAAGCCTTTTCAGTTGTAGTAGAAGCCTTTTCAGTTGTAGTAGAAGCCTTTTCAGTTGTAGTAGAAGCCTTTTCAGTTGTAGTAGAAGCCTTTTCAGTTGTAGTAGAAGCCTTTTCAGTTGTAGTAGAAGCCTTTTCAGTTGTAGTAGAAGCCTTTTCAGTTGTAGTAGAAGCTTTTTCAGTTGTAGTAGAAGCTTTTTCAGTTGTGGTAGAAGCCTTTTCAGTTGTGGTAAGGATATCTTCAGTTGTAGTCGGAGCCTTCCCAGTTGTAGTAAGAGTCTCAGTTGTAGTAGAAGCCTTTTCAGTTGTAGTAAGAGGCTTCTTAGTTGTAGTAGAAACCTTAGTTGTAGTAAGAGCCTTAGTTGTAGTAGAAGTCTTCTTAGATAAATTAATAGGAGTATCATCAATTGTGTTTAAAGAGATATCTTCTTCCCCATAGTTTTGCGAAGAATTGTCCAAAAAGTAATCTGAGCTAATAGAGAAATTACCTAGATCATAATCATAAGGGCTAGGGCTAGTTTGTTGTGTAGTAGGAAAGGTCCCAACGTTACGTAGTACGGCTGTTGCAGCACATAAAGATGTTACAACAGAACCAGGAGATAAAAATTTCATAAAAATTGTTTCCTATTTTGAATATTTAATTTAACAGTGTAATTAAAATTAAAATAAATTTTTTCTTAGAAGTCAAGCTTTAATTTCAATTTTTCCTGTAAAAAGTGAATAAAAACCGTTAAAATTTTTACTTGAAAAGCTTAGTGTTAGATATTTTATTGTGTATAATAATTCGAATCGACTTTAATTATTTAGAGTTCCTGCATAACTCCATTTAACTATCTCTGATTTATGCAGGAGGTTTAATATTTTTACTGCTCTGGCATATCTATTGTTGTTGTTGCTGTGTCTCCTACCACCTCTGTATCCGATGGATTGGTTTTTATTGTTGTAAAAAATTCTATATTAAGATGCTCGTCATTAGTAAAGCTTTTATTAATGTGTTCAGCAGGCTTTTTATCTATTTTTAGTGAATCTTTTGTTCCACCAGATTGAGTATCTTCTGTCTGTATTTTCTGCAATTTGTCAAAACACTTTTTATAAACAACACGAGTACCGTAAACCAAAATACTAAAAAAACCTAACGCAAAGAATGAACCTAAAGTTATAAGTGCATCTTTCATCCACCATTCTTGATTTGTAGTATTTTGATTGGGAGGAGTGTAGCTGCAATTATTTATATATGGATTTGTCATAAAATTTGTTTCCTATTTAAGAATATTAATTGATATTAGTTGTAACAAGATAGTTAACATCAACTATCTAAATTGATAAAATAGGTTTTTTGTATATAAGTCAAGGTAATTCAAAGTTGTTTATAAAAAATAAATTGTCATTCCCGCGTAGGCGGGAATCTAGACCCCTGCTTACGCATAAGCGTTAGTTTAAGAAAACAATAATTGAGAAACCGTCATTGCGAGAAAGACCGTAGGTCGTGGCAATCCATAAAAGTAACCAAAGATGGATTGCCACGACCTACTTGCGTGGTCTCGCAATGACAGAAAACCTATCTAAAACCCGCTTTACCTTCTAACTTTCAACAGTTGTGGAGTTTTACCCAGATCATTGCGAGGGGCTATAAAGAGCCTTAGTAGATATAGTATCGGTTTTTGTTTTTTTAGTGACTTATACCTATGCTGCTGCTGAATTTAAATCTGAATCTAAATTTCCAGTTCCTGCCAGTGGAACTAATAAATCTTGTATCCCATCTGTATAATCGTTATCATTAATTGGGATGATTTGATCTACTAGCTTCAATAAACTCGGCTCATAACAATTTTTAAGTTCTACGTCTAATTCCTCTTTTGTTTTATTTTTATTATAACATTGTTTTAGTTTATGGAGAGCGTATACAATAACTGCAGTGGTAACTACCGCTGCAGCTGTTTCAGCTATAGGTGCAACTACTTTGTTCCACAACCATCCTTGATCTTCAGCGGAAGGGGTAGTTTGGTCTTGTGGTGCTGTTGGTGTAGAAGATTCTACCTGAGTAGTGTTTTTTGCTATAGCTTCTGTAATTAAAGAGGCAATAAATGCTTCGGTAATTTCTTCCGGTGGGGTAGAAGCTTCTGTAATTAAAGAGGTAAGAGAGGTTTCAGTAATTTTTTCCGGCGTAGTAGAAGTTGTTGTGCTAGAAGCTTCAGAGGTGGAAGAAGATGGTTCAGTAGTAGTGGTTTTTACTAATTCTCTTAATAAATTATTCCTATTTATAGCCAATTGGTTATTCGGTTGTTCCTTAAGAGCAAGCTCGATCTCTGTTATAGCCTCTGTAAGTTTATTACTTCGATAAAGATTAGTAGATTTCTTATAGTGAGAATAAAACGGGGTTAATGGTTCATTGCAGCTAAGTACCTCTGAACCGTGTTTAATCTCATATCCCCAACCATAGTTAGGGGTATCATATGTATAATCCATCTGTACTTTCCCCCCACTGATAGCTTTTGGTTCTGCAAGACCTATATTGTATTCCCACCAATGTTTTGCTACCCATGGTGTTAATTGGGAATTCTCTCTATGTATGCAAGGTTCCCCACTACACCTAGTATTGATAGTATCCTTACTTCCTCTATTCCAGCTACTTCTATACAATCCAACAAAAAAGCAATTTTCATTGTCTAAATCCACGAAGCTGCTAATTGGTATATCTCCTGCAGCCCGAGCACTCCTATGATGAACTACATTAGAATTCTCTGTATCAAAATTATCTGCGTTAGAGTTATCTGGAGTATTAAATGTAACATGGCGGTATGCATGGGCAGCATGTGATGTTGCTAACAAAGTAGCAAAGAAGATATGTCCTTTAGGAATAGATGAAAAAGCATTAGCAACAGTAGTAACCCAGCTATTATCTGGATTAGAATTATCTGGATTAGAATGGTCAGTAACAAATCCAAAATTTTTGGCTGCCTCTAGTTGTTTTCCTTCTAGGGCTTCTTTGCCGTATTCTGCCATAGTTTCTGCCAGATGAAGGAATTGTAATGTAGTAGATAAATTTGCAAAGTTCTTATCATCATCATAATATTGGCTATTTAAGCACTCAGGATCTTCTGAATCACGATAATAATCAATCAGTATTGTTTTTGACATAAAAATTTATTTCCTATTTAATAATATTGGTTAATATTTTTTTTAACAAGATAGTTAATATAAACTATCGAAATTGATAAAATAGCTTTTTCATAAAGAAGTCAAGATTTAATTTTAAAATTGTTTGATAAAAATAAAATAGTGAAATCTGGTTTTTTTGCCATTCTTGCTTCTCCTTGTCATTCTCGCCCACTATTGTCATTCCTGCGTAGGCGGGAATCTAGACCCCTGCTTACGCATAAGCGTTAGTTTAAGAAAACAATAATTGAGAAATCGTCATTGCGAGTAAGACCTTAGGTCGACGAAGCAATCCATAAAAGTAACCAAAAATGGATTGCCACGCCACCTACGGTGGCTCGCAATGACGAAAAAGTGATCTAAAACCCGTTCTACCTTCTAACTTTCAACAGTTGTGGTATAGCATTCTACGCAGGGATGATATAAAATATAAATATTTTTCAAATTAAATTGCATGAAAAGCTTAGTGTTAGGTATTTTTAGTGTATACTCAAAATGAAAGTTAATGGTTATAGCTATCCCGAATAGTATTACTTAGTCATTGCGAGGAGCCACTTTAGTGGCAACGAAGCAATCCAGGAAAGTGATTAGAAATGGATTGCCACGCTCACATACGTTCGCTCGCAATGACAGCATAATACTAGTCGAGTTAGCTATAAAACAAATTTGGAGTGGTTAGTATGAATTATGATTATCTTAAAGAAATATCTGTTGGAGAGGATGTTTATAAAATTTTTGATATAAATAAGGCGGCAAGTGATATTGGGCTTGAGTTAAAGCGTTTACCTTATAGTTTAAGGATATTATTTGAAAATGTTCTGCGTCTAACTGGTAGCCAAGAGAAGTTGTTGCTATTTAAAGAATGGCTTAAAGCAAGGAAATCCGAGGCTGAGATACCATTTATGCCAGCTAGGGTACTGATGCAGGATTTTACTGGTGTTCCGGCTATTGTTGATTTAGCTGCTATGCGTGATGCTATGAAAAAACTAGGGAAGAATCCATTAAAGATTAATCCTTTGATACCTGTTGATCTGGTAATAGATCATTCGGTACAAGTCGATTATTATGGAACAAGTGAAGCTTTTGATAAAAATGTTACAATGGAAGTAGCTCGGAATATAGAGCGTTATGAGTTTTTAAAATGGGGGCAGGAAGTATTTGATAATTTTAAAGTAGTACCCCCGGGAACAGGTATTTGTCATCAGGTTAATTTGGAATATTTAGCTAATGTTGTGTGGACTAAACAACAAGAAGGGGGAACTTTTGCTTATCCGGATACATTGGTTGGTACAGATAGTCATACTACGATGATTAATGGTCTGGCAGTTCTTGGTTGGGGAGTAGGGGGGATTGAAGCTGAGGCGGCAATGCTTGGTCAGCCTCTATCAATGATTATACCTGAGGTAATTGGCTTTAAATTGACTGGCTCTTTAAATGGGATGATTACCGCTACAGATTTGGTGCTAACCATTACCCAAATGTTAAGGAAGAAAAATGTCGTTGGCAAATTTGTCGAATTTTATGGAGATGGATTGGACTTTTTAACATTGGCAGATAGGGCAACTATTTCAAATATGGCTCCTGAATATGGTGCTACTTGTGGCTTCTTTCCAATTGACAATGAGACTATCAAATATCTTAACTTGACGGCTAGAGAGCCAAATCGCATAAAATTAGTAGAGCAATATGCTAAGCTACAGTCATTATGGTACGAATCGACAATTATTCCAGAATATACTGAGACATTAGAGTTGGATTTATCTACTATCGAAGCTTCTTTAGCAGGACCAAGACGTCCGCAAGATCGAGTTAACCTAAGAAATGCCGCTAGTAATTTTAACAGTGAACTAGCTTCTTTAACCAAAGGTGATGTTAATATTGATAAAAAATACCCTGTGACTGATGAATATGCAATTAGTCATGGTGATGTCGTAATAGCGGCAATTACTAGCTGTACCAATACTTCCAATCCTAATGTAATGGTTGCTGCTGGCTTGCTGGCTAAAAAAGCAGTAGAACTTGGATTAGTGAAAAAGCCATGGGTTAAGACCTCATTGGCTCCTGGTTCAAAAATAGTGACAGAATATCTGAAGAAAAGTGGGCTTGATCAATATCTCAATGATTTAGGTTTTAATCTTGTTGGCTATGGTTGTACTACATGTATCGGTAATTCTGGGTCACTGTTGCCGGAAATAGAAGAGACTATTACCAAAAACAATCTGGTTGTTGCTTCGGTATTATCTGGTAACAGAAATTTTGAGGGTAGGGTACATCCTCTAACCATAGCTAGTTATCTTGCCTCTCCGCCGCTAGTTATTGCTTATGCTATCACCGGTACTATCAACATTAATCTTGAGACGGATGTGATAGGAAAAAGTTGTGATGGTAAGGATGTTTATCTTAAGGATATTTGGCCTACTCAACATTCGATACAGAAAATAATTGAGGAATCTATTGACTGTAAAATGTTTAAGGAGAAATATAGTGATATATTCTTAGGTGATAAGGAATGGCAAAATATTAAGGTAACTAAAAGTGATACTTATAATTGGAATAAAAATAGCACTTATATCAATAATCCACCTTATTTTGAAGGTATCGAGCATATATCGAGTGAATTGGAGGATATAGAATCTGCTAGGATATTAGCCATCTTTGGCAATTCTATTACTACTGATCATATATCGCCAGCCGGAAATATTAGTAAAACAAGCCCTGCTGCTAAATATTTAACCGAGCAGGGTATTTTACCAGCAGATTTTAACTCTTATGGATCACGGCGTGGCAATCATCAAGTAATGATGCGTGGGACTTTTGCCAATAATAGAATTAAAAATGCTATGTGTCCTGGAATTGATGGGGGGATAACGATCAATCAACGGAATGGTCAACAAATGAGTATTTATGACGCTTCTCAGGATTATAAGGCTCATTCTATCCCTTTAGTAATTTTTGCAGGTAAAGAATATGGCTCTGGTTCGTCGAGAGATTGGGCAGCAAAAGGTACTAGTTTACTAGGAGTAAAAGCGGTAATTGCTGAAAGTTTTGAAAGAATTCATCGGTCAAATTTAGTTGGTATGGGTGTGTTACCGCTTGTACTCACTTCTACTACGGTAAGTGATTTAAAACTTGATGGTTCTGAATATATTGCAATTACCGGCTTAAGTAATAAAGTAGAGCCTTATGCACAACTTCGTTGTATTATAAGTAGAAAAAATGGTATAGTTGAAACTTTTGAAGTAATATTACAAGTTTTTACAGAAAATGAGATAGATTATATCAAATATGGTAGTATAATGCACTTAGTTGTTAAGAATTTTGGTTTTCTTGGCAATGATGGCGGTTTATGATGAATAAATACTACTAGTTAGCTATAAATTTAAAGGGGGTTTTATGCAAGTATCAGTATCAGGTCAACATATTTCTATTGGCAATTCTTTGCAAGATTATGTAAAAAGCCGTACTACGCAAGTAGCAGCAAAGTACTTTTCTACTATAATTAATGCAAACGTACATTTCTCTAAACAAGGATTTCAACTGGTTTGCGATATTGTAGTGAATGATGGTACCGGCAGACATATAATATTGAAAGGTAATGCTGCTTCAGATGACATATATTCAGCATTTGATGCTGCTCTTTCTCGACTTGAAAAGCAGCTTAGAAAGTACAAATCTAAACTCAAAGATCGTCATGATAGAATTAAAATATCCGAAGCGGCACCTAAAGCAGTCAAGTATATTATCACGCCCCATGAACATGAAGACGAAGATAATGTACCAGCCTCTGATAATCCTGTAATTATCGCAGAAAAATCTGTAGAAATATTAATTTTATCAGTAAGTGAAGCCGTTATGAAAATGGATCTTGAAAACCTGCCTGCTTTAATGTTTCAAAATAGTAATACTAATCGTATTAATATAGTTTATTACCGTCGAGATGGCAATATATCTTGGATAGATTCAAAATAGACTAATTTAAATTTATTCAGTAAATTTAGGCTGGGTAATTAAAAGTCGTATGTGGTCAACGTCTATAGTCAATTGATGAGAAGTTGGTGGCGTCGTCACACTCCATCACTCCTGCTACCCAATTCTCTTGAATTGGCTATATCCGTCATTGCGAGGAAGACCGTAGGTCGACGAAGCAATCCATAAAAGTAACCAAAAATGGATTGCTTCGTTGACCTTACGGTCTCCTCGCAATGACGCTTGGTGATCAGGTTTTTTTATTCATCACAAAAAAATAGCAAAAAAATCGTGAATGCTCACATCTAAACTACAACTGTAGTACTAGGAAACCAATAAAATAAATAACCACCATAATATTATTCTTTTTTTAATTGTTTATTTGCTAAATTGAGTAATTTTTGATCAAAAGAAAGAATGGGTAAATCTGTAGTAACTGCTTTAGCTAGAAGAATACAATCAACTATATGCAAATTATATTTTAAATAATAATCTAAAGCTAATAAAAAATAGTTCTTATCACTTTGAATTCCTTTATAAGTTAGCATCTCAGATAAGGTTAAAGTTATTTTATCCCTGGGAACTTTATAGAAAGAAGATAAGACAAATATTACTTCCGTAAATACTGTTTGTTCAATTATAAGAGTAATATGACCGGTTTTAGCTTGTTCAAATATTTCTTTGGTTTTACTAAACATTTCTGGATTATCGGCAATAAGATAACGAAGGATAAAGTTGCTATCACAAATATATTTCACTTCACTACCTTATTAGCTTCTTTAGAATAGGTATTATCAAGCCATGCTTGTTGTCTGATTTCATCAAATGAAGGCTCTGAATCTTTCCGATAAATAGAAAGAGCTCCCCCAAGGTCACAGACAGGGGATAATATTAATTGATTATTATCATTAACCTCTAAGGTAACAATGTTAGATTTTAAAATATCTCTAACTTTCTTTGGTAAGACAATCTGCCCCTTAGAACTAATAGTAAACGTATTAATATACATTTGGATAATACCTAAATAGTTAATTTATATAATATTTTATTATAGTAAAATAAATTACTAAATACAAGTATTTTCATATAAAGTAAGATAGATTATAAAAGTACACAACTTGTGCAAAATTAATATTAAATTGTTTTCATATTTAGATCAGTTAATTTCTTACTTATAGATTTAAGGATGTATTTAGTAATTATTACTAAATAGTCAATTGATGAGAAGTTGGTGATTTCTTTACCCTGTCATTCCCGCGTAGGCGGGAATCTAGACCCCTGCTTACGCAGGGGTGACAGTACTAATGATTGTGAACTAACTCCTCGCAATGACATCTTAAACTTTTAAGCTATTTCCCTTATGATTTTTAAATTGCCCTGAAATCAGCTCGTTTGTTTTTTTTATTTGACAATTTGCTATAAATGTGTATTATGCGATAACTTTCATGGAACTTAGGTTTTAAATAATAACTATAGGTTGTGGTGTCTGGTTTACTCAATAACGCATAACAAATCACATTAATTCGGTAACTATATGAATGAACTTACAAAAAATGATCCAAATTTTCAATTAATTGAAGACATAAGAACAACTATTTATAAAATTGGTAAAAGAGGGTCAATTGAAGAACTGAAGCTGCTGTTACAAAAGGATACTACAGGAGCCTCTTATAAGTGTTTCTTTGGTACGGAGGATCAGGACACTTCTTGGGATAATCCTAAGGGGAATAATCTACTTTTATTAACAATAGCTGCTGCGGCAAGCTCTTTAGAAGAAGGTAATAAAGAGATTGCAAGGCAGTTGACTGGTATTATATTAAAGGACGCTCAAGACAAATTACAAAAAGAAGAGTTTGCTGAATTTATTAATTTTCGTTATGGTAATGGTACTCCGGAAGCTTATAATAACTACAGCATAGATTATGATAACACTCCCTTAACTTTAGCCATTAAAGTGGGGCTTCTCTCTGTCGCTAGTGAATTAGTAAAATTGCAGGCTAAAGTTAACGTTTCTTGTGGTTATGCTAATTTTTCACCGCTACATTTAGCGGTTTTACATTATGCAGTAAACCCGACTGATTCTTCAAATAAAAAGTTAATTGAAGAGTTAGTAAATAATGGGGCATATATTACTGCTAAAGATGAATATGGGCATACTGCAAAGGACTTGCTTGAATATGAAGGCTTGGGAATAGAAGATTTTCATTTATTCACTGTTAACGACCAAGATCTTAAAAAAGAGCTCAACCCAGAAGTTGGGCGAAAATATTCTTTTAAGGAGTTAGCAAAAAATGAACTTGTAGTAGAGTTTTTTGCAGATAAAAAATTTGATAAATTTAAAGCTAATTGGACTAATACAAATTTATTCAAGCAATTCTTAAACGAAAACCGAGAAGAAAACGGTAATAAATATATTATTGCTAGAAATGGTATTGATGAAGGAGATACTTCAGCAAATGCTTCAGAAGATAATTTTGCTGCTGCAGTGTTACACGTCCTTGGTTTTGATACTGATCCTATTATAAGAAAATTAGTTAATAATTTCTCCAATGTTCTTTATGGGATATACGATCTTAATGATGCGATTAATGGTGTTTTAGATAATCTTCCGCATCGTTCATTTGTTGATCTTTCTAATAATTCTGATAGTCTAGAGATAAACGAATTGGCTAAGTTGTTGGGTGACGTATCTGAACACTAGATATGCTTATTATCAAGGTAATCTTTTTTCAAATTTGCGGGGTATATGAATCGTTTAATATTATTAATTTTGTTTAGTATTTCTTTTTGTTTAATTGGACAAAGAGTTCTGGCTGCTGAAATAAGAATAGGGGTGCTAAAGCAGGACGTAAATTTTCGCTATGAAAAAGGCATTGCCATTAATCTCGAGTATTTATTTAGTGAAAAATATAAATTTTGGGGTGGTTATCCTCATATAGGAGCGGATATTAGCACTGGTAGATATACAAGTAGTTTTTATAGTGGGCTTACTTGGCATTTTGATATGACAGAATTTATATTTTGTGAGCTAAGCCTTGGAGGGGCGTTTCATAATGGGGAATTGAAAAAATCACCAAAACAACGAGCCTTGAAAAAACGTCCATTAGGATCAAGGCTGTTATTTAGAGAAAGTCTTAGTTTAGGGGTAAAGCTTAATGAAATACATGCAATTTCACTAATTCTTGACCATATTTCTAATGCTGATATTGTAGGGCCTAATGCAGGGTTGACTAATTTAGGCATACGATATGACTATAAATTTTAAGCAAGGCAATCCAAAATAATCATTTTCTTGGATTGTTTTGTTGCTAAAGTGAATTAACTTGAATTGGCACGTTATAAATCCGATTTAGCATCAGCGTCATTGCGAGGAGCCACTTTAGTGGCGACGAAGCAATCTAAAAAAACGATTAAAATGGATTGCTTCGGGCTATGTTTCCTCGCAATGACAGCATGATGGGTGCTTATTCGGCGTTAATTCACTATACAAGTATCCTCACAATGATGTTAGCTCTAAAATATAATGGAGTGGAAAAATGAAAGATATTACTACTGATTATTCAGAGTTAAAGGTAGAGAGTATAAGGGATCATTTGGTTGAGCGTGTTGAATCACTGCCCATAGACCCGCCTGATACTAAAAAAGCTCTTATACAAAATATACTCAACACCCCTAAAAGCTCTGTCAACCCAAAAGATACTTTGCAGAAAGCTGCTGTAATAATAGACATAATGGCAAAAGTTGTATTACCGCATTCGAGTGATTTTCTACAAGGTGCCCATATAATAGTTGAAGATAATGGGAGTATGTATGATAAATTAAAAGATCTAGGGCTGGTTAAAGAACGTTTTTCTTCTCACCATAGGGGCAATAAGGCTGAGTCCGATGCGTCAATTCAAGCTGGCGAAATATTTAGAGAATTTTTAGTTGGCAAAACAAAAGATGGTAAGACATGGTTTCAGTTAGAAGCTCATTCTATCGGTGGGATTAAAAATTTTGTAAAACACATGGTAGATTATATAACTTACGTATTAACTGGTAAAAATGTCGGACAATACGGTTTATCAGAGCATGTAGATAGTAATCCTATTGTATTGGATGCTAAACAAGTTAATCAAAAAACTAAAAAACAAGCCTCTCTCACAACTAGCAATTTTGTAAAAAAAATAGAAGAAGAGCGGCATAGAACTAAATCAGGACTATCAAAAAATACGGTTGAACGTTAGTCTGATAACTAACCTGATTGTATAGTCAATTAAACTCGTCATTGTGAGCGAATGTATGTGAGCCTGTCACCCCTGCTTTGGTACGGGGTCTAGTACTACAGTTGTAGATTGAATGTGAGTGTTCACGGAAAAAAGGTTAAAGTATAAGATGTCATTGCGAGGAGGTTGCCAGACCGACGAAGCAATCCAGGAAAGTGATTAAAAATGGATTGCTTCGTTGACCTTACGGTCTCCTCGCAATGACGTTAGTTTATTATGGATATATGTGGTTATTTTGTTTTGCTGCTTTGAGGGTATTCTTCAGCAAGAAAGCAACGGTCATTGGTCCAACGCCGCCTGGAACTGGTGATATATATCGTACTTTATCTACAACATTTGGAAAATCAACGTCTCCAACCATTTTGTCACTATTGGCAAGTTTACTAATACCAACGTCAATCACTATAGATTGTCGGTTAAAGTATTCTTCTGTTAATGTTAAAGGTGAGCCGATAGCTGATATTACTATGTCGGCACGGGAAGTTATAGAATGTAAGTTTTGAGTTTTTGAGTGACATAAAGTAACAGTGCAATCTTCTCTAAGTAATAAAGCTGATAATGGTTTTCCGACAATATTAGAACGTCCTATAACTACAACATTCTTGCCAGCTAAATTTTTCTCAACTTGTTTAAGTAACTCAATGCAGCCAAGAGCTGTGCAAGGTATAAAGCTGTTACCTAAGTTACTATAGTCAATTGATGAGAAGTTGGGGACGTTGTCGCTCAATGCTCGCCTATTACTTATAGGCGTCGCTCCATCGTTCCTAGCCCCAAATTCTCCTGAATTGACTATATGTAGATAACCAACATTTATGGGGTGAAAACCATCAACATCTTTGCTAGGATCAATAGCAGATAAGATTAAATTTTTATTGATATGCTTAGGTAAGGGGAGTTGTACGATAATTCCAGAGATATTTGAATTATTATTAAGTATATTGATTTCATTCAGTAGATGGTCAATTTGAACTTCATTCGGCAAATTTATTTGCAAAGCATTCATACCAATTTTTGTTGCTGCTTTGAGCTTATTTCTTACATATATACTACTAGCTGGATTATCGCCCACTAATATAATAGCAAGAGTTGGTATCAAATTATGTTGTTTCTTGAGTAAATTGATTTCTATCTTTAGTTTAGATAATATTTGTTCTGCAAAATATTTACCGTTGATTATATTACCGTATTCATTCACTATTTATTTGCTCTCTATTTATGTTAGGCGATGCACAAAAGGTTCTGCAGCATTATTGCACATATAGTCAATTGATGAGAAGTTGGTGACGTCGTCGCTCAATGCTCACCTATTACTTATAGGCGTCGCTCCATCGTTCCTGCTACCCAATTCCCCTGAATTGACTATAGGCGTTAGTTTAAGAAAATAATAATTGAAAAACCGTCATTGCGAGGAGACCTTAAGGTCGACGAAGCAATCCAGAAAAGTGATTAAAAATGGATTGCCACGTCACCTACGGTGGCTCGCTAATAGACGACTTATAATTGCTTCAGCCACTAAAGTGCCTCCTCGCAATTTGACTATAATCCTATTCTTTAGAGGTTTTTTCTTCTTGTTGGGGTAAAAATTTTGCTTGCTCAATATTCTTGTCTAATTCCACTTGGCTACAAATTCCAAGTAATACTGGATCACGTGGGCGAATATTCTTCATGTTCCAGTGACTACGATCACGAATAGCATCTATGGTAGATTTGGTAGTACCAACTAACTTAACAATTTGATTATCTAAAATTTCTGGACAATTTTTAAGTATCCAATATATCGCATCTGGTTTATCTTGACGTCTAGCAATAGGAGTGTACTTAGATTGTTGTTTTTTCTTAGTATTTATCAAATCATATGCAGCATTAACAGAAATCCTTAAACTACTAGTTGAATCTTTTGTACAACGTATGATTTCTTCTTTGGTTAATTGTCCGCCAGCGATTGGGTCTAACCCCTTAATACCGTGAGATACTTCGCCATCAGCAATGCCTTTAATTTCAAACTCATGAATTCCACAAAAATCAGCTATCTGCTTAAATGTTAATGCAGTATTATCAATTAACCAAATAGCAGTTGCTCTAGGCAGTATAGGTAATTTTTGTTGTGAACTCATAGTAAACTAATATAATATTAATATGTGATTTTCTAAAAAATATAATCTCTTCTAGCTGATAAGTCAACAATAGACTTTTAAATCGCCCTGATATAGTCAATTCAGGGGGATTTGGTGCTAGGAACGATGGAGCGACGCCTATAAGTAATAGGCGAGTGACGACGTCACCAACTTCCCATCAATTGACTATACCTAAAACCTAAAACCAACGCCTATGGCAATCATTAACGGATTAAACTTTACCTTAGAGGAGATAGCTTTTCTTACTAAAGGAGATTTATACTCAACCGTGGTATTAAGAAAATACTTTTTTACATCTAAGTTAACAAATGTATCATCCTTAGCATATAAATCGACTCCAAGCTGTAACACAGCACCATGACCATTTCTGACCGTACACCCTTTAGAGCTATTAACAAAATAAGCTCCATGGTAACCAACACCAATATAAGGTCTGATAGCACCAAAAGGAGCTATATGGTATTGTCCTGTAACAGTTAATGGAATCATATAAAGAGCTCTTCTTTTGGCAACTTCTTCTGGATTGGTGCCATAATTATAAGCCACATTCTTTAAATTGCTATTTTTATTACGTAATACATCGAAACCTAAAGATAACTCTGCGGCAACATAATTAGCAAAAAATACTGAGGTGGAAGCCTCTATACCATAACCATTTTCGGCAAAGGTACCAATCGATACTGGGTCTTTGACAGTAGCCTTAGGAAAATCTGTTTGCTTTGCACTAGATTTTATACCAATTGCTCTCATCCTAAATACTAAACCACCATCATTCTCATAATAATTAGCATTATAGTCAGCACCATAATCATTATCAGCTGAATCATTATTAGCAAAGCTAGAAATACTAGCACAACTTACCAACAGAAATATCCCTAATTTTCTTGCAACTTTTATCATAACTACTAAACCTTCTCTTGCTTTAAATATATTGCTGTACTATATATATTCTTCTTATCTGAAAATCAAATGATAATAAGATTTTTTAAAATTGTCTAACAATGATGATACTATAACACTAAATATAAGAAACACTAAGTATAAAAAACAAATAAACTAAAAAATTTTAGGTCTATATGAATAATAAATTAAACACTTATTTTATTGGTATTGGTTGGTTTGTATTAAGTATGCTTACTAGTGTAACTAATGATATAACGGCAAAATATCTTGGATTCAGGTTACATAGCTTTGAGGTAGCTTTTTTTCGCTTTCTCTTTAGTGCATTAATTCTTGTACCGTTTATTTTTTATTACGGGAAACAAACTCTAATTACTGATCGTCCTTTTGTCCATATTGCAAGAGGAGTTTTGTTATTTTTTGGTATGACATCTTGGACTTATGGTTTACAGCTTGCACCAGTTACTACTGCTACAATTGTTAGCCTGGCTATACCTTTGTTTACCTTGGTTTTGGCAGTATTCTTCTTAAATGAAAATATTATTTGGCAAAGATGGGCAGCAACTTTATTCGGCTTTATTGGCATTGTTGTTACTCTGAAACCGCATGCTAGTGATTTTAATCCACAAATATTGATTTTTGTATTAGCTGCTATATCTTTTGCCATGTTAGATATTATCAACAAGAAATTTGTAGTAAAAGAATCAATGATTAGCATGTTATTTTATTCTGCTCTAGTAACCTCTTTAGTATCAATACCACCATCAATAATGTATTGGAAAACCCCTAATGTTTCAGAATTTATTTTGCTATTTGTCCTAGGAGCAGGAGGTAGTTTGATTTTATTCTTTCTATTAAAGGCTTTTGCTCTAGTTGATGCTACTGCCATCGCCCCTTATAGATATTTAGAGTTAATCATTTCAGCATTAGCCGGATATCTTGTTTTTAATGAAATTCCTGAAAGTAGTACTTTATATGGAGCATTGATAGTAATTCCTGCAACATTATTTATAATATATTCTGAGAAAGATAATATAACCCAAGATGATAAAATATCGCATGAATAAACGTAAATTAGTTTTTGCAAGCGGTATAGCAAATGCATTTGAATGGTATGATTACGCTCTATTTAGTCTTTTTGCCCCTATAATAGGGGCAAAATTCTTCCCTGGATCAAACCCTAGCTCGTCTTTACTACATGCTTTTGAGGCATTTGCTCTTGGTTATCTAATGAGGCCAATAGGTGGGGTGTTTTTTGGAGTGATTGGAGATCGGTTTGGTAGAAGAACTGCTTTAAGTGCATCTATATTTTGTATGTCTTTGCCAACAGCTTTAATTGGTATGTTACCAACTTATGACGAGATAGGTATTACCGCAACTATATTGATGATTTTAGTTCGAATGTTGCAAGGTTTATCAATGGGCGGGGCACTTACTGGCTCAATTTCATTTGTTATTGAACATGCAGGTGTAGCCTATCGTGGGTTTAGTAGTAGCGTATCAATGTCCAGTATTTGTATTGGTTTATTGTTTGGTTCAGGAATTTCACAATGCATACAAAGCTTTTTATCAGCAGAGCAATTTGATGATTGGGGGTGGAGAATACCATTTTTATTAGGAATTTTTATTTTATTTGCTGGACTTTATATCAAGAAATATACAAGTGAAACTCCTAGTTTTCAAAGTATGAAGGAAGATGGTGGAATATTAAAGTCTCCTCTAAAAAAAGTTGTCTCTGTCTATTGGTTTGATATGATAATATCCATCTTTATCAATTCCACAGGCTCAGTACTATTTTATTTACAAGCTACTTATCTCATGTCATTTTTGAAGATAAATCGTAATTTTACTAATGATGAAGTTAATAACTTAGCTAATTATTGTTATATAATCATGGCAATTGTTACTTTATGTTCTGGCTATTTGTCGGACATAATTGGTCGCAAGAAAATTTTTGTGTTCAATTTATTGGTAATTATTTTAGTTATCCCATTTTTGATACAGGCAATTGAAACTGGCGATTTTTGTGTTATAATTATATCTCAAATAGTATTATCAATTTTAGCTGCCTGTTATATTGGTCCTGAACCTGCACTGCAAGCTGAATTTTATCCAACCAATGTCAGAAATACGGCTTTATCATTATCTTATAATATAGCAACTAGTATTTTTGGTGGTACAACGCCTTTAGTGATAGCATATCTTGTACAGGAAACTGGTACAATTACTTCGTCTATTTATTACATAATTGCTTGTGCTATTTTAAGTTTAATAGCTCTGTATTTTTATAAGGATCGTTCAACGGCGTAATATAGCTAATCCGACAGTTTCCTAACGTTACGTTAAATTCACAGCTGTCATGGCTCAGAGCCACTTTAGTGGCAATAGACCTTATATCTTGAAAATGTGATATAAGGTCTATTGAAGCAATCCCAAAAAAACGATTAGAATAGATTGCTTCGAAGGCTTACACCTCCTCACAGTGACGAATGATTAGAATTGTTGTTTAAGCATTTAGACACTTGATTAATTATTTTTAAATATTGATTATAAAATAAATCACTATTGATATTAGTCGCTTGCCAATTCTCACTTTCAACCTCCACTACTTCTACTTTAAAATTTTTATAAAGAGCAACATCTTGCTCTGTACTTAGTAATAAACATTTACTATTGGACATGCTTAATAAATGCTCAAGATTACTGATATATCTCAGGCTTTTCTGATCAGAGCTATATAATCTTGCAACATTTTTTTGGCTATTATTAAAAAAATATTCTAGACTGTCACTAAGTAAGATAACGTCTGTTAAAGACGTTAATCTTTGATGTTTGATTTTCGTAAGCTCCTCTATTTGTTTTTTTGCTTCTTCAAGATTTTGGTAAATAGCTGAACTAATCTCAGGAAATCGTTGAGATAATACCTGAAATAATTGTTCTAATAATAGTTTTACATTGTCTAAATCAAGCCAAATATGCCAATTATCATAAGAATTATTACTAATAACTCTTAACCCATTAAAATTACTAATTTTAATGACATTTTTACTATGACCATTCATTAATTTGCCAGCAAAGCCATCAAATTGCTCATCTATATAAAATACAATATCTGCATTTTTAACTTTTTTAAGATCACTAGGTCTTAAATTATAATGATGCGGACAATCATTGTTATTGGCAATAGCAACAATTTCTGCCTGGTCTTTCACTAACATCGCTATAATGCTTGCTAGTGGGGTGATACTAGTAACAATTTTCACCTTACTTCTACTGGCAAAAGCTCCATAATTAAATAATATGATAATTATAGCAATAAAAATGCTAGCACTAATATTAATTTTCATTTTTTTTTAATTTTTTATGATGAATAAATAATTTGTTCACTAACAGACTTTAGTTTACTACTATAAACACTGATTTTTATCTGTATAGTCAATTGATGAGAAGTTGGGAACGTTTGTCGCTCAATGCTCGCCTATTACTTATAGGCGTCGTTCCATCGTTCCTAGCCCCAAATTCTCCTGAATTGACTATAAAATGATCATGTGTAAATAACAACAACATATTATTATCAATATTATCCTTAAGAGGAGAACAGGTGATCAAATCATAAACTTGTAAGTCTATTTTGATTGGTAAATTACTGTCATTAAGTAGCGTAAATATACGATCCATAGTCTTCTCATCAAGTGAGCCATAAATTACTAAGTCAATATCGGAGTTAGGACGGTAAAGACCAGTAGCACGTGAACCAAATAAACCAACACGATCGATTTTCTCTGAGAAGGGCAACAAAATACTACGCAGTGTATTTAATTGTTTTGCACTTAATCCATGGTTAGACATCTTTACCTTCTATATTCTGCTGCAAGTTCCAACATTTTTAGATTCATGCTCTCTAATTCAGGATAATAATTTTTTTCAATATCTATAATAATCTTCTCAAATTTTTTGAAGTCATAAGTATGTGACATTTTATTACGAGAATCTAGAGCATCCATCCATATTTCACCATTGTTGATTAAGTTAGCAGCTATTGATGCTTTAATTACAGCAGCTGGGGTAACGGTTTCCAGTACAACACCTTTATATTCCAGATAATCTTTAAGCACTTTCCATGTCAATTCCCATGTATATTCGAAACGTTGAATAATTCCTTCTTGTTCTAACTGGCTTACCTTACGTTCTCGCATTATATATATAGCCTCACGTAATAAAGCAAAAGCACGTTTAAAATTATCAAAACGATATAACCAACGAGGTTTTTCTAAGTTACTAAGTATAGTCATATTAACTCTGTATCTAATAGCTTAATTCTTTTGAAGTTTTTATTTTAGACATGTTCAATCTTCTCAACAATTTCTTCCAAGTTATCTTTTGGTTGATTTCTTTCTGCCCACGATAATGCTTTATCTATTTTAGTCAAGGTATTTCCTTGATATAACCACTTTTCTGAGGTTGGAATAAATTCTCCTGTCTTAATGATCCATGTACCATTATCTAATTGTTCGATTAATACCATTTGTCCTGCAAATACTTTGCCAAGCGATAGTTGACCGTTGTTACCTATTACTTTCACTTGTTGATTTTGATTCATAGCATTTTCCTAATTTAGTGCCTTAAGAATTTATTGTATGATAATTATTCTAATTCTTCAAATCATTTGAGTATAATTCAAGTAATTGATGCTTATTAAGCGTAAAATCACTTTCTATCCAGGATTTTTTTAATTTACCTATCACTGTGCCAATATCTTTACCATGAATATTTATTTTCTGTAAATCATGCCCATTTACTGGAAATATTGGTCGTGGTTTGGATTTATATGTATCTAGAAATTTATTTGCTGTAGCTCTGTTTAATTTGCTTAATGATAGCAAGATATTTATACATTGTAGATAATTAGCAGGATAATCTGCAGTTTCCCACCAAATTTCTCGTAATGTAAATTCGTTGATTTCTTGATTTATAAACCTATATATAGTAATGATTTTGTTTGCTTGTTGCCGAGAAAATTTTAAATTTAATAAATCACTTAGTGATAAGTTCTTTATGTGGTAGAATAAAAGTGAATATCTAGCGTAAGGCTCTAAGGAATCGCAATTAATTGCTTCCATCAAAGGTTTTTTATCAAACTTACTAACTGGTAATATTATTTGCAATATGCCATTATCAAACATTTGCTGCAAAATATTTGGACTATTATCTGAGATAATCAATTTGTCCATCTCCCATTTTACCCGTTCTTTTGATAATAATTTAAGATTTTCTCGCAATTTAATACAAGCATCTAACCCATTAAGGTCTAATTGTCTTGCATAATAGCAGGAAAAACGAAAAAAACGTAAGATACGTAAAAAATCTTCCTGAATTCGTGCAAATGCTTGTCCGATAAATATTACTTTTGATTGTTGTAAATCATCTATTCCACCAAAATAATCATAAATTTTATGCTCAAATGGACAATAACTTAGTGCATTAATAGTAAAATCTCTTCTAGCAGCATCCTCCATAAAATCGTCAGTAAAAACAACTTCCGTGTGCCGACCATCACATTTCATGTCTTTTCTAAGTGTAGTAATCTCAAATGTTTCATTATTTAATAAAGCTGTAACTGTACCGTATTTTATGCCAGTTGGGATAACCTTAATGTTGGCTGCTGATAAAATATCTGTTACTTGCTGCGGTAATAAATTGGTTGCTATATCAATATCATAATTGACAACATTAAGGATAGCATCACGAACAGCTCCCCCGACAACCCTTGCCACTCCACCACCTAGTCTAATTATTGACAAAATTTCTTTGTAATAATTGGATTGAATAGATAATTCTCTTGTTATAATATTCATTATAGTTCCACTATTGTCATTCTCGCTTCGGTGTGGAATCTAGACCCCTGTTACGCATGGGTGGCAGAAAAATGGATTGCATTGTCGGCTTCTCCTTCTCGCAATGGCATTAGTTTGTAGTCAATTTAATCACAAAATTTGGTATTACTCCCTGCTCAGTTGCGGCAATTTGCAGATGCTGTAGTTTTTTTTCAATAGTAGGATGTTGGTTGTGAAACTTTGTCGTATTACCTGTTAATACTAAAGCAGAGTCAATTCCCAGGTTATTCGCTCCTAAAATATCAGTAAAGAAAGTATCGCCTATCATCAGAATCCGGTTCAATGGGACACCGGGTAGTTGGTTTAATACGGTATGATATATTTCTAGATGTGGCTTACCGCTGTAAATTACCTTTCCACCAAATTGCTTTATTTTTTCAGCAAAATATCCAGAACAATATCTTTGTACACCCTGTTGCATAATTCCAAGATCTGGGTTAGCACATATAGTAATTATGTTTCTTTTTACTACAGTTTTAAATAAATCATCAAACTCATCTAAATTTAAATTTTTTCCTGCATCGCGATGGAGCGTTAACAAAAAGATATTAGCTTCATCTATGTTTGTAGTAATAGGTGTCTGCAATTCATTCAGCAAATCATTGTCATCTTGACCAAGATGATAAACCACAGGGGTTTTGATACCAAATCTTTTATCACTTTCTAGTATCATATTGATGGCTACTTCACCAGAGCTAAAAACCATTTTTTCCGTTGTGTTAATACCCCAAATCTTATTAATCTTGTTAAATAAGAAAGCTCTGCTGCGTGGAGCATTAGTAACAAAAAAAACCTTCTTTTGCTGTTTAATTATTTTGTTAATATTGTCAACTACCCCAGGGTAAATCTTATTGCCTTCTACTACCACTCCCCAAAGATCAAATAAAAAAACATCATAATCATCCATTGTAGATGGAACGTCTCTAAAAGTTAGTTTTGTCATTATTGTGTACACTCTATATGAAATTTTTATAGCCTCGCTATTAGCAACGAAGCAGTTGTAAGTTAAAAGTATGATATAATAGATATTAAAGTCAATGTAAATAATGATTTATACTGCTTTTAATGGGGCGTTCAGCAATAGCCATAATAATGACTATTGCTTTGCGAGCGTGAGCAACCTTGTATAGTAAATTCAGGGGAGTTTGGTGCTAGGAACGATGGAGCGACGCCTATAAGTAATAGGCGAGCATTGAGCGACGATGTCACCAACTTCCCATCAATTGACTATAGCAATTGGTTTTAAGACCGAATGGATCTTGGTACTCTTCAAACCCCCGAGACCTTTTTATAGTTGATTGGGATGCTTTTGCACGCCCACTTACAATCGTAAACATTAAATATGTCGAGAGATATATGCTATTATATAATAATTTTATTAGTCTTGATACAGGAAAATTCAATTTTGTTGTTGCTATAGTCAATATATATGCTGCTTAATGATTCCATCATTTGACAAAGTGCTGCAAAGCTGTTAAGCTATTCTTTGAGTATAACCACGAATAAGCATGGAAAAACACTAAATTACGTAAATCCTTTAGATCAAGAGCAATTTAATTACTAATACTTCAAAAATGCTGATTATTGATAATCAAAAAATATTAAACGAATTTTGTCGGCAGTTATTGGATTGTAAGACTATAAGTGTTGATACTGAATTTTTGCGTAAGAATACTTATTTTGCTCAGCTTAGCATAATACAAATCATGACTAGTAGTCACAAAGTGATAATTGACACTTTATGTGATTTGGATCTTTCGCCTCTTAACGAAATATTTTTGAACGAGAAAATTCTTAAAATATTTCACGCTCCTAGAGAGGATTTTGAGATATTTTATCATTTATTTAAGAAATTGCCAAGAAATGTTTTTGACATACAAATTGCTGCTGGTATTTGTGATTTTGGTAAACATTTAAGTTATTCGGATATATGCAGTAAAATTTGCTTCGTTCATATTGATAAAACTTACCAAAGATCTGATTGGTTAAAACGTCCCATTAGTGCTAATCTGCTAGATTATGCTATTAAAGATGTTGAATATTTAGAACCGATTTACAAAATATTACAATCAATAATCCAAGATAATAATCTGCAAAATGAATATGACGAGCAAATAAAATCTTTGCTTAATATTGAAAATTATATTGTTGATACAAAAAAGGCTTGGCAAAAAGTCAGATTCCATAATCATTCAGAGTTTTTTATTAATAAAATGAAAATTATGGCAGCTTATCGGGAAGAACAAGCAAGTACCATAGATTTACCAAGGAGACATTTTATTAGTGATGAGGAATTAGTAAAGATTTGTCAACATTTACCTACCAGTAACAAAGATTTTGAAAATCTTAAACTAAATGGTCGCTACCTTAGTAAGCAAAAATATAGAACTCAATTAGCAGATCTGTGTCTTGCAATACAAGAATTAGGTGAATAAAGACACTTTATTTATATTAATTGTAAAATAAAATTGCTATTTTCTCAAAGGTTGACTAAAACAGAAATCTTATATATTCTGGCTTTATTGCATGGCAATGTTTAGTATAGTTTTTTTTAAAACCATTTCTGTCTTACTGAGTGTAGTAATTGGTTTCCTAGCAGGAAGATATTCTAAAGTTGAAAGAGATAGTATAGCTTCGTTGTTATTCTATTTTATATCTCCTATTGTTTTTTTTGCTATTCCTGCCAGTACTACTTTAACTTTATCATCATTAAGCGTTACTGTAGTTATTTTTTTTATTGCTACTTCCTTATCAATATTTTCCTACTATTTTTTTGGACGATATTGGTCTGATCATACACGAAACATTATAGCATTATCTGCCGGTACCGCTAATGGTGGTTATTTTATGTTACCAATAGCTGCTGCTCTCTTTGATGATTATGTTTTAAGTATCTATATGATGGCAGTTATAGGTGTAAATATTTTTGAATGCTCGGTGGGATTTTATATTTGTGCCAGAAGTTTTGCCAATAGTAGTGAAAGTATCTTGAAAGTTGTAAAGCTACCAATTTTAAATGGTTTTTTACTTGGTTGTTTATTTAGTTTCGCTGGCTTTACTTTACCTGATTTTTTAGATGATTTTATATATAATATGCGAGGGTCATTTTCTATACTTGGTATGGTTATGGTTGGTTTAGCTCTTTCAACTTTGCAAAAATTTGAAATAGACATAAAGTTTACTGTTGCCACTTTTATGGCAAAATTTCTATTTTATCCAATAGGAATTAACTTATTTATCCTTTTAGATAAATTTGTTTTAGGATGGTATGATGAGAATTATTACAATGCTTTTAGGCTTCTTGCCACTGCCCCTATGGCAGCCAATCTGATTGTTATAGCAAGTCTACAAAAATTCCATCCAGAAAAAGTTGCTACTACAGTATTCCTTTCCCTAATTTTTAGTGTAATATATATACCATTTATGGTAAGTATATTTTTAAGCGATTTGAATTAATTAGAATAGATGATACAAAAATTCATCCAAGTTGGACCGTATATTAATTGGTTTGGCTCACAATATATCCCATCTCATAAGCTGGCTTATCTTGAATTTGGCAACCCTAATAATAAAAATGTCATAGTCTGTGCCCATGGCTTGACTAGAAATGCTCATGATTTTGATAAAATTGCTATGGCATTAAGTGATAAATTTCGAGTAATTGCTATAGATTATCCAGGGCGTGGAAATAGTGATGTTTTTAAAAAGAAAGAGCATTATAACTATCCAGTATATATAAAAGATACAGTACTGTTTCTAAGGAAGTTAGGTATTAAGAACTGTATTTGGCTTGGTAGTTCCATGGGCGGAATAATTGGTATGGTTCTAGCTAGTCGATATAACAAACTTATCAAAGCCATGATTGTCAATGATATAGGTCCTTTTATTCCGTCATCCCCTTTAGTTAAAATTGGTCTATATGCAGGTCAAGTACCCTTATTTGTTGATTTAGCTAGTGCCAAGCAACATTTAAAGCTAATATATAGCCAATTTGGTATTAGTAGTGAGGAAGATTGGGATTATCTTACCAAATATAGTTTTATAAAGACTCAAGATGGAAAATATAAAATGAATTATGATCCTAACATAGTACATGGTATGAGTGCTAATACGAGTAAGCAAAAAAATGTTGATATGTGGGCTATATGGAATAAAATTATTTGTAAATTATTGGTTATCCATGGAGCTAAGTCTGATATTTTACAACAATCTACTATTGAGCAAATGAAAAAAAATAAAGAGCTGGAACTTTTTGTTGTTGATTATGCTGGTCATGTACCTTCGTTAATGACTAGTGATCAAATTAACTATATAAAATTCTGGTTAGATGGCTTGGCTAGATAATTTTTGACAAGGATATTAATTATGACTATTTCTACTAAAGTACTTATTATAGGTTCAGGTCCTGCTGGCTTAAGTGCGGCAATCTATACAGCTAGGGCAGCACTAAATCCGATATTATTACATGGTATGCAGCCAGGTGGGCAGCTAACCATTACGACAGATGTTGAAAATTATCCAGGTTTTGCTGATCCGGTGCAAGGTCCTTGGTTAATGGAGCAAATGACTCAGCAGGCAAAAAATGTTGGGGCAGAAATTATCTACGATTATGTAGAAAAGGTAGATTTATCAAAAAAACCCTTAGTGGTGACCACTGGATCTGGTATAATTTACTGGGCGGATAGTCTTATAATATGTACCGGGGCGGAAGCAAAATGGCTTAATATTCCTTCCGAAGGACAATTCAAAGGATATGGGGTCTCAGCTTGTGCCACTTGCGATGGTTTCTTTTTCAAAAATCAGCACGTATTAGTTATTGGTGGAGGTAATAGTGCTGTTGAAGAGGCATTATATTTAACCAATCATGCATGTCAGGTGACTATTGTGCATCGCGGGGATAGTTTTAGAGCCGAGAAAATTTTACAAGACAGATTATTTAAAAATCCTAAAATATCTGTCGTTTGGAATCATAGACTGGTTGAAGTTATCGGTACTGATAATCCTAAATCAGTTACCTCAGCTAGGCTAGAAAATACCCAAACAGGTGAGGTTAGCTCAATTGACTGTACTGGTATATTCATAGCGATTGGGCATATGCCAAATACTAGTTTGTTCAAAGGACAACTAGATATAGATAGTGATAATTATATTATTACTAAACCAAATTCAACGGAAACCAGTATTAGAGGTGTTTTTGCCGCTGGAGATGTACAAGATAAAATTTTTAGACAAGCAGTTACTGCTGCTGGTACTGGATGTATGGCAGCTTTAGAAGCAGAAAAGTTTTTAAACCATTAAATTTATGGCTCGTAGTAAAGCGATTGATAAAGCAGATAAGTTAAACGGCTCGAATGAGTCAGGTATAGTCATGCCTGTTGCTCGAACTTTACCGGAAAACGTTCAAGCTGAGCAAATGTTAATAGGAGCAATTTTAGTTAACCATGATTACTACAATATTGTTTCAGAATTCCTAAGACCAAATCATTTTTTTGAGCCACTACATCAAAAAATCTATAATTCTATTGAAGTTATTACAGAAAAAGGCTTAATCGCTACTCCAGTAACGCTTAGAAGCATGTTAGAAAAAGATGAATTATTTCAGCAATTAGGTGGTAGTGACTATTTAAATAAATTAGTCACTCTGTCAATGATGGTAATTAATCCACTAGATTACGGAAAAATAATCTATGATTTGGCAATAAGGCGTAATTTAATTCAGATAGGGGAAGAGGTAGTTAATAATGCTTATGATGCTTCTTTAGAATATGATTCAAGTCAGCAAATAGAACATGCAGAAGGTAAGCTTTATAACCTTGCTAGTGAAGGAGTGAATGATAAGAGCTTTGTTAAAATTGGGCTATCTCTCTCAGAGTCTCTAGCTAGTATTAACAGAGCCATGAAGAATTCTAATCATGTAATAGGTATTTCTACCGGCTTAATTGATTTGGATCATAAATTATCAGGTTTTCAGAACTCAGACTTAGTTATCATTGCTGGACGTCCATCAATGGGGAAAACAGCTTTTGCTATGAATCTTGCGATAAATACTTGTAAGGCTATACATCTGAAAAATAACGGACAAGAAAAAGAAGGGCAATCAGTAGGGTTTTTCTCTCTTGAAATGTCATCTGAGCAGCTTACTACTCGTCTTCTTTCGATGCATACTGAAATTGACTCATCGGCTCTTCAATCAGGTCATGTGACGGAAGAGAATTATAATCGATTACGCAAGGAAGTTATCACTCTTTCTGAATTACCATTTTTTATTGATGATACACCAGCTTTATCCATTGCGGCCATTCGTACTAGGGCTAGAAAAATGAAGCGTAAGCATAATCTTGGTATATTATTTATCGATTATTTGCAATTAATTAGAGGAATAAACAAGTCAGATAATAGAGTAAATGAAATTTCGGAAATTACTCAAGGATTAAAAGCGATAGCCAAAGAATTAAACATTCCAGTAATTGCTTTATCACAATTATCTAGAGCTGTTGAACTTAGAGAAGATAAAAAGCCGATGTTGTCTGACTTGCGGGAATCTGGATCTATTGAACAAGATTCTGATATAGTAATGTTTATCTATCGAGAAGAATATTATTTGACCCGTAAAGAACCTTCGGCGGGTGATGCAAAACACGCAGAGTGGTTAAGTAAGTTAAATCAGGTATATAATGTTGCGGATATTCTAATAGCAAAACATCGTAATGGTCCTGTTGGCAATGTTCAGCTTCACTATAACAATCGATATTCAAAATTTAGTAATTTAGAAAAAAAATTACATGGACAGCAAGTATCCAATGATCTTTGAGCATTGGTATTATTTTTTATTTTGAATTTAACTATTAATAATAATTAATTAGGTTAAATTATACGTATGATGTAAAAAATTTATCTCCAATATTCTATTCGCTAGGATAGCTTGCTTGTGCTATTATTTACTTAATAAAGTTTATAATATATTTCTAATATGACAGTAGAATTTTTTGATAATATATCAACCAAAGAAACTAATATTGTTAAAAATAACAATAAACCACTGAGAATGAGGATAGGTACCGATAATTTTGAGACGTTATTGCTAAATAGTGATGTATTTGTTGATAAAAGCCTAATGATCAAAGAATTATTGGAAGATAGTGGAGAAGTAATCCTAATCACCAGACCAAGGCGGTGGGGTAAGAGCTTGAATATGAACATGCTCCAGAAATTTTTTGAGATAGAGGTGGATGAGAGAGGTATGCCTTTACTTGAAGAGGATAGAGTAAATAACAAGCTATTTACAGGTGGTACAGTAGATTTAGGCATTAAAGGAAAAAGGACTTTAGAACCTTTAAAGATTAACGGTAATGAATTTGCCATGATTCAACAAGGTCAATTTCCAGTCATCTCTATAAATCTTAAAGATGTTAAAGGCAGTAACTACCAGGAAATTGAGAATGGAATAAAAAATCAAGTAACTAATCTGTTTACAAACCATCGATACTTAAAGCGTTATATAACAACAGATGAAAATTTACTAGATGAGGCACAAAAGGAAAAGTTAAATCGATATTTTACAGGAAAGCTTGATAAGGAAGACTTAAAAGATAGTTTACGGGTTTTGAGTGAAGTATTGTACAAACATTTTGGTCAAAAAGTTTATATATTGATCGATGAATATGACACACCGATCAATAGTTCGTACATTAAATTTGGTAACAAGCCAGAAGAGTTTGAACAGGTACTTGAAATGTTTCGCGGGATGTTTGGCAGTAGTTTAAAAACTAATCCTTATTTAGAAAAAGGGGTAATTACTGGTATATTACGGGTTGCTAAAGCTAATTTATTTTCGGATTTGAATAATGTTAGTGAGTATAGCTTGCTTGATGAAGAATTTTCTAAGTTCTATGGTTTTACTCAAGCAGAAGTTGATGAATTGTTAGCAAAAGTACCAACAGCAACTAATCCTGAAAAAATTAAAGCTTGGTATAATGGCTATAGTTTTGGTGGGGAGATCATCTATAATCCATGGTCAATTATGCAATGTTTGGCTCATAAAGGCAAACTTGATCATTATTGGCTTGATAGCGGTGGCACTGGGCTTGTTGATAAAGCATTGTTATCAGATGAGATGCAGGAAGATTTACAGAGCTTAGCTGCCGGAAAGGCTATTATCTCACCGATTGTCAAACAAATTAGTTTTGCTGATATCAACAAACCAGTAGGATTATTTAGCTTGTTGTTATTTAGCGGTTATTTAAACCCTGTTGCTAAAAAACCAGAAGAAGATATTTACGAATTGTCGGTACCAAATAAAGAGGTACGATATATATATAATGCCAGAATGCTCCAATGGGTAACTGATCAGTTACAAATTGATCATTTTCGATATTATTCTTTTGCTACTTTGTTGCCGGCAGGTAAAATAGAACAGTTTAAAGAAAGATTGCAAGAATTATTGTTAAATGCTACTAGTTTTTATCAAACAGGCGAGAAAAAAGCTGAGCTATTTTATAGTGGTTTTATGCTAGGTTTGATTAATACCTTAGCTTCTGACTACATAATAGACAGTGAAAGAGAAACCGGTAGCGGTAGGGCGGATATTGTGCTACTACCCAAGATAGGTAAAAGTGACAATGCTATTATTATTGAATATAAAATATGTAAATCTCCTGATATTTTAGAATCTGTTGCCAGAGAAGGGCTAGAGCAAATAGCAAAAAAACGATATGAGGCTAAAATAAAAGAATACTCTCATGTTCAGAAAATCATCAAAATCGCTATGGCTTTTTGCGGTAAGGAAGTGGCTCTAGAATATCAGAATGATAAAATTTAATAGTGGTGATTATATATTTTCCCCTATATCAACCAGGATTACATAAACAGGAACAGCAGGGAAATGCCTTTTTAATCTTTCAATATCGTAAACAAGCTGTTCTCCATAAGAAACACCTGTTGACATTTGTTGTTGTAAACTATAGTCAATTTAGGAGGATTGGGTGCTATGGCTATGGGCAATCTATTTCAGTATTTTTGGATTGCTTCGTCGCTACTAAAGTAGCTCCTCGCAATGACATATAAGCCTATAACTCGTCATTGCGAGCGAACGTATGTGAGCGTGGCAATCCATGAAGTCATATATTGCTTCGTTGACTTACGGTCTTCCTCGCAAATAGACGTTGACCACATACAACTTTTAAACTGCCATGATTACCTCTAAAATCTCTTCCAACGAAGTATGTAAAAAATACCTGAATAAAAATATTTTTTATAAAACACTTAGTGTACATTATAATTAGTATATACTCAAATCATTAGAGTAAACATGACCCAATTTTTTAACTATAACCCAGATAATAAGGTAGCCGTTCTTGCTCTTAAGGTTAAAGCTAATGCAAAGGCAGATAAGATAGGTGAGTTTATGATAATTAATGATAAACATTATCTAAAATTATTTATAAAATCAGTTCCAGAGGATGGTAAGGCTAACCATTCTATTATCAATTTTCTATCTAAAAAATGGAAAATTAATAAAAATAATTTTGAGATAATATTAGGTTGGACTAATAGCTTAAAATTATTAGCAATAAAAAATATTGAATTAGACTATTTAAATTTGCATTTAAAACACTATATTAATAACATTAAATAGTATTATAGGACTTGACTATGACCCAAGAAAAAAAGAAGTTTGACGCTGAAGTTGGTAAGATTTTGAACTTAATGATCCATTCTCTTTATACTAATAAAGAGATTTTTATGCGTGAGTTAATATCGAATGCTTCTGATGCTTGTGATAAATTAAGGTATTTAGCACAAAGTGACGCAAAACTTATTGCAGATGATCCTACCTTTAAAATTACTGTGAGAATTGATAAAGATAAAAAGCAGATTATTATTAGAGATAATGGTATTGGTATGAACCGAGAAGATTTGATCGATAATCTAGGAACTATTGCAAAATCTGGTACAGGAAATTTCTTAAACAACATGTCTGGAGATGCTAAAAAAGACAGTATGTTGATAGGGCAATTTGGCGTTGGGTTTTATTCAGCTTTTATGGTTGCTGATAATATTACTGTTACCTCAAGAAAAGCAGGAGAAGAGAAATCTTATGTTTGGCAGTCAGATGGTCTTGGAGAATATATGGTTGATGATTTTGACCATGATTTTACCAGGGGAACTGAGGTGGTTATTCACGTTAAGCCAGAAGAAGATAGTTACATTGATCACTTTAGATTGAAGCATATAGTTAAAAGCTATTCTGATCATATAGCCATACCTATATATTTTATTGATGAATCAACTAATAATGAAATACAACTTAACTCAGCTTCAGCATTATGGACAAGACCTAAATCTGATTTGACTTTTGAGCAATATAAAGAATTTTATAAAGCTTTGTCTTATTCGATGGATGATCCTTGGTTAACTATTCATAATAAAAATGAAGGTACGGTTGAATTTACTAATTTGTTATTTATTCCATCAACTAAGACTTTCGATTTATTTCACCCTGATCGTAAGAGGAGAGTGAAATTATACATCAAGAGAGTTTTTATTTCTGATGAGAATGTAGATTTAATACCTTCTTACCTAAGATTCCTAAGAGGGGTAGTAGATTCAGAGGATTTACCTCTTAATATTAGTCGTGAATCTTTGCAGCATAATAGTACTTTAGAGAAGATTAAGTCAGCAATAACCAAAAGAGTTTTAGGTGAACTCAAAAAGAAAAAAGATGAGTCTATAGAGGAATATAGCAATTTTTGGAGCAATTTTGGTGCTGCTTTAAAAGAAGGATTGTGTGAGGCAACTAGTGATCATGATAAATTGCTTGAGACCTGTATATTTAAAAGTAGTCTTTTAAGTAAAATGATTAGCCTTGACGATTATATTAGTAACTTTAAAGAAGGACAGAATACTATATATTATCTTAGCGGCGATGATTCAGCAAAATTACTTTCTAGCCCTCAAATAGAAGGATTCTTAAGTAAAAATATAGATGTACTTCTGTTTACTGATACAGTTGATGATTTTTGGGTTAATGTTAATAGTAGCTATAAGGGTTATGCAATTAAATCCGTTACTAGGAGTGATATTGATTTAGAAAAATCTGAGCAAAAAACTGAAGAGACAAAAGAAGACAAGGACGAGTACGCTAAATTAACAGAATATTTTAAAGAAATATTAGGTAATTTAGTAAAAGATGTAAGGATTTCTAAAAAACTTACTCTAAGCCCTGCTTGTCTGGTAGTTGGTGATGGAGCTATGGATATTCGTATGGAAAGATTTTTAATTGAGCAAAAACAGTTAATGGCATCATCGGCTAAAATACTTGAGTTAAATCCTAAGCATAAAATTATTGAGAAAATTAACGCTGGTATAATCTCAAATAGTAGAGACTATGCTAACGAGGAGTTGGTGAAATTAATGTATGATCAAGCATGTATTCTAGAAGGTGAGCCAGTCAATGATACTGGTGAATTTGCAAAAAGACTCAATGATATTGTACAAAAAGCTATATTATAAACCACCTGACGCACGGCATTTAAAAGTCATATAGAAAATAGCTTGGCGTCATTGCGAGAAGCAACTTTTAGTGGCGACCAAGCAATCTAATGAATGTGGATTGCCACGACCACTACGTGGTCTCGCAACGACGTCTTGTACTTTTTTGGAATTTTTAAATTGTTATGGGGTTTATGCGTAAGGTAAGTTATAAACTATGCGGAGGCTTTTCTATTTTTAATAGTAATAATTTTGATTGTAATCTAGGTAATGAATATGTTAATATTAATTAAATTTTCCTGAAACCTTTTATTAGCAAAATATAATGAATAAATATTTGATACTATTAATATTATTAATAATGCCTCTTAATTCATTTGCCCAGAATCAAATAGCTAACCAGCTATCTAATTTTGTTGCACCAGTTACTTACTTTGTTAATCATGTCAAACAATTAAATCTACTTAAGAATAATTTAATTAAATATCGACAAGCAAGTATTATAGGCACCAGCGGCATGGGAAAAACCCAACTTGCTAGAATGTATTGTTATGAAAATCAAAATAACTATAAACTTATTTGGTTTATTGACTGTAATTTAGATATTAATCAAGAACTACTAAAGCTAGCAAAAGCTATTAATAGTACGGCTAATAACTCTACTAAATCTAATCTAATATCAGAAGATGTAATATTAGTCCGGAAAGAACTAATGAATTATTTATCAAATCAAGATAAATGGTTATTGATATTTGATAATCTAAAGGTAGGTCAAAATAAGAAAGTTCAAGAGTTTGTTGAGTGGGAAAATAATGGACATGTTATATTTTGTTCCCAAGATAGTGAAATATTACCGAATATAGTCCAAATGACTGCCTTTACAAAAAGTGACGTTAGTATTCTGGTTAACAATATTTTAGAACATAACGATCCCCAATCAGCAGAATTTTTGAGCAAAGAATTTGCTGGTTATCCTATCATGATAGTACAAGGGGTACAATTATTAAATAATGTAAAAGGTTTAGATAAAGCCGAATATAAGAAAAAAATTCAACTATCAACAGATAGAATTAAATTGAACATTCTATTAACTATCAATGAATTAAAACCAAATGCTAGAAAATTATTAAATAAAATAGCTTTAATAAATAATCAAAGTTTTTCAAAAGACTTATTAAGTTTTATTACGGATGATAAGAGTACCATAAATGATGATATTTATCAATTGCCTTAATATCTAATATTGATCCACAGGAAACTAACCCGATCTTTGAAATGCACGATGTTGTTGCTCAAAAAATAACTGAAATTAATGGTAATCAGAATAATAAAATTTATTTAGAGGATATCGTTACTAAATTAGTCGGATCTGTGCCAAAAAGGAACTCGGTAAAAGCTCAGCTTTTTAGAAAAGCGAGAACTATACTTGAAAATTTTGAAATTCTTACTAGGAATGCGGTAAAATATAATTCAAGTATATATAAACTTCTGCAATTGAATGCACAGCTAATGATGCAATATGTGAATTCTGTCGATTACCTTAATGTAGAAAAAGTAATGAATTGGTTCAATGAGAATGATCAAAATGGGGCTGGTAAATTTAATTTATGGTCGATGAATGATGATGAAAAATATGCATATGCATTGTGTTTACAAGTAATAGCATGGCAATATGCTGTTAATTGGTCTAATTATAGGGTAGCAATAAATTATTGTACAAGAGCAAAAGAAATATTAGACACTATAAAAAGGTTATGAATCTTTATGGAGTTTATATTATTCTTTAGCAATGTATAATATCCCATTAGGACAGGTTGAAGAAGCAGAAAAAAACATTCAAATTATAGAACAAATGCTTAATCAAGGTTTAATGGATAAATATGATATATCTTATATACATAGCGTTAAAACAGAGTTATTATTGCTACAAGGGAAGTATAATGAAGCATTAGAGCAAAATAATAAAACTATAGAACTAGACACTAAAAGTGGATTAAGTCTTGAAGACCTATTTCTTATAGAGCTTTATGTACGAAAAGTAGAGATATTAAATCATCTTAAAGAATACCAAGAAGCATATACTCAAGTTAAACAACTATATGATTTGTGTCAATCCACCGAGAAAGATGTTCATGAAATATTAGGTCGTATTTATAGTCAAATGGCAAAAAGTGAATTAGGGCTGGGTAAACTAGACCAAGCCTTAGAGCATGTTAACCAATCTATCCCCATATTTTTAGCTGATGAACGTAGGAATCCCAAAGATGCAGATTATTCAGAAGATCCAAATTTAGCTGCTAGTTATGTAATACAAGGTGATATTTTATTTGCTCAAGATAAAATAAAAGAAGCAATAGAGTCCTATAATAAAGCTTATACCATATATTATTACTTATATAGGGATAATCGTAAAAATGTAGCTCAGGTTAGTTATTTATATAGCCAAGGAGCTAAAGCTGCATGTAAAGCAAAAAATTTATTTAGTTATAAATTTTTTGGTAAACCGCAAGTCAAGGAGTTTGGCATAAATCATCCTAATACTGTATCTATGTTTGAGTATTGTAAACAATATGATATGGATTTATGGGCAAAAGGAAACTAGATTTTATATATATAGTCAATTCAGGAGAATTTGGGGCTAGGAGAGATGGAGCGACGCCTATAATTAATAGGCGAGCATTGATCGACAACGTCCCCAATTTCTTATCAATTGACTATAGATATTTAATAATATTAATATTATTAATAATGCCTCTTAATTCATTTGCCCAGAATCAAATAGCTAACCAGCTATCTAATTTTGTTGCACCAGTTACTTATTTTGTCGATCATGTCAAACAACTAGCTTTGCTTACAAACAACTTAACTAAATATCGACAAGCAAGTATTATAGGCACCAGCGGCATGGGAAAAACCCAACTTGCTAGAATGTATTGTTATGAAAATCAAAATAACTATCAGCTTATTTGGTTTATTGACTGTAATTTAGATATTAATCAAGAACTACTAAAGCTAGCCAAAGCTATTAATAGTACAGTTAATAACTCTACTAAATCTACTCTAATACCAGAAGATATTGTATTAGTACGAAAAGAAATAATGAACTATTTATCGAGTCAAGATAAATGGTTAATAATATTTGATAATCTGAAGGTAAGTGAAAATAAGAAAGTTCAGGAATTTGTTGATTGGGAAAATAATGGGCATGTTATATTTTGTTCCCAAGATAGTGAAATATTACCGAATATAGTCAAAATGACTGCCCTTGCAAAAAACGACGTCAGTATTCTTGCTAACAATATTTTAGAAAATAATGATCCAAAGGTAGTAGAATTCTTGAGCGAAGAATTTGCTGGTTATCCTATCATGACAGTACAAGGGATACAATTATTAAATAATGTAAAAGGTTTAGATAAAGCCGAATATAAGAAAAAAATTCAACAATCAACAGATAGAATTAAATCGAACATTATATTAACTATCAATCAATTAAAACCAAGTGCTAGAAATTTACTAAATAAAATCGCCTTAATAAATAATCAAGGTTTTTCAAAAGAATTACTAAGTTTTATTACTGATGATCAACGTACATTGAATAATGATATTTATGAATTGTCTAAATTTGCCTTAATATCTAATATTGACCCACAGGAAGCTAATCCGATCTTTGAAACGCATGATATTATAGTCCAAAAAATAGCAGAGATTAATGGTAGCAGGAATAATAAATCTTATTTAGAGGATATTATTACCAAATTAATGAATTATATACCAAAGAATGCAGTAAAAGCTCGTATTTTTAGAAATGCTAAAACTATACAAGAAAATTTTGAAATAATTTTAAGAAATTCAGAAAAGTATAATATAAATATATATAAAATTATGGCTCTTAATTTGCAAATAATGGTTCAACATCATAATTCTCTTAATTATTCTATTGTAGCAAAGAAGGCTATTTGGTTTAATAAAGCCGATCAGGAAGGAAAATTTAAATTATGGTTAATGAATAATGATGAAAAATATGCATATATAAGGTATATGCAGACAATAGGTCTTTATCATATAAGTTATTCTAATTATAGGGCAGCAAGAGAATGTTTTATAAGAGGCCAAGAAATATTTGAGAATGTTGAAGGTTATGAATCTTACAAATGGACTTTATTCTATAATTTAGCAATATGTAATATTATTTTAGGGCAGGTTCAAGACGCCGAAAAAAACATTCAAATTATGGAAAAAATGTCTAGTGAAGGTTTAATGGATCAAAGTGAACTAAGCTATATACATATACTTAAAGCACAGTTATTATTTATACAAGGAAAGTATACTGAGTCATTAGAACAAAATAGTAAAACTATAGAAAATTTTATTAAAAATGGTCTAAGTCCTGATGATCTATTTTTTATACCTCTTTATACACTTAAAATAGAAATATTAAATTATCTTGGAAAATACCAAGAAGCATATGAGCAAGCTAAGAAATTGTATAATTTATGTAAACATTGCAAAGATACTGAAGCACTTGGTTGTATTTATAGTGTAATGGCAAGAAGTGAATTAGGATTAGGCATGCTAAATCAAGCCTCAGAACATGTTAACAAGGCTATCTCCATATTTTTAGTCGATGAGCGTAGAAACCCCAAAAATGCAGATTATTTGGAAGATCCAGATTTAGCTGCTATGTATGTAGTGCAAGGTGATATTCTATTTACCCAAGATAATATAAAATCAGCAATAGAATCCTATAATAAAGCTTATACCATATATTATTACTTATATAGAGATAATCGTAAAAATATGGCATATGTTAGTTATTTATATAGTCAAGGAGCAAAAGCTGCATGTAAAGCAAAAAACTTATTTAGTTATAAATTTTTTGGTAAACCGCAAGTCAAGGAGTTTGGCATAAATCATCCTAATACTGTATCTATGTTTGAGTATTGTAAACAATATGATATGGATTTATGGGCAAAAAGAAACTAAGAGGTTGACTGCGATAACTAATTAAACCTGCAAAGAAATAATGGGGTTTGACTAGTTGAAAAAATTGGTATATGCTGATAGTTAACACCTCAATAAAGGTTGCAATTTAATAGCAATACTGTTGAATTAATTTCTCTAGTAAGTACTTTCGAGTTCGGAAAATTTCTAAGTACTTACTAGTTTATAACTCCAAATGTGACATTCAAGCTCTAGCCTGATTAATAAGCTCGATACTTAAGTGTTACCCTGGCTTTTTTAGTATGAGATTTACCAAAATGTCTTTTTGGTTTTAAAAAATTAGTCAGTAAGTACTGATTTCTTTTTATAATTTCATTCTATTTTTGTAGTTTAATATAGTTTTTTTGAGGTGTCAAGAAAAAACTACCTGTTTTTTGGGTATTTTGTTAAAATAATTTATTATGAGAATACATGGCTCTTGTTCACCAAATACAAGGATTTTTAAAGAAAAAATTAGAAGAAACGAAGTTAAAAAGAAAAGATTTAGCATATAAAACTGACATTCCGTATTCTACTATATCTAAGATTATTAATGCTGTAAGAGATAATCCAGAGTTAATAAATATATTAAAAATTGCAAATTATTTTAAATGCTCTATGGATGAAATTGTAGGAAGGGATGATTATGCATTATCTCATCAAGAAACACAAGAATTTCTCAACGTATCTCCTAAGGATGTTAGTACCAACTTAAGGGAATTTGTCAAAAAAAAATTGGAGCAGCAAAAACTTAACCTATACGTCTTATCTAAGAATATTGGGTCTAGTGAAGAAACTCTACCTCAATTTATGAAAGATAATGGTAAACAAAAAACTTTAGGTAGTGCAGTTACCGTAGCCCTAGCAGATTATTTTCAAGTGTCATTAGATGAAATTGTAGGCAGAATTAATCCTAATACTTCTTGTAATGATCAATCTTCTCAACAAAACTCCAATTGTGATGTTGAACCAAGATAATGATATACTAAAAACCTAAGGCATCATTATAAATTAACAAGATTTAAGGGGGCATTATTAAAAATTACCTTTGTGTTCCAGCTACTCCTTCCATAACAGAACTTTCACCTGTAAGATTAATACCTCTATGGGTAATGGCAATCTACAAATCAGGGAATAAAAAAATATCGCAAAAATAATGAAAACAGCTATTAGTGGAGCATAAAAATCTGCTATATTTATAGATATAACCATTTGTAAAAAATAAATATAGAGTTAGATTTATGTCAAATATTAGTCCTAGGGTTGATATTGCCTTTAAAAAAATCTTCGGAGTTGAAGAGAATAAGGATTTGCTTATTTCGCTGATCAATTCGATTGTATCTAGAGAAGACCAAGTAACAGAAGTACAACTTCTCAATCCATATAATCCAAAAAATTTCAAGAGCGATAAATTGTCAATTTTAGATATTAAAGCTCAAGGAAAAGATGGCAAAAGATTTAATATCGAAATGCAAATTACTGATGCGGATGATTATGACAAAAGAGCTCTATATTATTGGGCAAAGTTATATACTGAGCAATTAAAGAATGCAGAGGATTATGCTACTTTATCGAAAGCCATTGGTATTCACATATTAAACTTTACCTCTATTTTACATGAAAATAAATATCATAATGTGTTTCATATAGTAGAAAAAGATAGTGGTTTGTTATATTTTAAAGATTTAGAATTGCATACTATTGAGCTAAATAAGTTTACTAATAATCCGAAGGAACAGCTGACGGACATAGTAAAGAAGGTAAAAACCTCTCTTGATAGATGGAGTACTTTTTTAACTAGACATGATTTGCTGAACAAAGATAATTTACCTAAAGAGTTAAATGATGCTAGCCTAAAAAAAGCCCTGACAGTTCTGGATGTGATGAATTTCACTAAAGAAGAACGTGATTCATATGAAGAACACCTGAAATGGCTATGTATTGAAGCTAACACTCTCAAGAAAGCACGAAGGGAAGGCAAAGAAGAAGGTAGAGTAGAAGGTAAAGCTGAATTAATAAAAATGATGATAGAAAATGGCAGTTCTATTGAGGAAGTAGCGAAAATAACCAAACTATCTGTCGCTAAGATCAATGAACTACTGAAAACCCTAAATGGCGGATTATCAGATAAGTTATGATTACTAATTAAATAAATTCAATTGACTATACTGTTTCCTCAGTGGATATTTCCCCAATACGACTTAAAAATCGTATGATTCCATAATTTTGTTAAAAATTCTTCTATTGGCAATATGTTAATTTGTTGATTACCCCAAATTATCTTCCTAGAAGTATCTTCTAAACAAACTAAATAACCTTTATCTATTTGATGTTCTTCCATAAAAGATTTTATACCTTTTAATTCGGTTTTGTGGACATTTGAAGATATTTTTACTTCAATTGGTAATGGTTGGCTGGTAATAGTGCTAATTATAAAATCAACTTCTAAACCGGTTTTAGTACGCCAATAATTTATACGATGATCTAAATCATTTAGGTTTACATATGCTTGTAACTCAGTAAATACGTAGTGCTCTAAAGCTCTTCCTGCTTCTGAACCTTTGATATTATCAAAACGATTTTGACTAATGCTATTTGCAACTCCTACATCAAAAAAATAAAATTTGGGGTGAGATGATATAATTTCTCTACTAATTTTCTTTTGATATGGATAAACTAAATATCCTACTAAAGTATCAACTAGTATTTGGTAATATTCTTTAACTGTTTTGGCATCAATAGAACAATCCCGAGCTATGTTAGAATAGTTTAATAGTTCACCGCTAGAGAAGGCTGTGCTATCTATAAATCTACTAAAAGCAGTTATATTTCTTACTAATCCCTCAGCTCGAATCTCATTAGTTAAATAATCCTCAACATAAGCTTTTAGTAACTTACGAGGATTATTACTAATGAAATGTGATGGAACTAAGCCATTGTTAAATATTTTTAGAAGATTAAATTCTGACTGTATTTCAGGATATATCAATGGATAGAAATTATATTTTATCGCTCTACCACCTAATAAATTTGTACCATAGGCTCTTAATTTTCTACTACTTGAACCGCATAAAATGAAATAACTATCACTATTCTCTATAAGCCAATGTATCTCATCAAGTAATGCTGGAACTTTTTGTACTTCATCTACTATTATAGGAAAGGTGAGTTTAGCTAAATCTAATGCTAATATTTCTTCTCTAAATTTTGAAGGTTGTTTTAGATACTTAATGTATAGATCAGTTTTTAATAGGTCATAATATATCGAATTAGGATACAGACTTTTTAAATAAGTTGATTTCCCTACCTTCCTAGCTCCCCATAAAAAAGCTGTTTGCCTGTTACTTAAGTTCAATTTTAAATATCTTGTATACATAGGGTTACTATTTAGGAATAAGAACCTAAATAGTAACCCTATTTAGGAATAAAGTATAGATTTTATTTGTTAATCTTAGCTTCCCTCAACATATTCCCTTCCTGCTATAGTCAATTGATGAGAAGTTGGTAACGTCGTTACTCGTCGCTTACCTATTACTTTATACTCGATAATCAAGTTTTTTACAGATTTGAATAAAATATAAGACAATGGTTGTCACCCTGCATAAGCAGGGGTTTAGATTCCACAACTGTTGAAAGTTAGAAGGTAAAGCGGGTTTTAGATAGGTTTTCTGTCATTGCGAGACCACGTAGTGGTCGTGGCAATCCATCTTTGGTTACTTTTATGGATTGCTTCGTCGACCTACGGTCTTTCTCGCAATGACGTTGACCACATACGACTTTTAAACTATCCGGTCTAAAACCGCTTCCTCTTCTAACTTTCAACAGTTGTGGGTTAGATTCCGCACCGAAGCGGGAATGTGGTGCACTCGATTGGATTTGAACCAACGACCTCTGCCTTCGGAGGGCAACGCTCTATCCAGCTGAGCTACGAATGCTTAATTTATTGCTATATACATTTATCATTAGCTGCATTATATTATAAAAGCTTGGGAAGTGCTACCGAATTTTAAATTTTTAAATACTAGGAGGCTACTTACGATAACTAATTATTTAATGGAGAATTGATAGTTTTGATAGTGATAGCATGTAATTTATTATTATCCAATATTTCTGCTAAAGCTTTTTTTACCATCTTGTGCTGATTAATGAGACTGATTCCCCAAAAAGCATCATCTTGTATTTCTAAGGAATAATGATCCTGATCCCCAGCTAGATCAATGATTTTTATTTTGGCATTTGGAAAACTATAACGTATAATCTTTTCAAGTTCTGTAATAGATATTGCCATTTTTTTAAACTTTTTATGCAGAATATAGCAAAAATTTATAGCCTGCAATAATTAATTCTTTACAAAAAAGCCATCATCTTAGATTCGAAAAAAACAAAAGGATAATTATGATAAAAAATATTGAACTATTAAAAGAGTTTGTCGTTAAATGTTTAGAAGAAAAAAAAGCAGAAGATATAGTTGTAATAGATATAAAGCAAAAAACTACCTTAGCTGAATATATTATTCTTGCAAGCGGACGTTCAACTAAAAATGTCGGAGCAATTGCTGAATATTTAGCTTTAGAGCTAAAGAATCAAGCTAATATCAGTACTAATATAGAAGGGCTTGGAAAATCTGAATGGGTGTTAATAGACGTTGGAGATATATTAGTGAATATTTTTTACCCAGAAACTAGAGAGCATTTTAAGTTAGAAGAGATGTGGGGAAAAAAATAAATTAAAAATATTAGATTTTTTACTGAAAACTACTTAGTGTAGTTAAAAAATAATGTATAGTCAATCCAGGAGAATTTGGGCTAGGAACGATGGGGCAGTGTCTATAAGTAATAGGCAAGCATTGAATGATGATGTCACCAACTTCTCATCAATTGACTATATATAAATAACTTCTAAAGAAAAGGTGTAAATGGAAGAACATATTCTTATCAATATTATAATTTTATTAGGAACTGGTGTATTTGTTGTAGCAATACTGAAACGTCTTAATCTCAGTCCTGTTTTGGGATATTTAATTGCCGGAGCGGTAATTGGTGATAATGGATTTAGGATTGTAACCTATGATCAGACAAAATTATTAGGAGAATTAGGAGTAGTTTTTTTGCTTTTTGCTATAGGTTTGGAATTATCTTTTGAAAGATTAAAGGTAATGAGGAGGTATGTATTCGGTCTTGGCTCACTGCAAGTATTAACAACTGCTATAATAATTGCTGCTGCTGTTGCTCTAATTAGCGGTAATAGTGGTGCTGCAATTATTATTGGGGGTGGTCTTGCTTTATCCTCGACGGCACTTGTTATGCAAGTTATTGAAGAAAGCCGTAGCCAAGCGACTCAACTCGGGCGTATATCCCTAGCTATTTTGTTATTACAAGATCTAGCAGTTGTACCACTGCTAGTTATTGTACCGCTATTTGCTAGCGATAGTAAAGTTTCTTTAGTATCAGCTCTAGGGATAGCTTTGCTTAAGGCTATTATAGCTCTATTTGCTATATTTGTTGCAGGTAGGGTATTGCTAAGACCTTTGTTTGGGTTCATTTCATCAGAAAATGGTGATATAAACGAGCTGCCAATTTCCATGACTTTATTGGTAGTTTTGTCAGCTGCTTGGGCAACAGAATATTTTGGTCTATCACTTGCTTTAGGAGCTTTTGTTGCGGGGGTTTTGGTTGCAGAAACAGATTTTCGATTGCAAGCGGAAGAAAGTATATATCCTTTCAAAAGCTTATTGTTAGGACTATTCTTTATGAGCGTTGGTATGAATATCGACGCACAAGAAATATATGCTCAAATATCAACTATCCTAACTTGCACTGTTGCCTTGATCATGGTAAAAACATTAATTATTACCGCCTTTTGTATCTTATTTGGTTTTAATCGGGGAGTGGCATTGCACGCCGGTTTATTATTGTCACAAGGCGGAGAGTTTGCTTTTATCTTATTTGACCTTGGTAAAGAAACTGGGGTTATTGAAGAGAGTACTGCCAATGTGCTTTTATTAGTGGTGACATGTACCATGGCATTGACTCCATTACTAGCAATTTTAGGTAGAAAACTTGCTGAAAAACTTGATAAGCAGCTTGGGAAAACTCCAATACAAATTATAGAACTTGGGGCAAGAGATTTAACAAATCATATAATAATTGCTGGTTTTGGTAGCGTTGGTAAGATGGTAGCATCAGTGCTAGAAGCTGAAGGAATCAATTATATAGCATTAGATGTTAATGACGAAATTGTCAAAGAAGAAACAGCTAATGGATTTCCAGTTTTTAGGGGAGATGTATCACAAATTGATACGTTAAAAGCCGTCGGAGCAGAAAGGATTTTAGCTCTAGCGCTTACAATGAATAATAAGGTTACTATCAAAAAATCTCTTCGAACAATCTCAAGTAATTTTCCAGATCTTGAGGTTATTGTAAGATTAAAAAATTTACAAAATGCTAGAGAATTTTATGATGCTGGAGCAACCACAATCATCCCAGAAAATTATGAGACTGGGTTACAGCTTGGTGGAACTATTCTAAAATTTATTGGTTTGAGTGAATATGAAATAAATCGTATCAAAGGGCAATTTAGGTCAGGTAATTATGTAACAGCTAAGCGAGATGATGCATTGCATGAATTAGAAGAAAGTGATTCAGAGAAATACTAGGTGTGTTACTCATGGCGATCAAATTATTGCTACTATTACAACAAAAACTATATATGGGGCTATATATTTGGATTGGGCTTATTTTAGCCACTATACCTTTGCTAACAAATGCCGATGATCAAAGGTTACCTATACCTAGATTTGCCTCGATAAAGGCTAATGAGGTAAATGCTAGAGTTGGTCCTACGATAAGAGCCCCTATAGAATGGGTATTTATTAAAAAAGGGGAACCTGTAGAAATTATTGCAGAATATGAACAATGGAGGCAAATTCAGGACATAAAAGGAGAAGGTGGCTGGGTGCATTCCAGCGTATTATCCGGTAAAAGATCGGTGATTGTGGTAAGCCCAGAGTTGGTAGCACTTACTAAAGTGCCTGATGATCAAAATAAAATTATTGTAAAAGTAAGTAATCAAGTCCGTTGCTTACTTAATAAATGCAAAAAAGATCATTGCCAAGTGCGTTGTAAAAATTATACTGGGTGGCTACCTAAAAAAATATTGTGGGGAGTCTATAAGGATGAATATTAATAAAACTTTAATTTTCTAAAATATGACACAAGAAGCAATTAAAATACCTGAAATACAGGAAAAGAATTATAGTTTTAGTGAATTTGTGAATAAATTGCCTTGTCAAAAACAAGAACATAATATCTTAAAAAATAGTTTTGATTTAAATAATCAAGCAATTCTATTTGAAGGTGATTGTATGAAATTATTAAAACAGATTTCAGATAACAGTATAAATTTAATAATAACATCACCGCCATATAACATAGGTAAGGAATACGAAAAAAAATTAGATATTAATAAATATTATAATTGGCAAAAAGAAGTCATCAATGAGTGTTATAGAGCATAGTACCCTACAATTTTTTATTTATTTCCTTATGATGAATAAAAAAGCTGACTGCTAAGCGTCATTGCGAGGAGCTACTTTAGTAGCGACGAAGCAATGACGTATAAATCTATAACTTGTCATTGCGAGCGAACATATGTGAGCGTGGCAATCCATATATCATTTCCGTGCTTTCTTGTCACCCCTGCTTAACTAAGTGTCATACCTGCGAAGGCAGGTATCTAGATTCCCGCCTTCGCGGGAATGACAAAAATTGACTATAAACGGAGTAAAGATAAGATTAATTCTCTAAAGTTTTTTGATAATTAATCTCTTCTTGATCTAACCTAGCGGCAAGTTTACGCATCCTATTCATGTAAAAGCCTGTTCCTGCCGGCACTAATCTACCAACTATGACATTTTCTTTCAGTCCACGTAACTTATCAACTCTTCCAGCTATAGCCGATTCCGTTAAAACTCTCGTTGTTTCTTGGAAAGAAGCCGCTGAAATAAACGATCTAGTTTGCAGCGATGCCTTAGTAATACCTTGCAGAATTACCTGAGCTTCCGCCGGTCTTAAACCATTCTTGATAGCTTTTTCATTAATTTCAGCAAATTCGCGATGATCTATCTTCTCATCAACCATCAATGTCGTATCACCAGAATTGGTTATCTCTACTTTTTGTAGCATCTGACGGATTATTACCTCGATATGTTTATCGTCAATTTTTACACCCTGTAAACGATATACTGCTTGAATTTCTCCAACCATATAACTTGTAAGAGCTTCCACTCCCATTACTTTTAAAATATCCTGTAGTACTGGATTACCATCAATTAACATATCGCCTTTTTTAACAAAATCACCCTCATTAACCACAACATGCTTGCCTTTTGGTACCATATACTCAATTGGCATACCACCTTCACTTGGCTGAATAATAATACGTCTTTTTGACTTATAGTCTTTACCAAATTCAACTCTACCATCTATTTCTGCAATAACGGCATGATCTTTTGGACGTCTAGCTTCAACAAGTTCGCCCACCCTTGGAAGACCACCAGTAATATCTTTGGTTTTAGTTGATTCCCTTGGAATACGTGACAAGATATCTCCTACTGATACTTTAGCCCCATCTTCAACACTTAAAATAGCATTTACTGGTATATAGTATCTAGCCTCTAAACCATTGGATAACATAATGGTTTCTCCATTCTCATCAACTAATTGGATACGAGGACGTAACTCTGCTCCACGTAAATATTGTTTTGATTCAACTATAACTTTGCTAGAAATACCAGTTGCTTCATCAGTAATATCACGAATTGATACCCCTTCTACCATATCTTTGAATACAACTTTACCAGATTTCTCGGTAATAATTGGAATAGTATATGGATCCCACTCTACTAATTTTTGTGCCTTTTTTACATTATCTGAATCATCAGCTATCAATCTTGCCCCATACGGTACTTTATGCCTTGCTTTCTCATTATTGTTACTATCCAATAATAATAACTCACATGAACGACCCATTACAATCCTACGACCTTCAGAATCAATAACCACATTACGCCCTAGAATCTTCACTTTTGCATCATGAGAAGCTTCTATTGATGATACTTCAGCACCTTTTGTCGCAGCTCCTCCAATATGGAAAGTTCTCATGGTTAGCTGAGTACCTGGCTCACCAATTGACTGGGCGGCAATCACTCCAATTGCTTCTCCTACTGAAACTAATGAACCAGTAGCTAGATCTCTACCATAGCATTTTACACATATTCCGTCAGGAATCTCACATGTTAAAACAGATCGTACTAGCACTGAATCTAGACCAGAAGATTCGATTTCTTCTAATTTTGCTTCGTTAATTAATTCCCCAGCTGATAGTAATAGCATATTAGTCACTGGGTGATAGACGTTAATTGCCACTGTTCTACCTAAAATCTGCTCTGCCAGTGATACAATAACTTCACCACCATCAATAATACTTCTAACTTCTATACCTTTTGTAGTGTGACAATCTTCATCGGTAATTATACAATCTTGAGCAACATCAACTAATCTACGAGTTAAATACCCAGAGTTAGCTGTTTTCAATGCTGTATCCGCCAGACCTTTACGTGCCCCATGTGTAGAATTAAAATACTCAAGAACCGTAAGACCTTCACGGAAATTAGAAATAATAGGAGTTTCAATAATCTCGCCTGATGGTTTAGCCATCAAACCACGCATACCGGCTAACTGCTTAATCTGTGCTGCTGATCCTCTTGCTCCTGAAGTAGCCATCATATATATAGCATTTACTTTTTGATGATTAGGTTTATCATTAACCGGCATCGTAGCAATTTCTTTCATCATGTCATTTGCTACTTTATCAGTACATCTCGACCAAGAATCAATTACTTTATTGTATTTCTCACCATAGGTAATCAGACCATCAGAATATTGTTGTTCAAACTCTTTGACCTCAGTCAATGTTGCATTAATATGAGTATCTTTTGATTTTGGTACAACCATATCGTCCATACCAAAAGAAATACCTGAGGAACAAGCATATTTAAATCCAAGTTTCATTAGCTGATCAGCAAAAATCACCGTAGACTTTTGACCACAATGGCGATATACCAAATCAATTACCCCCGATATATCCTTTTTAGTCATGGCTTTATTGACAAACTTAAACCCAACATTATAATTACGAGGTAATAAATCTCCAATAATTAATCTACCAAGGGTAGTATCGACCATAGTTGCTACAACTTCCCCTGCAGCATTAAGCATATCGCGACGAAATTTTATCTTCGAGTGAATAGTTATTACCTTATTATACAAAGCATGCTCAACCTCTGACATTTTGGCAAATACCATTCCTTCACCAGGCTCATTATCAAAAGCCATAGTTAAATAATAAAGACCCAGTACTATATCCTTATCAGGTACGATAATCGGACGACCATTTGCTGGACTCAATATGTTGTTTGTTGACATCATAAGCACCCTGGCTTCAAGCTGTGCTTCGATTGAAAGAGGGATATGCACTGCCATCTGGTCACCATCAAAGTCAGCATTGAACGCAGCACAAACTAAAGGATGTAGCTGAATAGCTTTCCCTTCTATCAGTAAAGGTTCAAAAGCCTGGATACCTAAACGGTGCAAAGTTGGTGCTCTATTAAGCAATACCGGGTGTTCACGTATAACGTCTTCTAAAATATCCCATACTTCTGGTTTTTCAGCTTCAACCATTTTTTTAGCAGCTTTTATAGTGGTAGCAATTCCATGTAATTCAAGCTTTGAATAAATAAATGGTTTGAATAATTCCAAAGCCATGGTCTTTGGCAACCCACATTGATGCAGCTTAAGCTCTGGTCCAACAACGATAACGGAACGACCAGAATAATCTACCCTTTTACCCAGCAAATTCTGACGAAGCCGACCTTGTTTACCTTTTAACATGTCACTAAGCGACTTAAATGGACGCTTATTAGTATTTTTTACTACCTTACCACGACGACCATTATCGAATAATGCATCGACTGATTCTTGTAACATCCTTTTTTCATTTCGGATGATAATATCCGGTGCCTTTAGTTCTAGTAGTCTTTTTAATCTATTATTTCTATTAATAACTCTTCTATAAAGTTCGTTAAGATCAGAAGTGGCAAATCTGCCTCCATCAAGCATAACTAATGGTCTAATCTCAGGTGGAATAATTGGCAGAACGGTCATAATCATCCATTCTGGCTTATTTTCGGATTCCAGAAAATCTTCCACTAACTTAAGTCTTTTGACAATCTTCTTCTTTTTAATTTCTGAAGAGGTACTTGATAAATCCTCTTGTAATTTCTTCTTTAATTCAGGTAAATCAAGTTCTGAAAGCATTTGGCGAACTACTTCCGCCCCAATAGAAGCGGTAAAATTATCTCCTCCATACTCATCTTGTGCCTTTTGCAGACTATCTTCTGATAAAAGCTCTCCTTTGTGTAGATCAGATAACCCAGGATCAACAACTACATAACTTTCAAAATACAGAACTTTTTCCAAATCCTTCATGGTCATATCTAGCAAGGTACTAATCCTTGATGGTAGAGATTTCAAGAACCATATATGAGCAACTGGTGCTGCTAGTTCAATATGCCCCATTCTTTCTCGACGAACTCTAGATGTAGTAACTTCAACACCGCATTTCTCACAAGTAATGCCACGATATTTCATACGCTTATATTTACCACAAAGACATTCATAGTCTTTTACTGGTCCAAAAATCCTAGCACAGAATAATCCCTCTTTTTCTGGCTTGAACGTACGATAATTTATCGTCTCAGGTTTCATCACTTCACCAAAAGACCATGAACGCACTTGGTCAGGACTAGCAATATTGATTCTTATTTGATCAAATTGCTGAGTACTGCTTAATTGCCCATAAAAATTTGTCATTCCTGTTGTCATAAAGATTTTTCCTTAAAAAATTTTATCAGCTCTAGTTTAGCCTGAATTCGATATAACAAGTTATTGCAAATTCGGTTATATCTATAAATATAGCAGATTTTTATACTACACTAATAGCCATTCTCATTATTTTTGCAAAATTGCTTAATAATAAATAAAAAATCTGCTCGCCAAAGGTCATTGCGAGGAGGTGTAAGCCTCCGAAGCAATCCATTTTAATCGTTTTTTGGATTGCTTCGTCGCCACTAAAGTGGCTCCTCGCAATGACGCTGAGGCTAAATACTAATCTGGTTTATAACGTTGCAAATTCAAGTTAATTCACTATATTATTAATCTGTTGTAGTATCTTCAAGCTTGACATTCAAACATAAGGATCTAAACTCTTTGATCATTACGTTAAATGACTCAGGGATACCAGATTCAAAATTATTATCACCTCGAACAATCGATTCATAAATTTTAATTCTACCAACCACATCGTCCGATTTTACAGTTAACATTTCTTGTAACGTATAAGCAGCACCATAAGCTTGCAAGCCCCAACATTCCATCTCCCCAAATCTCTGACCACCAAAATGCGATTTACCACCTAATGGTTGTTGAGTTACCAAACTATAAGGACCGATAGAACGAGCATGAATTTTATCATCAGCTAAATGGTGCAGTTTTAGGAAATATTTATAGCCAACTGTAACAGTACGATCAAAATACTCTCCTGTTCTACCATCAATTAACTTAATTTGACCAGATGGATCTTGATCTGCCATAGCTAGCATTTCTTTTACGTTCTCAACCTTTGCCCCATCAAAAACCGGAGTTGAAAAATATACCCCCTTATCGATATTATGACAAAATGCCATAATATCTTCATTGGACATTTGCTTTATATCTTTTGTCGTTGAATTCTCGCCATATACCTTCGATACAAAAGATTTAAACTCTTCTATATCAAGATTATTGTTATGAACTTGCTTCAACATAGAAGATATTTTTTTACCAAGATTTACTGCCGCCCAACCAAGATGAGTCTCTAAAATCTGTCCTATATTCATCCGTGAAGGTAAACCAAGTGGGTTAAGAACTATATCAACTACTGTACCATCTTCTAAAAATGGCATATCTTCTTCTGGCATAATACGAGAGATAACACCTTTATTTCCGTGTCTTCCCGCCATTTTATCTCCAGGTTGCAGTTTATGTTTAGTCGCAATAAATACTTTTACAACTTTAAGAGCCCCTTGTGGTAAATCATCGCCACTTTGTAGTTTTTCTACTTTGTTACTAAAACACTTATTGAGTCTATCTTTCTTTTCATCATAATGACGTTTAATTTGCTCAATTTCATTCATTACATCAGCATCTTCAACAATTAGCTGCCAAAATTGTCCCTTTGATAATGATCCAAGGGTTTGCTCGCTAATTAATTGACCAGGTTTTACCGATTTAGGACCACTAACAACTATTTGTCCTGTTAGAATCTTCTCTAAACGCATAAAAACAAAATGCTCTATGACTCGAAGTTCATCATCTCTGTCTTTTGATAATTTTTCAATTTGTTGTTTTTCAATAGCTATAGCACGCTCATCTTTTTCTACTCCTCTACGAGAAAATACTCGTACCTCTACCACTGTACCAGTGATTCCAGAAGGAACGCGTAAAGAAGAGTCCCGAACATCCGAAGCCTTTTCTCCAAAAATAGCTCGAAGTAATTTTTCTTCCGGAGTCATAGGTGACTCACTTTTAGGAGTAACCTTACCCACCAAAATATCACCTGGTTTTACTTCTGCCCCAACATATACTATACCTACTTCGTCAAGATGACGTAAACTTTCATCACTAACATTTGGGATATCACGAGTGATTTCCTCAGGCCCAAGTCTAGTATCTCTAGCAATTATTTCAAATTCTTCAATATGAATTGAAGTGTAAACATCATCTTTTACAATACGTTCTGATATTAAAATTGAATCTTCAAAATTATAACCACTCCATGGTAAGAAAGCCACCAGAACATTTCTACCAAGAGCTATCTCCCCATTATCGGTGCTTGGTCCATCAGCAATTACTTCACCTTTTGCGACATAATCACCAACATTAATTAATGGTTTCTGATTAATACAAGTATTATGGTTAGATCTTTGAAATTTCAATAAATTATAAATGTCTACACCAGGTGAGCCATCTGTTTTCTGCTCCTTAGTCCTTACTACTATTCTAGTCGATTCAACTTGCTCTACTATTCCATCATGTAAGGCAACAACTGAAACTCCAGAATCTTGGGCAACAATTCCTTCAATACCAGTACCAACTAAAGGAGCATCACTTCTAATAAGTGGTACAGCCTGACGTTGCATATTTGATCCCATCAAAGCTCTATTAGCATCATCATTTTCTAAAAATGGAATAAGTGATGCAGCAACAGAAACAACCTGCATCGGAGTAACGTCAATATAATCTATTTCTGCCGGGGTAACCATAACAAAATTACCACCATCAATCCGACAGTTAATTAACTCTTCCTGTAATAAACCTTTTTTATCGATAACTGCATTAGCTTGAGCAATTTTATATTTTCCTTCTTCAATTGCTGACAAGTAAACAACTTCATCTGTTACACGACCATCTACAACTTTTCGATAAGGAGTTTCAATGAAACCATGTTTATTAACCCTAGCATAAGTAGCCATGGAATTAATCAAACCGATATTCTGTCCTTCTGGTGTTTCGATTGGGCAAATACGTCCATAATGGGTAGGGTGAACGTCCCTCACTTCAAATCCAGCTCTCTCCCTACTAATTCCACCAGGTCCTAAAGCTGATAATCTTCTCTTATGAGTTATTTCTGATAATGGATTAGTTTGATCCATAAACTGGGAAAGTTGTGATGTACTAAAAAATTCTTTTACTACAGAAACTAAAACTTTTGAATTTACTAAATCATGAGGCATAACCGCATCAAGATCAACCACAGACATTCTTTCAAGTACTGATTTTTCCATACGAACCAGACCAATCCGAAATTGATTCTCAATTAATTCACCAACTGACCTAACTCTTCTATTACCAAGATGATCAATATCATCTATCGAACCTTTGCCATCTTTTAGATCTACTAAAACTTTAAGAATATGTTTAATATCTTCAATAGTTAAAATAGCTGTAGATTCTGGTATGTTAAGTTCCAATCTTGAATTCATTTTAATACGACCAACTTCCGAGAGATCATATCTTTCAGGCTCAAAAAATAAATTATTAAATAATATCTTAGCCGCTTCAATATTAGCCGGTTCTCCTGGTCGTAATACCCTGAATATGTCGATCAATGCTGATTCATAATTTTGGTTTTTATCAGCAAATAAGGTATTTCTTATGTAAGGACCTGATTGGGTATTGATAGCAAGTACGTCGACAGACGAAATTCCAAGAGTCATAATAGAATTTAGCATATCTATTGTGATCATTTCAGCAATGGTAGCTAGTACCTCACCATTATCTGGATTAACAAGATCATGTGCTAAATATTTCCCTACCAAATACTCACCTTCTACCAAAATATTTTTCACTCCATCTTGAGCAAACTTCTTAGCCAAACGAGGAGTGATCTTTTGCCCAGATGCCAGTATGATATTACCAGTATCTGCATCTACTAAATCAGTAACTAGCCTATGAGCATTTACAGATTCTGGTATAAACTTCGTTGCCCAGCATCCATCCTTGGTAAAACAGGTTACCGTATCATAGTAGAATTTTATAATTTCATTAGTAGACATTCCAATAGCTCTAAGCAGAGTAGTAACATAAAGCTTTCTTTTCCTATCTATTCTAAAGTACATAACATCTTTAGCATCAAACTCAAAATCTAACCATGATCCTCTATATGGTATAACCCTAGCAGAATACAAAAACTTCCCTGAAGAGTGAACTTTACCCTCATCATGGTAGAAAAACACACCAGGTGACCTATGCATCTGTGATACTACTACCCTTTCTGTACCATTAATAATAAAGGTACCATTTTTGGTCATCAGGGGAATATCCCCCATATAAACTTCTTGTTCTTTAATACCTTTAATTTCTCTTGCTCCAGTATCTTCGTCAATATCCCAAATACTTAATCTCAATGTAACTTTAAGGGGAGCAGCATAACTAAGACCTCTTTGTGTACACTCCTCAACATCATATTTAGGATTATCAAATTCATATTTAGCAAATTCTAAATAGGCAATATTAGAGGGATCATGAATCGGGAAAATTGAACTTAATACTGATTGTAATCCTTTGTTTTCTCGCTCAAAGTCTTTAACTCCAAATTGTAAAAAACCTTTTTCATAAGAATTTTTCTGAACCTCAATCAAATTTGGTATAGATGCTACCAAATTTATGTGACCAAAATTCTTTCTTATGCGTTTACCAATTGATAAGGACTGCGTTGTCATATAATCTCCCGATTAATTTCTATATCTTAACGCGAGTTGCCAATATATGTAATTGGTAACTCGGCTGTAATCTTGAAAAAAATAGACTTGTTGCTGTGAACAAAGTTTCTGTCATAACTTTTTGTCATATTTTTGATAAAAATTGTAACTTTCAATAATTTTTGTTTTGAAACCAAACAAAAAGCCACTTAAAGAACTCAATTTAGAAGTAATGTATGTTCGAATTATTTGGAGAATTGGCATATAAAACAAAAAAGAAATCTGACATATGCATATTCAGAACAAAAGCCCATGCACAGTTTATAGTTTTACGAAACCAATTCTCTAATTATTCAAGCTTTAAATTATTCAAGCATAATCTCAAATTATTTTTATTTTTGCTAAATAGTATGAATAAATTCTTTAAATTAATAGGCTCTGTGAAGCTAAAATGCATAAATCTGTTGCAAATCTTCAGCTGATTTAGAATTTTGAATAAACAAACGCCAAATTCTCCCATGACAAAAAATATCCGCCCTAGGAGTTTAATAGCTTTTTGTTTATATTTTTGTATAAAATGCAATAGTTTTTGCAGGCACGAAAGTATATTTAGCACCACAACTCTTAAGCAAAATAGAATATCACACAACAAGTTTATTCCCATTATCAACAATACAAACCTAGATTCAGTACTAAAAACGCTAAATATATCAATGTATACTCCAATAATTTAAAGAATTAGAATATACATATAGTCAATTAACCTGAATTAGTGTCGAATAAGCACCCATCGTACTGTCTATTAGCGAGAAGGGGTAAGCCTCCGAAACAATCCATTTTAATAGTTTTTTTGGATTGCTTCGACCACTAAAAGTGGCTCCTCGTAATGACGTTATCTGTCATTGCGAGACCACATAGTGGTCGTGGCAATCCATTTTGGTTAATTTTATAGATTGCTTTGTCGTGCGATTTCCACACTCCTCGCAATGACGCTTAGGCTAAATACTAATCGGATTTATAACGTTACCAATTCAAGTTATTCACTATAGTCAATTGATGAGAAGTTGGGGACGTTGTCGCTCAATGCTCGCCTATTACTTATAGGCGTCGCTCCATTGTTCCTAGCCCCAAATGCTCCTGAATCGACCATAATTCTCATAAAATAACTGATATTATGAAAATTATTTTAATTCAACTTTTGCTCCAACTGCTTCTAATTTTTCTTTAAAGCTTTCAGCTTCTTCTTTATTTACACCAGATTTAATAGTTTTTGGGGCAGCATCAACTAATTCTTTAGCTTCTTTCAAACCAAGACCAGTAAGCTCTCTAGTGACCTTAATTACGTCTATTTTTTTATCACCACTACTAACCAAAACAACTTCAAAGGCTGTCTTTTCAGCTACTGCTTCTGATGCAGCAGGAGCTGCAGCTACTGCTACAGGAGCGGCGGCTGTTACACCCCATTTTTCTTCTAGCATTTTTGAAAGCTCTGCTGCTTGAATTACTGTAAGAGTTGATAATTGATCTACGATTTTTACTAGGTCTGTCATAATTTTCTTCCTTTTAAAACTTTTTTATTAAATTAACTTTTATTTGCATAAGCTTGCAAAACTCTAGCAAGTCCAGATGCAGGAGCTTGTATAACGCCAGCAATTTTAGTTGCAGGAGCTTGTAGAAGCCCAATAATTTTGCCTCTGAGTGCGTCTAATGAAGGCAATTTTGCCAATTGTTGTACAGAGCTTGCATCTAATACTTGGTTATTTACTAAACCACCAACTATTTTCAAACATTCATTAGTTTTTGCAAATTCTACGATAAGTTTTGCAGCTTCAACAAGGTCTTCAGAATATGCTAGTGCTGTGGGACCAGCAAACAAATGTGCAACATTATCAACACCAGCCTTATTGGCTGCTATTTTTGACAAAGTATTTTTAACTACTTTGAATCCCACATTTTTTGCTTTAAGAGTCCTACGTAGCGTAGTCACTTGACTAACAGTAAGCCCATGATAATGAGTAACTATCACGGAGTTTGACCGCTGATACACTCCTTCAAGTTCTGCGACAAACTCATGTTTCTCTGATCTTAACACCTTAACTCTCCTTGTCGTTACGATATAGTTGCTAAATCTATTTTTACTGATGGACCCATAGTAGAAGATAGATATATTGCTTTTAAATAATTTCCTTTAGCACCAGAAGGCTTTGCTTTAACTACAGCAGATATCAAGGTTGATGCATTATTTACTAAATCTTGTTTAGTAAATGATAATTTACCAACTCCAGCATGAATAATACCAGCCTTTTCAACCCTATACTCTACTTGACCACTTTTGGCATTTTTAATTGCCGTTACGATATCTGTAGTTACCGTGCCAAGTTTTGGATTAGGCATTAAGCCCTTTGGCCCAAGAATTCTTGCCACCGAACCTATTGCTGACATCATATTTGGTGTTGCAATACAAACGTCAAAATTAATTTTCCCAGCCTTAATATCATCGATAATCTCTGTAGAACCAGCCATATCTGCTCCAGCGGCTTTAGCTTCTTCTATCTGTTCATCCTTACAAATCACTGCAACTCTACTAACTTTACCGGTACCAGCTGGCAATGCCACAACACCACGCACCATTTGATCCGAATGTTTAGGATCTACCCCTAATTTCATTACCACTTCCAAAGTAGAATCAAATTTAGTATAGGATGCCGACTGCAAAGCTTCTATTCCTTCTGCTAAAGTACGGTTGCTAGCCAACTCTATATTCTTTCTCGCTGCCCGTATTTTTTTACCACCAGTTAACTTTCTATTATTCACAACATCCTTTTTATCAACTATCATATATTAATCTCCTACTACTTCAAGCCCCATAGATTCAGCAGTACCACGAATAATTTTAGCGGCAGCTATTAAATTATCAGCATTAAGATCCACCATCTTAATTTTGGCAATTTCCATACAATCTGACATGGTAACCTTACCAACAAATGCCTCTTTTTTAGTAGCACTAGAACCTTTAGGAATTTTAGCAAATTGTTTTAAATAATACGATGCTGGGGAAGTCTTAGTTACAAAAGTAAAACTATTATCTTCATAAGCAGTAATTAGCACTGGAATAGGCATACCTGGTTCAAAGCCTTGAGTAGCAGCATTAAATGCCTTACAAAATTCCATAATATTAAGCTTCCTTTGACCAAGGGTAGAACCAATAGGCGGAGCTGGATTAGCTTTACCTGCTGGCACCGTTAACTTAATATAAGATTTTATTTTTTTTGCCATTATAATCCTATTTTTATTCATTTAACACTAATTGGTAATTATCTAATAATAATTTACTAATTAGTCTATTAGACCTCTTGCAAAACTCTACTTCTGCTGGTAATTTGTACGTCAATGCGGTACTCGAGTCCTCACGTACATTAGAGTACGCTGCGATTCTGCGTTCCGAGTTTCCTCCAAATTCCTCAGCATAAGCGAGTTTTGCAAGAGGTCTTTGTTTACCTTACACATGGCACTTAAAAGCCATAAGGAAAATAACTTAACATCATTGCGAGGAACTACTTTAGTAGCTCCTTGCAATAACATCATAAGTCATTGCGAGACCACGTAATGGTCGAAGCAATCCATTTCTAATCATTTTCCTAGATTGCTTCGTCGGCTTCACGCAATGACCATTAATCACCACAAAACAAGCTAACTATTTTTCCTAACTTGCGTAAAATTTAATTCTATAGGAGTTGCTTTACCAAAAATAGATATAGACACACGCAATTTATTTTTGTCATAATCAATTTCTTCTATAACTCCTGTGAAAGTCTCAAATGGACCGTCAGTAACAATTATCGCTTCACCAATTTCATATAATTTTGAAACCCTAGCATCTTTAGTTTCAGATTCAAGCTTGCTAAAAATATTTTGTACTTCTTTTTCACTAAGAGCTTGTGGTATACTTTTACTACCCAAAAATCCTGTAACTTTAGTGACACTTTTTACCAAATGCCAAGTATCATCGGTCATTTTCATTTTAATCAAAATATAACCAGGCATAAATTTCTTTTCAGTCTTAACGTTCTTACCACGCTTAACTTCAGGTACTTCAATAACCGGAACCACGATATCTTCAAAAAATTCCGACATACCTTGCTTGGCAATTTGATCAAGAATCAGTTGCTTTACACGCTTTTCTGAGCCTGATAATGTATGAATAACGTACCACTGCACCACAATTTTCCCTAAACCTATTCTTTCTACTTCCCAATATTAAGTAAAATCTGCATTATACTATGTATACCGTAATCTAATACTAAACAAATTATACTAAAAATAAATACAGCTACCACTACTATAATAGTTGAAGTTATCAATTCCTTCTTACCGAGCCAAACAATTTTATAAACTTCTTGCTTTACTTGCTCATAAAATTTATAAACTCTATTTTCCTTTAACATATTATACAAACTCATTTATTGGCAGGAGCGACAGGAATCGAACCCGCAACCTTCGGTTTTGGAGACCGATGCTCTACCAATTGAGCTACACTCCTATCACATTCTTATTAAAAAATCAAACTATTTCTTAATAAATTACAATCACAATTTAAAAATTGCAAAAACAGTCAACGTCATTGCAAGACCACGTAAGTAGGTCGAAGCAACCCATTTTGGTTACTTTTGTGGATTGCTTCGTTGACCTTACGGTCTCCTCGCAATGACATTTGAGGCTTACAACATACCCCAAGCGTCATTGCGAGACCACGTAAGTAGGTCGAAGCAATCCATTTTTAACTATTTCCCTACAATCTTTAAACTACCATAAATTATAATATCACATCATATATGATCCACTAATACTTTATGTGAAAAATATTTTTATTTTTTACCTTTAATAGTCTCAGCTACCTGTAACGGCACTTGCTCATAATGAGAAAAAACCATACTATATTGAGACCTACCTTGTGATAAAGACCGCAAAGTACTAACATAACCAAACATTTCAGCTAGAGGTACATTGGCAATTATCGCCTGTGCATTACCCCTTGGATCCATGCTTTGCATTTGTCCTCTACGGCTATTTAGGTCGCCAATAATATCACCCATATATTCATTTGGAGTAATCACTTCCACTTTCATAATTGGCTCAAGTAACTTTGGATTACCTTTTGGCATTCCTTCCCTAAAAGCAGCCTTAGTAGCTATCTCAAACGCTAATACACTTGAATCCACATCGTGGAATGCTCCATCTATCAAAGTTGCTTTGAAATCAATCATTGGATAACCAGCAACTACCCCTGTATCCTTAATATTATTTAGACCCTTTTCAACACCAGGAATAAATTCTTTTGGTATAGCTCCACCAACGATTTTGCTTTCAAAAAGAAAGCCTTCTCCAGCTTCTTGAGGCTCAAATATTATTTTAACCCGGGCAAATTGTCCAGCTCCACCAGATTGTTTTTTATGTGTGTAATCAATCTCACATTTGCTAGTAATTGTCTCACGATAAGCTACTTGTGGAGCTCCAACATTAACCTCAACCTTAAACTCACGCTTCATACGATCAACCATGATCTCTAAATGCAGCTCTCCCATACCTTTAATAACAGTCTGACCGCTTTCTTGATCAGTTGACACTCTAAAAGATGGATCTTCAGCAGCTAACCTAGATAATGCCATTCCCATTTTTTCTTGATCGGCAGTTGATTTTGGTTCTACAGCTAGTTCAATAACCGGTTCAGGAAATTCCATTCTCTCCAAAACAACCTGCTTATCCATGCCACATAAAGTATCACCAGTAGTGGTATTCTTCAGACCAGCCAAGGCAACAATATCTCCTGCCAAAGCTTCCTTAACATCCTCCCTTTCATTAGCATGCATCAGCAACATTCTACCTACTCGTTCCTTTTGATTCTTTACCGTGTTAATCACAGTAACACCAGAACTAATCTTACCAGAATAAATCCTGACAAACGTAAGAGAGCCAACAAATGGATCAGTCATTACTTTAAATGCTAAAGCAGCAAGAGGTTCAGACGCTGAAATTTTAAAATCTTTTTCTTCTCCAGAATCAACCTCTATTCCTCTAACGGTTCCAATATCAACCGGTGAAGGTAAATAATCAACCACTGCATCTAACAAGGGTTGTACACCTTTATTTTTAAAAGCACTACCACATAATACTGGGAAAAAGGCTCTATTAATTGTTCCTTTTCTTATTGCTGATTTAATTTCTTCTTCAGTAAATTCTTCGGCTGACAAATATTTTTCCATTAAATTATCATCAATTTCAGCAACCATCTCAACAAGCAAAGTACGATATTCTTCAACTTTTTCTAGCATATCACTAGGAATATCTTCGTATGAATATTCAGCACCAAGAGATTCATCTTTCCAGATTATTGCCTTCATCTTAATTAGGTCAATAACTCCTTTAAAATTTTCTTCAATACCAACTGGCAACTGAATGACCAAAGGTTTTGCCCCAAGGCGATCTTTAATCATTTCCACGCATTGATAAAAATTAGCACCCATTCTGTCCATCTTATTGACAAAACACATTCTAGGCACTTCATATTTATCAGCCTGTCTCCATACTATTTCTGATTGTGGCTCAACACCGGCCACCCCATCAAATACCGCTACCGCCCCATCAAGAACCCTCAGAGATCTTTCTACTTCGATAGTAAAATCTACGTGACCTGGTGTATCGATAATGTTAATTCTTTTATTTTGCCAATAACAGGTAGTAGCAGCAGAAGTAATGGTAATACCACGCTCTTGCTCTTGTTCCATCCAATCCATGGTAGCACCACCTTCATGGACTTCACCAATCTTATGTGATTTACCAGTATAGAAAAGAATACGCTCGGTTGTAGTAGTTTTACCAGCATCAATATGAGCACAAATCCCGATATTACGGGTGTTAGCAAGAGAAAATTCAGTAGTTGACATATAGCTTATTACCTTGGTTGCGATTTTTTAGGACTAAAATGAGCAAAAGCCTTATTAGCTTCAGCCATTTTATGAGTATCCTCTCTCTTTTTAATAGCAACGCCTCTACTATTTGACGCTTCAAATAGTTCCTCAGCTAATTTATCAATCATCATCTTCTCAGAACGTTTATTTGCTGCATTAATAATCCAACGCGATGCAAGTGCATATCCCCTTTTCTCATCAACAGGAGACGGGACTTGATAGTTTGCCCCTCCTACCCTTACTGACGTAACCTCAAGATATGGCTTAACATTATTCATCGCATTATTGAAAGTTTCATAAGGGTCTACCTTATGCTTTTTCTCTATCTTATTAAAAGCAGAATATACTATCTTTTCAGCTAAAGCTTTTTTTCCTTCTCTCATAATATTATTAATGAACCTAGCAAGCAAAGGGCTATTATACTTCATATCAGGCAAGACAACCCTTCTCTCTGCGGCATGACGACGTGACATCTTATCTCTCTATTTCAAATTATTTTTTTACAGCTTGCTGCTTCGCTGACGTACCATAACGTGAGCGTCCTTGTTTACGATTTTTTACACCCTGAGTATCATAAGCACCACGTACTATATGGTACTTAACACCCGGAAGATCAGGAACCCTTCCGCCTCTAACCAATACTGTTGAGTGTTCTTGTAAATTATGACCTTCACCAGGTATATAAGCATTGACATACTGCCCATTACTTAAGCGAACACGTGCCATCTTACGAAGAGCAGAGTTAGGCTTCTTAGGAGTAACAGTTTTCACTATTACACAAACACCTTTCAAAAATGGATTGGATTCTAAAGCCGGGGATTTTGTTCTACGAACCTTCGACTTTCTTCCAAAACGGACTAATTGATTATTTGTTGGCATCCAATACTCCAAAATTATTTCTTTTGACTCTTAGTTTATTAACTTTTAAAATGATAAGATTATATACTAAATCCTTAAAGTTATGGAAAAACTATATACTTTACCACTTTCACTATTAAGAGGCAACAGGTGGAACTATAGCTAATTTTTTCATAAAAGCAAAGTGTTTTTAATAAACTTAACTATATTAGCTATTTTTATGAACTTAAAGTTGCAATTACCCCCCTTAAAGTTTGCAATTCTGCACTAGATAATTTATCTATACGAGTAAAAATATTCATAATATTTTGTGTCATGTGTAATTTCTTCTCAGGAACTTTAAAAAAATTCTTATTATTTAATTCAGTAAATAAATGTTCAAAAAAATATCCTAATTCACCTCTTGACGCTAACTCCTGTTCATTACTAACATTTACTCTCGACTGTTTACTACGAAACAACTCATAACATATGATAATTACCGACTGGGCAATGTTCAGAGAATTAAAATCTCCGGTATTAATATTAATAATCTTATGGGCATAAGTAATCTCCCTATTTTGCAAACCACAATTTTCACGACCAAACATAATACCTACTTTAAGACCTGCCGGACAATCTTGACTTAAATTCTCTGATAGAACATAATCTTTATTGATATTACGTGATGCTACAGTTGTTGCATATAAATAATCAATATCCTCGATACTGGCTTCTAAACTATCATAAATCTTAGCATCATCTATGATATCTATCGCTGATACCGCCACACTACGTGCCTGTTTGTTTGGCCAACCATCTCTAGGCGTAACAATTCTCAACTCGGAAGCATTAAAATTTTTCATTGCTCTGGCAGTGGCACCAATATTCTCCCCCATTTGAGGCTCTACTAAAATAATAATTGGCATACTCAAATCTTTTGAGCCTGGATGTTTTTGATTTCGTGACATATTCTAATACTTAATTATATTATATATTAATTTTTCAAATTTTTGGGGTGTAAGCAAAGCAAACATAGGCTACCGCAAGAGCATCTGCTTCATCAAAGTTACTAATAGCAACTGCCCCTGGTAGTAAAAGCTTAATCATTTGCAAAACCTGATTTTTTTCGGCGTGTCCATACCCCACTACTGATTTCTTAATAACATTAGGTTTAAATTCTTGAAAAGCAACATCATATCCTCCAATAAGTGACATAACCGCCCCTCTAGCATATCCCAATTTCAAAGATGATACACTATTCATATTAACAAAAGTCTCCTCCATCGCAACAATAACAGGTTGATATTGCGTTATTACCTTTTGCAAGGATGTCGTAATGAAAGCTAACCTTTTATGCATCAGCTCACTTGATTTAGTCTTTATCACCCCGCTAGCTAAATATTTCAGAGGATTAGTATCAATTACTCCCCATCCCATACCAGCTAAAGATGGGTCAATTCCTAGTATAACCAAAATTACTCTCCCACTAATAGATTTTTATAAAAAATTATTTAATTCTTCAAATTATTTGAGTTGATATAGTTAATTCAGGAGAATTTGGGGCTAGGAGCGATGCCGTATAGGCATTAGTTTAAGAAAATAAAGTAGAAAAGTCGTCTATTAGCGAGCCACCGTAGGTGGCGTGGCAATCTTTTCTAATCACTTTTCTGAATTGCTTCGTCGACCTAAGGTCTCCTCGCAACGACGGTTTTTCAGTTATTGTTTTCTTAAACTAACGCTTATGAGCAACAACGTCCCCAATTTCTCATCAATTAACTATACCAGTAAAAATCATATAAATTAAGTATAGATTAACTAAAATGACACATAGTTATCATATTAATAATTTATTTTTATGTAAGAAAACAATTTTATCTATTATTTGACTTGAATATTATACATTTTAAGCTAGAATCACCAGTACAAAAAATGAGGTTTACTATGAAAAATTTACTAACTATTATTCTAACTTTGGCTTTCTCTATTTCTGCTTTTGCTGCGGGTTCGTCTTCTGATAAAAAAGATTCAACTGCTACGGATCAGCAACAAGAAGAAAATGCGGATAACCAAGATACAACAAATACGAAGAAAAAAGACGACAAGAAAGAAGAAAAGAAATAATTTCTTTATTCTACAGGCTGGTATAGGATATTTTCTATACCAGCTCTTTCTTTCGACACTGTAAAAAGTGGTATCATTTCTGGACATTTCGTCTTCTTGTCATTCTCCCGTTTCATTCTTTAGTTATAACCGAATTCTTGTTATTTCTGTGGAAACAGACCTGCAAAATAAGCTGAAAAATATTGGAAGTGTTTTTATATAACTCACCTTACGTATGGCATTTAAAAGTCATATAGAAAATAGTTTAGCGTCATTGCGAGAAGCTACTTTAGTAGCGACGAAGCAATCCAAAAAAACTATTAATGGATTGCTTCAGAGGCTTACACCTCCTCGCAATGACAGCACGATGGGTGCTTATTCGGCGCTAATTCAGGTTAATTGACTATATGCGTAAGGTGAGTTATATAATATATATTCATTTTTAAATTCAAAAGTGTGTTTGCATGAATTTGTTTATTGCTATTATAATTATGGAAATTTTGGCTGGGGCTGAGGTAGATTTATTTGTCCCTAGTTTTCCAGATTTACAAGATACCTTTAATATTTCTACTTTTAAGGTCGAATTTTTACTAGGAATAAATCTTATAGCCCATTGTTTCACAGCTCTAATTGTTGGAAATTTAGGAGATAGGTTTGGTAGAAGAGTAATTATTCTTATAGGTCTTGTAATATTTGTGATTGGCAGTGTATTTTGTCTGTTTGCCATCGATTATTATATGATATTATTTGGTAGATTCCTGCAAGGGGCTGGTATATCTGGAGTAGCAGTGCTTTGCTATCTAGTACTTGCTGATATATATTCGGTCGAACAACAACAACAAATGGTGGGTACTTTAACTGGTACTGTTACCTTAGCTATGGCTTTTGCCCCGGTAGTAGGAAGTTATGTAAATTTTTTGCTTAGTTGGCGAGGGAATTTTGCTATACTGTTAATATTGGGAGTCTTGTGTTTGATAATCGGCATATTATTTATTCCCAAAGGGCAGGCAAATGATAATGTAAAAATATCCCTAAGAGAATATAGCGTAGTCTTTAAGTCTAAAAAAGCTATCTATTATCTAATAACTCTGATTTTTTTATTTCAAGCTTATTGGGTGTTTATTGGTATTGCCCCTGTCTTGTATATGCGAGATTTAGGGGTACCTATTCAACAATTTGGTCTATATCAAGGAGCATTGGCAGCAATATTTTCAGCTTTTAGTTTTAGCAGTGGGTATTTATTAAACAAGTTTGGACAGAAAAAATGTTTTTTCTTTAGTATTGCAGCACTGGTAGCTTTTATAATTGCTGCTATAATTTTGATTATACTTAAAACTAATGATCCATTAACAATAACAATAGTAGTACAATTAGTGGCAGTTGGTAGCATATTTCCTTGTAATATTTTATGGATACTTGTATTAGAGAGTGTGCCAAATGCTAAAGGGAGGATTACTGCTATACTGGTATCAGGAAGATTGATTATTACAGCAATATGTTTGCAATTGGCTAGCTATTTTTATCAGGGTAATTTTACATCATTAGCAATTGTTATGTGTATCACTATAGTCATAGCATTGATTTTCTGTTATAAACTATTGCAAGAAGATAAGATTTTTAATGAATCTGAATTATAATAATGATAAAAAATAATTTTATTCTAAAAGTAGCAGCCCGATATTTTAGAGCCAAGAAGAATGAGAAATTTGTTTCTATTATTTCTGGTTTTTCTTTGATCGGTGTAACCATTGGCGTTGCTGCATTGATCGTGGTAATGTCCGTTATGAACGGTTTTCATTATGAATTAACTAAAAACATTATTGGGCTTAATGGTGACATTAGCATAACCCCATTATCACGTTTTATAGCAAATTATGATGAAATTAACAAAAAGTTACTTAGTAAAAATTATATAAAACATATTTCTCCAAGCGTTGTGGGTCAAGCTCTAGCCCTAGGTAACAGAGCAAATAGTGGTGCGGTAATTAAAGGTATAGATTTAAGTGAACTCAAATATAAAAATCAGATTTTACAAAATGTTAATACCGGAGATTTTGCTGATTTTTCTGGTAAAGATGTGGTGGCAATTGGTAATGAACTTGCTTATAACCTAGGAATTCAAGCAGGAGACAAAATAAAATTAATTTCTCCTAATTCAATTTCTACTGCCTTTGGTAGTATGCCTAGATCTAAAGAGTTCATGGTTGTGGCTACTTTCACTAGCGGTGCATATGATTATGATGCGGCAACTATTTTAATGCCGCTTATTGCCGCACAAAATTTCTTGTCTTTTGGTGAAGTTATTAATCTAATCGAGGTAATAACAATAGAACCGAGTAACGCGGGAATTTATGCTTGGGAGATACAAAATATTTTAGGCTCAAAATTACGAGTGATAAGTTGGCAAAAATCGCATCTACAGTTTCTAAATGCTTTAGCTGTTGAGAGAGTAGCAATGTTTACTATTCTTTCCTTAATTATTATGGTAGCAGCCTTTAACATCGTTTCTAGTTTGTTTATGTTGGTTAAAGACAAAACCTCAGATATTGCAGTGCTGCGTACTATTGGTGCAAGTACTCGGCAGATTATGCTTATTTTTATTTGTAACGGCATGTTTATCGGTGTACCAGGTACTGTTTTAGGTATAATATTGGGTACAAGCTTTGCTTATAATATTCAGTCTATTAAAAATATTTTGGAAAAAATAACTGGTACTAAAATTTTTGAAGCAGCAATTTATTATTTATATAGTCTACCATCGAAGGTAAAAATAGAAGATATAACATTAGTGGCAAGTATTTCTATAGTTTTATGTTTTTGTGCAACAATTTATCCAGCATATAAAGCTGCTAAGTTGAATCCTGTGGATGCCCTTCGTTATGAATAAAGCTGTATTAACATTAAAAAATATTTCTAAAAAATATCAGCAGGGAAAATCTATTGTTGAAGTATTAAGTAATGTTAACTTAACTGTAATGCAAGGAGAATTAGTTGCCATAATAGGTTCTTCTGGTAGTGGTAAGTCAACTTTACTGCATATAGCTGGTTTACTTGATACCCCGAATAGTGGTGTGGTAGAAATAAATTCAATAAATTATTCCCAGAATTATGCTCATATAATAAGATTGCATAATATAGGTTTTATCTATCAACGACATCATTTACTCAAAGATTTTACTGCCTTAGAGAATGTAGCAATGCCGAAATTGATTGCTGGTAATAATCATAAATCAGCTTTCAGGGAAGCAGAAGAGTTGCTAGTAGAGTTAGGGCTGGCTAATAAAATACATAACATGCCGGGTGAGTTATCTGGTGGCGAACAACAAAGAGTAGCTATTGCCCGTAGTTTAATTAATAATCCTCAAATTATTTTAGCTGATGAACCTACCGGTAATCTAGATCCTAATACAGCTAATGAGGTTTTTAACTTATTACTCAAAACTGTTAATCAAAAGAATACTTCTATTATTGTGGTAACTCATAATCATGAAATGGCAAGTAAAATGCATAGAGTATATCAATTAAAATATGGTGAATTGTTATAGTCAATTGATGGGAAGTTGGTGACGTCGTCGCTCAATGCTCGCCTATTACTTATAGGCGTCGCTCCATCGTTCCTGCTACCCAATTCCCCACAACTGTTGAAAGTTAGAAGAGGAAGCGGTTTTAGACCGGATAGTTTAAAAATCGTATGTGGTCAACGTCTATTAGCGAGAAAGACCGTAGATCGACGAAGCAATCCATAAAAGTAACCAAAGATGGATTGCCACGACCACTACGTGGTCTCGCAATGACATGTATGCATCTCAAGCGTCATTGCGAGGAGCCGCTAAAAGCGGCGACGCGGCAATCCAAGAAAAAGCGATTAGAAATAGATTGCTTCGAAGGCTTACGCCTTCTCGCAATAGACGCTTGAGATGCATACATGTCATTGCGAGACCATGTAATGGTTGAAGCAATCCATTACTAGATTGCTTCAGAAGCTTACGCCTTCTTGCTAATATACAGCACGATGGGTGCTTATTCGGCACTAATTCAAGTTAATTGACTATACTTTAAGAAAGTTTTACTGATTTGTCATGAAGCAACATAATCCCTGTAGTAAAAAATGGATCAAATATAGTCTTTACTTCAAACAATAATGCTTCGTTAGTAATTTCTTGTTGCAATTTTTCTCTAATTAAATCAAACATCTCCTGCAAACTTTTACCACCATCTATCATTTGTTTAAAAACATATTTAGTATATTTAGAAACTGGTATAGTAATCTTGACATCTTTTAACAATGAATTATTTAACGTAAAATTAATGACGTTGCCAGCTATCAAAGCACTAGCTTCCATGTGATCATAAATTTGTTTAGCAATACCCGCAATACCATAAAAATATGGTACATTATCCAAATCATCAAGAGTAGCAATAGTATCTTTTGCATTAGAAGCAAAAAAACTATGTTTAATGATATTGCCAACCATTAATTCACAAATTGCTTGCTGAGTTATTATATCCATCCTCTTAATTTTTTGCAAAAGAGAGAAATCACTAATATAATTCTCAATTCTTAGAGCTAATTTTTCACTAACATCAGAAAATTCAACAAAATTCAAACCTGCATTATGGATAAATTCGTATAACTCGGGAATGGAATAAGCCCTATCTTGTTTATGCAAGAACATATCATATAATCCTATATCGCCAAAAAAAACATGGTCTCTTAATAGTTCTTGCCCACGTATATACCAATTAGTTGCAGGGAAGCCAGCCATAACAGCTTTGGCATTCATTATTTCCTCTACCCTATTGTTAACACCCTGATTTACCATTTTCATAATATCTTGTACTTGATATAGTCCAGTACGACCATATTTAGCATAGACCATTACTCCAACTGCTCCGTTGGCAGTTAAAGATTCCTGTAAAATTTTTAAACCATCGGGAGGGCTTTTTAAATGGTGTAATACTCCTGAGCAATTAATATAATCAAACTTGCCTAAATTAAGCTTTGGGATATTTAAGATAGAATCATATACCCATTTAATATTGGTAAGACCACGTTTCTCGGCACGTTTTTGTGCGACCTCCATACTTGGCTTACTAAAATCTAAATATACCACTTCAGCATTTTTATTTTTTAGCTGCTCTGCCATGTATATAGCAGAATCACCAGTACCACCGCCAGCAATTAATACTCGAAAACCTGAGTTAAAATCTTTTTTACCTCGATATAAATAATGATTTAATTCCCCCAAAAATTCACCAGTAATAGCCAGTAATCTTTTTGTTTCATCCTCAGGATCTCTATAAGGATAGGGGTAATCTTGATAATGTTCTTGAACTACAGCAAGATCGCTTGTTGCTTCGATAGAAGAATTAGTCCGTGTTTTTAGTTGCTTAGTTGCCATAGAAAACTTATATATAATGGTTAATTATGCTCCTTATCTAAACGTCATTGCGAGGAGACCATAAGGTCGATGAAGCAATCCATTCTTATGTTTTTTCATCATTTTGGATTGCTTCGTCGCCACCAAAGTGGCTCCTCGCAATGACTTTCAAGACAGGAGATGTACAAACTCATATTAGTAGAAAAAATCATATTATCAAGTCCTTTATTTGTAATTGTATAGTATGACGTTCTTGCCAGCTATTGACTTTTAATGACCCAATCACGGAAATATTATAAGACTTAACATTAAGCAATATATTCTCTATTGGACTAGACACGGCATTAAAAGCAATAGCAGCAAGGGCTTTAGAGCCAAAAGCTTCCTTAGAAGGTGCTAGCAAACATTTTATATGTTTACCACCAACTATGTCAGCTTTCAAAACAAAAAGGTTAGAGAATTTAAATATTGGTTCAGGATTTCCCTGACCAAATGGCTCAAGTTTACTTAGCTCATCCATTAATAGCAAATTTACACTACTAGTAGTGAGCTCAGCATCATATTCTTCGCCTATAAGATCATTCTGATTATTCATATCACTCTTAAAGGCGTGATTTAAGAATTCTTGCAACTCTAGTAATTTTTCTTCTAATACTGTAAATCCAGCAGCCATTGAATGCCCCCCGCCAACTACAATTAACTCTTTAGTCTTGGCGTTGATAATTTTACTACCAAAATCAACATTTTTGATAGAACGGCAAGAAGCCTTACCTATTCCATCATTTAAAGCTATAACTGACACCGGTTTATTAAATTTTTCCTTTAATCTTCCAGCGACAATACCAATCACACCCGGATGCCATCCTTTACCAATTATAAATAATGAGCTATCATTTTCCTGAGTTAAAGCTATTTGAGTAGCTTCCTCTATCATTATCAGTTCTATTACTTTCCGCTCATTATTATGTTTCTCCAACTCCTGTGCTAATCTATTTGCTTCTATTGGACATTCGGTAGATAAAAGATTAGCCCCTAATGATGATTTACCAACTCTTCCACCAGCATTAATCCTAGGTCCCAAGACAAATCCCAAATGATAACAGTTTGGTTTTTCATTTAAGCCAGCAATATCGCATAGGGTTGTCATACCTAAATTTTTTCTTTGCTGAAGGATTTTTAATCCTTGAGTAACAAAAGCACGATTTAAGTGAACAAGCTTCATTACATCGCATACCGTACCAAGGGCAACTAAATCTAAATACTGCATTAAGTTAGGTATAGTAATATCATCCCTACCACTAATGTCATGGTGATTGGCAAAGAAATTTTGTTTTTTTAAATCAGATAATAAGGCAGTAGCAAATAAAAATGATACTCCTACAGCAGCCAGATACTTATAATCGCTGGTTTCATCAATACGATTTGGATTAACAACGGCAACAGCCTCAGGTAATATATCACTACTAATGTGATGATCGATCACTATCACATCAAGCCCTACTAGTGCTGCATGTTTCAGAGCCTCATGTGCCATTGCTCCGCAATCTACAGTAATAAGCAGCTTAGTTCCATTATCCTTAATTTTTTGCATAGCAGCTGGGGTTGGTCCATATCCTTCAGCAATTCGGTCTGGAACATAAATATCAACATTTTGCCCCAAATCTCTAAATAGATTCTTAAGCAATGATGAAGAAGTAGCCCCATCAACATCATAATCAGCAAATATGCAGATTTTTTGTTTATTTATAATGGCTTCTATAGCTCTATCTACTGCCTTTTGCATATCAAGTAAATGAAAAGGATTGGGCAGTAAATTCTTAATCCTAGGTGATAAAAAGTCAGCCGCTTGTGCTAAGTTCTCCAGGCGAGGAGATAGAACCCTAGCTAGAAAATCACTAATTCCTACAGAACGACAAAGCTCTAGAACAGCATCCTCGTTGACTAATCGCTGCTGCCAAATTTTGCCATTTACTGAACATTTAGATTCTAGTGCTATTGACATGTAGGGTAACCTTATTAAAAAGTGTAAAATCTAGTTATATAGTCAATTAACCCGAATTAGTGCCGAATAAGCACCGCTGTCATTGCGAGAAGGCGTAAGCCGACGAAGCAATCCATTTTAATCGTTTTTTGGATTACTTCGTCACCACTAAAGTGGCTCTGAGCCATGACGCTAAGGCTAAATACTAATCGGATTTATAACATTGCCAATTCAAGTTAATTGACTATATCTATAATATAACAGATTTTTATGCTCCACTAATAGCTGTTTTCATTATTTTTGCGATGTTTTGCAATATCTAAATTTCAGATAAATTGGCAGGCTAAATAATGTTAACACTCTTATGACATAGTAGTAACGGTAATCACATGCCATAGTAGCAAAAAGTAATACTACCGAAAAGACAAGACCTATCGCAACAATATAAGTTAAAATAACCTTCTCAGGATTATTAGATTGTTTATTTGTTAAAATAGCTGCTAAATACACAAATATTAGTATAAAACTAATAAAGTTCTTAGTTATTAGCCTTGGAAATGCTTTTAAGTAGAATATCACTAGGTCTTTTACATGATTTTTTTTAAGATAAATGCCATATTTTTCAGCTTCATTAGGATCAATAAATAAATCGTCACTATAATACTCTGCACTCTTCATTAATAAGATGAAATTCTTTATACGATGTTTAAGAAAAGCTAGTGGATAATGGGTTACAGCTTTTACATAACTAGATTCCAGCTCTTGTAGCTTTATAGGGTCTGATGTTGAATTATAAATTCGATCATCACCAAAAACTAAAGCATTAACTAAAGTCGGTGTATAGAGAGATTTAAGCTTTTCAAAACTATATAAATTTTTATCTTCTTTGACATAATCTGGTAGTAAATCATCATTATCTATTGCAACAATCACCCCTGCTATGTCAAATAGTTGGCGTAATTGTTTTGCATGACTATCAGTAGAAAAATGCTTAGCAAGATAATTATTACCCTCTATTATTACTAAAGAAAGAATAATAGTTACTATTATCCTAATAAACCAGTTAGCTTTAAGAGAAACTGATAATACAAACAAAATTAAAATTGGGGCAATAAATTGTGCTTGAAATTTAACACCAACAACATAAAAAATAACTAATAACAATCCAATAGCTGCCAAATAAGATGGTCGTTTTTGATGATAGCTATAAAAAATACAACTAGCTATTACAAAAAAACTACCTAAGCCAAACCCTATATCTTTCCAAATTACCCCGGATTGAGCTAATATATTTGGAAGAAATGGTATTACAAAATAAAGATATCTATATTTATTTTGTCGATCAGCATAAAAAAGCAATAATACCCCACCCCACAACAATACTAAATGCCATAATAGCATTATCTGTGGTCCTTGATAGATATGATTGAGTAACGACCATATCATTGACATTAAAGGTGGATGATGAGAAAAATAATTTCCACTAATACTTTGTTCATATTGAGAAAAGCTATCAACCGTCATTCCACCAGGATAGGCTGATAAAAAATGAAAAAACATTAAAGCAAAACATAAAATTATGGGATAATATTTACGCCAAAATTTTGTATAAAAAATATTTTTCATAATTTAAAAATCCTTGAGATATTATAAATTCCCGCCTATACGCATAGGCATCGGTTTAAGAAAACAATAATTGAAAAACCGTCATTGCGAGGAGACCTTAGGTCGACGAACTACGTGCCTACACGGAAATGAAATTTGTTACTTCCATGTCTAAACTTCAGATAAATTGGCAGACTAAATAATGTTAACACTCTTATTACATAGTAGTAACGGTAATCAGATGCCATAGTAGCAAAAAGTAATACTACCGAAAAAACAAGACCTATCGCAACAATATAAGTTAAAATAACCTTCTCAGGATTATAGTCAATTGATGAGAAGTTGGGGACGTCGTCGCTCAATGCTCGCCTATTACTTATAGGCGTCGCTCCATCGTTCCTAGCCCCAAATTCTCCTGAATTGACTATATCAGATTGTTTATTTGTTAAAATAGCTGTTAAATAAACAAATATTAGTATAAAACTAATAAGGTTGGTTGTTAAAATCCATGGATATTTTTTTAAATATTTTGTTATCGCCTTTTTTAAGTGATTATTCTTAATATCTATATTATGTTTTTGAGCTTCGGTAGAATCAATAAAGCCATAGTGATAGAATCCCGTGTTGGTCATTAAAAAAGCAAAATTAATCATTCGATGTTTTAAAAAAATTAGAGGATGGTACATTATAGCTTTTATATAAGCAGACTGCATCTCTTGCAATTTTATAGGGTCTGATGTTGAATTATAAATCCTAGTATCACCAAAGATTAATGTATCAACCCACCTTGCAGTATATTGTGCCTTGAGCTTTTCAAAACTATATAAATTTTTGTCTTCTTTAACATAGTCTGGTAATAAATCATCATTATTTATGGCAACACTCACTCCAGCAACATCAAAAAATTGAGGTAATTGCTCTGAATGACCCTCTGTAGAAAAATATTTAGCAAGTGTAATATTACCATATATGATTATTACGGAAATAATACTAGTAGCTGTTATTCTTATCAAAATATTAGTTTTAAGATAAACTGACAATATAAACAAAATCAAAATTGGTACAATAAATTTAGCTTGAAATTTAACCCCAACAATATAAAAGCAAATCAATAATAATCCAACAACCACCCAGAAAGGTGCTGTTTTTTGTCGATAAGTAAAAAAAATACAAGTAGCTATGCAGAAGAAAGTACCTAAGGCAAAAACTACATCTTTCCAAATTGTTGCAGATTGAGACAATATATTAGGCGAAAGGGCAATTACCAAATATAGATATCTATATTTATTTTGTTGATCTGCATATAGAAGTAGTAGTATTCCACCCCATAAAAATGCTAAATCTACCAATAGCATCAATTGTGGACCTTGATGGATATGATTAATTAACGACCATACTATTGACATTAAAGATGGGTGATGAGAATTATAATTTCCACTAATACTCTGCTGATATTGATCAAAACTATCAGATGACATACCACCAGGATAGGCTGATAAAAAATGAAAAACCAGTAAGATGAAGCATAAAATTATAGGATAATATTTATGCCAAAATTCTGTATAAAAAATATTTTTCACAATCTTAAAAATCCTTGAGATAATCTATTCTTATGGAATGGATTGTTTCAACCATTGCATGGTTTCGCAATGACGTATATGCATCTCAAGCGTCATTGCGAGACCACGCAAGTAGGTCGTGGCAATCCATAAAGCTTGTCATATTGCTTCGTCACCACTAAAACATCTCCTCGCAATAACCTTTGGGTAAAAGTCTTATAAAAAATGATGGTCTGTAAGCCGGATTTTGTATAGATAATATTTCTATTATCTATTGCAGTTATTTATCTAGGATAAATGTTACCATTTACCTCAAGCGATCTACCCGCACTACTTCTAGCCAGAGATGCCTAGGAACACGTAAGTTCTGTAGTGCCTATTTGATCTTGCTCTTGGTGGGGTTTACCATGCGTAGCTTGTTACCAACCTACCGGTGTGCTCTTACCACACCATTTCACCCTTACCAAACTATATTATAATTTGGCGGTATATTTTCTGCGGCACTTTCCCTAAAAGATTACTCTCCCGCTGGACGTTAACCAGCACCATATCTCTGTAGAGTCCAGACTTTCCTCGTAAATTCTAGTATAGATTTTTACGCAACTGCACGACCATCGAGGTGATTATGTTTTAATATATTTGCCTAGTCAATGATTTTTTACTAAATTTTTTTACCAGATCACTTAGTGCTAGCTAAAAAGATGCTATTATATTGAATTAACTTGAATTAGCAACGTTGTAAATCCGATTAGTATTTAGCCTAAACGTCATTGCGAGGAGCCACTTTAGTGGCGACAAAGCAATCCAAAAAACGATTAAAATGGATTGCTTCGGAGGCTTACGCCTCCTCGCAATGACGTATAAACCTACAACCCGTCATCATCGTAATGACGTTTTGGTAAAAATGCTCGTCATTGCGAGCGAACGTATGTGAGCGTGGCAATCCACATTCATTAGATTGCTTCGGAGGCTTACGCCTCCTCGCAATGACAGTACGATGGGTGCTTATTCGATACTAATTCAGGTTAATTGACTATATTGATTTTTATCAAGATAATAAAGGTTATAAATTTATGGTAGTAAGTATAAAATTTGCCGCTGAGTTACGGGATAAATTACATGGTTTAAATCTTTTTAAGCCAGAACATTTACAATTTTATCAAGAAATGGCACTTGCTTTTATTAAAGGCAATGAAAATGAAATATTACAAATATATAAAGATATTAAAGGAAATAAGACTATAGGGATAGGTTTTAATATGGATAATCCCGAAGCAAAAATTGTTTGGCAGGCAATATTTCAGGGGTTGATATCATTTGATAAAGTTTATAATGGTCAGCAAACTATTACAACTGAGCAATCTCGAATGATATACGACTATAAGAGTGCTACTAATCGAATCGAACTAAAAAATATTTATGGTAAGTCTTGGGATAAGCTAAAACCTAACGAGAGGCTGATGATTGAGGATCTTTATTGGAATGGTGGTAATAAGTTAGTGGGTAAGTTTACAAAATTTTTTCAGCATATGAGGCTTTATGCTGAAAGTTCTAAGTTAAAATATCTAGAGCAAGGATTAATCGAAGTAAGAGAAGGTTCTAATAAAGAAAAGGTTAGGGGAATTCAAAATCGTAGAAATGTGCAAAGTGAAATAGGTGATTCGTCCAAATGCCTTACTCTACTCCCATATGTGGGTATTCTCATGATTTTTTTCATCACCACCTCTTGTAAAATAGATTGTAAATTACTATATCAGAACTTGTTAAGTTGAATTGTTTAATCGGAATTAGGAGTGTATATGGCAAAAATTATAGGTATAGATTTAGGAACAACAAATTCCTGCGTTGCAGTAATGGAAGGGAAAGAACCGAAAGTTATAGCAAATGCCGAAGGAGTTAGAACGACTCCCTCAATGGTAGGATTTGCTAGCGGTGGTGAAAAATTAATTGGCGAACCAGCAAAGCGTCAAGCTGTGACCAATCCAAATAATACTTTATATGGCATTAAAAGATTGATAGGTAGAAGTTTTTCTGATCCTATGGTTAAAAAAGATCAAGACCTTGTACCGTACCAAATCGTAAAAGCTGCTAATAATGATGCTTGGGTTGAAGTTAACGGAGAAAAATATTCACCTAGTCAAATTAGTGCTTATATTCTGCAAAAAATGAAGGAAACAGCTGAAAATTATCTTGGTGAAAAGGTAACGCAAGCAGTTATTACTGTACCAGCATATTTTAACGATGCACAACGTCAAGCAACCAAAGATGCTGGAAAAATTGCTGGTTTGGACGTATTACGGATAATCAACGAACCAACAGCCGCAGCTTTAGCATATGGTTTTGATAAAGCTGAAAGCAAAATAATTGCAGTTTATGATCTTGGTGGCGGTACGTTTGACGTATCAATTTTAGAAATAGGTAACGGAGTATTTGAGGTTAAATCTACCAACGGTAATACTTTCCTTGGAGGGGAAGATTTTGATTCGAGAATTCTAGATTATTTAATCGATGAATTTAAGAAAGAAAGTGGTATGGATTTACGCAAAGATCCTTTAGCTTTACAGCGTTTGAAAGAAGCTGCCGAAAAAGCTAAAAAAGAATTATCATCTGTACCGCAAACCGATGTTAATTTACCATATATTACAGCTGATAGTTCAGGTCCTAAACATTTAAATATAAAATTTACTAGAGCAAAATTAGAATCCTTAGTGGCAACGCTAATTGATGATACAATAGAACCATGTAAGAAAGCTTTAAAAGATGCTGGGCTAAAAGCCTCAGATATTCAGGAAGTAGTGCTAGTTGGCGGTATGACTAGAATGCCAAAAGTTATTGACAAGGTAAAAGAATTTTTTGGTCGCGAACCACATAGAGGAGTAAATCCTGATGAAGTCGTAGCTCTAGGGGCTGCTATTCAAGGTGGGGTATTAAACAAAGAAGTTACTGATATATTATTACTAGATGTTACCCCTTTATCTTTAGGTATTGAAACTCTTGGGGGGGTATTTACTAGGCTGATTGATCGTAATACAACTATTCCTACCAAGAAAAGTCAAACATTCTCTACGGCGGACGATAACCAACATGCGGTAACGATTAGAGTATTCCAAGGTGAACGGGAAATGGCAGCTGCTAATAAGCTACTTGGGCAATTTAATCTGGATGGTATTCCTCCTGCCCCACGAGGAGCACCACAAATTGAAGTAACCTTTGATATCGACGTTAATGGTATAGTTCACGTTTCTGCCAAAGATAAAGCTAGTGGTAAAGAGCAAAAAGTAACTATCCAGGCTTCCGGAGGGCTTAGTGATGCAGAAATTGAACAAATGGTCAAAGATGCGGAAAAAAATGCTGATGAGGATAAAAAGCGTCGTGAATTAATTGAAGCTAAAAATAATGCTGATAGCTTGATTTATTCAACTGAAAAGACTCTAAAAGAATATGATGGTAAAATATCAGTTAGTGATAAACAACAAGTAGAAAATGCTATAACAGAGTTAAAGGCAGCTTTAGAGTCAGATAATCTTGAAGAAATTAAAGCGAAAACTGACACTCTTATGGCAGCAAGCATGAAAATTGGAGAAGCTATGTATAAATCTCCATCAGAAGATGATAGTAATACAGAAGCTAAGGCAAGTGATGACGATAAAGTAGTTGATGCTAATTACGAGGATGTAAGTAATAAGTAATTACTATGCCATTGCGAGCTATCGTAGGTGGCGTGGTAATCCATTTTTTCTGGATTGCTTCGTCGACCTTACGGTCTCCTCGCAATGACAGTTTCTCAATTATTATTTTCTTAAGCCTATGTGCAATGACATGTATGCATCTCAAGCGTCATTGCGAGGAGGCGTAAGCCTCCGAAGCAATCCAGAAAAAATGGATTACCACGCTCATATACGTTCGCTCGTAATGACGTTTTGGCTAAAAATAAAATTTAAAATAAGATATCCTTATTATGTCTACAAAAGATTATTACCAAGTACTTGGAGTTAATAAAACTGCTAGCCAAGCAGAAATAAAAAAGGCTTATCATAAATTAGCTATGCAATATCATCCTGACCGTAATTCACAGGATCAACAAGCAGAAAAAAAGTTTAAGGAAATAAGTAGTGCTTATGATGTACTAAAAGATGAGCAGAAAAGAGCAGCATATGATCGTTTTGGACATGAGGCTTTTCATAATTCAGGAGCAGCATCGTCAGCTGGAAGGCAGGCTTCTAGAGGGGGGAATCATGATTTGAATGATATATTTGGTGAGTTTTTTAATGATTTTATGGGTGGCGGGGCAAGAAGGTCGCACCAGTCCACTAGCGTTAGAGGTTCAGATTTAAAATATGAAATCACAGTTACTTTGTCAGAAGCATTTCGTGGTATCGAGAAGAATATTAGCTTTACTAGTGAAGTAAAGTGTTCACCATGTAACGGTAGTGGTTCAGAAAATAATGATACTGGCATGACCAAATGTGATGCTTGTGGAGGACGCGGGGCTACAAGGATACAGCAGGGTTTCTTTACCTTAGAACAAACTTGTGCAAAATGCCAAGGCACAGGGCAAATAATTAAAAATCCATGTAAAAAATGTCATGGTCAAGGGCGTCATTCACAACATAGGAATTTATTGGTAAATATTCCAGCTGGTATTGAGGAAGGCACAAGAATAAGACTTACTGGTGAAGGAGATGCCGGAATGCGAGGAGGCAGTAATGGAGATTTGTATATTTTTGTTACTATTAAGCCACATGACCTGTATAAAGTTGATGGAATTAATTTGCATTGTCGACTACCTATTAGTTTCATTAAAGCTATTTTAGGTGGAGAAGTAGAAGTACCAGACATAGAAGGTGGTAAGGTAAAGTTAAAAATACCAGCCGGCACACAAAATGGCGAACAACTAAGACTAAAAGGCAAAGGTATGTCTAAGGTTAGATCAACCATTAGAGGGGATATGTTTGCCCACATCCATATTGAGATACCGAAAAATCTTACTAAAAAACAAAAAGAATTACTAGAGATGCTAGATACAGAATTGTCAAGCGACAAAGATGAAGATGATGCTAGTTTTTTTAACAAAATGAAAAACTTATGGTCATAAAATTTGATTTTTTGATGGTATTGTATTATAAAATGTATTATATGAGTGTAGATATTCAAATGTAGTATTTGGGTATGTTATAATGTAAAAACAGGGGATTTATGGCAGAAAGTAGGCAATTTAGTACAGTTAATTATTCAGAAGGGGGGCAGCAAATGCGTATAACAATTTTTCCAGAAGCAACGATAGCATTGCCAGGGGGTTTTTCGTTAAGAAATGATACGCCTCAAGAAATTATTATACCTAATAATCTTTTTAATGCTGAACATTCTGGTGATTTAGAAGAACTTGGTCTAACTGTAATTGGTGCAAACGTTAATAATTCAGTGGAATGAACACGTCTATTAGTGAGTAGTTTCTTTAGTCACAACTGTTGAAAAATAGAAGAGGAAGTGGTTTTAGCTCGGGTAATTTAAAAAGCCCGAGCATTTTGCTATGACTTTTACATTGCCATGACTGTTTAGAATCTAATAACCAATATTTGCGGTAAGATTGTTTGTAATATGCATATACCATTAACATTAAAAAGAATATTACTAATTATTCGTCAAAATAGCCGTATAGTTATTAAATTGGTAATTATAGATCAATTAGTAAAATGGTGGTTTATAAATTATCTAAGGGGCAAAATTGGTCTAACCATGAAAGTAACAAGCTTTTTAGATATAGTTTATAGCTGGAACCATGGTATTAGTTTTGGAATGTTCCGAAATTATTATCAGTATAGCAATATGTTGTTTATAGTTATTAATTCTGTTGTTATAATATATTTATGGTATATCTTATTAAAATGTAAGACAATGACAGGCTTTGTTGGTTATAGTTTTGTCATTGGTGGTGCTATCGGTAATTTGATCGATCGTTTTGTTAATGGGGCAGTATTTGATTTTATTTATTTTCATTATCAAGATTTTGGTTTTCCAATATTTAATCTAGCTGATAGTTTCATTTCATTAGGAGTAATATTTTTGATACATGATTATTATAAAACTAAGAAAATTGTTGAACAACAACAAGACATTAAATATAATCACACTATGATACAAGCTGAAGCAGATAGGATCCGTGAGCTTGCTTTTAAGGAAAATATAAATTTAAAAGGAGATTAAGTGCGTATAATTTTTTGGTTATTTGCTACTGTAATAATGTTATCTGCATGCAGTAAAGAAGTAAAAGAAACAATAGGAATTGTGACCCCTGGACCTGATGAATACAAGGTAGGACGCAACAAAACTCTAGAAATGCCTCCTCACTATGACTTACCTGCTATTAAAGTAAAAGATAAAGAAAACTCTAAATCGTCTTCTCCAGAAACTCTTACTGAGGGTGAACAGGCTTTGATAAAAGAAATAGAAAAATAAGATTAATTATATAATTTTTTCACTTTTTCACTTAGTGGACAGAAATTTTGGTATATACTCAAAAATATATAGATAATTAAATTGACGTCTATTACAAGGCTGTCACCCCTGCTTTGGTGTGGGGTCTTAGATTCCGCACCGAAGCAGGAATGACAAATTGAGCAGTACTATTCAGGGCAGCTATATAGAGGACAATAATTGCCGGAGTTTAAAATAAGGTGAGTGATAATAATAAAAATGTTGTACTGAATTTTGGACCACAACATCCAGCTACCCATGGAGTTTTAAGATTAATCTTAGAAATGGATGGTGAGGTGATCAATAAAGCAGATCCACATATTGGCTTATTGCATCGTGGTACTGAAAAATTAATTGAGTATAAAACATATCTACAAGCTATACCATACTTTGATCGATTAGATTACGTATCGCCAATGTGCCAAGAACACGCCTTTGCCTTAACAGTTGAAGGATTGCTTGGCTGCGAAGTTCCAAGACGAGCTCAATTTATTCGAGTGATGTTTTCTGAACTTACCCGTATCCTTAACCACATCCTTAATATCACAACCCAAGCTCTAGATGTTGGTGCTACTACCCCTCTATTATGGTTATTTGAGGAACGTGAAAAAATTATGGAATTTTACGAGCGTGTATCTGGTTCTAGAATGCATGCAAATTATTTTAGACCTGGTGGCGTTGCCCAAGACTTACCAGATGATATATTAGAAGATATTCATATTTTTATTCAACAATTTCCTAAAAAATTACAAGATGTTGAAACCTTGTTAAATGACAATAGGATTTGGAAACAACGCCTAGTAGATATCGGAGTAGTAAGCCAAAAAGAAGCTATGGATTGGGGGTTTTCTGGTCCAATACTACGAGGCTCAGGTATCGCATGGGATCTTAGAAAAACCAATCCGTACGATGTATATGGTGAACTAGATTTTGACATACCAATTGGCAAAAATGGTGATTGTTATGATAGGTATTTGGTTCGCATTGAAGAAATGTACCAATCACTTAAAATTATACAACAATGTCTTGAAAAAATACCGAAAGGTAGTATTAAAACTGATGATCCTAAAATTGCCCCACCATCAAGAAAGCAAATGAAAGAATCGATGGAAGCAATGATTAATCATTTTAAACTTTATACTGAAGGATATAACGTACCACAAGGCGAGATATATCGATTTGTTGAAGCTCCAAAAGGCGAGTTTGGGGTATATTTATACTCTGATGGAAGCAACAAACCCTATAGATGCCGTATTAAAGCCCCTGGATTTGCTCATCTGCAAGGTTTAGACTTTATGTCGAGAGGCCATTTGATGGCAGATGTGGTAACTATTATTGCCAGTCTTGACATTGTTTTTGGAGAAATTGATCGATGAATGATGAACCAGTAAATTTCAGTTTTAATGATGAAAATTTAAAAAAAGCTCAAGATATTATTAAGAAATATCCTGAAAATAGACAGAAAAGTGCGATCCTACCGTTACTTGACCTTGCCCAACGGCAAATGAATGGTTGGTTACCTAAAGCATCGATAGAGTATGTGGCAAATTTTCTAAATATACCTTTCATCAGAGCTTATGAAGTTGCAACATTCTATACCATGTTTAATCTACAACCAGTAGGACGATATCACATACAAATTTGTGGTACTACCCCCTGTTGGCTAAGGGGGAGCGATAAAATTGCTACTATCTGTAAGAATAAACTGGCTATTAATTTCGGTGAGCTAACCAGCGATAAAAAGTTTAGCCTTACAGAAGTTGAATGTTTGGGTGCTTGTGTTAATGCACCAGTTGTCCAAATCAACGATGATTTTTTTGAAGAGTTAGATGAAGAAGGCATGGCTAAGTTAATTGATAGCCTTGCTTAAACTCTTGAGGAGTAGAATTTTGGGCTAGGAGCGATGGAGTACATAAGCGTCAGTTTAAGAAAACAATAATTGAAAAACCGTCATTGCGAGGAGACCGTAAGGTCAACGAAGCAATCCATTTTTAATCACTTTCCTGGATTGCTTCGTCGGTCTGGCAACCTCCTCGCAATGACATCTTATACTTTAACCTTTTTTCCGTGAACACTCACATTCAATCTACAACTGTAGTACTAAGAAGAAAACTTAGTATCTCACCTTATGCATGGCGTCATTGCGAGAAGCTACTTTAGTAGCGACGAAGCAATCTAATGTCAAACCTATTGAAGGTAATTTGTGGGAAATAAGGCTAAATGGAAAAGTAAATATAGCAAGATCAATCTATTTTTTAGCTCATAAGAAAAAAATAGTTATTCTTCACACTTTCATAAAAAAGACTCAGAAGCCCCCTAGAAAAGCATTGTTAATAGCAAAACAAAGAATAAAGGAAATAAATTATGATAAAATATGAATCATTAAGAGAAAAATTACTTGCTAATCCTGAAGTAAAAAAAGAATATGAAGCATCTTCTCTAGAGTATGAAATATCTTATGCTTTAATATTATCTAGAATTAAGGCTAACATGACTCAAGAAGAGGTGGCAAAAAAATGAATACCACCCAATCTGTAATAGCACGTTTAGAAAGCGGTAAACATTTTCCAAGTTTAAAAACAATTTATAGATATGCTATTGCAATAGATAAACCGATTAATTTACATGTACAACCATAGTATAGCCAATTCAGGAGAAGTAGATAGCAGGAGCGACGCCTATAAGTAATAGGCGAGCGACGAGTGATGACGTCACTAACTTCTCATCAATTGACTATAGTGAGGAATCTATGCTATAGCTAATATAAACCTATTTATTTTATTGATAAAATTTATGAATATTTTTGTTACCAATAACTGTCCTATAATATCTGCCCAAGCCTTGGATAACAAACGGGTAGTTAAAATGGTTTTAGAGACAGCCCAATTATTAAGTACCGCCATATTCATTAATAGTGGTGTTACTTATCAGCATATCTACAAACCAACTCACATGAAGCACCCATGTACTATCTGGGCGGCATTGAACATTGGCAATTGGGACTGGTTATTTCAGCATTTTTTAGCATTATGCGAAGAATATAGTTTTCGTTATAACAAAAAACATGCGACTACAAGGTTATTACCATATTTGTTAGAACATAGGGCTGATATTCAAGATGGCATAATAACTCCATTTGCTAATTGTACTAAATCAGAAAGTATGCAGGTGGATTTTAAGCATATTAGCGATCCTTGTGAAGCTTATAGAAAATATCTCAATGCAAAATGGCACTATGATAAATTACCACCGAAATGGATTAACAGAGAACCACCTTTATGGTATAACCCCCTATTTCTCATCAATTGACTATATACTGTAAAAATAATGAAAACAGCTATTAGTGTAGTATAAAAATCTGCTATATTTAAACAAAATTGATAATTATGGCATTACATTACATGAACAAGATTTATAAAACCCCGATATTTACACTATATTTGATATTAATTTGTCTCTTAATATTACCTATTAGACCTCTTGCAAAACTCGCTTATGCTGAGGAATTTGAAGGAGACGCGGAACGCAGAACCGCAGCTTACTCTAGTGTACGTGAGGATTCGAGTACCGCATCATTGTCCAAATTACCAGCAGAAGTAGAGTTAGGCAAGAGGTCTATTGTTACTGTTAAGGCAGAGTCTCCTGTTAAAGCAGTGACATCTAGCGCAGAGGGAAATAATAATATTACTCGCCATCCTGATACTAATGCAATAACCCTTGAAGCAAAGCAAGCAATAGTCATAGATTATGCTACAGGTAAAGTGTTGTTGGCAAAGAATGCTGATGAGCATATGTTTCCCTCATCAATGACCAAAATAATGACATCTTATCTTATTGAGGAGAAAATTCAGAAAGGCGAGGTGTCGTTTGATTCGCATTTTATTGTAAGTGAGAAAGCTTGGCGTATGGGAGGGTCAAAGTCTTTCATGCCTCTAGGTGAAATGGTACGTCTTGAAGATATTCTAAATGGTATTATTGTTCAATCAGGAAATGATGCTTGTATTGTAGCTGCTGAAGGATTGTACGGAACGGAAGAAAATTTTGTTGAGGCTATGAATTTACAAGCACAGAAAATAGGTATGAAGGATACTCATTTTGTTAATGCTAGTGGTTGGCCAGCAGAAAATCACTATAGCACTGCCTATGATCTTGCCATACTTAGTATGGCTCTTATTAAAAACCACCCGGAATTTTATCATATTTATAGTAAAAAATATTTTACTTTCGGTAAAGATCAAAAAGGTCGACCTATTACTCAAGGAAATCGTAATCTTTTATTATACAAAGATATTGGATGCGATGGTATTAAAACCGGTTTTACTGATAATGCAGGTTATGGTATGGTAGCATCATGTATAGATGATGGGCGTCGTTATATTATGGTTGTTAACGGTCTTAGTTCTATGAAAAAGCGAGCGGATGAATCTCTAATGCTATTAGATTGGATTAAGCAAAACTTTATTCACAAAAAGTTTTATGCTAAAGGTGATATAATAGAAGAAATTAATGTATGGCTTGGTGTAAAGGATAAAGTGCAACTTGTAGCAGCCGAAAAGTTATCAATGGTTGTGCCACGTTCTAACCAAGAAAAAATTGATATAAAAATATCGATACCGCCAACTGTTTCAGCTCCTTTAAAGGCTGGGGATATTGTTGGTAAAATAACTGTAATTGTTGACAATGATGTGCAAGAAATAGCTCTTCTTGCTAAAGAATCCATTGACAAAGTAGGATTTTTGAAGAGAATAGCTTGTTACTTTAATTATTTATTTTTTAACAAATAATTTGGTAATTGGCATTTTACTAAACTTATAATATTTATAATTATGACAGAGATAATCGATTCACAAGATTTAATTGACACTATCAGTAAACTTGAGAAGCTAGAGGAAGAGAAAAACGAGTTAACTGATCTAATAAAGGATGCTTATGAAGAAGCTAAACATAAAGGCTATGATATTAAGATAATTAAGCATGTTCTGAAACTTAAGAAAAAAGACAAAGATGATCTTGCTGAAGAAGATAGCCTAATAGAGATATATCGTGGAGCGTTGAATATTTAACAATTATAGTCAAACCATTAACTTTTACGTATCTTTAAAAAGGCTAATACAAATAGCATGCTAAATAAGGTAGTGAATAAAAAAAGATTGGACCAATCCATATAGTTTGCACAAATACCGGATAAACAGGATAAAATAATACGTACAAAGGAGCTAAAAGAAGAAATAATTGAGTATTGCGTGGCGATCAATTCGCCATTACATAAACTAGAAAGATAAATAACAAGAGTGGTATTACCAAGTCCGCAACAGAAATTCTGTACAGTAATTGTTATAGTAAATATAACTAGATCATGACCTACTATAGATAAAAACATTAGCATTAAGGGGGATAGTAATTGTAGAATACCGCATATTAGTAAACCTCGAGATATCCCTACTTTTGTAGTTAGAATACCGCTAATAATTCCCCCTAAGGTCATTAGCATGAATCCATAGGTTTTTGAAATAGAGGCAATTTCTTGGGAGGTAAAGGACAAGTCAATAAATAAGGGAGAACTCATTGCCATAGTAATTGAATCGCTTGCTTTATATAGAAAGACAAACAGCATAATGAATATCCAATTTGGATGGTGTCGTTTTAATAATAGTAAGCTATCACCAATGATTTTAGAATATTGGCTAAATGAAATTAAATTAGTAAAAATATGTTCAGTTTTTTTTGTAGCAGGCTCTTGCATGCATAAGATTATTAGTGGGGCAGCCATTGTTATAAAAAAGGTACATAGATATACGCAGTACCAATTAAAGAAGCAAGAGACATATAATGCTCCTGTACTATTAATCAGCATTCCTATGCGAAAACCAGTGCCACTGAAAGTTGTAGCAACTGAAAGCTCTTCCTTTGTTGCAGAGCGTTCTATACGATAGGCATCTAAAATAATATCTTGAGTTGCCGCACAACAGGAAATAGTAAAATTTAAAATGGCAGTAATAACGATGTTAACAGGGGGAGCTATAATTAAAAATCCACTAGTAGTAACTAATAAACATCCTTGTACAGCTAGTGCCCATCCTCGACGTTGACCAAATTTTTTACATATAATAGGTACAGAATATTTATCAATAAATGGTGCTAATATTGGTTTTAGGCAATATGGCATAGAGGTTAGAAACATTAAGCCAATAATATCAGTTGAATATCCTGCTTGTGATAATTGGTAATGAATAGTAAATGTGACCAATGAAAAATTTCCCCCCGCCACTATACCTAGCAAGAAGAAACAAATAAAATAAGAACTTATGCGATTAGTTAACATTCCGGAGTTATATCCACCTTTTTGGACAGTTATCTAACAAGTCTTCAGTGTTTAATGTATATAGTTAATTCAAGAGAAGTTGGTGACGTTGTCACTCATCGCTCCTAGCCCCAAATTCTCCTGAATTAACTATAGTTAGTCTTGGAAGATTAAATATCACAATTTCCTTCTTATTTCAATATAACATCTGCAATTAAGTTAATTAAACTCGATAATCAAGTTTTTTTTTTGCAGATTTGAATAAAATATAGGACAATGGTTGTCATCCCTGCGAAAGCAGGTATCTAAAAATGCCCTGAGGTATTGTAGATTCCCGCTTACGCGGGAATGACAAGGGAAAGAAGCGGGAATGATAATAGTGAACGGGGATGGCAATAGTGTTTGTTATGCGGGTGAGTTATATATTATATATCAAATCTTAGCCCAGCAATTATGTTATGAGTTCGATAACTAGTTTTATTTATTTCAACATCATTACATTTTGAAAATTTTGTTTGCCCATAATCTGCCAAGATATAGGCAACATCAATCCTTGCCTTTTCATTTAAACTAACAGACACTCCAGCAATTAGCTGATAAGCAAAATTATTAGCCTTCCTGGTAACTGAAGAATGTTTTTGCAGTGGAACAAAATTTGCAGCAGTCGGAGCATCACGACCCAATACCTCACCTGTGGTTATTTTTTCTTTTATTTGAGCCATCCCAACACCTGCTCCTACAAAAACAGAAGGAGAGTTAGCATCAGTATTTAAATCAACATAACTATTGACCAACACTGAGGTTATTTGCCCCCTATGTGTTCTTTTTAAAGTTATAGGGGCGTCAATTGTTTTCTCAACTCCTAATACGTTATAAGTTCTAGTACTAGTATTAGTAGAAGAGCCTTCAAGTCTTGGATTAGTAAAACCAAATGTTAGATCAGCTCTAACATTATTTGTTAGATAATAACCTACACCAAGATTAACATCTCCCCCAAACAGAGGGGTCATTTTTATATCGAGGATTTTGTCTCTTGTTTTCTGTAATAAAGCTGCACCAACCTCAGCTTTCACATAAAGCTGCCCTTCACTTGCAAATGATATGCTAGAAATCAAGCTAATAAACGTTACAACTGGAATTGATAATAATCTTTTCATATATTTTTATTATTTAATTTCTTAATTGTAAAAAAAAATTATATAATTTTTAATTCTTTATGCAAGCTAAATCTAAATAGATTGACAGCAGCAACCTAATGGTATATAAGTCTTTAACCTTATGTTTTGCATGATAGCCTTAAGCAATTAACGGAAAACTCTTAAGAATAGTTTCAGCTTACTAAAAGATCACTCTTTAAGTTGATATATAGTCAATTGATGAGAAGTTGGAGACGTTGTCATTCGTCGCTCGCCTATTACTTATAGGCGTCGCTCCATCACTCCTAGCCCCAAATTCTCCTGAATTGACTATATCTGTTGAGTTTTTTTTTTGTCTTAGGGAATCTTTATTATGACTATTATAAAGTCAAATTCATTTAGCAGCAAATTCAGAACTATCTTTTGGCCTATCCATAATCATGAACTCGGGAAATTCATACCGATGTGTGGTTTGATGTTCTGCGTCTTATTTAACCAAAATATATTAAGAATTTTAAAAGATAGTATTTTAATTTCAGAGATTAGTGCTGAAGTAGTCAGTTTCACTAAAGTTTATTGTGTAACACCTGCAGCGGCTCTATTCGTTATAATCTATGCTAAGATGCTTAATCATTATAGTTTTGAGAGGATTTATGGCTATTTAATTACCTTTTTTATTAGTTTCTTTATTGTTTTTGCTTTCATCATTTATCCTAATGTCCATATTTTCCACATTAATCCAAGTTCGCTGGAACAAATTATGGGGAATTATCCTCATTTAAAATGGTATATAGCTTTAATTGGTAATTGGAGTTATGTGGTTTTTTATACATTATCTGAGCTTTGGCCGAATATCTTTTATGTTTTACTGTTTTGGCAGTTTGCTAATGAGCTTACTACAACAGAAGAAGCAAAAAGGTTTTACACTCTTTTTTCATTATTTGGTAATTCTGCTTTAATATTTGTTGGCTTTTTGATGTCAAACTTATCATCTGCTAACACTATAGCTAAGTATTTTTTTACCGTACCGGACAATAAAACTATATTGGTAAAAATATCAACAAGTTTCGTGGTAGTTGCAGCTGTTATATCATATTTACTTGTAAGATTTATTAGCAAAAATGTTTTTACCAATCCAACATTTTATGCAAAGGCTAAATCTGCTAGATCGACTAAAGATGGAATGGGATTAATCGAAAGTTTTAGATATATCATAAGATCAAAATATTTATGGTTAATGCTAATTTGCTCTGCTGCTTTTGGTTTATCAATGAATTTGGTAGAAGCCGTATGGAAAGCAAAAATAAAAGAATTATACCCCACTGTTAATAGTTATGCAGAATTTAATAGTCTTTATATTCTTTGGACTGGGGTTACTATCATGATAATGACTATAATAGGCAACAATATAATGCGTAGTCATAGCTGGTTTGTGGCGGCTGTAATTTCGCCAATTATCATGATGGTTACTGGTACATTATTCTTTATTTTAATCGTGTTTGACCATCAAATATTGTCTCTATTTGACAGTGCTATTCTTATGACCCCACTTGCTCTTGCGGTATCAATTGGTGCTTTACAGAACATTCTAGTGAAAGGTACTAAATATTCAATTTGGGATACCTCTAAAGAGATGCTATATATCCCTCTAGACAAGGAGCTAAAAACCAAGGGTAAAGCAGCTGTTGACGTTATTAGCTCGAAAGTTGGTAAATCTTCGAGCGGATTAATACAGTCAGTTATTTTTACATTAGTACCAACAGCAACTTTTAGTTCTATTTCACCATTTTTAATGGTAGTATTTATCGTTGTTTGTATTACCTGGATTTACTCGGTAAGAAAAATATATTTTGAGTATAAGAAAATTGTCTAATCTATCAGGTTCTTATATATAATAGACCTCTTGCATAACCTAAAGATAATTGAGGAATTTTTAGGAAAAACGAAGTCGAGTACCGCAGCATACTATAGTCAATTCATGGGAATTTGGTGCTAGAAAACTGTCTCCTAGGATAATTACAAAAGATTTGTTTTCTAAGCCTTAAAAGAGAAAAATCATGCAACAATTTAGTTTTTATCACACTACTGAAGGATTAATATATAAGACAAGCTGTCTTTTAGTAGAAAAATCTTACCATAGCAATTTGAGAATTGTGGTTTTAGTTCCAGATATTGAAGTACAAGAATCACTAAATAAGATGATATGGACTTATTCTAGAAAACAGTTTATTCCGCATGGTAGTAAACTTGATCCATTACCAGAAAAGCAACCAGTCTATATTACTCACCAGTTAGAGAATCCTAATCAGGCTACCATCCTAATAATTATTGCCCCATTTGATATACAAGAAATTCTTAATAACAAAAATTTTGCACATTTTCAGAGAGTAATTATAATATACGATGCTTTAGATAATTTAAGTTTAATAATTAAAACAATAAATGAACTAACTATTGCAACACCGATAATTGATTGTTATAAACAGAGTCCAATGGGAACGTGGAGTAAGATTTAATATACTAACCTGATTAGTATTAGTTCGTCATTGCGAGGAGCTGCTTTGCGGCGACGCGTCAATCTATAAAAGAGATTAGAAAGGATTGCCGCGTCGCTACTAAAGTAGCTCCTCGCAATGACGTATGTACCTATAATTCGTCATTGCGAGACCATGTAATGGTCGAAGCAATCCATTTTTAATCTCTTTTCTGGATTGCTTCGTCGCCGCAAAGCGGCTCCTCGCAATGACGAACTAATAGTAATCAGGTTAGCTATATTATTTTTTTGAAGGAACAAATAAATTTACCAATATGCAAAAATTATCATTTCAACAAATTATCATGACCTTGCAAAATTATTGGCAGGATTATGGCTGTGCAATTTTACAACCATATGATGCTCACGTTGGAGCTGGCACTTTTCACCCTGCCACTGTATTACGAACTCTTGGTAAAAAACCTTGGTTTGTAGCTTTTGTTCAACCTTCTCGGCGTCCTCATGATAGTAGATATGCCATGCATCCTAATAGAATGCAGCATTATTATCAATTTCAGGTTATACTAAAACCATCTCCTGACGATATACAACAACTATATTTAAAAAGCCTTGAATGTCTTGGTATAGATTTGCAAAAACATGATATTAGGTTTGTTGAAGATGATTGGGAGTCTCCTAGTCTTGGAGCTGCCGGACTTGGTTGGGAAGTATGGTGTGATGGTATGGAAGTATCGCAATTTACTTATATGCAACAAATTGGTGGTATTGATTGTCGCCCAGTGGCTGGTGAGATTACCTATGGTTTAGAGCGTCTGGCACTTTATATACAAGGTATCAATGAAGTTAAAAATATTGACTGGAATGGTCAGGTTGGAGAAAAAGCTTTAACCTATGGTGAAGTAGATTTTGCTGCTGAAAAGCAATGTTCTAAGTTTAATCTAGAATTAGCTGACACAGCAATATTATCTCAGCATTTTATTGATAGTGAAAAACAATGTAATGAATTAATTGCCGCAGATTTACCGTTACCAGCCTATGATTATTGTATTCAAGCTAGCCATCTTTTTAACCTGTTAAATGCTCGGGGAGTAATTAGCGTAACAGAGAGAGCCTCTTACATACTCAGGATACGTAATTTGGCAAAAATATGCTGTCATAAATGGTTAGAACTAGAAGATAAAGAAGAGTTGATATGAGTGAGTTATTATTAGAGCTTTTTAGCGAAGAGATACCAGCTTTGATGCAAAAAAATGCAGCCGAAGCTTATAAAACTATATTTACAACAATCTTACAGGAAAGTGAGATTGTTGCTGATGTTCAGGTATTTATTGGACCTAGGCGTATTGCTATATATATTACAAATTTACCGAAATTTATACCAGCAAAAGAAATTATCATAAGAGGACCAAAAGTTTCGGCAGCACAACAAGCTATAGAAGGATTTTGTCGAGCAAATAATATTGAGCAAAATAAATTGTCTACGCTATTAGTGCAAGGGCAATTATATTATATAATAGTAAAGAGTACCGCAGAAACCGATATACGAATATTATTGCAAGAGATAATTCCTAAAGCAATTAGTAAGTATATTTGGTTAAAATCTATGTATTGGGGGAATTATGATATAAGTTGGATTAGACCGGTTAGGAATATTTTATGTATATTTGATGGTGAAATACTAGCAATTAAATATGGGCATTTGACGGCAAATAATATTACTTTTGGGCATAGGTTTCTTAGTTCCGAACCGATTGTTATAGGCAGTTTTTCTGAATACCAGAATAAGCTACGGGAAAGTAATGTCATTATTGATCAACAAGAACGCAAGGAGATAATAAAAAATCAGCTATCAGAAATAACCAAACCACTTAATTTAGTAATAAAAGATGATGAGAGATTATTAGAAGAAGTAACAGGGCTAGTAGAATTGCCAGTAGTTATGGTCGGTAAAATACCTGAGATATTTTTAACGTTACCTAGTGAAGTACTGATTAGCTCAATGCGTACCCATCAGAAATATTTTAGTACTTTTGACCAGGCTGGTAATTTCGCCCCTTATTTTCTTTTTGTTAGTAATATGCGACATGATCAAAATATTATAGTAAGTGGTAACGAAAAGGTATTGGCTGCTAGATTATCTGATGCTTTATACTTTTATCAGCAGGATTTGTCTAACAGCTTAGAATCTAGATTATTAAAACTTGAGCAGATAACTTTCCACGCAAAGATTGGTAATATAAGACAAAAAACGGAGAGAATCGCTAATATTTGTAATTATATAATAGACTTCCTGGATAAGTCAGAGATAGTTGAGGGATTTTTAGGAGAAACGAAGCCGAGTACCGCAGCGTACATAGACGTACGTGAGGAACGGAGGCGAGTTTCGACGACAAAATCACCAACTAGATCGACTTATCCAGGAAGTCAGGATTTGCAAATAGCAGCTAGAATTTGTAAAAGCGACCTAACAACTGAAATGGTAGGAGAATTCCCCGAATTGCAAGGTATTATGGGATATTATTACGCCAAATCTGAAGGGTTAAATGATCAGATTGCCTTGGCAATAAGAGACCATTATAAACCACAAGGTCCATCGGATAGTTTACCAATGGGGGATACTGCAATATTGGCTATTGCCGATAAATTGGATAGTTTAGTAGGTTTGATATTAATAGGAGAAGAACCAAGTGGCTCAAGAGATCCTTACTCACTTAGACGACAAGCATTAGGTATTATTAGGACAATTTTAGCTAATAAACTAACTATTAATATTAAGCAATTAGTGGCGTATGTAATTCAGCTATACTCTGAAGAGAACATAACATATAATAAAAGTAGTCAGATAATTTTAGAGTTTTTAGAAGAGCGAGCCAAGTATTATTTCAAAAATCATTATGATCTATCGTTAATTAATGCCGTGCTTGATTTTGATATTGAAGGAGATTTAATGATTAGCGAAATAAAGCTTAGTGCTTTACAAAAGTTTCTAGCTGGATCTGAGGGTAAGAATTTATTAACTATTTACAAAAGAGCAAATAATATATTAGAAGGTAATAATATAGCAGGAGATGTTAATCAGGAGGCTTTTATTTCACCATATGAGCAACAATTATTTTTATCGTTGGGAAACGTTTCTAAGCAAATAGACATATCCATTGCCGAAAAGGATTTTACTAAAGCATTGAGAGGACTACTGGAAATGTTGAAACCTATCAATGATTTTTTTGATAATTTGATGGTTAAAGATGAAGATCGTACAATTGCTAATAATCGTTTATTGTTATTAAAAATGGTTAGACAATTATTTAATAAATTAGCAAAATTTAGTGTTTTATGATTAGTACAAATGAATTAGATTGGTGTCTTAAACGCCATTGTGAGGAGTCGTTTTTTGGTTCAATCGTCATTGCGAGAAGCCACTTTGGTGGCGACGAAGCAATCCATATGATAAGCTTCATGGATTGCCACGCTCACGTACGTTCGCTCGCAATGACCTTTAAGTTAGGCAATTAGGGAAAGGAGATAAATGTTGACGACAAAATTACCCACTAAATTGAGTTATGTAGCAAGTCTATTAGATCAGGCTGCCAAGTTTATTAAATCTGGTAATATAGTAGCCTTTCCCACAGAAACAGTATACGGACTTGGAGCAGATGCTAGTAATGAGCAAGCTTGTCAGAAAATTTTTAAGGTAAAAAAACGTCCAAGCATAAACCCTCTGATTGTTCACGTGGCAACCATGAGCCAAGCTAAAACTATCGGGGAATTTAATGCAGATGCTCTTAAATTAAGTGAAGTATTTTGGCCTGGACCTTTATCGATTGTTGTGCCATTAAAAAGTGAAGCCAATATCGCTAAATCAGTATTAGCCGGACTAACAACGGTTGCACTCCGTATACCATCGCATAATATTGCTTTGGAGCTAATAAGAAAATCTGACACACCGATAGCGGCACCTAGTGCTAACCCATCAGGTTACATTAGTGCTACTACTCTAGATCATGTAAAAGAGCATTTTTCAGGTGAGAAAGATGTTTTTATTTTAGAAGATAATTCGAGTGATTATAAGTGTCAATATGGTATAGAATCAACCATAGTAGATAGTACTACTAATAACTTAACTATTTTGCGAGACGGTTTTATTACGTTGGAAGCGTTAGAGAAGGTTCTTGGTAAGAAAATAGACAAAGCTCCTTCCTTGATACAAATTAAAGCCCCAGGGATGATCAATAAACATTACTCACCAAAAGTGAAAATGAGACTGAATGCAGAGAGTTTGGAAGCTAATGAGGTAGGTCTTAATTTTGCTAATAGTAAGCTGGATGGCAATTTCTCGCTTAATTTAAGTTTAACTGGAGACTTAATTATCGCTGCTAGCAACTTATTTGCCAGTCTTAGAATATTGGATAATTATGCAGAATTAAATGGATTAGCAATTGCCGTTGCCTCTATCCCACAAATTGGTATCGGTGTTGCAATTAATGACAGACTTAAAAGAGCGGCAATAAAATGACCTCTATATTTACTAAATTAAAACAGGTATTAGTCAATAGTTCCAATAAAATATCTTCGGGCATTGACCAAATATTTTATAAAAAAAAACTAGATGAGCAAACTTTAAGTGAATTAGAGGAGTTGTTAATATCGGCAGATATAACTGCTTCTGTGGCAATAGAACTGGTCAATAAACTAAGAACTATCAAATTTGATAAAGAAGTAAGTAGCTTGGTAATAAAAGAGCAGCTTGCCAACATTATCGAGCAATTATTGATCAAGGCTAGTAAAAATTTTGAATTACACGATAAAAAGCTTAATGTCATACTAGTCTGTGGCGTTAATGGTTCAGGAAAAACTACCACCATAGGTAAGCTGGCTAGTATTTATCGTAAACAAGGTAAGAAAGTAGCAATTGCCGCTTGTGATACATTTAGAGCCGCCGCTGTTAATCAATTATCTAGCTGGGCTGATAAAAGTGGTTCAATGTTTATCACCGGCGAAGAATCAGCTGAACCTGCTAGTGTTGCTTATCTTGCTATGCAGTCTTCCATAAAAAATGATGTGGATATATTATTTATTGATACAGCTGGTAGGTTACATAACAAGAAGAATTTGATGGAAGAACTTGCCAAAATTGTTAGAGTTATTAAGAAAATTGATGATACAGCTCCCCACCATAGTATATTAGTAATTGATGCAACTACTGGACAAAATATCTATAACCAAGTCAAGCAATTTACTGCTATTGCTAATATAACAAGTCTGATAGTTACTAAATTAGATGGTACGGCAAAAGCTGGTGTAGTGGTTGGTGTGGTGCAAAAATTCGCCTTACCAGTATGTTTTTTAGGGATAGGAGAGAAGGTAGATGATTTAAAGCCGTTTGATCCGGCTGCATTTGCTAGTAGTTTAGTAGGGAATTAAATTGGCATCATTGCGGGGAGCTTTTAGAACAATGAAGCAATCCATAACAAAAATCCAGATGTCACCCCTGCTTCGGTGCGGGGTCTAAGATTCCGCACCGAAGCGGGAACGACAATTTATGGATTGCTTAGCTTTAGGAGGCTGTCTCCGATAACTAATTAATTAGTTATTGCAGGCAACCTCCTAGGAAATGAAAGAAAATAAGCAATATCGCAAAAATAATGAAAACAGCTATTAGTGGAACAAAAAAATCTGTTATATTATAGATATAACCGAATTTAGAGTAACTTGTTATATCGAATTCAGGTTATAGTTAATTCGATATAATTACTAATTAACAGGCACAATGTGGCAGATACTATTCAAACAAATCCTAAACAACGCTGGAAAGATGCAATAGGGAAGTTTAAACAAGCAATAATACCTGAGGGACATGATCACGATGGATTAGTTGACTGTGTTAGAGTAAGGGTGTCAGGTACTATACAGCAAGATAGCATTATGCCATATCTTGAAGAAATTGCTCAAGCTAAGCAAACTCTTGACGGTAATGAATATCCAATTCTACGAATGAACAAAACTGAGTTAAGAAATCATCAACTATTTTATGATACACAATCGAATAGTTTAGTTGATAATAGCAATCAAACCGCCACTACCCTTGGTAAGGAAAGTAAAAATACTAAAAACATTCAAGCTTTTGTAATGGCAAAAGATGGATCGCTTTATATTGGTAACCACAAAGGACAATATAGTCCAATAGAGCCTACTCTAACGCATGCTTCATTTTTAGGTGGTAGACCAGCAGAATTGGCAGGAACGATTAGTATTAATGAGAATGGTAAGATAGATATGATTAGTAGCGATAGTGGTCATTATGCCCCTGAACCATTAGATATGTACCGAGGAATTAAAAAATTACAAAAATTAATGCCAGAAATTTTTACTCCAGATTCTAAAATCAACTATTATAACAAAACTACTCATAATATGAAAATGAGTGAATTTTTAGAAATGATGGAGAAACCTACTATTAATGGTATACCGCTAAATCAAGAACTTAGAAATGAAAGAATTAAACAAATAAAAGAATATACAGAAAATCTAAAAAATGCTGTTTCGATAAAGATTGTTAGTAATGAAGCGAATTTACCAAACATTATAGCAAATTTAACTAAAGAAAAACAACAAGAATTAGTAGAAGGGCTAAAGCAGCCAATGGTTAGCCTATCCGTGGTCGATTCTGAACAGAAGCCTAAAATTTATAGTGTATCTGATCTAACAATTTCGATTCTAAATTCTGGTAGACCAGATTCTATGCAAAAATTATTGGACTCTGGGATTACCAATAGAAAAGAATTTTATGAAATGAGACCTTTAGATTATGCCGTTTCTCAAGGTAAAACAGATATTGTAAAAACGATGCTTAATAATCCGAATATGCAGGAATCTTTAAAACAACAACCATCTAACTTAATACCGACTGTCTTGCATATATCAGCCGCATTTGGTAATACTGATATAATAACTGAAATACTAAAATATCCTGTAGGACGTGAGCTTTTAACCAAAAAAGACTTTAACGGTGATACTCCTTTGGAAATTGCTAATAGACGTGGCAACAATTTAGCAGTTAATATTCTAGAGAAAGAATATTTTGAATCAGCTAAAGAACAATTAGCAAAATATTTTAAAACACAGATGGAAGGTAAGGAAGTTATTACTACGGCTCATCAGAATGAAATGAAAAAGGATGTAATAGCGATATTATCTCCTATGATTACAAAAAATGGAAAGTATTATGATATTACAGAAGTTGCCGGATCGATAGTTAGAAAGTCCGCTAAAATTGCTGATAAAAAATTAGATTGGAAACAGAAAATTGCAGAAATAGGTGATATTATAAAGGACGCATTGCCAAAAATCTTTTTTAACAAGAGAGAACAAAAATTTAAAAATATATTAAATGACAAGAATATTATAACTGAATTACAAAAACTCCGCAAAGATTATCAAGTAAAGAATGATAATAGTAATATAAAAAAAATAACTCCAATATCAGCAATCAAAACTATAAAAAATAAGGAAGATCAAATTATCAAATCGTGATAGATCATGATTATGATTGCTTTTATCCCCCGAGTTTATATCCTAAAATATTTGGGTGGACGAATAAAATTCGTATGATATTTTTACTTACTTGCAATCTTTAATTCCGGTTTACAAAATGTCCTCTGAAAATGCAATATTTTTAGGTAACCATGAAAATGGCAAACCTCTATATGCCAAAGGTTATCAACATATTTTATTACTAGCACCACATGGCTCTGGTAAAGGGGTATGCTTATTGATGGATGAGTTTTATTCAGTTGGCAAATTGGAAATGTTTACATCATGTTTGCCTTATTTTCGTGGTTACAAAATTAAACTATTCTTGATATCGTCAAATATTGGCAAAATAGAGGAAGTTTATGGTGAAAATGAAACTAAAAATATTATATCAGACTGTCCGTGTAAAATAGCATTTGGGGCTAATAATTATAAAACGGCAAATCTTATATCTGAAATATGCCAAGATCGGGAAAAAAATACAGAACTGCTATCCTGGGAGCAAGTCATGAGTTTGCCAGTAGATTCTCAAATTATTTTAATGGACAAAGAACAACCTGTAATTTAAAAAAAGTTTTCTATTATGATGACGAGGAAATGAAGAAAAAAATTATTGCTCCAGCGGTGTTGTGGTGATTTGTAGAGCTAACTTGGTTGGCATTATGCCGTCATTAGCGAGGAGCCACTTTGGTAGAGACTAAGCAATAAATTGTTATTCCCGTCCACTATTGTCATTCTTAGCAACGACGGGAATCTAGCCCCCTACCTACGCAGGTATGACACTAATACTACAGTTGTAGATTGAATGTGAGTGTTCACGGAAAAAAGGTTAAAGTATAAGATGTCATTGCGAGGAGGTTGCCAGACCGACGAAGCAATCCAGGAAAGTGATTAGAAATGGATTGCTTCGTTGACCTTACGGTCTCCTCGCAATGACTCTTGGTGATCAGGTTTTTTTATTCATCACAAAAAAATCGTGAATGCTCACATCTAAACTACAACTGTAGTACTAAGCAGAACAGGTACGACATACTGGATTGCTTCGTCGACCTACGCTCTCCTCGCAATGACGTATAAGCCTATATAGTCAATTCAGGGGAATTTGGGGCTAGGAACGATGGAGCGACGCCTATAAGTAATAGGCGAGCGACAAGTGACAACGTCCACAACTTCTCATCAATTGACTATATGCCTAAGATACCTTATCTATTTGGTATTCTAATGCCACTTCCTTACCGCAAAAAGCCATAGCGATTTTGATGATTTTCTGAACATGAGAGTATTCTTTTATTTTAGCCTCATATCGTTTTTTTGCTATTTGCTCTAGCCCTTCTCTGGCAACAGATTCTAACTCTTCTGGAGACTTGCATATTTTATATTCAATAATAATGGCGTTGTCTTGCTTTCCAGCTCTAGGTATCAACATAATATCAGCCCTACCGCTACCGGTTTCTCTTTCACTGTCTATTATGTAGTCAGAAGCTAAGGTATTAATCAAACCTAGCATAAAACCACTATAAAATAGCTCAGCTTTTTTCTCGCCAGTTTGGTAAAAACTAGTAGCATTTAACAATAATTCTTGCAATCTTTCTTTAAACTGTTCTATTTTACCTGCCGGCAGCAAAGTAGCAAAAGAATAATATCGAAAATGATCAATTTGCAACTGATCAGTTACCCATTGGAGCATTCTGGCATTATATATATATCGTACCTCTTTATTTGGTACCGACAATTTGTAAATATCTTCTTCTGGTTTTTTAGCAACAGGGTTTAAATAACCGCTAAATAACAACAAGCTAAATAATCCTACTGGCTTGTTGATATCAGTAAAACTAATTTGTTTGACAATCGGTGAGATAATAGCCTTTCCGGCAGCTAAGCTCTGTAAATCTTCCTGCATTCCATCTGACAATAATGCTTTATCAACAAGAGCCGTCCCCCCACTATCAAGCCAATAATGATCAAGTTTGCCTCTAGTATCTAAGCATAACATAATTGACCATGGATTATAAATTACCTCACCACCAAAACTATAGCCATTATACCAAGCTTTAATTTTTTCAGGACTTGTGTCAAGTGGTACTTTGGTTAATAACTCATCAACTTCTGCTTGAGTGAAACCATAAAATTTAGCAAAATTTTCATCTAGCAGAGTATATTCACGAACATTATTTAAATTATTTAAATCCGAAAATAAATTAGCCTTAGCAACCCTTAATATGCCGGTTATTACCCCTTTTTCTAAATAAGGATTAGTTTTTAAACTACTGCCAAACATCCCACGGAATATTTTTAGTACGTCGTCAAATTCTTTTAATTTATCACCAAATTCAATGTACGAACTATTGATCGGTGTGTCATATTCATCGATCAATATATAAACTTTTTGACCAAAATGTTTGTACAATACTTCACTCAAAACCCGTAAACTATCTTTTAAGTCTTCCTTATCAAGCTTTCCTGTAAAATATCGATTTAACTTTTCCTTTTGTGCCTCATCTAGTAATTTTTCATCTGTTGTTATATAACGCTTTAAATATCGATGGTTTGTAAATAAATTAGTTACTTGATTTTTTATCCCACTTTCAATTTCTTGGTAATTACTGCCTTTAACATCTTTAAAATTTATGGAAATCACCGGAAATTGACCTTGTTGAGTCATGGCATATTCATTACTGTTAATCTTTAAAGGCTTTAAAGTCCTTTTTCCTTTAATACCTAAATTGATTTCCCCACCGATAAAGAGAATGCGATTAACCCTATCTTCTATAGGTAAAGGAACGCCATTTTGATCCACCTCTATCTCAAAAAATTTCTGGAGCATGTTCATATTCAAGCTCTTACCCCATCGTCTTGGTCTGGTGATCAATATAACCTTACCACTATCTTCCAATAATTCTTTGATCATTAGACTTTTATCAACAAAGACATCACTATTAACTAGCAAGTCATAGAATTCATCGGTACCTATCCTCATTCTTGGTGGTTTATTGTTATCTTTAACAATATTAGTTTTTTTGGTTGATATATTATCAAAAAATTCTACTGTCATATTAAAAATTATTATAAACTTTATTAGGAAATAATAACACAAACAAGCTAGCATAGCCAGTAGATTACGTAAAATAAATTTCTTATATCACATGTAAGATTTTTTAAATTATTGCCCCAATTAATTATAAATAGTAGAGAAAATTCAAAATAAAAAAATAGACCTCTTGCATAACCTAATCTAATTGGTAATTTTGTTGTCAAAATAAGAACTATCTTCTGCACTTAATGGTACTTCTGAAAATAACTCAGAATTATTTGATAATGAATGTTGGTCAAACTTTGTTTCTTCAGAAGTTGTGAAATTATCTAGATAATGGAATAGTTTCGTTAGAATGTCTGTCCTATTATTTGTATTATCCACATTATAATAAGGTATCCTTACTGTCGTATAACCTAGTATGTTTAAAAAGAGAGTATTAATTTCTGTTGCGGCATTATGTTGCTTACCATTGCCAATAAAATGAGAAGGTCCATCTATCTGTATTACTAATTTTTCATTATTTTCAAACACAACACATATATCTACTCTAGTAGCTAATTCTGGTATCCAGTATTCTGAACAGATTTTTGTTGGTGTGCCTTTATATTTATTAGCAATAACCTTAAACATAGATTCTTGTAAATTTGATGTCATCGGATTTAATGGATTCGAATTTATTATTTCGCTAATACTTTTATACTTCTCTTCCTCTAATAATTGATCATTAAATAATGCTTGCAACAAATTTGTTCCTGTCCAAATTTGTATAACCCCTTCTATAGACAACTGATTAAAGTCAAGTTTGTTTATTGCATCTCGTAAGACTTTCACTGTTGATAGGTAATTATTTTGTGTTAACGCAGAGAGTATAGTAAGAGAATAAATACTGTTAGTTAGTTCTTGTGTAGTAAATTCATTGATTTTACCAATAGTCGCTACCTGCCAAACTTCCCATAACTCTGTTGAAGGTTGTATTTTTAGTTGACTTAAAGCATACATACTATTAGCTAAATTTTGACTATTGAAGGTTGTTATCTGCTTTACAGCCGCTTCCTGCCAAGCTTCCAAGAATTTTGCTGAAAGTTGAACCCCTAATTGACTCAAAGCATATATACTATTAGCTAAATTTTGGCTGTTAAAGGTCTGTATCTGCTTTACAGCCGCTTCTTGCCAAACTTCCAAGAATTTTTCTAAAGATTGATCCTCTAATTGACTCACAGCATAGATAGCATTAGCCAGACCTTGGGCATTAAATTTGTCAATTTTATTGATAGCCGCCTTTTCCCAATTTTCCAAAAAATTCATTAAAGGTTGTACCTTTAATGAACTAAAAGTATAGATAATATTAGTTAGATCTTGTGTATTAAATTCGTCAATTTTATTGATAGCCGCCTTTTCCCAATTTTCCAAAAAATCCTCTGAAGGCGGCACTTTTAATTTACCCAAAGCGCAGATAATAACAGCCAAATTTTGGCTACTAAAGTTTTGCATCTGCTTTACAGCCGCTTCCGACCAAACTTCCAATAAATTTTCTAAAGATTGTTCCTCTAATTGACCTAAAGTATAGATAATACTAGTTAGCTCTTGTGCATTAAATTTATCGATTTTACTTATAACAACCTTCTCCCAACTATTCAAAAAGTTCTTTGAAGGCTGTACCTTTAATTGAGTAAAAGCATAGATAGCATTAGTCAGTCCTTGTGTATTAAATTCGTTAATTTTATTGATAACCACCGCCTCCCAACTATTCAAAAAGTTCTTTGAAGGCTGTACCTTTAATTGAGTAAAAGCATAGATAGCATTAGTCAGTCCTTGTGTATTAAATTCGTTAATTTTATTGATAGCCACCTTCTCCCAACTATTCAAAAAGTTCTTTAAAGGCTGTAGCTTTAATTTACCAAAACCATAGATAATATTAACCAATCCCTGGGCATTAAAATCATTGATTTTATTTATAGCCTCTATCTGCAAGACTTTCGAAAATTCTTTTGAAGGCTGTAGCTTTAATTTACCAAAAGCATTCATACTAATAGCCAATTCTTGGCTTTTAAAGCATTTTATCTTATTTATAGCCTCTTTTTGCCAACATTCCAAAAATTCTTGTGAAGGTTGTCTGTCTTTTAATTGACTAAAAGCATGAACACTATTAGCCAGTCCTTGTGGGGTAAATTGGTAGATTTTTCTTATAGCTGCTGTTTCCCAACTCTTCAGAAATTTTTTTGAGGAATTAATCTCGCAAAGTTCCGAAGTATTTGCTTGCTCAGGTACTAATTGGGACAATGATGCGGTACTAGAATCTCCGCATACACTAGAGCTAGAGTGTGCTGCGGCTTGAGATGAAGCATCTCCTTCAACTCCTTGTGCATCAGCGAGTTTTGCAAGAGATTTATTCAAATATGTATCTAACTTACAGAAACCAGACAAAGAATTGACTAATTCTTGTGCATTAAAATTGTTCATTTTATTTATGGTCGCTATTTTCCAAACTTCCAAGAATTCTATTAAAAGAGTTCTACTGGAATTATCTAAATAATTGGTTCTATAAAACTCTGAGGCACTTGCATTTGAGTGTTCATCTACTAAATTAACACTCGGCTCGTTCACCTCTTGTTTATTGTCGTCCATATTATTTAAATCATTCGAGTATAACTTGCTTAAAGCATAAATACTGTTAGCCAAATTTTGGTTATTAAAGTTTCGTATCTGATTTACAGCCTCTATCTGCCAAACTTTCAAAAATTCTTCTGAAGGTTGTATATTTAATGTGCCAAAAGCATAAATACTATTAGCCAATTCTTGAGGGGTAAATTCTTCTCTGCACCGGATAGCTGTATAGCACCAGTCCTTCAAAAAATCTACAGATGGTTTGAAATAATCCAACTTGCTGAACATAGTAATTATCGTACTAAGCCCACGAGCGTTAAAGCCATATTTATAACCATCTGCTTGATCCCACATAATTTCCCTTGCTCTGTCCTGAGCTAACTTCAAATTATTAACATCTGTAATATTTTTTAAGGTCTGACATAATTTGATTGACCCCATCTTAGCATATAGGTTAAAATTAGATTTACTCATTGATAATACCTTATTGGAATTTTAAAACTGTACTTGAATCTTTTACAGCAACCTAATTAACCTGAATTTGATATAACAAGTTATTCCAAATTCGGTTATATACTCTTCTGCTTTGAAGAATTGGCTCCGCAAAACTTCGGGGTATTCGCGTACTCACGTACTAGTTGTACGCTCGGCTCGCTCACCCCTTGTTTTACGTTCCAATTCTTCAAATCATTTGAGTATATCTATAATATAACAGATTTTTTTGCTCCACTAATAGCTGTTTTCATTATTTTTGCGATATTGCTTATTTTTTCATTTCCTAACTTAGTAATTATAGTCAATTCAGGGGAATTGGGTAGCAGGAACGATGGAGCAACGCCTATAAGTAATAGGCGAGCATTGAGCGACGACATCACCAACTTCCCATCAATTGACTATATTATTCTTGAACAAATTAATAATAGAGTACATTGTTATATAACACCCACCATAAATTTAGACCGATCCATTTCTTATAGGATAAAATAAAAATATTTTAATAAAAAATTACTTGACTATTTAAAGCAGGTTATATTTAATTATAATTGTAACTATTAAGGGTAAAAACGTCATTGCGAGGAGTGCGAAAACCGCACAACGAAGCAATCCAGGAAAGTAATTAGAAATAGATTGCTTCGACCATTACATGGATAGGGGTTACAGCTACCTTTTATTTTGATAGATTGGCAAAAGAATGTGGCGGTTATCCTCTAAGTCATAGGAGCATAGCTGTTTGTAAGGGTTTAGCTAGTTAGTAAAAAACAATTATTTGAGTCAATTATGAGTAAATTTATTCAAGCGGATGGAAATAATCACCGGAGTGGTATGGATAATTTGAAGTTAACAATTTTAATTAACTAAATTCAAAGATCACTCATGAAATATTCTAAAAATTTGAAATATCAAAGGACAAATTAAAGATGACCAAATATGTAAGACATAGCGACGGAACATTTTCATCATTACGTAAAGAACAAAAAGAAGCTATTGGATTGCTTTCAATTGGAACATTTTTAGAATATTTTGACTTAATGCTATATGTTCATATGGCAGTGCTGCTTAACGGGTTATTTTTCCCAAAAACCGATCCTGATACTGCAGCATTTTTATCTGCCGCTGCTTTTTGTTCTACTTATGCACTTAGACCCTTAGGGGCTTTTCTTTTTGGTTGGCTGGGCGATAATATAGGGCGAAAATCTACGGTTATCATTACCACCGTATTAATGTCTCTCTCTTGTGTAATTATGGCTAATGTACCAACTTATGAAGAAATTGGTATTAGAGCTGTTTGGATAGTTACAGCATGTAGAATATTGCAGGGTATTACCTCAATGGGAGAAAAAGTAGGAGCTAGTATTATATTACTGAAATAACCAAACCACCGATACAATATCCAGCTGTAACCTTAATTGGGTGTTTATCTGCTGCAGGAGGAACTTTTGCTTTAGCTATTGCGTCATTGGTTACTTCGCAAGGCTTTAATTGGCGTATGGCATTTTGGATTGGTGCTGGTATAGCAGTGATTGGTGTTATTGCAAGAACGGCTCTTCGGGAAACCCCAGAATTTGCTGATGCAAAAAGACAAATGAAAAATGTATTAGAAAAGAGTGGACTAAGTAATTCTTTAAAAACTAATGCCATTGTACAAGAGAAAGTTAATATATTAACTGTGATTGCTAATTTTTTAACATTATGTGGATGGCCAATATGTTTTTATTTTTCTTACATGCATTGTGGTAATATTTTAAAAAAGTCTTTTAATTACACTGCTGAACAAGTTATTCATCAAAATTTTATTATTTCCATAATCGGATTAATTTGCTACTTTGTATTAGTGTATTTGAGCTACATAATATATCCATTAATAATTCTTAGAGTTAAATTAATAATATTTTCTATTGCAATACTAATATCTCCTTATGTATTAGATCATGTCACCAGTCCTTTCATGCTACTATTAATTCAATTAGTACCTATAGTATTTGGTCCTTCTCAAACACCAGCTATGCCAATATTCTTTAAGCATTTCCCGGTTTTTAAACGCTTTACTTATGCCAACGTAACATATGCAGTAGCACATACTGCTATGTATATTGTTACATCTTTTGGCACTGTATATCTTGTAAAAACTTTTGGTAATTATGGGTTATTAGTTATAGTAATACCATTAATTATAGGATACACTTGGGGTCTGCGTCATTTTGAAAAGTTGGAAAAAGAGGCTGGGAATTATCCAAAGAAAATAACTGGTATAAATCTGGTGTTGGACAATGTGTGATTGTTAGATGTTGAAAGCACATTTTTATAAAATGGTACTTTATTTCTGGCATCCCTAAATATATAGAGAGGACTACAAACTCTCTTAAAGTCTCCTCTACAATTTTCTTAATCTTCTCAGGAGATTTGGCACCAATAGTTTGCATATTATGCAGTCTGTCAAATAACTTAATCAACAATATATCTTTTTTCTTTTGTTGAAATAGTAACTCTATTGTCTCTGCTGCACTGATCTTTCCATATGATTTAACCCTAGTCAAGTCTTCCACCTGACTAGCAACCTGTTCTCCAAAAATGCTTGCAATCATACTTTTGGAAAGTTCTGTATCCTCTATAGTATCGTGCAGTATGCTAGTAACAATAATATCAGTTCTAAAAAGATAATCAGAAGTCATATACGCTACCTCTATTGGATGCGAATAATAAGGTTCACCTGATTGTCGCATTTGACTACCATGGTATTTTTTTGCATAATAAATAGCTTTTTTGACTTCTTTAATATCTATTGGTCGGTTTACTTCCTGGTTCATCTGCATTAGTTTAGTTAGTAACCTATCAGCATATTTACAATTTTCGTATTTGACTTCCCAATCATTAATATCTTCCATTTAAGTATCCATTCCATTATTTTAATAATAAAGTAAATAATAACTAAAAATAAAAATTCTTGCAATAGTTTATTATATATTAGTTTAAAAAAAAGAGTGATTTTTATACTTTGCTATATTTAACTCACCTTACGCATAAACCCCATGACAATTTAAAAATTCCGGAACAAGTACAAAACGTCATTGCGAGCGAACGTACGTGAGCGTGGCAATCCACATATAGATTGCTTCGTCGCCCACTAAAGTGGTTTCTCGCAATGACGCTGATGCAATGACGCCAAGCTATTTTCTATATGACTTTTAAATGCCATGCGTAAGGTGAGTATTTAAGTTACATCCCGTTACAATGCCATTATATCAAAATTATCCAATAGATGATTGGACTTCCCCATTAACTCATAATAATCTTCGCATGGGATTATTTCGCTCTCAGTTCTGTCCAAATAGTCTCTTATATAACCATGATACTTTATTCCCTTAAATAATATTAGGGATTCACCACTTTTATTTTTATATATTTCCGCCGCCATTAACCTAGCATCCTTTGAAGGGTCTTTTAATTCATAAATTTTTCCTGTTTTTCCTTTTAAAAATTTTATCCCTGCTGCACCTTTGTCGTTCTTAGCAAAACCCTTTTCTAAAATAGTTTGCCATCTAGTATATTCATCGTCATTAAGTTGTTCTTTTAATGTAGGGCTAATAATTGCATATAAATTATGTAATACATTAGTTGCCTCTGAAGACTTAATAGGGGTTGTTTCATTAATATACCACCCAGGCGATTGGTATAGATCGAGACTCCCATGTAAAGACTTTTGTTTTATCTCTTGAAAGTATTGATGTATTGCATTTGGCTCTCCAGTATTACATGCTTCAATAAGATCAGGCATATTATAATAATATTTTACTGAACTTTGTTGCCTTAATTCTGGTATTGCTGATGTATTTTCTGAGTTTACTACTGCTGCATTTGCTGTAGGTAAATCTTGCACTACTGGTGGTAGAGTTGCTACTAATGACTGAGATTCTATTGATAATGATTCATATTGATTAATAAGGTTTAAAGCAACAGTTAGTATCGTTTGGTGAAATAAGTATGTTAGATTATTGGGATCATATTCTCGAGCTAAGTTGATATATTCTAAAGCCGTCTTATAAGTAGAGGGGGATGAATACATTATAGATAGTTCTAGAAGTAGCTTAGGTATCTCGTCAGAAGGAAGTTGTTTTAGAATATCAGCATTAAAATTTATACTTCCGCATAAAATTTGTGTTTTTATTTGTTTTGCTAAAGAACAAGTATTTTTAAATTCTTTGTCACGCAGTATCTCCTTTAATATTATTTGCTTGTAATATTGGGTTTGTGCTTTGTTATCTGAGTATATAGCCTTATTAAAGGCAGTAATTACTACATATGCTTTCTCCTGATAAGAAAGATGTATAATAGATGATTTTGGAGGATATATTGCATTATTAATGATTTTGTCTATTATTAAAAGGTGAGGTACTGAATCCTTATGTTCTTCAGCTAGAGTTCGTGATTTGTCCTTATCCTCCAACCTTGAATAGATAACGTATAACTCTAGAACAGCATCTTTACAATTTGGATTTTTTTCATAATATCTCTTGAAGCATATCTCAGCATCTGGTAAATTACCTAGAGCCTTATTTATTATTCCTAAGTTCCAATAATGATTCATAATAAATTCAGATAAATCAGACTTTTTATCCAATGGGTCTAATTTTGATGAATCTTCTTGTGCATCTTTAATGAGTTGACATGTAATATTTAAAAAATCATATGCTTCTTTTATATTACCAGTATTAATCAGAAATTCTGTTATCTTCTGAGAGAGAGCCATTGATTTCTTAAAATATGGCTGATTAACAATAGCATTTAAGATATCTGTAGTTATAGATTTAATAATGTTAGTGTAATCACAAAATATTTCTATTATAAAACTATTTTGATCGATTGATGCTATTAGTTCTAGAAATGACTCTATTATCTTATGTGAAGGTATAGGTTTTCCTATCTTGTATAAATATAATATACCACTAGCTTTAGTGTAAGCTGCCCAAGCAATTTGAGTAGTCTTAATATTATCATCACATTGTATCTTTCTCTGTACATGTTCTCCTGGCATTTGATAGATAATGCCTGGAGTTTTGTTATTATCTGGTACCCAAATATTTTTAATGCCAAAAATATCTTTAATATTTTTAGCAATATTCTTATCGTAATCTCTGTATACTCCGTTCTTTTCCTCTCGTGAAAGGCACAAATTATAAAGCAAGGCTGGCATTGTAAATTTTTCATACTCCTTTAGTATATTTTTTCCAAATATTTTTACTATATCATCAATTGGACCATATCGACAAAGACGCTCTAAGAATTCTTGGTGTTTAGGAGTAAATTTCTTAACCGTAAAATCTTTCTCTTTATATTGTGCAATAAGTAACAGAGAATTCAAAGGATTCTTTAATTCTGAACTTGGTATTATTTGCAGTTTTTTTTCTTTTGACATGAAATGTTCTTTTTTTGGCTATATAATTTTTATGCCGTATTAAACGGGCTATTATTTTATGTCGCACATTATATCAACTGTAATTATTAATGCAAATATTATTTTTATAAAGCGATTATTTTATAATCTCAATTTGTAAATTGATACCATTTATTGTAGATATTGATGCAATTTATTGCCATTTTTCTTAAGCCATAATCTAGCCAACTTATAATCAGGATAGAGTTTTGCCACTAAATGCCAGAAATGTTTACTGTGATTCATTTCCATTATATGACATATTTCATGTACCACTAAGTATTTCAGTATTTTTTTTGGAGCAAAAATAAGTCGCCAATTAAAAGTAAGTTCAGCATAACTGGAACAACTTCCCCATTTGTTCTTATTATTTGTAATTTTTATTGTACTAAAGTTTATATTATATTCTTTACCCAGAAGAGTAGCCAGGTTTATTGCTTCTAGTAACAGTCTATCTTTCAAGAATTTTATTAAGGTACTCTTATGTTGAGAAGGTGGGGAATATATCTGAATAATATCCTCTGCCATTTGCACTTTATTATAATCTGCATCAATATGTAGTAATGAGTATATTCTGTCAAAGACTGTTATAGTATTATTATCTATGGGTTCTTGTTTTGAAACATCTGATAATTTTCGCCTAATCCAAGATTCTTTTTCTAGTAAAAATTTATATCCTGTATTAAAATTTTTATTAGGCAGAACTAGTTCAACTCCTTTATGGTTTATTCTAATGGCAATGCGTTTAGCTTTATTACTACATCTTATTGGAATGTCAATATCATGACCGAGCTTATTTAAAGTAATAAAATTTGGTATTAGTTGCGGTTGATTATTCATATTTAAGATATAGTCAATTGATGAGAAGTTGGTGACGTTGTCGCTCAATGCTCGCCTATTACTTATAGGCGTCGCTCCATCGCTCCTAGCACCAACTCCTCCTGAATTGACTATATATAGTTAATTCAAGGGAGGATAGTGAGCGATGATAAGTTGGTCATCCCTGCTTAACTCAATGTCATATATGGACGAGTGAATTTGTCAACAAATAAAATAAAAAAATAGAGCCACAAAGGAAGCGGTCATTCCCGCTTTGGTACGGAATCTAGCCCCCTGCTTATGCAGGGGTAACACTGAGTCGAACAGGGGACAATTTATGGATTGCTTCGGAGGTTTACACCTCCTCGCAATCTGATGTATCCCCACGAAATTGTTGCAAAATAACACGAGTTGCCAATTAATTGATTTTAGTAAACCCTAGACTTCACAAGGTTTCAAGAACATTTAATCAGGTCAAAAAATGCAATAAATTCTTAAAATTAGAAATTTTTTAAAATACATAGCGTTTTGATTATACTTTTCACGTGTCAAATAGTTCGTAAACTGCTTGACATCTAGGTTTTATGAGCTAACTTAATTGGCAACTCGCGTAAAATAGCAAGAATTTCGTGGGGATACATCAGCTCGCAATGACGTTTTTATGCTGTTTTATACTTATAGAATAAAAATTGTAGGGTGTTATGATAAGTAATAGGCGAGCATTGAACGACAACACCCCCAACTTCTCAATTGCCTATACTAAGTTAACAAAATTCTTAGTTAACTTAGTGGAGTAACAAAATTTCTATAATAAGAAGAAAGGGTTGTATTAATCACTTATTTACAATACATTTTGATAAAATCTCATATGCCTGATCTGGCGTTAGGCTTAATATTTCTGGTAATTTTTTTAAACATTGCATAAACATCTTAGAGTCTTTTTTATAAAGCTCAACAAATTGATTATTATTAGGATCAATTTTGTTAAGCATTTGCGGGGTTTTAGTGTAGAACTCAAAAAGAGTACACCCATCATTATAGTTCATAATGGCTAATAATTGTGCCATAGCTCGAGACGTTTGGAAATGCTGCCAATCTATAGGAGTGTTCCACTTTCCTCCCCAAACACTAAAACCATTTTCAGCGAAAAGATCAATTATTACTTCACTCATCCCAGGTCTAATATTGGTTCGATTGAGATAACTTGATCCTTCTGAAGGTTTTACAGTAACAAGCCCTGCTTGACTTATGTCACTTGGAATAGAAATATAAGGATTTTGAATTGGATTAATGTCAATCGCAAGACCGTATGAATGTACTGAAGGTAAACCGCCTCCTGTAATTTCACGACAACTGAAACTAGAACTATTGTTATCTGCCATACTTCTGTCATCATCACCATCATAATCTTCAATAGTACGCGCTTTAGCAATAGGATATTTTAAATCATATATTTTTTTCAAAATGGCGACAACACGCTCAGAAACAGCATCAAAAACAACTAGTTTTCCATCATGATGTATTACAGAATTAAAATCATAATAAGGGAATTTAATAACTCTCAATCGATTTAGAGCAACTGGACATCCATCATGCCACACTTTTTTCTTGATCATCTCTTGTTTCGATGATTCAGATAAAGGTTCTATGGTAAAATCAGCAGCATTTACTTGCGATATATTTATAAAAAAAATATATAATAATAACAATCTATACATAATAGTATCAAAAATTAGTTAATGTATCTTGAGAGTATCCTAACCCAATAAAAGAGTCAAGCACTTATTGTTATCGACAGATTTTGATAATTAAAATTGTGCTTTAAGTAAAAATATATTATTAAGGAAGAAGCAAAGCTTATGCAGCAGTTGGAGCCGATGGTTTTTTTGCACCAGGCTTAGCAAATAGACCTCTTGCATAACCTAATGCAAGAATTGGAGAAATCGGCAACTGAAGTTTCAACATGTATAGATATAGTCAATTAACCTGAATTAGCGCTGAATAAGCACCCATCGTGCTGTCTATTAGCGAGGAGACGTAAGCCTGCAATCCATTTTAATCGTTTTTTGGATTGCTTTGTCGCCACTAAAGTGGCTCCTCGCAATGACGCTGAGGCTAAATACTAATCGGATTTATAACGTTGCTAATTCAAATTAATTGACTATACAAATAAAAAGACGTAATACAGAGGATTAGTACATTTATGGATAACAAAAAAGATACTACCATAAAAGATAAAAAAGAAAAGCCAGAAGAAATAGGTGGTTTTAAAGGTCAAGAACCAACTATCCATGGAGATTGTCAGCATAAAGGCAGGGTAACTGATTTTTAATGCTGCAATTGTAAATTAATTTATGCCAAGTTTTCATCAAATCAAACTCCTACCATATAATGCCCAAGAATTATTTCACTTAGTTCTTGACGTAAAGTCATATCCTGAATTCTTACCATGGTGTAGGGCTGCTAGAATCATCTCAGAAAATGAGAATCAAATTATAGCTGAGTTAGTAATTCAGTTAAAAGGTTTTTCAGACAATTATCAATCAAGAATTATCTACTCAAATGATTTAAATAAGCAGAGATACTCCATTGAAGTCGAGGCAATCTCCGGACCATTTAAATATTTAAAAAATTTATGGCAATTTTCTCAAGAAGATACTGGTAGTAAAGTAGAGTTCTTTATTGATTTCAAAATGAAGTTTGCCATAGTTGACAAATTAGTTGGTATATTTTTTACTGATGCTACTGAAAAAATGGTCGATGCATTTGAAAAAAGAGCCGATACTATGTTGAGTAAGGTGGGTTCTAACAATTCTTGAAATCACTATAGTCAATTGATGAGAAATGGATTGCCACGCCACCTACGGTGGCTCGCAACGACGACTTTTCTACTTTATTTTCTTAAACTAACGCCTATGTGCAATGACGTGTATGCAACCCAAGCGTCATTGCGAGAAGGCGTAAGCCGACGAAGCAATCCACTATTCATTGCCTCCTTGTTCTCGCTATCTAAATTTCTTGGCAACAAATAACATTAGTATCGGAGCAGATATGAAGATAGAAGAATATGTACCAACTATTATCCCAAAAAATACTAATAAGCTAAAGCTATGAATAGCTTCTCCACCAAATATTACTAAAGCTAGGTTTGCCAACAAGGTTGTCACAACTGTTAAAATGGTTCTAGACAAAGTCTCATTAATACTCTGATTAATAATTTGTTGCATTGTTTTCTGATATGATTTCCGTAAGTTTTCTCTAATTCTATCATAGATAACTACTGAATCATTGACAGAATAACCTATTATGGTAAGAATAGCCGCTATGGAAGTTAGATTGAAGTCTAACCTCATCACACTCATAAAACCTAAACTTAGTATGGCATCATGTAGCAAAGCTATCAGTATACCAAGCCCAAAATACCACTCAAATCTAGCCCAAGTATAAGCCATTATGGCAAGAAAAGAAAGAATTAGAGCCGTTATTCCTGATTTTATCAAATGAGCTCCAACTTGTGGACCAACAAAATCTACTTTACGATATTCAAATTTATAAGGAAATTGGTTGCTTAAAGTCAATTTGATCAGCTCAATATTGTGCATTAAAGTGTCTTCACTATTGCTACCAACTCGTATCGACAAATCATTCTGGTTACCAAAATTTTGCAATACTACTTCACCAATCTTAAGGTTATTAAGTACTTCACGCATTTTGGTTAAATCAGGCGATTGATCAAGCCGTACTTCTATAACAATTCCACCAGAAAAATCAATACCAAAATTAAATTTATAAATTCCTATCCATATAATGCTCACAAGAGACAAAATAATGGACATCGTATAGCTTACTTTTTTAAATCTGATAAAATCAAAATTAACTTGCTCAGGTAATAGTCTTAACGGATATAATTTCATTATTAAATATCTTTAATTTATATACCTAAAGCTTGCCTGTACAATTCTAAGATTGCATCTTGTTCAGCCAGCTTATTTCTATCAAGTTTTTTTAGTTTTAACACAGACTTCATAGCCTTGGTATCAAAACCACTGGAGCTGGCTGCATCAAATACATCTTTTATTGCTTCAGATAATTCAGCTTTTTCTTGTTCAAGCCCTTCTATTTGATTTATATATTGTTCTAATTGTTCTTTAGCTATCACTTCTGTCATAAAATTAAATTTTTTTGTTTATCAAGACATCATAATTATACCATATATTTAGTTAACCCTTCTCGGTTTACCTATAGTATATATTATTTTTATTAGCCACTAAGTAATTTATAGATAATTTTGCTATAAATGCTAGAAAAATCTTTAAAATGCACTCGATTAGCACTTATCCATAGTAAATTTTTGTCTATTAGCGAGACCACTGTATGGTTGTGACAATACATTTCTACTTATTTTGGATTGCTTCGTCATAGCAAAGCTATTCCTCGCAATGACGTTTGAGAAAAGTGCTTCGTCATTGCGAGCTGATGTATCCCCACGAAATTGTTGCAAAATAGCAAGAATTGATAGAATATCATCATTATTTAATGATGAGATAGTAGGTTATGGATGTAAAATTAAATGAAGTAATAAAAGAACATTGTCCTTTTATACATAATAATCGTTTAAATACGTTACTTGATGTTGCAGAAGACTTGACAGTAAAAGATAAAAAGATTTATTCGTATTTTACCCTTGGGAAATTTATTATTGAATTTAATTATTTGCATGCCATAAAACCATTGGTAGAACCCCTGGCATCTATTATAAAGACGGAGCTTTGTCGTGCTTAATTTCGTGGGGATACATCACAACTGTTGAAAGTTAGAAGAGGAAGCGGTTTTAGACCGGATAGTTTAAAAGTCGTATGTGGTCAACGTCATTGCGAGAAAGACCGTAGGTCGACGAAGCAATCCATAAAAGTAACCAAAGATGGATTGCCACGACCTACTTGCGTGGTCTCGCAATGACAGAAAACCTATCTAAAACCCGCTTTACCTTCTAACTTTCAACAGTTGTGGGGGATATATCAGGTTGCAATGACGCTTAGTAGTCAGCTTTTTTACTCGTCATAAGGAAATAAATAAAAAATTGTAGAGTACTATGATAATTGATCATTGGAGTTAAAATTATGAAAATTTCTCGTCTTCATAGAATATATAGCAATATCAAACTAATTGAAAATTATTCGTTAAATCTTGCAGAAGACCATAGCCACTACCTTAAAACAGTATTAAGGTTAAAAATTGGTGATCATTTTAGAATCTTTAACGGTATAGATGGTGAGTTTATAGCCCAAATTACCGATATAACAAAAAATAATTTACATGTTGAACTTACTAATATTTTAAGAAAAACAATAATCGAACCTGAGCTTACTTTAGGGATATCGATTATTAAAAGTGATAGAATGTTAGATGCCATAGATATGGCTGTACAGCTTGGGGTGACAAAAATTATTCCATTAATTACAGAAAGGTCTCAATTTCGTAATGTTAATAATCAAAAATTGATGAAATGTATTATTGAATCTACAGAACAATCCGAACGTTTGATCCCGCCCATTCTTATGCCATTAACATCACTTAGTCTTTTCCTCGATCAGAACCTAAATAATTCTATAATATATGCTAATGAAAATGAAGATGAAAATAATACATTATTAAAAATAATGCCTACATCATACTCAAATATTTCAGTTATTGTCGGTCCAGAAGGAGGTTTTTCACCGAATGAACTTAAGATACTTTCATTGAGACCTAATAGTTTATCAATAAGTCTAGGAGTGAATGTTTTGCGAACTGAAACTGCCGTAGCAGCGTGTCTAGCACAGATTAAATTATTTACCCAGTTTCCTAGCCAAATATAAAAAAGATAGCTTTAATTATACAGGATAATGATAGCACAAATATTAGCCCCACTAAGTATAAAATTACAAACCAAAGCCATTGTTTGCATTTCTGAGAAATAAAAATTTTTTTCAATTTACTAATACATTGGGTGATGAGTTGATTTTCCACGGAATATATAATAACAATAAATTGTATAACCTAATATTATCGGTAAAAGTAACGCAGCTCCTACCAACATTAGAGATTGTGATTCGGCTATTGCTGCCGATTGCCATAAAGATATTTGATATGGTACGGTAAAAGGCCAGATGCTTAAAATTAGCCCTAAATAGCCCAGAGTAAAAAGTAAAACTGAGTAACAAAAAGGTTGGTATTCTTTATTTTTATAAAGAGTGGTGAATAACATAAATAAGGTAAAAATAGTTAAAATAGGAATGAATGAGAGATATGCAAAATTAGGCATAGTAAACCAAAATATACGAATTCTCTCGTTTAAAAATGGTACCCATAAACTTACTAATCCCATAAATAACATAACATAAATTAATACATATGCTGCAGATTTACGAGCCCATATTTGCGTATCTTTGTCAGTTTTCATGATAAGCCAAGTACAACCAAGTAGGGCATAACCAAATACCAGAGCAATACCGGTCATCAGAGAAAAAGGGGTGAGCCAATCAAAAGCATCGCCAGCAAATACCCTGCCATCCACTTTAATGCCTTGGATAAAAGCTCCCAGCATAATTCCCTGAAATAAGGCGGCAATGATAGAACCAAAATGGAAAGAATAATCCCATATGTAACGATCCTTTGGAGTGGCTTTAAATCTAAACTCAAAAGCTACCCCGCGAAAAATTAAGCCCAAAAGCATTGCGATAATTGGTATATAGAAGGCTGACATTAAAATTGCATAAGCCAGTGGGAACGCAACAAATAATCCCCCACCACCTAAAACTAACCAAGTTTCATTACCATCCCAAAATGGTGCTATGGAATTCATCATTTTATTGCGGCAATCTTGAGTAGGAGCAAATGGAAATAATATACCAACCCCCAGATCAAAACCATCTAGTAATACATACAGAAATATTGCTATGACAATTAGTCCACCCCAAACTAAAGGTAAATCTATATAGGGGGCAAAGTTAAGCATGGTTGTTGTTCTCATCAATTGACTATAACAGCTATTATACCTGAATTTTAGAGCCTATGCTACCTTTATCTTGTGTTAAAATTTTACTCAGAAATAACCATTTCATAAACTATAATCCCATTATCATGTAGCTTACCATGCATATTCATTGCTCTAGAAACTAACTCATACCAACAATTTTGTGGCAGCTTATTACCACTTGACTGGTAACCACATATCACTAAATGATCTTCTGCCCTGGTCATTGCCACATAAAGTAGTCTGATATATTCTTGTAAGTCTTTTTGTTGTTCCTGTTCCTTGAGAGCTTTAAAAAATTCTGGGCTATTAGATGATTGGGGGACAGAGAACACCTTACCATCTTGATCCCAAATAAATTTATTGCTGTTAGTTGGCACTGAGCTAGTATCACACAGGATAACAATCGGTGCTTGTAGCCCTTTAGAAGCATGAACAGTCATGACTTTTATCTTACTTGACGATTCTAAGTTTCTTTTAACATCAATTTTGTTATTTTCAAACCAATAAACAAAGCTTTGCAGCGAGCTATCGATATTATTAGCATAATTTACACTTAAATATATCAATTCATTTATTACATCATTACTATCAAATCCATTAGATTCAACTAGAATTTTTCTAATATCCCAACAATCGACAATCAATGAGAAAAAATTCCGACAATTGGCAACTTTGTATAGCTGTAGAAAATAACATAGTTTATTATATATATTTGTATATTCTGGTATATTTTGCAGATATTCCCATATAGAATTCTTGCCACGAGAAACTGCAAGCAACTGTAGTTCTTGTTCACTCATGCCGATTATTGGGGATTTTAATAGACCAATCAAATTCAAATCGTCTTGAGGTAGTAGCACAAATTTTGCTATGGCTATTAAGTCTAATACTGATAAACTTTTATCTAAAGTGATTCGGTCAACATCTTCTACTTGTAAACCATGTTGCTTAAGACAATTAATAACTTCAAAAACCAACTCATCTCTCTTACGTACCAAAATCATAAAATCTGATTCTTTAACTTCGGAATTAGTGGCATGTAAGATTCTTTGGCTTGCTATCTGGCTTTTTATAAAATTAGCGATTTGTTCCGCAAGTACTTGCTGAGCAGATTTGGATTTATTATGCTCTTCTGGTAAGGGCCAAAATAATTTAGTCTCTTTCTCTCCTCTAACTAGTGGCCAGAGTTCTACTATACCTTTATCATTTTGACGAAATGGTAAAATTTTAGGATTCTCAGAGGTAAATAATTGAGGGGTAGTGTTTTTAATTTGTTGTAAAATTAGATAGACAATATCGATAATTTTTTCAGTAGACCTATATGACCATTCAAGAGTAATATTTTTGAAATTTTTATTTGCCTCAGAGAATTTTTTACATAAATTTGCATTAACAGAATTAAAAGAGCTAAGATTTGCTCCTTGGAAGCTAAAAATTGACTGTTTTTCATCACCCACAACAAAAATAGTACTCTTTTTATGCTTAGTGGTAGAATAAAACTCTGCTATAATTGCAGTGATAATGCTCCATTGTTCAGGGCTAGTATCTTGTGCTTCATCAACAAGCAAATGCTCAATTCCACCATCAAGTTTATATGACACCCAATTTTTGGTAGTATCATCTGTTAATAATAATTGTGTCAAATAAATTAAATCATCATAATCCAGTAAGCTGTTCTCAGTTTTATAGGACTCATATTTATCAAGAAAAATTTTTGCCAAATTACACAACAAATTTGAATAATTTTCCATATCTTGCATTTTAGTTTGCTGCCCTAACTGAAAAACTTTTTCTTGAATATATTCAAGTTCATTCAATAATTTTGGATAGTTTGTTGCTATAGATTTGGGCAACATATTCTTACGCTTAGTACCTTCTTTAGTAAGAAAAAATAGTTGAATTTCTTGATCTAGGTTAATAGCTATTGAGTATTTTGCCAGTAATTGCCGAGCATGGCTATAAAGTTCTGATAATTGCTCAGGAACATAAGAATTAATAGTTTGATGTTCTTTGTAATCCACTTGCTTGGCAAATAGTTTCTTAAACTTAATCTTTTGCTGGATTATTTCAGAAAAAATATCATTGATGGTTACTTCATGGAAGTTTGTCAAAAAGAAACTAATCAGCTCATTATAAGTTGGATCTAAATAGATTTGGTTTCTTATTTTGTTAATAACCCCTTGTGCTGTAATATCATCAAGAATCTGAAATTCTGGATTGATACTCGATTCCAAAGGAAATAATTTAAGCATCTTTTGACAAAAAGCATGAATAGTATAAATGTTAATTCCATCTTCAGAGTTTAGTAGTCTGTAATATAAAGTCTTGGTATATTGCACCTCACTTTCTAAAGGCTCCCTAGTAAGTAATAAACTTAACTCTTTCGTCAATTTAGCAGTTCCATCTACAGCAAATTTAGCAAGCTTATTTCTAATTCTACTCTGCATTTCAAGGGCAGCTGCATTAGTGAAAGTTAGGCATAAAATTTTGTTAAATGCCACCCCTTCAATCAGCAATCTGAGTACTCTATCTGTTAAAATTTTGGTTTTGCCTGTACCGGCTGAGGCAGAAACCCAAACAGAATATTGGGGATCTGATGCTTGTTGTTGTAATTCATTCATTTTATAAAAAGAGTCCTACTATTTAAAGCAAAAATATACAGCTCTTTTATTTTTCTTTTGCCCATAAATCCATATCATATTGTTTACAATACTCAAACATAGATACAGTATTAGGATAATTTATGCCAAACTCCTTTACTTGCGGTTTACCAAAAAATTTATAATTAGATAAGTCTTTTGCTTTACATGCCGCTTTAGCTCCTTGAGTATATAAGTAACTAACTTGAGCCACATTTTTTCGATTATCTCTATATAAATAATAATATATGGTATAAGCTTTATTATAGGATTCCATAGCTTCTTTTATGTTATCTTGAGCAAATAAAATATCACCTTGTGCTACATAACTAACCGCTAAATCTGGATCTTCCGAATAATCTGCATCTTTGGGATTCCTTAGTTCATCGGCTAAAAATATGGAAATGGCTTTATTAACATGATCTGAGGCTTGCTCTAGCTTACCTAGCCCTAATTCACTTCTTGCCATTTGGGTAAGAATGCGACCTAATATTTCAGGAGGTATTTTTTGGGAAGATTCACACAAATTGTATAATTTCTCAACTTGAACATATGCTTCTGGGTATTCTTTAAGATAATTTAATAGTTCTGCTTTAAGTAAATAAGGATGGACAAGAACTATGTCATCAGGACTTAGCCCATTTTTAATACATGTTTCTATAGTTTTATTAACTTGCTCTAATGATTCAATATATTTTCCCTGTATAAATAATAACCTTGCCTTAGCACTATGTATATAACTTATGTCATTTTTATCTATTAAACCTTCATTAAACATTTTTTCTATAATTTGAACGTTCTTTTCGGCTTCTTGAATCTGTCCTAATGCAATATTACATATTGCTAAAACAAAAAATAGATTCCCTTTTAAAGACTCATACCCTTTCACATTATCGAATACTTCTTTCGCCCTTATATAATATTTTATTGCTATCTTATAATTAGAATACCTATGATACCCCCCTATTGATTGTAAGTAACCTGCATAAGTACGCTTTTCATCATTACTCATTAACCATAATTTAAATTTTCCTTCTTGATTAGCTTTGTTAAACCAGTTAACCTTTTTTTCTGCACAATAACTATTAAGAGAATCATTGTACTGAACTATTAATTGTAAATTAAGTGCCATAATTTTATATATATTTGTGTTATATTTCTCTGAATTTTTTAAAATTATTTCAAGATTTTCTTGTATAGTTTTAGCACTTCTGAAAATACGAGCCTGTAATGCACTCTTTGGTATACAATTTATTAATTTGGTAATAATATCCTCTAAATAAGCTTTATTACCTTCGCTACAATTAATCTCAGCTATTTTCTCAGCAATAACATCGTGCATTTCAAAGATCGGATTATTTTCATTAGAATCAATGTTAGATATTAAGGCAAATTTAGACAATTGATAAAGATCATCATTCAATGTACTTTGATCATCAGTAATAATTTTTAAAAATTCTTTCGAGAAACCTTGATTATTTATTAAGGCTATTTTATTTAGTAATTTTTTAGCACTTGGCTTTAATTCATTGATAGTTAACATAATGTTCAATTGAATTTTATCTGCTGCTCGTTGGGTTTTTTTTTCTTATATTCTGTTATATCTAAACCTTGTACATTGTTTAATAATTGTACACCTTGTGCTATCAGGATAGGATAGCCAGCAAATTCTTTGCTCAAGAATTTTACTATTTTTGGATCATTGTTTTCTAGAATATTATTAGCAAGTGTAATCGCATCACTTTTTGTAAAGGCAGTCATTTTAATTATATTAGGTAATCTTTCACTATCTTGGGAGCAAAATATAACATGCCCGTTATTTTCCCAATCAACAAATTCTTGAACTTTTTTATTTTCACTGACTTTCAGATTATCAAATATCAATAACCATTTATCTTGATTCGATAAATAGCTTATTACTTCTTGTTGTACTAACCTCATATCTTCTGATACTAGATTAGATTTAGCAGTACTATTAATAGCTTGAGCTAGCTTTAGAAACTCTTGATTAATATCTAAATTACAGTCAATAAACCATATGAGTTTATAATTATTTTGATTCTCATAACAATACATTCTAGCAAGTTGGGTTTTCCCCATACCACTAGTTCCTATAATACTTGCTTGTCGATGTTTATCTAAATTATGTTTGAGTAGCTTTAGTTGTTTAGTATGATCGACAAAATAAGTAACTGGTGCAACAAAATTAGATACCTGGTTAGATATTTGTTGTTGAGCTAATGAATTAAGAGGCATTATAAATATCAGTAGTAATATAAAATATTTACTCATTTCTTTTGCTATTTATAAGTTATATAGTTGCCTCACAATTTATTTAACTATACTCTTTGATTATTGTCAACTATTGATTCTACGGTTGCATATTATTTGGTATAGACATTCAATATTTCTTTTGGTACAATAGGAGGCTGCTTACAATAGACCTTATATCTTGAAAATGTGATATAAGGTCTAATAACTAAAAGTAATTCTATATTTGGTTAACGCCATTGCTTCGTTGGTTTATGCTTTTTTGCGATGACTTCTGTTGGTTATAGATAAATACTAAAGGTTAGCTATATTTTTATGCCAAACAGATTAACTGAGGAATATATGAACATACTAAGAACTCTTGTAAGATTAAACCATTTTTGTTTATTGTTATTTATAACAAGTATATTTTATGCTGGCTTTTCATACGCTAGTTATACCATTTATATCACTTCAGACGATGGACCGCTTAGAGGAACAGAAAATGTCGTTGCGGTTATGACTGGAGAAAAGATACCCGTTACCATGTTTATGGTAGGATTCCACTACGATTCTAGTAGTTGGTCAAAGGGTGTTGTGAATTTAGCTAAGAAGAGTCCTTTTATTCAGATAGGGAATCACAGTTATTCTCATGCTTATAATCGCTATCAGCAATTTTATCGCGATATTCCATCGGTAATTAATGATCTTAAAAAGAATAATGATACGCTAGGTTTAAAAGGTTCCCATATTGATACTAGACTTCCTGGGAGGAATGTATTCCGTCTCCCTAACTTAACTAGAGATGATCCGTATATTTCAAAACAGGAAGATCAAGTTGAAAAGATAGATGATAATGCTATGTACAAGAATGGTTTTTACCTATATGGATGGGATTTAGAATGGACTCACTATAATGATGGTTGCCCTATACAATCTGTTGAGCGTCTAGTAGAAGAGATAGATGCTAAATTTGCAAAAAAAGATACTGCATTACCTAATAAATTAATTTTATTAATGCATGATGAGATGTTCCAAGATTGCTTCAATGGTAAAGAAAATTTACGAAATCTAATTAATGCATTACGCAAGAAGAATTATAAATTTGATTTCATTAGAAATTATAATAACCATTGATATAGTCAATTCAGGAGAATTTGGGGCTAGGAGCGATGGAGTGCATAGGCGTCAGCAAGAAAATAATAATTGAAAAACTGTCATTATGAGCTGATATATCCCCACGAAATTAAGCATGACAAAGCTCTGTCTTTATAATAGATGCCAGGGGTTCTAGCAATGGTTTTATGGCATGCAAATAATTAAATTCAATAATAAATTTCCCAAGGATAAAATACGAATAAATCTTTTTATCTTTTACTGTCAAGTCTCCTGCAACATCAAGTAACGCATTTAAACGATTATTATGTATAAAAGGACAATGTTCTTTTATTACTTCGATTTAAACTGTTTTTACATCCATAACCTACTATCTCTATCGATTCTTGCTATTTTGCAACAATTTCGTGGGGATACATCACAACTGTTGAAAGTTAGAAGGTAAAGCGGGTTTTAGATAGGTTTTCTGTCATTGCGAGACCACGTAGTGGTCGTGGCAATCCATCTTTGGTTACTTTTATGGATTGCTTCGTCGACCTAAGGTCTTTCTCGCAATGACGTTGACCACATACGATTTTTAAACTATCCGGTCTAAAACCGCTTCCTCTTATAACTTTCAACAGTTGTGGGGGATACATCAGCTCGCAATGACGCTGAGGCTAAATATTAAACTGAATATTTGTAACTAAACTTCAAAAGCTGTAAAAACAGCTTTTGAAGTGGTGAAGTTATCTTACTCTGTAGGGGGCTGCTGAACTTCTGCTCCTAGCAGTGGTGGGTGAGCATCAGGGGCGGTACTATTAGGGATTGGAGTTGATAGATCAGAGGTTGTAACGTTTAAATTGTTATTAACAACAGAGGTATCAAGATTTGGCATATCCAAATTGTTATTAACTGGTATAGGTAGGCGTATGCCATTAGCCATCCTTAAGGCAGCAAGAAGCGTTGCTGGGGTAACATGATTGGGAAGGGGTAAGTTATTGGTGTTATTTCGCATATATAAAGTCTCGTATTATAATTGTTAAAGAGAGATTGTATAATATTTAGTAAAAAACACAAGATTAATTTTTATTAATAAGTCGTCATTGCGAGCCACCGTAGGTGGCGTGGCAATCTATTTCTAATCACTTTTCTGGATTGCTTCGTGACCTTACGGTCTCCTCGCAATGATGGTTTTTCAATTGTTGTTTTCTTAATTGCTGACGCTTATGTGAGTAGGCGGGAATCTAGACCCCGCACCAAAGCAGGGGTGACAGGAGAGTAGGTATGACAATAAGTCGAGTAGGATGGCATCCTTAGGCAGAAGATTTTTCTTCTATAGTTTTCCTTATTAATAAACGTTTATTGAATATATTTTAAAAATATTTGATAAAAATCAATATTTTTTTTCTAAAATACTTAGTGCTAGAGATTTTTAGTATATATTACCTATAGTTATTGCAATTATGGGGTAATATGTATATTGAAAACTTACAGCAAAATCAAGCCATTCAAAATTTAATCATAAAATCTGTTACAGATAATAACGTAGTTATTTCAGGTTATGCTAGTGTTTATAATATTTCTGATCAGCATAATGACCTAATTGCTAAAGGGGCTTTTGCCTCAGCCAATCATTTATGTATCAAGTTTCTTTGGCAACATGATTGGCAACAGCCAATAGGGGTGATTAAGTCTTTGACGGAAGATGATTACGGCTTAAAAGTTGAAGCTATAATTAATAATAAAATCGACAAAGGTAAAGAAGCTATAGAGCTTGTTCGCCAAGGAGCCGTTGATGGTCTTTCCATTGGTTTTAATATAAAATTAGCAAATTACAATAACTTAAACCAAAGAATAATCACTGAAGCGGAATTAATTGAGGTGAGTATCGTAACTTTTCCAGCCAATTACCATGCCAAAATTTCGCATATCACTAAACAAAGATACTTAAATGATTTGAATATAGTCAATTCAGGGGAATTGGGTAGCAGGAGCGATTTCTCGTCAATTTATAATTTGGGCAATAAGCAACGGGCTAGTAATCAGCAAATTTGCGATAGCTTTTCTTTAAAACAAAAAAATGTAAAACATTCAATTTTAATGGAGAATAAAATGCATACAGAATTAATAACAAAACAAAATAACAATGAAGTAAAAATTAGTGAGTTACAAGAAAAAGTTTATAATTTAGAAAATTTTCTATCTCGTCCAGAAATAGGGGGGATGCAAGATATTGAGCATAAAACTGCTTTTAATAATTATATTCGCAAAGGTAGCCAAAGTGAATTAATCGAAAAATCTTTAAATAGCGGACCTGAGGAAGGTGGAGTATTGTTAGTACCGGCTTTATATAATAGTATCATTACTGAGATTAACGCTAGATCACCTATGCGACAATTAGCATCAATCGAAACAATTTCTAGTAATGCCCTTGATATAGTAATTGAAGAGGGGAGTTTTGCTAGTGGTTGGGTTGGTGATTTGCAAGCAAGAGAAGAAACAACTGCCTCTCGGCTAAAGCAACAGAGAATCTTTGTGCATGAGCTTTATGCTCAGCCAAAAGCTAGTCAAACTTTGATAGATGACTCAGCTATTCGGATAGAGAATTGGCTGATAGAACGATTAAGAGATAGTTTTGTTAAAGCAGAAAATGAGGCGTTTATTAATGGTGACGGTAAGAAAAAGCCAAGAGGTATCTTATCAAGAGCTCGTGATAAAATAGAGCTATTTGAGATGGGGGGACAAGTTACTGCCGAAAAATTATTAGATTTCATTAATTTACTTGATGAAGAATATTTGGCAAATGCTACTTTTTTGATGAATCGTACTACTTTATCAGAAATTCAAAAACTTCAAGATAATAATGGTCGGTTTATTTGGCAACAGTCACTGTCTGATTCTTTAAAGCAAACAATATTTGGTATATCGGTGCTTTGCTGTTCTGAGATGCCGCCTATCAAGGAAGGTAATATGGCAATTGCTATAGGTGATTTTAAATCAGCCTATAAAATCATAGATCGTGGTGGTATTAGTATAATGAGAGATCCCTATACTGATAAGCCATTTGTCAAATTTTACGCAGTTAAAAGGGTAGGGGGCGACGTAGTGAATCATAGTGCTATTAAGCTGGCTATGTTTAGTTAACCTATGTGAAGTAGTTATATGTATAAAAAAAATACTTTTAGGATTACTGAATTAATGCCTCAGGCTATTTGGACTCTAGTGGAAGTTAAGAACTATATGAGAATAGAAGGCGATTATGATGATGATTTAATTAGCAGCTTGATAGATGCTGCAATTATGGCTGCTGAGAATTTTACTAAACTTACAATAATAACAAGGCGGGTAGAGTTTGTTTGTAATATTAAAAATCAACAAAATTTTCAGTTAAAATACCAGCCGATAAAGGAATTAGTGAAGATTACTCTAACAAATAACAGTCAATCTATGAAGCTGCAATCTGATCAATATTACTTAGATCACGATCGATCATTATTATGTTTGAATAAAAAATTAGAAAATTATCAATTAATGGTTGAATATATTGTGGGTTATGATAAAATGCATATTCCAGCTTCAATAAAGCATGGCATATTAATGCATATAGCAGAAATGTATGATAGGGAAAGGCAAAATGCTACTTCTTTATCAACAGAAATTAAGAATCTATATCTAGCGTATAGGCAATTAAGAATATAAGGCTTTTGGAAAGGTAAGAATGAAAAAATCAATAGCACGTACTTTACAACATCAGGTGAAAATTCTAGAGAATTTTTCTGTAAGTGAGATAGAACAAGAAAAATGGCAAGAGAAACTTTCTACTTATGCTGAAATAAAACCTATTTCTGATAATCGATTTACCTCGATAGAACATTTGAATTTTGGTCATATTATGACTGAAGGGTTTTATGTGTTTAAAATGAGATTTATCACCGGCATTACCACCAAAATGCGTATATCATTTAGAGATAGGCAATTTGAAATTAAGCGGATTATTAATGTTGAAGAAAGAAGTAAATTCTTGAATATTATAGGGTTAGAAATATATGTCTGTTAATTTTATTCATGATTTTCACATGAGCATATATAACTTATTATCTGGGGAGCCGGATATTAGGCTTAGTGTTGACCGGATTTACATATCGGTAGTCCAAGATGCAAAATATCCGTTCTTACTAGTAAATATTTTGAAAGTTGAAAATATTTCAAGATTAGGGCAGGATATTTACCAAGTGGAATTTGAGATAAGTGCTTTTGCTAGGGATAAAAATCAGGGGCTTTTAACTTTACTGGCGGAGAAAATTACTAATAAATTAACAGCTAATTCGTGTATTCTTCAAGATTACATTGTTGCTGGTATGAAAGCTTGTAATATAAATTTTCAGCGTAGTTCTGACCTTATTACTACTAAGCTTACCATAGATTACAAAGCATTGTTAAAGGAGAACAGAATTAGCAAAAATTGCAATAAAGGGGGTTAAAGATATTAGACCTCTTGCAAAACTCGCTTATGCTGAGGAATTTGAAGGAGACGCTTCACCTCGAACCGCAGCGTACTCTAGTGTATGTGAGGAGCAGAGTACCGCTATCACGTACAAATTGCCAGCAGAAGTAGAGTTAGGCAAGAGGTCTATTGATTAACAGTGCCATATATAGTACTGTTAATCAACATTTTATAGGAATAATTATGGCATATTTGGTAGCTAGTGAGGCTAGGAAGAACTTATATAAATTAATAGATATGGTAGCAGAGGAGCATGAGCCAACAATAATAAAAGGCAAAAGAAATACAGCAGTTTTAATTTCAAAACAAGACTGGGAAGATATTCAAGAAACATTATTGGTAGCAAAAAATAAAGAATTAAGTCAATCAATAATCAAAGGTCTTACTACTGATTTTAAAGATTGTAAGACAAAATTGGTGGATTAGCTTAAATGTATAGTTTGTATTTTACTAGCGATGCTTGTAAAGATTTTAAAAAGATTAAGAAATCACCTTTGCAGAAACAAATATACAAATTACTAGAAATTATAAGCAATGATCCATTTCAAAATCCCCCACCTTTTAAAAAGTTAAGGGGTATGTATTTGGGAGCTTATTCGAGAAGGGTTAATTTGCAACATAGATTATTTTATGAGGTAGATAAAGATACTACGCATGTGGAGTCATTATGGAGATAATTAAGAACTATAAGTTTGAAAAACTTCTATTGCCAAGAATGAGGATATAGAAACTATAGTCAATTCAATTCAGGAGAATTGGGTAGCAGGAACGATGGAGTGACGCCTATAAATAATGGGTGAGCATTGAGCAACAACGTCCCCAACTGCTCATCAATTGACTATATTGCAATCTATCTTAAAAAATATCCTTATATATTTAAGGCATACGGTTCACGTGTTAAAGGTCGTCATAGAAAATTTTCTGATCTTGACCTTTGTATTATGGAAGCAGTAAGTGATCAACAATTGTGTAAGTTGTAAGAAGAATTGGAGGAATCTGATTTAACTATTAAAGTGGATATAAAAAGATGGCTTGTTGATATGGATAAGGATTTTAGGTCGCTAATAAAAAATGATCTTATGCTATTAGAATGATATAGGTTAGGAGACTGCCTACGCTAATTAATTAATAAAATCAAAGGTAGATTATGAAAAAATGGCAATTACAAGAAGCTATATTTAATTCAGAAGAATTGGCTAGCAGGAGCAACGACGTCACCAACTTCTTATTAATTGACTATAATGATGAGGAGAAATTATTTGAAAGAGTTCAGGGTAAAGCAAGGGATATTGAATTATGAATTTTCATGATATACGTATGCCGGAATTTATTGAAACTTTTGCTGTTGGTAAACCGGAATTTGCTATTTCTTGTGCTATGACATTATCAGGTAGAGAAGTAAGAAATTTAGATAGAGAATATGCTAGACAAAGATATTTGATTAAAAATTGTCGTCTGAGTAGTTTTGAATTTGAGCAATTTAGCTCTTTCTTCAGAGCAAGAAGGGGAGGGAGTTTTTCTTTTCGCTTCAGAGATAATGTTGATCATCAAGTATCAAGGCAATTCATTGCTGAAGGCGATGGAAAATTAACCCAATATCAACTGATTAAATTATATGATGACCCAATTTTACCCTATGCTAGAACAATTAATAAACCGGTAGCTGGTAGCGAAGAATTTTATGTTAATGGTGTAAATTTGGATGTTCAGCTTGATTATAATACTGGATTAATAACTTTACCAAACCCATTAGATAGGGAGCAAATTTTGACAGGTAGTTTTACTTTTGATGTAGCTGTACGATTTGCTAATGATAGTTTTGAATATTCGTATTCTTCTGATGGGTCAATAGAATTATCGCAAATAGAGTTAATGGAGGTTATATGACAGAATATATTGATAATTCCATAGCGGTACATAATTTTACTTATTGTTTCCATATCACGCTACAAGACGGTTTGGAGTTGTATCTTACTGAATCTGATAAATCTTTGTCAATTGATGGGATAAGATTTATGCCAAATTCTGGAATAACTTTAAAGGAAGGGGTTTTTAATGATTCCGCACAGAATTACATTATCTTAGAAGGAGTTTTTGAGAATAATGGAGTAGAGCAACATTATGATTTGACCCAGGCTATGGTCAGAATTTATACTAGTTGTGCTGATTCTTATAAGCATTTTGTTACTTATTGCTGTAGCCTTTATACTAAAAGGGATTTAGATTTTACTTTACGTTTAGAGCCAAATATGGGATATAATCAGTCGTTACTGCAATCTTTTAGTAAAAAATGTCGTGCTAATTTTGGAGATTTAAAATGCAAAATAGATAAAACAGTTTATAGTCAGATATATAATATTCAGGAAATATTTGGCAGAACTATAGTCATTTCAGATATTGATAAAGAAAGTGGTTATTTTAATTATGGGGATGCTATTTTAGCTAATGGTCAATTTTATAGTAAGATAATTAGTCATTCTGGAAATGTAATTATATTGGATCAATTAATTCCTGATAGTATGAAGTGTAATAAAACGGTTGATCTTACTATAGGTTGTGATAAAAACTTTATAACTTGTTGCAATAAATTCAACAATGCAGTAAATTTCAGAGGAGAGCCATTGATTCCTGATGATAATTTTATAAAAGTGATTTAGAGGAATTTAATCGTCTATTAGCGAGGAGCTACTTTAGTAGCGATGCGGCAATCTAATGAGTGTGGATTGCTACGACCATTACATGGTCTCGCAATGGCGGGAATGACGTAATAAATATGAAAATTAAATGAATAAAACCAAATGAGTAAAGATTTTGTAAGGCATTTCCTAACTGGTTTTTTTAGTATATTTAAAATATCTAAAACAACAATAAGAAAGAAGCCAGAGACAGATTTGTCTGAGTATTTTGTTAAAATAGAAAAATATATTAATTCAACATTTCAAGAAATAAAAAAAGAATATGAAAGAGAGTAAAAGCTTCTTTGCTAGTAATAATAGATTGAATAAAGGATATTCAAAAATTAACAATAATCCTAGAGAAAAAGATAATAGCTTCTATCGTAAGAAGTTTGAGCATGTTATGCCGCCTATAGATTTAATGGAAGAATATGAAAATCTTCATCCAGGCACCTTGGCAAAATTAATTGTTATGGCAGAGAAAGAACAAACGCATAGACAGCAAATGGATATTAAAAGTATTGAGGTTTATGAAAACATAACAAAAAAAGGGAGAGTTAGTGCGGTTATATTTATGATAATGGTCTGTATTACTACGCTAATTTTAGCAATGTTCGGGCATTTTATGATAGCTAGTATTTTTACTGTTTCAGTATTTTTAGTTATAGGAGCTGGATTATTCATATCTTCTACTAAATTTACCAGGCAGAAAGATTATCATAGAAGATGACAATAGCTACCCTGAAAAATTGTGGTTTCCGTACTCCTTGCAATGACTATAAGTCTATAACTCGTCATTGCGAGCGAACGTATGTGAGCGTGGCAATCCATTGCTAATTACTTTCTTGGATTGTTTCGTCGATCTAAGGGCTTCCTCGCAATGATGCTTATGCACAATGACGAGATATACATGATCTGTAAATGTCATGAGTAAGGTGGTAAAATTAAATATTGAGTAAAATTTATGGGTAATATAGAAGAAATGCTGGAAAGGCAAAAAACTCCTTTTGAGTATTTGGTATTTAGTGGGGGAGGAGCCAAAGGGGCAATATATTCCGGTGTTTATTCAGCCTTGGCAGAATCTGGAGCAGTTGGAATGGTTAAGGCGGTTGCAGGCTCATCTGCTGGGGCGATAAGTGCGGCGATGGTTGCCTGTGGTATCCCCCCTGAAGAATTTGAGAAAATTTCAAAAGAGACTAATCTTAAAGGTTTACTTGGTACGCAAGGATTTTCAGCTGGTCCGGTGCAGATTGGCAAGGATGGTACCCCATTATATGGTCTTTTAGATAAAACAATCAGAACAGGGGTATTTAATTTTTTGAAGGGCAAGAACTTTGGGGAGCTTTGTCAGTCAGGTCGTGATAGGATTGTACAACAGCAAGAAGAGTTAGAGCAAAAAAAGCAAGAGCTTTTAAACTCGATTGAACAATTAAAACAACAACATGGTGATAATAGTCAACAGATTAGTGATATAAATGAGAATATTCAAGGATTGGATTTTCAAAAACAACAGCTAAATAAGCAATTTGATAAAATTCAAACTATCATAGACTCTAATGGTAAAGAGTTCAGTGAATTAATGGAAAAATGCCAAGCTGGTGGGAAAATCCTTTTTAAGGATTTAGCTCTTTTAAGACTTGTTGACTCAGAGCAATTTAAAGATTTATTAATTACTGCAGTAAGGCGAGATAATGGTACGTTGCAAATTTTTAGTGCGGAAAATAGCCCTGATGTTGAAATTGCTTTAGCTTGTCGTGCCTCTGCTTCAATTCCTATAGTTTTCCAACCGGCAACAATTGATGGGGTTGAATATGTTGATGGGGGATATAGGGACAATGTACCTATTGGATATTTTCCTGAAAATGAGAGTAAAGTGGATTCTGCCGAAGAATTAGATGGTTTTGATAATGTTGCTCTAGCAAAAAAACAGGGTAGGGTACTGGCTCTTGCTTTTGGTAGTGGTATGGATGCTTCAACAAATGTGGCAATATATAGTGCCAAGCCTTTTGACAGTCCAAGTGTTCTAATAAAATTTTTAATGGATGTAGTATATAAAACTCTGGCTCAAGTTGGTGGACATTTTAAATATACGGAAACTGATAAAGCTACTCTTACTAATTTACGTGAGAATGCATTAAACACGGTGACATTAGATACTCAAGGTATATCCACTCTTGATTTTGATGATGCTCAGAAATATGCAGGTTACTTGCATATTAAAGGACGTTTTCAGACGTTGGAATATTTAGATAATTACGAGTTAGGTAAGGGAGTAGATAAAAACTTTGAACAGCAAAAATTCCTTCTAAGCGTCTATGAGGTTTATGATAATGACAATTTGAATAAAACATTTGCTCATAAAATGTTAGACCATATAATTCCGGCAAAGCCAACTGAGAAAAGTTGGCAAGATCGTGATGCTACTCGAAGTCATCAAGCAAAAGCTGAGGCACTTTTATCTTTTTGTACTTCAGAACGTTGGGAAGGAAAAGATAATAAGAGTCCCTTAAAAGATTATGTTATACTTGCAGCAACTAACCGCAATAAAGAAGTTAGAAATGATACCAAGGCATTAGAATCGCTGATTAAGACTTTAAACTCTCCAACAACATCAAGTAAAATTAAAGAAGATTTTATACAATTACTATCTATTGATAAAAAACAAGATAAAAGATTGAATACAGAAAAAAGTCCAGCAAAGAATATTGCGGAGTTTAAATTTACGAAAGAAGATTTTAGTGGTTTTTTAAGCAAAAATAAAAGTGAAGCTTTTCGTATTAGTAGTCAAGGGAAAGGAGTAGGGCGGGCTAAAGGTGGATAACGCTGAATTAGTTATTGTCGCTAGTCTCCTGGGAGCGACGAGTGACGCCTATTGATTATAGGCGTTGCTTTATCGCCTCTGCTAGCCAATTCTCCTAAATTTACTATAAATAATTTGGTGGTTTAAAAATTATGTCTGTGTTACCTATTGTAACTGCTCCGGATTCAAGATTAAAACAAAAATCTTTGCCCGTAGGTACAGTCAATGATACTATAAGAAAGTTGATGGATGATATGGTTGAAACCATGTATCATGATCATGGGGTAGGACTTGCAGCAATTCAGATTGGAATAGTTAAGCGTATATTAGTGGTTGACTTACAGAATAGTGATGATACAGAAAGAGCAGAGGGTTTTTATCCGTTATTTATTGTAGACCCAGAAATAATAGATAAATCTAAAGAGTTAGTTGTAGCATTAGAAGGGTGTTTATCTTTACCGGAGCAACATGTTGAAGTAGCAAGGTCTGAGTCTATAAGTATAAGGTTCTTAGACTATAACAATATACAGCAAGAATTAAAAGCTGATGGTTGGCTTGCTAGGGTTATTCAACATGAGATGGATCATTTAGACGGTAAGTTATTAGTTGATTATTTGAGTAATATAAAAAAGGATATAGCATTACGTAAATTAAAAAAGCTAAAAAATAATAATTTATGAAAGTAATTTTTATGGGTACGCCAGAATTTTCCGTACCCACTCTTAGGGAGTTAATTAACAGCAACGACCACCAGGTGGTTGGTGTATTTACTCAAGCTGCAAAATCTAAAGGGAGAGGACTCAATGAGGTGGAATCTCCAGTACATCTTTTGGCATCAAAATATAATATTGCAACTTATACTCCTAAGACCTTAAGAACCGAAGAAATAACCAATTTAATTAATTCAATTGAGGCGGATATAATAGTAGTAGTTGCTTATGGGTTTTTAATACCAACAGTTATCCTGCAAGCTAAAAAATATGGATGTCTTAATATTCATCCGTCAAGTTTGCCGCGTCATAGGGGGGCAGCTCCATTACAGCGTACTATTATAGAAGGTGATTTAGAAACTTCTGTATGTATAATGCAGATGGATGAAGGGCTAGATACTGGTGATATTATATTGCAGCATTCATTGTCACTTTCTCCTAGAATAACTTTACCAATTTTGCATGACCAATGTGCAAAAATAGGAGCAGATTTATTGATTGAAACCTTAGATAATATTGATAATTTACCAAAAATTATCCAGGATAAGAATGGCGTAACTTATGCTCATAAACTTAAGAAAGAAGAAGGGAAGATAGATTGGTGTGAGACTGCCTACAAAATAGATTGTAAAATTCGAGGTATGAATCCTTGGCCTGGTGTATATTTTGAATATAGAGGTAAAGTTATAAAGATTCTAGAAGCGTATTATAACGATTTGGATATTAATTTGCCACCTGGTACCGTAGTTAATAATAGTGTTTTGGAGGTAGCTTGTGGTAAAGGTACTTTGATCATCCAGAGATTACAGCAAGAAGGAAGAAAAATCTTGAACGCCGAAGAATTTATGCGTGGCTTACAAAGCCCTATAATTAGTTTAGCTAAAGAAAAAGGGGATGGACTTATGCCTAGTATAGCTTAAGTATGGAAAGAGGGAGGCATCCAAATCGGAAGCTAAATTAATAAAAATGATGATAAACAATGGCAGCTCTATTGAAGAAGTAGCGAGAATTACTGGACTATCTATTACTAAAATCAATGAATTACTGAAAGTACAATAAGTAATGAATTATTAGATTAGCTATATAAGCAAATTTTATTATGACTTCAGACAAGCCAAAACATGACGAAATCTTTCGCAAATCTATGGAGAATCCCATAGTTGCTAAAGAGTTTTTGGCAACTCATTTGCCTAAAGATGTGTTGGCTTTAATCGATAGTACATCTTTAAAATTAGAAAAAGATAGTTTTATTGAGCCAGACCTTTCTGAAACTATTTCAGATGTATTATTTTCTGTTAAGTTTAATGATCAGGATGGCTATATTTTTTTGCTATTGGAGCATCAAAGTACTGTTGATAAAATGATGGCATTTAGGTTATTTAAATATATGATTAATATTTGTGATCGATATTTAACTACTAATCCTAAAGCTAAATGCCTTCCAGTAATTTATCCCCTAATAATTTATAATGGCAAGAAGAAATATAACGCACCTCTTAATATATGGAATTTATTTAGCCATCCAGATTTAGCCAGAGGCTTTTGGACAAATGATTGTCAGCTTATTAACGTACATGACATCCCCGATGAAGAACTCAAGAAAAAAGTATGGTCTGGGATTTTGTTATTTTTCCTCAAACACATCCACGAACGTCAATTACTGAAAAGATGGCAGGAAATTTCTCATCTCTTGCCTAAATTGAGTAAAATAACAATAGGCCATGACCACATAAGAAATCTATTGAGCTATACTTTGACCTTTATTGAGCAAAATGATAAAATAGAGTTAGAAAAAATATTAAAAAATAGTTTAACTAAAGAAAAAGGAGAAGAACTTATGCCTAGTATAGCTCAAGTATGGAAAGAAGAAGGGATTCAAATCGGAGTACAGGATGGTATTAGAATCGGAGAAGCTAGGGGAGAAGCTAAATTAATAAAAATGATGATAAATAATGGTAGCTCTATTGAAGAAGTAGCGAGAATTACTGGACTATCTATTACTAAAATCAATGAATTACTGAAAGTACAGTAAGTAATGAATTATTAGATTAGCTATATAAGCAAATTTTATTATGACTTCAGACAAGCCAAAACATGACGAAATCTTTCGCAAATCTATGGAGAATCCCATAGTTGCTAAAGAGTTTTTGGCAACTCATTTGCCTAAAGATGTGTTGGCTTTAATCGATAGTACATCTTTAAAATTAGAAAAAGATAGTTTTATTGAGCCAGACCTTTCTGAAACTATTTCTGATGTATTATTTTCTGTTAAGTTTAATGATCAAGATGGCTATATTTTTTTGCTATTGGAACATCAAAGTACTGTTGATAAAATGATGGCGTTTAGGTTATTTAAATATATGATTAATATTTGTGATCTATATTTAACTACTAATCCTAAAGCTAAATGCCTTCCAGTAATTTATCCCCTAATAATTTATAATGGCAAGAAGAAATATAACGCATCGCTCAATATATGGAATTTATTTAGCCATCCAGATTTAGCCAGAGGCTTTTGGACAAATGATTATCAGCTTATTAACGTACATGACATCCCCGATGAAGAACTCAAGAAAAAAGTATGGTCTGGGATTTTGTTATTTTTCCTTAAACACATCCACGAACGTCAATTACTGAAAAGATGGCAAGAAATCTCTCATCTCTTGCCTAAATTGAGTAAAATAACAATAGGCTATGACCATATAAGAAATCTATTGAGCTATACTTTGACCTTTATTGAGCAAAATGATAAAATAGAGTTAGAAAAAATATTAAAAAATAGTTTAACTAAAGAAAAAGGAGAAGAACTTATGCCTAGTATAGCTCAAGTATGGAAAGAAGAAGGGATTCAAATCGGAGTACAGGATGGTATTAGAATCGGAGAAGCTAGGGGAGAAGCTAAATTAATAAAAATGATTATAAAAAATGGTAACTCTATTGAAGAAGTAGCGAGAATTACTGGACTATCTATTACTAAAATCAATGAATTACTGAAAGTACAGTAAGTAATGAATTATTAGATTAGCTATATAAGCAAATTTTATTATGACTTCAGACAAGCCAAAACATGACGAAATCTTTCGCAAATCTATGGAGAATCCAATAGTTGCTAAAGAATTTTTGGCAACTCATTTGCCGAAAGATGTGTTGGCTTTAATCGATAGCACATCTTTAAAATTAGAAAAAGATAGTTTTATTGAGTCAGACCTTTCTGAAACTATTTCAGATGTATTATTTTCTGTTAAGTTTAATGATCAGGATGGCTATATTTTTTTGCTATTGGAGCATCAAAGTACTGTTGATAAAATGATGGCATTTAGGTTATTTAAATATATGATTAATATTTGTGATCGATATTTAACTACTAATCCTAAAGCTAAATGCCTTCCAGTAATTTATCCCCTAATAATTTATAATGGCAAGAAGAAATATAACGCACCTCTTAATATATGGAATTTATTTAGCCATCCAGATTTAGCCAGAGGCTTTTGGACAAATGATTGTCAGCTTATTAACGTACATGATATCCCCGATGAGGAGCTAAAGAAAAAAGTATGGTCTGGGATTTTGTTATTTTTCCTCAAACACATCCACGAACGTCAATTACTGAAAAGATGGCAGGAAATTTCTCATCTCTTGCCTAAATTGAGTAAAATAACAATAGGTCATGACCACATAAGAAATCTATTGAGCTATACTTTGACCTTTATTGAGCAAAGTGATAAAATAGAGTTAGAAAAAATATTAAAAAATAGTTTAACTAAAGAAAAAGGAGAAGAACTTATGCCTAGTATAGCTCAAGTATGGAAAGAAGAAGGGATTCAAATCGGAGAAGCTAGGGGAGAAGCTAAAGGAGAAGCTAAATTAATAAAAATGATGATAAATAATGGTAGCTCTATTGAAGAAGTAGCGAGAATGACTAGATTATCTGTTACAAGAATCAATGAACTATTGAAAGTACAGTAAATAATGGATTATTAAACTAAAAATTATGTCATTATTTCTTTCACAAAAAAACAAGACTATAGGGATAGTTGGTCTAGGTAAGACTGGTATGGCTGCTTATCAATCGCTAAATAAAGTAGCTAGGATAATTTGTTATGATCAACTAGGTAGTAGTAGGGATGCTTTCAGTAAAATTTATGGAAACGATAATTTGGTTAGCTTTTCTGATCAGCGGTGGCAGGATATTGATAAGATATTGTTGAGTCCAGGTGTTCCCTTATCGCATGACATTGTTACCATGGCGAATGTCCGTAATATATCAATAACCTCAGATATAGACTTATTATTTGAGGAAGTTAAGTTTAGAGGTGGGAAGAAAGCTAATTTTATCGGTATAACTGGTACTAATGGTAAGAGTACTACCACTGCTTTAACTGGTCATATTTTACAGTTTTGTGGTTTTGATTATCCAGTTGGCGGGAATATTGGTGTTCCTGCCTTAAGTATGGGATTAGATTGTCAAGGGTATGTATTAGAGCTATCTTCCTTTCAGTTAGACTTATTAAGCAGTTTTAAAGCTAAAATTGCTGTGCTACTTAATATTACCGAGGATCATTTAGATCGGCATAATAATATGCAAGGCTATATTGTCGCTAAAAAGAAAATCTTTGATCGAATGGATAAAGATTCATTTGCCATAATTAGTGTTGATAATGAAATTACCAACAATATTTTCTTAGAGTTACAAAAGGAGAATACCACAAATTTAATACCAATCTCTGTTGGTAAAATCCTTGATAAAGGAGTATCAATTTGTAATAATGTTGTTTATGACAATATTTTTGAACCAATTACTATTAATTTGCCAAATAATAGCTATCTACAAGGCATCCATAATCAGGAAAATATTGTTGCCAGTTATGCGGCTTGTCGGATTATAGGGGTAAGACCAGAACAAATAATTGCTGCTATCGAGTTGTTTAAGGGGTTGCCGCACAGGATGCAATATGTTGGTACAATATACTCAGATCATTCGAGTATGATAAAATTTTATAACGATAGCAAAGCTACCAATAGCATTGCTGCTTCTAAATCCCTTGCTGCACTTGATAATATATATTGGCTAGCTGGAGGAGTGGCAAAAGAAGGAGGAATAACAAATTTAGCTCCATGGTTTGATAAAATTCATAAGGCTTATCTTTTTGGTCAAGATAAAGAACTTTTTGCATCGTCACTTAAGGGTAGAGTAAATTTTCAAATTTGTCAAAATTTGCAGGAGGCTTTTAATGTTGCAGTTAGAGATGCAATGCAAGATATAGGGAGCATAAAAAATATTTTGTTAGCTCCAGCTTGTGCCTCTTACGATCAATTTAAAAATTTTGAAGAACGCGGAAATCTATTTATAGAATTATATAATATTATTGCTAACCATGATTAAAGATAATCATAATAATGAATTATCTAACAATTACCTAAAATGGTGGTGGCGTAGTATCGACCAGCAAATGATTATTGCTTTAGTAATCCTGTTTGTTTTTAGTATGATGTTGGTTACTACAGCTGGACCAGTAATAGCAAATAGAATAGGACTCAATGAGCATTATTTTGCCTCTAGACAATTATTTTATCTTGCTAGTGCATCGCTATTGATCATTCTTTTTTCCCTTTTTTCCAAAAAATGGTTAAAGAGATTGTCAATTTTAGGATTTATTGTCAGCATATTGTTATTAATTTTAGTTAAATTCTATGGTTATGAAGTTAAGGGGGCTATTCGCTGGATTAATATTTTAGGTTTTTCGATGCAGCCTTCAGAATTTATAAAACCATTTTTTGCGGTAGTTGCAGGTTGGATATTATCATTGAAATTTGAGGGGGAATTTCCAAGTTTTTCTATTTGTATAGTTCTGTATGGTATCATTGCTTTATTATTAATTATCCAGCCAGATTTTGGTATGTTAGTGATGGTTACTGCAGTTTTTGGTATTCAGCTTTTTGTTGCTGGTATGCCAATATTTTGGATTATGCTTGCTGCTTTTATGTTGTTATTTGGTGTTACAGCAGCTTATTTTTGGCTGCCTCATGTAGCGAAAAGGATTAATAGTTTTTTTGATCCAGAGAGTATTAGTAATTATCAAGTTAGTAAGTCAATCAGAGCATTTGAGCATGGTGGTTTATATGGTTGTGGTCCTGGTGAAGGAGCGGTAAAACAAGTATTGCCGGATTCTCATGCTGATTTTATTTTTGCTGTTGCTGGTGAGGAATTTGGGGCGATTATCTGCTTGATAATTATAGGAATATTTGCTTTTATAGTGATTCGTAGTTTACTGAAACTCATTAACGAAGAAGATAAATTTGTTCAATTGGCAGCAAGTGGTATTGTTGCACAGATAGGTTTACAAGCCTTAATTAATATAGGTGTTACCTTGAATTTATTACCAACCAAAGGGATGACATTACCATTTATTAGCTATGGTGGTTCTTCAACTTTTGCCATAGCTATTGCTACAGGGATGCTGCTTGGTTTTACCAAACATAAAACTTCCCTTACTAACTATAAAATTCAAGATATTGACATATGAAGAGTATAATTGTTGTTGGTGGTGGTACGGCAGGTCATCTATTTCCCGCTATTGCTTTGGCTGAAGAATTGGTGAAACGCGGGTATAAATTACACCTTATTACTGACGTTAGATGCCAAAAATATTTAACTGAAGATTTACCGCTCATTCCACATATAATAAATTTTAGATTGCCACCGAAAGGGTTGTTTAATAAGTTTAAATTATTAATTTGTTTATTATTTATGATTTTTAAGATGTTATTGCTATTAGTGCAGGTCAAACCTTGTGTTATAATTGGGTTTGGTGGCTATCCCTCTGCTCCTCCTTTGATAGCAGCTGTATTGTTACGTATTCCTATCGTAATTTATGAACAAAACTGCTTTATTGGTAAGGTCAATAGATTATTCTTAAAATGGGCCAGAAGAGTTGCGCTTACCTATGAGGAAACTAAAAATTATAATATTGTTGACTATAATAAGAAATTAGTTATAGGAAATATAGTACGGGATAATGTTAAAAAGCTGAAAGTTAAGGATAATTTTAGCAATGATATTTTTCGAATATTGATTTTTGGTGGAAGTCAGGGAGCAAAGGTGTTTTCTACTTTAATACCGGAAGCGATTAAGATATTAGTGCAATCAAATCCTGATATTAAACTACATATTACCCAACAAGCTCCTCCAGAAGATTTAGACAATATTGCTAAAATTTATAGTGAATTAAACATCCCACATAAAATAGCCGATTTTTTTTATGATATGGATCAGCAATATGCCAATCAAGAACTAGTAATATCAAGGGCTGGGGCATCAACTATTTCTGAGCTTAGCTATATTGGCTTGCCGGCAATTTTTATTCCGCTACCTTTTGCTACTGAAAACCATCAATTCTATAATGCCAAGGCACTGGAAGATAGTGGGGCAGGGTGGTGTTTTGAACAAAATAAAATTACTGCAGAAAAATTAGCCGATAAACTCTTAGTGCTAATAAAAAATCGTGATATACTGGAGCGGGCATCTTGTGAATTATTAAAGCGTAAAAATGACGGTAGTAATATTTTAGCTGATACAGTAGAAGAAATAGTAAACTGATTCTTGCAACTTGGGTGATTTTGTGTCATTAATTATGTTACTATAAAATTATCGGACTAATTTATGTTAAAAAAAGTTATTATTATAGTTTTGGGATTATCCCTACTTTCAGGTTGTACTGATGGGTTTAGAGGATATTTCAAAAAATCTGCTAATAATAAAATTATAGATAGTAAAGGTTTTGCCGGTGGCAAACGTCCACCGCTTTATAATAAGAAATATATAGCGATGGCAAAAAGAAATGTTATGGAAGAAAATTTTGATGATGATGAGGGGGATTTGTTTAGTGAATATGATACTGAAACAATCAATCCAACTTTAAGAAATCGTCAAATGTATCTTAAGATGGTAAAACAAGATGCGGAACGTAATGAAAAACGTAAGCAAAATCAAGAAAAAGAATATCCTTCATTGAATTCGGCAAATGATAAGCTGAAGAAACAAAATAATGATAAGAATGATCAAGCAAATAATAATTTGCACAAAGAGCTAGAGCAAATTAAAGCTATTTTGCGTGAAACTAAGAAAGATTTAGAAAAATATAGATGTCCTGCACGACAAACTACTAACCAACAAACTGTTGATAAAGTTTTACCAAATAAAGCTAAAACAGGTAGTAGTAAAAAAATTAAGGAAGTCGAAGCCAGTAAGAATAATAAAATTAACAAGCCACTTGGCAAGTCAGAGATGCAAAAGAAATTTCTTAGTGAAGATGATGATATAAAGACCACTGATGCTATAGTCAAATGATGAGAAGTTGGGGACGTCGTCACTCGTTGCTTGCTTATTACTTAACATTATTGCGAGGTCATTGCGAGACCTTAGGTCTATGAAGCAATCCAGAAATGATTAAAAATGGATTGCCACGCTCACATACGTTCGCTCGCAATGACGACTTTTCTACTTTATTTTCTTAAACTGATGCCTATGTGTAATGACGGCTGAGGTTTGGGCATTCCTTGCAATGACGGAAGGGTTTTACCCAGGCGTCAACTATAGTAGGAGTAAATATGAACAATATATCCGCTAATTTTAAGTTAGCGTTAGCTAAGAATAATGGCAGCTTTTTTGAGCATGACATTATCTGTAATAATGAGTTAGTAAGATTAAGACCATTAAACGCAGATGATATGCCTGAGTTTGTTCGGTTCCATTATGATTACGCAGTTTGGAAATATTTTGCTATCAAAATGTCTCAAGTACAAGATATGAACGACTACGTTGATGATGCTATACAACAAAGGAAAATGGGTTTACGATATCATTTTACTATTGAAGAGCAGAAAACAGGAAAAATTGTTGGGTCAACGGCTTTTGGCAATTATTCTCCAAAAGATAGAAGGATAGAAATAGGTTGGAGTTGGATAGAAACATTGTTTCAAGGAAGTGGTATTAACAAAAATGCCAAGTTTCTTTTATTGCATTTTGCCTTTGATTACCTTAATATGGAAAGGGTAGAGTTTAAAACAGATGCACTTAATGTAAGAGCTAAAGGTGGGCTAATTAAAATTGGAGCAACTGAAGAAGGTGTATTGCGAAGCCACACTCTTATGCCTGATGATAGACGCCGAGATACAGTATATTATAGTATACTTAAAGATGAGTGGGATACAAAATTACGGTTAAAAAACTTTTCTGATTGCTCAGGCTCTATAGAAGCAGGGGGCTAGATTCCCCACAACTGTTGAAAGTTATAAGAGGAAGCGATTTTAGACCGGATAGTTTAAAAGTCGTATGTGGTCAACGTCTATTAGCGAGAAAGACCTTAGGTCGACGAAGCAATCCACAAAAGTAACCAAAGATGGATTGCCACGACCTACTTGCGTGGTCTCGCTAATAGCGGAAAACCTATCTAAAACCCGCTTTACCTTCTAACTTTCAACAGTTGTGCTAGATTCCCGCTTACGCGGGAATGACAATAGTGGGAGGAAATGATAATAGTGGGCGGGAATTACAATTTACAACTAGATGGGTTTTGCTGAATAAAGATATAAAATTTGTGGTAGTAGCATTTGCTACTGTTTCTAGGTTTGTTTCTTTTATTTCAGCTATTTTTTCTGCTACATATTTGACAAAAGCTGGTTCGTTTTGTTTGCCACGCATCGGAACAGGGGCAAGATAAGGAGAATCTGTTTCAATTAATAACCGGTCTAGTGGAATATAACGTACTATATCCTGTAAATCGGTGGCGTTTTTAAAGGTTACAATTCCAGCAATCGATATATACATACCAAGGTCAAGCATTTTTTTTGCCAAATGCCTTGAAGCGGTAAAGCAATGAATAAGACCGTGAAACGCGGTATTTTGCATTTCGCTACTTAAAATATCAATAGTATCTTGTTCGGCTTCTCTTGTATGGACTATAATTGGCAACCCGGTACTTTGAGATGCCTGTATATGTTGCCCAAAAGAACTAATCTGTTGATGTTTGTCTGATGTCTGGTAATAATAATCGAGACCAGTTTCACCAATGCCAATAATTTTTGGATGATTACAATATTCCATAATAGTTTCGCACGAGACAATTTCCTTCACTTCATTGGGGTGAACTCCACACGAAGCAAAGACATTACCGTATCTTACGGCTATTTCTAAAATATCCGGCAATTCCTCAATGGTAGTACATATAGTCTGCATGTACTTAACATTATTATTCTCAGCTCTGCTTATTATGGCTGATAAATCTTCTTTTAACATGTTGAGGTGACAATGAGAATCAATTAATATACTTTCTGCATAAGCCAGGCTAGTTGGTGCCAGGCTAGTTGGTGATTTTGTTGTCGAATTATGGATCATCATTTTATCCAATTTTTTGTAATTATGATATTAGCAATTTTTTCTACTTCATTAAGAGGGGCATAATTATAGTTTTCAAGCTGAATTACAGATTTGTCTAGTATTTTAGCTATTCCTAATTCTAGCAAATTTTGTGTAAATGCTAGATGTTTAGGTGATTTAAAATTACTAGGACAGAATATATAAAGAGGTTTACCAGTGGAAGCTGCCTCACTACACATAGAAATCGAATCAGCCGTAGAAATTATGTAATCTGCCTGTGCCAACATCCCAAAATAAGGATTAGGTTTAGCTTCTTCCTCTGTTGGATCGTAAATAATAGCCGATGAAGGTACCTTATTTTTGATAATTTGTTTTGCTGAATTAGGAGTACGTCGACTAAAGCTAATAAACAAGGTATGTTTTTCATCTTGGGTCTTAGTAAGATTAGATAATATTGCAGCAAATTCGCGAGCATTTTCGTCGGTAAATTGATAATTTTTGCTATTACCACCAATAATTACCGATATAAACTGCTTAAGATCTGGATAATTTTTGCGTAACTCAATACCGCCATCCTGTATTTTTGCTTGAACATTATTAAGAGCTCCAGTAATTCTCAATATATTCTTGTCATTCGTGCATAGTTCTTCCCTGCTAACCTTATCATGATGCGGTAAAATAATTAGGTCAAATTGCTTAAATGGTAGGTTGGGGTGCATAATTTGAATAATTTTTACTTTCCCAGCAGATTTATGTTTTAAATAACTCGCTAAAGAAGCGGTTCTTCTTCCAGCAGAAATTATTAAGTCAGGGAAGCCTTCCATTTCCCACGATTGTAATAGCTGCTTTTTCACATGGATAGGGCTAAGGGCTAGTAAAAAATTTGGTAATTTACCCCAAAAATTATATTCAATAGGTTTTAATTGATAACCAAGACCAAGCTTTTCTGCTAGAGCTATAGCTTGATTGACATTACCCACCCTGCTGTCAGCTAATACCCAAATTTTGGGTTTAATATTGTGCATTTTTCATAATTATTGTTAAGTTATCATTTTATCAATAGCTAATTCATTATTTATTGCTTTTATATTTACAATATCACCGCTACCGATTCTACTAGAAAGAATCATTTTGGCGAAATTATTCTGTAATTCTCGTTGAATAACTCTTTTCAATGGTCTAGCACCAAACATTGAATCATAACCTTTATCAGCCAGGTAATTTATTGCCGATTGATCAAATTGCAATGTAATATTTTGTTGTGAAAGAATTTCTTTCAAATTATCTAGTTGTATTTTGACAATATCATGTATGTCAGCACGAGTTAGTTTATGGAATAGAATAATCTCATCTAGCCTATTTAAGAATTCAGGTTTAAATGTTGCTCGTACATGTTGCATTACTTGTTCTTTAATTGCATCTTGGTCATCATCTTGCTGTTGATTAATAAGTATTTCAGCCCCAAGGTTGGAAGTAAGAACAATGATGGTATTTTTAAAATCAACAGTTATTCCTTGACTATCAGTTAGACGCCCTTCATCCAAAATTTGTAACATGATATTGAAAATATCCGTATGGGCTTTTTCTACCTCATCAAATAAAATAACTTGATAAGGTCTCCTACGTACCGCTTCTGTTAAAACTCCTCCCTGCTCATAACCAACATAGCCTGGAGGAGCCCCAATCAAACGTGATATAGAGTGTTTTTCCATATATTCAGACATATCAATTCTGAGAATGGCATTACGATCGTCAAATAAAAAAAGTGCCAAAGCTTTGGTTAGTTCCGTTTTACCAACACCAGTTGGACCTAAGAATAAAAACGATCCAAGTGGTCTATTATGATCCTGTATTCCAGCACGAGAACGACGCACAGCATCGCTGACTCCTTTTATAGCTTCATCTTGACCGATTACCGATTGACGTAGTTTATCTTCCATCGCTAATAACTTCTCACGTTCGCTTGATAGCATTGTGTCAATCGGTATACCAGTAATTTTGGAAATAATTATAGCTATATCGTTTTCTGATACAACTTCTTTTGATAATTTGTTATTTCCCCCTTCTACTGCTTGTTGTAGTTTCTTAGTCAAATCAGGAATAATACCATATTTCAACTCACTAGCTCGGGCAAGATCACTACTTCTTTCTGCTCTTTCAAGTTCTAAACGAGCTTTTTCTAGCTCTTCTTTTAATTTCTGTTCAATATGTATTTTGGATTTTTCAGCTTGCCAGCTAGCATTCATATCGTAAGAACGAGATTCAAGTTTAGTTAATTCGTCTGTTAATTGGATAATTTTCTTTTTTGAATATTCATCATCTTCTTTTTTTAGAGCTGCTAGCTCAATTTTTATTTGAATGATACGACGATCAAGCTCATCTAATTCTTCCGGTTTGCTAGATAATTCTATTTTTAGCCGACTACATGCTTCATCGATTAAATCAATAGCTTTATCTGGTAAATAACGATCGGTAATATATCTGTTAGATAGAGTGCTAGCGGCAACTATAGCACTATCAACAATTTTTACGCCATGATGTAATTCGTATTTGTCCTTAATACCACGCAGAATCGAAATAGTATCTTCTACTGTTGGTTCATTAACGTAAACTGCTTGAAATCTTCTGGCAAGAGCGGTATCTTTCTCGATATATTTGCGATATTCATCTAAAGTCGTAGCACCGATACAATGAAGTTCTCCTCTAGCAAGCATTGGCTTTAGTAAATTTGATGCATCCATGGCTCCGTCTGTCTTACCAGTTCCTACTAAAAGATGTAGCTCATCAATAAATAAAATAATCTCCCCACTAGAGTGCTTAATCTCATTTAATACAGCTTTTAGTCGTTCTTCGAATTCACCACGATATTTAGCCCCAGCAATTAAAGCTCCCATATCAAGTTCAATGATTCGACAATTTGCTAGAGTTTCTGGAATATCTTGGCTAAATATTCTTTGGGCTAACCCTTCTATTATGGCTGTTTTACCAACTCCTGGCTCTCCTATTAGCACGGGATTATTTTTCATTCTTCTTGACAAAACTTGCACGGTTCTTCTAATTTCCTCATCTCTACCGATGATTGGATCAAGTTTACCAAGTTCTGCTAGCTCGGTTACATCTCTACCATATTTTTTTAGGGCGTCATAACTACTTTCAGAAGAGTTATTATCTGCTGTCTTACCTTTTCTTAACTGTAAAATTGCTGCGTTTATTTTTTTATTAGTTATTGCATTCTCTGATAAAATCTTACCAGCAGAGGTTTTATCATATGATAATGCCTCAAAAATTCTCTCAATAGTTATAAAACTATCGGCATTATTCTTTGCAAGCTCTGATGCTTTATCAAGTAATTTTAGTGCTTCTGATGATAGGTAAAGTTGTCCTCCTCCCTCTATTTGCACTTTTGGGATTTTGTTTAATTCTACGGTTATAGCTCTATTCAAATCATCGAAGCTAGTACCTAAAGTATTAATAAGATTATCAATAACTCCACTATCATCGTTTAATAAACTCGCCAATATGTGTAATGGCAATATTTGCTGATGATCATTTTTTGCTGCTATGCTTTGGGCATTAGATAATACAGATTTTGCCTGGGTAGTAAATTTATCTATGTTCATTGCCATAACCTCATAAATTTTAAATTAACTCAAAGTTTATTATAGCCAACCCGATTAGTATTACTCCGTCATTGCGAGCGAACATATGTGAGCGTGGTAATCCTTTCTAATTACTTTTTTGGATTACTTCGTCGACCTGCGGTCTTCTCGCAATGACGTTAGTTTGTTATGAGCTATACTATAAATATATCATAATATTTTCTTCCACTAAGTACTTTAATATATAATTAATGGTGAATAATAATACAAGAGATGCTGATGGTATATTAAATCAATAAATCAAATTTCTTGATTAATTTACTTAAATCTTATAGAACTCATAGGAGTAGTATAATGAATACCCTAAATTTAGGGTATTCTATTTTATTTTATATAATATAAATTATTTTTTAGACCGGTAATGAATCATAACATAGTTAACTTGGTAGCTGCAATTGTCTTGTCCCTTGGGATTATTTTTGGATGGCAATATTTTTATGATAAACCAAGATTACAAAAATTAGAACAGCAAAATAAAATATATAACAAGCAAGTTCAAGAGTTAAAGAAAAAGAATACTCAAGTAGCACCCCCTAAAGAAGCTGAATCACCTGTTTCTACCAAGAGAATTCGGATAGACTCAGAACTTCTTTCTGGCTCGATTGCTTTAAAAGGACTCCGGTTTGATGATTTAATTTTGTTGAAATATAAGCAAGATTTATCACCAGACAGTAAACCTGTTGTGTTATTTGCCCATTCTCAGTCAGAAGAAGCTTATTTTGCTGAAATAGGCTGGTTTAACAAGGATAATAGTATTATTCTTCCTGATAGTGAAACTCTGTGGCAGGCTGATAATGATCAGTTAACGCCTACAAACCCTGTGAATTTGTCATGGATCAACAAAGATGGGGTTAAATTCTTGGTTACGATAAGTATGGATAGTAATTATTTATTTACCATAGATCAAACTACGGTGAATGATAGCAAAGAACCAATTTCAGTGCAATATTATGGACTAATTAACCGTAAATATATTGGTAAAGAAAAATCAGTTAATATACTACATCAAGGACCAATCGGTGTTATTGATGGTAGGCTTAAAGAACATTCTTTTGACGATTTAAAAGATAAGAAAATTGAGAAATTTCCACAAACTGTTGTTGATTGGGTTGGTATAACCGATAAATATTGGTTATCTTCCTTAATTCCAGATAAAGCTAGTATATATAGTTCCAACTTCAATTATGCAATGAAAAACGGTGTTGAAAAATACCAGGTCGACTTCATTTCTTCAACTCAGACTATAGAAGTAGGACAAAAACTCACTATATCGCAAAGATTATTTGCCGGAGCAAAGAAAGTTGACTTATTAGACAAATACGAAAAGCAATATAATATTAAATTATTTGACCGGGCAATTGATTTTGGTTGGTTTTATATAATCACTAAACCAGTCTTTAATGCTATGAACTTTTTTTATCACTATGTTGGTAACTTTGGCATTAGTATTTTGATTGTAACTGTTATTATAAAACTGCTAATGTTTACTTTGGCTAATAAATCATATCGTTCTATGAAGAGAATGAAAAATATTCAGCCTGAAGTAGAGAGGATTAGAGCGTTATATGCTGATGATAAAATGAGACTTAACCAAGAAGTTATGGCGTTGTATAAAAGAGAAAAGGTTAATCCCCTTGCTGGTTGTCTACCGATTATTGCACAAATTCCGGTGTTTTTCTCAATTTACAAAGTGTTGTACGTAACTATTGAGATGCGTCAGGCACCATTTTTTGGTTGGATAAAAGATCTGTCTGCTCCCGATCCAACATCAATTTTTAACTTATTCGGGTTACTGCCATTTGCCTGCCCAAGCTTCCTAATGATTGGTGTATGGCCTATTTTTATGGCTCTTACTATGTTCTTACAGCAAAGGATGACTCCACAACAGTCAGCCGATCCAATTCAAGCTCAAGTAATGAAATTTATGCCGCTAGTTTTTTTAGTAATGTTTAGTAGTTTTCCAGTGGGAGTAGTGATTTATTGGTCTTGGAGTAATATTTTATCAATAGCTCAGCAATATTACATTAATAAGCTAGATAAGAATGTCGGTTGATAAGGTTACAAAACTATTTCGGCAAGAGGTAAAATTTATAGCTGGTGTGGCAAAAATAAATCAGTTCCCTAATACATCTGTACCAGAGATTGCCTTTGTTGGTAAATCAAATGTTGGTAAGTCGAGTTTGATTAATAGTATCTGTAATAATTCAAGTATTGCTAAGGTTTCTAATACTCCTGGTCGCACTAGGCAAATAAATTTTTTCTCCCTTATCGATAGACTTATTTTAGTTGATCTTCCTGGATATGGCTTTGCTGAAGTGCCAATATATATCAAACAACAGTGGGAAGTATTAATAACATACTATCTCAGAATGAGTGTAAATCTCAAATTAGTAAATTTGTTGATTGATGCTAGAAGAGGAGTAAAGCAAAATGATATGGAAATTGCTAAATTGTTACTTTCTTGCAATAAAGATTTCCAAATTGTTTTCACCAAGTCAGATAAGGTAACAGATAAAGAAAACCTAACGGCGACAGCACAGAATTTTCTTGCAACTTTGGGCTACTCCTGTAATGTAATTTATACAAGTAGTAGGAGTAAAGAAGGGGCCAAAGAATTGCAGTTTAGTTTGGCAAAATGCATTAAATTATAAACTCACCTCACGTATGGCATTTAAAAGTCATATAGCAAATAGCTTGGCGTCATTGTATAAGCGTCGGTTTAAGAAAATAAAGTAGAAAAGTCGTCGTTGCGAGCCACCGTAGGTGGCGTAGCAATCCATTTCTAATCACTTTTCTAGATTGCTTCGTCGACCTTACGGTCTCCTCGCAATGACGGTTTTTCAATTATTGTTTTCTCAAACTGACGCTTATGCGTACGTTTGCTCGCAATGACGTTTTAATTGGCAACTCACGTTAATGAAAAAAATAACTAATATTACAAAAATAATGAAAACATCTATTAGTGGAGCATAAAAATCTGCTATAGTGAATTAACTTGAATTGGCGACGTTATAAATTCGATTAGTATTTAGTCTCAGCGTCATTGCGAGACCACGTAGTGGTCGTGGCAATCCAAAAAAACGATTAAAATGGATTGCTTCGGAGGCTTACGCCTCCTCGCAATGACAGCATGATGGGTGCGGCACTAATTCAGGTGAATTGACTATATATTTACAGATATAACCGAATTGGAGTTAAAGGGGATTAATTTATGTCAGGTAGTTTAGTATCAGATCCGTTATTTGTTGGTTTAACAAGACCTGCAATGATATTTGGCGTGAGTATAAAATTTGCAGCACTTAATATGATCATATCGATGTCATTATTTATTCAAAGTAATAGTATTATGAATTTGCTTGTTGCTTTTGTAATTCATATGATAGGGTATGTAATATGTTTTAAAGAACCAAGATTTATAGAATTGTTCTTAAATAAATCTTCTAAATGTAGCCAGTGTCCTAATAAATCATTCTATGGAGCGAACTCATACGGTATTTAAAAGAACAGTTATAAAATGACAAAATGATAAAATTATCTGTAACAAAAGCAGCAAAAGAATCGAGTTCTAGGAAAGAAAAACCTACTTCTCATTTTATTCCTTATAAGTGCCATTGGGATAGTAATACTATCCTAACCAAAAATAATGAATTATTACAAGTAGTAAAGATAGGGGGGTTTTCCTTTGAAACAGCTGATGATGAAGATTTAGATATTAAAAAAAATATCAGGAATTCTTTGCTTAAAAATATGTCATCAGGCAACATTGTGATGTATTTCCACACGATCAGGAGGCGTAGACCAGTGATTTTTGATGGGCTGGAATATACCTCTGATCCTACCATAAAAGTACCTAATGATTTCACAACTTATTTATCAAATGAATGGCGTAAGAAACATGCCGGTTCTAGGTCTTTTTTTAATGAGTTGTATGTTAGTATTCTTTATCGACCAGATAAAGCTGGAGTTGCTGTAATCGAGTACTTTGTTAAGAAGTTGATGCAAAAGTCTAATAAATCGGCTTGGGAAAATGACATGCGAGAGATGCAGGACAGTCTAAGAGAAATGTCCTCAAGAGTAGTTAACACTTTCCATAGTTATGGTGCTACGCTACTTGGCGTCCGCAAATCTAGTAGTGGCTATTGTTGTGATATTATGGAGTTTCTTGGTACTCTGGTAAATTGTGGTTCTTCAATGCAAATGGTTGTTCCCAGAAGTTCAATAGACCAATATCTTCCAACCCATAGATTATTTTTTGGTTCTAGATCCATAGAAGCACGTGGTCCAGCGGGTAGAAGATATGCTGGGATACTAAGTATTTTAGAATATGGACCATCTACATCAGCTGGGATATTTGATGGCTTTTTACAAATGCCTTTTGAATTTGTTATGACTCAGAGTTTTATTTTTGCTAATAGAACGGTGGCAATTAATAAAATGCAACTACAACAAAATAGGATGATTCAATCAGACGATAAGGCTGTATCACAAGTTGCCGAAATCTCTCGAGCACTTGATATGGCTACCAGTGGTGATATTGGTTTTGGAGAACACCATTTTTCACTTCTCTGCTCTGATAGTAATTTAAAATCTCTTGAAGATACTTTATCTATGGCTTCTGTTGAACTCTCTAATTCTGGAATTCAACCTGTTAGAGAAAAAATTAATATGGAACCGAGTTATTGGGGACAGCTTCCTGGGAATATGGATTATATAGTAAGAGGTTCGACTATCAATACTTTAAACATGGCTAGTTTTGCATCTATGCATAATTATCCATTAGGTAAGGTTTTTAATAATCATTGGGGAGAATATGTGACTGTACTCGATACTACTTCGGGTACTCCTTTTTATTTCAGTTTTCATGTTCGGGACGTTGGGCATAGTTTGATTATTGGTCCAACTGGGGCTGGTAAAACAGTATTAATGAATTTTTTATGTGCACAAGCACAAAAATTTAAACCAAGAATGTTCTTTTTTGATAAAGATCACGGTGCAGAAATATTTATTAGATCCCTTAACGGGATTTATACCACCATTGATCCGGGGGGAGAATGTAACTTTAATCCCTTACAACTTGATGATACTGGAGAGAATAGAACATTTATATTAGAGTGGCTTAAAGTATTGGTTACTTCTAATGGAGAGTCGTTATCATCCGAAGATAATAAGACTCTATCACAAGCAGTAAGCGGTAATTTTAAGCTAGAAAAGAAAGATAGAAGGTTAAAAAATGTTGTAGCATTTTTAGGCATTGATGGTCCTAATAGTTTGGCAGGTAGAATTGCTATGTGGGTTGGGAGAGGTTCGCATGCCAGAATATTTGATAATGAGACAGATAATATCGATTTACAGAAAGCTCGAGTATTTGGTTTTGATATGACAGAGTTGTTAAAAGATCCAGTTAGTCTTGCTCCTGTATTATTATACATCTTCCATAGAATTAGTATTTCTTTAGATGGTCAGAGAACTATGATAGTTCTTGATGAGGCATGGGCTTTGATTGATAATCCGGTATTTGCTCCGAAAATTAAGGACTGGCTAAAAGTTTTGCGTAAGTTAAATACTTTTGTAATTTTTGCTACCCAAAGCGTTGAAGATGCAGCTAAAAGCAGAATCAGCGATACTCTGATTCAACAAACTGCAACCCAAATATTTTTACCCAATCTTAAGGCAACTGATATTTATCGTAGTGCCTTTATTCTTAGTCAACGGGAATATATTTTAATAAAAACTACTGATCCAACATCGCGTTATTTTTTAATAAAACAGGGAGTAGATGCGGTTGTTGCTAAAATAAGCCTAGATGGTATGAATGATATTATTAATGTTCTTTCTGGTCGGGTTGAAACGGTGTTATTGTTGAATAAGATTAGAGAGCAATATGGTGATGATCCTGAAAAATGGTTACCTATATTTTATGAGGAAGTAAAGTCACTTTAGTTAATTTATGCATTACAAACATAGAAAATTATTAACCCTGTTATACTGTAACTTTAGTGTCAGTGGCTTATTGTATAGTGTTAAAGCATTTGGTAGGATACTGATCTTATGTAGTATACTCAATATTACTGCTATCCATAATAGTTATGCAGAAGAAGAAGATGCTTTAGGTACTATAATTACTACTCTTTCAAGGTTGACCTGTGAAACTCGGGGTGTGGGTGACTTATTACGTACAGAATTTTCTCACACTTGTATACCAGGGTCGTTTTTTTCCTTTGCTACTGCGAATATAATCTCGCCAGGGGTTTATGCTAATACGATGCTGCGTCTTAAAATAAATGATCATGAATTATTTGATGGAGATTACCCTGGGGGGCAGTGTGCAAGAAATAATAAAATTGATCCAAACGATCCCAAATTAACCTTTGCATTTTGCAATAATATTAAGCTACAAACTGCTAGGATAAAGGCAATAGGTATTTCTGCCATTGCTATTGCTAAAGCCGTATTAACCGGTTCTGATCCATGGCATGATATTATGGAGGCTTGGAAAGATAATAAGGGCGAATTTCATGTTATTTATAAGGATCAAAAAGATGGTGATACCGGTGTAATGTTAGACGTGCTTTTGCCAGTTGTTTTTAAAGTAGTAAGGCAAAAGGATACTATGTGTGTAGCTGCTCCTACTATATTAGCAGATTGGGTGCCGGTTGGTTGTAAGTATATTAGAGAACCCCACCCTGAATCTATATATGCGTCTTTTATGAATCTTGGTGATAATTCTCAAAATGGTTCTAACAAAACTGCTACTGATCCAATGGCAATAGTTGATTGTGGTTTATCATCCTCTAGTTGTTACCAAAGGGCTTATAATAATTCTAAGACAGCTATAGTTATCTCTGCTCCATTAATCGAATGTATTAAAGAAATGACCGCAAGATTACTGATTAGTAAAGATGTTTGTACATTTGATGATGTTAATAAAGTGGTTAATTCTAGTAAAAGGGAGAGTAGTGTATTATTTCAATTTCAGCGTAATATGCACAGAACTGTCACTGCTTTATTAACTATATATGTAATTTTCTTTGGTTTTAAAATCATACTTTCTAGTGAAATTCTACCTAAAAATGAAATAATTAATTTTGTATTAAAAATGTTATTTGTAACCTATTTCTCTGTAGGTATAAATATTACTCCCAATAGTGGTTCTGACTATAATCGACTAGATGGTATGGTGCAATGGGCTTTTCCTTTGTTATTAGGAGGAATAGATACGCTTGGTGGTTGGGTTATGAATTCTGCCCCATCAGATTTGTGTAAATTTAACCCTGAAGATTATAGCGATAAAAGTCTTTCTTATCTGCCATTATGGGATGCATTAGATTGTCGGGTAAGTCATTATTTGGGATTAGATATACTATCAACGATGATGGTAGAAAATCAATATAGAAATCATGATTTCAAGAGTTTTGACTTCTTTAGTTTCTCAGCCCCACCTTATGTATATTTACTGATTCCTGCTATTATTTCAGGCAACATGACTCTTGTATCTTTAGCACTTTCTTATCCTTTATTAGTGATTTCTGTTGGAGCATTTATGGTGAATGCTACAGTGATGTGCATGATATCTATAGTAATATTGGGTGTTTTAGCACCTCTTTTCGTACCAATGTTTTTATTTGAATATACACGAGGTTACTTTGAATCGTGGGTAAAATTGCTAATATCATTTTTGTTACAGCCTATGGTGGTGGTGACCTTTATGATTATGATGTTTTCGGTTTACGATGTTGGTTTTTATGGTCACTGTAAATATACAAGTAAAACCATAAACAATAGTATAGAAAGTGGTGGCGACGGAAAAAGAGCTGTGAAAATATTTTTTGTTAATAATGATTGGAGTAAGTATACTAAAGACGAAGTTAAAAGTTGTAAGAATAGCCTAGGTTATATGCTTAATAATCCACTTGCAACAGTTGTTGATTTTGCTAAAGATAACCTAAATGAGATGCTTAAAGAAAAGCCAGGAAGTGGTAGTACAGATAGTTATTTATCTAAATTTCAGTTTCTGCAGGGTGTTGTTATGGGGCCCGGTATGTTCTTTGTATCACCAAAATTAATTTTTGAAAAAATTAAAGATATTGTGCTAGCGTTAATTACTGCCTGCTTTACTTTGTATTTAATGTATCACCTTAGTGCTCAGTTAGCAGAATTTGCGGCTGATATGACCGAGGGTGTGGCACTTAGTAGTGTTGCCATTCATCCGCAAGCAATATTTAAAGCTGGTATGGCTGCTATTGGAGCAGCTGGAAACATGGCAGGAGATAAAGCAGCCGGAGGAGGGGGAGCTAAGGATTTGGCTGGTGGTGGTAAAGGTGGCGATAAAGGTGAATTAGCTGGAGATAGTAATAGTACTACTGGTGATGAATCAGTAGGAGATAGCGTAAGTACCAGTGGTTCAGCTGGAGCTACTGGCTCAGCAGGAGGTGGAACGAAATCTTTAGGAGGTACTGGAGCTTCTTTGCCAATTCGTCGCATTGCAGAAGCTACTGTAGCTGCTGTTAATGAAGGCGGTTCTTCAAGTGGAGGAGGGGCTTCACAGGAAGCAAGAAGTAATTTAGAGACGAGTGTTGGTGAAAGTCCTGTTTTAGCGGCAACTACTACAATAGCAGCAACAGATAGTCCTATTGATAAATCACCACCGCTAGCTACTAATAAACAGGAATTAGGTAAGCCCTTAGAAAAGGCAACTCCTGCTGCATCAGCAACTCCTGCATCAGCATTGGCAAAAGAGCAAAATGCTTCTGGTGCTTCTGGAGTACTTTCTAAAACTTCGAAAGAAATGGAGAATCACACCTTAAAACCTGGAGATACTGGTTACGTTAAACAAGAAATAAGAAATCGTGAAATAAAAGATAGAAATGCTAAATTAGAGGAACAAGCATTTAAAGATTTCAAAGCAAAATCTATTAAAAATAGAGCAGCTAGACAAGTTATAGCTGATAGTGCTAATGTAAAAGTAAAAAAAGATGGCTCTGATGAAAATTCATAAAGCCACTCACCTTACGCATAAACCTAGTAGCAATTTAAAAATTGCAAAAAAGTACAAGACGTCATTGCGAGGAGGTGCGAGCCAAGAAGCAATCCAAAAAGTGATCAAAAATAGATTGCCACGACCACTACGTGGTCTCGCAATGACCAGTACTCTTACCAAGAAGTCATTGCGAGGAGGTGTAACCGACGAAGCAATCCATAAAACTAACCAAAAATGGATTGCTTCGTCTTGCGGCTCCCGCATTCCTCGCAATGACGTCAGACTATTTTTCCTATGTCTTTTAAATGCCATGTGTAAAGTGAGTAAAGCCATACAAATTTTTATACAATTTTGCTTAATATTTTTTGCAGTTGAGGTTTTTGCTGGTTATGGAGAGCTGTGTCCATCAGTCTCATTTGGAACCGATGATTATTTAAAGAAAAGTACTGCTTACGGTCATATTATGTATAGTATTGATATGACCAACCCTCTTGCTCCTGATGCTTGCGATCCAAGTGATGCAAGATTTAAATTTTGTCTAAAAAATAAAAAAGGGAGTCCTAAAGAATGTACAGTTATTACTCTTAACTTAAATGACTCTAAGACTCTCGGTGAGTTAAGTGCTGATAATCCTGATTTAGGTGGAAACAGTTTGTTGAAGGATATTATTCTGACAGTAAAAATTGTTGATAGACGCTTATTGTGCCTGGTCATGTCTACTTCAAAAGGACCATTTCCATTGGCTTGTAAGAATACTACCACACCAGCTCCGCCATTGCCGCCAGATGAACAATGTCGGAATATAGGTAAAACTTGTTATATGGGTACTACCAGAAGTCAGTCGTTATTTAATTTTTCTGGGTTAGCTGTAGATTGCATGAAGGAAACTCTGGATAAAGTTTTTTTCCGTTATAGTAACTGTAACCCAAAAAATGATAAAGTTAGTTTGGTTGCCCTTAATCCATTCTCGACCTTTCAAGAATCTTTGAAAGTATCTATTAGGGCAGCGTTAATATTATATATTATGTTTTTTGCTGTTAATATGATTCTAAGCAAGGAATATGGTAATTTAGATAAAATAGCAACTTTTGTTATGAAACTAATAATGGTGACTTATTTTGCTACAGGTATTGGACCAGCTTATTTTAAGGGTGGTAAAGAAACTACTGACAATGGGATGTTGCAGTATGGCTTACCGTTACTTACTGAACTTACTCCACAATTTGCCCAAATAGTTTTTAATTCTGGTGGTTCTAGAGGGTTATGTGAATTTGATGCTAAGAAATATAAAAATGGTTATAGTTTTTATGCCCTTTGGGATGCTGTTGATTGTCGGATAGCTTATTATTTGGGTATGGGGTTAATCTATAATACAGAAGCTATTTTAAATAACGTTCCTAGTACTGTGTCGGACAGCAATAGCAATAAAGGTACTGCTATTGAAGATTTTAAAAAACCTGGTAGTGAAGCTCCGGATGATTTGGGTAAGGTAGGGGCATTCAGATTTTTTACTGTATTATTTGGCTTTTTATTAGCTGGTAATATCATAATAGTAGTATCTGGGTTAATATTTTCTGTAATATTTATCTCAATAATTTTATATTTTTTAACCCATTACTTAGTATGTTTAGTTACCATATATGTCATGACCTATATTTCTCCTATATTTATTCCTATGGCTTTATTTACTAGAACCAAAGCATATTTTGACGCATGGCTAAAAATTTGTATATCTTGTGCATTGCAGCCTGCGGTAATAGCTGGTTTTATTGCCTTGCTGCTTACTATGTACGATTCGGCAATATACAAGAATTGTCAGTTTATGAGGCATGACTATGTACATAATGAGGTTCAGTTTAGTACTTTTGAGCTTAGATTGCCAATAGATAAGCCTGAAGATTGTAGAAATAGTGCTGGGTATAAATTATTACAATATTATTCAGGAGTAGGTTGGGAAAAGCATCTTTTAAGTTTTTTCCCAATTAAATCAATTGTTACAGATATCTTCTCATTGATGATAGATTTACTATATGTATTAGTTTTCTCAATTATTTTTTATTATTTCTCAAAATCAATTAGTCAGTTTGCAGCTGAGCTTACTGGTGGTCCGATCATGGATTCTGTAACAGCCAGTCCTACTAAGATAGTTGACATGGTTAAGAAAGGGATAGACTTTATTGCCGATGCTTCAGAAAAATCAAGCGGAAAAGTACCCGAAAAAGATCCCGTAGAAAAACCAAGGAAAGGAGGGGAAGAAGCAAAAGATTCTAGTAGTGGTGGTATGGGTGGCGGTGGTAGCGATATGGGTGCAGGTGGTGGCGGTGGTGGTATGAGTCCTGGTGGTGCTGGGTAATGGCTAGAATTAACCATAATAACATTATGATGTCGTCATTGCGAGGAGTACAAAAACCCCTAATGTCATATATGGCATTCAATGAACAATGGATTGCCACGACCACTACGTGGTCTCGCAATGACGGAAACACTTCTACCCCAACGTCATTGCGAGGAGGTCGTAAGATCGACGAAGCAATCCATACAAACTTCATGGATTGCCACGCTCACATACGCTCGCTCGCAATGACGCCACAAGGTAGATTACTTTGTTTGGACTTCACACCTTCTTGTAATTACGTCAATTTGTTATGGATAAATACTAATGGGGTTAGCTATAACTTGGATATTATCATATGAAAGGAAATTTATCAAAACTTATAATGTTACTAGGTCTAATTGCTTTATTGGTTAGCCTTGTTATGGTAGTGCTTGCGATGATAGGATCAGTAAAAATTACTAATGGTTGTCTTATGAGATATGATGACACACAGGGTGGTAATACCGATTATATTACTAATACGGTAATGCTTAACGCAACAGGAAACTATACTGTTATTACTGAAACAAACCCAGATGGTTCGCTCAATACTAAATATGATCCTAAGCATTACGGAGAATGGTTAAATACTAACCTAGCTGTTACAAATGGGCAGGAGATTCAGTTTTCAATAAAAGGCAATATAAGTCTCTGCAGGGCTTATATTCCCCCAAATAATATCCAACAACTTTCAGATTTGGATAGTAATGGTAACAGAATTGCCATTCCTAGGGTTGAAGAAACTAATGTGGAACCGTTATCTTTAATTTTTGATGCTAAAACTGATGAATGGCGAAATATAGCTGAATTATTTGTTAATGATGAGGTTGTAATATCAATTTTGCCGGATCAAAAGAAATTGCCAAATATGGTTAATGTTAGTGTAAAAAATATCTTTAAGTTTGTTAAGCAAGATGGTGAATCTAAAAATTTTATAGAAACAGCAGATTGCTCAGAAGGCAAGAGAAAATACAGTCCATTATGTGGTAGATATTCAATATATTATGGAGAGTATGTTAGTGGTTGTAGATTTGCAGAAAATTGTAATAATCCAAACGATTGTATTAATGTTACCCCACATGAGGTGTGTTGGAGTAAACCAGAAGACCGTGAATTAGGTTATGGGGTGTGCATACTAGATGGAGCCCATTTAGCTAGTTATTGGAGAACAATATGTGATAAGACTCCTTTTTGGGCTAATGTTATGGGGGAGGCACCAGAACCTTATCGAGATGATGGTTTTTTTACATCTCCTTGGTCTAGTGACGTTAGAAAATTATTTACGGATTTTCATCCGGAATGTTCTTACAATTCTAGTGCCTCATCTCGTACATGCCCAGATGTTGATCATAGTATTAAAGATAAAGCTTATATAGAAGGAGACTACCAGAAAAAAAGACATTTTTGGTATGCTGCTCCAACAGGTTTATTATACAGAATCGATAATAGTGGAACTCCATCTAAATCTTTAGGAACAGCCTATATGGTTGCTAAAATAAATGATAAAGACAAGGGGAATGATTCGGGAAATGATAGTAAGGTGGCTAATAGTAAATATCAAATTATTTTTAACGATATTATAACCGCTACAGCAAAAAGCTATTTACAATATCGTTTTTGGTCAAAATATTCTGACTATAGCCAAAATACTGGTGGTTATGTGTTAAATATTAAGCAAACTAAATGTCGAAGAAGTAATGGTAATAGTTTTGATGATGTTATAGAGAATCGTGGTGGAGTACAGTATTTAATAATGCCATATGGTGAAAATCCTAATAAAACTAGTACAATTTATAGCACTACTAATATTCAAGTGAAAGATGCCGATGGTAATGCAAAAATTACGGCGAATGATACTGGATATTTATGGATGAGAATTTACAATGCAAAAGAGGATTATAAAGAAAGTTATGGTAGGTACAAAGTAGAATTTCGTACATCACAAAAGGTGGGTAGCTTTACTTTTAATGTTCTAAATCCTTTATTTGAGTTGTTAAAAGGAAAAATCAAGGATGCTGCGGTAACAATTTTTAAGAACATGACTTGCTATGGTGGTGGAACTACTACTTGTAGTAACTTTTTTAACTATATAAAAGCAGTGTTAATTCTTTACGTTATGTTATATGGGGCAATGTTTTTACTAGGTATGGTTAAAATCAATCAACAGGATTTGGTAATTAGGATAGCAAAAATTGCCATAGTTAGTGGATTAATGAATGAGAGTACTTTTAGATTTTTTAATGAATATATATTTGATTTTATCACTAATTTTTCAGATGGGATCATCTCTAATATGAGTGGTTATAGTATGTTTTCATCTACGGATAAGATATCAAATCCTTTTATGTTCTTAGATGCATTAATGAGTAAAATATTATTTAGTAAAACTTTTGCTGGTCAAGTGCTATCTTTATTATCAATGGGCCTTAGTGGACTGATTTATTTTGTTATACTATTTATTAGTGTAATTATAGTAATCATTACCGTTCTTCGGGCGGTAGCAGTTTATATTATGGCATTTATGGCAACAGCTTTATTAATCGGCATAGCTCCACTATTTCTTACATTTATGCTATTTGATTTTACGAGATATTTATTTGATAATTGGGTGCGATTTACTTTTAGATATATGATAGAACCAGTAATCTTAATGGCAGGAATTATTATACTTACTCAGTTGTTTACAATTTACTTGGATTTTACAACTGGTTATAGTGTGTGTTGGAAATGTGCTTTACCAATAAAAATTCCATTCCCTGCCATTCCGGGTCTTCCTGCAATTTTCTCTAATTTAGAGATTTTTTGTATCAATTGGTTTGCACCTTGGGGGATGGATCCTCGTTCTGGGATGATGGGCTTGAATATGCAACATTATATTGCCTTGATTATTATTTCCTATGGAATGTATGGTTATGTTGAATTTTCTGGGCAAATGGTGGCAAAATTGACTAGTACTGCTGGACCTTCTGCTACCTCTATGGGGCAAAATATGTCATCGGCAATGGAGCAAGGAGCTTTGAAAAAAGTTGGTTTAGACAAACAAGGAAGAGACGCAATCAAGCAAGATGCTAGTAAAAGATTAAAAGATAGGAATAAAGCCCTTGATAAGGGTAATAAAGCTAGATCAAAAATTGATACCAAGGATAGTGATGGTAACAATAAGGCTGAAAGTTCAAATAATAGTGAAGGTGGTGGTGAAAGTGCTTCTAATACGAGTCCGAAATAATAATTGAAAATAAGTGAATAGGATGAGAAATTTTAGGTATTTAATTTTGTTGGTAGATTTACTAGACTTCCTGCATAAGTCAAAGATAGTTGAGGGATTTTTAGGAAAAACGAAGCCTGCTACCCTCGCGTACATAGACGATTGTTCGGAGCGGAGGCGAGTTTTGACGACAAAATCACCAACTAGATTGACTTATGCAGGAAGTCTACTATTTAAGGGGCAAATATTTATTGCCTTACTAGTTCTCTTAGCCTTTCATTCTGCCAAAGCCGATGATAGTAAATATGATTGGATGAATTCAACTTTAAGTGGGCTTGGTGCTTTATTTGCGACATGTCTAGAAGTACCAAAATTTAATGGTATGCAAGAAGGCAGAATTTCTTTAGACCTGGCAAAACCCAATACATGGAATTCTACCGGTAACTACGTTAAAAAAGATAGAGCAATTAAGTTTGAATGGAGTACTAGGGGAGCTGTAAGTAATCCAAGAAAATATTTGGTGATTTACCGTATAGATCCAAGGTTCAATAAACCTCAAATATTTATTAAAACTTTTAATTATTTAACTAATAAGTATGAAGCTAGTGATTTTCCAGGATTTAAGTCAACTGACCAAACGAAAGATTATGCAACTTTAGCATTTAATAAAATACAAAATTATGTAGACTATTTTAATTTTGCTAAAAACAGACAAAAAATTCATATAGAACAAGGTGATGTAATAAACATAACTCTTGCAGCAGCGGGAGAGTTTTTTAGTGCAGCTACTGACAAAGATATATTAAAAACAGAACTTGAGAGTAATACGCTGGGAATAGCGTCACTTTACACTAATAGTAACATTGATAATAAAATATTATATTCAACTACAGAAAAATTATGTAATGTTATTGATCCCTTAAGAAGCTTAGAGTGTAGTGGTACTGGAGCAAATACCAAATATAAGACATTAGATAAGCTAATATTAGTTGGTAAGCCATTAACTCAATCATCTATAGACCGTATGAATAACTTATCTGTTACAAATTGTCCTAATTCTGTTAATGATAATGATCCAGTATGCTTCTATGATCAAGGAAGAGGAATGAAGATATCGCTAGGTGGGAATGTCATAAAGGGAGAAGCAGAAAGTTTTGTATATTCTGAATCTTTAAAAAAGAATTTCTTATATTACAAGTCTAGCGTTGCCGGTAATTTGGATTTTTCAACTAATTGGTCAATTCAAGGTATGTTTACTGCTCTGGATAAGCCTCTAATGAGTGATTGGACTAGCTTTTCTAGTTTTGGTGAGCTTAGTTCTTATATTAATGGTTCTACTGTAGATTTGAGTGCTAAATTCTTACATTTTGGACGCTACATTATGATTGTAGAAGTAGGTAATGGTGATAAGGCTATTAGTAATACTCAACAAAAAAACATAGAAGTTGAATATGCTATAATGGAAGATGGTGGAACGCCAGATGAAAAATCGACCGTTGGAACACAAATTGCCCAAGATTTTTCAATTGATGCTGAAAAAGATGGCTATTTATGGATTAGAGTCAAGAATCCTAATAAAGAGGTGATGGGAGAAATTAGTGTAAATTATGCTAATTACACTGGAAGTACTTGGTTCTCAGATATTGTATATAAAGGAGCCGTTAAACCTATTACTGATAGTTTTCATAATTCTACTTGGCATTTCTATACTAAACTAACTAAAAACGTAACGTTACGACGAATCATCAAATCAGCATTAGTTCTCTATGTAATGATATATGCGTTAACCTTTTTAGCAGGTGCTACCCAGATAACGGCTAAAGATTTATTAACTAGGTTTATAAAAATAGCTTTGGTAGCAGTGCTACTAGGAGAAAATAGTTGGAGCTTTTTTAATGATTATTTATTTAGTGCCTTTATTGAGGGTACTGACTATATAATGAGCAATGTATCAGGACTCACTAGTTCTAAGTCTAATATTTTTGGTTTTATTGATCCAATATTTGACAAATATACCAATGGTAGATTTTGGTTATTATTGTTCATACAGCTATTACAAATCCATAATGGTCTTATTGTTGTTGCTATCATAACTATTTATTCTCTTACACTATATTTTAGAGCTATTTTGGAAGTTATCATAGGTTACGTTATAGCATATATTGGTCTTTCAGTGATGATATCTTTAGCACCATTCTTTATAATCTTGGTACTATTTGAAAAAACGAAAAGTATCTTTGATAACTGGCTATCTACTTTATTTAGTTATATGATGCAACCAAGCATATTATTAATATTCTTTTTATTAATAGATCAAGTGATGTCGGATCAACTTTTAAAAATTGTAGTTAGAGCATGTTGGAATCCAGGATTCTTACCAATAGCTATAGGTTTAGATTTAACACATATAGATATACCAATTAATTTTTCTTTTAGTTTGCCATTTTTACCTGGGATACCTTTTTTTAGTCCATCAGTTACAGAAATTAATGATTTAAACGATTTATTAAATTCTACAGGTACATTTTTGGTAATATTTACCAGTTGTTTGTTATTCTATGCTTATTGCCTAATGGCTCATGGGCTTGTGGATTATGTTACTAAAGTGGTTGTCCTATTGACTAATGTACAACCTGCAAGGCGGGAGGGGAATTTCCAAGAGCCTGATAATCCTACAAAATCTATTATGCAGGATATGGGAACTGTAGCAAAACCTATTAAGGATGTAGCTCTTGCCCCAGCGAGAATATTTAAAGACAAGGTAATCGATCAAAATTATAGAGCAAAGGGTAGAGAGGACTCTGAAAATAAAAAAGAATATACAGGCAAAATATTTGCCTCAAGACATGATTCAGATGGTGGTGGAGCAGGTGGCACACCACCTACTAAACAGGAATAATTACTATTTAAGCCTAGGTTTTATAAATGAAGAATATTTGTACTATTTTGTTAATTTCTATATTTTGTCTTTCAGGGTGTACTGGAGATAGGTGTATTGATGCAGATGATTTTGGTTTTATAAAATTTGTAATTTCTTCAAGATACAAAAAAGAACAGTTAAGTGAGCAACAAAAAGATAATCAATCAGCTCCTTGGATCGATACTGGATATAGTGTAAATGGTCAACCACTTACTATATTAGTAAAAACTTGGGATTTTGCTAAAGGAGATAAAAATAGCCCTTCAGAATTATCAGCTTGGTGTGCATGGTATGGTCAGGAAAATAATACCAATACTTTATCTGAATTTTGCAAGAGATTACAACAATGCCAATTTATAGATGGCATAATGTGTACTAATACTAAGGATGCAAAAGTTAGTAATGCCCCATGCTTATTTAAAAATGGAGTGGGGTTATATTTATTGATTGCTGAGTATGATACAGACCCTAATATTTCATTTCAGAAACAACGTGCACCAGATGGTATTACTGCCCATCTTGGTGAGCCTACTGTTAATCTGTATGACCTTACTAAAAGAGGTGAGTTAGTAAAAGCTGGAGGGATAAGTTATAATTATGAAAATGTCAACAAAGATGATTACGATAAATCTCCATTATATTTCAAGATTTTAGATAAGTTTTACGATGATAATAATGGTCAGTATCGTGTAGTTATTAAATCTGGGGTTAATGATACTAGACCAGATCCTATTGACTTTTTAGTAAATTTAATAAAAGTTGAGTTATTTGGTAAAGGAGAGGAACATGGGTTAGTTAGGAAGATTTACGAGAATATTATTAAAAAACCAGGATATCGTTTATCTGTTTCGGCTTTGTTGACTTTGTATGTTATATTTACAGGCTTTTCTTTTCTAATTGGCAATGTTAATCTCACCCATACTGAGCTAATAATTAGAATAGTAAAAATTAGTATAGTATCTACTTTACTTAGTTCTACTATTAGTTGGCAATTTTTCCATGATTATTTGTTTGTGTTTTTTGTAGAAGGGGTAGAACAAATATTACAAATAATTAAACAAACTGCTGCGACCGGGCCAGGTTCTTGGAGTATAATAGGCTTGATGATTGCTCCACAAACTATGGCAAAATTATTTTCATTACTGTTCGTTGATCCATTAGGGTTTATATATATAATTCTATTCCTGATAGCTCTTTATTATATCTTCATGATGGTATTTAAGGCTACTGTTATATATCTTACGGCATTGATAATTATTGGGATGATTATCATAATGGCACCAATATTCATCTGCTTTATGTTATTTGGTATTACCCGTTCATTGTTTGAGAACTGGTTAAGGCAGCTAATATCATATGCTATACAACCGATTATATTATTTACTGGTTTAGCATTTATTTCAATGATTATCAGAACAGAAATATATTCTTCACTTGGTTTTGGTGTATGTAAGTATGACTTCCCAAATTTAGGTCCGATAAATGAACTATTTGGTAGTATTAATGAAGACCTAGATACTAGTCTTGGAGACTCGATATTTTATTGGTGGTTTCCATCTCCAATGAAAGGTAACCAATTTAGTAAAGCAAGAGCTGATATATTAGTACCTGTTGATCATCGTGTAAGGGATAATTCACCAGAAGGTCGTTCGCCGGAGGGTAGACTATGTTCAGCTTATGAATGTCAGGAGAATAGATATATTGAGTTACCATTTTTAGATCCAGTCAAAGATTTAGCAAGAATTAACAACTTTTTTAATGGTAAATTTGTTCAGCTGGATGGATTATTGTTAATTTTTGTATGTGTTTATTTACTAAGTAAATTTAATGATATAGCTGTTTCAAGTGCTAAATTCTTATCTAGCACATCGGGTAATCTAACAAATTTACAAGCGGTTGGACAAGCTGCTTTTGCCCCTATTCAGCAACAAATAGAGAGACCTACAAACTATGCTTTTGGGGCTGTCAAGAAAAGGGCGGATCAACAAGTTGAGAAGGTAAGTATGTTTTTTGCCGGTAAGTATGAAGATTGGAAGATGGGGGGTGTTGCCCAAGAAGCACTTGACCCCAAATCAGTAAATTCGAGTGTTTTAAGTGAAGTAAAAAGAAATTACGGTATAGATTATAAAGACGTTAATGTTAAAGCTGAAAGTGATTATCACAGAGCTATTAACGAGGTTATGAAAACCATTAAACCTGATGAACCAGTTAAAGAATTTACTGGCAATAGTTATTCAGCACTTCGAGATCATTTAGCAGCTCTTAAATTTGGTGAAGGTAAAAAATATGATTCTCTTAATGAAGATCAAAAGAAACAACTTAATGAGTCAATGAAAACTAAAGATGGTAAGAGTTTACGAGAATTAGCCAGTGATGCAAAGTTTACCAAAGATTTCCAGCAAGCTTATATGAATTCGCATCAAGAAATGTCAAAAAGAGGAGTAGGATTATTTGGTAAAAATATAGCTCCTCTCAGAAGTTGGCAAGATATGAACAAGCGTGTTGAGGAAAAGAGAGCGTTACGGGATAGAAAACGTAGGAATATAGGGGAGAAAATATATGCTGGTTATGAAGGGTTAAAGCGGGAAGCTCTGACGGCTGTTGTTGGTAAGGATTTACGTGATGCTTTTGAGGGTAACTTGACTGGGGCTGAGTGGGAAGATTTTAACTATAATGATCCAAGACTTAGAACCCATAATGAATCACTTAAGGATGATCAACGAGCTTTGGAACATCAAAAACTTAAGACAAAAATCAATAAAGAAACTATAGCTGTTCAGGAAGATATCGCATCTCCTGAATATCTAGCTAAACTTGAATTACAGGGTAGAATAGCAGATATTGATTATTATGAACAATTAACCAACAAAGGTCTTTCCTTTCAGGTATATAATGCTCTTGCTCAAGGTGAAAATGATGGAGAAAGTCCAGTATTAATGGGAGAAAGATTTATGCGAGAGAAAGCAACAGATACTCAAACTCGTGAAATGATTGACAATGCCCATAAGATTGAGCAAAGAATGATTGATGAGGATAGATATATACGTAGACAAGAACATTATGATATTATGCGTGAGAAAGCCGAAAGTAATGGTGATAGTCAATCTTTAGAATATAGTAAAGCAGTACTGAAGAAAATAGAAGAAAGAAAAGAGCTTATTAAAAGTGAAGTGAAATCGCATGTTGATGGGATCAATCAATATCGTTTAGCTGCTAAAATGTCTAAATATGAAAATGATTATAGCTAACCCAGCTGTTCATCCTTTATGACATCTAACTTTTTTGTCATTTCTGTGAAAGTCTTGTGTCATTCTTAGCAACGGTGGGAATCTGAGCATAGCACCCTACAATTTTTTATTTATTTCCTTATGATGAGTAAGAAAGCTGACTGCTAAGCGTCATTGCGAGGAGCTACTTTAGTAGCGACGAAGCAATCCATGAGAATTAGTATAGATACATCAAGACTATATGGATTGCTTCGTAGGCTCACGCCTTCTCGCAATGACGTTTTTATGCTGTTTAATACTTATAGAATAAAAATTGTAGGGTGCTATGATCTGAGACCCCTGCGTAAGCAGGGGTGACAAGAGAGAGGGGGGTTATTTAATAGCATTGCATTATTAATTCAAACTGATTATCATCAGTAACAATAATTTTTGTATCAGTGTTGTAGATAATTGGATCATTAACTCGTTCATGACCGAATCTATTGGTCTTAAATATTGGGGTTTTTAAGGTAGCTGCAAAATCAGTAAGAGTCCTAATCATGGTCTCGTTATCATTTCCACAAGTTCCAAATATTATAGCGTTTACTTGTTCTAACAGCCCTGCTTGTTTTAAATGATATAAGATACGATCTAGTTGGTATGGCTTTGTATCAACATCTTCCAAGAAAAGTATCTTATTTGCCGTTTTTATTTGCCATGATGTACCTATAGATGTTTGTACAATGCTTAGATTACCGCCCGTAAGATTACCTGTAACGATTTTACTGGATTTTGCTGCAAGGTTAAGTGCGGATAATCCTTTAATTTTAGCTTGAGTTTCTTTACCAGAAATTATTTTTGCTATTTTTATAAAATTTTGACGATCTTTAGTTGGCTTAAGTATTTCAACGATACCATTACCATGAATTGTCTTCCAACCCCATTCTTGCGAAAAGAAAATATGTAAAGCTGTCATATCACTAAATCCTATAAAAAACTTTTCCTTTATCGGTTTCTTTAAGCGTTGTAAGTCAGGAATTAATTTAGCTGAACCATACCCCCCACGAAGAGCCCATATTACGTTATTTGATTGATCAGTTAAGGCCTTTTCCAAACATAATAATCTTGTTTGATCATCGGAAGAATGGAATAGGCTTTTTCCTTTAAAGCAATCATTTGGAATGTTTAGTTTTAACGAAGTAATATTTCTCAAATTAGATAATATTTCATTGCTGACTCCTGAAGCAGGAGCAACAACAGTAATTTTTGTATCTTTCAATAAATTAATAAATTCTGCATTATTCTTGTTGAACTCTGAATTAGCAAATGCTGATAAGGACATAAAAATAACTGGTAGGAAGATTGTCTGAATTGTTAGGAGCCTAATATGTAAAAGATAATTGTTAAATTTCATAGAGTAGTATACCTATTTATGATATGGATGGTTTTCTATTATGGTCTGAGTCCGATATATTTGTTCTAATAATATTATTTTTGCCATTTGATGGGGCATAGTCATTTTTGAAAGGCTAAGATGGATATTTGCTTGTTCAAGAATCGATTTATCTAAACCGAATGCACCACCAATAATAAATTGTATATTTTTACCTGATTGCAAATTATTTGTTATTAATTTTGTAAATTCATGACTATTATAATCATTACCAATAATGTTTAGTACTATTTTACAGGATTTTTCTTCTAAAAATTCATTAATTAATTTACCTTCAAATTGTTTGATTTGTTCAGCTGGTAATTTTTTTGAATAACAAATTTCTGTGGATTTTATATTATACTTTATCAATTTTTGATAATCTCTGGCAATTGGCTGATAATAATTATTAAGTTTACCAACGGAAATTATTTGTATTTGTCTCATTATTTTATTATTGATTAATTAATTTAATTATACACCAAAAAAGTTATGCACTAAGTAAAAGTTAGAAATTTATATTGACTTTTTATATATTTTTAATTAAAATGTTAACGAGCTTTAATCTATACTTTAAGCAATTATGGCAACATATCTTGGCTATCAATAACATATAAAACTGACCTTAGCATAGTTACCCAAAATAAGTATTTTTTATTTACCCACAAAGTTATCCACAATTTATTCTGATTATTTGTCAAATATACTTGATTAGCTCTTCAGCAATATGCACAGCATTTAAAGCTGCTCCTTTACGTAAATTATCAGCTGTAATCCATAAATTAATGGTGTTTTTTTGACTATGATCTTGTCTAATTCGTGAGACATAGACCATATCCGTACCTACTACATCTTTGGGAGTGACATATTGTATTGGATCTAAATGACAATTAACCTCAATAGAGTCTGATTCTTTAAGAATCTCTTTTACTTCTTCCGCATTTATTGCCCCACTAAATTCAACATTAACTGAAATAGCATGACCAACAAACACCGGTACTCTAACACAAGTTACACTAGCTTTAGCGTGTGTTCCTATAATTTTTTCTAATTCCAGGGCGATCTTAGATTCTTCACTAGTAGAACCATCTTTATTAAAGCTACCTATATGCGGGAATAAATTAAAAGCTATTTGATGTGGAAAAACTTTAGGTTCAATGTCCTTAAAAACATATTTTGCCTTGGTTTGTTCATACAATTCTTCCATTCCTTTTTTGCCTGCTCCAGAAGCTGACTGATAGGTTGATATAACCAGTCTCTTAATCTTTACGGCATTATCCAAAGGCTTTAACGCGGTAGCTATGGGAACAGTACAGCAATTAGGATTAGCTATAATATTTTTAATAGTATAATCTTTTAGGCTAGCCAGATTAGCTTCTGGAACTATCAAAGGAACATCAGGATCAAGTCTGAAAAATGATGATTTATCGATAACTACGCAGCCTTGCTTGGTAACCATGGGTATATATTTCTTTGATATTTCTGATCCGGCTGAAAAAAAAGCAATATCAATTTTACTAAAATCTACACTATCTATATCAGCTATTTTTATAGTACCATCTCCAAAACTAACCTCTTTACCATTAGATTCACTCGATGCTATAGCATAGATATTATTAATTGGCAAACTTCTCTCAAATAAAATTTCTAGAGTTTCTCGCCCAACATTACCTGTTGCCCCAACCACTGCGATATTATATTTTTTTGTCATATTTACTTAATTTAATTGTTTTATCCATTAGTCAATTGATGGTGACGTCGTCGCTCCATCGCTCCTAGCGCCAAATTCTCATCAATTGACTATAGTATAGATACACCAAGACTATATGGATTACTTCGTAGGCTCACGCCTCCTCGCAATGACGTTTTTATGCTGCTTAATACTTATAGAATAAAAATTGTAGGGTACTATGATTACTTATAGGCGTCGCTCCATCGCTCCTGCTACCCAATCCTCCTGAATTGACTATAGGAGGTTGTCGAAGAATAAAAATTGACCGTATTTAGGGTAAATTCTCTATTCTCCGACAGGCTCCTAGTGTGTATCTAAATCATTAAGTATATGAAAGTGCTTATCTAGCATTTTCTTATCTAAGTTATCAGGCAACACTAACGGCAGTGTAGCAAATACTTCATCTAATGCCTTAATAATAGGCTGAGCTATAAGAAGAGATAATGCTTTTGATATACTGTGTACATCACCTGAATGCTGCTTATGGAAGTCTTGATATTTTATCACTATATCTTCAATTATAACAACTTTAGCACGCGGATAATTTGACATCATCAGATTCCAAGGATTACCCTGAGTCCTTTTCTGATCTCCCCCTAATCTAATATCACTTCTATATAATACTGCAGGTTTATCTAAAAATTTACTTTGAATAAATTCTACTATTGTACCAGAATCTGGGTCTGTGCCGTCAAAACTAAATATGCCTCCATCAGCTTCTTTTATAGCTTTTAAATCATTATTTTTTATGTGTTTAGCATGGGTATCCCTTTGCTCTAAATTTTGAGGTAGTATAAATTTATACTTACCACTAGATGCCTCCTCTATGGCAGAAGCTAAATATAAATTACCTATAAGATCCTTATTAGTAAATAATGGACCTGCAAAATACAGATTATAAGATTTCTTAGTTACACTGTTATTAGAAGATTCTACAGAATGATGATTGATCATATATTAAAAACCCATTTAGTTAGAGATAATTTAAAGTATAGTGGGCAAGAAATCAAGACAAAAGAAAATAATTTTTTCTAAATTTTCTTTAGTATAAGTTCAATGAATTAGTTGCTATAGATATAGTCAATTGATGAGAAGTTGGTGACGTCGTTACTCGCCTATCATTTATAGGCGTCGCTCCATCGTTCCTGCTACCCAATTCCCCTGAATTGACTTAGTTTAAGAAAATAAAGTAGAAAAGTCGTCATTGCGAGGAGACCTTAGGTCGACGAAGCAATCCAAAAAACGATTAAAATGGATTGCTTCGTCGGTCTGGCGACCTCCTCGCAATGACAGAAGGGTAGTTGTCACCCCTGCGTAGGCAGGGGGCTTAGCTTCTCGCCATACCGTCATTGCGAGAAGCCACTTTAGTGCCATTGAAGGCAATCCAATCCTAGACTGTCTTAATGGTTGTCAGCCTATTTACCATGTCCTACAGGTCGTTTAGGGGGAGGAGGCGGTGTAGGAGGGAGCTTATTGGCTCCTGTAACATTCTCGGGTTTAGGGATAGTGGCTGCAATAGCTTTTACTTCTGCCTGAAGCTCTTTAGGGAGCTCTTCTTTTTTTGCTGCCACTTCAACAACAGGCTTAGCTGATAAGTCAAGAGTCTTATTATCATAGTTCTCTTTAAGTTCATTTAGCTTTTCAACGATATCTGTTTGTTTCTTTTCCTGATCAACTTCTTCCCATCCCTCAAAATCTTCCTCCCTGAAATCTTTCCCAATAAATTCAATTAGCTCTTTTTTGGTCTCAATATTTTTAGTCTCCGGAAGTTCAGCATGAAGTGTCTTAATAAGAGCAGATTGATCGATATCTTTATTTTCAATAAACTCCACAAGGTCAGCATGTGGGTGTTCATCATCGTCATCATCTTGGAATGCATGTCTTCTAGCAAGTATTGCGTCTTTCAGAGATTTTTCAATAGAAGGTTCCTCTCCTTCTTTAGTTTTATCTACAGCATCTTTGTGTTGTTTATCTATATCATCTACCTTTTTAAGTTTTACTCCAGCTCTAATTGCAGCTAATAGAGTACCTCTTTCATCTTTCTCCTCAGGCACTGCTACTGCCGGCTGTTTCTCCTTAGGCACTACTACTGATTTAAGTTGTATTCCCTTATTAATTTCATCTAATAGCTGCCCACGATTCTCCTGCCCTTCTATTGGGTTTGCTGCTGCCGGGTTGTTAGTTTGACCAGGTGGCGGCGGTGGTGGAGGAGGTGGTGGTGGCGGTTGATAAAACCCTCCATCTGGTAGAGGCGGCGGAGCTGGTTGGGCTGCTGTCGGTGGCAATGGTGGTGGCAGTGGTATTATTTGGGGTTCTTGATGAGCCCCTTGTTGTAAGCCTGGTACATGTAGTGGTGGCGGCGGTGGTGTTGGAGGTATTTCCGCTGCAATATTTGGTTGTGGGTCAGCTAGATTCTGCAACGACGTAGTACGTACAGGTGGAGGTGGAGCATGCCGTTTTGTTGACGATGGCATAGATGCTCGTCTAGCATGTTCTTCTGGTTGTGGAGCATTTATATCCGGCAACGAAGTAGTATGTGTAGAAGGTGGCGGTGGAGCTGGACGTGTTGGTCGTGGTATAGAGCCGGCTGCTTGCTGAGAACCTATACTCCCAGGAGGTAGAGGCGGTGCTGGTGGTATTGTGTTTTGTTGCTGAACAGCTTGGTTTGGTAATGAAGCGTTAGCTAAAGGAGGTGGTGGCGGGGCTTGACGTAGTGGCACCGTCTGTAGATTAGGCATTGATGAGTGCAAGGTTTGCGACTGAGTCTGCTCTTGACCAATCGTAGTTAGTAATGGTTCTGAAATAGAAACTGTTCTGGAAAAAGCTAAATCAATTTTACTACTTAAAACTTTCACTGCATTGGACTGCTCGTTTGATAACTTTCTTTCTGTCAACTTCTCTAATTCTTTATGCAACTTATCTTTTCTAGCTAGTTTTGAACTCTCTATGTTCTTACCAGTGAATTTTAAAGCATTATCAATATGACGTAACGTTTCATTGTTTTTGGTTACGGTTTTTTCTAGAATTTTTTCCGGAGTACTTACAAAAATATGCTTGATTTTTGTTACAATTTGTTTAAGACCATCTAACCAAGTTGATGGTAATTCTTGTTGCAATTTTGCTAATTGTTGTTTTATAGCAATCAGCCCTTGCACTTTATCATTAGCATTTACCAGTTTGGTGATGTCTTTTTGTATTTGGGTTAGTTGTGTTCTTTCGTGCATTAATGCTACAGCTTCATTAGCATTATAAATTTTTGGTACAATTTCCCTAAAATTTTCTTGGGATACAGCTAAGTTGTTCAACTGTTCTTGTAATTCTGCTGCTGTTTCTTTTTGTTTATCCGATAACTCTTTTTGCAAAATCTTATCCAACCCTTTCTGTAATTCTTTATCGATGATTACTTGTAACGATGAAGATTTTTTTCCTATTTTTTTTAATGTATCGTCAACATCTGTAAGTATCTCTCTGTTAATTTCTCTTTTCTCTGCAGAGATCTGCTCATCATTTTTTATAAAAAGATATTTTATCTGTGGAATAATTTGCACAAGTCTTTTAAACCAAGGTAAAGATGGTGCTTCTTTTTTTAGCTTTTCCACTTCTTGTTTTAACTGTATACTGTCCTCCAGTTGTTTATTAGCCTCGAGGAGTCCACCTATAACATTCTGCATCTTTGTTAATGCAGCGGTTTCTTTTAATAATACAGCTTCTATTTCTTGTTGACCTTGATCTTGATTTTGATCTTTTGACATGCAAATACTCCCTATATAACTTTACTATGAACGTCTATAGTAACCAATTGACAAACAACTTGTCAAATTAATACTTGAATTTTTTAGCATTTAGTACTATCATTACCTAATATTATTAAAATCTCTTGGGAGAAAAAGATGAGTGAACTATTAGAACTTGCAGCGGAAATGCGGGAGAAATTTGGGACAGGAGCTGCAAGAGACCTACGCAGAAGAGGTATGGTTCCTGCTGTGGTTTATGGAGCAAATAAACAGCCACTTGCTGTTTCTATTGAAGAAAAAGAAATAACTAAGCACTATAGAAAGCCTGGTTTTATATCATCCATTGTTCAAATTAAAGTGGGGAACAAAACCCATAAAGTATTACCAAAAGCTGTAGAATTGCATCCGATTACTGACATAGTTAGGCATGTTGATTTTGTCCATTTAGAAGAAAAAACCCAAACAATGGAAGTTCCAGTAGTTTACGAAGGTAAAGAAAGAGCTTTAGGAGTTAAAAGGGGAGGGTTCTTTAATATCATCAAAAGAACTATGACTCTTTTATGTGATGTCAATAATATACCTAAAAATATTAATATTGATGTTAGCAATATGCTAATAGGTCAGTCTTTAAAAGCTAAAGGCATTAAATTACCTGAAGGAACTCAGCTAGCTAGTAAAAGTGATTTTATTATTGCTACTATCATTGGGCGTAAGGGTAGTAAGGCAGAAACTGAAGAAACTGCAACTGAAGAAGTAAAAGCAAAATAATTATATAACCGTCATTGCGAGAAGTGTGTAAGCTTTAGCCGTCATTGCGAGGAAGATCGTAGGTCGACGAAGCAATCCATATGACAATTTATGGATTGCCACGCTCACATATGTTCGCTCGCAATGACGTGTATGCATCTCAAACGTCATTGCGAGGAGTCGTTTTATGACGACGAAGCAATCCGTTTTTGTGTTATATCTGCCCTTAGTGTCACCCCTGCGTAAGTAGGGGTCTAGATTCCCGCCTACGCGAGAATGACAATAGTGGGTGGAAATGACAATAGTGGGTGGAAATGACAATAGTGGGTGGAAATGACAAAAGGTCGTAATAATGACATTATCAAAAACGCATGAATATCCCTCAATTATTGGCGAAGCCAATTCTTCAAAGCCTTCAAATATATATTCAAATCAGAAGAGTGTACTTGTTGTAGGTTTGGGAAATATAGGCAAGGAGTATCAAAATACTCGTCATAACGTTGGCTTCATAGCTGTCGATTATTTATCAGAATACTATAAAATTTCTTGGAATACAAAATCCAAACTTCATGCAGAACTGGCACAAGGGATAGTGGACGGACAGAAATTACTATTGGCAAAACCTGTAACTTATATGAATCTGTCCGGTAAAGCAGTACAAGCCATATGTTCTTACTATAATATCAACCCACCAAATATTTTCGTTTTACATGATGATATAGATTTAGAAATTGGTCGAATAAAATATAAATTAGCTGGTGGTAGTGGTGGGCATAATGGTTTAAAATCATTGGATCAGTGTATAGGGAATGATTATCACCGTATCAGAATTGGGGTAGGAAGACCATCGGCGTATGATGATGTATCGGATTACGTCTTAGCTCCTTTCTCTAAAGAAGAATATAAAATTATTATCAGTTCCATTGAGGTAATAACCAATAATTTCCATTTATTGCTTTCAGGCAAAGTGGAAGAATTTAACAGGAGTGTAATTTAAATCATGGAGAAACCATTAAATTTACAGATAATCTATGCAGATAATAGCATAGATACACAATACATGAAGGTAATGGAGAATGGTTTAAATGAGCAGGCTAAAGTCAAGAAGGGGCTTGATGTTATAAAATCATTTTCCTTTGCCTGTTTTGATAATGATAAAAACTTTGTTGCTGGTGTAGATGGCAAGAGTTTTTATGATTGTTTGTATGTTGACATGTTATGGGTTTCTGAGAATTTTCGTGGTCAAAATTATGGTACTTTACTGATGGCAAAGGTGGAAGATGTAGCACGAGAGCGTAATTGTAAATTTATGACTGTATGCACTACCGATTGGCAAGCCAGACCATTTTATGAAAAATTAGGCTTTAAATTAGAGTTTGTAAGAAGTGGCTATGCTAAAGATTCGGAAGTATATTATTTGAGGAAAGATTTATAGCTTCCTAGCATTACTTCGTCATTGCGAGAAGCCACTTTGGTGGCGACGAAGCAATCCAAGAAAATGGTTAGAAATGGATTGCTTTGTCGGCTTACGCCTTCTCGCAATGACGTTTAAATATAATATCGCTAATAGACGTATATATACCCCCAGCGTCATTATGAGAAGCCACTTTGGTGGCAACGAAGCAATCCATGGTAAATACCAATTGGGTTAACTATATGAATAGAAATTTATGATATTAGATTTATGACATTAAGATGTGGTATTGTTGGTTTGCCAAATGTAGGAAAATCAACTTTGTTTAATGCTTTAACTTCCAGTGTTGCAGCAGAAGCGGCTAATTATCCTTTCTGCACTATAGAGCCAAATTCGGCTATAGTATCAGTACCGGATATTAGGCTAAATGAGTTGGCAATTGTTGCTAATTCTACTAAAATTATTCCTACTTATATAGAAGTCGTCGATATTGCTGGCTTGGTACAAGGGGCTAGTAAAGGTGAGGGGCTTGGTAATAAGTTTTTATCTCATATACGAGAGGTCGATGCTATTTTGCACGTATTACGTTGTTTTGAGGATATAGATATTACTCATGTGCATAATAAGATTGATCCAATATATGATGCTGAAATAATAGAAACAGAATTAATTTTAGCCGATCTTGAATCGGTAGAAAAACGTTTAACGAATGCTGAGAAACGTTTAAAAACAGGCGATAAAGCTTTAAAAGATCAAGTAGAGTTATTAAAAGAAATTCAAGCAACTCTAGCGATAGGTAAGCCAGTACGCAGCATCAGCAAGGCTTATAGCAAAGAAATGTTAGATCAATTGCAATTATTGACTTCTAAGCCAGTTTTATATGCTTGTAATGTCTTGGAAAATGAGGCGATTACTGGTAATAAATTTACCGAGCTTGTAGCAAAAAAAGCTGAAGAAGAAGGGGCAAAACATGTCCTCATTTCATCGAAAATTGAAGCGGATATTGCAGTTTTGGAAAGTAAAGAGGAAAAAATTGAGTTCTTAAATAGTATAGGGCTTGCGGAAACAGGTCTGAGTAAAATTATAAGAGAAATGTATAATTTATTAGATCTAAAAAGCTTTTTTACTGTTGGACCGAAAGAAACACATGCCTGGACTTTTAGTAATGGTACACTGGCTCCTAAAGCAGCTGGTATTATTCATACTGATTTCGAGAAAGGTTTTATTCGGGCTGAAGTCATTAGCTATCAGGATTATATAAAGTTTAATGGGGAAGTAAAAGCTAAAGAAATGGGTAAAATGCGTTTAGAAGGTAAAGAGTATAAAATGCAAGATGGAGATGTAGTGCATTTTAGGTTCAATGTTTAAATCAAGGGTAGTTAATTGAGAAAATTATACCATTATCCTATTTGTCCATTATCACGTCAGGTTCGGGTGTTGCTAAAAGAACTAGATGCTCAATTTACTATGGTTAAAGAGGATTATTGGCAGAGGAATCAGGAATTTTTGTCTTTAAATCAGGCGGGTACTTTACCGGTCTTACAAGAGGCATCCAATTTAATTATAGCAGGAATTTATCCGATCACTGAGTATTTCCATGAAAAATATCCAAATTTTAATTTTATGGACGAAGATTTTGATATTAGATGCGAAATCCGTCGATTACTCAGTTGGTTTAATGAAAAATTTTACCGCGAAGTAACAAAAATTATTATCGATGAAAAAATAGTAAGACCATCCTGCCAATTAGGAGGACCTAGAACCGATTTTCTTAGAGCAGCAAAGACTAATTTGTCGCATCACTTGAACTATATGTCCAATTTATTGGAGTTACGTAGCTTTATTGCATCAAATTCCTTAAGCTGTGCAGATATAGCTGCCGCCTGTCATATCTCCGTTCTAGATTATTTCGGTGAAGTTAACTGGGATAAATGGTCATCTATTCGTCATTGGTATGCAATAGTCAAATCCAGACCTAGCTTTCGCTCTCTACTACAAGACAAAATACCAGGTTTTACTCCACCCACATGCTACGCCGATTTAGATTTTTAATGATTGAGATAAGAGGAATTTTCTGCTACAATTTCTAGTGAAGTTCCATGGATAAAAAATTTAATTAAATAATCAGAGGAAATTATGGGTAAAAAAGTAGATGAAGTTCAAGAGAGTTTGTCTGCAGAAGAGCTAAAGAGTCATGTAGGAGAAATGCCTGGTACTTTTCTAGCCTTGCAACAACTAGAAGAAGTAAAAAAGAATCTGGAGGAAGCACGTAAATGTTTTTCTGGTACTGCTAGTAAGGCTTTTTCTGGGGTAAAGAAATTAGAATTTGAGAAAGCAGGAAAGGTGTTTGAGGAATTTATGAGTTCATTTGAAAAACTCAAGGAATTCGCTGATAGTGTAGATCATAAAAAACCTCTAGATAAATTAAGCTCTTCACTAACTCTTACAGGTCGCTTAAAAGATTTTGCTACAGAACAATTAAAAAAAGTTGAAAAAATATTTGAGGCACCCATTAATGCCATCAAAGATAATAAGATTTTAAATGCGGTGGTGAATGTAATAAAATGTTCATGTAAGGCAGTTAGTACTATGGTTAAAAGTAGTTTAAACAATGCTATAGCCATGGGAGACGTTGCCAAGAGTGTTGTTAATCTAGGTTCGGCAATAAAAGAGGCTGCTATGGGTAAAGGGACTCAACAATCAATGAGTAAGTAACTCACCTTACGCATAAACCCCATGACAATTTAAAAATTTCGGAAAAGTACAAAACGTCATTGCGAGCGAACGTACGTGAGCGTGGCAATCCACATATAGATTGCTTCGTCGCTACTAAAGTAGCTTCTCGCAATGACGCCAAGCTATTTTCTATATGACTTTTAAATGCCATGTGTAAGGTTAGTAAGTAACTGCTATATAGTTTTTTGTTTAATTTTATTATTTTGTAAATCATTATGCTTATTAAAGATTTTGAGAATAAAGGCTTTTTATATCAATGTACTGATTTAGAAAAACTAACGACACTAATGAACAATAGTAAAATATCTGTTTATATTGGCTTTGATTGTACAGCTCAATCTTTACATGTTGGGAGTCTGATGCAAATTATGATTTTGCGTCTATTGCAACAATATGGTCATAAACCAATAGTAATCCTGGGAGGGGCGACTAGTAAAATTGGTGATCCTACTGGTAAAGATGAGGCAAGAAAATCTTTAACAAAAGAAGAAATTGCCAAAAATGCTGAAGGTATAAAAAAATCATTATCAAAATTTATTAAATTCGGTACTGGGAAAAATGATGCAATATTAATTGATAATTCAGAGTGGCTCGAATCGTTAAATTACTTAGATTTTCTTGGCAAATTTGGTAGTTTTTTTTCTGTGAATCGTATGTTATCTATGGATTCGGTGAAATTACGTTTGGAAAGAGAGCAGCATATGAGTTTTTTAGAATTTAACTATATGTTGCTACAAGCCTACGATTTTTATCATTTAAATAAAGTATATGGCTGTTCTTTGCAAATAGGTGGTAGTGACCAATGGGGTAATATCATAATGGGCGTTGATTTTACCAGGAAACTAACTGGTAATGAAGTTTTTGGTATGACTACGCCATTATTAACAACTGCTTCTGGCAATAAAATGGGCAAGTCTGTTGGTGGGGCGGTGTGGTTAAATGAAGATATGTTAACTCCATATGATTATTATCAATATTGGCGGAATTGTGAAGATCAAGATGTAGTCAAATTTGCTAAATTATATAGCGAGTTAGAGGAAGATAAGATGCAAGAGTTTATTGTACTTGCTGAGTCTGATATTAATGGTGCCAAGAAGCAATTAGCATTTAATTTAACAAAACTTTGTCATGGTGAACAAGCGGCTATAGCATCCTTAGAAACAGCTACAAAGGTTTTTGAACAAGGAGAAATTGACGTAAATTTACCAACTATCTATATTGAACAGAGTCGTTTAACTCTAGGCATTTCAGTATATGAATTGCTTCATGAGTTGGGTCTTGTTGAATCAAAATCTGAGGGGCGTAGACTCATTAGAGGGGCTGGGGCTAAAATCAATAATCAACTAATCGAAGATGAAAATATGATGGTTGACTTGACTTTTATGCAGGACAACCAAGTTATTAAGATATCTGCGGGTAAGAAGAAACATATGTTAATTAAACTTTCTGCATAATCAATCTATCGCAGGCAGCCTCCTAGATGAGCTATAGTCAATTGATGAGAAGTTGGTGACGTTCGTCGCTCAATGCTCGCCTATTACTTATAGGCGTCGCCCCATCGTTCCTGCTACCCAATTCCCCTGAATTGACTATACCCAATTGCTTATTATACAAGTGCTTACGCTCTATTATTAGAGCTTCGTTATTTCATATTCTAACTCCATATTTTTTCCACAAAATGCCATCGAAATTTTTAATATTTGTTTTACATGTGAATGCTCTTTTATTTTACTATCATATTTTTTATTAATAATTTGTTGTAAACCAGATTTAGCTATATCTGCTAGCTCTTCTGAGGATTTAGCGATTTTATACTCGATAATCATCGCTTTATCACCTTTGCCAATTTTTGGAATCATCACAACGTCAGCTCTGCCATCCCCTGATTCTTGTTCACTTGATATTATATAATTAGGAGTTAACATATTAATAAAGCCGAGCATAAAGCCACTATAAAATAATTCGGCTTTTTTCTCTCCTGTTTGATGAAAACTAGTAGAATTAAGTAATAATTCTTGCAGACGCTCTTTAAATGCCTCTATTTTACCATCTGGTAATAGAGTAACAAAAGAATAATATCCAGAATTATCAATTTTTATTTGTTTAGTAACCCATTGTAGCATTCTTTTTTCATAAATATATTTCACCTCGTAGTTAGGAGCAGATAAATCATAAATATCTCTTTCTGGCATCTTGGTAGTTGTATTTAGGTAACCACTAAATAATAATAAGCTAAATAACCCTTCTGGTTGGTTAATATCAGCAAAATTTATATGTTTAGTAATAGAAGAAGTAATAGTTTTACCCGCAGCTAAAGCCTGGATATCTGTTTGCATCTCATCTGAGAGCAATACATGATCAATCCAACCAGTCCCACCACTATCAATCCAATAATGATCCAGCTTGCCCTTCTGAGCTAAACATCTCATAATTGACCAAGGATTATAAATGACTTCTCCACCAAAATTATAGCCATTATACCAATTTTTAATTTGTTCTGGATTGGTTTCAAGAGGTACTTTGGTTAATAATTCATCAACTTCTGCTTGAGTAAAGCCATAGATGTCTGTAAAATTCTCATCTAGTAGACTACATTCAGTTAAATTATTCAAATCTGAAAACAAATTAGCCTTAGCAACACGCAATATGCCGGTAATAACACCTTTTTGTAATGAATCATTGGTTTTAAGACTATTGCCAAATATTGCCCGGAATAGAGCTAATACTTCCTCAAACTCTTCTGAATTATTGCCAAATTTCATATAGGCACTATTAATTGGCGTATCATACTCGTCAATTAGTATGTAAACTTTTTGATTAAAATGTTTATAAAGTAAGTCGCTTAGAAATTTCAAACTATTTTTAATGTCATCTTCTATTAACTTGCCTGTAAAATATCTTTGTAATATTTCCTTTTGTGCATCAATCAATAATTTTTCATCTTGTTTTATATAACGTTCTAAATAACGATGCTTGGCAAATAAATTAATTATTTGACTTTTAATTCCCACCTCAATTTCTTGATAACTACTGCCTCTAACGCCCTTGAAACTTATAATAATAACTGGGAATTGACCTTGGCGTTTCATAGAATTTGCTACATTAGCAATTTTTAATGGCTTTAGTTCTTTAGTCTCATCAAATCCTAAATCTACCTCTCCACCAGTAAATAGTTTATAATTCACCTTTTGTTCTTGTGGTAGAACCCGCCCTTGCTCATCCACTTCTATCTCAAAAAATCTCCGCACCATATCCATATTCAAGCTCTTCCCCCACCGCCTTGGACGGGTGATTAAGGTGACTTTACCACTATCTTCTAACAATTCCTTGATCATTAGACTTTTATCAACAAATATATCGCTATTAATCAACAAATCGTAGAAGTCATCGGTACCAACAAACATTCTTGGCTGATAATTATTGTGGGTTTGTTCTTTCATACTTTACTCAATCAACTAAAATTCACTCTTATATCTAAATAATTTATGACAACTCATGAACATGGTATTTACTAATAACTTGCTTATATAGTCAATTGATGAGAAGTTGGGGACGTTGTTGCTCAATGCTCGCCTATTACTTATAGGCGTCGCTCCATCGCTCTTAGCCCCAAATTCTCCTGAATTGACTATATATTTCATTATAACATAATAATAACTTGCACTAACTATTTATCAGTAAAAAATTATAAAATTTTTAACTTCTTATCCAAAATTTGCGTAATAAAGTATTTTAGGGATTTTTTTGTTTAGGTTCTGTTGACAAAATTTTTAACGTAACCATATTAAAGCTCCAACAAAATTTAGAAAGGCTAAAAAGGTGGCTGGGGCTTTATCAAACCTAGAAAATATTATGTTTTCTTAAGCATTTCCTTATATAAATCTAAGGTTTTACTTAGCATTAAATCAAGGGAAAAGTTATCGATTACGGCTTTTCTTGCTGCTTGTTGTATCTTTTTACCTTCATTGGTTTTAAGTATGGATAAGCAATGTTCAATTTTTTCTGCTAAATCGCTTGGATCGTTTGGTTTAACATGAAATCCAGTTTTTGTATCTGATATTGTTTCAATAGCTCCACCAATATTTGTAGCAATTACTAGCTTTTCCATTGATTGCCCTTCAGTTATAGTACGACCAAATGCTTCTGGCTCAATTGAAGTAGATAACACTATATCTGAAATGCCATAAAGACCGAGCATATCAATTTCATTACCAAAAATTTGAACTTTACTTTGTAGTTTCAATAAGTTTATAAGAGATTTTATTCGATTTGTGAAATTTGGGTGTTTAGATAAATCCCCAACCATCAGACAATAGAAATCTAGATGTTTTAGTTTACCAAGTGCTTCAACAAGGGTAAGGTGACCCTTCCAACTGGTAATTCTTGATGGTAATAATATTATGGGAGGAGTGTTATTAGATAGACCGTATTTCTTTTTATATTTTACTAACTTTTCTTCTGTGACATTTTGGGGATCAAAATAGCGATAATCTACCCCTCGACGTATTACCACAATTTGTTCTTCTAAAATTTTATAATTAGTTACTATATGCTGCTTTACAAAATTAGATACAGCTATAACCTTCTCGCCTTTGGTCATTACGCTATTATAGAAATGTTTGAACAAATTTGAGATGTTGTAAATGCCATGAAATGTTGTTAAGAATTTAGTATTAGTAGCCTTTGCTGCCATATAACAACTCCAAGCCGGAGCTCTTGATCTTGCATGTACTATATCTACGTCATATTCCTTGATTATTTCTGATAAAAATCTTGCATTTTTCCATATTGAAAAAGGATTTTTAGTAGCACTATTCATAGAAATATGCGGTATATCTGCAGCTATTAATTCTTCAACTAATGAACCACCAGAGGAGACTACAATAACATTATAATCAACTTTTTTTAACATTTTAGCCACTTCAATTGTCCCTCGCTCTACTCCACCAGAGAATAAAGCTGGAACTACTTGCAAAATGGTTGGTTTATGGTATCGTTTGGGTGAATCTGATGAAATCATTAATTAACTAATTTAAATGAATAAAATATATAATACAGAAAATAAAAAATTTATCACTTATAATCATTATAAAAGTAGTAAAAAAAATATGCCTTCCGTAATGTTTTTACATGGCTTGATGTCACATATGAATGGTACCAAGGCTGTATTCCTTGAAAATTACTGTAAAAAACAAGATTATAATTTTATCACATTTGATAATTTTGGTCATGGAATATCGTCAGGTGATTTTCTTGATGAAACTATTGGCTCTTGGCTTATGGAAGTTGAGATGGTGTTAAATAAACTTGTCCTGCAGCCAACTATTATAATTGGTTCCAGTATGGGTGCCTGGCTTGCTATGTTGGCTGCTATAAAATTATTTGTAGCGTTATTGGTCTTGCTCCAGCAATAGATTTTACAGAAAACATTTGGGAAAATTTAACTGAAAGTCAAAAAAAACAAATGCAACAGCAAAAATGGCTTGATGTTAGTGGGCGTAATTGCAATAATACATACCCAATAAGCTATCAATTAATACTTGAAGCCAAAAATCACTTGTTACTAAACTCAAATAGTATTAATCTTAAGAAACCTGTTCATTTAATTCACGGGATGTTAGATATTGATGTACCTTATAATATTTCAAATAAGTTAGTAGAAAAAATTACTAGTGATATAGTAGTAATGAAATTAATAAAAGATGGGCATCACAATCTCTCAAGAGAATCAGATTTGGCTATAATTGCTAATTCTTTGGAAGAAATAATAAAATATAAAAACTAATGAATAACCATAAATTTGCTAAAACAGCTAAAGTCTCAGATTTTTTAAAAGTTGCAGAAGTAATAGATAAGCTAGATCAAGATAGTTTGGTGCTTTTTGATGTGGATGACGTACTGATCATGGCTCAAGATGAATATCGCTTAACTCATCCTTATAGACGTGAATGGTGTGTTGAAAGCAAAAAACGCTTTACTAGAAAAGAAAGGCAACTTTTTTTTAGTATTATTCTAAAAAATCGTACTATTCGCTTAGTGAACCCCAATATAAATGATATATTGAGTAAATTATGGGAGAGGCAAATTCCAACTGCTGCTTTAACCAAGCTATATACAGGTAGATTCGGGGTTATTGAAGATTTTACCAATTGGCGTTTAAAAGAGCTTAAAGGAATAAATATAGATTTTATGAAATCTACTCCAATAAAAGAGGAAATATTAATTGATGAATTACATAGTGAGAATGGTATGCCGATGATGGAAGAAGGGGTGATTCTTACTGCCGATATTGATAAAGGTGTAGTATTAGAGAATATTTTACACAAGAAAAATTACTACCCTAAAACCATAATATTCGTTGATGATGTTTTAGAAAATATTGAGTCGGTGGAAAAAATATGTACTAAATTACAGATTAATTTTTATGGTTTTGAATTTAGCGGAGCTTCTTTAGTACCGGAAGCAGAGCTTGATAAAAAAAGTGAAAAAATTCGTTTTGAAATTTTAGAGAATGAACATCGTTGGCTAACAGATTTAAAACTTTAATATGGTATTTGAAATGTTGAATAAATTAATTGTTTTTGTAAGTGTATGCATTATTTCTTGCTGTGCTATCGCTGAAAAACAAGAGGGCATTCCGGTAAAAGCCAGTAAAGTGCAAATGGCTGATTTGCATAATGTTTTCAGCGTTGTCGGACAATGTAAAAATGATGCAAGCCGGGATTATTATGCTAATATTTCTGGTACGGTTGATGTAGTATCTGATTCTCATGGTAAGGTTAATAAAGGAGATATTTTGCTTATTATTGACAAAGATTTAGCTACGTCAACTAAGTCACAAGCAGAAATCTCTTTAAAAACGGCGATGACTGCTTATGAACGTGATAAGGCATTATTTGCCAAAAAATATATTAGTAGTGATGTACTAGAAAAATCAAATAGTGATTTAGAAACAGCTAAGCTTGCTTTTTCCAAAGCAATGAATAGTTACAACGATATGGTTATCGTAGCACCATTTGATGGAAATATTGGTATAATAAAGCTAAAAAAAGGGGATAAGGTAGAACAAAAAAATTATCTTTTTAGCATTATTGCTCAAAATTCTACCACTAAGAGTATTTTAATGGAGTTACCTGAGGAGCTTTATAATCAGGTGTCAGTATCTACTGATTTAGTGATAACCGATAATAATGGTGATAAGATTAATGGAAAAATTGCTGAAATCTCACAATATGTTTCAGATAATGGTACTATAGGTGCTAAAGTTATTGTTGATTCTAATAGTAATATGCTACATAGAAGCTATGTACCTATAGACTTAATTATTAACAAACATCGGAATTTAGCAGTAGCTAGTCAATCAGTGCAGAGTAATAGTAAAGGTCAGTATTTTATATATAAACTTAATGATAACAAAGTGCAGCAACTTTATGTTAAGCTAGGTACTAGTCTAAATGGTCTAACAGAGATTATTTCAGACGAAATCAAAGAAGGAGATATGGTAGTAGTGGAAGGAATTACTAAGATTAATGACGGTAGCATAGTGAAATTATTATAGCTACCCAAAAAAGGTTTTAGCCATGTGAACTGACTTCACGTGAGGAGCCGAAGGCGACGAAACAATCCATAAAAGTAATAAAAATGGATTGCCACACTCACATATGTTCGTTCGCAATGACGTGTATGCATCTCAAACGTCATTGCGAGACTACGTAGTAGTCGAAACAATCCAAAAGTGAATAAAAATGGATTGCCACACTCACATATGTTCGTTCGCAATGACGTGTATGCATCTTAAATGTCATTGCGAGACTACGTAGTAGTCGAAGCAATCCATTTTTATTCACTTTCCTGGATTGCTTCGTTGACCTACGGGCTTCCTTACAATGACGGTTTGTATGGGTAAATACTAATCGGGTTAGTTATAGATTTAAAAAGGAGAAAATATGGAATATATATTATTAGTTTGTAGTATCGTGGCGATCCTTATTATTATACAGATGGTTAAGGTTGTGCCACAACAACAAGCATGGATTGTTGAAAAATTTGGGAAATTTGATAGCATCTTGCAGCCTGGCTTGAGTATTTTGATACCAGTGATTCAGAAAGTAGCCTACAAACACACTTTAAAGGAAGAAGCAATTGATGTGACTGCTCAAACAGCCATTTCCAATGATAATGTTACGTTACTAATAGATGGTGTGTTATATGTAAAAATTGTCGATCCAGTTGCTGCATCTTATGGGGTTAATAGTCCATATTATGCTATCACTCAGCTTGCACAGACCACTATGCGTTCAGAAATAGGTAAGTTACCATTAGACAGAACTTTTGAAGAACGAGAAACCTTGAATATCGCTATTGTTTCTGCTATTAACCAAGCGGCAGTCAATTGGGGGATACAATGTATGCGTTATGAAATTAAAGACATTCAGCCACCACAAACAATACTTAAAGCGATGGAGTTACAAGTTGCGGCAGAACGTCAAAAACGAGCCCAAATTTTAGACTCAGAAGGTAATAGACAAGCAAAAATAAACCATGCGGAAGGCGAGAAGGCTCAAGTTGTATTAAATTCTGAAGCTTCCTATATTGATCAAGTAAATAGGGCTAAGGGTGAGGCTGAAGCAATAGGATTAGTAGCCATGGCTACTGCTAAAAGTATTGAACTTATAGCAGCCTCTATTCAGAAATCTGGAGGAAACGATGCAGTATCTTTAAAAATCGCTGAACAATATATATCTGCTTTTGGTGAGTTAGCTAAGGATAGTAATACAGTAATTTTGCCGGCAAATCTTTCTGAACCAGGAAGCTTTATAACTCAAGCTTTGAGTATTTTTGATCAGCTGAAATCAGCGAGTGATAAGAAATTGCCTAAGGAATCAAATATAAAGGAATCATCTACAAAGAAAAAACTTAGTGCTAGTGAATAACCTGCTATACTCTAATAATGAGCGTTCACGGTTTTTTTGCTATTTTCTTATGATGAATAAAAGCCAAGCGTCATTGCGAGACCACGTAGTGGTTGTGGCAATCCATTATTCTTGGATTGCTTCGTTGCTACTAAAGTAGCTCCTCGCAATGACGTCTTGTACTTTAACTTTTTTCCTGTGAACGCTTACCTCTAAATAATATGTGCAAATCTAATGATTCAAAATAAGTATATTGTTAGACTGGCATTCTTTGGGTTATTTATAAATATCATTGTCAACATGATTTACTATCGTTACTTCATTATTGAAGAAATGATTTTAAAGCAAGTTGGAGAAGCAAATATTAAAATAGCTGGTGTTTATACAAAAAATGTCTGGAATAGGAATAAAACGGCTGTAAATAAATTACATGAATTTGGTTATATAAATTTATTGCAAGATGCCGATTTTATTAAATTTGCAACTACTTCAGTTGATATTTTTGTTAATCTCAATGCCTATATTTCTTTATATGATCTACAAGGTCATAAAATTATAACCAGCTCTCCAATTCAAATAACAAGTCAGGTGAATTTTCCTGAAGATACTTTGTATCAAAGAATTATTAGCCAATTTGACAAATATTTTTTAAAAGAGCTGGTTGTAGAGCAAGCCTTTAACAAAGCTTTTAAAGGAATGACAAGTCATATATTAATTCCTAGGGCTCTATTCCATATGTCAGGGAAAGTAGAGAAAGCATCCTGTATAACAAGTTATATTCCAATAATAAACCGCGACTTATCTAGGTATCCTGTTGATGGTGTGTTAGAGATTAATACTAATATTACTAGTTTATGGTCAAGTATTATAGAGCTGGAGAAAAAAGTATTACTAACATTTTTTATCATTATGCTAATATTCTTAATTATCGTAATTAGCAACACAAATTATGCACAGAAGATTATAGATCAACAATTTGAGGCTAATAAAGCGTTAGAGGAAGCGGTAATTAAGGTTAGAAACGAAAGTTCTGCTCATACTAAATTTTTTGCCAATGTTAGTCATGAACTACGTACCCCTCTAAATGCTATTATAGGTTTTTCAGAAATTATGATGTCCACGCCTTACAATAAAGAGCATGGTAATTATATAAAAGATATTAATGACGCAGGCAAGCATTTGCTCAGTATAATAACTGATATATTAGACTTATCAAAAGCATCGGCTGACAAGCTATTAGTTGACTTTGTTGAGTTAGATCTCAATAAATTAATTACTTCTACTGTAAGGATAATGAAGCCAAGAGCTGATCAGGCATCAGTGCAATTAATTGAAAAATTACCAAAAGATCATATCGTGATAAAAGCAGATCCCAAAAGACTTAAACAAGTATTTTTTAACCTTTTATCTAATTCTATAAAGTTCACCAAAGCATCAGGTACTATAACAATTTATGCTGAGAAAGATGAGCCTAAAGGGCTAGTTTATATACAGGTTATAGATACTGGTATAGGAATTGATGAGAGAGATATTCCCAAAGTACTATCAACCTTTGGGCAGATTGATAGTAGCGTTGGCAGAAAATACCAAGGAACCGGTCTTGGTTTACCACTTACTCGCAAGTTGGTTGAATTAATGAAAGGTAAATTTGAGTTACAAAGTAAAATAGGCATAGGCACTACTGTAACATTAACTTTTGCTTATGATTAATAAACTTCCTACCCCAAACGTCATGGCAAGGAGCTACTTAGTCAGATGTCACCCCTGCGTAGGCAGGGGGCTAGATTCCACAACTGTTGAAAGTTAGAAGAGGAAGCGGTTTTAGACCGGATAGTTTAAAAATCGTATGTGGTCAACGTCATTGCGAGAAAGACCTTAGGTCGACGAAGCAATCCATAAAAGTAACCAAAGATGGATTGCCACGACCACTACGTGGTCTCGCAATGACAGAAAACCTATCTAAAACCCGCTTTACCTTCTAACTTTCAACAGTTGTGGGCTAGATTCCGCACCGAAGCGGGAATGACGAAAAAGTCAGATGTCATATTAAAATAGGAGAATATTATGTTTGAATTAGAGCAAAAATATTTTGGGTTAGTAGCTGGAGTAGATGAAGCTGGCAGAGGGCCGTTAGTGGGGCCTGTAGTAGCTGCATCTGTCATCATTGATCAAACAAGAATCATAAATGGTATCAAAGATTCTAAAAAACTTACTAGAGAAAAGAGGAATTTGTTATATGAACAAATAACACAGAATTATATTTGGTCTGTTGGTATAGTGTATCACGATGAGATAGATATAATTAATATCCTTGAAGCGACTAAAAAGGCTTGTACTATATCAGTAGCAAATCTTTCTGTTAAACCGGATACAATATTAGTAGATGGTAACATGAAATTTGCCGATTCAAGATTTATTAGTATAGTAAATGGTGATAATTTATCGATTTCTATTGGAGCGGCATCTATTATTGCAAAAGTTACTAGAGATCGTTTATTACTTGAGTATGCCAAAGAATTTCCAGAATATATGTGGCATAAGAACTTTGGATATGGGACAAAAGAACATCTAAATGCTATACATTCTCATGGTTTTTCACCTTACCATAGAAAAACTTTTAAGATAAAAAGCTTTTAGCCATATATAGTCAATTCAGGAGAATTTGGGGCTAGGAGCGACGAGTAACGACGTCCCCAATTTCCCATCAATTGACTATATTGTTATTAATTTGACTATATTAGTAACTTATGCTTTAATTGAGCATATTAATTAAAATAATTATTGTTATGGAACAATTAAATGCAACTGATGCAAAACGTGAATTTGGTGAATTACTTATTAAAGCTCAAGTAGAACCTATTAGTATAAGAAAAAATGGTAAGCCTATAGCTGTAATAGTTTCTGATAAAGAATTTCAAAAATTGGAAGCCTTTAAAGAACAGCTATTAAAACTTGCTATTGCTGAAGGATTAGACGACATAACAAAAAATAAAATATATGATTATAGGGATGTTTTTAATAACCTACAAATGAAGATCAATGATTCAATGTAAGTTTACTGATAGTGCTAGACGTGATCTTGAAGATATTACAAATTATACTCTAAAATATTGGGGAAAACAACAAGCCATAAAATATCTAGACGAGATATATAGTAAAATTATTACTTTAAGCAGCAGTCCTAGTATAGGTACTTTGCGTGCCGACATATATCATGCGTTACTAAGCTTTCCTATAAAGAAACATGTGCTTTATTATATAAAGCAGGAGGAAGGTATAATTGTTGTTAGAATATTACACAAACATATGTGCCATAAACTCCATAATTTTCCAAACCTAAATAAGTTATAAAATATCAATTATCCCTTTAAGAGACTGTCTGCGATAATTAATTATAGTCAATTCAGGAGAATTTGGGGCTAGGAGCGACGAGGGACGACGTCCCCAACTTCCCATCAATTGACTATATATATTCAAAATAAAAATACATTTATTGTAAATAAAATGAGTTAATACACTTAGTGTAGATATATTTATGTGATATAAAATTAAATAAAACATTAAACTAAACATTTTCCAAGGATCATTTACTCATGACTAAACTTACCACTGAAGAAATTAGAAATAAATTTATAAGTTATTTTGTTGCCAATAATCATTTACACGTTCCAGCTAGTTCTCTTATTCCTCATAATGATCCTAGTTTAATGTTTGTTAATTCTGGGATGGTACAATTTAAAAACGTTTTTACCGGTCAGGAAAATAGAAATTATCAAAGAGCGGTTACTAGTCAAAAATCACTACGGGCTGGTGGTAAGCATAATGATCTTGAGAATGTTGGTTATACTGCAAGACATCATACATTCTTTGAAATGTTGGGCAATTTTTCTTTTGGTGATTATTTTAAGGAAGAAGCAATATATCATGCTTGGAATCTTTTAACCAAGGAATTTGCTATAGCTAAAGAAAAACTATATGTAACGGTTTATCATACTGATGAAGAAGCAGCTACCTATTGGAAAAAAATTGCTAATTTAAGCGATGAGCGAATTATTAAAATAAAAACCACTGATAATTTTTGGTCAATGGGAGATACTGGACCTTGTGGACCATGTTCAGAAATTTTTTATGATCATGGAGAGCAGATACAAGGCGGGTTGCCAGGAACGCAAGAGCAAGATGGTGATCGCTTCATTGAGATTTGGAATATGGTCTTTATGCAATTTGAACAAGTCGATAGTGATACTAGGATTGAATTGCCTAAAAAATCCATTGATACTGGTATGGGGTTGGAGCGTATTAGTGCTGTGATGCAAAATGTCTATAATAATTATGACACAGATTTATTTAAGGAAATAATCGCCTATACCGAGAATATAGTAAAAGTTAAGGTAGAAGGAGAGGCTAAGTTTTCTTACCGGGTTATTGCAGATCATTTACGAGCTTGTGCTTTTTTAATTAGTGATGGCATCATGCCCTCAAATGAAGGTAGAGGATATGTACTTAGGCGTATTATGCGTCGGAGTATGAGGCATGCCCATATACTTGGTAGTAGTGAACCTTTAATGTATAGACTGCTTCCTAAATTAGTAGAGATTATGGGAACAACTTATCCCGAACTGAGAAGGGCTGAGGATTTTGCCAGTAATATCCTGGAACAAGAGGAAATAAGATTTAAAGCAACTCTTGAAAGAGGTCTTAAATTACTTGATGATGAAACAAACCATCTTAGTAAAAATTCAGAGCTTTCAGGAGAAATAGTTTTTAAATTATATGATACATACGGCTTTCCTGTCGATTTAACTGAAGATATATTAAAATCTAAACAAATCTCCATTGATCTTGATGGCTTTAATAATAAGATGCAAGAGCAAAAAGATAGGGCAAGAAAATCTTGGTTAGGTTCGAATGAATCTAAAACAGATAAGATGTGGTTTGATATTAAAGCAGAATTTGGTAGTACCGAATTTTTGGGTTATTATTTGAATGAGGCGGAAGGTAAGATATTAGCTCTTATTAAAGATAATAAATTAGTTGATACTATAGAAACTAGTCAGGAGAAATTCATTCTAATTAGTAATCAAACTCCTTTTTATGGGGAGTCTGGTGGACAGATGGGGGATATAGGTTATATCAAATCTAGCAACAGTAAAATTAGAGTAGTAGATACGGTAAAATATCTTGGTTCAATAATTGCTCATATATGTATTTGGCAGGAAGGAACCACCATTAAGGTTGGAGATAGTGCCGATTTTGCTATTGATGTCAAATATCGTAATAATTTAAGAATTCATCATTCGGCAACTCATATATTACATGCAGTATTACATCAAGTACTGGGTAAACACGTAACGCAGAAAGGATCGCTGGTAGCATATGATCGTTTACGTTTTGATATTAGTCATATGGCGGCATTAACCCAAAAAGAAATTATCTTGATAGAAGATAAAGTAAATCAGATTATTACTGATAATTCAAAAGTTACCACAACATTAATGTCAACAGACGACGCTATTAAAGCAGGGGCTATGGCTTTATTTGGTGAAAAATATGATTCTGAAGTACGGGTAGTAGCGATGAATTCGCTCGAACTAAATTCACTTGAGTTATGTGGTGGTACACATGTTACTAGAACCGGTGATATTGGGATGTTTAAAATTACCAGTGAAAATGCTATTGCAGCTGGCGTTCGGAGGATAGAAGCGGTTTGCGGTGAATTTGTCTTAAAACTAATTAGGCAGAATGATGCGATGATTGAAAATATATCTGCCGCTTTAAAAATAGGTAAGAATGAACTTATTGATAAGGTGAATAGTCTAATTGCTAGTAAGAAACAATTAGAAGATCAGTTAGTATCTCTGCAGGTCTCGATGCTTGATTTGAATATTGAACAAATTGCCAAAGAATCAGTCAGTGTTTCTGATATAAAGTTTGTTTACAAGCTAGTACATAATATAGATAGTAAAATATTACGCTTATCTGCTGAACGAATAGTTGATAAGTCTGATAATCTTGTAGTTATATACATAGCTATGCCGGAAAAATCTAAAGAGGTTAGTGGTAGCACAGGGCATAATACTTGCAAATTATCGATTACAGTTGCTGTTAGTAAAAAAATCAGTAATAAGGTTCATGCTGGTAATTTAGCTAAAGAAATATCTATATTCCTTGGCGGTAGTGGCGGTGGTGGTCAAGCGAATATAGCTCAGGCAGGTGGTACTGATGTAAGTAAACTAGGAAAGTTACCAGATATGATAAAGGGGGTGTTATCAGAACTTTAACGGATTATAGTCAATTCAGGAGAAGTTGATGCTAGGAGCGATGGAGCGACGCCTATAAGTAATAGGCGAGTGACGACGTCACCAACTTCTCATCAATTGACTATAGATATATGGTATTTCTGACACAGATACTAAAGAGTTTAAAATGTAATATTAGAATAATTTTATGCTTTTAAGTAGTGATATGATAGTATATAATGCAGGCAATGGGTGTTTGACAATTTTTTGTTAGGCAAATGTAAATCAGTAGCTTATTTAATAATTTAAGGAGTTTGTTATGATACTAAAAAAAACCACAATAGCTTTTTTAGCACTATTTATGCTTTCTGGGTGTGGTGCAAAGAAAAAACCGATAGATACGGGTATAACTAATGAAGTTGAGGAAAGTTCTCTAGCTTCTGATTTTGAAAGACGTGCTGGTGACAGGGTGTTTTTTGCTTTTAATAAATCAGATATTTCGCCTCAAGCAAAAGAACAGCTAAGTAAACAAGCTAATTGGTTAAAAAGCCATCCTAAAGTAACAGCCACTATTGAAGGGCATTGTGATGAGAGAGGGACAAGAGAGTATAACTTGGCGCTTGGTGAAAGAAGAGCAGAGGCTGTTCGAAAATACTTGACTAATAATCTAGGAGTTGAGGAGAGCAGGCTTGATACTATCTCTTATGGTAAAGAGAGACCAGCTGTTCTTGGTGATAATGAAGCAGCTTGGGCACAGAACCGTAGGGCTGTAACTTCTATAAAATAAAGTATACAACGTTACTAAGTTTAGCAAAGTCGCCACTTTTAGTGGCGACGAAGCAATTCATGAGAATTAGTATAGATACATCGACTACATGGATTGCTTCGTTGTGCGGTTTCCGCACTCCTCGCAATGACGCATAAGCGTTAGTTTAAGAAAACAATAATTAAAAAATCGTCATTGCGAGGAGATCGTAAGGTCGACGAAGCAATCTAATAAATGTCGATTGCCACGATCACGTAGTGGTCTTGCAATGACATTTTGCACTTTCCTGGAATTTTTAAATTGTCATGTGGTTTGTGCGTAAGGTGAGTTATAGAATAAAAATTGTAGGGTACTATGGCTTATTCGGCACTAATTCAGGTTAATTGACTATATAATAAAGTAATTTTTAGAGATAATTTTGTGGTATATATATTAATTGCTTTAAGTTTGACTACATTAATCTTAGTGCTAGGTGTTGTCTCTATGGCTATTGGCGGGAAAATTGACAAAAAATTTAGTTCCAAATTAATGTCGTTACGGGTTATATTTCAAGCATTTGCTGTATGTGTTCTTGCTTTTCTCTATCTTTCAAAATAGTATATTCATCAAAAACTTGTAAGTTAACATCATAATATGCTTGATCTATTTAGCTTTAATGAAAAAAAGCCCAAAATTAATAATTCGTATACAGCAAAAGATATTGAAGTATTAGAAGGGCTTGAGCCTGTACGCAAGCGTCCTGGTATGTATATTGGCGGGACGGACGAGAATGCTATGCATCATCTTGTTTCGGAAGTGCTAGATAATGCTATGGATGAAGCTGTTGCTGGTTTTGCTAGCGTTATCACCATAAAGATGCATGTAAATAATAGTATCACTATCTCTGATAATGGTAGAGGGATTCCTGTTGATAATCATCCCAAATTTCCTGATAAATCTGCTCTTGAGGTAATTTTAACTCACCTTCATTCTGGTGGTAAATTTTCAAATAATGTCTATCAAACAGCAGGTGGCTTACATGGAGTTGGCATTTCGGTTGTTAATGCTTTATCCGACTATTTAGAAATTAAAGTATATAAGCAGGGTAAATTATTCAAGCAATCTTATTCCAAAGGACAAAAATTGAATGATTTAACCAGTGAAGATATTGCCAAAAAATTAAGGGGAACATCTATCAATTTTCATCCTGACCCAGAAATTTTTGGAGAGAAACCATCCTTTTCACCAAAAAGAATATATGAATTAGCCAAATCAAAAGCCTATTTGTATAGAGGGGTAACGATAGAGTGGCAATGTGAAGTTGAAACTAAAAGCGATGTTCCAGCAACAGCTCTCATCCATTTTCCAGATGGTTTGAAAGATTATTTAATTTCTAAAATAAATTTGGAAGATTTAGTTAGTGGAGAGATTTTTTGTGGTAATATTGAGTGGGACCAGGATCACATAAAAGTGGAATGGGCAATTGCTTGGCATAAAAATGAAGACCAGCCTTTTATCCAATCCTATTGCAACACTATTCCTACCCCTCTTGGTGGAACCCATGAGCAAGGTTTGCGTAGTGCATTACTGCGTGGTATAAAGGTATATGGTGAAATGACCGGTAATAAAAAAACCACTTTACTTACTATTGAGGATATTCTAGAAACTTCTTCTATTGTTTTTTCTGTATTTATCCAAGAGCCAATATTTCAAGGACAAACAAAAGAAAAATTGGTTTCGCCTGGGATTAATAAAATAGTAGAGAACATTGTTAAAGACCATTTTGATCATTGGTTGAGTAGTAATAAACTCGTAGCCAACCAGCTGCTTGAACATATAGTTAATATTGCGGAATACCGAATAAATAAGCGTAACGAAAAAAATATTTCACGTAAAACTGCTACACAAAAATTGCGATTACCAGGTAAATTAGCAGATTGTACAAGAACCTCTCCTAATGGGACGGAATTATTCTTGGTTGAAGGAGATTCTGCCGGGGGATCAGCTAAACAGGCAAGAGATCGAGAAACACAAGCTATTTTACCTCTTAGAGGTAAAATTTTGAATGTTGCCAATGCAACTTTCGAGAAAATTACTAACAACCAAGAAATTCAAGATTTAGAGGTGGCATTAGCCTGTGGTAGTCTTAAAAATTATCGAGAGGAGAATTTGCGTTATGAAAAAATAATAATTATGACAGATGCTGATGTTGACGGAGCTCATATCGCCTCATTGTTAATGACGTTCTTTTATCTTCGTATGCCGAAGTTAATATCTTCAGGTCATTTATATCTTGCTAAACCACCTCTTTATAGATTAACCCAATCTAATAAAACTTACTATGCAGTAAATGATCAACAAAAAACTGATTTAACTGCTAAATTATTAAAAAATAGTAAGGCTAAAATAGATATTGGTCGATTTAAGGGGTTAGGTGAAATGATGCCAGCTCAGTTAAAAGAAACAACAATGAACCCAAAAAATAGAACCATTCTAAAAGTTACTATAGATGATTTTGATAATATTGCTAAGATAGTAGACGATCTTATGGGCAAAAAACCAGAAAAACGTTTTCAGTTCATTTATAATCAGGCTTTAATTAAGATGGATACAATTATAAACAATTTAGATATTTAGGAGTACTATGTTCATACGCTTTATAATGTTATTATCAAGTTTTATCTTTTGTGCCAATATCACATTTGCGGAAGAACCGAAAAAAAAGAACGAATTATCAGATACAGCTTATCTCAAACAATTTCAAGAGGTCTTTGAGCGTATTAATAAAGACTATGTTCAAGAACCGGAAAAACAAAAAATGACCGATGCTGCTATCGAAGGCATGTTAACTTCGCTAGATCCCCATTCTAGCTATTTTACTGATGATGATCTAAAAGATTTTCTTAATGAGACTAAAGGAGAGTTTGGCGGTATTGGTGTTCAAGTGCAGTATGATAATGGTGCCATCAAAGTCATTTCCCCTATTGATGATCTAGCAGCTTATAAGGCGGGTATAAAAGCTGGAGACTATATAGTAGGAGTTAATGATGAGTTTGTATCAACTTTAGGTTTTCATAAATCTGTCAAAGAGATGCGTGGAGAACCAGGAACAAAAGTGAAATTACTGGTGATTACAGAAGGTGAATCTAAGCCAAAAGAAATTGAACTTATCCGCGAAATAGTTACCATTACCCCAGTAAAAGCTCATTTAGAAAAAAATAATATAGCTTATATAAGAATAGGGGCTTTTAATGAACACACCATTGAAGAATTAAAAAAATCTATGAAAACTTTAAAAGATGGTAGTAAAAATAGCATAGAGGGTATTATTCTAGATTTACGTAATAATCCTGGTGGTTTGTTAGAGCAGGCTGTTGCTGTTAGCGAATATTTTATTGATTCTGGAGTAATTGTTACTACCAAGGGAAGAACCAAGAATAGTAATGCGGTATTTAATAGCAATAAATCTGCAGAAAAAGCTCCATTAGTTCCGATGATTGTTCTTATTAATGTTGGCTCTGCCTCAGCTGCAGAAATTGTAGCAGGTAGCTTGCAAGATCATAAAAGAGCGATAATACTTGGCACAAAATCTTTCGGTAAAGGATCTGTACAAAGCTTTTCGGTAATCAGTCCTAGAGCGGCTGTAAAGCTTACTACGGCTAAATATTACACCCCTAATGATCGTTCAATTCAAGCAGAGGGTATCGAACCTGACATATTTGTTGAGATGGTAAAAGTTGAATATCCCGAAACAAAAATGATAGATGGAAGATTCTCTGAAGCTTCTTTAAAAAATTACTTAAAAAACGATAACAAAAAAAATGATGATAAAAAACTAGACTCTACAAATAAAGATAAAGAGGCTATTAAGAAAACAGATGATACTACAAAAGATAAAGATAAAACAAAAACGACTGAATCAAAAAATACTTTAGACCAACTATCTGATCTTTATAAAAAAGATTATCAATTTGCTAGAGCTTATGATTTGATTATGGGATTAATTTTAACTAATAAAGCAAAAGGGCATTGAGTTATATGAAATATAAAAAAATACAGCACTTAATTTTTCTAATTCTTTTATTAATTGGTTCAAGAACTATGGCTGACGAAATGAGAATTGGAGTATTAAGACATGATTTAGGGTATAAATTTGGACTGAGTGGTAGATCAAGAGAACGTATTGAGAAGGGTTGTGATTTTAATTTAGAATGGCTTTTTGAAAAATACAAATTTTTATATGCTTATCCTCATATAGGGACAAGTATTAACAGTGATAGCTATACTAGCCATATCTATACTGGGATTACTTGGCATTTTGATATGACGAAATGTGTATTTTTTGAAGCAAGTTTTGGATTTGCCATTCATAATGGGGAAATAGAAAAATTAAATCAAAGAAGAAGAGCCTTAGGAACAAGATTTTTATTTAGAGAAAGCCTTAGTTTAGGTGTAGTAATTCAAGAGAAGCACGCTGTTTCCTTAATTATTGACCACTTATCTAACGCTAAGATTGTAAAACTTAACCCTGGTTTAACTAATTTAGGTGTACGATATGGTTACAAATTTTGACGGTGGGGTAGGGGGCTTTGGTCGTTCTTGCTACTTTGTCAGGTTCTTGGCTTCCCTGTTATTCCTGCTTCGGTACATAGGCGTAAGTTTAAGAAAATAAGGTAGAAAAGTCGTCATTGCGAGCCACCGTAGGTGGCGTGGCAATCCATCTCTAATCGCCTTTCTGGATTGCTTCGTCGACCTACGGTCTTCCTCGCAATGACGGTTTTTCAATTATTGTTTTCTTAAACTGATGCTTATGTGCTTCGGTGCGGAATCTAGACCCCGCACCGAAGCAGGGGTGACATAAAAAGTAAATTGTTTTGGTATTTATGAACAAATGGATCTATTATTTTGGTACTAAAGGTGGGGATGGTAATGCTCAAATGAAAGACGTGCTTGGCAGTAAAGGAGCTGGTCTTGCCGAGATGTCTAACTTAAATTTACCTATTCCTGATGGTTTTACTATTACTACAGAACTCTGTAATTATTTTTATAAAAATAATTACAGTTTGCCTGAGAATTTTAATAATGATTTAGTGATAGCTATTAAAAATTTAGAAAATTCTACTGGCAAGGTTTTTGGTGATCATAATAATCCATTATTATTATCCGTTCGCTCAGGTTCAAGAGCTTCGATGCCTGGTATGATGGATACTATACTTAATCTTGGGTATAATGATCAAGTTTGCGATGCACTATCAAATATTACTGGAAATGAGATTTTTGCTCTTGATAGCTATCGACGATTCTTAGAAATGTATGGATCAATGGTGCTATCAATTTCAAATGGTTTATTTAAAAATGCATTTGAGATGCATAAGGTTAAATGTAATATCTATCAAGAGAAAGAAATTACAGGAGATTTTTTAAGAATAATAGTTGAAGAGTTTAAAAAAATAATTTTTAATCATGGTGAAGAATCTCATGGTAAAGAATCACTTTTTGACCCATATAAACAATTAGAACAATCAATAAAAGCCGTATTAAAATCTTGGGCAGGGGATAGGGCGGTAACTTATAGAAAATTACACAATATACCCAATAACTGGGGTACGGCGATTAATGTCCAGTCAATGGTTTTTGGCAATCAAGGAAGTAATTCTGCTACAGGCGTAGTATTCTCGCGTTGTCCTGCAACTGGTGAAAATAAGCTTTTTGGTGAATATTTAGTAAATGCTCAAGGTGAGGATGTGGTATCAGGGACAAGAACCCCCAGCCCTATTACCAACGAGCATGATGTAGATTGTTCAATGCAAATAGTTATGCCACAAATATTTGAGCAATTACAAGAGATTTGTAAGAAGTTAGAGTTACATTACTTGGACGTACAAGATATTGAATTCACCGTACAAAACGGAGTTTTGTATATTTTGCAAACACGTACCGCCAAAAGAACAGCTTTAGCCAGCATTAAAATTGCTACGGATATGGTGCAAGAAGGGCTGATTTCTAAACAACAAGCAATAATGCGTATAGAGCCGGAATCGTTAACGCAGCTTTTACATACGGCTATTGATTATAGCAATACTCTAGACCATATCTCTAAAGGGCTACCAGCTTCTCCAGGGGCTGCTACTGGTATAGTAGTTTTTTCTCCTTATGATGCTGAGAAAATGTCGCATCACCATAAAGTGATTTTGGTACGCCATGATACTAGCCCTGAAGATATAAACGGTATGTATGTTTCAGCCGGTATTCTGACAGCCAGAGGTGGGATGACCTCTCATGCTGCGGTAGTTGCTAGAGGGTTAGGAAAACCATGTGTTTGCGGGGCAAATGATTTGGTAATAGATGAAAAAAAACAGATGTTTAAAATAGGTAATACTATCATCAACTATGGTGACTTAATAACTATAGATGGCGGAACTGGGAAAATTTTCTTAGGGGAGGTGCCATTGATTCAGCCTACTTTTACTAAGGAATTTCAAACAATTCTAGATTGGGCAGATGAATTTGCTACTTTAAAAGTTAGAGCCAATGCCGAAACTATTTTAGATGCAGGTGTTTCCCTAAAATTTGGGGCAAGCGGAATTGGCTTATGCAGAACAGAACATATGTTTTTTGACCATGATAAAATACCATTAGTACGAGAAATGATCATTGCTCCTGATCTAGAGAGAAGGAAACATGCGATTAGTAAATTATTGCCCTTACAAATTCAAGATTTTAAGGCATTATTTAAAATTATACAGGGTAAACCGATAAATATCAGATTGCTTGACCCGCCTCTACATGAATTCTTACCAACAACAGAGGATGATAAAAGAAACTTAGCAAAGGTGATGAATCTACCGTTAGCTGTTGTGGAGCAACGCTTGCATGCATTATATGAAGTAAACCCTATGCTTGGACATAGAGGATGTCGCCTCGGTATTTCTTATCCTGAGATTTATCAAATGCAAATAAGGGCAATTTTTACTGCTATCAGAGAGTTACAAGTTGAAGAAAATATCAATACTATTCTGGAGTTAATGATTCCTTTAATTAGTGATGTTAATGAACTGAAAATCTTAAAAATACACATACAAGATGTTATTACTAACATGGAAGATATTAACAAATGCAAGTTTGATTTTACTCTTGGTACGATGATTGAGCTACCAAGAGCAGCTTTAAAAGCTGGAGAGATTGCTGAAGAGCTAGATTATTTTAGTTTTGGTACTAATGATTTGACCCAAACAACATACGGCATTTCTCGAGATGATGTAGCCTCATTTTTCCCGGATTATTTGGAGAAAAAAATCTTTGCATTTGATCCTTTTAGTAAATTAGATGAGGAAGGGGTAGGGGAGTTAATAAAAATTGCTATAAAACGTGGTTTAAAGAGCAACCCTACATTAAAACTTGGCGTATGCGGAGAGCATGCTGGTAATCCTCATTCTATAGAGTTCTTTTATAGAGTTGGTTTGCATTATGTATCATGTTCACCATACCGCATCCCTATAGCAAGGGTTGCCGCAGCTCAGGCAACAATAAAAGCTGATGATTATATCTGACAATTTTTTAAATAATTTGCATATATCTATTAGTGTAGTTAATTTTTATGATATATTACGATATATGACATTGACTCCCTTGGCATTCCCGCTTCTTCCCTTTGTCATTCCCGCGTAGGCGGGAATCTAAGACCCCTGCTTACGCAGGGGTGACACTAAGTCGGGTAAGGGTGATATTTGTTATACGTAAGGTAAAATATAATCTAACTAACTATAAGTTAAGTGCTAATCTATGATTAATATACTCAATCGATTAAAAATGCAAGTTTTTATAAAAATGTTGCACAAGCTTATAGCGTATTTTTTGTATAAAAAAAATATTATTATCCTAATAGGAGATAAAGGTACATTTCTTTGTGCTTTGGTTCACGATAAAGTTGTAGGTAGTTTATTTGTCCCTGATAAAAAGCAAAATGAATTAGATTCCTATAAAGAATTTTTTGCTAAATTCAAGAAACATTATGTTTTCTTCTTATTAAGCGGTTCTGAATGTCAATTACGTCATGAGCTAGTACCTGTACTACATTCAATAGTAACAAACAATCCTGTGGAGAAGTTTATTGAAGAGTATTTTCCTGCAGATTATATAGTTGGTTATAGTGTTTATAACATCAATACCAAGCCTAGTGAGGTGTGGAATAGTTTGATTGTCTCTAGTCCTTATACTCCTCCTTTAAGTAAACTACTTGAAAATTTGCTGGCAAGTGATAGCAAAAAATTTGGTGGGATTTATTTTTTATCTTTAGAGTTGCAAACAATTATTGATAAAATTGTAAAAAATGTTGAGAATAATAAATATAGTGAATATTTACAAATTTTTGTATGTATTTTAAATAGCAGCGGCATTAAACTTGTTGTTAAACACCAAGGTAATATAATCTCAAAACAAACATTGGACTATCCAGCTGATAAGTCAGATTCATATATTCAGGGTATAATCGAACAAGAAGTGGAAGATTGTTTGATATCTTGTAAAAATTATATTGCTAATCTAGCCCTTAGAGTTTGTATAATTTTCATAGTAGACCAAAATTTAAAGTTGCTATTAGAACAATCCAATTTTGCTGGACATCCAGTAATATGTATAGTCAATTCAGGGGAATTGGATAATAAATTTTCAGATGGGATGATCGTTAAATTATTTAATGAACAAAAAAGCTTTCTAGCCTCTAATCAATATTTAGAATCGATAGCTAAACTCAATCTTATCAGCTCTTTAGTTTTTAAACCACTTATTACTATAATAATAATATTGATATTTGCCGCATCTATTATCAAAGTTAAAACCGTAGCAAATTACAAAAAGTTAGATATTTTAAATTCACATTATTTTAGTACTGAGCAGGATTATTATAATGTTAAGCAGACCTATCCATATCTTCAAAACGCTACTAATTTAGCTGATTTATACGTCTTTGAATCATTATTACAAATTCCAGCACCAATACCATTTGATTTGTTAGAAAAGTTTGTAACAAATTTACCACCTAGTATTCATATAGAAGAGGTTAAATGGCAAAGGTTGGATCTAGATAATACGTTATCATCCTCTAATCAGTATATAAAAATTGGAATATCATTGAGGCTTATAGTTAATGATATATTAGTCGAAGAGGCTACTAAATTTTTAGAACAAGAAATTGCAAATTTTAGTAAAATATTTAGCAATATGGATATTAAATTTACAATATTTACTGACCAAATATTAGATTTACCTAATAGAGTGGTAATACCGGCATCGGTTATTATTACTAAAAAGAAAGGGTAAAAGATGCTTAAAAATTTTATTATTCATCTAAAAAATGTTATATTTTTTAAGTTTGCTATATGTTGTTTGTGTATTTCTAGCATTTTATGGTTGCTGCAAAGTCTTAATAAAGATTATATGGAGTCGATTAGCAAGAATAACAATATTGCAGAATCCCTAGCTCAAGAAACGTTAAAGCTATATTCTATAATAAATTCAAAAAATAAAATACTAGAGACCTATGCAAGATATACGAAATTATTATCTATTTCTGCTAGACAAAGTTGTTTAGAGAGAGCAAGGTTAATAATGAAAATTGATAGTTTGTCAAAAAAATACAACCTAAATGAGCCGATTACTATATCGATTAAACAAGAATTCTTAAGTGGTATTAGATCAGATATGGGAACAAAGCAAGATACTATAAAGATAAAGAATTATGATGTTTACATAAGATTCTCTACTAAAGATTTTGTAACATTCTCGACAATCATAAAAGAAATATACTCTTGTATGCCGGAAAATACTATTGTACTATCTATAGACGTCAAAAAAGAAGATGTATTGGAGCCCAAGGTTATTTATAAACTATCAACAGAAAGAACCCCTGATGTGATTTTTACAAAACTCAACATGCGTATAAGAGAAATAACAACAAATAAATAAAATTATGAACATCTTCAACAGTACAAATATTTCTATATGCAGAAAAAGCATATGTGAAGAGTTAATTAATAATATAACAAAACAAACATGTTTAACACTTGCTAATGTCATAGCTATTGATTATGAAATTAGACTTAAATCAATACCTGAAATTAATGTGCATATAGGTAATTGCATTGGTAAATTACGAACTTTTTTTGGTCAAAAAGTTATTACTGATGATAGTTTTTCAACAGTATTAATGTTGTTTTCGGTAGCAATCTCTGCAGATGCAGTAGACTATCAGGATAGAGATAATATTCTAAACAAATCAGAAGATATAGTAGTTGATACACTAATAAATACAAATTTTGGTGATACAAATTCTGAAGAGAGGGGAGTAATCAAACAAGTGCTAAAAGGTTTGTTGGCAGCAAAAAATAATTATGAATTAACAAACTTTATTCAAGTTGAACCAGAAATATTTCGTACAACAGTAATGCATGCGGTAAAAAAATATCAACAGCCTAAAGAGGTAAGTGATAATGTTCAATTGGAAATTAATAGAATAGTAACTGTTGCAGCAAAACATAATAAGAAAATGGAAATATTTAAACAAGCAACTAGCAAAATTATAACTGCTATTAGTGTTTTAGCAGTTGGGGCGATTAGTGTTGCAACAGCCGGGGCTACATTTGCTTTTATGGTAGTCCCGGCTTCTATTCTAGCAATAGAATATGCTCCCAAAATAGGAGAGAAGATGGGGGGGATGATTCTTAGTGCTGATAAATCGATGAGTGAGGAAGAACAAAAAATTACTACTCTAAAAACTAATTTGTTAAAAAATAATAAAGAATTTTTGACCAAACAACAATCTGTAGAGCATAATGTTGCAAAGGAACATCTATTGAGTAGTGGGGTAAAGTCTGTAGTTAATCAAAAATATAGTACAATAAAGACTCAGCTACAGCCCAACTTGCCTAATAAAAGTTCTTTGCAAAATAGCAAGTCCTCAGGACATGTTAAACAAAGGTAATAATATGCTAGTAACTTGGATTCTCCTTATATTTGCCGGATTATTTGAAATAGGTTTTTCTATATCGTTGAAATTATCAGATGGGTTTACCAAAATAAAACCTATTATAGCTTTTATTGGCTTTTCAATATTAAGCTTTATTTGTCTTAGTAAAACTCTAGATAAGCTACCTCTTGGCACTGCTTATCTTCTATGGACTGGTATCGGAGCGGTAGGAACAGTCATAGTAGGAATAGTGTATTTTAATGAGCCATATTCTGCTATGCGAGTTTTCTTTATTAGTACTATGATAATTTCCATGATAGGTTTGAAGTTATCTTAACCCGTTTACCTTAGGTATAATCCATGGCAATTTATTGCTTCGTTGACCTATGGGCTTCCTAGCAATGACTTTGAGCAATATTACTTATAATAACTATGATCAGGCTTATTTACCCTAAATTTTGGCAAAGTAAAAATATTATTGCCTATTTATTATTACCATTAAGCTGGTTATATCTTTTTGCTAGTTATCTACGAAGGATCACAGCTCGCCCAATAATATTTCCTTGTAAAGTAATTTGCGTTGGTAATATAAGCATCGGGGGTACTGGTAAAACTCAAATAGTAATCTTCCTTGCTCAACTATTGAAAGCTATTAATATTGATTTTATAATTATCACTAAAGGTTATGGTAGTAATCTTCAAGAAGCATTGTTAGTTGAAGCACACCATACAGTAGCAGATGTCGGGGATGAAACAGTAATGCTGTTAAAATATGGTAAAGTCATTGCCGCAAAGAAAATTCAAGATATAGAGCCTTTTATAGAAAAGATTAAGCCAAAGGTGATTATAGTAGATGACTCGATGCAGAATCCTAATTTTCATAAGGATATTGTTATTCTGTCAGTTGATGCTAATAGATTATTTGGCAATGGGTTCTTAATTCCAGCTGGTCCTCTGCGTCAATACCCCAAACAAGCTATTGACAAAGCCGATATAGTTATTTCAGTAGGTTCTGATTCTTTTCTCTCATATAAGAAGTATCCATTTCTATACTCAAAGCAGAAGAGTATACAAGCTCAAATAGTTCCCTCTATAAATATCGACAAGACAAAAAATTATTTTGCCTTTAGTGGTATAGGAAATCCTGAAAGGTTTCTCTCTACATTAGAAAATTATGGATTGCAGTTAATCGGTCATAAGATTTTCCCTGATCATCATCAATATTCTGCAGAAGATTTAGAATATTTAAAAGAACAATCAAAAAAATCTAACTCTCTGCTAATAACCACTAGAAAAGATTACGTAAGAATATGCGATACTGATCTGTCCGTAATATGTTGCGATGTGCATTTATTATTAAATAATCAACAATTATTAGTAGATTTAATATATGAAAAAATTATTTAAAAATATTATATATTTACTTGAATATTTTTTTGTTTTAATAGTACTAAAAATACTAGGGGCATTGGGTATTGACAAATCTGTAAATATTTGTCGATCCTTAGCAAGGAAAATAGGTCCTTTGTTACCAGTTAATAAAGTTGCAAAAGAAAATATTCAAAATATTCTTGGCAATAATCTATACACAAATGAAGGATCCATAAATTCTCAAGCAATCGTTAATCAAGTATGGGATAATTTTGGCAGTTTTATAGGAGAATTTCCATATATTAATAAGATGTCAGAGGAAGAATTATCTAGACGAATAGAGATAAGTGGTCTTGAGAATATAATAGAATTCCAGAAATCACAGCAACCATTCTTATTCTTTACTGGACATTTTGCTAATTGGGATTTTGCTCTTAAAATTAGCAATAAATTTTATCATAAATTTGCTATTATCTACCGCAAATTAAATAATCCTTATGTTGACAAACTAATTAACGATACGCGTATAAGTAATGATATAAAGCTAATTCCCAAAGGAACACAAGGGGTAAGAGAGCTAATATCTGCTATTAAATCAGGATATGCAATTGGTATGCTGGTAGATCAAAAAATGAATAATGGTATTGAAGTACCATTTTTAGGGCAGCCAGCCATGACTGCTCAGGCAATTGCTAAAATTGCATTACAGTTCAGCTACCCAATTATACCATTACAAGTGGTTCGCACTAATAGTAATAACAGTTATTTTAAAATTATTATTCATCCGCCAATAAAATTACAAAAAACTAATAATAATCAAACAGATTGTTATAATATAATGGTTACTATTAACCAAATTTTAGGTAATTGGGTTAAAGAAAACCCAGGACAATGGTTCTGGTTTCATAATAGATGGAAGAAGAATAATAATAAATATTCTAAAAATGCATATTCCAAGATTAAGTAATTGCAATTACTTAATAAATATGTATACTCTCCTGCTTTGAAGAATTGATACCGCAAATATACCTGCGGAGATATTCGTCTGCACATTCCTTGTTTTACAGTTAAATGTGAGTCGTAGGTAAAACTTGCATTTTTATAAAAATTTAATAAAAAAATAATGTTATGATAAGGGTAACACCTCCTCAAAAAATTATATCTTTTGCTGAAAATAAATCTGACCTAGATAAAATTGCTCAATTTATTAAGGACGATTGGGCAATAGTAAAATTAATGCCATATGGTAATTATTTTATTGGCGTCATGGAAAAGATGCAGCATGACAATACCATAAATGCCCAAGGTCAAACTGTTTATATACCTCCAAGAAAAAAGATCATTTTTACTTAATTTTAAAGTGGCTTCTTGCAATGACGGTGTTATAGTCAATTCAGGGGAATTTGGGAATTTTGATCCCGCACCGAAGCAGGGATGAAACTAAGCCACAACTGTTGAAAGTTAGAAGGTGGAGCGGATTTTAGATAGCTTTTTCGTCATTGCGAGACCACGCAAGTAGGTAGTGGCAATCCATTTTTGGTTACTTTTGTGGATTGCTTCGTCGACCTGCGGTCTTCCTCGCAATGACTACTTTTCTAGCGGGAATCTAGTATATAGTCAATTGATGAGAAGTTGGGGACGTTGTCGCTCAATGCTCGCCTATTACTTATAGGCGTCGCTCCATCGCTCCTAGCCCCAAATTCTCCTGAATTGACTATAACTGCTCTATATCGTTAATAGAGACTTCTTGTTGATCAAAACCCTCAGGAGGGCTAGCAGCATCTTGCTTATTAATTCTTGCGTAATCCTGTGCTTCAGATTCTGACCTTGCGACAATTACTGTTATATTTGTGCTAAGATCAGCATGTAACCTAACCTCTACGACAAAGGCACCGGTTGATTTTATCGGCTTCTTAAGAATAATATTTAAATGTGATATTGACTGTGAAGAAGCCTTAGACAAACTTTCGGCAATTTCTTTATTATTCACTGACCCAAACAATCGGCCATCATCAGCAGACTGTCTAATAAATACTAATTCTTTATTACTTATAATAGTATTAATAGCTTCTGCCTCAGCTCTTATTTTTAGGTCTTTTTCCTCAAGATCATGTTTTTGAGTTTCTATGAGCTGTTTATTGAGTTCTGTTGCTCTAATTGCTAATTTTCTAGGGATAAGATAATTACGAGCAAAACCCCTTTTTACCTTAAGAATTTCTGCAATCTTCCCGAGCTTTCTTACGGGTTTAATTAAAATAACTTCCATTTTATTCCTCTGCTCAAACTTGAAACACAAAAGGCAATAATGCTAGAATTCTAGCAATTTTTATAGCATTTTTTAGTTTTCTTTGTTTTTTGGCACATACATTAGTGATTCGGCTAGGTAGCATTCTACCGCCTTCTGATACAAATTTTATTAACAAGTCAGGGTTCTTGTAATCAATTATTGGAGCATTAGCAACAGAAAGAGGGCAACCTTTACGTTTTCTAAAAAACACCCTTTTATTATTTTTATCAGCCATTTTAGTCATTGACTTAGAGTCAGTAGCATCATTTTCAAACATTTTAATCTTTTCCAATTTTATTACATTGAGTCTTTATTAATTGTTACATCCACTATTTCTTCATGATCTAAACTTTTGCTTCTTAGAATCGGTGAAGGTTCAGTGCTTATTGAGTCAACATTTATATTAATAAACCTAATAATATTTTCGCTTAGCTTCATTTTCCTTTCCATTTCAGTTATTACTGAAAAGTCAGTTTTAAGCCCCATAAAAACATAATGTCCTTTTTTGTTATTACCAATCTTATAGGCTAAACTTCTTAAACCCCAATATTCAGTTTTAACAACTTCACCATTACTATTTTCAACAATTTTAGTAAAATCATCGGTAATTTTATCTACATCAGCAGACGAAATATCTTGCCGTATGATAAAAACTGATTCGTAAAAAGCCATATATAAGAATCTCCAGCTACAAAATAAAGTTATTTATAACAACAAAAAACATTTAATTCAAGTGTTATCTTTACTACAAGGCATAATTAATGAATCTCTAAAATATCTCTAATAATTGCATAATTACAACCGTTTTCTACGGTCTGTAAACAAATAATTAAATTAGTAGACTTATGTTAATAAATTTAGTAGAAATTTATTAATTAATTCGATAATATTGCACTTTAAAAAGTTAAGTTTAATAATCATTACAATAATTTACAATAATGTAACATTAGACTCTTGCATAACTAAAGGATACTCTTTTGCTTTAGAATTGGTTTCACAAAACTTTGGATATTGATGTACTTATGCTTAATAGCTGTATACGTTGTCTTAACTCCACCTTTTGTTTATGCTCCAATTTTTCAAACCATTTGGATAGACAATACAAGAATTTAGTTATGCCTAAAATCTTCATTTAATTAAGTATTAGCATGTTTGATAAATTACCACCGAGAATTCTTGTTATAGAATCAACTAAAAGCGTCAACGCTTCTCTGTCTAACGTCATGGAGAGAGCGTGGTTTAACCTTATTAAGACTAATACAGTAGAAAAAGCAATAGTTCTTTCTGCTATTAATCCTCCTGATATAATTATTATTGACTCGATAGTACAAGATAAACTTGCTACAGAGATAGCAAGTAAAATAAGAGAAATTGATGATTTAGTGAGAGTTCCAATAATTTTTTTGTTACATCCAGGAGAATCTCTGTCTGGCTACGCTTTAGAAGATAGCAACTTTGTCGCTTGTCTCATTAAACCATTCACATCAGATCAATTAATGCTCTTAATAAGATCTTTATTAAGACGCTCTAATTTAATTCTACAAGATAAAGTTATAAAGTATAAAGAAGTAAGTATGGATCTTACCACTTATAAAGTAACTAATAACGGTAGGGTAATTCGTTTAGGGCCAACAGAATTTAAGATTTTACAACTTTTCATAAAATCCCCTAAAGTAATATTTTCTCGTCAAGATATTGTAAACAAAGTGTGGGGAAAGGATGCGGTTATTGACTTACGTACTATTGATGTACATATAAATAGAATAAGAGCATCTCTAAATAACAAAAACTCTGAAGTATTTATAAAAACTGTTCGTTCCACAGGGTATTGCCTTGATTTACCAGATATTCAAGATTAAAGTAAGAAATTATCAAAAATTTCTTATATAATTCTTGCAAAAGATATACAACTTGCAATTTTAAAAATTTGGTGTAATGTTCTGAATATTTTAATATATAAAGTACAAACCAATAGATTAGTTGTTATGAAATCAGATAAAATTAAAAACACCCTCATTATACCATTATACATTATTATATTAATTATTGCAATACCGATACTAAGCGAAACTATTTATACTCCCTCACTTCCTAGCTTAGCCAAAGATTTAGCAATTAGTGCTAATTTAGCTGAATATACCCTTACTATTTATTTGTTTGGTTTTGCTGTTGGGGTGTTACTATGGGGTAACTTATCTGATTCTTATGGACGTAAGCCTTGTCTACTTATAGGATTTTTAATTTATGCCTTATCATGCTACATTTGTTATCTATCAGATAATATAAATATGTTACTAGCTGCAAGATTTATGCAAGCTTTTGGGGCTAGTGTTGGGTCAGTATTAGGACAAACCATAGTTAGAGATGCAATAAACCCGCAAGATCGTGGCAGGATATTCTCAACTATAGGTATTGCTATAGCTTTTGCTCCTGCTATAGGACCAATTATCGGTAGTTTGGTAATAAAATTTTATCATTGGTCAGCTGTATTTCTTGTATTAATCGTAATGGCAATATTAATTATGTTGTTAGTATCAGCTAAACTTCCAGAAACTAACCAAAATCTAGAGGCTAAACGCTCGATTATTATATTGTATCAAGAATGTTTTAATAAAATGATCAGAGATATAAGATTGCTCGGTTTCGTATTTTTAATTGGAGCAGTAAATGGTATTGGATTTGGCTATTTTGCTGAAGCACCTTTTTATTTTATCTCAGGACTAAATATGGCAGCTTCATCATTTGGTATGATAGCATTATTTTTATGTATTCCTTCAATTTTAGGTGGGATTATATCTAAAAGGATGCACAAATTGCAAATAACATCTGACAATATTCTTTTTGTAGGTGTTAAGCTTATGTGCTTAGGAGCTCTGCTATTCTTTTCATCTAGCTATTTTAGTTTAATTAATAAAGATGATGTAATCTGCTCTGTATTCCAAACTTTATTATGGATGGGCATGATTAACACTGGTGCCATGATGGTAATGACCAATTGCTTTAGCCAAGCTTTGGAAAATTATGGTCAATTTGCTGGTACTGCTGCCTCACTTTTTGGTTTTATGTATTATGTAATTATCGCAGGTTTCACAATGCTAATGGGATATATGCATGACGGAACATTGATACAATTACCATTATTTATACTGATCATTGCAATTAGTATGATGTTAGTATTTTATATTGCCATTAATAAGAAACAGATATCAGGATAGTTAGTTATAAATAAAAAATATAGGATTGTTTATTTGAAACAGGATAGTACACAAAGGCTGGCAAAAGCTATTAGTAATGCAGGAGTATGTTCAAGGCGTGCTGCAGAGCTGCTTATCAAAAATAGTGAAGTAAAGGTAAATGGGGTGATCATCGATTCACCTGCCACCCTGGTTGATAATACTAGCATTATTGAAGTATCAGGAAAACTAATAAATCAACAACAAACTCCGCGTTTATGGACATATTACAAACCTGTTGGCTTAATTACCTCACATAAAGATAATTATGGTAGAGAAACTGTCTTTGAAAATCTGGTATTACAGAATCTGCCTAGGGTAATTTCAATCGGGCGATTAGATATAAATAGTGAAGGATTACTATTACTTACCAATAATGGTGACTTAGCAAGGAAGTTTGAGTTACCATCAAGTAAACTTGAACGTATATATAAAGTCAGAGCACACGGTAACCCAAGCTCATTGCTTAAAAATTATAAGAATATAGAGATTGATCAAATACGTTATGATCCTAAATTAATTAAATTAATAAAATCAGGAAAAACTAATTGTTGGTTTGAAGTAATTTTAACTGAAGGAAAAAATCGTGAAATTAGGAAGATATTTGAATATTTTGGTTTAAGTGTTAACCGGTTAATTAGAATTAGTTATGGGGGATTTATATTAGGTGATTTGCAACCAAATCAGTATAAAGAAATGCCATTTGAGGAATTTAAGAAATTTTTATGATACGAATTATCGCCGGCAAGCATAAAAATCGGATAATATCCACCTTAAAAAACTCTAATTATCGTCCTTCCACCGGCAAAATTCGAGAAGCGATTTTTAGTATATTAACTTCAGGAGAATTTAGTGATGGTAGGTTATTTACCAAGGAGTCTAAGGTTCTCGATTTATTTGCCGGCACTGGTAGCCTAGCTTTTGAAAGTTGTTCTAGAGGGGCAGGGGATATTACAGTAATTGATATAAATGCTGATTATTTGCGGGCAGCAAAAGCATTTGCTAGTAAAATAGGTGAAATGGATAAAATGACTTTCCTAAATATCAATGCTACAGCTTTGCCAAAATGTAAAAATAGCTTTGATCTAATTTTTATTGATCCACCATACTATCAAAATCTTGTATCAAAGGCAGTAAATGCTTTGAAAAAAGGTCAATGGTTAAAAGATGGAACAATTATTGTCGTTGAATTTGCTAAAAATGAGCATCTTACAGACGATTCTTTAGAAATGGTTAAAGAGAAAATATATGGTGATAGTAAATTGCTTATTTTACGATCCTAACTTAAACGTCATCGTGAGAATGCTATAAATAAGTAGTAATGACGTTTTTATGCTGTTATAAAAATTATAGGGTATGCTTTTCTTAAACTAACGTACTAAAATGATTTTTGTGGTAATATTATCAGCTACTTTTAACCAAATTTTATCAGTAGTATAAATCTCCATGTTATAATAGCAACCAGTTGCTATACATGCTCTGTCACCTAAAGATAGACCATAATCCTTTGTTAATCGACTTAACTTACCGGTCTTGATAGCTATATTTTCGCAAAATGGTATGATTTCTGGTACTATATCTGCTACGATTATATCAATTTCATTTTCTGCTATATTAGACCTAGTCAGGACAGAAACTAATTCACTTAAATTAATTGATGCTATACTACTACTTGCGATAACATCCTCTAATATTTTATAACCTGGTTCTTTTTTTAATAAGGCAATGATTGCTGATGTGTAAATATTTTTTTGTCTTGATCAAAGGTTTAGAACCTGTTGACATCTTCACTTCTCATAATTTCCAACTCTTTTTGCAAGTCAATATCCTTGTATTTACTTAAAATATTTCTGGCTCTTTCTACATTAGCATGAAAAGTTAAAACTATTAATTCAAAATCTTTATATTTAATAGAAACTTCATCACCTGCTTTAAGTTGTAGCTTTTTTCTAATCTTAGCTGGGATAGCAAGTCTGCCATTGCTATCTATATAACTTTTTAGTGCTGTCATGATATATACCTATAATATTAAGATTAATATAAATCTACAACTATATACAGTTTAGCTAAAATTATAAAAATGGTCAATTTAATAAATAATTGAATCATAAAAATATTATGTTGACTATAGATATGAATAAAACAGGAGATATATAAATTAGCAGCAAAATATTAGAGGTTTGATGACTTAAAATCCGCATCCTCGTAACTGGAGTGAAAATTCATCAGGTAAGATAATTTTCCTTAGTGATTTTTTTATTTGTAGTTCTCATAAAGAAACAACCAGATTTTAATCCCTAACCATAAAAATTTTATTTGGAATATATTATGACCTAACTCTTTATTTTTGAATTTATAATTGCTGTTATAAAATACGTTTATTTGCTTTCTCATCCCCAGGTAATATATAACTAGCTCCTTTCCAACTTGATGAAAAATCAAATTCTCTATATGGCTGATCGAGCTTAACTGGCTCATATACTACTTTTGCTAGAGTTTCATCATATTTAACTTGTACGTACCCAGTTAATGGGAAATCTTTTCTAAGAGGATGACCAACAAAATCATAGTCTGTTAGAATACGGCGAATATCATGGCTCCCAGCAAAATTTACCCCAAACATATCATATGCTTCACGCTCATACCAGCAGGCAGCACTAAAGATTTTGGTAATTGAAGGAATTATGTCATTTTCTCCAACCTCAACTTTGACTAGTATACGTTTATTTAATTTAAGACTTAGTAAATTATACACTACTTCAAACCGTTTCAAACGGTCTAAAAAATCAGCAGCAAATAAATCTGTCAACACGGTAAAACGTAAATTCTCAGATTGCTTAATTGACGATAAAAATGGCAACAAGCTTTCTATAGTAGATTTATAAGCAGCAAAATGTATATTTGAACCATTTGACTGTACAGGTAACACAGCTATTTCAAGCCCTTGATTTTTTATCAATTTATCAATAATCTCTTCCATATTATACACTAGCACTCTTAAATCTAGTAGTTCTTTTAATTTTCCTTTGTAATTGCATTAAGCCATAAATCAAAGCCTCAGCCGTCGGAGGACAACCTGGTACATATACGTCTACTGGTACTATTTGATCACAGCCACGCACTACTGAGTAGGAATAATGATAATAGCCACCACCATTGGCACAGCTTCCCATTGATAGAACCCATTTAGGTTCAGTCATCTGGTCATAAACTTTTCTAAGAGCCGGAGCCATCTTATTGGTTAAGGTTCCTGCAACTATCATTAAATCAGATTGACGGGGGCTTGGTCTAAACAACATACCAAAACGATCCATATCATAACGGCTGGAAGCAGCTTGCATCATTTCTACTGCACAGCAGGCAAGACCAAAGCTCATAGGCCAAAGTGAATTAGCTCTAGCCCAGCCTAGCAAATCATCAAGTTTAGTTATCAAGAATCCTCGATTTGAGATTTCTTCTGCAAGTAGCTTGTCTTGATCATATAAATCTATTTCTGCTTTCATGTAATTACTCCCAATCTAATGCTCCTTTTTTCCATTCATATATAAAACCAACAGTAAGTACAAATAAGAAAAACATCATTGAAAAAAAACCAAATTTACCAATTTTCCCAAGCGTAATAGCCCATGGTATCAAAAAAGTTACTTCTAAATCAAAAATAATAAATAAAATAGCTACTAGGTAAAAACGTACATCAAATTTGCTCCTAGCATCACCGAAAGGGTCAAATCCGCATTCATAACTATCCAGCTTAGCCTTATTATATTTCCGAGGACTCAAAAGCCTCGGTAATGTAACTATTATCAACGACAAAACTGATGCTATAGCAAAAAATACCACTATAGGCAAATATTCTTGTAATATGTGCGATGTTTCCAACATTAGTAATTACCTTAAAAAATATATCTTCTAACTTTCAACAGTTGGAACCTCACGTCCTCAAGCCGTCATTGCGAGGAGCCGCTAAAAGCGGCGACGCGGCAATCCATAAAAGTAAATAGAAATGGATTGCTTTGCTCTAGGAGATTTTTGTTATTGTAGGCAGTCTCTCCTAGGGGTTAGTTCTAAAGCTTAATACGGTTTAAATGCTTCATTAAACACGCATACTATTTTTTTGCCATGACGTATTGACAATTTGTGAAATACCTGTTCAATAATCACCATATTAGCATTATCTTGAGCAAGTCGATAATTTACCATCGATTCTCTAAGAGCTTCATCAACTGCAAAAATAGCTGGTAACTCAGCATTTTTATCTCTAAATTGTAAGTAAGTATACACTCCATCATCAAAAATTCTAATTGGGGCAATTGATTCATTACCACTTATCGAATAATTAAAATTATATTTCTCCGGATGAGATAAATCAAGGTTAGCTGAGGATGTAACATAAGTTTGCAAATAATCTCCTGAATTTTCATCATCAGGATAGATAAATCTTAAATTAAAAACCATTTCTGGATCTCTCATGTCCGAAGCTTCTGCAGCATATAGTTCAAAAAAGTAAGTTCGCTTGTTAGTAATAATCGTCATATTCGTTGTAGCATCTTGTTCCATTGGCTTAATGAAAATCCTATGACCGGCTGGTACTATTTGCCAAGAAGTAGTATCCCCCATGGAAATACTAACTATTTCCTCCTCTTTTGCTAGCTCTATACTAGCTTGATAACCGTAGTATCCGGTGAATTTAAATACATCATCGGGACTATACACCATTACCCTAATTCTGCTATCGATCGGCAATGGTCTAGATTCTCTAACAGCTAAAGCAGTATTTACAGAAAATACTACCACAAACAATATTATTAATCGCTTCATTTTATTTCTTACTTTTATCTTCTATTAATTTAAGTTTGTAACCAGTAACCACAAAATTAAAATTTGAGTTAGGAGGTAAATGGATATTAATGGCATCTATTTCAAAATTTATTGTCGCTTGCCAAACCATATTTTCCAAAATATCATTAGCAGAATTTTTTGCCACCGATGTAAATATAACCTCAGCCTTATTATTCTTATGATAAACCACTGATAATATATTAACAGAACGCCTTAAAGACCTTTGGTAACGCATAACTGGTGACAATGAATTGTCAATATTCATAAAATTGGCAAATTGTCTAAATATTATACGTGTAGAACTATTCTGAATAAACATAAATTGAGGACGAAGAAAATCATAATCATAAGATTCTCTGTGTATCACATAATTTTTAATCATAATATCTGCAATAGAATTAATTGCATTACTTTTTATATGATTAGCGTTAGTTATTGTTGCACTCTTTAGAGATTCAGCACTAATTGCGTATCTTACCTGACGAACTGTTGGTAATAAACTGTTAACACTAACCACTACACCTAGAAATAATGCCAAGAAAACTACCGTAAATATCAGCAAAAATGATCTGTGTACAAGCGGATATAAATATTCAAAATTATACCATCTTCTAGCATCAACAAAATATTCCCCGGACTTAATATATTCTTGAACAGAGCTTGATACCTTATCCATTAGCCTAAAATAATTGATTATCTTACTTAGTATTAGATTCTAGCACATATTAACAAAGAAGTTATTATTTTTTTATAGCTACTCCGAAAAAATTTGATTATATAGTGTTGAGGTTACTGATTGACATTAACCATGATTTATATAATATAGTAACCTGTACATAAGAAAGGGTTACTATATGTCTAATGAACATCAGCCACATGATACTATAGTCAATTTAGGAGAATTAGATAGCAGGAAAGATGGAGCGACGCCTATAAGTAATATGCGAGCATTGAGCGACGACGTCACCAACTTCTCATCAATTGACTATAATTCCCTAATTACTATTGCAAGGGCTAGTGCTTTGTTAGGAGTATCGTTTGATACTATCAGAAAGTGGGAAAAAAAAGGGCTTGTAAAAGCATACAGAAATAAAAATAAACACCGTTTTTTTCAATCTGAAGAATTACAGAGACTAAAATCAAAATTATCCGGGAATAATAATATAGGATTCAAAATATTACAATCAGAAAGAAAAACCAATTTTCAAGTTTTAGAACTATTTGCTGGTGCCGGTGGTTTAGCTTTAGGATTGCATAATTCCGGTCTTAAAGGTTCTCTTTTTGTAGAAATAAATAAAAATGCAGCTGATACATTAAAAACTAATATGCCAAGCTGGCATGTTATTAATGATGATGTAATACCAAATCACTATCTAATTAACAAGATACTATCCAATTCCAAGCACATATAGATTTGACAATTGCAGGATTATTTTCATAATAATTACATGCTGTGATTAGTTGATTTTCTATAGCATTCATTGAATCAAAAGCTAGGTTATAAAAGAATTTTTCCCTCATATCATCCCATATATTTTCTTGTGGGTTTAATTGTGGGCTATATGGTGGCAAGTAAGCTAGTTTAATATTATTAGGTAATAATTCTTTATCGAGTTTATGTGCAGCAGCTCCATCGCATACTACTAAAAGAAAATTATCCTTATAACGCTTTGCCATTTCTTGTAGCATTAACATCATCCAATCTTGGTTCATTAAAGGCAAAATAAGGAAACAACTAGCACCGTCAAATGGACAAATTGCCCCATAAGTATAAGTATATTCACGAATAATTTGTTTCTTAAGTAAAGGCCTGATTCCAGCCGGAACCCAGCAACGCCTTAATGAATCTATACGACCAAAACGTGCCTCATCTTGGAAGAATATCTTTAATTCCTTGCCTTCAGTTGCTGCTGATACTCTTGCTTCTTTAACCATATCAGGCCACTTTTTTTAAAAGTTTCTACCGCATCCTTCTTTTGTTTAGGATGGTATGGTCTTGGTGCAATTTTACGCCACCCATGCCTATGAAGCAGCCTATAAGCTGTGTAACGTGCTATTTTACTACCAACCGTTTCCTCAAAAATCTTATGCACCTTGCTAATTTCTACTATCCCACCATTAACGGCATTCTGTTCTATCTTTTTAAGCATCTCACGTTCTTGCTCTTGAGTTAGATAACTTCTGTATCTCCCACCTTTCTTCCTGCTACATAGTGCCTTTAAGCCTTTTTTCCGACATTGACTATGGGTTCTGTGAACATGACTTTCTGATAATCCTGTAACTTTAGCAATCAATGATGTCGGCATTTTTTCACTCACTCTTAGATAGATTGATTGATAACGTCTAAATTCTTCTTTAGTCTTTGCTTCATTCATTAATTGTTTCACTTCTTCTACATTAACTTCTAATACCTTATACCCTCTAGACATCTTAATTAACACTATACTATCTTAAATAACACACTATAGCATCTATATTATTAAATAGATAGTGATTTGGTATAAGTAAAATATGTTACAAGAATATTTATGCAGATATTTTAGCTGGTGGATTCCCCTGTCAAGCTTTTAGTTATGCCGGTAAAAGGCTTGGTTTTGAAGATATACGCGGTTCTCTGTTCTTTGAATATGCAAGAGCAATAGAACAAATAAAACCTAAAATTATACTAGCTGAAAATGTTAAAGGACTGGAAAAGCATGACGAAGGTAGAACATTATCAACTATGATTCATGTTCTAAGTCAATTAGGGTATCGTATCGCTTATAAAGTTCTAAGAGCACAATATTTAGATGTAGCTCAAAAAAGAGAACGATTAGTAATTATAGGGGTAAGGAACGACTTATCATGTTCTATTATATTTCCTAAAGAACAAGATTATACTATTAGTATAGCTGAAGTGCTAAAGGATGTTCCAATATCTGATGGTCAAACTTATACTGCTCAGAAAAAGAAAATAATGGAATTAATACCAGAAGGTGGATACTGGCGAAATTTGCCTGATGTTTTACAAAGAGATTATATGGGTGCTAGCTATCATCTAAGTGGTGGTAAGACTGGAATGGCAAGAAGACTTTCTTGGAATGAGCCGTCCCTAACTTTGACTTGTAATCCTGCACAAAAACAAACAGAACGATGCCATCCGTCGCAGACGCGTCCTTTAACAATACGCGAATACGCTAGAATACAGAGTTTTCCAGATTCTTGGAAATTTGTTGGTTCAAGATCATCGCAATACAAGCAGATTGGTAATGCTGTGCCTGTTAATCTTGCATATCATATTGGTAGATGCCTTGTGGCAATGCTAGAAAATTATTTTGATCCTCTTAGCATGACTATTTTGCCTGAAACGCAGATTTAAAGAATTTTTTTATAAACTCATCGTTTTGCCCTGTATTAATTTTGAATTCTGGCTGTAAGTTTGATATGATGGTTGGGGTTATCTCAAATAATTGTTCAAGAGCATCATCTACACCAGTTGCAAGTGCATATAGTCAATTGATGAGAAGTTGGTGACGTCGTCACTCGTCGCTCGCCTATTACTTATAGGCGTCGCTCCATCGCTCCTAGCACCAAATTCCCCTGAATTGACTATAAAAACTATCACCATCTATTTGTCGTGTCAAACGGTTTCTTGGGCATATAACACCAGTGGAAGCGTTAGAAGGAACAAACTCAATATTATACCGCTTTGGTTTTTTAGGAATTATCTCAATGTAATATGCTGTATATCCTTTATACATATGACCTTTTTGCATTACTAAATTTTCTAATTTATAATACATAGAAGCTTTGTCTGAACCCTTAAGAGTATTATGTTTATTTTTTACTTCTCCAATGATTTTTTTATCGTGATTGACAATATCTACCATTTGACCAGAACTTAAACTTTCCCATCCATCAAATGCCCCTAATATTTGTTGGTGAAAATCACCTAGGTGATTTGATAAAGTTTTTTGTGATTGACGGGATTTCTCACTCTTCAGCCACTCACTAGAATTAATTTTAAAACTAGCCATTTCAAAGATAATAGAAAACGGATCCACAACATTACGATCAAATTTTTTCTCTGCTTTGATCATTGCTGCCCTGCCTTTATCTAAGACAAATTTAACAACCTTTTCAAGTGTAACATCATCTATAAAGCTTAAATAAGACATTATTCGTAAAATGATTAAATTTGATTAAATGTAACTGGTAATTATACTTAACTTAAATGCTTAATGCAATTACCTTTTAATTGAATAATGGAGACAATAAATAAGGCGTACAAAATTTTTCTTACACATGAATGTCTCATAAGTTATAAATTATTTGACTAGATAATTGTTTGTTGCTATAAGCTATCTTAGAGTGATGGGGCGTAGCCAAGTGGTAAGGCAACGGTTTTTGGTATCGTCATCGGTGGTTCGAATCCATCCGCCCCAGCCATTCGGCGCAATTTGCTACTTTTTGCAATTCTGTGAATGGAAAATCCAGAACGTAATGCAGTTTACAGCCCTCGAGTGTTAGGTTCGAAAACATAAAATTTAATAATTCCCTTTTTTCAACAATTGTCGAACCTTTAAAAGTTTCATAGGCGTTTGTGCTGATACATATAAGGTCTGCAAGCTTTTTAGAAAGCTTATCATCTACTTTGTCATAACTCTTAATTAATTCAATTAATTCATATTGTCTTTCCTTTAATTGAGTTTTCTTATGCAAAAATTCTTCTCTAGTTAAGGTGCCATCTGCTAAGAAATCCATCAATCTATTTAGTTTATTTTGAATAACGGTATGCTCTTGTTTTAATTCGCCAACTTCACGGTTAAATTCATAAGCCTTGCCTTGATTGACATTTATTAAATAATCCATTGTTTGTTTTAATATCTCAGTATCTTTTATTTGTAAGGTTTTTAATACTTCCTCAATTTGCCTTAATATTTCATCTTCCCTGATCCAAATAGCTTTTTTAGGCTCTTCTGGACTCCAAGCTCTTAAGATTTCATTTCTGATTAATTTTTTATTGCAAAAGATACCGTAATGTTCTAACGTTTGTCATTCCAACTGTTATTCTAACCAGCTTCCTAATAAAGTCAATCTTTAGTTGCCGATTCTTTTTCTTCATCTATTCTAAGTCGAATTTCGATAAATCTTTGGCAAAACCTTATAAAATTTCTTGCTAGTAATACCAACTCTCTAGCTTGGTAGGTCGAGGTTACGAAGCCACTATATCTCTTTAGAACAACAGAAAAAATTATAATTGGAAATATATAAGACTCGATTGATTTATATAGGGTTGTAACTTAAATGTAACAAAATACTTATTATTTTAAGAAGCAAATAATAAATTATTTGCTAGTATTTTAATTTTTAGTTTAATATACTTTATAATTAAAATAATGTGATGGGTATTAAAATGGAAGATATTAATGATTGGGAAACAAAATACGAAGATTGCAAATATTCTGAGAGGTTACTAAGTAAACTAATGCAGATAAACCAGGAAGTAACTATACCAGTAGATATTGATATGGTTAAAAAAGGTATATATTACGCCAAAAAGTATCATGGTTCGCAGATGCGACAATCTGGTGACCCATATTATTCTCACCCGATAGAGGTGGCGTATATGGTTGCACAGCACACAGCATTAAAGGTACCAAAATACTTCAGGACTGATATGATCATTACTAGCTTACTGCATGATACTATTGAGGATACAACTCTTACCGAAGATATGATTGCTGTGATCTTTAGCAAGCAAATTGCTAATCAAGTGGTAGATTTGACCCGGGTAAAATCTTATGGGAAGATTAGTGCGGCAGAAACAATGAGTATATTATATTCTCAAAATAAGAAAGATATTTTAATAATAAAACTCTTTGATCGAATTCATAATATGCAAACTATTGGTGCAAAATCTCCTGAGAAGATTAAGAAGATAATAAAAGAGACTTTAATTACATTTTTGTCAATAACCACAACTATTAGTGAGTTAGAATTAGAAAATGAATTAGCTCAATTATGTTTAAATGCTTTGGAGAACAACAATAGCTATAGATTTTCTTTTAATTATAACTTCCAATTGCCATCTCTAACTTTTTAAAATGAGAGATAGCAAATGTATAACCCGTAAGGATTGGAATAATCATGAATAATAACCCCCAATGACTAAAATAATCTACCAAATAAATAATACCAAAAGAAGCTGCAGCAAACATTAAAGAACGTGATAAAGCAAATATAAAACTAGTATATGTAAAACGCTTAAATACTGGGAAATGCATACAAAATACAGCAAAACCTGGAAAGCCTGTAGGAGCAACTACTGTAAAAAATATTTGAATAAAAAATAACTCTATTGGACTTGATATATTCTGTAATAAAATAGGGCATATAACAGAAAAAATAGAAAATATTATTAATTGTACTTTAAGAATCTTCAAAGGATGTATTCTGTAAACAAGAAAAATGACTATTATACAGCCTAATATATCCGTTAAAGTCACGATGAAATTCTGATGGATAATTTGTTCTGCACTATATTGAAAAGTATTTTTTAGAATATTACCACAATAAATATACCCTATATAAAACCATATAGGACCAGTACATTCTATTAAAAAATAAGCTATTGTAGTTTTTCGGTTAACTTTTTCTTGCCAAGCCGGATTAGATTCTAGCTCTTCTGTATCTATATTAGCTTTCTCAACTATGTTTTTTATTCGTTTTTTAGCATTGACAAATTCAGGAGTTTCTTTAAGAGCTGTTCTTGCTACTGCACCAATTAACGCAATTCCGGCACCAAACCAAAATGCCATACGCCAATTAAATCCAAAAGAAGTAACTAGTGAAGCTATACCTAAGGCTGCTGTTGCTCCTAAAGCTGAACAAGTTACAATGATTGCAACAGTAGCATATCGTGTCGATGTCGATTGTTTGACCATTTCTGTTAAATAAAGTTGAGCTCCGATAACTTCTCCCATAGAAGACATACCTTAAAGAATACGACAAATAGTGATAAGCCATGCAGCACTAACACCAATTTTTTCGTATGTTGGTAGATTAGCCATTACTAAACAGGATAATGACATCATAAAAGTGGTGATGATAACAGTTGCTTTACGTCCAATATTATCACCTATCCAACCAAATATAACAGCTCCAAAAGGTCTCAGTAAGTAAGTGGAACAAAATGCAGCTCCTGAGAGAATAGTTGCAGTATGAGGATCAGTTTTTGGAAAAAACAATTCATTCAACAATACTGCCATATGGACATATAGCATCAGATCAAAATACTCAAGGAATGTGCCAATTGACAACAGTCCAACAGCTTCTTTTTGTTCTTTAGTAAGGGTAGTTTGCCGATCAGGGATAATTCTGGCATTTTCTTGAACAACTTTACTCATAGTTGACCTGGTTTTGTTGTTGACTTCTGATAGCTCATATTTTTTCAATATTTTGTGTTAATATATTTAGTATATAATATTTTATCGCTGCACTAAGTGATATAAGAAAAATAATTATATATTTAAGTTGAAATAACAAATTTCTAGTTGTAACAATATCACGATCTTAATATGGCATTAAAGTTTTATAGCAACTTGAGAAAACAAAATACGGGGTTGTAACTTAAATGTAACAAAATACTTATTATTTTAAGAAGCAAATAATAAATTATTTGCTAGTATTTTAATTTTTAGTTTAGTATACTTTATAATTAAAATAATATGGTGGATATTAAAATGGAAAATATTAATGATTGGGAAGCAAAGTATGTAAATTGTAAATATGCTGAATGTAGAGAATATAATACCAACGAACTAGAAATTTTGTAATTGCAAATTTAAACATATACTAATCATTGCGTAACTTCTCCAACATTGCAAAATGACGCAGACCAAATCCATATGCCACAAGGAAAGGTACAAATAATATTATTATGCCCCAATTACCAAAAGAATCTATTAAATAGATTAGCCCAAAAGACGTAACAATATACATTGTTGCCCGTATCACAGCAAATGAGATACTAACACATCTAAAACGTTTAAATACAGGAAATTGCTTATAAAATATTGGTACTGCTGGGAATGTTCCTGTTTTAAGTAGCAATATAAAAAACTGCAATAATAATAAATAAAAAGGCGATGGGATACTAGTCAATATATATGGCACAAATATAATAATACTAGCACAAATTATTAATTTCGTTTTTAAAATTTTTAGAGGGCATATTTTATAACTCAAACAAGCATATAGAATACCGGTAAGTAACTCTTCTATTGCAACGAACAAGTTATGTCCAATAATTTGTTCAGCACTATAATTGAAGGTGTTTTTAAGTATAGTGCCACAATATACATATAGCAAATAAAACCAAATTGGTCCAGTCGATTCAATTGCTAAATAAGCTAATATAGTTTTTATGTTAACTTTTTCATTTAGCATTTCTTGATTAGTAATATCCTTTTTCTCTAAACCGAAAGTTTTAAGTTTATTTAGCAGCCTTCTGGTTGCATCAGCAAATTCTGGTGTTTCTCTCAGTCGCGTTCTTGCTATAGCTCCCACTAGAGCAATCACTGTACCAAATAAAAAAGCATATCGCCAATTAAAGCCACGTGAAGTAACCAACGTTGCAATACCTAAAGCGAATACTGCCCCTAAATCAGCAAATATAGAAGTAATAGCAACAACAGGATATTGCAGTGGGGGCTTGGTTGTTTCCGTTAAATATAATTGAGCTCCTATTACTTCTCCTAAAGATGACATACCTTGAACTATCCGACAAATAGTGATTAATACCGAAGCGGTAATCCCAATTTGGGCATAAGTCGGCAAAATAAACATCATCAAACAAGAACATGCCATCATGAAAGTTGTGACAACTAGTGTAGTTTTACGACCTACTTTATCGCCTATCCAACCAAATAGCAAAGCCCCAATTGGTCGAAAAACAAAAGTAGCACAGAAAGCAAAAGCCGACAGCAGAGTAGCAGTGTGCGGATCAGTCTTTGGAAAAAACAATTCATTCAACAATACTGCCATATGGACATATAGCATTAAGTCAAAATATTCAAGCAATGTTCCTATTGACAGCAACCCAACAGCTTCTTTTTGTTCTCTGGTAAGGCTATTCTGGCGATCAGGGATAATCCTGGTATTTTCTTGAACAACTTTACTCATAGTTGACCTGGTTTTGTTGTTGACTTCTGATGGCTCATATTTTTTCAATATTTTGTGTTAATATATTTAGTATATAGTATTTTATCGCTGCACTAAGTGATATAAGAAAAATAATTTTTATTCTGGCGTCATTGCGAGACCACATAGTGGTCGTGGCAATCCACACTTATTGGATTGCTTCGTCGGCTTACGCCTTCTCGCAATGACGTTTTTACCCTTTCATTCCCGCGTAGGCGGGAATCTAAGACCCCTACCTACGCAGGGGTGACAATTCTTCTACGCAGGTATGACATTTTACACTAATGATGATGAGGGTAATGAGAACTCTCTCCACCCATGGCAACATTTCCTTCATCAAACGACGTATCATGCAACCCGCTGTCAGCAGAGGTATCATGGGCAGAAGTCGATGCCCCATGTTCATCATAAGTTGCTGCAGTGTTTTCTTCAGTGAAACAGCTCTGTATTAACTTGCCTCCCGGTAGTTTGATAGCGTGATTAAATTTATCCATCTGCTCGAGAACTACTGCCATATCTACTCCTTTAGTAGGAATCTCCTTATGAGTCTTTTCTACTAATTTGATAAGATTCTTAATTTCAGGTTCCATATATTTAGGGATTACTGGTTTATTTTCAGTTTTAATGCCCTTAAGTTCCTTAGGAGTAAACTTCAATGCTACACCATAAAATAGAGCAGCTATGTCAGCATCTTCCTTTACCCCTAATCCCTGTCCAAAACATTTAAACAACCAAAAAGGAGCTTCTTTACCACCTAAAACTAAAGCTTGCCAAAAATCTTTAGCAGCAAGTCTCCAACAGGCATCTATCTTTTCCTGAGATTCACACCTATCTTCCATATCCATGGCTAACCCATAATAACGTTCTCCTGAAAATTGATATTCTTTTGCAGTAGTTGTGACTTCATTTTTTGATTTTGCCATAATCTTATCCTCCTATTTTATTTATAAAATGCCAAAACCGTTTCTAGACGTAACATTGTTAGTTTTTCTAGAATTATGGTTTTTAGTAACTATTGCTGTTTTACTCTTACTTGACAGATTCTTTGTTAATTCCAATGTTTTAGATTTAAGCTCTTTTGCTTTGGAAGTATCTTGGGTATTTTTCTCAGTAAAACAGCTCTGTATTAACTTGCCAGATGGAAGTTTGATAGCATTGTTAAATTTATCCATCTGATCAAGGAGTTTCTCCATAGTTATACCCTCAGCAGGAATTTTAGCATCAGTATCTTTTACTAGTTTTACCAACGTATCAATCCTAGGCTGCATAGATTTAGAAATTATTGGTTTGTTTTCAGTTTTAATATTATCAGCACAATATTCCGGGGTAAGTTGCAATGCTGTACCATACATTAGAGCAGCTATGTCAACATCTTTTTTTACACCTACCCCTTGTCCAAAACATTTAAACAAAGAAAGAGGGGCTTTTTTACTACCTAAAGTTAAAGCTTGCCAAAATCCTTTAGCAGCCACTCTCCAACTAGCATTTATTTTTTCTGGCAGTTCATTCCTATCTTCCATGTCAACAGCTAATCCATAATAATACTCCCCTGAACGTTGATATTCTTCTGCTGTAACTAATACTTCATTTTTTGATTTTGTCATAATTTACCACCTACCAGCTCTGCCTTTTTTGGGATCCGGAGCTTTAGCATTAGGAGTTTCATTAGGTGTTATTGTTCCATTTTTCTCTCCAATAGCAGTTTTTCCTACTGCTATTGGCTGTTTTTGCCCATAGCCTAATTTCTCTTTTATTTGCTCAACCTGTTCCGTTACTTTATTTATACGTTCTTTCTCATTAGAGTTGGGAGCTACTTGCTCTGTATCAGAATTTTGTTGTAGTAACATAGCAGGTGATGTTAATGGTGCTGAACTCCTAGACCCTGGCGATGGTGAAAGAGATATTTCTGTAGATATTTCTGTAGATATTTCTTTAACTAACTTTTTGGGAGTAATATCATGTTTTTCTGGAGTAACACCACATATCTTATTAATATCTGCAGCAATATTTTGAAAAAATGCTTCATCATTCTTACGCCCTGCCTTCTTAGCAAGTTCTGCCCCTCGACGAGTCTTTTCAACATCTTTCTCCATCTCCTTATAATGTTCTGCACATTCTGCTTTCTTGACTTCAGCTAAACCATGGTGATGCTCATGATATTTCCTTGTATTAGCCAAAGAAACTCTTTCTGGATGATTTGCTGGTAGATGGGCAACTTTTTCTTCAAGTTTTTTGATGTTCTGTATTTCAGCAGAATGGAGTTTTGTCTCCTCTTCGGCTGTTTTGTCGGTTTGTTTAATATGTTGCCAACGTCTTTTTTCTTCTTCTATTTGTGCCGGGGTTTTGGTTAATTTTTTCTTAGTCTCTGCATCAATTTCCCTACCTTCTTCGATAGCTTTTATTGCATTATCTAAATGTTTACTCTCTTCTTGTTGTTCCTTGAGATAATCCTTATGAAAAGAATCAAAAGCTTTATATACCCCTGCTACTTCTGCACGTCTTTCTATTTCCTCACGTAATTTTTCTGCTGCTGCCGCCGCTTCCTCTTCTATTCTTTTGACTTCAGCAGCTCTGTTTTCTTCATTAATCAAAGCAACAATTGCTGATTTAACCCGTTGTTCTTCTTCTTTAAGAGTCAATTCTAATTGTTCAAACATTTCCTTAATATTGGCAAATTCTGCAACTTCCGGATGAGCATCAAGAACATTGGCAAGCACAGACTTTAATGATTCGAAAGTAACTGGGTTCAAGTCCTTTACACGACCTTTGATATCATTAACAACATTCATTATTTGAGCAAAGTCTGCACTATCTTTCTTCTTCCCTTTATCGTCCTCAAAATTATCAGCCATATATCGTGTTTTCACCGTGTTTAAACCTTGTTAGCAATAGTTACATTTTTAATTAAATATAACCTGCATTAAATAGTCAACTAATTTTTTATTAAAATATAGTTATTTTTTCTTAATAAAGACAATGTTCAATAATTCACTGGCATTAGATATGGTTTTGATGGTTAGTACCCCTTAATTTCGTGTGGTATTTTAGCAATATTTTTTTTATTTCTTTCGGAGATGATTAGTGTGGTAATATTTTCTCTATAGCTAAATTATTGATATATCAAAGTTTTACAGCTAATCAGCAACCCAATAGTCATTTACAATGAATTCAATTTAAATTAACATATAATTTTTTGATACTCGATAATCAAGTTTTTTTGCAGATTTGAATAAAATATAGGATCATGGTTTTCATCCCTGCTTAACTTAGTTTCATACCTGCTTTGGTGCGGGGTCTAGCCTACGCGGGAATGACAGGGTAAAAACGTCATTGCGAGGAGCTACTTTAGTAGCGACGAAGCAATCCATGAGAATTAGTATAGATACATCAAGACTATATGGATTGCTTCGTAGGCTTACGCCTCCTCGCAATGACGTTTTTATGCTGTTTAATACTTATAGAATAAAAATTGTATTGCTATGGGGCTAGATTCCCGCCTACGCGGGAATGACAAATTTTGCGTTTAAAGATAGCTCTGTAAAAAACTTGATTATCGAGTTAAAGGCGATTTAATTGCCAATGCTTGGCAACTAGATTGGACTGTCGGCATCCATAAAAATTTTGTTCATTTAGACCGACGTATTTATTATAATCAATTAAAACAGATAATATTTTTATATTATAAGTTAGAACAACAGAAAAAATTATAATTGGAAATATATAAGACTTGATTGATTTATATAGGGTTGTAACTTAAATATAACAAAATACTTATTATTTTAAGAAGCATATAATAAATTATTTGCTAGTATTTTAATTTTTAGTTTAATATACTTTATAATTAGAATAATGTAATAGGAGTTATATGGAAGATATTAATGATTGGCAAGAAAAATATGAATCTTGTAAATATGCTGATAGGTTACTAAGTAAATTATCTGAGCTAAATCAGCAAGTAACTATACCTGTAAATATTAATGAGATTACAAAAGGTATATATTACGCCAAAAAGTATCATGGTAGCCAAATGCGACAATCCGGTGATCTATATTACTCCCATCCGATAGAGGTAGCGTATATGGTTGCCGAATATACCGCACTAAATATGCCAAAATATTACAGAACTGATATGATCATTACCAGTTTACTACATGATACTATTGAAGATACAGCTTTTACCGAAGAGATGATTGGTAGAGTTTTTGGTGAGCAAGTTGCTAGTCAAGTGGTAGATTTGACTCGGGTGAAATCTTATGGAAAAATCAGTGCGGCAGAGACAATGAGTATATTATATTCTCAAAATAAGAAAGATATTTTAGTAATAAAACTATTTGATCGAATTCATAATATGCAAACTATTGGTGCAAAATCTCCTGATAAGATTAAGAAGATAGTTGGTGAAACAGCACAGAGTTTTCTAGCGGTATGCACTTATTTTGGCTATATAAATTTGGAGAATTATTTGTATAAATTATGCCATAACTCTGTATCTAGAGAACATAATACCAATGAACTAGAAGTTTTGTAATTGCAAATTTAAACATATACTAAGCATCGCGTAACTTCTCCAACATTGCAAAATGACGCAGACCAAATCCATATGCCACAAGGAAAGGTACAAATAATATTACTATGCCCCAATTACCAAAATACTCTATTAAGTAAACTAATCCAAAAGAGACAACAATATACATTGTTGCCTTTAGCACAGCAAATGAGATACTGACACATCTAAAACGTTTAAATACAGGAAACTGCTTATAAAATATTGGAGCTGCTGGAAATGATCCTGTCTGAAATAACAATATAAAAAACTGCAATAATAATAAATAGAAAGGAAACTGATTAGTTAATAAATATGGCAAAAATATAATAATACTAGCAAAAATTACTAATTTTATTTTTAAAATTTTTAGTGGATATATTTTATAACTCAAATAAGTATATAGAATACTAATAAGTAGCTCTGCTATTTTAACAAGCAAGTTATGATTAATAATTTGTTCAGTACTGTAATTGAAGGTGTTTTTCAGTATAGTAGCACAATGTATATATACAAGATAAAAAATAATTGGTCTAGTTGACTCAATTGATAAATAAGCTAATATAGTTTTTATATTAACTTTTTCATTTAGCATTTCTTGATTAGTAATATCTTTTTTCTCAAAACCGAAAGTTTTAAGTTTATTTAGCAGCCTTCTGGTTGCATCAGCAAATTCTGGAGCTTCTCTAAGCCGTATTCTTGCAATAGCTCCCACCAAGGCAATCATTGTACCAAATAAAAAAGCATATCGCCAATTAAAACCATATGCAGTAACCATCGCCGCAATACCTAAAGCGAATACTGCTCCTAGATCAGCAAATATTGAAATGGCACCAACAACAGGATATTGCACTGGTGGTTTGGTCATTTCCATTAAGTATAATTCTGCCCCTATGGCTTCTCCTAAGGATGACATACCTTGCACTATTCGACAAATAGTGATTAATATCGAAGCGGTAATCCCAATTTGGGCATAAGTCGGCAAAATAAACATCATCGAACAAGAACATGCCATCATGAAAGTTGTGACAACTAGTGTAGTTTTACGACCTACTTTATCGCCTATCCAACCAAATAGCAAAGCCCCAATTGGTCGAAAAACAAAAGTAGCACAGAAAGCAAAAGCCGACAGCAGAGTAGCAGTGTGCGGATCACTCTGTGGAAAAAATAACTCATTCAACAATACTGCCATATGAATGTAGAGCATCAAGTCAAAATATTCAAGTAACGTTCCTATTGACAGCAACCCAACAGCTTCTTTTTGTTCTCTGGTAAGGCTAGTCTGCTGATTAGGAATAATCCTGGTATTTTCTTGAACAATTTCACTCATAATTAACTCAAATAATTGTTTTTTCGGAATAAGTAGCCGAGTTTCTAAAAGCAATAGGTAAATCACCACACTCTTTTGCCAATTTCTCATCAATTGACTATAGCTCAGAATTTTCTGGAAGTAATTTTACTACCACGTGATTTCGCTAATTTAATTATTTTCTTTCTTTGCATCTTGGCTACTATTGACGATAGTTGATTGTTGTTGTCTCGTCAATTTATTCTTTTCTTCTATGTAATTAAGAAAAAAATGAGTAAATATTAAAAACCCAATTATCATCGGAATAAAAACAAATATAATAGCATTGCGTTTTCTAATAGATTCTTCACGATCTAAACGATCCTCTTGCTCCTCGTATGTTTCCCCTAATTCATTACGCCATGTATCTTCTTGATCTGAATTATCTTGATCTGAGTTGTTTTCTAGCATTTTATACCTTTTATTAAATATTATTTACAATAACTTAGAGATTAAACTATAAAAAAATTATACACAAGTATAAATTAAATAAAATTAATATTTAATCTTTACTTATATTAATTTAAATTGAATTTATTGTAAATATTATTGAATTTTTAGTTAGTTATCTTCGGCAATTTCCTAGTTTAATTCATTAAATTCTACTTTAGCAAATAATTTTGTTTGAAGTGTCAATAATTCTGAATGATTATTTGAACTTTCTTCTGCCAATTTATTAGCTTTAGTTAAAAGGTCTAAGTCTCTAGCTAGATCAGCAAAAAAGAATCTTATCTCACCACTTTGCTTTGTTCCTAATATTTCTCCGCTACCTCTTAACAGTAAATCCTGCTCAGCTATATAAAAGCCATCATTACTATTTCTCATCACTTCAAATCTAGATTTTGCAAGTATAGTTAATTTTTGAGGATCATATAGAAGAATACAATGAGATTGTAACATTCCACGTCCAACTCTACCTCTTATCTGATGTAATTGAGCTAAACCAAACTGCTCGGCATTCTCTATGACGATTAAGGTGGCATCTGGGACATCAATACCCACTTCAATTACAGTTGTTGCAATAAGAATTTTAATATTACCATTCTTAAATTGTTGCATAATCGCATCTTTTTGTTCATTTTTCATTTTGCCGTGTATAGTAGTTGTAATGTTAGGGTAGGCGGTTTCAATGGTAATGAATCTGGTATTAACGTCAGTCAGCCCAGTAGACCTCTTGCCTAACTCTACTTCTGATGGTAATTTGGACAATGATGCGGTACTCGAATCCTCGCGTACATTAGAGTACGCTGCGGTTCTGCGTTCCGCGTCTCCTTCAAATTCCTCAGCATAAGCGAGTTTTGCAAGAGGTCTAGTGTTTTTTTCCTGGGTTACTAACTCTTCATCAGTTTGCTCGATAAGGGGGCATATCCAGTAAATTTTTTCTCCAGATGTTAGTTTTTTATCCAAAACGGAAATTACATTATTTAGTTTTGTTTTGGGTAAGATGCTAGTAGTAATTGGTAGTCGATTTTTTGGCTTACTGGTTAATTTAGAAATATCCATATCTCCAAACATAGTCAAAGTAAGGCTTCTAGGAATAGGGGTGGCTGTCATTACTAAAACATCGGGATATGAAGCTTTATTAATTAAATCAAGCCGTTGTTGTACACCAAATTTATGTTGCTCATCAATGACAATATAACCTAGATTTTTAAAAATTACTTTTTCTTGAAATAATGCATGAGTGCCAATTAATATATCAATATCTCCGTTTTCTAGCTCTGATAATAGCTTATTGCGTTCTTTGCTAGATATTTTTCCAGTAAGTAAACCAATCTTTATTCCGCTTTCACTTAAGGCTTTAACAAAGAATTGGTAATGTTGATTTGCTAATAAATCAGTAGGAGCCATTAGTGCAGCTTGAAATTTATGATATACTACATTGACTATTGTTAATAAAGCTACCAGGGTCTTGCCAGACCCTACATCACCTTGCAGTAAACGCATCATTTCTGTAGGAGATAATTGATCTTTTTCAATTTCTTCAATGACTTTTTTTTGGTCATATGTTAGTTCAAATCCTAATATTTTAAGTATTGATTGTTGTAGCTGAACGGATTTAGTAAATGAATTACCTTGTTTTAATTTTGTTTGTTGACGGAGATGTTGTAATGATAGCTGGTTAGCAAATAGTTCTCTTGCTGCTAATCGTCTTAAGGATTGAGTTTGTAATTTAGTATCATGAACTTGGTATAAATGCATGATTTTTAAATCATTTAATAAAGATTCAATATAATCCTTTATTTCTTGAAAATTTTTAGGGATACTGTTACACTCTTTTTCAAGCAAATCAATAGCCTTTATTATATAGGAATAAAGTTGCTTATTAATTATTCCATAAGTTAAAGGATAAATTGATTGTATAGAGTTGGTAAGTTTTTTATCAAAAATAAATATTGGGTGAGATATTTGAGCTAAGCTAGAGAATATTTGTACCTTGCCTTCAATTATTTGCTTACTACCTATCGTAAGTTTATTTAGCAGAAAATAAGGTGGTCTATTAAAAAATATCAGTAGAATAGAACCGGTCTCATTAGATACTAAGATTTTTAAAGGCTGCTTTCTGCTTTTAGGAACAAGAATTTCTTCAATTGTTACTTCCGCTTGAATTAACTGTCCATTTTTCAGTAAAGATAAATTGGGCGAAATTGTTTTAACTTGATAAGAAGTAGGGCGGTAAAATAGCAAATCTCTTAAATTGATGATCCCCAATCTTTTAAGTCCATCAATTATATTATCACTAACGTTAATATGTGATTTAATTGGTAGGAAAAAAAACTTACTGATAGTTAACATGTTTTATTACTATATAGTTTTGTCTTTTTAATGTCATACCTGGGAAAGCAGGTATCCAGATTCCCGCTTCGGTGCGGAATCTTAGTGCATAAAAATATCGATATCGTTCCAGCCTATCAGATCCAAATTAGCTCTAATAGGTAAGAATTTAAAAATTTGTTTTGCAAGGTCTAGCCTATTTTCGGCTAATAATCTATCTTGTAAGATAGAACGTAGCTGATGTAAATAAAGGACATCTTTGGCAGCATATTCTTTTTGTTCTTCCGTAAGCTCATTTCTTCCCCAATAGGAAGATTGTTGTTGTTTAGAAATTTGCACTGAAAGCAATTCGCGACATAAATCTTTTAAGCCATGGGAATCAGTGTAGGTTCTAACCAATTTAGAAGATATTTTGGTACAGAAGATATTCTCTAAATCAATTTCAAGATATTTCTTTATTGCGGCTAAATCAAATCGAGCATAGTGAAATATTTTACACCGATTTTTATCAAGTAATAATTTTTTTAAATTAGGTGCTGCATAGTTCTTGTCAATAAAGTTTACTAGATAAGCATCACCATCACCATTACTCATTTGCAAAAGACATAATCTATCCCTATGCACTTTTAATCCCATCGTTTCTGTATCGATTGCTAAGTCTCCAGCAATATTAAAATTTTCTGGAATATCATTGTAAAAAACTATAGTGCTAATAATAACCTCCTAATCTTTTATATTGCTTACCACATATTTTACGGTAAATACCTGTTCTGTTGGAGAAGCCACTCCTAGAACTCTTCTAGCTTCTTGGTCAAGCATATCCTTGTCTAGAGATTCTGGTCTAAGTAGTTTTACTTTATGTTCAAGTTCAACACGTTCTGCCCTTAAAGTTTCTAGCTCACTATAGGCTTTTTCCAGTCGTTGATTTAATGTAAAATAAGCAATAATTCCCCTATTACCATAAATAGAATGGAAAATAAAATAAGCTAATAGTAAAGAAAGCAAAACATTAAATATTATAATTTTGGATCTTTTAACTAAATCAATAAGATATTGATAATTCATAATATTTTAATAATAAAAATAATATTGGGGCGGTGAGAATTATGCTGTCGAATCGGTCTAAAACGCCTCCATGACCTGGTATTATAGTGCCACTATCTTTAATAGCAAATTTGCGTTTGAAATATGAAATAAATAAATCGCTCATTTGTGCTATTAGTGCTAAACAAAAAGCTGCTATAATTAAGTGCCGTTTGTTTAACAAATAGTAAGTTGGCAAATCAAACCCTGGCAGCAAACTCAATAAAAATGCCGCAACCCCGCTAGCTAATACTCCTGTGATTAATCCACTCCAAGTTTTGTTAGGACTAATCTTGGGAGCAAGCTTAATACCGCCTATATTTTTCCCGCCAATCATAGCAAATATATCAACTGACCATATTATAGTAAAATAGAGTAATAATAGCCACCGATTTTTATCTTCAGTAGCAATTATTACTAAAGATATAATAGGAATGGGAATAATAATCAACCCAAATAATCCATAAAGAAAGGACGATTTGGCTATTGATGGTTTGGTCATCTGATACCATTCATATAACATACCTACGGCAATTAATAACATCAATATATAAAATAACGACTTGATAGATATTATCGATATAATAAATACCGGTCCTATTACTAAGGCTGATAATACTCTCATGAATATATTAGACTTTTTCTTACCTGCCACCAAAAGTCCTCTTCCTTTTTGAGTAATCATCTAACGCTTCTAATAAATCTTGTTTGTCAAAGTCAGGCCAGTATTTAGGTGAAAAATATAGTTCAGCATATGCGATTTGCCATAATAATAAATTGCTGATTCTATATACCCCACCAGTGCGAATTAATAAATCTACATCTGGCATTTCTGGATCATACAGATAATTAATAAACTCATGTTCACCAATATTTGTTTTACCAGAATCGATAATTTTCTGACAGGCATCAACAATTTCTGCTCGCCCGCCATAGCTAAAAGCAAGACAAAGAGTTATTTTATTATTACGTTTTGTTAATTCCATAGCATCATGAATTTGTTTTTGTAACACAGAATCCAACAAATCCAATTTACCGATAATTTTTATTTTAACCCCATTCTTGTGCAGTGCCTCAGTCTCATTTTTTAGATAATAACGTAATAATTTCAATAAAAATGTGACCTCAGTCTTTGATCTACGCCAATTCTCTAATGAAAAAGTATAAAGTGTAACGTAAGGTATATTAAGTTCTATAAAATTTGCTAATAATTTTTTTACTTTATCAGCACCTACTCTATGTCCTTCAAATTTAGGTAGGTCTTTCCCTAATGTCCACCTAGCATTACCATCCATGATGATAGCTAAATGATTTACTTTGTTGATTGTACTCATATTTACTTTTGTATTATATAGCTAATCTTGGTAAGTTTTTAAATGTTATCCCTATTTTGGTGCAGGAATCTCTATATCTCGCAATTGTCGAAAGTTAGAAGAAGATGTGGGTTTTAGATATCTTTTCTGTCATTGCGAGACCACGCAAGTAGGTCGTGGCAATCCATCTTTGGTTACTTTTATGGATTGCTTCGTCGACCTGCGGTCTTCCTCGCAATGACGTTAGCCATATACGACTTTTAAACTACCAGATCTAAAACCACTGCTTCTTCTAACTTTCAATAGTTATGCTCTAGACCCCTACCTTCGCAGGGGTGACAGCTGCCCTTGTTTCATTCCCGCTTCGGTGCGGAATCTATAGATATCGCACCGAAACAGGGACGACACTATAGTCAATTGATGGCTAAAACTTTCTCGGGTTAGCTATAGGTAGTGAAATTTCAACCAATAACCCGCCTAAAGCTTTACTATCCTGTAATGATATTGTCCCACTATGATCAATAATTATTTCTTTAGTAATAGCAAGACCAAGTCCAACATTCCCTGAATTATTAAGTGAACGGGACTTATCTGAACGGTAAAATGCTTTAAATACTAATAATTTCTCTTCGTCCTTTATGCCAATTCCATTATCTTCAATTTTTATTATTACATTAGTAGAGGTAGAGCATATAGTAATTTTTATTTTTGTAGAATATTTTATCGCATTATTTATTACATTAGATATTGCACGTTCAAAGTTGCTAGGCTTAATTTGTGTGTATACTGGTTGCCCTATCGTAATTAACTCAATATTGGCAGACCATTTATTTGTAACATTTAACATCCAAGAAGATAATTCGATTATTTGAGCTTCTTCTCCATTTTCTCCTCTAGCAAAATCAAGATATGATTTTATCATTTGCTCCATAGCAACTATATCTTCCCTAAGACCTTCTGTTTCCTCAGATTTGTTCATTAGCTCTAATTGTAACTTCATTCTAGTTAACGGAGTACATAAATCATGTGAAATCATAGCAAGCATTCTAGTTCTTTTGCTAATTTGCTTTTCAATGCGTTCTTTCATTTTAAGAAAAGCAATACCAGCCTTTCTTATCTCTTTTGCCCCAGAAGGTTTAAATGTTTGTAATTTGGTGATTCCTTGCCCAAATTGATCAGCCGCATCTGCCAGAATTAAAATGGATTTAATTTGGTTTTTAGAGAAGATTAAGGAAACAGAAAGTAGTAAAATGGTTAAGAAAATTAACCACAAGACAAAAATATAGGCAGTTGGATTCATCAACAATTTTGCTGGGAAAGTTATTTGTATTAAACCATCGGTTAATTGAAGTAGTACTTCAATTCTTCCTGAATCATTAAGCTTTACTATATTATTTTTATTAATTTTTACGTTAATAATATTTTTAAAAATCTCTAATTCTTCACTAATTCTAGGTTGCGTGGATGGCAAGGTTAATTTTGGATAAAACTGATATGACAAATTTAAATAATTTGTCGCTATGGTATTTTTTTCTAATAAATTATTATCGTCTTTTTCAAGCAAGGAAATAATCTCATTAGCAATAATATTACTAGTATAGTAAGAAACATTATACCAGTGACGATCATAGAACAAAAACACTGCTAGAATTTGTCCTATTAATGTCGGAACAATGATAATGAGTACAAATCTAGCCAGTAATGTTTGTGGAATAATTTTATGTATAGATAGCATATCCGCTATTCCGAATGGTTTTTAAATATTTTGGTTCTTTAGGATCATCTTCTATCTTACTCCTTATTCTGACAATTTGTACGTCGATAGAACGAGGGCTGAGTCCTCCCATTATTTTTGATAACTCATCACGTTTCATTTCTTGTCCGATGTGGGTTAATAGTACTTCTAGTAGTTTTGTCTCTGTAGAGCTTAATGGTACCAGTTGATTATTTTTTATAAATTCCTTTGATTCGAAATTATAATAATTATTGCCTAACCGTTTGATTTTATCTTGTTTTTTATAATTATTATAGCTATTTAATAGATTGTTGATTCTTAATAATAATTCTTTCGGTTCAAAAGGTTTAGTTAAATAATCTGATGCCCCGGCTTCTAAGCCCTTGATACGATCATTTGGTTCTGACAATGCAGTTAGCATAACAATTGGTACAAGGTCTTTGGTAGCTCTTATAGTTTTAGCAAAATCAAGTCCTGTAACATTTGGTAACATGACGTCCAAAATAATTAAGTCATAAATAGAAGATTTTAATAATTCCTCAGCTCCTTCGACAGAATGTGTTGTTGATACTAAAAAGCCGTTTTTATACAAAAACTGTTTTAAAAGTTTCTGTATTCTAGTATCATCATCAACTACAAGAATGTGGGGTTTTGAGCTTTGCATAAATAAATTTTAGGTAATAAAAATTACTATAGTTTAATAGTAGAATATTAACAATGACAATAATACAAGAAAATATACTAACTGAAAAGCCGTTTAAAAATCTTAATCAATTATCAGGTTATATTTGGATTAATGGTAGATTTATTGCTTGGCAGGAAGCCAAGATACATGCTCTTACTCATAGTTTGCATTATTCTGGTGGAGTTTTTGAAGGAGAAAAAGCCTATAATGGTAAAATTTTTAAATTAGAAGAACATACACAACGTTTGATAGAGTCAGCAAAAAGTCTAAGCATAGAGGTGCCATGTAGTTTTGAAAATATTATAGAAGCTCACCAGCTACTTATAACAAAAAATAATATTAAAGATGCGTATATTCGCCCATTAATTTGGTTTGGTAGTGAATCTCTTAATCTGACTAATGTAAACTTATCGGTTAATCTATTAATCGCTGCTGTTCCATCAACTCTTAGACCTTCTGGGGCCTTAAGTCTGCATATTGCTCGTTGGCGAAAATGTCATCCAAACTCATTGCCCCCACAATGTAAATCATCAGGACATTATAATATGATGATAGTATGCCAGAAAGAAGCTAAGTCTCTGGGGTACGATGATGCAATTTTATTAGATTGGCGGGGATATGTTGCTGAATGTAGTACGGCAAATATCTTCTTTGTTAAAGATGATCAATTATTCACTCCGATAGCTGATAGTTTTTTAAATGGTATAACGCGTCAAACAATTATAAAACTTGCTAATGATTTAAATATCAAGGTTATAGAAGAGTATATAACTCCAGATAGGGTAGGGGAGTTTAATGAATGTTTTATGACTGGTACAGCTGTAGAAGTTAAGGGGATTAAATCGATTAACCTTGGTGAGCGAAATGTCATCTTTGAAGATAGTAAAATTACTAATTTGCTAAAAAAAGAATATAATGACTTAGTGTACAAATAAATAGTGATATACTGAGGTTATGTAAAGTACTTTCGTCTATTAGCGAAGAGTAGCTTGGCAATACCGTCATTGCGAGCGAACGTATGTGAGTAAAGCAATCCACAAAAATGATTAAAGATTAAATGGATTGCTTCGTCGCTACTAAAGTAGCTCCTCGCAATGACTAATTATAAACGTAGCCGTCATTGCGAGACCACATAGTGGTCGAAGCAATCCATTTTGGTCACTTTTTTGGATTGCCACGTTACTGCAAAGCGGCTCCTCGCAATAACGGAATGTTGTAAGGTAGCTCCTCGCTAATAGACGATTAGGGGGCGAATAAAAATAATATGAATTTAACAGGTGTTTATGGAAAATAATATATTCAAAGGAGTCATTACAGCTATGATAACTCCTTTTAAGGAAAATAAATTAGATTTTGCTTCTGTGGAAAAGATAGTGAATTATCAAATTGCTAATAAAGTTGATGGGATAGTGGTTGCTGGTTCTACTGGTGAGGGACCTAGTTTAGCTTTGCAGGAATATCAGTCTTTATTACAAGCGGTTATCGAAATTACTAACAAACGTATACCAGTAATAGCTGGTTGTTCAGCCATGACTACTAGCACCGCCGTAGATATGGTACAAATATGTACAAAAATTGCCGTTGATGGATTTATGTGTAGTATTCCTTCTTATGTAAAGCCAACTCAAGAGGGAATATATTGGCATTTTGAGACTATCCATAATGCCAGTAATTTACCAATAATGCTATATTCAGTACCTAGTAGAACTTTGGCAGACTTTTCAGATGATACGATAATTAAGCTCAGTAAACTACCGCGTATTGTAGCCCTTAAAGATGCTGGTAACGATTTAGAACGCCCATTACGAATTAGGTCTATGGTTAAAGATTTTAGCTTATTATGTGGTAATGATGAATTAGCTTTATCTTACAATGCTCATTCGGGGGTAGGGTGTGTTTCTGTTGCATCTAATATCACGCCTAGTTTGTGCAAGAAATTACAGGATAATTGTCGTGATGGTAATTATCAGGAAGCTCTGCAAATTCAGCAACAATTATTACCTATATATAAAGCATTATTTGCAGAATCCAATCCGATACCGGTAAAATATGCTGCGGCAAGATTGGGGTTATGTGCCAATGAATTAAGGCTTCCTTTAACTTCAGCTAGTGTAGCCACCGAGGAAAAAATAAATAAAGCTATGGAATATGTCGGAATATAAAAAAGTAATAGCACAAAATAAGAAGGCATATTTCAATTACTTTATTGAAGAAAAAATTGAAGCTGGCATAATATTGACTGGCAGTGAAGTTAAATCATTGCGTCAAGGAAAAGCCAGTATAGAAGATAGTCATGCAGAAAATTCAGCAAATGAAGTGTTTTTGTATAATTGTCATATTGCGGAATATGAAAAAGCTAATAGGTTTAATCACTCGACTAGAAGGGCACGTAAGTTGCTCCTTAATTCGAGTGAGATAAAAAAAATAATTGGTAAGATTCGTTTAAAGGGTTATACTCTCGTAGCTCTTACTTTATATTTTAATAAGAAAAATAAAGTAAAAGTTGAGTTAGGAATCGCAAAAGGTAAAAAATTACATGATAAAAGACAGACAATTAAAGAACAAGATTGGAAAAGGGATCAAGGGCGAATTATGCGGGTGAAGTGCTAACCATCATAAATGGATTAGATTGCTTCGTCTAAGAAAAAATTAACGAATGGTAAATTAATGACAATAACTGCTGAATACCTAATTGAAAGAAAGCAAAATAAGACGAAATTAATGCTTTGGAAGCTAGCAACAATTTTTATGTTTATAGTTTTAATTGTGGTGATGATTAAGCAATTTGATTTGACAAAATCTGAATATATAACTACTAATAGTAAATATATAGCTGCTATTTCAATAGAAGATATTATTTTTGAAGATACAAAACGTGATACAAGATTGGAAAAAATCATTGATGATGATCAGATTAGTGCTTTAGTGGTTAATGTCAATTCTCCTGGTGGAACTGTTGTTGGTTCAGAGAAAATTTATAATATACTCAGGAAAATATCTGCAGAAAAGCCGGTAGTGGTTGTTATGGGTACATTGGCAGCCAGCGGCGGATATTTGATATCCTTAGGAGGTGATTACATAATTAGTCATAATGGGACAATTACCGGCTCAATTGGTGTAATTCTTCAAACTCTAGAAGTCACAGATTTAGCAAAAACTTTAGGTATTACCTTTAATAATTTTAAATCAGGAGAATTAAAGGCAGTTCCTAATCCTACTGAAAAAGTCACAGAAGCTGTTCGTCAGGCAATAATGTCGAATGTACTAGATACTTATGATTATTTCATTGAACTAGTGGCTTTAAGAAGGAATATACCAATTGATCAAGTTAGAGAACTAGCTGATGGGCGGATATATTCTGGTCGCCAAGCTTTAAAGCTAAAGCTTGTTGATGCTGTGGGGTCACAGGATGATGCGATTAAATGGTTACAGGAAGTTAAAAAAATCGATAAGGATTTGAAAGTAAAAGAATTTAAAATAAAACCTAAACCAAAATTCCTTGAGATTATAATGGAAGATTTTGATAGTATTTTACCAAGTTTTTTCAAAAATAAATTTCAAGGATTGGGGGCAATCTTTTGATTTATGGCAAAAAAATCTGACTTAGTAAATAAAATATCGGAGGAACTTAATTATCTTGCTAAGGAGGATATAAAAGATTCGGTAGATTTGGTTTTGGATTATTTACAATCTAGCTTAGCTGAGCAAAACCGTATTGAAATTAGAGGTTTTGGCAGTTTTTCAGTTAGGCAGCGGAAATTTTCAAATAGTGAGCAATCATATAAAACCGTCTATTATCGTATGCCTAAAAATTATGGTAACATATAGGGTCTTAAATTTACTCTTCATCCCCATCTTTTATTAAAATCAATTTATTGCAAGATTTTTAGTGGAGAAGATGATAAAATAGCATTAGTTATCAATATAGAATTAAGAGGTTGTATTATATGTTTTTATCAAAATTTCTTGACCCTAAAAATGATTTTTGTTTTCGCCAAATTTTTGGCACTGAAAAGAACAAGGATATACTTGTTCATTTTTTAAATGATATTCTCAAATGTAAAGGAAATGAAAAAATAATTGAGGTGACGTTTTTACCAACTATCCAAGACCCTGATATTGCTATTTACAGAAAGTCTATAGTTGATGTGTTATGTAAAGATCAACATGGTAATCAATTCATCGTAGAGATGCAGATAAGTAAGCATCCAGGATTTGAGAAAAGAGCCCAGTATTATGCAGCTAAAGCATATTCTAGGCAAATACTCAAAGAAGATGAAAACCATAAAAAGTTGGCAGTATACGCTAAATTAAAAGGAGTTATATTTTTAGCAATAGCAGATTTTGTGATGTTTGACGATAAAAAACATTGGAAGTCAGAGCATCGTCTTTTAGATACAGAAAGCTACGCCAATGATTTAAAAGATTTTTACTTTGTTTTTTTAGAACTCAAGAAATTTAATAAAATTATCTCTAATCTAGAGACTACAGAGGAAAAGTGGATGTATTTTTTCAAACATGCAGGAGATAGTACATTAACATTAGCCGAAATAGAGCAGTTAATAGGTAAGGATAAAATTATTAGAAGAGCCTTTGAGGCAGTAGATCAAGCAAGCTGGTCAGAAGCGGAGCTTAACACCTATGAGGAAAGAACAAAAGCCTATTTTGATAATTTAGCGGTAGAACAGCAACAAATTGAAGATGCTGAAGCTAAAGGAAAAGCTATAGGCGAAGCTAGAGGGGAAGCTAGAGGAAAAGCTGAAGGTATTAAAGAAAGTACTATAGCAATGGCAAAAAAAATGCTGAAAGAAAGCTATCCCATAGAAGTTATAAGTAAATTAACCGAACTAACCATTGAAGAAATAGAGAAGTTATAGCTAACCCGTTAATGTTTTCGATAGTTTCTTTGTCTCTATTAGTTAGGAATCTTCCTGTGATAACTATAGTCAATTCAGGAGAATTTGGAGCTAGGAGCGATGAGTGATATGTCCCCAACTTCTCCTCTCGTTCTATTTGCAAGACATCCTATCGTCTTTATTGTTTATTTTTTATAATTATTTGTAGTTATGACTTTAGAAGAATTTCACCAAAAATATAATTATGCTCAATCAACCAAGATGATGCAACAATATTTAGACATCAAATTTGCTAATCTTGATTGTCTTCTATTGTTTAGGATGGGTGATTTTTATGAAATGTTTTTTGAGGATGCAATTCTTGCCAGTCAAGTTTTAGGTATTGCTTTGACTAAAAGAGGTTCTAATGGTGATTGTGAGATTGCTATGTGTGGTGTCCCTCATCATGCTCTTGAGACCTATTTGAATAAATTAATTGAAGAGAATTACAAAGTTGCTATTTGCGATCAATTAGAGACACCCGAAGAGGCAAAAAAACGTGATGGTTATAAGGCTGTAGTACATAGGGATGTAACGCGTATCATCACCCCAGGTACTATTACTGAGGAATCTTTAATTGATGTTTGTGAGCCTAATTATTTGGCAAGTTTAGTTTTGTTAAAAAACAAAGCGTCAATTTGTTACGTAGATATTTCTACTGTGGAAATTTCAGTTATTGAGATTCCGCAAAATGAGATTATCAATGAACTATCGCGTCTTAAGCCGAAAGAGATTTTACTTAGTGAAAATTTGAGGGGGCATCAATTAGCTAGTAATATTAATAACCAATTGCATTTTCGTATCTCATATCAAGTTGATAGTTTTTTTGCTAGTAAGAAATGTCATAAAATTATCTTAGATTTTTATAAAATTAATGATCTAAAAGCTATAGGTGAAGTATCTGAATGTCAAATAAGTAGTATTGGTAGTGTTTTAGAATATTTATCTTTGACCCAAAAGCAAAATATACCTTCTCTACCTTTACCTCGGTTGGTTAATTATCATAATTTTATGATAATTGATTCGGCAACTCGGCGGAATTTGGAAATTACCAGTAATTTATTAGGAAAAACCAAAGGCAGTGTCCTTGCTACTATTGATCATACCGTTACTAAAGCTGCCAGCCGTCTATTATATCACTTTTTATCTACACCACTAATAGATATTGATCAAATAAATTCTCGACAAAATATAACAGAGTTTTTTTATAAAAATATTGCCATAGTAGGAAATATTAAAAAATTACTCAAGAAAACTGGAGATTTAGAACGTTGTTTATCTAGAATTATGATGAATCGCGGCTCAGGACGAGATTTGCTAAATATTAAATATACGTTAAATGCTGCACTGGAAATAAAGGGTGAATTTATTGCTCATTACGGGCTAAATCTGCCAGATTATATAGAGAACTTAATCAAACCATTATCTGGCAATGAACAATTATATTCTTTAATAGACCAGGCAATTAGAGAGGATGCACCAAATAATATCAATGAAGGCGGTATAATAAATCATCATTATCACCCTAAACTACAAGAATTATATGATCTAATTAATAATGGCAAATCACATATAGAGAAGCTAAAGAATCTATATCGTCTTGATACTGGCATTGAAACTCTCAAAATATCACATAATAATGTGCTTGGGTTGTTTATTGAAATTACCCTAAGACATAGTGATAAGATGGTAGACACAAAATTTATTCATCGTCAAACAACTTCTAATGCTAGTAGATATACTACTATTGAATTACAAAAATTAGAAAGCGATATGGTTAATAGCAAAAGTTTAGCAATTAGTCTTGAACTGGAATTATATAATAAAATATGCCAGCAAGTTATTGATAATACCGTATTTCTGCGATTACTTAGCTGTTCTTTGAGTCAGCTTGATGTATTCTGTAATTTTGCTTATATTGCCGATGAATATAATTATGTTAGACCAGTTTTAACGAACGATTTAACTTTTGAAGTTATCAAGGGACGTCATCCAGTTGTTGAACAAAGCCTATTAACCGATAAAAAGAGCTTTATTGACAATAATTGCACTTTATCCGAAGCTAATAGAATTTGGTTAATTACTGGACCTAATATGGCTGGTAAAAGTACTTTTTTGCGGCAGAATGCCCTAATAGCCATATTAGCACAAATTGGTAGTTTTGTACCAGCGACAAGTGCCAAGATAGGAGTGGTAGACAAGATATTCAGTAGAATAGGGGCAGGGGACGATTTACAGGCAGGACAGTCGACTTTTATGGTAGAAATGCTAGAGACATCAGCTATTTTAGCACAATCTACTAAAAATTCCTTAGTAATACTAGATGAGGTTGGGCGTGGAACTTCGACATATGATGGCGTATCAATTGCTTGGTCAGTGCTTGAATATATTCATGATAATCTCAAATGCCGATGTTTATTTGCTACGCATTATCATGAATTAACCAGTATGAGTAATTTTTTGCCAAGCCTAAAAAATTATACAGTTGCTATTGAGGAATTAGGAAAAGAAATATTATTTTTGCATAATATTATAGAAGGGGCGGCTGATAAATCTTATGGAATTCATGTAGCCTACTTAGCGGGGCTACCAAAATCTGTTATAATTAGGGCGAATGACATTTTAGCAAAATTAGAAAAAAGTGCAACGTACAAAAATAAGCATATATTAAATACCGAATCAAACAATTTAAGTCTATTTAATTTGCCAGTAGAAAGTAAAAAAGAAATGAAATTCAATAAGTTAGAAAAAGAAATTAATACAATCGATCCTGATCAACTCTCCCCTAAGCAAGCTTTAGAGTTAGTCTATAAGTTAAAAGGATTGATTGTTGAGTAAACGCCTATGATGACGTATAGATCACCAAGGCTATATGGATTGCTTCGTCGTGCGGTTTCCGCACTCCTCGCAATGACGTTTGGGGGGCATATACGTCATTGCGAGACCATGTAATGGTCGAAGCAATCCATAAAAGTAACCAAAAATGGATTGCTACGACCTACTTTCGTGGTCTCGCAATGACAACTTTTCTACTTTATTTTCTTAAAACGTTGCCAATTCAAGCTAATTCACTTTAAGATTATAAAAATAATACTTGCCCTATTAATTATATTCTCTATAATACACACCATAAAACAAAAATCCGTTCAATACGGCATATGAATTTGTATGTCATTAGAACAATTAACTTTAATTAAGTAATAGCAATGGAAATAGATTTTAAAGACTATGTAAAGAATGGTAATTATTTACATCTTCAACACCAGAGTACAATATTAGATGACCATAATAATTTAGAAAAATTATGTTCGTTTCTAGAAAACAACCCCCATATTACAGCACTTAACCTAAAAGGTTGTAATATTGATAATGCTAAGATTAAATTGTTGATAGCTTCAATAAAGCAGAGCAAGATTACTACTCTTGATATATCATACAACCAATTATATGATGTGGATGCAGCTGAAATAGCTGAACTCATTAACCTTATTACCCTTGATATATCATGCAACCAATTAACTACTAAAGGGGCAGCTAAGCTAAGTACACTTTCTAACCTTGTCGCTCTTAATCTATCATATAATTCATTAGTAAGTAATAAATGGGCAGTTAAAATAGATGAACTCACTGAGCTTGCTAGGCTTAATAATCTTCGTGAACTCACTAAGCTTACTAAGCTTAATGAGCTTAAGATATCAGGTAACAACTTAGGCCCTAAAGAGGCAGAGGTACTAGCTCAACTCAGCAATCTTACTACCTTGCATATACCAAAGAACGATATAGGTTCTGAAGGGGTGAAGGCAATAGTCAACAATATCCCGAATATTTTTGATCTCGATGTATCTAGTAACAACTTAGGTGATAAAGGAGCAATTGAAGTAGCTAAACTCCCCCTTACGAAGCTTGCAATAAAGATTAATAAGATAGGTGATGAAGGTATGCAGGCAATAATAGCTAACCTCCATCTTAGCGAGCTAGATATGTCGTGTAATGATATAACTGATGCAGTACTAGATGAAATAGTTGCAAGTGTCCCGGGGAAGATTACTAAACTCGATTTAAAAAGCAACCGTAAGATATCTTATAGCGGAATAGAGAAATTAGCTGTAATAGAAAACACTAATATTATCATCTCTGATAGGGAGGATATTGAAGAGCTATTCTTGAAGTTCCTACGATGTGGTAATATTACGTCCGAAAGCATTAAAAAGATAGTGTTTGAAGCAGCCAGAATGTATAATGCGTGTAATAGTGCCCCCCTTATACAACATATAATAAACTCTCCAGAAAAATACCCCTTTGCTATAAACTCACGAGACAATGAAGGACACTCACTATTAAGTTTTTATAATCTTTTCGATCCTGATATGCAACAGTTTCTTTTTCAGCACGGTGCAGTACCAGATCAAAAGCAAGAGCAAGATAATAGGCTTAAGACATTAGCACGAGATACACAGTCCGTTCATACAACAGAAGCAGTAAAATTAGTGAATTTTATTACTGATAATTTATTTAAAGCTTATGGTAATATAGAAAATAAACAACAGTTGCTAGTAAAAGCAGAAGAATATCAGGCAGGATTAACTAAATTGGATCAAGTTTATCAAAATTCAATAAAATTAAAATTACTTAGCTTGTCTGATGGTGCTAAGCGCGACACCATGAAAAAGACGTTAGTGGCAAATCAACCTACACCAAGTGATCAAGACTATGTTGCTACCGTAATCGAGAAAGCTAAGATAGCACTAACAACAATATACCTAGCCAAAACAAATGGTCACTATAATCAAGGATATCCTACCCATAAAATGAAATATGGTGATGGTCATAAAATAACTATTCCCCAATCTTTGGGACTTGTTAAATCATTAATAGATACTATGGAGATTCCAGTTGCTGAAAAACTGGAGCTGTTGGTAACATTAATGAGACAAAATCCAGAATTAGTTGAAAGTAAACTGGGAATAATACAAGATAAATTAAACATAGATGTTCCACCAACAATATTAGTAGATTCTACAAAATGTCATAAATTCTTAGCAAGCAATCCTGTTATAAAAAAGACTCCTCAGATAATAGGTGATTTGTTTAATAGTATTAGTGATTTAGATATAGACCAAACCTGGAGAGAGCAAAAAGCATTTACTGTAGCAGAAAACATCTACATTGCCGCAACCGCATATGGTAAAGATAAAACTGCTTGTCCCCAAGGAGTATTGGAAGATATTGTTAATAGTGTAACTGAAATAAATAAAGATTTTTATAATGAATTTATTAAATTGCAAGAACAAAATTTAGAAGAAGAGAGAGCAAGAACTTCTATCACAGAAAACAATATTCAGGAATTTATTGGCGTATTAGCTAAGAAGTTAATAAATTTTGTTGAAGACAAACCAGTATTACAAGAACGCCTTGCAGACCTTGATTTCGTCACGATAGATATGGAAAAACCACAATATATTAGCATAAAACAGCAAGAGTTTTTAGCACAGATTAATACAGCATTTGCAGAAATCAAAAAATACTTACCTAATTATAATAGAGAAATACCAACATCTGATGAATATGATCTTATAATCAAAATGTTAGCAAAACATCCTCTTATAGAAAACTTTGCAACAGACCACTATAAATTGCAAGAATCCGCATTGCAACCAGAAGATGATATATCTGCCCATTTATCAGTTGAAGGATACCAACAACCATTGGATGACCAAGATGGTGTTGAAATAATTGGGGATGAAGGATACTAATAATAATTGTCACCCCTGCGAAAGCAGGGAGTTTAGATTCCCGCCATTGCTAAGAATGACAAGGGACTCAATAGACCTCTTGCATAACCTAAAGATAATTTATGCAAAAGGTCCAATGACAATTAAACCAGCAAAGCATTAGCCACAAACTTAGTTAATGTAGGCGGCAAGAATGATGTTAATTCTTTATTGACTTCATCAATATTCTCTATTTTATTACCATCTCGACTTAAGGTCATCTCACCAGAAGTAACATGCTGCATAACAAGTTCAATGATTTGCTTGTGGTCATTATTACCGTTCATATATCGTAGAGCAAACCTCTCAAAAAGATTAATAGCTACCACTTCATATCTTTGGTTTGTTACCCACATATTAGATGTATGAGTTACCTGATATGAAATAAGCTTTGATGCTTTAGGTTTATCAAGATTTACTTCTTTCCTATTATTCTGTAAGGTGATATTAATATACCCTTGCAACACTAACTTCATGGCATTAGCTAAAAATTCAGCCTTTATTTCATTCAGTTTTGCTCCTTGCAGTTTTTTATTACTACTAACAGCAATTTTATCAAAACTCATTGGATTATTGATATTCTCAGAGAAAGTATAGAGTATCGCTTTCATATAAGGAGAAGATGTTGATAAATTATTATCCTTATTACCATTATGAAAAAACTTGGCGACTTCAGATGAATTAAGGTCTATATCAACAAGAGGCTTTTCTGGCACTATATTAAATGTCATATTAAATTTAGTAATATCCTCATTTTTGATAGCTCTATTTAATTTAATATTATTGTGACAAAGTAAGGTTGACCTAAATCGACGATTGGTAATGAAGTCCATATATTGTTCTATTCTAACAATATCATTTATTGCTTGTAATTTCTCTACCACTTTTGCCGGCATATTTCCTAGATACATGGTGGAAATATTACAATCAGACAAATACTGTAAATTATTTTTTTTAGCCTCATCCATAAATTCATGAAAATAATATTGTACATTATCTTCTTCTAAATGGTCATGACGCAAATAATGGTCATTTTGTTTGGCAAGTAAACTAGCTTCATTTTGTAATACTTGAGAATAAGGCGATTTAGAAGATTCCAAACTATCATTAACGAATTCAAGTAATAACCTAGATTGAGTAATTTTATCTTGAATGTTATTAAAGGCATTTGAGTGATAAAGCATCATATCTCTTATAGTACGAATCATATTCCAGCCGGGTAGGGTATTATAACTAATATACATGATGCCGTTATCTGATAAATTTTTATTACCTATCTCAAAAATCTTATCCTGGACAATTTTTGGCACCCAAGAGATTACTCCATGACAAATTATATAATCAAATTTACCAAATGATTCATCAATATCCGTAATAGAATAATGTCGGAATTCTATATTTTTAAGTTCTAATCCTTCTTTATGTTTATTAGCTTCATCTATTTGTACTTTAGATAGATCAACTCCAACAAAATGTGCTTTAGGATAATTGACAGCATGAGGTATTAAATTACCTCCTGCCGCACACCCTAGCTCTAAAACCCTTGCAGTCTCAACTGCTGGTGATTGCATACCAAATAACACAGCAAGTGTTTGTAGATGGTATGGAGATGTTAAGGCATACGAATAACTCTCATAAGGCAGTTCATCGTATGTATTCTGAGATGTTGAGGCAAGCTCTAAATTAGCAGTCATATGTTCTCCACACTAAAATTTAAATGTATTATATACTAAAAAGTTTCATGTACTAATAGTCTTTTTACATTAAATTGGTAATTTATAAGTAAATCCTATACCAAATTCTCCAACCCCTATGGTTTTTTTGATAGGAATTGCTGGGATAAATTTCTGAGTTTGCATATCCAAAGTATCATAATTAATCTTTATGGAATGAGCAGCTTGTAATTTTACTGCTATATCAACGCTAAAATTACTAGATAAATCCTTAGAAAGCCCAAGACCTACTTGCCAAGCAAAACAATTACTATCAGTGGTTCTAATTCTAAAATATTCTACATCCATTAACTTCCAGCGAGAAGAAGCGGAACTAACTTTTACCTGAGCAATTCCAGCACCTAATATGACAAAAGGAGTCATTTCTTTAATTTTGTCAAAATCATATACAATATTAAGCATATATAAATTGGAAATTATCTTAGTGGCACCCGGAGTTTGTGGTATAATTAAACCGGCAACCTCTTGTTTGGGTAAAACATAATTTAGCCGGTATTGTGGATGATGTGTTGCTGAAAACTCAATAGCCATTTGCGGATAAAAGCTGTAACCAATCTTACCGCTATACATCTTAGACCTTTTTAAAGTAAAGTCAGTACCCGAATCATGGCGAAATTTTTTTACCACCGGCTGTACTATTCCGGCTTCTGTCCCAATATAAAAAAATCTCTGATCAGCCTCAGGATTAACCTCATCTGCCTGAGCATTGGTAAAAAACAATGAGCCTATATAAATAGTAGATAATATTTTTGCTAATTTATTCATTATAATTTTATGCTTATTGAAAGCGAGCATTATATAATTATCCACTGATAGGTCAATATAAAAGATTTTTATCTATTGCGAAAAGAATGGGTAAATCTATAGTAATTGCTTTAGCCGGATAGTTCTATAATATATATTATGGAAAATAAGGTTAATATATGATTAATATTATTAAAAATTTTTAAAAAATAATATCTTTTGTTATTAGTGGCACTAAATTTTATGGTATATTATCTTTAGTGTCATCCCTGCTTCGGTGAGTAAAAAAGCTGACTGCATGGATTGCTTCGTCGGCTTATGCCTCATCGCAATGATGTTTTTATCAAGAACTCGCGGAAATGACAATAGTGGGTGGAAATGAATAATATAAATAGTGGTTCTTATGGGAAAAATTACAACAACAAAAGAAGAATTAGATTTTTACAAATCAGATAAAGACTTTCTAAATCAAGCTTTTAGAAATTCTATTATAGCTCAGGACTTTACGGCACTTGAATTATTATTTAAGTTAACTAACTTAAAATCTTGTTTAAAAATAAGCTCCAAGGAATTATTTTATGAATTAGTTCCATTAGTCGAAGATGATAACAATGTAAATATAATAGAACTAATAATTAATGAGTTCAAGGTTGATCTCAGAGAACAAAAAGATTCAGCAGCTAAAGCAACTTTACTTGATCAAGCTGCTATCTATGGATCTGAAAAAATTGTCAGTTTTCTACTTAGCAAAGGATTTAATCCTAATAATCAAGATTTTCAAGGACAAACTTCAGTACATAGAGCAATAATTGCTAATAGTTTGCCAACTGTTATTACACTCATTAAAGCTAAAGCAGATTTAAATGTTCAAGATAATCAAAAATTTGCGTCTCTTTATTTCGCACGTTTACTTGAATATACTCCAATAGTCAACGAATTAAAAGCAGCCGGAGCAGAGCTAATTGCTCCAAGTGGTAAATTCTATAATTATGTAGCATTCGCCAAAGAGGTATTGAAGAACAAGGGAAAAGTAACAGCTAAACTTGTAGAACCGCAACCAGAGGAAGATAAAATCTTAGGCTTTTACAAAGGAATGGCAGATTTTTATAAAGCTATTTTATCAGAAAAAAATAACGAAAAATATTTTGTAGGTGCGATCGATGGTATAAAAAGCTTCCTTGAGCAATTAGCAAAACCTTCTGAGAAGATGTCATCTGATGAAATGCCATATGTCATTAACAGCTTAGAAACGTTAATTAGATTATATAAGCACTATCAATATCAAGAGAGTGCTGAATTGCAAAAATATATAATAGATAAAGCTACAACCTTGGAGTTATCTACTATTCTGACAGTATTATATAATATAATGTGTATAGAGTGCTTAGGAGTAGCAGATGACAATAATGCCATTAAATATGCTGAATATGCCCATAATTATCTAATTAAGAGTTTCAAAAAACTACCAGCTGGAACATATAATGAATCGTTATATGAGATCTTATTTAATCTAGGATTAGCGTGGAAACATTCTGATATAGCAAAGTCTTTAGAGTATTTTTCTCAGGCGGAAAAATTAACGCCAGATGATCAAGGGGCAATAATGGAACAATTAAACCATTATATTAATAATGGTGATATTTACAATATTTCAAGGCAAATAGCAAAAATTAAAGATAGTGCTATTAGAGAGTTGTATCAAATAATGCTTAATATTGTTGGGTCTGCACCAAATTTTTCTATTTTAACAGCATTAGAAAACCATGCAAAGACGTTAACAGATCCAGCACTGCAAAATTTATCTACAATAATGCTGCAATTTGCATCTAAGCAAGATGCTTCCCTTGCAGAATTAGGTACGTTTTTTCAGAATAATACACATCAGAACGATTATTTAGCGATTTATAAAGAAATATGGATAAAATTCTTTTTACAACATAAGGAATTTAACAAAGCCATTGAGTGTTGCAATGAAATCACTATTTGTTGTACAAAGGAGCTTAATATACCAATTAAATTATTTAAAATATTAAAAATTTGTAAAGAAGCTGGGTTATGGCAAGAAGGGTTAGAATTTATTAACCAGCAGTACAAACAATATCCTGAAATTTTAGGACATCATACTTTCCCTCTTCTTAAATATCTAGAATTTATATTTTATAAACAGAATGGTTTGGAAGAAAAATCTGAACCCTGCTTACAGTTTCTAAAAGAGAATGCTAGCTTAGGCGATAGGTCTGCTCTGTTACTATCCTCTGCTCAAGATTTTGCTTTTTATATAGCTGTAGAAAAAGAGGATTTTAACACAGCCATGTGTTATTTAAATAACGCAACTAGTTTAGATTCATCAACTATAGCTAAAATAAAGCTACTTAGTTCATTACTAGCAAAACTTCAAAAAGAGCAGGAACAAGCCCCCCTAGCCCAGCCTGCTATCATAGGACTGCAGAAGAGAATAATATTGTTTCAATCAACTTGATCAAGGATCCTGGCAAGTTAAATGAGTTTATTAGTAATCTTACTCCGAGGTCAATACATGCTTATTTTCAATACCAGAAAAAAGCTTTACTTAAAAAGTCATTAGACACTGCTACTAAAGAACAGCCAGCTACTTGGAATACTGGTAAAGATACTTACGTCTCTAATCAACAAGATATTTATTCTGTAGAAGATAAACCAAATTTCTATGTGATGGTTGATCGAAAGTTGAAAGAGAAAATGGATAGTCAACTACTTGAAAATTTTAATAATGCCTTATTAAAAGGATTAATTGATAAAGACCATAAGAGTAATGGGATAAAAATTATACCCAACATACTGATAGAGCTTAAAATTACTGGTGATGAGCGATTATATACATATGAGATTTATAAAAATCCTCAAGGCAAATACTTAATTTATTTTAACAAGCAAGGTAATCATAATGATGTAAAGAATGCGGTAAAACTAAGCAAAGGTTTAAAAATTATTGAAACAGATGAAATATCTTATTTCTCTTCTCTTCCAAAAGAGCCTGAGTATAGCACTGATAAACAAAAGTTAGATTTGGAGGAGATGAAAGCATTAGCACTGCACTTACAACAAGAAGAGGAGATGAAAGCATTAGGGGTTTCTGATAATGATGATGCCGATTAATATTATAATTCTATTCTTAAATTTTGATTGACATGCTATAAATTAATTTGTCATTCCGAGTACTCTTGTCATTCACGCGTAGGCGGGAATCTAGTATAAACCCCTGCCTACGCAGGGGTGACATAAAGTTGAGATGACATAGAACAGAATTGCTTCGTCGGCTCAAGGCTCCTCGCAATGACGGTTGAGGCTCAAGGCTCCTCACAATGACAGTGCTGATAAAGAAGCGTTGCATCACCATAACTAAAAAATCGCATTTTTTGATCTATAGCATATTTGTAGATATTAGTTATTTCCTGATAGCCAGCAAATGCACAAACTAACATGAATAATGTAGATTTTGGCAAATGAAAATTGGTAACTAACATATCGACAATTTGAAATTTAAATCCTGGTCTAATAAAAATGGCTGTTTCAAATCCACCATTTGTTATTTGCCCATTATTTGCTATGGCGTTACTTTCTAATGCTCGTAAGGTGGTAGTGCCGACGGCTATTATTCGTCTATTTTCTTTTTTTGCCTTATTAATCATATCTTCAGTTTTTTTATCTATATGATAATACTCTGAATGCATTTGATGTTGATCAATATCTTCAGTTTTAACTGGTAGGAACGTCCCTGCCCCAACATGCAAGGTAATAAAGGCAGTTTCAATATTTTTTGCTTTAACTAATGCCAACAACTGTTCGGAGAAATGTAGCCCTGCAGTTGGGGAGGCTACTGCTCCATGGTTCTTGCTATAAACTGTTTGATATCTATTATAGTCAAATTCTTCTGAATTGCCTATATCATCCTCTAAATTAGCGTCCTTTGGTAAACTTTCTCCCCTTTTGATATAAGGAGGTAGCGGGATTTCACCATATTTCTCTAAAAACTCAAAAATTGAGATATTATCTAGAGCAAAAGCCACCTCAACTTGTCCCATTCCAAGCTTTTTACTTATAATAATCTTATTACCAGCAAACTCAAACTGATCTTCAATGGCAAGTCTTTTTGATGGCTTGGCAAAACCATGCCAATAATTATCACTTATTGCCTTGTTTAGGTATAATTCGATCTTTTTACCAGATTTATTCAGTAGCAATTTGGCGTTAATAACTTTCGTGTCATTAAATACCATTAAATCACCAGGGCATAGATAGTCGATTATATCATGAAACTTGGTCTGCACTAAGTGATTATTTGGGGCAGCTACCAATAAATTAGACTCATCTCGTTTTTTTGCTGGGTTCTGGGCTATTAATTCACTCGGTAAAGTAAAATCAAAATCAGATAATTTCATTAGTTCTCCTGCAAAACTTTACGTCATTGCGAGAAGGCGTAGCCGACGAAGCAATCCATTTGGATTGCCGCGTCGCCGCAAAGCAGCTCTGAGCCATGACGCTTGGCAAGAGGTCTATTCAGGCAATACTTCTCCATCATCACTACCATCTTGCATATTTTCTTCTTCTGTTTCAGGGCTTTCAGCAATCAACGCAACAGAAACTACTTTTTCTTCTTGCTCAGTTTTAAATAATATTACCCCGCTAGTATTACGTCCAGTGATACGTACCGATTCAAGTTTACACCTAATTAGTTTGCCGTTATTAGTAATTAGCATCAACTCATCAGATATATTAACCGGCATTACGCCAACAACCAAGCCTGTTTTATTAGACACATCCATATTAACAACACCGCTCCCACCACGATTAGTAATCCTATACTCATATGCCGAACTTCTCTTGCCAAAACCATTTTCCGTAACAGTGAGGATAAATTCTTCAGACAGTGCCATTTCCAAAATTTGTTCTTTAGTTAAATTTACCCCATATTCTTCTGGAGTAAATTCTTTACCATCAGCTATTAACAATCTTTCCTCTAGAGGAATTGATCGGTAAGTTTCTCTTTCATCCATAGTGCAGGAGATGCCTTTTAATATGGTCATAGAGATAACATAATCGCCTGAAGCAAGTCTCATCCCTCTTACTCCATCAGAAGTGCGGCTTTTAAATACCCTAACTGAACTAGCAGGGAATCTTATGGCTTTACCAGATTTTGTTGCCAGTAACACATGATCTTCATCTTTACAAACTTTAACATCTATTAAAAGGTCATTATCATCAAGCCTAATAGCAATTTTACCATTTGATTGAATACGTTTAAAGTCTGATAAATCATTTCTCCTGATATTACCTTGGCTTGTAGCAAAAATAATATTCAAACTATCCCACTCATCCTGATTCTCAGGTAATGGCATAATATTATTGATATGCTCTCCTTCTTTTAAAGGTAAAATATTGACTATTGGTCTGCCCTTACTCTGAGGATTACCGAGCGGTAATTTGTATAATTTTAAGCTATATACTTGACCAATATTTGAGAAAAATAACATTGGTGTGTGAGTACTACCAACAAATATTTGAGTAGTAATATCCTCGTCTCTCATTGACAGCCCTGACCTGCCCTTCCCTCCCCGGTTCTGTGCTCTATAGGTAGCAAGAGGTACGCGTTTAATATAACCGCCTAATGTTACGGTCACAACCATTTCTTCTCTTTGGATAAGATCCTCTATATCCTGATCGAAATCACCAAATTCAATGCTAGTAAGACGTGGTGTAGCGAATTCATCTTTAATTCTAATTAACTCGTTTTTTAAAATCTCTAAAAGCTTTTCACGGGATGATAAAATAGCAGTATAGCCTGTAATTTCCTCAGCAATTTCTCCTAGATCACTTTCTAATTTATTCTTCTCCATAGCAGTTAAACGTTGTAACCGCATTTCAAGAATAGCTTTTGTCTGTGTTTCAGTAAAATAACACTTACCATCATCGGCTATCACCGCTCTATCATCAACAAGTTTTACTAAATTTATGATAGTTGATGCATCCCAAGTCCTTTGCATTAATTGCTCTTTAGCACTTGCCGGATCACTTGAAGATTTAATAATTCTAATAACTTCATCAATGTTACTAACGGCAATAATTAGTCCCAATAAAATATGAGCTTTATCCCGAGCCTTATTTAATAAATATATCGTTCTCCGAGTGATTACTATTTCTCTAAAATTAACAAAAGCCGCTATTACTTCTTTTAAGTTCATAACTTCTGGTAGCCCGTCTTTTAGAGCTAACATAATCACCCCAAAACTGGTTTGTAACTGAGTATAAGAATATATTTGGTTTAGCACCACTTCGGCTACCACGTCTTTCTTTATTTCAATTACTACTCTAATACCATCTTTATTTGATTCATCTCTAAGATCGCTGATACCCTCTATCCGTTTTTCTTTGACTAATTCAGCAATTTTCTCAACTAATTTAGCTTTATTAACCATATATGGTATTTCTGTAATAATAATAGCCTGTCTATTATTAGCAATCTCTTCAATTTCTGCTCGACCTCTAGTTAGAATACTCCCCCTGCCCGTTAAGTAAGCCGACCTAATACCGTTTGTACCAAGTACAATACCAGCCGTTGGAAAATCAGGACCTTTAACCACTGACATAAGTTCTAATATTTCTATATCATTATTATCAACATATAGGCAGCAAGCATCAATAATCTCTCCAAGATTATGAGGCGGAATATTGGTGGCCATACCAACAGCAATACCATTAGTACCATTTATCAAGAGATTTGGAAACATTGATGGCAATACTGTAGGCTCTTTCTCAGAACCATCATAATTTGGAGCAAAATCAACGGTTTCTTTGTCAATATCTTCAAGTAATGTATGAGTAACTTTAGCCAGTCTTGACTCTGTATACCTCATAGCAGCAGGTGCATCACCATCTCTCGAACCAAAATTACCCTGTCCATTAATTAGTGGTAATCTTAAAGAAAAATCCTGTGCCATTCTTACTAATGAGTCATAAATTGCCGCATCACCATGTGGATGATATTTACCCATTACATCACCAATAATTCTCGCTGACTTACGATGAGGTTTGTTAAAGTAGTTAGAAGCTTCATACATTGCATAAAGGATTCTGCGATGTACTGGCTTTAGACCATCGCGTACATCTGGAATAGCCCTACTGACAATTACACTCATTGCATAATCTAAGTATGAGCCTTTCATCTCATCTTCAATGTTAACAGATATTAAGTTTTGATGATCTATAATAGCCACAGTTAGAACCCACATTTATTAAAGTAATATTCGAATGGTTTAAGTATAGTACATATTCGGAAAGAAATCTATCGTTGAATGAGCATAGGCTAGCTAGGAAAGATATTTTTTTCAAGATGATTGAGATTATATATTTAATGATATATAATAATTATTTGAGGTAAGTATATTTAGGAAATATTTATGGACGATAAAAACCAAAATAAAAAACTGACATGGATGGAAATTTTTGAAAAATTGTCACTAATACCAACAGGGAATTCTTTTGATAAAGAAGGTAGAGCAGATTCACCAATTGAAGAAAAAGGAGAATCAAACAAAAGATATAGTGATACATATCCCTACTTCAATGATTTTTGATAAGGTATAGTCAATTGATGAGAAGTTGGGGATATAATCACTCCTAGTCCCAAATTTTCTTGAGTTGACTATAGAATTAACAACATAGAAGGAAGTAGTTGATATGCAAAAATATTTAGACCCAACAAATGATAGTCTATTTAAGAAAATCTTTAGTGATCTGGAGAGGCTAAAAGAATTTCTTAATAGTATTCTTGATTTACCTGAAAAGCATAGAATTAAGGAAATCAACTTTCTTTCATTAGAACATTTACCTAGAATTCATCAAGGTAAGAGAAGTGTATTTGATTTGAAAGTTAAAGATGAGTCAGATCATTGGTACATTATCGAGATGCAGAAAAGAAATGAAACCGATTATTTAAAAAGATTACAATATTATTCTGCTCATTCATATGTTCAACAACTTACAGAAGGGGTGACTCACAATGATTTATTACCGATAGTAGTAATATCATTAATGAAATCAAAAATATTTGCTGAAGAAGTACCATATATAAGTTTTCATAAAACTATTGAGACCACAACTAAGAAACAGCAACACATATTTGATATATCGTATGTCTTTATAGAGCTTAAAAAATTTAAAGATATTAAGCAACCATTATTGAGTATTGCCGATGAGTGGTTACATCTATTTAAATATGCAACAAAAGAAAATACCCCCCCTGTAGGAATTAAAAGTAGTAAGGTATTAGAAGCTTACCATGTTATCGAGATGCATGGACTAACACCAGCAGAATACGACTTATATGTAAGATGCAAATTGCAGGAAGATGCGGAAGATATTGCTTTAGAAGAAAGCTTTAAAGAAGGTGAAGCTAAAGGCAAAGCTGAGGGTAAAGCTGAAGGTAAAATAACCATGGCAAAGAAAATGTTGGCTAAAAGAAAGCCAATAGATGAAATCATTGAATTTACCGAACTAACCATTGAGGAAATAAAAGCGTTAAAGGAAGAAATAGAACAGTCAAAAAAGAATAGCCTATGAGCAAAAGTAAATGACAACTTACAATTGCTTTTTAGGCTAACGCATTCTTGCAATGATATTAGTTTTTTATAGAATTTTTAAAGAAAATGTTTAGATAAAAAAAACTGTAAATTAAATAATTCTAATGCTTCTGCTAATGATTTTGGTAATGGCACTAAATTATATTGTTGATCAAAAGCATTACCATATATTTTACTGATATTATTAATTTTATCAGGAAATTCCAGACCTAATAATATAGAATTTAAAATAGTGAAAATTGCCAAATAAGGATCGGTTAGTGGGCTTGCTATTCGATGTTCTAGTCTTCTAGGAAACGAATCAGGAATACGTACAGCAACAGTTCTATTGTTATTACCAAAAGACACATTAGTTGGTGCCATAAAATTTTTATCGAAGCGAAGATAATCATCTTCATTCGGCATAAATACCAAAAAACTATCGAGCATATAATGACAGATGCTCTGTCCTATTATATCTAATGAATATGGATTGCCACGATCACTACGTGATCTCGCAATGACGTTTGTATTATAACTCGTCATTGCGAGGCGGCGTGAGCCGACGAAGCAATCCAAATTTAATTTTTCTGGATTGCCACGATCACTACATGATCTCGCAATGACGTTTGGGAGAGTTTGCTTCGCTGCTACTAAAGTATCTTCTCTCAATAACGTTGAAGAATCTATAAAATTTACATGAAAATGCATACTACTACCATAATCGTTGGGAAATGGTTTGGCAGAAAAATTTACCTTGCCCTGCAATTTTTTTGCAATAATTTGTATTTTAGACTTAGTGCTACTAATTTTTCCTATATACTCAATTATGTTAGTAGAAGGTGGTAAATCTATCTCAAATTGATTATCACCTTTTTCTTTCTTAACTACTATGCCAAGCAGAGTTTGCAATTCGAGTGGAGCAATATTTTTGCTCAAATAAAACTCTATTTCCACTCCAATACAAGGGGTTAGTGAATAGTCTGTTTGGAATTTGTTGATGATTTTTTGCAATGCATTGTTCTTTTGCAAATGATCTGATAGTTTATAAATAAAATCCTGTGGAGTTGTCATGTGCATCAGTTAGTAAAGAATAAAGTATATTATAAAATTTTTGATAAAAGCTTCAAGCAATCTAGTCATGTTTATAGTAAAAAAAATAAGTCTGGTGTTTCTAATAACTTAGAAATTGTCCAAAATAATAGGTTAGCAGTAGTTCAACATTATAATGCTGATAACATTATCATTTTGCAGCAAATGCATGGTACCAAAGTTATTGATGCTGATCTTGATATTGATACTGATACTGATATTGAAGCTGATGGAGCCGTTACTACAAAAAAAAATCTAGTGCTAGCAATACAAAGTGCTGACTGTGTTCCTGTGTTATTTAGTAGCGAAGATGGTATGGTTATAGGGACTGCTCATTGTGGTTGGCGTGGGGCTAAAGCCGGTATCATTAATAATGTGGTAAAATTAATGCACAACAAAGGAGCTAAAAACATCAAAGCTATTATTTGCCCTAGTATTCAACAATGTTCTTATGAAGTTGATCAGGAATATTACGATAATTTTATAAAACAACGAGCTGATTATTCAAAATTCTTTATTAATTCCTTGAAAATAGGATATTATATGTTTGATTTACCAGCTTATGTAGAACTTCAATTGCAAGAAGCGGGTGTTAAAGATATAACCAGGATATTAGAGGATACCTATAGTAATCCTGAGAAATATATAAGTTATCGACGTTGTTGCCATACTGGAGAGTTATATAACCATACCATATTATCTACTATTGTAATTTGTAATTAAGAAGTAAATAAAGCAAATGTTTAAAATTTTAAAAATATCTTGTATTTTACTAATCGTATTATGCAAAAATTATGAGCTATGTGCAGCAGAATATAGCTTTGAAGAAGCAAAAAACAAGTATTATGATCTAAAATTATTGCAGCCTAAAGAAGATGATGATGGTCGAATTCAAACTCTTAATAAGAGAGGAGCAATGTCACCACAATTAGATGAGGTAACAAAGAAATTTATAGAATTTTCAAAAAACCGGATGGTTTTAGAAATCGGTGGGGCTTATGGAAAAGCTATGATGGAAACACTAAAGAAGCAACATAACGTTACTTACCATTTAAATGATCTTGATGAACGTCATCTTTTTATTGCAGCACACAACATAGAAACATTAAAATTAAACCAATCAACTTTAGATAAAATTAAATTTATCTCTGGTGATATTACTTCAAACTTAGAAATTCATGATAAGTATGATGCTATTCTGATAGCCCGGGTTTTACATTTCTTTTCTCCAGAGCAATTAGATAAGGCAGTTGCCAACATATTTAATCTGTTAAAAGATGGAGGAAGGGTTTATGCAATTGCTATTACGCCATATGTTAAGCGTTATGAAAGGTTTATTCCTGAATATGAGAAAAGAGTATTAAATAAAGAACCATTTCCTGGTTATGTTCAATCTGTAAAAAATTGGCTAAACACCTCAGTTACTAGCTCTAACCAGCTTGCGTCAATTAATGATGAACCGTTTATGTTTATGGATCAAAATGTACTAACTACCATCTTTAAAAAACATAATTTTAGAATAATTGAATGTAAAATAGCTGGATTAAAGTATAAATCAAAAACATGGTCTCTAGATGGCAGAGAGACGGTGATTTTGATAGCAGAGAAATTAAGTAACTAAAGATATTTAAGGAGATATTATGAAATCACATAGTTTTACATCTGATGATGCTATACAAAGTTCGGATAAAAATTTACAATTTATAGCAGAATGCTTTGATCCTAAATATGACAAAGATTATAAAGATGAGATTGAAGTACAACGTAGATTTAATAAGGATATAGAACGAAAAGCGGTCTTTTATATTGAGACTCCAAATGGGGGGCTAGTAGACCTAATAGCTCAGTGTAAGGTAGGTAAAGATGATGAGTATAAAGTAACCTATCAAGACATGCATAAGGCATTAACCAATGATTATAAATTGTCAACACAACAAACAGAATATATCTTAGCAGCAAATTATCAAGCTGGTATAGCTGGTGGTATGGCTGGATTTAACAAACTAAAAGCAAAAACATACGATGATTGCTACTATAAGGATGGTACGGATGTTATAATGAATGAGTGGCTAAGAGATGGTGTTGTGTCGAAGATTATTATAGATAAAGATAATAATCTATCATATGTTGGAGAACAGAAAGCCATATTTGATTGTAGTAAGTACGTTTTAGCTCCATTTTCAGACCTTAGAGATATGGTAGATACAAAATTTAATAGCCAAGATTTTATGGCGATAAATATTACAGCTACATTAGGAACAGTAGGAGAAGCCGAACCGAAACAGCAAGTAATAATTGATGTAGCTGGTACTGGAGAGGTTGCTAATCAATTTATTGGCAAGTTAGAAACAATCAAAGCATCCTGTCCTGCCAAAGATCCTTTATCAATTATTAAGAGTAATGGTGCTTTATCGAAGGAATTAGTAGCTGATGCTCTTAATGCTGAACAATATAAAGAAGCTGTAACAGAAAAAATTTCAGAAATTTTACATTCTGAACAAGATGAGACTAAAGCAATAACAGCATTAAAAAGACTAGATGGTGTTAAAGAGGCTTTAGCTGATTTGTTAGTAAAACAAATTGACCAAGCAATCGAAACTCAAAAAGATAAAAAAACCAATAAATTAAGTGCAGAGTCAATTAACGATATTGCTAAAGAAACTGTTGATCAGTTAAGTAAGTTTATTGCTCAACCAGACAAATATACAATGAATAAATTTTCTAAAGATTTAGTAAAAGAGCGAGCTACTTCATCGAATGTGATAGTTCCAAGGAAAAATTTTGTTGAAAAAATTTGTCAGTATTTAAAAAATAAATGGCACGGATATTCTTACGATAAAAGCAAGATAGCAGCACTTGAACAATTGTATGATAAAGCAAAAATTGTAGGACAGGCAGCAAAATCACATATTTCATCTAAAATATTAATATCACCACCTCCACATAATAAAAAAGAGGGGGTTAGGACAATTTAGAAAGAGTTATCGTAAGCAGAGGGCTAGATTCCCGCCTACACGCGGGAATGACAAGGGACTCAATGTCACCCCTGCTTACCTTAGTGTCACCCCTGCGAAGGCAGGGGTCTAAATTCCGCACCGAAGTAGGAATGACAAATTCACTCGTCCATATATGACTCTTTTCTGTGTAAACATATAGCCAATTAAAACCCCCGTATCCTTGCTATTGATTTGTTAGATCGCTCTTTGATAAAATTCAAAAATTGGCTAACTGAATCAACTATGTCATCATTTTTGCAATGTGGGAAATTTAACAATTCATTGAGTAATATACTATTAAAAGCCGATTGTTTTGGCAAAACTACGGCTGTAGATTGGAATAAAGCTAAAACTGAGGAGAATCTAGTAATTTTATCAAGTCTGGGCTTTATGGCAACTATATTAACAATCCCATCTAATCTTAGGTCTTGTATAACTTGCTGACCACTGGCTTTATCTTCAATTAATATATATCTAGGACAATATTTCTTGGCTAGTTTTTCTACTTGCCCCTTTAACTCTGGATAAGTAACTTTTTGCCTGAACATTGATACAAGATAATATTTCTTATCTAAAATACCCCAAGAGGTACAAACGCTATAATCAGCATTTTCTGAAATTTTAATGGCAGTATCCCAACTTTGCACAAAATAATCAAATTTTTTTGGTATGGTTTCATAAAAACTAATATCCTCAATATTTAACAATATACAATTATTAGATATTGGCTCTTGCAAATATTGAGCAGCATAATTATGCACACCAATTTCTTGTTCTAATTTTATCAGATAATCAGGATTATCGCGAAAACTATGCAAAATATCACCTGTAACATATTGATATTTATACTTATTGATTGAAAATATTTGTTCTCGTTTTGCCATAGCTGGAATTTTTAAATGATGCCAACAATTGGAATTTGCCAATAAATGTCCGCTTAAATCTTCTTCATGTAATCTTTGCATAACTAATACTATTGCTCCGGTATTTTTGTTGTTAAGTCTGGTGACAAAAGTTTGTTCAAACCATTCAATCACCCGTTTACGCATTTTGGGTGAATTGATTTGAGTAGGGTTATGTGGGTCATCAATAATGAGTATATCACCCCCCTCACCTGTTGCCGAACCACCAACTGACGTAGCAAACCTAAAACCATTATTATTTGTCAGAAATTTACTTTTTTGATTATGTTTCTTACTTAAAATAGTCTTCGGAAAAATTTGCTGATACCAATCGGAAGTAAGTACCAAACGACAATCTAAAGAATGTTTTACACTTAATACTTGAGAATAGCTGGCGGACATAATCCTTTTTGTTGGATCATGTCCTAATATCCAGGCTGGCCATGCTACTCCAATACATACAGATTTTAGAGACCTAGGCGGCATATTAATGATTAGCCTCTTAATATCTCCATTCTGTACTGCTTGCAAATATTCAGCAATTAGCTCAATATGCCAATTGGCTTGATATTCTACTCCAGGATTAATGGTATTAAATACTTTATTGATGAAACTATTAAAATCTTGCCTCAATATTGCATATAATAACTTCTTCGGATAAGTCATTGATATTTACTCAAAAATTCAGCTATAATTTCTTTGTCCTCTTCTTTCATTATGGTGTTTTCATTTAAATACTCATCTTTGCTAAGTTTATTTAGCTGAATAATTAAATTGACTAATTTATTCAGCGTTTCAGTAATATTCTTTTTAACTACTATCTCCCCCTTGGATTTTTTTGATTCTAGCTCATCTATTTCATCTTCAAGCAGAGAAACTATCTTAGCAATAAAACCATATAATGTAGTAATTGTATCGTTTGTCATAATCTATCTCCACCATCTATTGGTTTAAGACCGACAAGAGATCTCTTCTCGTTCAAAGTCATAAAACTAGCATTGGAGATTTTAGCCCATAAATTCTCTCGTTTTTCGGTCAATGCTGAAATACTATCCCGATCAAAATCAATAATAATCTCCTCTTGATACCAGTGAGACAACCAGTTACCTAAGGCGTCTGATAATTTATCAAGCAACGGAATTAACGTCTCTTCCCACAGAGCTAATCTAGCTTCTTGCATATTACTATAAGTATTATCACCATTGATACCTAACAATTGAGGGGGAATACCAAAAGCTAAAGCTATTTCCCTAGCTGCAGAGTTTTTTGCCTCGATAAAATCCATATCCTTGGGATTAATACTCATTTCTTGCCAGTCAAGTCCACCTTCTAAAAGAAGAGGCTTACCAGAATTATTGCTACTGGTAAATTTTTCGGTAAGTTGCTCGTGTAACCTATCAAACTGCTCATCACTAAGATAACCATTAGTTTCTTTGACTATCAATGCTCCACTTGGACGAGCTCCATTCCTCAGTAAAGAACTATTCCAGCTAGTAGCTTGCAAATGCAGATCGATTGACAAGGAAGCCGCATCAAGGCAAGATAGTCCATAATAACAGTTGGTAGGATGATAGTTTTTCAAATGTAGCACCTTGCTCATTCGATCAATTGATGAAATAGGATAAATTCTTTCTCCACTGCTATTTATATATCTATATGCTACTGGAGAATTCCTCTCTAATACTAATTCAGTCGAATTGGCAGGTAATAAGTAAATTTCTCGGGGACGATTATTTATTAATGTTACTAAAATATAAGCATTACCATATAACAGCTTACTTGCTATCACTTCACCAAAAAAATCTGCTCCAGCTTTTTCTGGATTAGGTTTTTTCAATAAATTATAAACAGGATGATTTGGCATTTTTTCAAAAGCCCCTCGGTTGTTTTTACTAACTATCCAAGGGACATGACTTGCTGACTGGGCTATTAAATTCACACATCGATAAACTATAACATTTTTACGATATGCCTCTATCCCAACTTTTACATCCCTAAATTCTGAATTCCCTAAACTATTAAAATCAATAAATGTATGAGATTTACAATTTTTGGCTTTAAAGACCTTTCTAAGATATTCTGTTATCATACTTACCTAAAATAAATTTCTTGTAATTACTTATAACATTATTTTATTGCTGCACTAAGTGTTGACGCATAAATATTTGTCAAATATTTAAATTTTTTTTATTGCATTACATACCTCCCTTGATTACAAATAAACCAACTAACCAATAAACAAGGAGAAATAATATGTCTAAGGAGAATTAAGATGACGAAAAGACCAAAACATGACCAGTTATTTAAGAAAATAATGGGAAATGAAATAGCAGCCCAAGAATTTTTAGAATATTATTTACCGAATAATTTTAAAGAAAAGATAGACTTATCCAAGATCAAAATAGAGCAAGAAAGTTATATTGAAGAGAGTTTGAGACGAAAATATAGTGACATAGTTTATTCGGTAAGAACTAAAAATGATGAGAGTGCATTCATCTATGTTTTGCTTGATCATCAATCGACATCTGATTATTGGATGGCACTAAGACTTTGGAGGTACACGTTATTATTATGTGAAAGGCATAAAAAGAGTGAGGATAAGCTACCATTAATTTGTCCGATTATCATGTATAATGGTGTAGATAAATATCATGCTCCAAGGAATTTATGGAATTTATTTACGGATTCTGAGCAAGCTAAAAAACTGATGACGGAAGATTACCAATTGGTAGATTTACAGAGTATGTCTGATGATGAGATAGTGCAGAAGAAACATTTAGGGATGATGGAATATGTGATGAAGCATATACATCAGCGAGATATGATAAAATTATGGGAGCAGTTTTTAGAAAGGTTTAAGTTAGAAATATTAGTGGATAAAGAGAATGGTTATATTTACTTAAGATCGTTTTTATGGTATACTGATGCCAAATTGCCTGAAGAAAAGCAATCGGAATTAGAACAGTTACTAGCTAAATATTTATCTGAAGAAGAAAAAGGAAATATTATGAGAACCATTGCACAAAAATATATCGATGAAGGAGAAGCTAGAGGAGAAGAGAAAAAAGCTATGGCTGTAGCTAAAAATTTACTTAAAGTTGGTGTGTCAATTGATATCATCTCTACATCTACAGGATTGTCTAAAAAAGCAATAGAAGAGTTGGTGGTATAATTTTACAAAAAGCTCTGAGATGTTATAGATTCCGCACCGAAGCTACGATGGCAAGATACGCAGGAACGACAATTTAAGATTACTTAGTCGGCTTACGTCGCTTTGCAATGATGAAGTAATGTTATAATCAATTGATGAGAAGTTGGTGACGTCGTTACTCATCGCTCCTAACCCTAAATTCTTCTGAATTGACTATAGTCGAATTAGCTATAAAGAAAAATGTTCACAACAAACTTAGTAAAATTGCTTGTCATTTTGTTTCCATTCTATTAAAGTATTAGTATGTACTAGCCTAATAAGTTATGGTGGTGTTAATGATAACAATTTTATCAAGGCAATTATTATATGTTCAGCACTCTTAAATATTCGTTTACAGCTATTCTTTTGATAGTACCAATGCTTGCTTGTGCCAACATAGAACCCAAATATAAGGTCAGAAATTTTATGGTATAAAATAATGTTGTAGCTAATCTGACGTCATTGCGAAGAGGTATAAAGTCGACGAAGTAATCCATTTGTGGTTACTTTATGGATTGTTTTGTCGCTACTAAAGTAGTTCTGAGCCATGACGTTGTGTTGCAAACATTAAAACATTAATGCAAGATGCATTAATGTAAAGAATTTAAACAATGAGTTATATTAAATGTCTGCTCAAATAATAGAGTTATTAATTTTTGCTGCGATTGCTTTTTTTATTATAAATAGGTTAATTGCTACGCTTGGCTCTACATCAGATGAAGATCCATCTAAAGGTAAATCTTCCTTTTTCGGTGAAACAGGAATCAGAGACGTTACTTGCACAGCAAAAGCTGATACTAGTGTTTTTTTTAAGAAAAATTTACCTCAAACTATGGTAAAACCAGCCCCTATCAATCCTATGGAATTTGATGGATTAATAGTTGATGAAGATTCTGTGGCTATAATAGCTGGAATTCAAGCTATATCTGCTAAACTTCCATCATTTCAAGCAAGAAAATTTTTGCATAGTGCAAAGGCAGCCTTTGAGCTGATCATTGAAGCTTCTAACGATGATGATATTGACGATTTACTGACATTAGTGGATAAAAGATATATTCAAGAGTTTCATATTTTTTCTCAAACCTATGGAGAATTTGTTCATGGTAGCGTACTAGATGCCCAAATTTCTGAAGCTTATACATTTGCGAATAATATTTTTCTAAAAGTATTATTCACAGGTAAAAAGGTAACTAGTAAGATAAAAAACATGAAAGAAGAATGGACGTTTTCCAGAAGTCTTATTTCTAAAAATACAGATTGGTTTTTAACTAATGTTGTTCGCCTAGAAAATGAGGAACAGCTAACTTCTTAGCCTCTGATGATTCACCAGTATAAATTATATTTTGGTAATTAAGTTTGATAACAGTAAACAAAGCTGGGTGATCGTTCTCTACATTAACAATAATTTTTACGATTTGGGGGAATTCTTTGGTTAATATCTTAAACATATAATCAAGCACTAGCATACCGTAATATCTCGTACTACCAGTTTTATTAGTTAAAATAACAGGATCGTGAAATTCAGATAAAAACTCTCGTGCATCACTTAAGTTTTCTATTGTATAAGTTGTTGGGTTTGGCATTTTATAAACCTATATAGTAATTGATAAGAAATTACTGACGTCACCACTCATTGCTTTTGCTAGCCAATTCTTGAAAGCAGAGAAATATAAATTTGTTCACAGCTCCTAATAAAATCTTTTACTAATAAAACAGCAAATTGGTATAGACAAAATATATATAGAGGCAATGAATGGTAATAAATACCATGGATATATAATAAGACTTATGATGATAACAGCAAACACCATCATAGCTAATGATAAATATTCGTGTTTTATCTTAATATTTTTTGTCGAAAATGTTGGCAACCTACTAGCCAGTAAAAAAGCAATTACCACAATATATAGACCTATTATAATGGTATGGGTACGAATATTGATACCTAAAATGCCACTCACTTCAAAATCTAAAATCATGGGAATTAGAGCAAGTAAAGCTCCACAAGGAGCAGGTACACCAGTAAAAAAATATTCTAGTTTCTTATTATTTGCCTCATGAAAAATAGCAGTATTAAATCTTGCAAGCCTTAATGCCATACATACGATAAATAGCAATATAGTTCCCCATGAAAATACTTTATATTCATATTGTTGAAAAGACCATAAATATACAAGACAAGCCGGCACTACTCCAAAATTAGCAAAATCACATAATGAGTCCAGTTCAGCACCAAAAGGACTAGTAGCATTTAGCATCCGTGCTATCCTACCATCAATTCCATCTATTATAGCAGCAACTAAGGTGCAATATACAGCCCTTTCCCATATACCATCCAATCCAAATTTAATGGCACTAATACCAATGACAAGCCCCAATAGAGTGATAAAATTAGGAAGCAATTTTATAAACGGAATTGGTTTTGTTATTCTAACTTTGCGTATTCTAATCAATTTATACCTATATACTTACATTAAAGTAGCAATAGCCTCACCTTCTTTCAAATTTAAGTTCAGATGTTTTTTTGTTCTTAAAATCAGCAATAATAGTTTCTCCACCAACTGCAGTTTGCCCTTCAGTAACACAAAGGGCAGTTTTAAGTGGCAAATAAACGTCCGCTCTACTACCAAAACGGATAATACCATATCTATCACCAATTCTAACCTCAGTATCTTCTTCTAAGTCACATAATATCCTTCTGGCTATTAATCCTGCTATTTGGACAAAAGCAATTTTATGCCCACTTTTTGTTTCCATTAAAACAGATTGACGTTCATTATAGATACTGGCTTTATCAAGAGAAGCATTAAAAAACTTTCCTGGATTATAATGTAGAGATAAAATCTTACCGTTAGCTGGAATACGATTTACATGAATATTAAAAATATTCAAAAAAATACTAACTCTAATCATCTCCTGATCACCAAGACCAAGTTCTATCGGCGGAACTGCTTCAGTTATTTTTTGTACTATTCCGTCTGCTGGGCTAACCACCAAATCGTCACTAATCGGGGTAAATCGATCCGGATTTCTAAAAAAATATACACACCAAATTGTCATAACCAATCCTATATACCCACAGGTATTATTGACAGTAAAGAGTAAAAAAGTTATCACAGCAAAGCTTACAATAAATATGTAGCCTTCTCGATGAATAATCTTCGACAAATCATTATATTGCTTCATTCTCACTCTCTAATTTGTATTATTTACTTTTGGCAATATTGTTATTATACATTATATTATTAATGACACTAATAGGTAATTGCATTTTATTTTTATTTTTTTTTATTATTCACCTTATGCAACCCTCATAGCAATTTAAAAATTGCAGACAAGTACCCATCATTGCGAAGAGTGCATAAACCTCAAACGTCATTGCGAGAAGCTACTATTTTAGTAGCGGTGAAGCAATCCATTTTTAATAACTTTTCTGGATTGCTTCGTGACCTTACGGTCTCCTCGCAATGACGGTTTCTCAATTATTGTTTTCTTAAACTACGCCTATGCACAATGACGGAAATAATTTTAGCCAAACGTCATTGCGATGAGGTGCAAAGCACGAACGAAGCAATCCATCCAGATATATCATATATCATCGCTAATATCATTATTACTTTCTGATTCTTCATTTTTTTCAGCTCTATCGTCCTCTTCTTGGGCTGAACCAAGAGCATACACACATAATTCTTCAAGTAATACATTATTCTTATTAGCCAGTTCTTGTAGTTTAGTAATTGCATCCATGACCTCTGCTGGTATTTTTCCACCACGTTGCTTTGATAACCAGTCATCCTGAAAATGCAAAGGATGATGTCCCGGCTCAGGCTGCCCTACATATATGGTAAACGGTGCCATTTGCCCACCAAAATCACAATTAACAGTAAATTTCTTCATAATATAACATCAAATTATTAAAAATCCCTATATAGCAAATCTAAATCATTTTTGTGTCACCCCTGCATAAGCAGGGGTCTAGATTCCCGCCTACGCGGGAATGACATGGTAAAAACGTCATTGCGAAGAGGCGTGAGCCGACGAAGCAATCCAAGAAAATGGTTAGAAATGGATTGCTTCGACCTACTTGCGTGGTCTCGCAATGATGTCTGAGGTTTGTATACTCATACTACTCAGGTTAGCTATAATAAATGTTCAAATTTCTTAGAAAGTTCATAATTAGTAGCAACAAACATTTCATCATTATTTATTATTGCTCCACCTGCTTCTCGGACGATTAGATCAAAGCCAGCTTTCAAAGTATAATTTAATGATGAACAATAAACAACATCAATCTTACCAGCTGCCAGTAGTAGCATTCCATAACAATGACAACCAAGAACCCTAGCATTTTTCAAAAAAACTGGGTTAATATTAAGATCATCGGTAGCGATTAGAAAATTATCAACACTATTACAACCAGAAACCCTTAATCTACTATTGTTACTAGTATTATTTTCTGACCATACCCCTCTTCCTTTTTCAACATAATAAATCTCATCAAAAGCTGGAAAATTTATCACCGTACATATCGTAGTTAAAATTTGATTAATCTTCTTTAAACACGTTATAGATACAGCAAAAAATGGTAGGCTCTTTTCTAAATTACTAAAACCATCCAGCGGATTTATTAGTAAAACCATCTCTTCACTATTATCTAGTTTAAACTTATCCTCTGGAAAGAATAACGCACTTGTATATTTTTGCAACTCATTACGTAATAAATCTTGTGCTTTAACATAAGCTTTATTACAAAAATCATAATTTCCTTTACTAGACCTTTGAAGCATTCCTAGCTCCAAAAAATCTCTATGCAAAAATTTAACAGCTTTACGTGAAGCAGCAATAAGTAAACTGGTTATCGGTTGTTGCATAAGATATTACTTAGCTCTTTCAACAAAGCTAACATCTTCAATTTTTACCACTATTTTCTCACCTACCACTAAATAAGGTGGTACCATTACCTTTACTCCATTAGTTAAAATTGCTGGTTTGTAAGAAGATGTGACCATAGCCCCTTTAATTACGGGATCAGTTTGCATAATTTCAGCAATAACGGTTTGTGGTAATTCAACACTTAAAGCTTTTTCCTCATAAAACTGTACCTTTAATACCATATTATCTTCAAGGAATGGCAAACTTTCACCAAGAATTGACTTATTAATTAAAATTTGCTCAAAGGTCTCATTATCCATTAACACTAGATTATCTTCCTCAAAATAGAGGAATTGTAAATCTTTGGTATCAAGTTGTGCTTTTTCAACATAATCAGATGAATTAAACCGCTCGTTAAGCTTTGTACCAGTTTTAAAATTTTTCATCTCTACTTGTACATAAGCCCCACCTTTACCGGGTTTAGTATGTTCAGGCGTTTTATGCACAACCCATAGCTCATTATTATACACTATAATGTTGCCAGCTCTAATAGCATTTGCTGAAATTTTCATATTATTATTACTTTATTATTATACTTATCTAAAATCTAGTCCCAAATTAACTATTAAGAACATGAATTTATTAGGAAGAATATACAATAACTGCTATAAAAACAAGTATATTTAAGTAATATAATTTCAGAGTAGTTTAGAAATCGTAGGAAAAAACAAACGATGTCATTGCGACGAAGCAATCCATTTTTGTGTCACCCCTGCTTTGGGGCGGGGTCTAGATTCCCGCCTACGCGGGAATGACAGGGTAAAAACGTCATTGCTAGGAGGCGTAAACCGATGAAGCAATCCAATAATGTGTGGATTGCCGCGACCACTATGTGGTCTCGCAATGACGTATACTTCTATAACTCGTCATTGCGAGGAGGCGTAAGCCAACGAAGCAATCCATTTTTGGTTACTTCTTATGGATTACTTCAATGCTACTTAAGCTCCTTGCAATGACGTCTTGTACTTTCCTGCAAATTTTAAATTATCCTGATAATAATTTAGTAAAATTACTTAGTGCTATAAAAAATTATGATACAATCACAATAGACCTATTGCATAACCTAATCTAATTGGTAATTTTGTTGTCAAAACTCGTCTCCGTTCCTCACGTACATCTTAGTACGCTGCGGTACTCGACTTCGTTTTTCCTAAAAATTCCTCAATTATCTTTAGGTTATGCAAGAGGTCTAATATTATAAAAAACATAAAGAGAATATATTTATTTTATGACTGCCAATGTACTAGTAGTTGATGATATAGAAGCAAATATTAAATTACTGGAAGCTAAACTTTTAGGGGAATATTACACTGTCTTTACTGCCAATAACGCCAAAGACGCTCTAAATGTTCTTGCCATTAATAGAATTGATATTGTATTGCTTGATGCCATGATGCCTGATATGGACGGATTTGAAACCTGTAGAAGAATTAAGTCTAATATTTCTACCATGCATATACCAGTTATTATGGTTACAGCCCTTTCTGATACTGAAGATCGCATCAAAGGTCTGGAAGCTGGAGCTGATGAGTTCTTAACAAAACCTATTGATGATACTGCTCTTTTTGCCAGGGTACGATCTCTTGCTAGAATGAAGGCGGTTATTGATGAACTCAAACTAAGAAATACTACTAATGCTGAATTAGGTGGCTCTGTCATAGAAATACAAGATAATTTTTCAGATAGTAAAATACTGTTAATTAACGATGATATAGTACAGGCAAGAAATATCAATAAAATGCTTCTAACTCTTACCCCCAATATCAAAATAATATCTGATATCAATGAATTGGAGAAAGATAGTGAAGATACTCTAGATTTAGTAATTATTAGCTGTCAATTAGAACAAGGAGACCCTTTGAGAATAAGCGTGATGTTACGCTCTAATACTAAATTTCATGATATAGTGCTGATATTACAAGCTGAAGAAGAAAATAGAGCAACAGTTATCAAAGGTTTAGAACTGGGTATTAATGATTATTTTATGTATCCAGTAGATAAGAATGAGCTGTTAGCTAGAATTAGAACTCAACTGAGAAGAAAACACTATCAAGATAAATTACGCAATGATTTAGAATTAAGCGTAAACTTATCTATTAAAGATGGTTTGACTGGTATATTTAACCGTCATTATTTTGATACGCATATAAAGCAAATGGTAAAAAAAGCTGATGATAGCAAAAGACCTTTATGCTTACTAATGTGTGATATTGATTATTTTAAACAAGTTAATGATAATTATGGTCATCAAGCGGGAGACGTAGTGCTAAAAACCGTTGCTAATGTTCTGAAGAATATTTTTAGGGTTACAGACTTAATTGCTAGATATGGAGGTGAGGAATTTGCTGTCCTGTTAAACGATATAACAATTGACGAGGCTATGTATGTAGCGGAGCGGGTAAGAACAAGAGTGGAATCTATTGAGTTTAAAGTTAAAACTCAAGAAAATCCTATTAAAAAAACTATCTCAATAGGAGTAACTGAATATAAAACTGGAGAAACTATTAGTGATTTTATAGAGCGTGCCGACAAAGCTCTTTATCAAGGAAAGGAACAAGGGAGAAATAGAGTGATTAAAATAACTTAAGATTAATAATTTAGGTACACAAATGAAGAGCAATCAGGTATAATAGGTTGAGAGATGGGCATTTTGCAAATCTGCCTTTCATACAAAACTTAAGAATATGAAAAATAAAACTCTTCGTAAATGTTACCATGAATTACCATACAGACCAAGTGTAGGTATGATGATAATTGATGGTACTAATAGAGTGTTTGTTGGTAAAAGAATCGACACTAAAATATCGGCTTGGCAAATGCCCCAAGGCGGTATAGATTTGGGAGAAACACCCAGTGTTGCAGCTCTTAGGGAAATGCTAGAAGAAATAGGTTGTAATAAAGGTGATATTCTTGCAGAAAGCAAATATTGGTATAGTTATGACGTACCTAAAATTTTAATACCTAAATTATGGAATGGTAATTTCCGAGGGCAAAAACAAAAGTGGTTTTTAATTAGGTTTAAAGGCACTAATGAAGACATTAATATTAACACTAGTAACCCAGAATTTGAGGAATGGCGTTGGGTTAAATTTGACGAATTATTGTCAATTATAATTCCCTTTAAACGAAAACTTTATAAAGCTGTAGTTAAAGAATTTTCTCCGATCATTAATGATACACTATGTTCTGTAAAGTAAGAAATTAGAAATTAAATTTGGTATTATGACTAATAAAAAACAGTTGGCTTTTGGTGTAGATTCTCGTAGATGCGAGAAATATAGTTTGCGTCAAAGTAGATATTACGTTATTTCAAAAGATGTTAGTCGTATTGTAAGTGAAATTAAATCTAAAAACCAAAGAGTAAAGTTATTAGATATTGGTGTTGCTTCTGGTGTGTCTCGGCGTTATATCGAAAATCAACCAAATAATGAAGTAATAGATTATTATGGAGCAGATATTGAAATAAGAGATGATATATATAAGAAGGAATCTTATAGTTGTTTATACCAAGCTGATTTAATGCAAGGAATGTTAAATGTTCCGAGCAACAGTTTTGACATTGTAATTTGTGAACAAGTTTTAGAGCATTTAGATGAATTAGAACTTGCTTTTAAATCGATAGAAAGAGTATTAAAGCCTGGCGGGACGTTATTTCTGGGGGTTCCAATTTTCCCTCATGGAATACATTTAGTACGTCGATATTTAGTGCCTTTAATTGATAAAATATGTCGAGTAAAAAAAATTAGAGGTCATGTTCAAGCATTTTCATTAATTACATTTACAAAATTACTTCATAAATATACTGAATTGGAAATTTTAGAGCATAGAGGATTTCGAGTTATTTCAGGAGGTATTCTTCGACCACTTGAAAATCATAAATGGTGGTTAGATTTTAACCATAAATTAGGTAAACTAATTCCTAGCCTATGCATCGAAATTCAGATTGTTGCTAAGAAGAACGAACAGCACGATAGATAGTTACAATGAGTGCATAGCTATATTTACCATATAAATATAAAAAACTTCTTAATAAAAATCTGTATAAAATAAAATAATATGATGCAACATGAACATATAATTAGACTAAGCATCATGGAATTGGGCAATTTATTTTCTGAAATTTTCATATCATCCCTACATAGGTGGGGTTCTAGATTACCGTTTTCGCGGGAATGACAATTTACAGGCTTATAAATAAATATCACAAGCTTTGCTAAATAAAGTGCAGAGAATAAAGTACTTAAAGCTAGCACTCCCATAACTAATATTTGATTTTGCTCAGCAGCGGCAAGCATAATATAAAATTTACTAATAAAACCACCAAAGGGGGGAATGCCGATTAACGATAAACTGGCAATACATACCATAAAGCTAGTTTTTGGCATTTCTTTACCAGCATTGATTAGGTTAGATATCTGGTTAGTCTTCTTTAAGCTATAAATACTTCCCATTCCATAAAATAAACAGATTTTAGTAAATGAATGTGAAGATAAATGTAGGATAGCTGCTCCTATAGATTTTGAGGTAAACATCAAGCTACTAAGTAAAGCTATCCCTAATTGGTTAATCGTAGAGTAGGCTAGAATCTTCTTAATATTATCACTAGTTAATGCCTTAAAGGAACTATAAAATATGGTGATAATAGGTAAGAAAATGATCCAATTAAATTCGGCAAAAATAGAGTGTAAATATTTAAGACCAAAAATATATATCAGAATTTTATAAATACAAAAAAGTCCAGTTTTAACAACTACCACTGCATGTAGCAAAGCACTTACAGGGTAATGTGCTACCATTGCCGCTGGTAACCATTGATGCAAAGGATATAAGGCTGCCTTTGATGTGCCAAAAATAAACATTAATAACAAAATTATGGTTTGATTCTTGGAAAAATAATGCTCGATAAAACCTTGGGAGGTAAAGTTACCATGCCCTGCTTTAGCATAAATAATTATTATAGCTGGCAAGAATAGTAATATCCCTGAGATCATCAATATTTTTAAATATTTATAGACTCCTGCCATAACTTTATCTCCACCACTATGACCAATTAATGGAGCAGTTGATAATGTTAATATTTCATAAAAAATAAACATCGTAAAGAGATTTGAAGATAATGCTACCATCCCCCCAGATAATACGCTTAGATTAATGAAGAATAGAAAACGACTAGAATTATCAATATTATTAATTGCCAAATATTTAGTGGTGTAAATTAATGCACAAATCCATAAGAAGCTCAGTAAGGTTAAGAAAATGAGACTGAGAGCTTCTAAATGCAGTCCAATAGCAAAATTACTAAAGATGGTTATTGATAGATTGGCTCTTACGCCCTTCAGAAATAACCAATCAATAATTAAAATATTGACAAAAAAGAAGCTACTAATGGTAATTAATAAAGAGTTACGTGTATTATTATCACTATTACTGATAAAAGGTGTAACTAAATTTAACATAGCTAAAAGTAAAGTTGATATAATCAAAAAACTAGGGGTAACAGAAGGGTACATTAACGCCCTCCTAATAGTTGTAATTGGTTTAAGAATATTGGTAGGAGAAGTTGTATTACACTAACAAAAATTAGCCCATAATATTTATACTTAGTGCTAGACTGTAATAGTGTATAATTAGAGTGATTAGCATTTAACCATAGTAAACTGGCGTCATTGCGAGAAGGCGTAAGCCGACGAAGCAATCCAAATTTATTGTTTTCTTGGATTGCTTCGTCGCTACTATAAGTAGCTCCTCGCAATGACAACTGGGAATTTGGCGTGATATTAGTCGGGTTAGCTGTATAATTAGAGTGATGCCAACATAGTTTTTTGGCAATCTTATAATGATAAAGTAATGACATAGCAGAACTGATAACAACAATCACCAACTCGAGCCACAGATTTTCAACAATCAACAACTCAAAAATAGAAAGCTTAATGAAAAACATACTACTTATTGGCAAACCACAGCTACAAATTAGACTAAATACTACCAAGACACGCCATAACATACTGGTACTGGGTATGCTATGAGTATCAAAATAAGCAATGATTAGAAATAGAGCAATCTTATTAAGGCTATCAGCTAACAAAAATGGAGTTAGGATTAATTCACCTCTAGGAACGACTAATAACAAAAATATATAACCAATTTGTACTGCCGAAGAATATATCACAATATTTCTGACTTTTTCTTTGCTTCGGCAAGCAAAATATGTACATAAAATAATAGTTACCAAAGCGATCGGTTTGATAAAAATTGCTAAATCATTAATGATTATACTGTAATCAATGGTAAAATGAATGAACCTCAATATTATATAAAGACCCATTATACTAGAGATACTGGCAAGATACGTCAAAATGACCGGAGCAACCGAAGAATAGCTTCGAATCATCCAAAAATGCATCGGGAAAAAAGCCGTTTTTAATATAGCTCCAATTAGAAAAAAACTAATAGCTAGCTTGACTATTTTACAGTCATAATTTGTTTGAAGTAACATTGAAACATCTGACATATTGAGACTACCAGTACTACTCAATAAAAATCCAATGGCTATTAATATCAAAGTTGCCCCGACTGTACCGAGCATAAGATAATCGAAAGCACCGATAACAGCCTTGGGGTTATTACCCTGTGCTATTAGGGCATAAGCACTTAATGAAGATATTTCAATAAATACATAAAGGTTAAAAAGGTCATTAGTACTCAATATACCGAGATATCCGCTATGGGCAAATAATAAAAGTGCGTAAAATAACGATTGCCTTTTTTGATCAATAAATTTAAGTACGGTAGTTGCCAGCAATTTGTTACAGAAAATTAGAAAAAATAATAATACGCCATTAATGTAGGTAATTATAGGTTGATTCAGGTAGTCTAGTCTATATTCAATACCTATGGGGGCATGCCAATTACCAAAATCATATGATATGGTACCTTTATTAATTACCGATAATCCATAAATACTTAAAAATAAACTTAGTGCAATCGAAATAACTGCTATAATTCGAGTGACACGCACATAACGAAAAGTTAGTATTGAAAATAATGCCCCAAAAAATGGCAACAATACTTGTAAAGCTGGAAAATGTTTAATTAATATCATTTATTTCAATCATTCGGAGTCGCTTCGCTAAAATTAATTTCATGCTCCGATATAGTATTAAATTGCTTAGAAATACGATAAATCAAGCTAAGCCCTAATGACAATGTAGCAAAACCAACAACAATAGCCGTGAGCATTAGCACCTGAGGTAATGGGCTTACATAAAGCTGAGAATTCTGCAGTAAACTACGCTCAATTGGCACAATACCCCCATTTACCTTACCAAGCATCAGGTAAAAAATTAGCACAGAGCTTTGCATAACACTAAGCCCTATGATTTTACGAACATAATTATCACTGATTAACATTATAAACAAACCACTAGTTAATACGAGCAGTGTTAAAAAATATAAAATTTTTGAGATATATATAGCTTCTAAAAACATTGTTCCTTAATTAATACACCCAATATCATTGCAATGACGTCAGGTTGTTTTTTCTATTACTTTTATGCCATGCGTATAGTCAATTCAAGAGAATTTGGGGCTAGGAACGATGGAGCGACGCCTAAAGTAATAGGAGAACGGCAAGCGATGACGTTCCTTCTCATCAATTGACTATATATTAATCACCGCGTTGCAACCAATGCCCTTCAGCCGGCGATAGGTCACTTGCCACAGCTCTCCTATCATCAAATACAAAACATTCTCCTTGCCATAAATTGCTATGATTATGGGTATCTTCTAAATATTGTAAGATACCACCTTTAAGATGGTAAACATCATTAAAACCAAGTTTCTTTAGATAGGCTGTTGATTTTTCACATCTAATTCCACCAGTACAATACATCGCTATTTTCTTGCCAACAAGTAGGTCTTTATTTTGTTCTACCCATTTTGGAAATTGCTTAAATGTCTCTGTTTTTGGGTCTATAGCACCTTTAAAAGTACCGATACACACTTCATAGTCATTCCTAGTATCTATTACTACCACATTATTTTGGCTAATGAACTTGTCCCAATCTTTTGCTTCAATATACTCTCCCTTAAGATTGGCAATATCAATATCGCCAACTGCCATAGCAATAATTTCTTTTTTAAGCTTTATTCTCAATTTTTGAAAAGGATGAATATCACAGTAATTTATTTTAATATTTACATCTTCCGCTAACGTAAGGCTAATAATTTCATCTAATAAAAAATTTACCTGTTCTTTTGCTCCAGAAATTGAACCATTAAACCCTTCAGGAGCTAAAAGAATAGTCCCCCTAACCCCTCTTTTCTTGCCAAGATATAAAATCTTTGGCAGCAAAACTTCAAGATTTTCTAGTTTAGTAAAACTATAAAAACTTAATACTGATATTTTAACATTATTATCCATAGTAAACATTATATTTTTTAAATTTAAAAAGCATATTTATTTCCAACAGTCTCCCACAACTATTGTAATTCCAAGTTAAATTGTCATTCCTGCTTCGGTGCGGAATCTAAGACCCCGCACCGAAGCAGGGGTGACACTAAGTCAAGCAGAGGTGACATCTTTTTATAAAAATACCAAATCTAATTTGTTACCGGCAAAGCTATAAACATAGAAACACCCCTCCTCTGTACCAATAAGATTATATTTTGTTTCTTCATAGCTCTGGCATTTTCATACAACAAATTTAACTGCTCTACTGAAATTATTGGTTGTTGATTACATGCTATTACTAAATCACCAACTTTAAATTTATAATTTTTTCCATCCTTAGCAAGATCAGTTACAATAATACCATTAGCTTTATTGCCAATGGCGAATTTTTGTTTAAAATTATCGGTTAAATTACTAAAAGTAATATTATTTTTTACAATAGAGGTTTTATCACTCACCTTATCGCTTGCTATTCTAGCCTCTGGTTCCTCTTCTTGACTAATCTTACCACTTAGCTCGTGATTCTTACCATCACGTACGACTACAATTTTTACCTCTTGATCAACGGTAGCTTCAGCAACCATTACCTGTAACCTTCTTGAACTTTTTACTGGTTGTCCAGCAAACTCTATTATTACATCTCCAGGCTTTATACCAAATTTCTCACCTGCACCATCTTTTTGCACTTCCACTACTAATGCTCCATAGGCTTCTTTTAACCCAAATCCTTCAGCTATTTCATTAGTTACTTCTTGAATTATTATCCCAAGACCACCACGATTAATTTTTCCATTTTGCCTTAGTTGGTTGATAATTGATTTGGTGGTATTAGATGGAATGGCAAATCCAATACCAATATTAGTCCCAGAAGGTGAGAACATTACGGTATTGACTCCTATAACTTCACCATCAATATTAAACATTGGTCCACCGGAATTACCATTATTGATAGCCGCATCAGTTTGTATAAAATCATCTACTATACCACTATCAATATCACGCCCTTTTGAAGATATGATACCAGCAGTGACAGTTCCTCCAAGTCTACCAAAAGGATTACCGATAGCAATAACCCAATCCCCTACCCTAGCTTTACCAGAATCCCCAAATTTTACAAAAGGCAAAGGATTTTCTGCCTCAATTTTTAAAAGAGCAAGATCGGTTTTTTGATCACTACCTACTAATTTAGCTAACATTTCTCTATTATCAGTTAATTTTACGTGAATCTCATCCGCATTAGCAACTACATGATGGTTAGTAACAATAAAACCAGCCGCATCTATAATAAAACCAGAACCAAGCGGAACAGATTTAGGATTTGAATACATTTCATCAAAATTAAAAGGTAAATTAAAACGCTCCAAAAGTTCATTTAAATAATCAAACGGAAAATATTCAAAAGATTTTTTATGAAAATCTTCTGACTTTTGACTATATTGTACGGTATAAACATTTACCACAGCTGGAATAAGTGGCTCAACAATATCGGCAAAACTATAGCGAGGAGATTCAGAGGCTTTTATTGATGGTACACTAGATTCCTCAGTAGCAGCATCCTTAGTTAACGAAATTTGATTTAATGGAATATTTTCAGCAAAAACAGATGATGCCAACCATAGGCTCATCAGAAAAGCTATAAATAAATATTTTAGTAAATTATTATACTTAATAATATTTTGAACCATATCATCTATTTAATTAACTGTAAAACGTCATTACGAAAAACTGAAAATAACTAACCGTCATTGCGAGGAGACCGCAAGGTCGACGAAGCAATCCAGGAAAGTGATTAAAATAGATTGCCACGACCACTATGTGGTCTCGCAATGACATATATGTAAACCAAACGTCATCAATTAACTATTATTTCCCCAAATTTAAATATTTAAATAACTCGGCTTCTGGAGACAACACAAAAGAAGTATCCTCTTTCTTTAAAGTATTTTTATATACTTCCAACGATCTATAGAATTTATAAAATTCTGGATCAACAGAATAAGCAAGGTTATATATCTTGGCTGACTCCCTATCTCCTTCTCCTTTAATAATTTGAGATTGCATATAAGCTTCAGCAAGCAATATTTTACTTTCTTTATCAGCTCTTGATCTTATTCGAGATCCTTCTTCTTGCCCTTCAGCTCTTATTTGAGTTGCCTCTTTTTCACGAGCAGTTTGCATACGACGATAAATTGCCGCACTATTTTCTTTCGGTAAATCAGCTCTTAGAATTCTAACATCAATTACATCAAGTCCAAAATTTCTTGCCTCTTGATTAACTTGATTTAGGATATTTGACATTATCTCAGATCTCTCATTGGTAAGAAGGCTAGTTAAAGGTAATCTACCTATAACTTTTCTCATTGAAGATTCTAGGTTTTTATTAAGCCTAATTTTAACGCCCTGGTAGTTATGAACAGTTTTATAAAACATCACAGGATCAGTAATACGAAATTTGGCAAAAGCATCAACGATTACCCTTTTTCCATCAGAAGCAGTTAGCTCCTTTGCCTCTGCCTCTACGTTTAAGATACGTTTATCAAAAAACTCAACATTTTGAATAAATGGAATTTTGATATTTAATCCAGGTTTTTCAATTGTCCTTACTGCTTCACCGAATTGAAATACCACAGCAGAATAACGTTGATCAACAGTAAACAAAGCACTAATAACTGCTAAGAATAATCCAAGAGCTACAAAACTTATATAATAAATTGTCTTCATCCAGTACTACTCCTTAATTTTATTTTGCTGAATTGCCATATGCGGCAAAACGCCATTAGTACCCATAATAACCTTACTGGTATCCGTTAGAATTTTTTCTATAGCTTCTAAGTAAAGACGATCCTTAGTTATCGATTTATTAGCAACATATTGTGTATAGACAGCAGCAAATCTCTTACTATCCCCTTCAGCCTTTGAGATAACTTCTTGCCTGTAACCTTCCGCTTCTTGCAATATTCTAGCAGCTTCACCCCTTGCTTTAGGCAAAATATCATTATTATAGGATAGCGCCTGATTTATTTCCCGTTCTTTATCAGCTTTAGAAGTTTGTACATCCCTATAAGCATCGATTACTTCAACTGGTGGCTCAGCTTTTAGTAGTTGTACTTTTTCAATTTCAACACCAGCATTATAATGAACAAGGATTTCCCTGGTTAAAGCCTCAATTTTATTAGTAATTTCTTGTTTTTGGTCTGATAATATTGAAGAGATAGGGGTATTGCCGATCACTTCTCTTATCGCACTTTCAGCAACTATTTTTACCGACTCTTCTGGATTGACAATATTAAAAATATATTTTTCCAAATCGCTAATATGCCACATTACGTCACAATTTAGTGCAACAATATTCTCATCACCTGTAAGCATAGTGCTTTCAGCCATTATAGCTTTTGTATTATCCGTATTAGATCTAAGGTTATTTGCCGATCTATAACCAATCTCAATTCTCCGAGATTGGTTTACCTTCTCAACTACTACCTGTTCAAATGGCAGAGGAAGGTGATAATTCAAACCAGGAGACCCTTTGCGAACAAATTGACCAAACCTCATTACGGCTGCCTCTTCGCCCTCCTTAACTTCATAAACTCCGGAAGCAAACCAAATGGCAACTAATGATAAACACACTAATATCATTATGTTGTTGTTGAAACCAAAATTATTAAAAAATTCCTGGAAATTAAACTTATTTTTTTTCCTTGGTCTAGTAAATATATTATATTCACCTTTTTCATCCTCTTCAGAATCTCCCCAAGGGGATTTTTTTAAAATTTGATTAAACATTTTATGCTATTGCTATTTTGTTAATTTGTATATTATATCACTAAATATAGTTAGCACTAATACCTTATAAAATAAATTAGGAGGCGGTCTGCGATAACTAATTAATTATATCTTGTATCTCTAACTGCGTCAAGTTCGTTACCAAAAAAAAACAGCAATTATAAATTCAAAAGTAAAGAATGGATCATAATATATTTGAAATTAAATCTTGACTTCTATATAAAAAAGCTATTTTATCAATTTTAATAGTTTATGTTAACTTTTTTGTTAAATTAAACATTAATTAATATTTACAAATAGGACGCGATTTTTATGAAATATTTTTCCCTTAGTTATCTTATCACCTTCTGTGCTGTTGCAAATGCTGCTGCCGGAAGGTTTTTTAAGAACTCTAGCAATTTCACCAATAATACAACCCTAGACAATTATAGCCTTAATGCTATAGCCAAAAATAACCCTCACTTGCTAATTACGCATGAAACATTAGATAATGATTGGCTATTTCATCAATCCGGAGATCATGCTATAATTATTAGAGAGAATGGATTTAATATAGAGATTTTTACAAAGGAAGTAAAAAATAACACTTTTAATAAGTTGGTTTTATTGGAGAATCTAGGATACCAAGAAATAAAACAGATTATACAAGCGTGTGAAAATACTACAATTAGTGAGCTAACTGTGTCTATTCCCAACATAGACACAGAACTGGTAGTACAATTTCTACAAGAATTGCAAAAGACTAATATTACTAACTTGGTTTTTAAACCAAATAGTCTAAATACTCATGATTTGTATAAAATTGCTGAAGAAATAGCAAAAACCAACATTGCTACATTAGAGATATCAGACTCCCATGTAAGAGCTCAAGAACTAACAAATCTTATATTAGGGCTTAAAGGCAGTAAAATTAAGGAATTGAAGGTATCAAAAAACAATATAAATCCACTCGATCTAGAAAATTCAGGAGAATTTCTATCAGCCGTTGAAAAGACTGATATTATCTCTCTTAATATCAAAGGTATAACTGATAAAAATTTGCCTATATACAAAGCGATTCAACAAATACTACAATCGCATCAACAAACAAATTCTTTAGAAAGTTCTACCACTCAGCAAGAATCTGCTGCAGATACTACAGAGCCTAATAAAGAACTTGAGGAATTTCTTGATTTTACAGCAACCCCATCCAAGCAAAATACTACAAATTCATTTTCACTTCCCCTTACATTAACATTTCTGGGAGTGGGGGCAGCATTGCTGGGTAGTATTGCTGCTTGCTGCTATAAACATTTCAAATCAGGCAATGGTGATAATTATAATGATTCTACTGTTGATTTAGTTGGTGATGACGGGGTAACAAATGTTTAGTACTAATATTTTTTTAATCGTGTGCATTTAAATCATTAGCTACTCAGTAATTATTGACGAATATGTCTTAAATTGCTAATTTTTGTAACATCTAGATTGCTACTAGACCTTATAGGGTTAATATCTATGCCTCCACGTCTTGTATATCTGGCATAAACAGTTAATTCATCGGGTGTACAAAACTTACTAATATCACAAAAAATACGCTCAACACATTGTTCATGAAACTCATTATGATTACGAAATGACACCAAATATTTTAATAAAGAACTATGGTTAATTTTTTTGCCTCGATAGCTAATTTGTACTGATGCCCAATCTGGTTGATTAGTCACTAAACAATTTGATTTGAGCAAATTAGAATATAGTACCTCATCGACGATCTTCGTATTATCTTCCAATAATTTTGGCAAATTTTGACTAATTTCAAAACTAGTAATTGTCACATCTAATTTATCGAGATTTATACCTGAAAAAGACTGCAGCCTAGTGCCATCATATGACTCTAAATCTTTTAAAAACACTATTACATCTGACCCAAATATTAGACCTAAATCCCTGGTAATTAACTCTATTACTTGCTCTGAACTGTTAAGCTTAGTATTACTAAAAGAATTTAAGTAAAGTTTTAGTGACTTTGATTCTATAATATTAGGTGAATCGCTACTCACCATAAATTCCAATATCCGTATCTCAGGTTTACCAGTTTGGTTTAGCCAAGAGACCTCATAACAATTCCAAATATCAAAGCCATAAAAAGGTAAATCACCTATTATCTGTAATTGCTCTCTAGCAAATTTACGACTAATTGGCTGTAATAAACTATTATCGTACACATCTATATACGCAGTTTGCTTGCCGAGTATAGTTTCAAAATCCATTTTATTTTATCCAGTAAGTCATGTAATTCGGATGTTCTACACCATTTAATAAATATTTGAAACCCATAGCAATCCTTAATATAAACCACACCAACAAACATATATACAATACAGGTCCAATTAGTATTATAGTGGTTATTATAGATATCATCATACCAACGAATCCTATCCAAAAAGTCCGCCATATAAAAATATAATGGCTAGATAAATATTTATTTTTAATATCCTTATTAATATAGGAAAAAACTGCACCAATAATAGGTAATAACGGAGCAACTATTCCACACAAAAATAATATATAAATTACCACTAGATTAGTTCTTCCGGCTGCTATATATTTTCTAACTTCCTTATCCATTTTCATCTCTTTAAAATTAGTATATCTACCGTTATTGCAAGAAAGAGCGTAGGTTGACAAAGCAATTGTAAGTTGTCATTCTTAACAATGGCAGGAATCCCTGCAGGTATGAGACAAAACAACATTGTTTCATCACCCCCTCGCTAATAGCAGAGTAATGCTAATAGGGTTGCCTATAATTATACAACTAGTATATAATCATATGAATTTCAAGCCATTATTTTAAATTTTTATAATGGCTTGATGATTGTTCTAACTAAAATATAAGCAGCTTCATTACCCTGAGATGCTTATACCAACTGATAATTAACTAAAAGACGAGGCTCTAGTCGTAATTATACCTGAATTATAACATATTTATTATAATATTTGATAGATAATAAATCTACCTATAATTTTGTTTTAAATAATGATTTTTTACTATTTACTGATTTTTGTTGCGATTGCTTTCTAAAGTTAGATTTGCTCTTATGTAGCTCTATAATTTCCTTGGTTACCTTTACTACAAAAGCTGGTTCAATCTCACCTTCCATACAAGTTGTCTTAAAAGATTCGCTACCACCAAAAATCCATGATTTTGCTTCTAGTTCAAGCTTTTTTGCAACACGTAATTCTGATATATTGGTTGCATCAATAATTGCTTGGGTAATAATAGCTTTACGTAAGATGACATCAGGTGAACTAGTGTATGATTTAAGGCGTTCAAATGGGGAAGGGAATTTAATAACATTAGATATATTTATTTTGTTTACCATAAATTTATTACCATATATTGATTTCAATTAGGTTCTGCATGCAGAACCTAAGAAGTATAATGATTTTTATGGTTGTACTAATAGTTTCGAGATAAAAATTTGTAAATATTTTAAATTATCTTAATATTTATAGATATTATGTGGTATAACTCACCTTATACTCGATAATCAAGTTTTTTTGCAGATTTGAATAAAATATAGGATAATGGTTGTCACCCCTGCTTTACTATACCGTCACCCCTGCGTAAGCAGGGATCTTAGATTGCCACATACTCACATAAGCGTCAATTTAAGAAAACAAGAATTGAAAAACCGTCATTGCGAGGAGACCGTAAGGTCAACGAAGCAATCCAGAAAAGTGATTAGAAATAGATTGCCACGCCACCTACGGTGGCTCGCAATGACGACTTATTTTCTTAAGCTGACGCCTATGTGCCTACGCGGGAATGACAATTTATAACTTAGTGTCACCCCTGCGTAAGCAGGGGTCTAGATTCCCGCCTATGCGGGAATGACAATGGGAAGAAGCGGGAATGACAAGTTTAAATATAGTCAACTTATCATCAATTGACTATATCAAAAACCCTAAATATAAATATTATCTCATCGGCTGCTTCTTTTAGATAATCGAAACGACCAGAAGAGCCTTTATGCCCTGAATCCATATTAGTTTTTAGCAATAATATGTTATTATCTGTTTTTGTTGCTCGAATCTTTGCTGCCCATTTAGCTGCTTCCCAATACCCAACTCTAGGGTCAGAAATTCCAGCCGTGATAAATAGACTCGGGTAGTTTTGAGCTTTTATATTATCATACGGAGAATAAGACTTAATATAGTTAAAATAATCTAGCTCTTTAGGATTGCCCCACTCCTTAAATTCACTAGGGGTTAATGGCAGTTCTTCATCGAGCATAGTATTTAATACGTCAACAAAAGGCACATGGGCAAGGGCTGCTTTAAATAATTCTGGTTGTTCATTAATGACCGCTCCAATTAACATCCCCCCTGCACTTCCCCCACAAATTACTATATTACCCTGGCTAGTATATTTTTCTTTAATTAACTGTTTAGCAGAAACAATAAAGTCATCAAAAGTTCTTTTTTTATTGAGGAATTTAGCAGCTTGATACCAATCATGCCCAAGATCGTCTCCACCTCTAATATGAGCAAGAGCATAAACAAACCCACGATCTACAAGAGAAATAGCGGTATTCCTAAAGGATACTGGTATGCTGATACCATATGAACCATAACCATATAAATATAAAGGATTCTTCCCATCCTTGTTAAATAATGATTTTTTATATAATAAGGTAATTGGTACTTTAACCCCATCATTATCAGCAAATATTCTTTCCACCATATATTCTTCAGGATTAAAGCCACTTGGTATTTCCTGTACTTTCAATATTGATAGTTGCTCACTGTTAAAATCATAACTATAAGTGGTGTTCGGTCTAGCAAGCGAAGAATAATTTACTCGAATATCATCTTCATCAAAATTAGTAGAGAAGGCTGAAGCAGTAAAAGCAGCATCCGGGAAATGAATAATTTTTTCATTCTGCTCTTTAAGATGCTTTATTTTAATAACTGGTAATCCTTGATCACGATAATTAACTATTAAATAATTGTTAGTAATATTAAAACTAGCTAAATATTTAGTTGGGTCTTCTGGTATATAATTATTTTCCCATAAATCATTTTGAAAATTACGCACATTTACTAACACTATGCGAAAGTTTTTTGCCCCTTCATTGGTATTAATATAAAAATTATCACCATTATGCTCAACATCATAAAAAACTCCTCCCTTTAGAGGTCTAAGAAGCTTAGGCTCAAAGCTATGATCCCACATTGCTAGAACATATGTTTCATTTGCATCATGACCAGATACATCAACGAAAATATATTGTCGACTGGATGACTTACTAACGTTCAACTGATATAATGGATCTGTTATATGATGTACTAACTTATCATCGGAAATTGCATGATCTATGAAGTGAATCATTAATTTATCATGACGAAAATTCTCATTAATCGGCATATAAAAGAACCCTTTCAGATATTCATGCCAAATTATAGTGCGACTCACATTATGTATTTCATCTGGTAAATATTCTTTGGTCTTTAAATTATAGACTTTAATTGTATATTTTTCATCCCCGGTAAAATCAACACTATAAGCTAGTAGCATATGATCGGGAGAGATTGATACTAGACCTAGATCAGTAAATTTATTATCTTTAGCAATAACATTGATATCTAATATAATTTCTTCCGGAGCATCTATTGACCCAATTTTTCGGCAATATATAGGATATTCAGCATTTTCTTCAGTTCTGGTATAATAATAGTAATTATCTTTTTTTACGTAAGTTGACTGATCAGCAAGTTTAATTCTGCCCTTTAACTCCTCAAATATTTTATCTTTTTCTTTTTGTAATGGCTCAAAAAATTGCTCGGAATATTTATTTTCTGCCTGTAAATATTCTATGATTTTTTTATCGCTAACATTAGGCCATTCGATATCTCTAAGCCAGTTATATTGATCTGTAAATTTTTTACCGTGCAATGTAAAACTGTAATCGATCTTATCGGCTATAGGTGGCTGCATTTTGCCCTCATTTAGTGCTTATTATTATAAAAGTAATTAACGATATAATTACGACTAATAGACTTGTTGATTGATTATGCAAAGATTTTATCTTACGTAAAGCATTTTTTTCTACTCTTTTCAAAACAGGGTATTCCGCCCCTAGTCTATCATTAAAATCGTGTCCCACTAAGTGATATTTGTAATAAATACGACGAAAATTATTTTCAACAAACTGAAATAAATCTAAATTTATGTTAGCAGTTGAACGTCTAGAAATCTTTTTACTAAAAACCACACTAAGCAATATACCTATTATTATTATTACTATTTGCTTTACTATATCCAACCAATTTATATCAAGTGTTTCAACAGGATAAGATGACCATACTAATTTTAAGCCTTGCTCTAAAAAGAAATTAGTTGCCAATACAAATGATAGCATGACCAATAAGCTGACTTTGCTCAAAATATTCACTATAGGGTAAAAGTCCTTAGTCAGAGATTTGTATTTAACCGTAGAAAATAAAGCCGCACATGTTATAATTTTTAATAGGAAAATAGCATAATAATTAATATCCTGATTCAAAACATTGGTCACAATAATTTTGCTAACAAAACTAGCAAGAGGAGGTAAGGCTATAATGAATAATACACTAACTATTGAACTACCAAGCAATAAAGGGCTTCTCCATGAGTAAAGCCCTTTTATCTCAGAGCAATTTTCTACATTACCTTTATCTATTAATATAGCAACATATAGACCAAATAAAGCTTTATACAATATATGGACAAAAAGAAAAACTATGATTCCTAAATTTGCTTGTTGAGATTTTGTGCCAATGGCAATCACCATGAATCCAAGCTGAGAAACAGTAAGATAACAGACTAATCTCTTGATGTTATCTTCTATACAAGCATAAACCCCACCATATATAATCATTAATAATCCAAAGAATTTAAGTATTTCTAAACCACTAAATAATTTAAGAAGTATAATGATCGATATTTTACTAGTAAAGCTGGTTAAATATATCATCCCTGAAGTTGAGACAAATGGATAACAATTAACAATCCATCCGGAAAAAGGTATGCTCGCTACATTAATTAAGCAACCACTAAGTATTAGAACATAAAAGATAAAAGAAGCATCTCTGTTCTCTATCAATTGGCTAAGAGAAATAATTTGTATGTTAGAACTATTGGTGATTATATAACTAATCCCTATTAAGATAAGACTACCACTTATAAGATGCGTAAGGAAATACTGTCTTGCCGCCCTAATACTATTTTTACAATTACCGTAAAAAATTAACAAAGTGGCACATATCATCATCATTTCTAGAGCAACAAACATCGAGATAAAATCCCCAGCAAATAAACAGATCAAGGAAGAGGCTGAGTATAAACTACCTATCAATACCTCAAATTTTCTGTTTTGGCTAATGGCATATAGGTTAGTCCCCAACGTTATCACCATAAAAGCAAGTGCTATTAATTTATTTTCATTACTAAAATTAATAATAAAACTATTATTATATAGATTAATTACCGCCTCATTTTGGTTGTTAATTAATAATATACCAGCAATTATTGGATAGATTATTGAGGTAATATAAAATGTCTTTCTAAATTTAAAATAGAGAAACAGGATAAACAAAAGAATAAGTAAGGTAGGGTAAATCATCATTAACTAGATTATGGTTTTATATAGCTGATCAGTTAAGGTTTTGATAATTCCTCCTAGTAGCAACGAATCAAAGCTGCTTCTCGCAATGACGTTTAGGGGGGCTTAGAGTAGTATCAAAAACTTATTCTGGTTAGCTAATCAGATACTAATAATCATATAGTATATTGATCGTATAATATAGTAAATTCATATTAACGTATAATTGCTATGTCAACTCCCCTTATTGACATTCTGTATCAGATGTGATGCTATTGAATAATAAATACAATTGGAGCGATCTTATGGCAGCTAAACGATTATTAGTGTCTTTAGACGAGAAAATATTTAATGAAATTGTTGATATTGCTAAAATCAACAATGAATCCCTATCTAAAATAGCAAAGGATCTTATTATAACTAGTTTAGAACTTCAAGAGGACAAAATATTAGCTAAATTAGCAGATGAACGAATAGATAATACTAAGGAATGGATTAGTCATATGGACAGTTGGAAATAATGTATAATCTTCTTTATTCAGATCAAGTTATACACAAAGATATCTCTAAGCTTCCTACACTAGTAAAATCTTTAATAAAAATAACCATTGAAAAAAAGCTATTATCTGATCCAATAAAATTTGGCAAACCTTTAAAACATAGCCTCAAAGGTTGTCGCTCCCTCAGGATTGGTGATTATAGAGTGATTTATCAAATAATAGATACGACAATTAAGATATTAATAATTCAACACCGCAAAGATTGCTATAATCATTAGCCTCCCACCTTTCATCAATTGGGTTAAGTATATCACCTTTAATTTCAGCCTTTCCCTTTATAGTCAATTGATGAGAAGTTGGTGACTTTGTCGCTCAATGCTTGCCTATTACTTATAGGCGTCGCTCCATCGTTCCTAGCTCCCAAATTCTCCTGAATTGAATTGACTATACGTCAAAAGTGTGGAATGGTGGAGGAGAAGATACTGTCCATTCGAGAGTATTAGCCCCATCGCCCCAAGGATTATTTGGGCATTTTTTGCCATATTTCAGAGTGTAAATAACAATGAATACAAAGTAAAGAGCCGCAATAAAGGAAATAACTGCTCCGATAGATGATACCATATTCCAGCCGGCAAAAGCATCCGGATAGTCCGGTATTCTTCTTGGCATCCCAGCTAATCCCAGAAAATGCTGAGGGAAAAATGTCAAATTAACGCCGATAAACGTAATCCAAAAATGAATTTTGCCCATCATTTCAGGATATTGTCTTCCTGATATTTTACCAAACCAATAATAGAATCCAGCAAATGCAGTAAATAAAGCCCCAAGCGACATAGTGTAGTGAAAATGTGCTACCACATAGTATGTATCATGTAAAATTCTATCGATTGCCGAATTTGATAATATTATGCCGGTAACTCCACCAATAGTAAATAACAAGATAAACCCTATGGAAAACAACATAGGGGTTTCAAAAGTAATTGATCCTCCCCACATTGTGGCAATCCAGCTAAATATTTTAATACCAGTAGGCACCGCGATAATCATTGTACCAGCGGTAAAATAGATTAATGTATTGTATGAAAGACCAACAGTAAACATATGATGAGCCCAAACTATAAAACCGACAAACCCTATAATTACCATAGCTATCACCATACCTAAATAACCAAATATCGGCTTACGAGAGAAAGTAGAAAGAACCTGACTAACTATCCCAAACCCTGGCAATATTACGATATATACTTCTGGATGACCAAAAAACCAAAATAAATGCTGAAATAATACTGGATCTCCGCCCCCTTCAGGTTTAAAGAAAGTAGTACCAAAGTTTCGATCAGTCAATAACATGGTTATTGCACCACCTAATACTGGAATTGCTAGTATCAGCAAGAAGGCAGTAACCAGAATTGACCAAATAAATAGAGGCATTTCAAATAACCCCATACCATCGGTTCTCATATTAAAGATAGTAACAATCATATTGATTGAACCAAGAATAGAAGAAAGTCCTGTAATATGTAAACTTAAAATAGCCATATCGACTGCTGCCCCAGGATGTCCCACTAGAGTACTTAGAGGGGGGTAAAGCGTCCAGCCAGTACCTGCACCACCATCAACAAAAGCCGAAAGCATTAATAACATAAAAGCAGGAACAAGCAGCCAAAAACTTATATTATTTAGCCTTGGAAAAGCCATGTCCGGTGCACCTATTAAAATTGGTACAAAATAATTACCAAACCCACCAAATAAAGCTGGCATAATCATGAAAAATACCATAATTATCGCATGAGCAGTAATTAATACATTATATAGTTGGTAATTTGCCCCTAATATATGCCCACCGGGCATTGCTAATTCTAGCCTAAAAATAACAGAAAATAACCCTCCAACAATCCCAGCAAATATGGCAAATATAATATACATTATGCCAATATCTTTGTGATTGGTAGAGAAAATCCATCTTTTTATACCTTTAGGGGTTTGGTGATGATCTGTTGTTTGATTCATAAATTATCCTTTTCTATCTTGAGATTATTATAGCAGAAAAGTCATAAAGAGTAGCATATTTCGCATAGGCGTCTACGTTTTATAGTCAATTCAGGAGAATTTGGGGCTAGGAGCGATGGAGTGACGCCTATAAGTAATAGGCGAGCGACAACGTCCCCAACTTCTCATCAATTGACTATACCTATTCACACTTTTTAAGTTGCTCAATATCTGCTCCTACTATGAGCTTGATATTTCTAGTAACTTTATCATAATCCCAATTCCACCATTTTATTTGTACTAACTCATTAATTATATCATCGGAGAATCTTTTTTTTATAATTCTACTAGGATTACCTGCAACGATAGAGTAAGGTGGTACATCCTTAGTAACCACTGCATATGCTCCAATAATTGCTCCGTCTCCTATTGTGACTCCCGGCATAATGACTGCATTAGTACCAAACCACACATCATTACCAACTATTGTACTCCTTCCTTTATTAAGAGTTGGTATATAATTATTCCAACCTTCGAAAATAAAAAATGGATAAGTAGAAAAACCATCCATTGGGTGATTGACATCATCCGCAATAAAAGTAGTTCCTCTAGCAATAGTACAAAACTTACCAATAATTAATTTACACTGATAATATCCTACAACGTTATTACATTCAAAATGTTCTGGATATCGGTGATCATGATAATAAGTATAATCACCTACCATTATGTTAGGATTATGAATAAAATGTTTTAAAAATATAATTTCTTTAACATGTTTTTGGTAAATATGTGGATAGTGATTGTTGGAGTGTACCATATGGCTCTTGTTCATTTAGTTAATGTTATCCTTGCTCGACTTAGTGTCATACCTGCTCGACTTAGTGTCACCCCTGCGTAAGCAGGGGTCTTAGATTCCGCACCGAAACGAAAATGACAATTTATTGCTTCGTCGTCCTCATGGTTTCATCGCAATAACGTTTGTCTTTACTTTCATAGAAAATTTTGTTTTTGCCGCAATCAACCAATCTTGAAATTCTTCTTTGCTTACTACTTCAATGGCAATAGGCATAAAGCCATGATTAACACCACAAAGCTCTGAACACTGACCATAATACACACCTTTTTTACTAATTTTAGTCCAGGTTTCGTTAACTCTGCCAGGCACAGCATCGAGCTTTATACCTAATGCTGGTACTGCAAAACTATGTATAACATCCCCTGCAGTAATTAAAAATTTTACGGTAGTATTTTCTGGTATAATAATACGATTATCAACTTCTAATAATCTTTTTTGACCAGGTTTTAAGTTTTCATCAGTAATTAAACAACTATCAAATTCAAGATTATTATGATCAGGGTAGATATAGTGCCAATACCACTGATATCCTACAACTTTAACCGTCATGTCTATTTCAGGAATATCTTCTGCAATACGTGCAACACGAAATGATGGTACAGCAATAATAATTAAAATAACTATAGGAATTATCGTCCAAATAATTTCAACCAATATATTATCAGAAAATTTTGCTGGAATAGGATTGGCTTTGGCATTAAATCTGATGCAAACATAAATTAATAAAACAATGATAAAAGCAACTATTCCTCCTGATATGAGCAGTAGGAAATTATGAAACTCCTGAAGCTCTTCCATAAGATGACTGGCTGGAGTCTGTAACAGCATTTGCCATGCCTGAGGTTCTGATGCTAGGCAATCGTGAGCAAATAAGAGATATAAAATTAGACTTGCTACATAAGTCAATCTAGTTGATGATTTTGTCGTCGAAACTCGCCTTCGCTCCTCATGTACGTTTATGTACACTGCGGTACTCGGCTTCGTTTCTCCTAAAAATCCTTCAACTATTTTTGACTTATGCAGCAAGTCTATTATAAATTTTTTCATAAATAGTACTTAGTGGACTCAATTCTATATGTTATAGTTAGACAATATAAAACGATATACAGTTTTATTAAAGTAAAAAATAAAGTATGGTGAAAAAACTTGAGGAATTTACTATTGACTTTAAATTGCCTTCTGATACATTCGGCTTACTCAATAATGATTTAAGATTACAACATGGCAGGTCATTCAAAATTTAAAAATATCCAGCATCGAAAAGGTGCACAAGATAAAAAAAGGGCAAAAATTTTTACTAAGTTAGTTAGAGAAATTATTACTGCTGCTAAATTAGGGGCTGATATAAGTAATAATCCACGGTTGCGGAGTAGCATAGCTGCCGCTCGGAGTCAAAATTTGCCAAAGGATCGAATAGATAAGGCAATAAGTGCGGCAAGTGATTCGAATAACAACGAAAATTATACCGAAATTAGATATGAGGGCTTTGCTCCCGGTGGAATTGCAATAATAATAGAGGCTTTAACTGATAATAAAAATCGTACGGCTGCAGAAATTAGGGCGGCTTTTAGCAAATTTGGTGGCAATTTAGGTGAAACGGGCAGTGTCAGCTATATGTTTGATCATCTCGGAGTAATACAATATCCAGCAAATTTAGCAACAACCGAGGCTATGTTTGAAAGTAGCCTAGAGGCTGGAGCAAAAGATATGATTTCTGAAGAAGATACATATTTAATCTATACAGATATTGAGAACTTTGTGCAAGCTCTTGAATTTCTGACCAGTAAATATGGACATCCTGAAGAATCTTACATAGGTTGGGTGCCTAAAAATACCATAATTATAGAAGAGAATGATAAAGCCGAGAAGTTGTTAAAATTAGTGGATATTTTAGAAGAAAGTGATGATGTGCAAAAAGTTTTTGGTAATTATGAATTATCTGATGCAATTTATGAAACTATGAAGGACGTTTAATATGGATTGCCAAGTTATTGTTCTAGCTGCAGGTAATGGTAGAAGAATGGAATCTACCTTACCAAAAGTAATGCATAAAGTTGGTGGTAAATCGATGCTTGATAGGGTAATAACCAATGCCCAACAAGTTAGCAATGAAGTTATTTTAGTCCACTCCTGGCAATTAGAAAAACATATTGCTTGTTATAAAGATAGTTGTAAATTTGTTTTACAACCAGAACCCCTTGGTACTGCTCATGCGGTATATAGTGCTTTGGACTTAATTGATGACAATAAAATTGTAGCCGTACTTTATGGAGATAATCCTTTAATTACGCCAGAGATTATTAATGATTTACTAAAACATCTAGTTTCGACAAATTCTGCCATAACAACCTTGTGCTTTGAGCGAGATAATCCTGGGCAATATGGGCGAATAGTTACTGATAAACTAGGAAATTTTTTGAAAATTGTTGAATTTAAACAAGCAACGAGTGAAGAATTAGCTATAACAACTTGTAATTCTGGTATTATGGCTTTTGCCAATGGTGTGTTAAAAAAATATTTACCTACTATTTTTTTTAAGAATCCTGATAAATCAAAAGAGTTGTATTTAACGGAACTGGTAAAAATCGTTAAGGATAATGGCGAAAAAGTATCGTATTTGCTATCCGCCAACCACGACATAGTGGTCGGAGTAAATACTAAACAAGAGCTAGAAGAAGCTAATAGAACTATTGCTAAGTTAGCAGGGATATAGTGAATTAACTTGAATTGGCAACGTTATAAATCCGATTAGTATTTAGCTTCAGCGTCATTGCGAGGAGCCACTTTAGTGGGCGACGAAGCAATCCAAAAAAAACGATTAAAATGGATTGCTTCTGAGGCTTACGCCTCCTCGCAATGACGATTGGTATTAAATTAATAACTTAATTAAGAGCTTAAAAAAATGACTAAAAATGAAATATTATCCTATCCGGAAGTAAAAAGTTTGGACAGCCAATGTAAAAAACTTGTGGTATTGTTACATGGGCTTGGTTCAGATGGAAATGATTTAATAGGATTGGCTCCCTTGATGTCTAGGGAATTCCCCGATTGTCACTTTATTGCCCCACATGGCGTTGAAAAATTTGATAGTGCACCTTATGGTCGACAATGGTTTAGTTTAAATAACCGTAACCCTGATTATGTTAGGGAATTAGTTGCTAAAAATACTGGCTTAGTTACTGACATAATCCAAAAGAAACAAGCAGAATTAAATTTAACTAATAAAGATACTATCCTAATTGGCTTTTCGCAAGGTACCATGATGGGGTTATATTTGAATTTTATACAAAAAGAACCTTTTGATTCTATGGTAGGGTTTTCTGGCAGATTAATTGCCCCACAAGAATGTATCAATAAAACTACACCAGTTTGCGTGATACATGGCGAATTAGACGATGTGGTTGATGTAAGTAGTATGGATGAAACAGTAGAATATCTAGAGAAATATGATATTCCTTATAGTAAATACAAAATACCAAATCTTACACATTCTATTGATGATAGGGGGATACAGTTTGCCATTAAGTTTATCAAAATAGGTTATTACATAGACTGAGATCATTTGAAACATGCAAGCTAAAATGTTCTGGACTTTGTGATTAAGAATTATAAAGCGGAAAATGTTGTTTTTGTGTAGGCACGGTTATTTTTTATGACTTTTAAACTGCCCATTAAATAGTAGGTTAAATTAATGAATATCTTTACTAAAAAATTATCTGAAACAGATAATGCAATATATCAAATTATCGATGGTGAAAAAAAACGTCAGCATGATTTTATTGAATTGATTGCTTCTGAGAATTTTGTAAGCCCGGCAGTATTAGAAGCTCAAGGCTCGATTTTGACCAATAAATATGCTGAAGGATACCCGGGAAAACGTTATTATAACGGGTGTAGTGAGGTTGATAAGGCTGAGCTTTTGGCTATAGAGCGGGTAAAAACACTATTTAATTGTAAATATGCTAACGTTCAGCCTCATTCCGGATCTCAGGCTAATCAGGCAGTATTTTTAACTCTATTAAAACCACATGACACCATACTTGGTATGTCGCTAGATACAGGGGGGCATTTGACACATGGTGCTCCACCTAATTTGTCTGGCAAATGGTTTAACTCGGTGTTCTATTCTGTAAATAAGGAGAGTTATCTAATTGATTATGCCCAAATAGAGCAATTGGCAGTTCAGCATAAGCCAAAATTGATTATAGCTGGTTATTCTGCCTATTCGCGTCAATTAGATTTTGCTAAATTTAGGGAAATTGCTGATAGAGTAGGAGCGTATTTACTAGCAGATATTGCTCATATTTCTGGACTGGTTGCGGTAGGTGAACATCCAAGTCCCTTGCCTTATGCTCATATTGTGACTTCCACTACTCATAAAACCCTACGTGGTCCGCGAGGTGGTCTTATTCTGTCAAATGATGAGGAATTGGGTAAGAAGATAAATCTCGCTTTATTTCCTGGGTTGCAAGGTGGACCATTAATGCATATTATTGCAGCAAAGGCAGTGGCATTCTTGGAAAATTTACAACCAGAATATCATCTTTATATAAAACAGGTTGTTAGTAACGCTAAAGCTCTTGCTAATAGTTTAATGGCAAGAGGCTATGATATTTTAACTAATGGTACTGATAATCATATAGTATTAGTGGACTTACGAAAATATGGTATAACTGGTAAGGTGGCAGCAGATTCGCTTGAAAGAGCCGGTATAACTTGCAATAAAAATGCGATACCGTTTGATGCCACTTCACCATTTATTACTTCTGGTATTAGGCTTGGCACTTCAGCATGCACCACTAGAGGATTCAAAGAACAAGAGTTTATAGAAGTTGGTAATATGATTAGCGATGTATTGGATGGGTTGAAAGATAAAAATGATGGGCAAGATAATAGTGATTGTGAGACAAAAACTTTCCAACAAGTTAAAAGATTAGTAGATGCTTTCCTAGTTTACGTTTAAGCTATAAACCATAAGTTAACAGGCTATAAGAAATTATTGCTATCCGTTATAACGTTTTAAAAAGGTAAAGTTTATGAGGTTTTATACAGGTAGGAATAAATCTAAATCTGATATACAAGCTCCCAATGATAACTCACGTTCTATAGAGTTGCAAGCCATTTCGAGTATAAATAATAATGCAGTTGAGCTAACTAAAAGAACACTATTTTCTTAAGTTGACACCCATAGGTAATGACGTAATTTTTTATATTTTTAATAATTTTTTAAAATCTTCTTGACAGGTTATAGGAAGTTGCTATTGTCCGTTCGTAACGATTTAATTAAAGGAGAATTTATGACAGTTTTTAATAATTATTTGCTAGAAAGAATAAACTCTAATACATCTGAGGGTATTATTAACTTACGGGAGGAGAATATAGGAGATGAGGAAGTTGAAGCTTTAGGAAAAGTTCTTCAGAATAACAATACAGTTTGGTCCATTCAATTACCACGCGAACATGGTAATATTACTGATAAGGGGCTTAAGTTTTTTGTAGAAAAGATTGCTCTTAGAAAAGAGCTGCTTGTTGTCGAGGCTAATAATGGGCCGTGGAATGAAGCATTTAGGTATATTGAGGAGAGCAAAAGGTTAGGACAAGAAGTCGATAAACTTGCTGATTTCTTACCTATTAATGTGCAAAATGATAAGTCAGCAAGTGATTTAACTGATTCATCTAAATCTACAACATCACTAGCTTTAGAAGAAGACAATGTAGTAGAAGAAGTTCCAGTGGTAGAAGAGCTAGTAAAAGCAGCTCCAGTGGTAGAGCTAGTAGATAAAGCGGAAGAAGCAAAAGAGGGGTTAGTAGAGCTAGAATTGACTAAATCGGTAGAATCGCTGCTATCAGATGATTCTGTAGATGGTTCTGTAGATGATTTTGTAGATGATTCTGTAAATAATTCTGTAAATGTAGTACTAGAAAGTTTTTATACAAGTTACCAAGAAAATCCTGCTACTATTTCACCTAATGATATAAAAAGTGTAAAAATAAAACCAACATCGTTCTTCGCAAAGATATCTAATGCTTTTACAACTATGAAGGATACATTGACTTCATTATTTAATCATAATACTACTAAGGACTACTATTCTTCAAAGTTCTATGTTACAAAAGAGGATATGTTCCAAGAAGATACTGATGCTTTAGGGTGTGTGGATGATATGAGTAACGACTAGAATTTAAGTAAGTAGTAATGTATAGCTAACCCGTTAGTATTTCATAAGCGTCAGTTTAAGAAAACAATAATTGGGAAACCGTCATTGCGAGGAGACCGTAAGGTCACGAAGCAATCCAGAAAAGCTATTAGAAATAGATTGCCACGCCACCTACGGTGGCTCGCAATGACGATTTTCTACTTTATTTTCTTAAACTGACGCTTATGCTTCAGTGCGGGATATAGATTCCCGCCTACGCGGGAATGACAATTTACAATCCGTTACAATAGTTTTAAAACAGGTAAAGTTTATGAAGCGGAAGATATTTAAGAGTAAATCTAACTCTAATATACAAGCTCTCAATAAGAACCAACATTACATTGAATCGCAAGACCTTCCAAGTAAAAAAGTATCTTTTAAATATCCACTTGTAACTGAAATAATTAACTATGAAGAAAAAACAGATGAAGAAGATGATGAGGTAGTAGTACAAGCAAAACCAATCGGATGGCGTACAAAAGTTTGGGACTCCTTGAAAGATATTTTTACTCGAACTAATCATAATGATGGTTATTCTGCTAACCATGATGAAGTTAATTCTTACCCCAATACAGTTAATCTTGATGTCAGCGACACTGTTAATTTAACAGGAGCTGAAAGTGCTATGATATAGCTAGCCCATTAGTATTTCATAAGCGTTAGTTTAAGAAAACAATAATTGAGAAACCGTCATTGCGAGGAGACCGTAAGGTCACGAAGCAATCCAGAGAAGTGATTATAGTCAATTGATGGGAAGTTGGTGACGTCGTCACTCGCCTATTACTTATAGGCGTCGCTCCATCGTTCCTGCTACCCAATTCCCCTGAATTGACTATAGAGATAGATTGCCACGCCACCTATGGTGGCTCGCAATGACAGATAACGTCATTGCGAGAAGGCGTTAGCCGACGAAGCAATCCATTTCTAATTTTTTTGGATTCTTGCCATAATCTTTTCGGAAATATTTGATGGAGTAAGACCGAAATATGAGTATAAATCATTAGAGGGAGCAGAGAGTCCAAATTGTTCCATTCCGAAGAACATCCCGTTCTCTCCGATGATTCGATGCCAGCCAAAGCTACTTGCAGCTTCTATAGCAACTTTTAATTTGGCATTGGATAGGATATTTTGGATATAGCTAGGCTGCTGTTTAAAAAACAACTCAAAACATAACATTGAAATCACATTGGTACTAAAGCCATTTTTGCTTAGTATATCTTTTACCTCTAATGCTATTGACAATTCAGAACCGGTGGCGAAGATAGCAACATCTACTGTTTCTTGATTATTCCCTGACAGTATATACCCACCTTTAGAACATAAATTTTGCGAAATATTTCGGCTATAGTCAATTGAGGAAAAGTTGGTGACGTCGTTACTCGTCGCTCGCCTATTACTTATAGGCGTCGCTCCATCGCTCCTAGCACCAAATCCTCCTGAATTAACTATAACTATTTGAGATACTGACTGTCTGGTTAAAGCAAGAACAGAAGGGCCATCTTTATTAGCTAAAGCAATTCGCCAAGATTCAACTGTTTCAAGATAGTCTGCCGGGCGTAATACCATCATATTTGGTAAGCTTCGAAAGGATGCTAGATGCTCTATTGGTTGGTGAGTAGGGCCATCTTCTCCTACCCCAATTGAATCATGGGTCATGATGTAGATCACTTGCTGCTGCATAATAGAAGAAAGCCGCATAGTTGGCTTCATATAATCAGAAAATACTAGAAAAGTAGCCCCTACGGGTAAGAAGCCTGATAATGCGAGTCCGTTCATGATAGCCCCCATAACATTTTCACGAACCCCATAATGGATGTAATTGCCAGTAAAATCATCTTTATTAATTATGTTACTAGCAGTATTTTTGATATTGTTGGATAATGATAAATCAGCTGAGCCAAAAATAATTTTATCTGATAGTTTGGTTAGATATTCTATAACTCTACCAGATGAACAACGGGTTGCTTCAGCTTTTTCTGGAATAGGGATATTATCAAGAAAAGAGCAATCTATATCAGCTTTATTGCAATAGGCTTTTTGCTCTGGAGTTATATCAGCAAACTTCTCTTGCCAATTAGTATAACTCGCTTGATTTCTTAACCAAGCTGTACCCCATATCTCTTGTAATTCCTTTGGTATAGTAAACGCCTGATCATTAAAACCTAAATTTTCTTTAAGAAGTTTAACCTCATCTTTACCAAGCGGGCAGCCATGGGCGGCATTTGAATTCACCTTGTTAATAGAGCCTTTGCCAATTAAAGTACGGCAGGCAATCAAGTATGGTTTATCAGAATTTTGTGCCTTAATTAGGCTGGCATTAATTTGCTCAAAATCATGCCCATCAATAGATTCGGTATTCCAGCCCATGGCGGCAAATTTCAGCAGATGGTTTTCAGATACAGTAAGGTCGGTAGAGCCATCGATGGAAATTTTATTATCATCAAATAAAACTATTAAGTTATTTAGGCATAAATGCCCAGCTAAAGAAGCAGCTTCATAGCTTATACCTTCCATTAGGCATCCATCTCCAATTATACAATAAATTTTGTGTGCACTAAGATCTTTGCCCAATTTTTGTTGATATTTTTTTTGGGCAATCGCCATCCCAACTGAAGTACCAAACCCCTGCCCTAAAGGTCCTGTAGTAGCCTCAATAGCTTCATATGCCCCATATTCTGGATGTCCAGGAGTTTTTGAATGTAATTTTCGAAATTGTTTTAAATCTTCTAGATGAAAATTTTTATAATTTGTTAAATAATAAAAACTATACAGCAACATAGAACCGTGTCCAGCTGATAGAACCAGGCGATCACGGTCAAACCAAGTTGGATCATTAGGATTGAATTTTAGAAAATTAAATACTAGTATGGTCATGACATCTGCCATACCAAGAACCATACCTGGATGCCCTGATTGAGCATATTCTATACTATCACTTGCTAAAACTCTAATACAGTTACTTAATTTAGAATATTTTTCTGAATATTTGGGGATTTTATTAAACTTCATTATAATAAATATTAATTTTGTGTTAAAAGATATTGATATAGATAACCAGATTAACATTACGCGTCATTGCGACGAGGCGTGAGCCGACGAAACATCCAATAAGTGTGGATTGCTTCGACCATTACATGGTCTCGCAATGACGTTAGGGGTTAATTATAAAAATTTTTTATGAATCTACATCAAAATAGATATTATGACAACAAAACTATTACCCTTTTTTTCATGGTTTAGCACGTTATTGCATCAATTGTGGTTATCAATTAGTTCAGTAAATTTCTACCAAGATGTTTATAAATCATATAAAGGATATGGGATTAAGTATATATTTGCTGTGTCTTTTATATCATCATTGATCTATTGTATTGTTATATTTAATTACTTGTTAGTCCTCACCGATTACTTTACTGAGAATCGTTTAACAAAAGGCACAATAACTATCGAATATATATTTAAACAATTACCGGAAATCTATTATGATGGTAGTAAAATTTCAGTTGATCAGGATGAACCTATATATTTATTCGATGAGAATGGCAATAAGCTTGCGGCTATAGACTCAAAAAATCAATTATCTTATGGGGAAAAACTTAAAGTTCCCGTCCTATTTAGTAGTAACAATATAACCCTTACTACAGTAGAAATAACCGATAAAAAAAAGAGTGTGTTTAATATTGGATATGCTAAATTATTTACTCCTGATCAAAAAATCCTCACTGAAGAAGTCATTAAAAAGCATTTTGCCAAAATCCTAACACAAGCACCGAAGATATTTATTTATATTTTAATGCCTATAATAATAGCCTTTCGTTTTATAACAATTTTATTTGAAAAAAGCTTTATTATCATCTTAGTATATTTGTTAACTAACTATTTTGGTCCTAAGTCCTCTTGGCAAACCTGTATTAGAATAACCTTATTTTCAAGTGGCATAGCAATTTTATTACAACCTATGATGGTTATATTTTTGCCAGAATTTAGTAGTATTATATTTTTTATACAGATGTTCACCAGTTTGTTAGTGCTTTTAGCAATGTTGCAAATACGAAATAAATAGGAATAAGCCCCCTGCTTACGCAGGGGTGACATCTAACTTTTTCATCATTCCCGCTTCGGTGCGGAATCTATATCCCTGCTTACGCAGGGGTGACAAGCATTGTCCTATATTTTATTAAAATCTGCAAAAAAACTTGATTATCGAGTATAAGTAATAGGCGAGCATTGAGTGACGACGTCACCAACTTCTCATTAATTGACTATAATCTTTCCTCTATCCTATCTGTCGTAATTTCCTTTAAATTTATGCCTTAAAGTTGGGAAATTTATTACTTAGAACATATTAGATTTTTCTGAGTATTACTGATATTGTTATAACCCAAAATTTATTATTTTCAATTTTTCATATTTTTTTGCCATTATTAAGCAAATTATCAATCTATTAATATTAAAGTAACGGTAAAAAAATTGATAGTATATCAAGACCATAGAGTTCTAACAATAGAACAAAAAAAAGCGATTGATTTGTTGTCAATTGGAACATTTTTAGAATATTTTGACTTGATGCTTTATGTACATATGACAGTATTGTTGAATGAGTTATTTTTTCCACAAAGTGATCCACAAACTGCTAATCTTCTATCGACTCTCACCTTCTGTGCTACTTTTGTTTTTCGACCAATTGGGGCTGTGTTATTTGGTTGGATAGGTGATAAAATAGGTCGTAAAGTTACGATAGTTATCACAACTTTTATGATGGCATTTTCTTGTTTACTGATGTTTATTTTACCTACTTATGCACAGATTGGTATTACTGCTTCGATATTAATTAGCATTTGTCAGATAATGCAAGGTATGTCATCCTTAGGAGAAGCAATAGGGGCTGAATTATATTTAACGGAAATGATCAAACCACCCTTACAATATCCTGTTGTTGGTTTTATTTCAATATTTGCTGATCTAGGGGCAGTATTTGCTTTAGGTGTTGCAGTACTGACTACTTCACATGGCTTTAATTGGCGGTATGCTTTTTTATTTGGATCAGTGATTGCTATGGTGGGAACGATGGCAAGAACACAGCTTAGAGAAACACCAGAATTTGCTGATGCAACCAAAAGATTGATAAATAACCTGAAACTTTTTGGTTTAAAGAAAAAGGATATTATTGGAAAAGAAGGTAGTGCCAATTGGCAGATGTTAAATGAGAAAGTTAATATCAAAACTATATTAGCTTATTTAGCAATTGAATCGCCTTCTCCAATTATCTTTTATTTGATATATATCTATTGTGGTATCATACTTAAAAACACCTTCAATTATAGTTTTGAACAAATTATTATCCATAACTTGCTTGTTAAAATAACAGAGCTACTTATCAGCATCCTATATACTTATTTGAGTTATAAGATATATCCACTAAAAATTTTAAAAGTAAGATTAGGAATCTTTGCTAGTATTATTATATTTTTGCCATATATATTAACTAATATCCCCTCTCCTTCTTATTTGTTATTATTACAGTCTTTTATATTGCTATTTCAGACAGGATCATTTCCAGCCGCCTCAATATTTTATAAGCAATTTCCTGTGTTTAAACGTTTTAGATGTGTCAGCATCTCATTCGCTATGGTAAAAGCAATAATGTATGTTGTTGTTTCTTTTGGATTAGTTTATTTAATAAAATATTTTGGTAATTGGGGAATAGCAATGTTTTTTGTGCCATTCATGGTGGCATATGGATTTGGCTTGTATCATTTTGAAACATTAGAGAGATTACGCAATATGTAGTTATAGCTAACCCGCCTGTGTCATTGCGAGAAGCTACTTTAGTAGCATTGAAGCAATCTCACGTAGTAATCTCGCTAATAGCGTCTTGTACTTTTCTGGAATTTTTAAATTGTCATGGGGTTTATGCGTAAGGTAAGTGATAAAGTAAAATAAATGAAATATTTTACTTATTATATCATTATTGGTATTAGTGTGTGCAATATTTAGTGTATTATTGAATAATTAGAATTGCTGGGTTAGAGTTTACTTTCTCTATCATTTATTCAAATATTCTATTATTGTTATTATATTAAATAGAAGAGGACGCCACAATGAAAGATATCTGTAAAAAAGTTAAATGTATAGTATACTTGCTTATATATGGGGTGGTCACTTGGATTATCGCAAAAATTATACTTATATCAACATTCCCAGATGATGGGCAATGTCACTGCTCCGAAACTCCAGCCTTACTACATTATATTTTGGCTTTGATAGTAACTACAGCCCCAGTGATAACGTATATATGTACGAAAAATTGTAAGCTGAAAACAAAATCTGATACTAAAAAATTATGATTGGTAAACTAAAAGGCACAATAGATGCATGTTTTAATGATTATGTCATTATTGATGTTAATGGTGTTGGATATTTAGTGTATTGTAGTAGTAAAACTCTAAATAAATTAGTGGTTAATGAGTTTTGTCAATTATTTATCGAAACGCATGTAAGAGAAGATCATATTAATCTTTATGGCTTTTTATCACTCGAAGAAAAGTTTGTTTTTAATTTATTACAATCAGTAAACGGTATTGGGACAAGGATGGCTTTAGCTATTTTATCAAATTTATCACCTGAGCAAATTCAATCAGCGATAGCTAGGCGGGATAAAGAAGCTTTTAAAGCCGTTTCCGGTGTTGGACTAAAATTAGCTGAACGAATTATCATAGAGTTAAAGGATAAAGCCTTAACTAACCTTACTACCAATCTTCCCATCGATAAGAATGATAGTGATTTATCTAAGATATCATCTGATGCTACATTAGTTTTAACCTCACTTGGAGTTAATAGAACTGAAGCCCATAATTTGGTACAGGAAATTATTGCAAAGGATCCTGATATCTCTATTAATGAGCTAATTAAACTCGCACTAAAGGCCCGTAGTTCCAATGTCTAAAAACCCAGTTTCTAAAAATGTTTTATCAGCTGATATATTGCCAAACGATCAAGAGTTCTCTCTACGACCTAGCTATTTAAAAGAATTTGTTGGGCAACAACAGATCAAAGAGAATTTATCTATTTTCATCCAAGCCGCTAAAAATAGGTCAGAACATTTAGACCATACCTTATTTTATGGACCGCCTGGACTTGGTAAAACCACTCTTGCCCAAATTATTTCTAAGGAGATGGGAGTAAATTTTAAATCCACTTCAGGACCTGCTATATCAAAAGCAGCTGATTTAGCTGCTATACTTACCAATTTGCAAGATAATGATGTGTTATTTATTGATGAAATTCACCGTCTTAGCACCAATATTGAAGAAGTATTGTACCAAGCAATGGAAGATTTTGCTTTGGACATAGTTATTGGAGAAGGTCCCGCCGCAAGGTCAGTAAAAATCAATTTACCCAATTTTACTTTAGTTGGAGCAACTACTAGACTAGGTCTATTGAGTAACCCTTTAAGAGATAGATTTGGTATACCACTACGTTTACATTTTTATAATGTGGCTGAATTAAAACTTGTTTTGAGTAGAGCTAGTAAATTGCTGGCAATTAATGTAACCGATGAGGCGTTAGAAGAAATAGCAAAGCGTAGTAGAGGAACTCCAAGAATTGCCCTTAGGCTAATTAGACGGGTGAGAGACTTCGCTTCTGTCGATGATCAGCTAGAAATTGATAGGAATATTGCCAATCTCTCGCTGAATCGATTAGAAGTTGACAAAATAGGTTTAGACAGTAATGATTATAGATATTTAAAGTTTATCGCTGATAATTATGATGGGGGTCCGGTCGGTATAGAAACAATTGCCGCAGCTCTATCAGAACAACGCGATGCTGTTGAAGAAACTATCGAACCCTATCTAATACAAATAGGGTTATTACAACGTACCCCAAGAGGCAGAGTTATTACCAAAAATGCTTTTGACCATCTGGGAATATAACAATCTATAGTTAATAAAGAAGTAATTTATGAAAATAATTAACATAAAACAACTAACGATCCTGCTGACTTTAATTTTACTCCCCTTTAGCAAAGTGGTTGCCAATAGTCAACAACATTTTGAGAAAGCAAATACTTTAACAATGGAGGGCAAATGGCAAGAAGCAATTGACTCCTATGATTTGGCAATTAAATATAAGCCTGATCTTGCTGAAGCTTACCATAACAAAGGTACAGCTTTGTATGAGTTAGGCAAATGGCAGGAAGCAATTGACTCCTTTGATTTAGCAATTAAACATAAGCCTGATTTTGCTAATGCTTACAACAATAAAGGTACTGCTTTAGGCAAGTTAGGCAAATTGCAGGATGCAATTGACTCCTTTGATTTAGCAATTAAACATAAGCCTGATCTTGCTGATGCTTATTACAACAAAGGTATAGTTTTAGGCAAGTTAGGTAAATTACAGGAAGAAATTGTTGCTTATGATTTGGCAATCAAACATAAGCCTGATTTTGCTAATGCTTATTATAACAAAGGTATAGCTTTAAAGGAATTAGGTAAATTGCAGGAAGCTATTATAGCATATGATTTAGCAATTAAACATAAGCCTGATCTTGCTGATGCTTACAACAATAAAGGTACTGCTTTAGGCAAGTTAGGCAAATTGCAGGATGCAATTGACTCCTTTGATTTAGCAATTAAACATAAGCCTGATCTTGCTGATGCTTATTACAACAAAGGTGTAGTTTTAGGCAAGTTAGGTAAATTACAGGAAGAAATTGTTGCTTATGATTTGGCAATCAAACATAAGCCTGATTTTGCTAATGCTTATTATAACAAAGGTATAGCTTTAAAGGAATTAGGTAAATTGCAGGAAGCTATTATAGCATATGATTTAGCAATTAAACATAAGCCTGATCTTGCTGATGCTTACAACAATAAAGGTACTGCTTTAGGCAAGTTAGGCAAATTGCAGGATGCAATTGACTCCTTTGATTTAGCAATTAAACATAAGCCTGATTTTGCTGATGCTTATTATAACAAAGGTATTGCCTTGAAGCAGCTAGGTAAATACTCGCAGGCAAAGGAAGCATTTAGCAAAGCAGAGCAATTTGAGATAAAACACTAAAAACTATAGAATTATGCTAACCCTACTAACATTACTCCGTCATTGCGAGACCACGCAAGTAGGTCGTGGCAATCCAAAAAATGATCAAAAATTGATTGCTTCGTCGCTACTGAAGTAGCTCCTCGCAATGACCTTGGAAGCTAAAATCGTCATTGCGAAGAGGCGAAAGCCGATGAAGCAATCCACTCTTTTATGGATTGCCACGCCACCTACGGTGGCTCACAATGACGGAATAATGTTAGGCATGGTTAGCTATAAAACCAAACTAAAAGATACTTAAAGAAGAAATATTATATGCAAAAAGCTCTAACTTTTATAATTGCTGCCGCAATTATTTACTCTATTGTACAAATGAAAATGCAATCTCCGCCTGAGGAAAATGCCCCTAAGGTTCAGACAAGTGAAGCTGAAAGTAATAACAATACTAATACCCCTGAGCAAGCAAATATACCATTAACTGGTAATTTCCTTGAAAAGACTGTTTCAAAAGTTTTGATCAATGCTCTTAAAACAGAAGAAGGTCGACTATTCTTTGAAAATTTACTACAACCAACTAACAAACCTATTGCTGATGGTAAATATACTATAGAGGTTAATAGAGATTTAATTCAGCCAATGTTTAAGATTAACACCTTTGGTAATGGGACTGTCGGTCCAGCGACTTGTGGTCATGTAGTTACATTACATTACCAATTATTGGATATTAACAATAATTTACTCAGCGAAAATACTAAAACCTTTACTCTTGGTTCTAGGGCGATCATGCCAGGAATTGATTCTGTAGTAGTAGGGATGATGGTTGGACAAACCAGACAAGCTATATTTCCTACAAAATATACATCTTCTAACGAAGAAAATAAAGACTATGATGCACCTTATAGGGTTAATATTGTCTTAAATTCAATATTACCTAATAATTTTGTTAATAGTAATGAAGTAAAGATATTTGATGATGAAATAGCTTATAGGATGCCATTATTATGTGGAGATAAAGTAGGAATTGACGCAAAGATTACTAAATTATCGAATGGGCAGGTACTTTATGACTCGACACAAGAAGGGAAAAAGCTAGATATAAAAATTGGTGATATTAATTACCCATTAATTGTATCATATGCTCTACATGGTAAAGTACCAGTTGGCACTAGAACAGTAATTGCTAAAGGTAAGTTATTTAAAGCCCTTGGTTCTAATATCAATAAAATGCTTAATCAAAGTAAGATTCCTGTGGATGAATATTTAATGCTGGAATTAACAAATTTTCAAACAGATTAATTGAGGATAAAAAATGCACGATACTACTTATAATACTAAAAGAGCAACTGTACCAGCTCTCGAACAATTATTATTTGAACCGATAAAAGTACTAGATCATGGTTTCATTAGAGTTATTGATTATATGGGGGATGATAGTAGCATAGTACAAGCAGCACGAGTATCATATGGTAAAGGGACAAAACAACTAAGCCAAGATAAGGGGCTAATTAATTACCTGATGCGTCATAAACATACCACACCATTTGAAATGTGTGATATCAAATTTCATATTAAACTACCTATTTTTGTTGCAAGACAGTGGATACGTCATAGAACTGCTAGTGTTAATGAATATTCAGCTAGATATTCTATATTAGGAAATGAATTTTATTTACCAGAGAAACAGAATCTTGCTGCTCAATCTACAATAAATAAGCAAGGAAGAAGTGATGAAAAAATTCCAGAAAAAATTGCAGATAAAGTATTAGTGCTACTAGAAAAAGATGCTAAAATATGCTATCAGCATTATACTGAAATGATGAATCAGGATGAACATGGCAATATTATTGATGAAAATACCTTAGGTATTACTAGGGAACTGGCAAGAATGAATTTAACTTTGAACTATTATACAGAATGGTATTGGAAAATTAATTTGCATAATTTATTAAATTTTCTGCTACTCCGAGCCGATTCTCATGCCCAATATGAAATCAGAGTATATGCAGAAAAAATGCTAGAAATAGTACAAGCTTGGGTACCTTTTACTTATGATGCCTTTAAGGAATATAGGCTAGAGGGTAATAATATTTCTAAAAAAGGACTGGCTGTCATAAAAAGACTAATTAATAAAGAAGATGTCACGCTAGAGTCTAGTGGTATGACCAAAAGAGAATGGGATGAATTAATGCAAGTTATTGGTGGATAAAATAATAAAGGAGGTGTTTAGATACAGTCAATTCAGGGAAATTGGGTAGCAGGAGTGACGAGTGGCAACATCACCACCTTCTCATTAATTGACTATATCTGGTTTTTAAACATTATCTCCTGTAACTCGTACTATATTTGCCCCACAGTTACTTAATTTTTTTTCCAATGTTTGATATCCACGATCTAAGTGGTAGATTCGACGTATTTTTGTTGTATCGTTGGCGGCAAGTCCAGCTAATACTAGAGATACCGATGCTCTGAGGTCGCTTGCCATAACTTCAGCTCCCGTCAGAAAAGGTACTCCGTGTATTATAGCACTATTTCCTTTAATTATTATATTTGCCCCCATTCGGCATAATTCAGGAACATGCATAAAACGGTTTTCAAAAATAGTTTCGGTGATGGTAGAAGACCCGCTGCAAAGGGTCATAAGACTCATAAACTGAGCTTGAAAATCTGTTGCAAAACCTGGATATGGACTTGTATGAATATCCACAGGATTTAATTTATCTACATAAGAAACTCTTAAACCATTATCAATGGGTTCAACTTTTATGCCAGCTTCAATGAGTTTTAATACTATATTTTCAACAATATTGCCGTTAATTCCATAAATATTTAAACTGCCTTTAGTAATGGCAGCAGCCATCATGTAGGTACCAGCTTCAATACGATCCGGCATGATCGAATAGTTGGTATGTTTTAAATAAGATTTACCAATAATTGTTATTTCACTTGTACCAATTCCATTTATTTCTGCCCCCATTTTGTTAAGGCAATGGCATAGATCAACAATTTCTGGTTCTCTAGCACAGTTAGATAATATCGTTTCCCCTTTAGCCAAAGTAGCAGCCATTATAGAATTAATTGTTGCTCCAACAGATATTTGTTTAAAAACAAAATGTACAGCTTTTAATCTGCCTGTGATTTTAGCATTAATATAGCCATGATCCACATCAATATCTGCTCCCATAGCTTGCAATGCTGCTATATGTAAATCCACTTGTCGAGCCCCTATAGCACATCCTCCAGGTAAGGAAACTTTAGCTTTAGAGAATCTAGAGAGTAATGGTCCAAGAACCCAAATAGAAGCACGCATTTTACGTACTATATCATATGGGGCAGTAAAATTATTAATATTGCTACTATCGATATCCATGCTTAAGTAATCTTGATGATCAGTTACCGTAACAACACTGCCTAAATTCTCAAGTAATTTCTTCATTGTGAGAATATCGGTAAGCTTTGGAATATTATTAATACTAAGCTTATCTGTAAGAAGTGCAGCTGTCATAATCGGTAATGCCGAATTCTTAGCTCCGCTAATGCTAATATTACCTTCAAGGGGAATACCACCTTTAATTATTAAACTGTCCATAGGAATTCCTTAATATATAATAATCTGAATTGAATATAACAAACTGACGTCATTGCGAGAAGGCGTAAGCCAAAGCATAAGCGTCAGTTTAAGAAAACAATAATTGAAAAACTGTCGTTGCAAGGAGGCTTTAGGTCGACGAAGCAACCCAGAAAAGTGATTAAATTTGGATTGCTGCGACCACTACGCGGTCTCGCAATGACGTTGGAAGCTAAAATCGTCATTGCGAGAAGAGGCGTGAGCCGACGAAGCAATCCACTCTTTTATGGATTGCTACGCCACCTACGGTGGCTCGCAATGACAACTTTTCTACTTTATTTTCTTAAACCAACGCTTATGCACAATAACGTCGGTGTTTTTACCTCGACTTTAAACAATTTATCATTTTTTACTATCGTCAAGAGCTGCTCCAAGTATGTCTCCTAGACTAGCACCACTATCAGCAGAACCATATTCTTTGATAGCTTTTTCTCTCCTGTCTATTTCAAGGGCTTTTATTGATAAAGTAACTTTACGAGATGCTTTATCAATGGTGATGATTTTTGCATCAATTCTGTCATTAGGGGCAAATCTTTCAGTTTTTTGTTCGGTTTTTTCACTAGAAAGATCAGCCTTCTTGATGAAGCCCGATACTTTATCGTCTAAAGCCACTTCTATTCTATCATCTTGAACTGCAGTGACTAAGCAAGTAACGATCATATTTTTTTTATACAGCTCAAATTCATCTTGCTGCGTCTCTTCAGTTAATTGTTTAATACCTAAACTTATACGTTCCTTTTCAATATCAATTGATAAAACCTTACATTCTATTTGGTCATTCTTTTTATATGTTTTTAACAATTCAATACCATTACCGTCCCAGCTTATATCCGTTTCATGAATCATGCCGTCAATATTGTCATCAAGTGCTACAAACATACCAAAGTCAGTAATATTTCGTATTGGAGCTTTAATTATACTACCTATTGGATTACGCTTAGCAAACTCAATAAGGGGGTTATCTTGACATTGTTTAATACTTAAAGATATTCTATGTTTATCAGTATCAACTTCTAAAATGGTAAATTGCACTTCTTGACCGATAGTAAGCATTTTTTTAGGATGCTGATTTAATTTCACCCAACTAATTTCACTTGAATGTACAAGACCCTCAATACCATCTTTTAGCTCAATAAATACTCCATAATCAGCAATATTTGTTACTTTACCGGTCATTATCGTACCAACCGGAAATTCTTCTTTTATACTTTGCCATGGATTATGATCAAGTTGCTTCATACCAAGTGAAATTCTCTTAGTTTCTTCATTAAATTTTATAACTATAACCTTAACTTTTTGATCTAGCGATAAAACTTCTGAAGGGTGATTTATTCTGCTCCATGAAATATCAGTAACATGCAATAGACCGTCTACATTACCTGAACTACCTAAAGCAATAAATGCACCGTAATCAGTGATATTTTTTACTGTACCATCTAATATTATCCCTTCCTTAATTTTCGATAACATTTCATCCCTAGCCTCAGATCTTGATTCCTCAAGTATGGCTCTTCTAGAAACCACAATATTACCAAGTTTCTTATCCATTTTTAAAATTTGGAATGGCTGCTTGATACCCATTAACGAAGAAATATCTTTTATTGGTCTAACATCTACCTGACTTCCAGGCAAGAAAGCAACAACCCCTGATACATCAACGGTAAACCCACCTTTAACACGCCCAAATATTACACCATCCACAAACTGCTTTTGAGCACATGCAATTTCTAAATGTCCCCATGATTCTTCTCTAATAGCTTTTTCACGGCTTAATATAGTTCTACCGTTGCGACCTTCAATTTTCTCAATATAGACATCAACTATATCACCAACTTCTGGTAAAGGTTGATTACTAGCCAAGGCAAATTCTTCTACCGGAACTCTACCTTCATTCTTTAGGCCAACGTCAACTATGATAATTCCTTTGGCGATACCTACTACTTGACCTTTGACAACAGTACCTTCTTTTATATGGCTAGTACTTATGCTTTCAAGCATTTGTGCAAAATCTTCATGAGATTGAAGGCTAATTTCTGCAAGTTGGGAAACAAATTTTTTCTTAATTTTTTGCATATTATTCTCTAATACTAGTTGTGCCACCTAGTATAATAAATATAGTTAATTGATTTGAATTTGCTCGAGTGAGTTGCTTAGATGTTGACCTAAATTTAGGTTTCACTTCTATCACACTGATCAGCAAATCCAACTAAATTAACTATGAATGGTTAATAAATGTAGATAAAACAACCTATTGCACATAAAATATGTTGATATTACCTAACTAAAATAAACTCCATAATCTTATCAATCACTTTTTCTGGTGATAGATAAGAAGTATCAATTTCTAAAGTTCCTGGAGAGATAGTTAACGGAGCGATATCACGCTCTATATCTCTTTTATCTCTTGTTTCCAGTTGCTTTAGAACTACATCAAAAAGACATTCTCCATCTTTCTTTTGCAGCTCTTTATACCTTCTTTTTGCTCTAATAACAATATCTGCTTTAATAAAAATCTTTAAATCAGCCTTCGGTGCCACTACTGTTCCAATATCTCTACCTTCCATTACAATTCTAGGAATTGTTTTTATTAATTTTACCAAATATATTCCCAGATTATTTCTTACTTCCGGTATAACGGCAAGCTGTGATGCTATATTACCTACAACCTCACTATCAAGTTCTGAATTTTTTATATATTCCGTGGATTTAGATAATTCAATTATTCTATTTATATCAGTAAGATCAATTTTTTGCTTTATACAAGAAAGAGCAAGGCTTCTGTATACAATACCTGATTGAAAATAGGTGAGCTCAAGTTTTTGTGCTAACATTCGTCCAATTGTACTTTTACCTGATGCCGCTGGACCATCCAGTGCCACTACAAAATTATTGCAGATATCCAAAGCTTGAGATTTTAAGGTCATTTATTCATAATTTTATGCTAGGAGGCTGCCTATAATAACTGAACTAATTAATTATATTTTGAGCTATTTTTCGGCAAGAATAGATATGATTTTTACAGGATAGTGTATCTATTTCAAAAAAATCATGTTTATTCGCAGCCAAAAAGAACCCGATATAGAATTACTTTCGTTATCGCAGACACTCTCGTAGATTTTAGCTGAATATTTAAAATAATGCAAATAAAACTTGAAATTAGGGCTATTATAGATTAGACATGTTACTTGAATATTTTGTTGCTTTAAGTATAAAATTAAAGCAGGAAAAAATAAGGGCGGTTAGCTCAGTTGGTTAGAGCATTACGTTGACATCGTAAAGGTCGGTGGTTCGAGTCCACTACCGCCCACCAGTATTTATCAGCCATTCACGGTTTTTTATAGTCTTAATAACCATTTCATATGTAACTCATATGTCACTTCTCAGACAGAAATCCTAATGTTATCTTTTTAGACTATAGTCTGGTTAGCTATATTTGCCCAAGGCTTCTTCAAGTAATTTTTCTTGCTGCTCATTATGTATGTTCAGTGCCCCAACGGCAGGTGAAGCAGATTCATTTCTACCAACATATTTAAATTGATTATTAATTGACATATCTTTTAGGGTGTCATTTAAGTGGTCTTTAATGAAATTCCACGCTCCCATATTTTTAGATTCTTCTTGACACCAAATAAACTCCTTAGCCTTATTATATTTACCTAATATTTTAATGATAACATCTTTTTCAAACGGATATAATTGCTCAACTCTAATAATTACCATATCTGAAATAGTTTTTTCTTCCCTTTTTTCTAATAAATCATAGTATACCTTGCCACTACATAATATAACTCGTGTTACTTCCTTGGCATTTATCGTCTCATTAATTTCGTCTAGTACAGGGGCAAAGCTTGTATTCTCATCAATATGCGATAGAGGGGATACAGCCATTTTATGTCTTAATAAAGATTTTGGTGACATTACTATTAGTGGTTTACGAATATTACTGTATATTTGACGACGTAATAAATGAAAAAATGAGGCTGGGGTTGTAGGATAGGTAACTTGAATATTATCTTCAGCAGCAAGCTGTAAAAATCTCTCAAATCTTGCAGAACTATGCTCTGGACCTTGCCCTTCCAATCCGTGTGGTAGTAGCACTACTATACCACTCATTCTGAGCCATTTGTTTTCACTACTGGAAATGAATTGGTCAAAAATTATTTGAGCTCCATTAGCGAAATCGCCAAACTGAGCTTCCCAAATTACTAAATTTTTTGGATTAACTAATGAATAGCCATACTCAAAACCTAAAACTGCATATTCAGATAAATTACTGTTAGCAATTTCAAAGTTTGCTTGGTTTTGCGATAAATTATTTAATGGTGTATAGGTACTATTATCTACCTGACTATGCAATACTGCATGACGGTGAGAGAAAGTGCCACGCTCAGAATCCTGACCAGTAAAACGTATTCTGGTACCTGAATTTAATAGACTGGCAAATGCTAATTGCTCTGCAGTTGCCCAATCGATCGGTTTATCTTGCTTTAAAATATTTGCTCTTAATTCAAATAATTTTACAAGTTTAGGATTTAAAGGGAAATCTTTTGGTATTTGACAAAGCCTTATACCAAGCTCTTTTAAAGTATTTTTACTAACACCAGTAGAGAGTATTTTAGCATTTGACCTAGTGTAACCAGACCATAACCCCTCTAAGTACTGAGCTTGTGTTTGATAATTTTTAGCATATTCATACTCTTGATCTAATTTTAGTTTAAATTGTTCTTTTAACGTAGGAAAATGATTTTGGTCAATTATTCCTTCTGCAATCAGTTCATTGGCAAAAACTGTTGCTGGGGATTGTTTATTTTTTATTACATTATACATAGCGCCTTGAGTATACATAGGCTCATCACCTTCATTATGACCGTATTTACGATAGCATATGATCTCAATGACTATATCTCTAGCAAATTTATGTCGGTAATTCACTGCCATATTAGTAGCTTTGAGTACAGCTTGAATATTATCACCATTTACATGTAAAATTGGACTATTAATTATTTTAGCAAATTCAGTAGAATATCTACTTGGTCTGGTATCATAACTATTTGTTGTAAAGCCAAGCTGATTATTAATAACAAAGTGAATAGTTCCGCCAACATGATAAGCCTTTAAATTCGACATAAATAAACTTTCAGCTACTACACCTTGACCACAAAAAGCAGTATCACCATGCACTAAAATACCCATTACTTTTTGACGATTAACATCTTGAATGTTGTCTTGTTTTGCTCGTACTTTACCAGCTACCACTGAGTTTATCGCTTCTAAATGCGAAGGATTATCTGCCATAGAGAGGTGAACCTTAGATTGACCTCTTATTCGATCTGACGAATAGCCAATATGATATTTTACATCACTCGAAATACCTAAATCATTTGACAAGATACTGCCAGTCATAAATCCAGATAGAATAGCTTTATAAGCTTTAGTCATTACCTTAGTTAAGGTACTAAGTCTTCCTCGATGTGCCATACCTATTACGACATCTTCTACTCCATGAACAATAGACATATCTATAGCTTTATCTATAGCTACTACAGCTGCCTCTCCCCCCTCTACTGAGAAACGCTTTGCCCCAGGAAATTTTGTGTGTAGATATTGTTCAAATCCCTCAATTTCTACTAAATCTTGTAGTATATCCTTCTTATCTTGTGTTAATACATTAAAAGTTTGAATGTTACTTTCCATTTGTTCACAAAGCCAGGTTTTTTCATCTTCATTGGTCAGATGATCAAACTCTATAGCAATATCTTTAGCATAAGTTTGATCGAGCAAATTAACCAGTTCACTAACTGTGCATGATTTTATTCCAAAAAATTGATCGTCAATTTCTATAATATTATTCAACTTATCTTTAGTAAAACCAAAATCTTCTATATTAAGCTTCAACTGACTTTTTGTTTTAAGAGCTTCAAGATTCAATGGATCTAGTTTTACTAAATAATGTCCATATTTGCGATAGCTGGCAATCAGCATTTTTACTCTAAGTTTGTTAGTAACAGTAGAAAAATCCGTATCAAGCCCCTCCCCTCTTTCACAAGGCGAAGTGATAATATGAGCAATGCTTTTTGTAACCTGATGGCTATTATAGTCAATTGATGAGAAGTTGGTGACGTCGTCACTCGTCGCTCGCCTATTATTTATAGGCGTCGCTCCATCGCTCCTAGCATCAACTTCTCCTGAATTGACTATATTATTTTCAATATTTTGGAAATAATTTTGCCAGCTTTTATCAACTGCTGTATGATCTGATAAATATAGTTGATATAATTCTTCTATAAAGATAGCATTGCTACCAAATAAAAAGCTGGTTTGTTTAAAGTTTTTGTCCATAACTTCTTATTCCTGATTAGGTTATGTTTATAAACATAGCAGATTTTTTTGCTCCACTAATAGCTGTGTTCATTTTTTTTTTTTTTTGCGGTATTGCTTATTTTTTTTCATTGACCACTACGTGGTCTTGCTATAGGCATATACGTCATTGCGAGCCACCGTAGGTGGCGTGGCAATCGATTTTTAATCATTTATGGATTGCTTCGTCGACCTTACGGTCTCCTCGCAATGACGGTTTCTCAATTATTGTTTTCTTAAACTTATATCTGACGCTTATACGTCATTGCGAGCGAATGTACGTGAGCGTGGCAATCCACGAAGCTTGTTATATTGCTTCGTCGGTTCATGCCCATAGTACTCTACAATTTTTATTCTATAAGTATTAAACAGCATAAAAACGCCATTGCGAGGAGGCGTAAGCCTACGAAGCAATCCATATAGTCTTGATGTATCTATACTAATTCTTATGGATTGCTTTGTCGCTACTAAAGTAGCTCCTCGCAATGACGCTTAGCAGTAAGCTTTTTTACTCATCATAAGGAAATAAATAAAAAATTGTAGAGTACTATGGCTCATGCCTCTTTGCCACGACAGCAAATTTGCTTTACCCTTTTGCTCATAGTAGAATCACCAAACTTTAAATTGTCAATTGATGATTGTTCCAGAGCATGCACCAATAACATATTATTTGCTATGTCAAGCGTTACAGTTCCTGGCGTAAGGGTAATAGAATTAGCATATACTACAAGACTAGTATCGTTTTTTTGCTCTGAATCAATCCACTCAAAAACTGGTTGCAAGTTAAGATTCTTCCGCCATATAATCTTCATTACCCCTAAGCTAGATAGCAGTATTTCTTTAATTAGCCAAGTAAAATATAGTATAGAATGATAATTTAAATAAACCCTACGGGGCATTAAATTGAGTTTTATCGCAAAAAGATAAGTTATACTGACAATAATCGAGGAAATCAACAACGTAAAAATATCTGTAGGTAAACCTGTTAGACCAAACAATATCAATAACAACATAATTAAAGTAAAGATTCTAGTGTGCATCATATCCTTTTATCCCGCTAACAATCGATGTATAGTTAATTGATGAGAAGTTGGGAACTTTGTCACTTATTACTCCTAGCCCCCAATTTTCCTGACTTGACTATAGTTTTAAATTTTTTCATACTAGATCAAATTAACAATATTTGCTATAGTATTATTTAATCTTATTTGTTATATATACTTGATAATCAAGTTTTTTGCAGAGATATCTTTAAACGCAAAATTTGTCATTCCCGCTTAGGCGGGAATCTATTATAGATCCCGCACCGAAGTAGGGATGACAACCATGGTTCTATATTTTATTCAAATCTGCAAAAAAACTTGATTATCGAGTATATAGATTATTATCTTTAACTTAGAACTTACAAAATTGATATTATGGGAATGAGCTTCAGTCACTTATTAGTGATCTTATTAATCATCTTAGTGTTGTTTGGTGCTGGTAAATTGCCTCAAGTAATGTCAGACCTTGCTAAAGGTCTTAAAGCTTTTAAGGAAGGAATGAAAGATGATAAGAAAAAAGATGAATAATGCTAATAGCCTTACTATTTTTACTTTATAGTTAATTTTTCATCAATTGACTATAATCAAAAGCCCTCTATCTAGACCTTCTATATCTTTATACACTTGCTGAACCGTATAGCCATGATTTATAAATATTTCTGTAACAGATGCCGCTTGATTAAAACTAATCTCTAAAAATAATTTACCATTCTGTTTTAAAAAACCCTTAGCTTCTTTAGCAATTATGTAATATGACGCTAAACCATTATTTTCAGCAAATAAAGCTAAGTGTGGTTCATATTTTATGGTTTCAGGAGACATATAAATAGTATCATCAAAGGAAATATACGGTGGATTACTTACAATAATGTCAAATTTTTGCTTTTTTAAATTCTCAAACCAGTTACTATTAACTATCTTAAATCTATCAAAAACCTTATATTTTATAACGTTTTGCCGAGCAATAGCAATAGCTTCATTACTTATATCAGTAGCAGTTACATTAACATTGATATTAGCATTTAGCATTTCTAATAATAAGCTTAAAGCAATACAACCACTGCCAGTACCAAGTTCCAGTATGGTTAGCTCCTCGATGTCATTCTGCTTTGGTGCGGGTTCTAGATTCCCACCTACGCGGGAATGATCAGGAGTATGGGAATAGCAAGGGGTGATACTAATCGAGTTAGCTATAACATCCTTTAAAATCGCATCTACAATAGTCTCGGTATCTTGTCGAGGAATAAGTACTTTATCATTTACGATAAAGTTATAACTATAGAATTCTTTATATCCTACAATATAGGCTATTGGCTCTAGTAATGTTCGCCTATTAACCAGATTATCAAAAATAATTTGCTCTTGTCGGGTCAATTCTTCTTCTGACCTAGCTAATAAATATTCAATAGACTTATTAGTTGCATGTTGCATCAATATGCGTGATTCTAAGTGGGCTGATTTAATACCTACAGCTTGCAGCTTGCTAGCAGCGTTAATTAAGGATTTTTTTATATTCATTCGATTATTTCCGTAATATCCGATGGTAGGGGGGATTCAAATTCTAGCAATTTACCGCTTACCGGGTGGGAAAAACTTATATACCAAGAATGTAATGCTTGCCTCTTGAAATCCATTAATTTTTGTGGTACAATGCTAAAATTGTGGTTAACTTTCCTGCTATTTTTGCCATAAGTTTGATCTCCTACTACAGAATGCTTTAAATGGCTTAACTGTACTCTAATTTGATGAGTTCGTCCGGTAGCAAGTCGACATTCCACCATGCTTATAATACCATTAAAAAATATTTTCTCCGTTTTGTAATGAGTAATTGCCTCTTTACCTCCAAATTTTAAAATAGTCATTTTTTGCCGTAAAATACGGTCTCTACCAATATTATTGCTTATAACCCCTTCTTGTGGATTGATAATACCCCAAACTAAAGCTTTATATTTCCGCACCAAATTACGACTTTCTATCTGACTTGCAAGATGTACATGGGCAAAATTATTCTTTGCTACCACCATAAGCCCAGATGTATCTTTATCCAAACGATGAACAATACCAGGTCTTTCCAGCCCTCCTATGCTAGATAAAGATTTTGCATGGTGTAACAAGGCATTTACCAAGGTATCCTGGTGGTTTCCACTGCCAGGGTGAACGGTCATACCAGCTGCTTTATTGATAACTATTAAATCTTCATCTTCATAAAAAATATCAAGTTTAATATCAGCTTCCTGCATTGTTAATGGATCAGGAGCTTTAAAAAATACTGAAATAATGTCATTCTCCTTGACCTTAAAGTTAGAATCAGAAATAATCAAACCATTAACTTGTACTTGAAAGTCACTTATCATCTTCTGAACTTGGCTTCTAGATGTTTTATCGATAAGTGTTACCACAGCCTTATCAAGTCTAAACCCATCTAAATTTGGGGGTATGTTATATTCTTTCATTAGCTAAAATATTTTAAAATAATAACATGACTCATTTAACAAAAAAAATCAACCAACTAAAATGGTTACAAGCGATTGGTATAGATTATTATTTATCAAAATCAGCTATTACCGGTCATTCCACCCTACCCTTGTCATTCCCGCGTAGGCGGGAATCTAGTATAGATACCTGCCTTCGCAGGGATGACACAAAAAAAGTAAATTGTCATTCCCGCGTAGGCGGAAATCTAGCTCCCGCACCGAAGCAGGATAACATCATTTCGTTGTCTAGGTCTTTGGCTAATTCAGCTAGCAGTTTAGAAGAATTAAAACAGCTATTAATGGATTTTAATGGTTGCGGTTTAAAGAAATTAGCTAATAAAACCGTATTTGCTGATGGCAATCCACAAAGTTCTATCATGTTTATTGGAGAAGCACCAGGTAGTAGCGAAGATGCAGAGGGTATACCATTTTGCGGTGAAAGTGGTAAATTACTTGATAATGTCTTAGCCTCTATCAATATTTCAAGAAAACATAATGCTTATATTACTAACACAGTATTTTGGCGACCACCAGCCAACCGTCAACCAACACAAGAAGAAATAGATATTTGCCGACCTTTTGTGGAAAAACATATCGCTTTAATCAATCCCAAATTAATTATTTTAGTGGGAAATGTTGCGGCAACTAGCTTACTTGGCAAAAATGCTGGTATAAGTAAAATCAGACAAGAATATTATTTATATACCAATCAGTATCTTATCAAACCAATTAAAACCACTGCTATCTTCCATCCTGCCTATCTGCTTAGACAACCAATGCAGAAAAAAACCATCTGGTATGATTTAATAAAAATCCAGGAATATATCAATGCAAACATCACAATTACACATTAATTCTCCAATTATAGTCAATTGATGAGAAATTGGTGGCGTCGTCACTCAATGCTCGCCTATTACTTATAGGCGTCGCTCCATCGCTCCTGCTACCCAATTCCCCTGAATTGACTATATCTACATGTAAAGATAATTGCTATGATAAATAATAGGCGAGCATTGAGCGACGACGCCCCCAATTTCTCATCAATTGACTATAGTAATAGGAATACCAGGGCTACGTTGTCCATAAATTAAAAATTCCTGGTTGCCTTTTGCTCCTAGAATAGGGCTGGGTATTACCCCAAATATGTTAAAATTATAATTTGATTCTAGCCATTGTTGAATTTTATCACATACTTTTTGATGTAAGAGTTGGCTTCTAACAATACCACCATTCCCGACCTCATTCTTGGCCACTTCAAATTGCGGCTTAATTAAGGCAATTAGACGGCAATTATCTTTTGCTAAACCAAATGCAGTGGGTAATATGGTAGTAAGGCTAATGAAGCTGGCATCACAAACGATAATATCTGGTGGCAAACTAATTTGCTCAATTGTTAAATACCGGGCATTAGTTCTTTCAATTACTGAAATTCTAGGGTTATTACGCAGTTTATGATGTAGTTCACCATATCCGACATCTACCGCAAAAATCTTTTCAGCCTTTCTACGAAGCAAAACCTCAGTAAAACCACCGGTACTAGAGCCTATATCTAGACAAATCAGCCCTTGTGGATCAATATTGAAATGGTCTAGAGCAGCAATTAATTTTAACGCCCCTCGTGATACATAATCATGTATCGGGCGTTTTATAATAATATCACGAGTATCAATTGATACTCCCGTACCTGGTTTAGTATTTTGCTGCTGATTAACATATACTTTGCCTTGGATTATTAAGCTTCGTGCGATGTTAATATCATCAACTAATTGGCATTCTACTAAATGCTGGTCAAGCCTTATTTTTTTCATCAATCAAATTTATAGTATCTTGAATACCAAAAAGTTTAACAAAAGACCCAAGCCTTGGCCCTTCAGTTTGACCAAGTAATATTTGATATAATTCTTTAAAATAATCTCGCAAATTATGATAACCATGATTATTACCTATATCATAAATTTTCTCCTGAATCTGTTCGGAAGTACTATCTACTGGTAAAGAAGATAACATAGTGCTAATTTCTTGTAAGATAACTTTTTGCTGAATATTAGGCGTTAAATAGCACTTATTCGCTTTAATAAAGTCATTATAATAACCAATGGCAAAATCTGTTAAATGATCAAGGTACGGAGCATTTTGCGGTGTCGCATCTGGAGCGTACTGACTGATGAATCCCCAAAGTACCGATTTATCTTCCGGATTACAAACTGATGCTAGGTTGAGCAATAGGCTAAAACTAATGCCAAAAGTTTCGATAATAGGCACATTCCCATGATGAATATGGTGTACTGGATTAGCAAAACGCTTTACTTGATCAGTTTCTAAATGATATTTTTTATTAAACGTAATATATTCATCAACATTTTTAGGTATTACATCAAAATGTAAACGTTTGGCTCTTGTTGGATTCTGGTACATAAATAATGCCATACTTTCCATAGGGGCATATTGTAGCCATTGATCAACTGTAATACCGTTGCCTGTAGATTTAGAAATTTTCTCTCCATCTTCATTAAGAAATAATTCATAAAAAAATTGTACTGGTTCAATGCCACCCAAAATTCGACAAATTCCAGAGTATAACCTGGCGTTAGTCATATGATCCTTGCCATACATTTCATAGTCAACTTGTAGCGAAGCCCAACGCATACCAAAATCAGGTTTCCATTGTAGTTTGCAATGCCCCTTGGTCACAGGAACTTCAACCAATTTTCCTTCTTCGTCTTGATAGCTAATAGTGCCGTTTAAACGATCAACTTTGCTAATAGGTACTTGCAGGACAATACCGGTTTTGGGACAAATCGGCATGAAAGGCGAATAGGTTGCTTTTCTTTCGGCTCGAAAGGTTGGTAACATTAGAGCCATTATCTCCTCATATTTGTCTATGACTTTTAGCATCATCTGATCAAATAAACCGGATTTATAACATTCTGTACTACTAACAAATTGATATTTAAAGCCAAATTTATCTAAGAATGAGCGAAGTTTGGCGTTCATGTAATGCCCATAACTTTTACACTTACCAAAAGGATCTGGCACAGATGTCAGAGGTTTGCCAATATGCAATGCCACCATATCAGGGTTGGGGATATTACTTGGAACTTTACGCAGACCATCCATATCATCAGAAAAACAAAACATCTTAGTTGGAATATTCGATAGTTGTTTAAACGCTTCTTGCACCATTATAGATCTAGCAACCTCTGCAAATGTACCAATATGCGGTAACCCTGACGGTCCATAGCCCGTTTCAAATAATACATAGCCTTTAGCTGGGGTTTTGCCGCCCAATTGATCTAATATTCTTTTTGCTTCTAAAAAAGTCCAAGCGTTTGATTTAACCGCATCTTCTAAAATTTCTAGTTCTGACATCTATAATATCCATAAGTTTGATTCGATTTACCAAGATTATAAATATACATGGTTTTTTGTAAATTTATAAATATATCTCTTGAGTTTTTTACAATATTCTTAGACAATAACCGATTAAAAATTATTATTTACTTATGACTATTCCTTCTATTGTACATTTTTTTCGTAAAGATAGCTTTAGAATTTTACATATAACCCTAATTTGCATATGCATCTTTGCCTTATCTTTAGCTTATTTTGTTGAATATATATTACATTTTATACCTTGTCCTTTATGTATTTATCAAAGATTCCCATATTTATTTATCATCAAGATTTCAGTTGTAGCATTAATTATTAAAAAAATAAGCAAATATACTTTATTTTTTATCACTCTAAATTTATTAGGTGCTTGCATATTAGCAGGCTATCATAGTACCGTAGAAAGGGGAATAGTTAATCCAAGTGTTCTTTGTTCAACTTTAATCCATATTCCTAAACACTTATCAATCCAAGATATTAAAGAGATATTTTATAGCCAACCGATCACGAGTTGTACCAAAGCAACAGTTAAATTATTTGGCATATCGATGACAGAATGGAATTTGTTACTAAATCTCTCTTTATTATTTGGTGTACTCCTTACTTGGTTTTATCCTAAGAGGCAGCCTCCTATATCTGAAAACAATATCATTATAGAATAAAATTTGACTAGCACTAAGTATAAATTTAAAAAAATATAATAATTTTTTAAATATTTTATATAGCTAACTCGAGAAGGTTTTAGTCATAGTAAACTAACATCATTACGAGGAAGATTGCATAAGTGTCAGTTCAAGAAAACAATAATTGAGAAACCGTCATTGCGAGGAGACCGTAGGTCGACGAAGCAATCCAGAAAAGTGATTAAAAATGGATTGCCACGCCACCTATGGTGGCTCGCAATGACGACTTTACTAGATTCCGCACCGAAGCGGGAATGATGGTATGGACGAGTGAAGCGAAATATGCTTTACTTGTACGGAGTCAGCTGAAAAATAGTTTTCAGCTGCTCCAAATTAAATAATAATTTAATTAATAGGTCCATACCATGATAAATAATAGCATAAAAAATACTATAATAGGAATAGATTTAGCAAAAAATAGTATGCACTTGGTGCAAGTCGATCAAAATGGCAAAAAAATAGGTTACCAAAAAGTTACAAGAGATGAGTTAATAGCCTATTTAAGCAATCTCGATAAAAGTTCATTGGTAGCTATGGAGGCATGTGGAGGAGCTAATTATTGGTCACAGGAAATTGCTAAGCTTGGTTTGCAAGTCAAACTAATGAAAACAAAAGATGTAAAAGTTTATGCTACATCGAAACAGAAAAATGATTATAACGATGCGTTAGCAATATGCAAAGCGGCTCGTGATCCAGAATTAAAAACTGTGCTACTAAAAAGCAAGGAGGAACAAGATATAAAATTCTTGCATAAAATTAGAAGTAATACGATCAGAGATCGTGTGCAAAAAACTAATTCTACAATATCAAGTTTATGTGAATATGGCTATAATACAAAATTAAGTAAAAATAAATTTTGCAAATCATGTAGGCTGGAGGTAGAGTTAGCGTATAGTAAAGGTTATATAAATTCTGGGGTAAGGTCAATTTTACTTTTAGAATGTAAAGAAATTGAGGATTTATGTGACAAAGAAAAAACTTTAGAAAAGCTGATTATCAGCAATAATAAGCAAAGTGAGAAAGCTACTAGGTTGCAGACAATTTTTGGCATTGGAGCAATCAATGCTAGTTGTTTGAGTGTAGCCCCAATGGAAAGTTATCCAACCCCGAGGGATTTTGCTGCTTCGCTTGGTTTGGTACCAAAGCAACATAGCTCAGGAGATAAGATAGTTTTAGGAGGGATTACCAAACAAGGAGATAGATATGCCAGAACTATGTTGATTCAAGCCGCAAGGACAATAGCAATAAGAGCAAAAAGTGATAAGGAATCAAAAGATAAACTAGTGCAGTGGGCAGTGAAGAAATTTGCTGAAAATAAATCATATAATATTATATGTGTTGGTTTAGCAAATAAGTTAGCAAGGATTGCTTATGCAGTAGTCACCAATGGTAGCGAATATGTTGCAAATTAGTTTAGTTGGAAAAAAAGAAGAAACTATGTCAACTAAATAAAAATTGGTAATTGATAAATATTGTGAGTAAAGAATAGTAACAATAAAGAGAACGAAAGTTAAAGAGTTAATGAATAAGTATTCTGAATAAAATCCGTAATTATGTCGAGGCTCTAGAAGCCGTGGGAATGAGAGGTCACTCAAGGATATTTATAAGAATGCAGAAACCATTATGGCACTTGATGCCGAATATATGACCGCTTCCTTTGTGGCTCTATTTTTTTATTTTCTTTCTTGACAAATTCACTCGTCCATATATGACAGATTTTGCGTTTAAAGATAGATATCGTGACTCGGATATATTCAAATTTCCTTCAAACAACCTACTATATAAAATTAATCACTTTTCCACTTAGTGGAAGAAAATTTTATAGTATACTCAAATAATCACTTATATTGACTATATAGGATTTTTTATACTTGCAAAGTAAACATACATCAATAGAATTAGACCATTAAATTATAAGAGGGATTTATGCTCAATAACATTAACTTCATCAGTAAGGAATTATCAAATAATCAAGCAACTATAGTGTTTATTAGTGAACAGCTGAAATTAGACAGTAATTTATTATTACTTGATCAACAACATCATGGTTTAATTTCTAAAACTATTCAAAATAAATTACTATTTACTGGAAAATTTGGACAAATTAAAATTGTTAATTCTATCGCTAAGGATGGAGAAATAAAATATTTAATTATGGTTGGCACCGGTGATGAAACAAAATTAACAACCTCTTGCATTGAAGAGCTTGGAGGAAGAATCTTATCCTGTAGTACTTGCAGTAAAATTAGTACTATTGGCATAAAAATTTCTCATAATATCGGACAACATCAACCAGCTATTGTTGCTTCTCTTATAGCTAGCGGCTGTTTGCTTGCTTCATATAGATTTGATAAATACAAAACTACTCAAAGTGAAGGAGAAAAATTTGTTGTAGACTCTCTTGAGATTTCTATAGATGATCAGTCTAAAGCAGAGGAATTGTTTAATGATAAAAGATCATTAGCTGAGGCAGTATTTTTTGCCAGAGATATGATAAATGAACCAGCCAATATAAAAACTCCTCAATCTTACTCTGAAAAAATATTAGAACTTCTTGAACCGCTAGGAGTTGAAATTATCATTATCGGTGAAAGAGAAATGAAAAATCTTGGTATGGGAGCTTTACTTGGTGTTGGACAAGGTTCACAAAATGAATCCAAACTTGTAGTAATGCAATATAATGGCTTGGATGATGATACCCCACCTGTCGCTTTTGTTGGTAAAGGGGTTACTTTTGATAGTGGTGGGATTTCTATTAAACCAGCAGCCAATATGGGAGATATGAAATATGATATGGCCGGTTCAGCTGCAGTAGTTGGAGCAATCATGGCTTTGGCTAGTCGTAATGCACAAGTTAATGTGGTCGGGGTTGTTGGTCTGGTAGAAAATATGCCTTCAGGCAATGCTCAACGACCAGGAGATGTGGTAACCACTATGTCCAAAAAAACAGTGGTGGTGGATAATACTGATGCAGAAGGTCGGTTAGTCTTGGCTGATGCAATTTGGTATACTCAAGAAAAGTTTAAGCCTCAATGTGTAATCGATCTGGCTACCCTTACTGGAGCTATTGTTGTCGCTCTTGGTAAAACTTATGCTGGGTGCTTTACCAATAATGATGAATTAGCTGGTAAGCTAATAGATGTTGGCAATAAAGTTAATGAAAAATTATGGCGTATGCCTCTACATAAAGATTTTGATGAGATGATAAAGTCAGACATTGCTGATCTTGCTAATATTGGTAACGTTCCTGGAGCCGCTGGTAGTTGTACAGCAGCTCAGTTTATAGGGAATTTTATTAAAGAAGGTATGGTTTGGGCACATCTTGATATTGCCGGTGTTGCCTATAATAAAAAAGGTAATCCCCTTGGTCCTAGAGGAGCAGTAGGTTATGGTGTAAGACTTCTTAATCAATTTATTCAAGATCACTATGAAAAATAATCAAACAAATCGTATTTTTGTACTTGGGGCTGAAAAAGGTGGAGCTGGTAAAAGTACCTGCTCCATGCATCTAATTACCGGTTTATTGTATAATGGTTATACGGTGGCTAGTATTGATACTGATTCACGTCAGGGGTCTTTAACAAATTATTTAAAGAACAGAGATGATTACAATTTAAAAAACCCGGACAATACGGTTAAAACTTCTCAGCATTTTCATTTGACTGAAAGTCAAGAACAAGTCGTTGCACTTAAAGAAGAGGACGAAAGAACTAGGTTTGAACAGATAATTGAACAGACAAAAAATGCTGATTATCTAGTAATCGATACGCCAGGAAGCTACTCTTTCTTATCTAGATTAGCCCATTCTTATGCTGATACGGTAATTACTCCAATTAACGACAGTTTTCTTGATTTTGATGTATTAGCCAAAGTTAACGCTGACAATTTGTCAATTATTGCCCCATCAATCTATAGTCAAATGATTTGGGAGCAAAAGATGCAGAAAGCTAATCGTAATGGCGAGACAATTAACTGGATTGTTATGCGTAATCGATTAAGCAACTTGGATGCATTAAATAAAAGAAAAGTGGGAGCTGCTCTTGAACAATTAGCAAAAAGAATTAGCTTTAAGATTGCTCCAGGCTTTAGTGAAAGAGTAATTTTTCGGGAATTATTTTTACAAGGGCTAACATTACTTGACTTAACAACAGCTAATCATGGTAAAACACTTAGTATATCTCATGTAGCTGCTCGTCAAGAATTGCGAGATTTTTTAAACTTTCTTGGTATATGAGGCACAACTGTTGAAAGTTAGAAGAGGAAGCGGTTTTAGACCGGATAGTTTAAAAATCGTATGTGGTCAACGTCATTGCGAGCGAACATATGTGAGCGTGGCAATCCATAAATTGTCATATGGATTGCTTCGACCATTACATGGGTTCGCAATGGCGTATATGTTATTAACCACCAAAATATTAGAGGTTTGATGACTTAAAATTTTATAAACTCTAAATCATATCTTAGTATTTCGGAATCCTTTGTAACTAAAGGCATCTTTTCAAATAAACTTTGTGCAATAAGCATTCTGTCAAAAGGATCTCTGTGTAAAAGTGGAATATTTTCTAATTTCAAGATATGTTCCGGAGTAACATTTAGTAATTCATACCCACATTCTTGTAACTGAAGTGCAAATGCATCAGGTAAGATAATTTTTCCTAGTGATTTTTTTATTTGTAATTCCCATAAAGAAACAACACTAGAAAAATAATGTTATTAACATCGGTAAGTAATTTAGTAATTTTAGGGGGTAATTTTTCTGGTTCAGACAATGCCCATATTAAGGTATGAGTATCAAGTAATAATTTCGCAACTAGTCCTTTATCCCTAACCTTGTTGCCATTTCTTCAGACCATTTGTCAAAATCTTTAGTTATTTTAATTTTATCTTTAAATATCCCAAGCCTATTAATAGATTTCATAGGATTATATTTAATGATTTTAGCAATTGGTTTCCCTGCTCTTTCAATAATAACCTCTTCATTTTTGTCTTCTACTTCTTTTAGTAGAGATGACAAGTGAGCTTTTGCAGAAGTAATGTTTACTGGATACATAAAGTTTGCTCTACTGTTTACTAAGATTAATATTAGTTCAATTAAACATGTTTAGCAACTATAATTAAGCAATCCAGCAGGGCGATTTAAAAGTCGCAACTTTAAGTTGCCATAACTTTAAATAGTTTGTATCTATAATTATTAAAATTTTCTCTGGTTTCAGTAATTTTGTTTGAAAATAAAGTTATTACAGAAATAGTTATTGCCCGGAGTAATGACATTACCAAGGGAGCCTTTCCTATACTTATAGTTGACTTATCTTCCCCAAAAACTGTATCTTTGACCCAATTCAAATTATTCTCACATGACCAATGATTCTTATTGAACTTTAGCAAGCTCTTTGGATTAAACTTGCTTCCGAGACTTGTTATCATAAACACATTCTCTTGTTCATAGCTATTAGTTTTATTTTTCTTATCTCGCTCTCGGCTAATTTTACATATTTGTTTGATCTGCCGAACGAAAAAAATAAGCAATATCGCAAAAATAATGAAAATAGCTATTAGTGGAGCATAAAAATCTGTTATATTTATAGATATAACCGAATTTGCAATAGGTTATATCAAATTCAGGTTAACTAAGTAGGGATAATAAATGTCAGAATTTACCAATTTGCAATATTACAAAAAAAAGGAAGCTGGAGCTAATGAAGCTGGAGAATTAGGTGGAATATATAGTAGCCAAAATGATATTCTGTTTATGATTAAAAAGGAAAATAAAGCTGAAAAAAATATATCAGAGTTTTTGGGTTCCCAAATTTTTCAAGCAACAAATCCAGAGCATGGTGCCAAAGTTTCGCTCATTGTACCTAATCATCTTACCGAAAAAGTAAATCAGCAAAGAGGAATGCAAAATGATGGGTCTGAAGTATATGTGCAATCTGAGTTTTTTAAACATTACAGTGGAGACATGTATGTAGACATGGATAACCGTATGTCTACAAAAACTAAGCCAAGCTGTTGGTTGCGAACAAAAGAAGGAAGACCATTTTTTATGGGAACAAGAGAGTTATTGTCAAAAACTTTAACTAAAGCTTTTAAAGAACTTCATTATAGTGATTTTGATAAAATAGCTCCAACTAGCTTATTAATAGGCGATTTTGATATTCATACAGGTAATATAGGAGTTGTAAGAGATCCTAACAATTCTACTATCCCTCCTAGACTAGTTAGGTTAGATTTTGCTGGAAGTTTTGACCAATTAGATGATGAGATACGTCCACATTCTTGGTCTAGACATCTACCCTTACTAGGACCAACTAATCATTTTAGAGAATTTCCAAGTACCCTAAAGTATAATGATTTATTTGTAAAAGGTTTACTTGATACTGCACAAGTTGATTTAAACAATACTATTGACAATAGCTTCGTTGAATTATCAAAATATTATAGTGATAAAGCCCTAGCAAATTGGGCAAAAATGGCAATGAGCCAAAAATTTAACAATATATCTCCAGAAAATATAAAGATTGCTGATATTAAAGATGCTCTTAAAGAAACTATGCAAAAGAGACAACAATCATTAAAAGAATACGGGTTGCAAATTAAGCTCGGTCTTTTAGTAACAAGGGGAAAAATTAATAAGCCAGAATTAAAAAAATTAATCAATGAACAGTTTGATTATTTTAGTAATATAATTGATCAAAGCAAAAAACTAAGACTAAGAAAAAGAACTAAAGAAAAATATATAGATTATATTTTAGGTAATAAAACTCGAGAAGTACTGTTAATTAAAGAAATAGCTCAAATAGTAAAAGAGCAAAAAAAAGCACTAACAAACCCTACTTTAGAAAGAACTGATCTATCTGTACCAATATCTATAGTCAATTCAGGAGGATTGGGTAGCAGGAGCGATGGAGCGACGCCTATAAGTAATAGGCAAGCGACGAGTGACGACGTTCCCAATTTCTCATCAATTGACTATAAAAAAGCACTAGATGTTATGCATATTAGTGATGCGATAACAACAACTACTGAAACTCAAGCTACTGAACAGACTGCACCCTACAAAGTAGCTCCATCTGAAATAGTACCAGCCATAGTAGCCCCGATTAAAGTAGATTTGGTAACATTGGCTTTTAGGCAAGAAATTATTGCTAAACAACAAACAACATTAAAAAACATCCTTGCTGAAGCAAATATTACAGCAATCTCAGTGGCTAATCTTGCTATTAATTCTCAGCAATTTAAAGAATTTGTAGAAAATAACAACGAATTAATACAAAAAACCTGGGCTAGCTCTATTACAAAGAGTACTGTGACTCAAGCAATGAATGATGAAGTGCAAAGCTATGCAAAAATCCACCATGCTAATAATTTCAAACCGTTAACTTGGAGCAATCAAACACCAATAGACAATACCACTGATACCAGGTCAAGGGTTATTAAAGTCAAAGATGAAGAATTATTTAAATTAACAGAAACTAAGGTTAAAACCTCTACTAAAGTAATTTTAGAAGATGGAGTAACGGAAACAGAGATTAGCAATTATCGCAATATTAATTTGCCATTAGCCATCAAACCATCTGGTACAGCAGTGCATCTTTCATTTCCAGTGCAAAATGAGAAAGGTGAAAATATTGAGGTCTCAAAGGCACTTTATTTTACTACTCACTATAACGAGCAAGGAAAACTAGTAGAAATAACCAACCCATTATCATTAAAGTTTACCAGTGATGATAAAAATGCTATGGGATATATACAAAGAGGGAAGCATATTTACACTATCCCGGTGACCAAGGGTCAATATGAAGCAATGCTACAAGAAGTAGCAAAGAATCAAGGATGTAATATCAATATATCGCAAACTATTCCCTCTGAGGCAAGTGACTTGCTAATACATAATAGTGAATTAAAGCAAATTCAGAGTAACTTAAAACGTCATATAACCAATACACCAACTAAGATAATATCATCAATGCCCAAGACATCATCTCAACAGCAAATTCGTAATAGAACTTGAAAATAATACAGTTAATTTTCTTCAATCAATCATGGTTATGTTAAAAAATTATTATTTTTTACACTTGAAAAAGATAATCTTAGCTGATATAAAACAAACAGCTTTGTATCTATAGTCAAATGCTTTGAAGAATTATTTTTTGAAAATATATTGCTTTTGAGATTTAAAGAATTATAAAAATGAATGACAAAGAACTGACCATGATATTTGTAAAAAGCAATTCTTGAAAGCTTGCGAATATACGCACCCTTAGCTCAGCTGGATAGAGCAACGGATTTCTAATCCGTAGGTCAAAGGTTCGAATCCCTTAGGGTGCGCCATTCTTCGATTTTGGTACATTTTACGAACATGTCAAACGGTGGACGTAGCTTAAAGTCTAGCTTCCCGTCTTTCAATTCTAGGTTCGCAAATACAAAATTTATTAATTTGCGTTTTCCTTCAACAGTCGAACCTTTGAATGTTTCTAGTGAGCCGGAAGCCAATTCTACTAAGCTGATCAGGCATTCTGAAAATTTATCATCGGCATTGTCGTGACTTGCTATTTCGTTGACAATATCCTCACGTTTTTTGGTTAATTGCTGACGTTTTTCTTCATACACTTCTTTTGTCAGATCGCCATCTAAAAATAAATCTGTTAGCTTATCCATACGAGTTTTCATCTTTGTGTGTTCAGATTGTAATTCAGATATACGGTTCTTATGGTAATCTTGTTCAATGTTAGCTGAGCTTTTTATATAAGATATTACTTCTTTCAGTAACTCAGGCTCTAATCTTAGTGTTTCAAAAACCTTTTCTACTTCTTTTAATATTATTTCTTCTTTCACGTATATTCTCCTATTATGGTTATTAGAATCCCAGGTTCTTAAATATATCCATTCTTCAGTTTTACCATTTGCATATGTTTTCTTTTTAGTTTCAGTAGTAGCTAGCCTACCAGTAGCTACACATTTTATTAATCCTCTAAATATATACTCTTTTTCTCCATATTTAAATGGTTTTTTGTTCCAACCAAGTCTCACTGCCTGGCAAGCATCAAATACCTCCTTGGTAATAATAGGCGGGTAGATATGTGGGTATTCTTTTTTAGTTTTTAATATTCTCATTACTCCATAGTAAAATGGATTGGTAATAATCGAATAAATATGCGATTGACATAACTGACCTTGATTACCTCTAGCATTACGTAATCCCCATTCTTTTGTCTTCTCTAGCATCTCAGATAGAGTATGAGTACCTGTAGCATATGTTTCAAATACTTTTTTTATCAAAGGAGCACGATCTGGGTCAACTATTATTTTACCTTTGCCTCTATCTCTGCTATTATTGCTTTTTATATGCAAATAGCCTATAGGGGCTGTACTTATCCACTCTCCTTGACGGAGCTTTTGAGCAATACTACGATTTACGTTATCTCTAAGGTTATCTACGTAAGATTGAGCCATCATGACAAACATATTCCACACCATTTTTTCTTGCGAAGTGGAATATTTATGAATAATACAATTTTCTGTATAAAAATGTAATTCAATTTTTTCTCTTTCAATTAGATCATTTAATAAAGGAGTTTCGTTATAACTACGTTGTATTCTATCTACTTTATCAGCTACTATTGCTATAACTTCTTTATGCTTTTTAGCAAAGTCAACAGTTTCCTGGAACTTTTTACGATTACCTACTGTTGATGATTCAGAAAATTCAAAGGTTTTTAAGATTTCTAAACCTTTACGTATACAATATTCCTGTAATCTATATTTTTGAGCTTCTATAGAGTATCCTTCTTCTTGCTCTTTTGAAGAAACTCTAGCTAATATTACTGCTTTCTTGGCTTTTTCTGTCATAAAATTTCTCCTATTTTAGTTAATAAGTTTTGGATTAAGGGTGCAATACTATCTTATAGACTCTCAAAGATTTTCAGGGCTTTTAAACCTTTACAGATACTATATTCCTGCAGATGGTATTTTGGGATTTCAATAGAATAGCTATTTTTTTGTTCTTTTGATGAGACACGAGCTAAAAGAATAGTTTTAGTTACCTTATTGGATATATTATTCATCTATATTTAAATTTGATTTTTTACTACCAAATGCATGGTATCTTTTACAATAAGTAGCAGCAACGTATAGAAGATAATCTCTATATTTACCTTTTGCAAGAGTACTTTCTCATAGCATCTGTTGTAAGTAGTAACGGCAATTAGGTTAGCAGATGACAAAGTACCAAGTACAGCCCAAAGTAGCGTATTAATTGTTGTATGCTGCAGATATTCGTCAATTAGGATGGTGACAGGCTTATTAGTACAAGTCATTATTTGGTGAATTAATTGCCCAAGAGTGGCATGATCATAAGGTTCTTTAGATTGGATAATTCCTACTATCGTTATCCTGTTCTTTTGGCTGGCAGTGATAATATTGTTGCGAAGCTTAAGACTAGTAGGATCGTCATAAGCTGGGTTCAGTAAGACTATTGCTTTGGAATGTAAAGTTGTTTTATCTGTCATGATGGTATCCCCTTTATGATTAAACTTAAAGTTATCAGGTTTTAACCACCAAAGAATCTTTAAAGATTACTTTGGTGATCGGGGAGTTAGTAAAACCGCCGTTAGACAGCTATGTTAGTTTTTAGATATAAATAATAAATTATTTATATCCTGGACATAACTAGCATCTCCCCGACCATAAAGAAAGTCGAGGAAGCATCATTTATGGCTGATGCACACCACTAACGGATTTACAGGTTACTACACCCCAAAGTAACTTTGCAGTTACTCTATTTTTAATTTTAAACTATACTCCCCTAAAGTCAATAACAGTTTTTTTACCATTAATTGTTATTTTCGTTGTCTTTCTGTTCTTGCTTTTTCATCTTGCAATTAATAATTTCTTGGCAGAAGCCAATTAAGTTTCTTGCAGCTTCATGAGCCTCTTGATCAGTGATTTTGTTATGGTACATTACTTTTATCCTAAAGACTATGCTAGCATAGATTTCTTCCTTAGTACGTTCATTACATTCTTTTATAGGCATAATATTTTCAGCTCTTCTTATTTTTATAATTTTATCTTAGCATCCAACATAATTTTACATTACACAACTGTGAGTTCATGACGTGTAACATAAATAATTTGTTTCATAAAGTTTTGTTACCTTGTAACTTTAGCTTTATAAGCAGTATAATTCTGTAAAATGGTTTAGAAATTAGTTCATGTGATGAACTAATTAACTAAATCCTTTGGAGTTTTAGCAAACGATGTTTTTTTAATGAATATATCTGCAATTTGTTGGTTGATTATTTAAAGGTTATATGAGATTAGAAAAGTGGTTAGAGCTGCAACACATGCCAATTCATATATTTGCTAAGAAAATAGGTAAGAATAGAAGTCAAGTACATAAATATATCCATGAAGATGTTGTACCCAAGCATAATGTCATTGTTAAAATTTATATTACAACTTTTGGAGCAGTTTCAGCTAATGATTTCCATAGGCTTTCTGATAAATTATTTGAGAAAGAAAAATTACATGCTAATTCTTTTCGGGATTAGCATATCAATCATAATTAACATATTAAAATCCAATCAATAACTCTTGTGTGTCAGATAATAATTTCCATATTTCTGATGTTTGAGCATATTAAATGACCATGAAGAGCTGGTGACATAAGACAGTAAAATAATAAGTTTTAATCGGTACGCAATGTCCCTCTAATCTTTAGCCCGGATATTGCATGAAGGCACCAAGACTCATTATCTATCATACAATATCCAGGTTAGCATTATCTCTTTGCATAAGTAATTTTAATAAAACCATTAATTATAAAATACTATTAAACAACCATTAATGATATTAAAATTATCCGCAAATATTGTTGATAACTTTGTGGATAATGCGTGGGTAAGTTTTTTAAAACTATAAAAATTAGCAGAAAATTTAGGAAATTTTTCAGAAAATTAGAACTTTTTACCAATTTTTTAAAGATTTTTTTTGGTTTCATAAAATGAACGGTCTTTTTAGTACAAATATTTTACCAATTTATATTAATTAACAAGGACATTAATTATGACAGAATTTTACCGTAAACTCTTTTACCCATCGGCTATTATTAAGGATGTAGAGTTATTAAAACATGATGAATATGGTGTTTATATTCGTCTATTGGAACATATGTGTATGGTAGTCCCGTTTGTCTAGACAAAAATTTAGATAATTTGAGATATAATTCTCAAAAATCAAATTGTTGTTTTTATACAATATTTCTTTCAAAATATACACATTCTGGAGTTTTATAATCTAAAGCTTGATGCATTCTTTGTCTATTATAAAAGTCCATATATTCGTTAATTGCTGTCTTTGCCTCCTTTACAATTGTTAAAATTATTCGATAAACTTTTTCCTGTTTCAGCGAACGCCAAAACCTCTCAATAAACACGTTGTCCAAAGCTCTACCCTTGCCATCCATACTTATCTGAATATTATATTGTTTTAAAATACAGATAAATTGCTCAGAGGTAAATTGCACACCTTGGTCCGTGTTAAAAATCTCTGGTACACCATATTTTTCTATAGCTTCCTCAAGAGCTTCTACACAAAAAGTGCTTTCTAAACTAATTGATACCCGCCAGCTAAGTATATAACGACTGTGCCAATCCATGATGGCTACCAAATAAACAAACCCTTGTTGCAGCCTTACGTAAGTGATATCTGAACACCATACTTGGTTCGAGTATGTTACCTCTAAGCCTTTGAGTAGATAAGGATATACCTTATGTGCCTGATTCTTTTTACTTAAATTCATTTTAGGATAAACAGCTTCAAGCCCCATTATCTGGTAGTAGCACCTTACTCTTTTACGACCTACTACAAAGCCTTTTGTTTGAAGGTATTTAGCCATTCTCCGCATACCATAATATGGATGCATGGTATATACCTCATCAATTATTGCCATGACCTTGAGATCTTGTTCACTAATTCCAATAGGTTTATAGTAATAGCTTGACCTATTTACACCAAGCAACTTACACTGTTGCACAATCGTTAGGATATTATGATTAGGCTCTATCATATTATACCTATCCTTTAAGTCCAAACAATGCAGATTTTTTTTTGAGCCAGTCACATTCAACGCTTAACTGACCAATTTGCTCATATAAACTTTTAACTAGCTTCTGCTGATTTGGATCAGTACTCTGTGCCTTACTCTTAAAACCTTGTACTAACAGTTCAAGACCTTGTTTTTTCCAGTTACTTATCTGTGTAGCATGAACCCCATACTTGCTAGTTATTTGGGCTATAGTTAATTCCCCCTTTATTGCCTCTATGACAATTTTAGTTTTTTCTTCGGCACTATACTGCTTAGCTTGTTTTTTCATCTCTAGCTCCTTATTCTTTTGCTAAAGAATTCTATCTCATTTCCTCTTATTTTTTGTCTAAATTTTGGGGACCATTATAGTGGATAAGTGGTGGAAAACTACCACATGATGATACAAAAATTGCTCATTATTTACGCATTACACCAAAAAAATGGCAAAATTACAAAAAAATTTTACAAAATTTGTTCATTTTTTCTGACAAAACATTTACTCATACTGAACTCAAAAAAGAATACCAAAAAACTATCTTAATATCACAAAAGAATTCTCTGAAAGCTAGGAAGAGATGGAGTAAACAGAATTGTAATATACCTGAAGATATTATATCAATAGGAAGTAAAAATTGTAAATCAAATGATGCTATAGCATATGCAATTGCAATGCCACAGCATATGCAAAAGCAATGCTATGTGCGTGCGTCTAAAAAGAAAGATATTGATTTAAGATTAGATGATATAGATAGGCATGTGGATAACTCAGGGCAATTAGTCGTTTATCACGAATTATACAATAAACTGCAATTACTCTTTAGTGAGCATAATATGCGTTTTCCTAAGGATCAATTTTTGCTAGTTAAATGGATAAAAACTGGCATTAGTATCGATTCTATTTATCAAAAAATTGTCCTAATACTCCAGCGTATTAGCAAGCAAGGTCTAGAGCATCCAAAATCTTTTGCTTATTTCACTGCTGAAATACAACGATGTTGTTAAGCTTGTGTCATCACATGAACTAATTTTAATTATTTTACAGCTCTTGTCTTATATTTCTATATAAAATAGCGTTTCACGTAATGAAATACCTATTGTTTTCAGAAAAATCCCTGTCATAATCTGAATAACAACAGCAATTAAAGAAAAAATTATGAACAAAAAAGCTATCAAATATGGACTGCAACTTGCTTTAGTCAAGCAAGCTCCTGATGAATTTTATCAAAGCAATAAGAGTGACCATGAACAAAGGGATAAAAAAATAGTTGAAGGTGTAATGAGTAAGTGCCTAATCAATCAATTTATTCTTGCACAATTAGTAAAAAATGAATTACAAGCAAAGCTAACTGACCAATTGATGGCGATATTTGGTTTAAATATTCAGGAATTTGGCTATCGTCAATTTTTAAACAATGGAACAACTATGGGCTTTTGCACAAGAAATATCAAAAACACCCAAAGCAAAAATCTAGGCTACGAATACGAAACTTTGAGAAGATTCTATAATCAGGAAGCATGTAACAGCTTTATCATCTACCAAAGAACAAAAGATAAAATTGAAGGTTTTTACTTTTTGTCTTCAAGCAATAATTCAGAGATTATTAGCTATTATACCAATTGAAACAATTAACGCGGTATATTAATCTACTATCTATACATAATTAATTTTACTAAAGTTACATTTTTACTAAGTTGATTCCAGGCATAGCAAGCATTAGCAACGATATCTTCGTATACACCGTAACATTGATTAGATAGGAAGTGATTTTTGATCCACTGCCAAATTTGTTCCATCGCATTTAATTCCGGTGCGTATGGCGGAAGCGGTACCAAGGTAATGTTACTTGGAATAATTAATTTTTTCGCTGCATGCCACCCGGCATTATCTGTTAATAATGCAACATGCCTACCAGAATCAATAGTCAAAGAAAATTCATCTAAGAACTTATTCATTGAATCAGTATTGGTATATGGTAAAATTAACGCAAAAGATTCGCCCGTATCATGGCAAGCAGCCCCATAGATGTATGTTGAGATAAATTGTTGTTGCCTTACTTTCCTAGGTCTGCTCCCACGTTTAGCCCATATGCGACTTAAACTACCTTGCTGCCCAATTCGAGTTTCATCCTGTGACCAAATGTCAACCTTACTCCAATCAATATCTTTTGGTAATAATACTTTTAGCATATTGGCGAAGTTTTTTTATATGTATTTTGAGTTGCTTGATTAGATTTTGGGTGTATTGAACGAGAAGTAATCCAGCTAAAACCAAGTCGATGTATAGTGTTATAAACTGTTTTTAAACTACATTTAATACCATATGTTTCAAATAACATATTATGTAATTCCTTTCCTGTTATATAACCACCTGTCTTACTTTCACTCAACATATTTATTTTATCAGACAGAAAAGATTCTTGTAAGCTATTGAATTTTCTAAACGCACCACTCCTATGTGATTCAAATAATCCATCAAAGCTAGAGTTTCTAAATCTTCTAAGCCAAGATTGTACTGTTTTCCAGTGCGATCCAACTATTATCGATACAGTTTTCAATGACTTGCCTGATTGCAGGTGATGCATTGCTAATAAGCGTATGCGATTTCTTCCGTGCGACTCTTTTTTCATTAGGCATATGAAATCATGCTCATGAAAACCTTTTGGTAATATTAATGTTCTTGCCATTTTACTACCTGCTCAAGTTTATATTCCCATATTATAATATACCTCCTTAACTATTTCAATTGGTATTAGATCCATATTCACAAGGATTATACTCAACAGAAGCAGCTGATTTTAAATATTTACTTGAGGCAAAACGTAAGGGCTTAAGTAAAGATGAAGCAGTAAAAGCCTTAGCAAGCAAATATGGTGAGCTACCTATAGCTCCAGATTAGCATAAACTTTCGTCATTGCACATAAGCGTCAGTTTAAGAAAACAATAATTGAGAAACCGTCATTGCGAGGAGACCGTAAGGTCACGAAGCAATCTAGAAAAGTGATTAGAAATCGATTGCCACGCCACCTACGGTGGCTCGCAATGACGACTTTTCTACTTTATTTTCTTAAACTAACGCCTATGCGTCATTGCGAGACCACGTAGTGGTCGTGGCAATCCATTTCTAATCATTTTCGTGGATTGCTTCGTTGCTACTAAAGTAGCTCTGAGCCATGACGTCTGTGAATTTGGCTTAATAGCTAGTCGGATCAGCTATATTCTAGAAAATATCGATAAACAGTAATTACAAGGAACATGAGCCTCAATATGAATATAAAGACAGATAATAACCTAAACATAGCTAATGATAACGAATTTAACAAAAAACAAATTGTTGTCTTGCTAATGTTTACGATACTTGGAGTATCAATTGGCTGGCTTGGATTTTTACTATTTGGTGATATTGGTAATCAATGCAAGATTATCTATGTATCACAAAAAGAAATACTGAGCTTCGAAAAAGAAAGAATAAACGAACAACCAAAAGAGAAAAACCTATTTTTTGGCAAAATTAATCAGGCGATAGAGCTAATCAATTCAGAAGCTCAAAAATATAAGGATAAAAGAAGCAAGGTGGTATTTGTAGTCGGTGATTTTATTACAGGAGAAGGTACGGCATCAATAAGCAAGCAAGTACATCAGAATATAATAGAACATTTGACGAAACTATTAGGTAACCTAGAGCAAGGCAAGTCGTCTGATAGATTAGAGGATAATAATTTAGGAGAGGTAACTATTAACAAACAGCCACAACTATCAAACAGCAACTATCAAAAATAAATATAGAGGAATTAACAATGTACGACAAAATTAATTATCCGTTTTATAGCAAAACGAACAAACAAAATACGAACTCAAATACAAACTCACAATCTCGTAATGATTGTAATAATTACAGGTACTATATGAATAATCAGAGTAACAACCAAAATAGCAACTACAATAACAACCAAAATGCTAATTATTTAAAACGTAAACAAGACACTAAAAAAAAGATCATGCTAGGAGGTTTAATAATAAAAGCAGGACTGGATTACTTACATCCCCAAGATGCCGAAGTTCTTTACGGTATGTTGTTAACAGACAAAAAGCTACTTAACAACAATCCAGAAGTTGCTGAATGTTGGAGAGAAATTGGTAAAGATTTAAAAAAAATATAAGCGAACGCAACAAAGGTAAATATATAGCTAACCCGATTAACATTACACCGTCATTGCGAGGAGACCGTAGGTCGACGAAGCAATCCATTTCTACCAACTTTCTTGGATTGCTTCGTCGCTACTAAAGTAGCTCCTCGCAATGACGTCAGTTTACTATGGATTAAATTACTAATCGGAGTAGCTAAAAAAGTCACCTTACGCATGGTATTTAAAAGTCATATATAAAATAGCTTGGCGTCATTGCGAGAAGCCACTTTAGTAGCGACGAAGCAATCTAATGAATGTGGATTACCACGACCACGTGGTCTTGCTAATAGCGTCTTGTACTTTTCTGGAATTTTTAAATTGTCATGGGGGTTATGCCACAACTGTTGAAAGTTAGAAGGTAAAGCGGGTTTTAGATAGGTTTTCTGTCATTGCGAGACCACGTAGTGGTCGTGGCAATCCATCTTTGGTTACTTTTATGGATTGCTTCGTCGACCTGCGGTCTTTCTCGCAATGACGTTGACCACATACGACTTTTAAACTATTCGGTCTAAAACCTCTTCCTCTTCTAACTTTCAACAGTTGTGGGGGTTATGCGTAAGGTAATGGTAAAAAAGCAAACATAAAAAACTAAGTGAACTAAATATAAATGAGACAACTAATAATACTAGCTTTAGTAAGCTTACTACCACAAATAACTATTGCCAAGGATTTTGGTATATATGGAACAGTTTTTGAGGTTAAAGAAGAAGGATTTTTAACAATGATCCAAAGAAAACTAAGGCTAGTTGATATAGAACAGGAGCAAAGAAAAATGTTAGAAATCGCTAAAAATAGAATAGAGGAACCTGTGTTTGTTACAAATATAAAACGAACTGAGAAACCACAGAATTTTACCTATGAACCAAGCTATATAGTAAAAGAGGATATTATTTTACCTGATGGCAAATTACTTTATGCCCTAGGTACAAGATTGAACCCATTAGATCACATGAGTTTAGACAAGAAACTAATATTTATTAATGGTAAAGATAGCTTGCAAGTAGAGTGGTTTAGGCAGCAACAAAGCAACGGAGTAATAAAGGAAGAAGACAAATTAATATTAATCGCTGGCAGACCGCTGGATTTACAGAAAGAACTAAATAGAGAAGTATATTTTGATCAAGCAGGAATTTTAACGACAAAATTCAAAATTGAGCAAGTCCCAGCGATAATAGAACAAGAAGGCAAGTTGTTAAGAATAAGAGAAGTAGAAATCGATAATCCTTTTGAGGAATTTGGATTTAAATGATGTAAGAGGTGAAAAGTTGATAAATATCAATAATGCAGCCTTGAGCAGAAAGTTTGGCGACCCAGCTCAAGGTGCAAAGACACGATTAAGCATCATACTGATAGTGGCTCTTTTTATGCCATTTTCAGTATCTGCCAGTATCACATGTAAAGGGCATTTTGTCAATCCAATTACTGACATTTGTTGGAGCTGCATATTACCAATAAGTATAGGCAATGTCATTACTATTGGTAGCGGTGTTATGCCTAAAAAAAGAGACACAAAAAATCCCTCATCACCAGTTTGTTTATGTATTAAATCAAATATTCCTGTACCAGGGATAACCATAGGATTTTGGGAACCAGTAAGACTTATTGATGTTACAAGAACGCCTTATTGTATGACTAATCTTGGTGGAGTACCTATTGGATCGGATGCAAAAAGGATTAGTAGCTTTAATAGAGGATACGATGATAGGCATGTTCACGATAGTTTTTACCATGTTCATTATTATGTTTACCCACTGATTTATTGGCTTGAACTTATCACTGATTTTATTTGTTTAGAACAAAATAGCTTTGATGTGGCTTATATGAGTGAATTTGATGTTACTTGGAATGATGAGAAATTGCAGAGCCTGTTAAATCCTGAAGCTTTTTTATTTGCCAACCCTATAGCCCAAGCAGCTTGTGCTTTAGATTGTGCAAGTAGTACAGTCAGGTTGCCATTAGATAGCATGTTTTGGTGTGCTGGTTGTTGGGGTAATATGTATCCATTTTCAGGAGCAAATGCTGATCATGTTGGCGGAGTTCAGAGTAGTAGTTTACTAGCTACCCGAATAATTGCCAAGATGCACCGAATAGGATTAGCACAGGAGACGTCAACTGATGAAAACACTTCTCTAACAGGTGGCGGTAAATTATGCCGTAAGTCTAAGGCATTAAAAATCAAAAAGAGTCAATATAAGTTACAGATGGTCAACCCAGTATCAACATCCAGCAGCATTGGTTGTTGGTCTTTAGGCTTAAGTGACATGATGTATTCAACATTTAAAGAATATCCGTATGACGGACAAGATTGGGGGTACTTAGTATGGCGAAAGAAAAATTGCTGTGCCTTTTAGTTGCATTACTATTTGACATTAGTCACTTAACTATAGCACAAAATATCAGCAACGCTAATAGCGAATTGCTAAATAATATAAAAAATATTGAGGCAACTGATCAGCAGCGAGATTGGGCTAAAGAATTGGGATATGCAGGACAAATATTAACAAGAGAAGCTATTTTACAAAAGTTGCGTGAGTTAGATGAGCAACATTATTTGAAACAAAATAAAAATTGCAGTGATAAAGAATTGTGGGACAAAGAACTTATTAATTCAGCAGTGCTTAAGATATTTGTAAGTAGCGGGATGCCAGGTAATTTACTGAGGATATATCATCAACAAGCAGTTAAATATGGTGGAACATTGGTATTTAAGGGATTACCCAATGGTAGTTTTAAAGAGCTTACCAAATTAGTTATGTCAATATCAGAAAATGGTGAAGTAGGCAGTATGCAAATAGATGACGAAGCCTTTGACCAGTTTGGTATTAATGTTGTCCCAGCTATTTTGCTGGTTAAACAACAAGGTTACTTAGATGGGTGTTTTGGTAAATCTTGCAAAGTTACTTACGATAAGATTACTGGCAGTATCTCCGTTAAAAAGGCTTTAGAGAAATTTGCAATTAATGGTGATTTATCACAAGAAGTTGAGAGGTTAATGAAAAATGATTAAATTTAAAATGACAAATAATTATATAGCTAACCCGATGAACATTACACCAAATTCACAAGCGTCATTGCGAGGAGGCTTCGAGCCGACGAAGCAATCCATAATATACAAGCTTCATGGATTGCCACGCTCATGTACATTCGCTCGCAATGACATATATGCAACTCAAACGTCATGGCTCAGAGCTACTTTAGTAGCATTGATGCAATCCACAGGAAAGTGATTAGAAATGGATTGCTTCGTAGACTTACGCCTACTCGCAATGACACCAGTTTATTATGGCTAAATGCTAATCGGGTTAGCTATAAAATAATATTTAAAAACTTTTGGTATATGAGTTGTTGTTTGCTAAGGCTCAGTGTAGCCCTGCTACCCTTTTGGCATCTAACTAGCTTAGCTGTATATACTGAACCTACTGCTAAAACTAATGTCAATAAAGTAGACCCGTTATTTAATGAAAAAATAGAGAACTATAAAGGTTTTGAACAAGTTCTAGAAAGACAAAAGGTATCTGCAGTAAAAGGAGCTGAATCTGAAACAGGTTTTAATGATCTAGTTGGTAGTAAGCAGGCAAGAACTAAAGGGGCAGAATTAGGTAATATTAGGGCAGAAGAGCTTGAAGGTTCTGGAATAAGAGAATCATTTAAAGAAGCTTGGGTTAATGAATATCTAGTTGATTACTCTAGACCTGGAATGATGAGACATAAAGATGATGCAAATAGCATAACTGAAGGAACAGGACAAATGATGTCGAGCTTATTAGGTTTTTTGAAAAGGTTAGATATTGATTGTAAGCAAGTTAAAGGAAATAAGGAAATAGAACCACAATATTATATCCAGCTAATAACAGAGCTTGACCGGAATAAGGGAGATACAGTCTATGATAAAACTATATGTGAGGAACTACGTAACAAATATCGTTGCACCGATACTATTACAGTAAGGTGTAAAAAGAAAGAAAGGACTCTACAAGAAAAAACAATTTATATTAATTATCATTTTCTTCCTAATCCTCCTAAGGGTATTCCTGTTCAACATTATTTTTTGAAATATTTTTATAATAGCAATCAAGATTTACTAGATTGGGAAGTGCAACAAAGCACTATTAGACGAATTAAAGAAAATGGTTCAGTAGTACAACAGCAAATGAAGCGATTATTAGCTGATCAGTTGCAAATTCCTGTTGAAGATATAGTTTCAGTACGAATTAATAGAGATGGTCCTCCAATAGGTGAGCTATCTGATCCATCGTGGATTCGTACTTATATGTCTCATGATGATTATTTTGGTAGAGACTTTACTGTGGCTTATAAGATCGGTTCTGAAGAATGTACAGAATGGCAAGAAGAGTGGAGTGAGACATGTACATTAAATTAATTAACCACAAAGCTTTATTTTATATTTATTTAAGAAACATACTGGCACTAGTCCTTCCTATAATTGTCGTAAGTTTAGTAATGATGGTGAAGATAGAAGCAGCTAGTTTTGTTAGCAATTACCCATGTTCAGATACAGTAAAGACTTGTTTATCTAGCGGTGTTAGGATAATTGACGGTGTCGAGGTAAACAAAGATTGTTGGGAATATTCTTACCAAAAAACCTGCAATTATCCGAGTCAGGATAATTGCAGGAATTATGATCATTGTTACACAGTAGCAGATTTACCTTGCTTACTGCATGACAGCTTAGGTAATTGTGTAAACTTACAAAGAGAATTTTCGTGTAAGAGATGGATACCAGCGGAAGTAGAGAATCAAAAGGCAAGAATGGGACTAACTGAAAAAGATGGGCAAGAAGGATTAGTTTGCAGGGGGGTACCTTGTATAGACGGTAACTGTGTTGATAAAAGCTACGAGACTAATGGTGAGATGATGGATTCAGTCTCCAAGCTTTACATGGTGAGCAAAATAAGAGATGCAAAGGATTTTAATTTTAAAATATTTGCTGGTTTTAATAGCCATTGTAGTAAGAAGGCTACTGGTTACATCAATTGCTGTGCAGTTAGTCTAAATGGTTGGGGCAATCATTTAGGTGCCCACTGCAATAGCGATGAAAAACAATTAATTGAAAATCGCAAGAAGAATCTATGCATATATGTTGGAAAAGAAAGGAGGGGAATAATGAAGAGGACAGTAGTAATACCAAATCACTATCTAATTAACAAGATACTATCCAATTCCAAGCACATATAGATTTGACAATTGCAGGATTATTTTCATAATAATTACATGCTGTGATTAGTTGATTTTCTATAGCATTCATTGAATCAAAAGCTAGGTTATAAAAGAATTTTTCCCTCATATCATCCCATATATTTTCTTGTGGGTTTAATTGTGGGCTATATGGTGGCAAGTAAGCTAGTTTAATATTATTAGGTAATAATTCTTTATCGAGTTTATGTGCAGCAGCTCCATCGCATACTACTAAAAGAAAATTATCCTTATAACGCTTTGCCATTTCTTGTAGCATTAACATCATCCAATCTTGGTTCATTAAAGGCAAAATAAGGAAACAACTAGCACCGTCAAATGGACAAATTGCCCCATAAGTATAAGTATATTCACGAATAATTTGTTTCTTAAGTAAAGGCCTGATTCCAGCCGGAACCCAGCAACGCCTTAATGAATCTATACGACCAAAACGTGCCTCATCTTGGAAGAATATCTTTAATTCCTTGCCTTCAGTTGCTGCTGATACTCTTGCTTCTTTAACCATATCAGGCCACTTTTTTTAAAAGTTTCTACCGCATCCTTCTTTTGTTTAGGATGGTATGGTCTTGGTGCAATTTTACGCCACCCATGCCTATGAAGCAGCCTATAAGCTGTGTAACGTGCTATTTTACTACCAACCGTTTCCTCAAAAATCTTATGCACCTTGCTAATTTCTACTATCCCACCATTAACGGCATTCTGTTCTATCTTTTTAAGCATCTCACGTTCTTGCTCTTGAGTTAGATAACTTCTGTATCTCCCACCTTTCTTCCTGCTACATAGTGCCTTTAAGCCTTTTTTCCGACATTGACTATGGGTTCTGTGAACATGACTTTCTGATAATCCTGTAACTTTAGCAATCAATGATGTCGGCATTTTTTCACTCACTCTTAGATAGATTGATTGATAACGTCTAAATTCTTCTTTAGTCTTTGCTTCATTCATTAATTGTTTCACTTCTTCTACATTAACTTCTAATACCTTATACCCTCTAGACATCTTAATTAACACTATACTATCTTAAATAACACACTATAGCATCTATATTATTAAATAGATAGTGATTTGGTATAAAGCATTATTATTGTTGTTTTGGTAATTTACTACAAAAGGTTATTCAAGTTGAAGGAAGAAAGCAATTATATGCCAAGGGACTTATCAGTAATACGGAAAAGAATTTTGGTAGTGGCGGCAATCCTAATTGTCGGGGATTAACTTTAGCAGAATTGCAGAATCTGGATTTTGACAAAATGGATCTTACTGAATTTATTGAAGACTTTAAGCTTAAGTTTGCTGGAAAATATAAAGCACCAAATGTCGGTGACATTACTATCAGGATAAAAGGTACAGCAACCTCTAACATCAGAAAAGGAGATAATAATCCTCATAATAAAGGAAATAATAAATCTGGTTGGAGTACCAAAATAGGAGACGATTAATGGCAAGTACACCAATTTTTCAAACGTCATTGCGAGGAGACCGTAGCACAATTGTTGAAAGTTAGAAGAAGATACGGTTTTAGGCAAGACACTTTAATAAGTAGTATATGGTCAACGTCATTGCGAGAAAGACCGTAGGTCGACGAAGTAATCCATAAAAGTGATTAGAAATGGATTGCCACGCCACCTACGGTGGCTCGCAATGAAGGTTTGTATAGATAAATACTAATCGGGTTAGCTATAAGTTAATTGAAGGGAACATAATGCTAGATAAAGAACCAAGAACAATAGAAGGAGCAACAAATGGAGCAAGAGCTACAACTACAGAAAGGCAATTAGTGATGTGTATAGCAGCTAACCCTACTAACGTTACACCAAATTCACGAACGTCATTGCGAGGAGACCGTAGGTCGACGAAGCAATCCAGGAAAGTGATTAGAAATGGATTGCTTCATAGGCTCACACCTTCTGGCACTAACGTCAGTTTATTATGGCTAAATGCTAGTCGGGTTAGCTATGCATATATTCTGAAAATATTATTAATTTGCATAGTTGCCGCTAATTACTGCATCCCTAACTATTGTTATGCAAGTAACTTCTTTGATCAACGTTACCGTGGTTGGATATGGTTTGAGGAAAAAGAAAAAGCTGAGAAGGTGGCTAACAAACAAAAGGAGTTAACCTTAAAGGAAATACAGAAACAAAAATACGCTAAAGCAAGACAAGAAGTAGAGCAGTTTAGCCAGGAACTAGAGGAGTTAAAATTTATGATGATTAGATATCCAGAAAATATTGAACATGCAAGGAGATATAAGGAAAAGGAGGCACAGATGCTAGAAGATAGCTTAAAACTTGCTCATACCTTTAGGATGGTGAATTTTCTTTATCCTGAAATTATCAATTTAATTGATAACCCAATTAACCTATATGGCAGAAGAATAAAAGAAGAGATTAATGAACAGGAAATAACTAACAAGCTTAAAGAGCTTAGTAGTAAGATAGAACTCTTTGTATTCTTTTCCTCAACTTGTCCTTATTGCTCAATACTTGAACCGGTACTTAATAATTTTGCTAAAAAATACCGATTTAAGGTAGAAGCAGTAAGCCTGGATGGCAGCACAAGTAAAATTTTTAAAACTCATCAAAATAAAGGACTGGCTGATAAGCTAAACTTGCAACGTACCCCAACAATAGTAGTTGTAACTAATGACAGCAAGATCAATTTTGAACTAATTAGAGGAGCAGCATCAATGTCAGAGCTTGAGGAAGCTGCAATATTTGCTGCTGAATATCTGAATAAGATGGAGAGAATAGCTGAAGAAAAAACTCAGGTAGCGGAAAATGATGATTAGAAACTTCATACGGGAATTATCTATTTATTGCTTATTAGCAATATGCTTATTCGCAAGCAGTAATAGTTATGGCGGTATAGAGAAACTGATTAAAAGCGTTATGCCAAAAGGTACTATGAGCAATGTTAGTAAAACTGCGATAGTACATGATCAATTATCGGGTCATATAGTTGGTGGATCAGTGTTAATTAAGTCGCCACCTATAGAAGATTTGCAGCTTGTTAATTTCCAAGCTCCTAGCTGTAAACTTGGTGGTCTTCCATGTGGAATACAACTTGATTTAAGAGGTGGAGCATTATCATTTCTAAAAAGTGCTGCTATGGAGCAATTTCTTAAAGAGATGGTACAGAATGTTGGTGGCTATGCAGCAATCATGGCTATTAAAACAGTTTGCCCTCAATGCGAAAACATTATGACTTACTTAGAACAAATGCAAAGAAACACTAACCAGTTCAACATTAATTCCTGCGATATGGCTACTCAGATAAGTAATGGTATAGCTAGCAGAATGAATAAAGGAGCAGAGCTTACTCGCCAGAGTGACTTGGCAATGACCAAAAGCGGAAGCGATATGGCAGATATTAGAGATAAAGCTAAAAAGGATAATGGAGACCCAACCAAAACCAATAAAGAACTCGAAAGTTTACTAGGTGATAATTTTAATTTGGTATGGAAAGCTCTTACCAAGAATGCAAGTGGTGGTGGAGATTCAACTAGTTTCAAAGAATTATTAATGAGTATATCAGGGACTATTATTGGCAAAAAAGATAGTGAAGGACGTATTTCTATAATTCATAAGAAGTCACTAGTTAATAAAGAATTAATAGAGGAATTTATTGGAGTAAGAAAAGGTAATGTAGATGTTGAGCAATATCAGTGTGATGAAACAAATTTATGCTTAATGCCACAAAAAGCAAAAACCAGATTATCAGCTAGCGATACATTATATGGTAGTATTGATGATATGTTAGTTTCGATGGTTAAAAAAATAAAAACTAATAATGGTGATTTTACTGAAGAAGAGGAAAATTTAATAGCCTTATCATCCATACCACTAACTAACAAGATACAGAGAGAACTTGCCACTAATGCTGATAATAGCTACCTTACAGTCCGCATGGCTGAGTTTGTTGAAACCTTATGCTATGACGTGGTAACTAATTATCTTACCAAATTATTACAGCAAACTTCTGAAGCAGTATCAGAGTTATCTTACTTGCAGCTGGCAGATATAGGAGTATTTACCAGCTTTGAACAGGAAGTAAATAATACTATTAGCTTTTTGGTGGGTAGCAGAGAGAACGCCTTTAGACGGTATAATATTATCGAACAAACCAAAATGAGAATGTTGCAAGAGGAAAAATACTTTGAGATGAAGTTTCAGGAGTTTATGTCGACTAATGAGATGGATGGATAACTCACCCTACGCATGGCATTTAAAACTAATAGAGAAAATAGCATGGCGTCATTGCGAGGAGCTACTTTAGTAGCGACGAAGCAATCTAATGAATGTGGATTGCCACGACCACTACGTGGTCTCGCAATGACGTCTTGTACTTTTCTGGAATTTTTAAATTGTCATGGGGTTTATGTGTAAGGTGAGTGGATAAATGTGAAATTGGCATGGATTAAGCATTATGCCGTCATTGCGAGAAGGCGTAAGCCGACGAAGCAATCTATTCTTTTATGGATTGCCACGCCACCTACGGTGGCTCGCAATGACGGTGTATTGCAAACTGGTTCCTCGCAATGATGTTGGAGATGTACATACATATGTCATTGCGAGACCAGGGAATGGTCGAAGCAATCCATTTTAATTACTTTTCTGGATTGCTTCGACGCTACTAAAGCGGCTTCTCGCTAATAGAAGCCAGTTTACTATGACTAAATGCTAATCGGATTAGCTATAATAGAAAAAAGGGAAGAAAAGGAAAATAGGTAGGAAATATGGAACTTGATTTAACAATTCATACTTACGGTTATTATGATGCTTTGTACTATGTATTAAATGGTTTGGCAATGTTCCGCAATAATGAATTTTATACAGATTTAGTAAATAGTCTATGCATAATTACCGGATGCTATTATGCAGTAAAAATGTCGTATAGTAATAGTAATATGGTGTGGCGGGCATATGTGTTTAAAGTACTTGGTATGATTATACTAATTAACACATTATTACTACCTAAAACAGAAATGATTGTTAAAGATCATGTCACTAAAAGAATAGGCAAGGTTGATAATATTCCCATAGCTTTTGCTCTTCCTGTTGGAATATTAGAGGAATTTGGTCATTTGATCACTATAGGTTTTGAGCAAGTATATGCACCGATAGAATCTCTTGTTTCTGGGTCATCTACATTTTCTTATTATAATTATGGGATGTTATTTGGTGCAAGACTAAAAAAGGAATTACGTCAGGTTCGCATAAAAGACCCAGAATTTGTAGAAAATATGCGATCTTTTATCAAGCAATGTATTGTACTTCCAGCAATGATCGGCTACCAATTTACTCCTAAACAATTAATAAATACTCCAGATATTTGGAAATTAGTAAGTAGTAAAGCTGGAACTTTAACTCGTCTTTATCTGCGAATAGGAGATAAAATGCGTAATGTCACTTGTAGAGAGGCAGTAAATTTCTTTGAAAATTATTTTGATGAAGAAATCAAAAGAGTAGTATCAAAAAATGCCAATACAGAATTTGCTTTAGCAAGAGGTGGATCAAATTATACTCCATCAACTAGCTCATCAATTATATCAAATGTTTTAGAGAAAAATATTAAAGCACTCTATGGTGGTGGTCAAAAAGCAGGTGACATACTACGTCAGCAAATGATGATCAATAGTTTATCTGACTATACATCCGGTAACTATGCAATGGCAAGAGCACGAACTAATCAAGAAAGCGGCTGGCTATTATCAAGTGATATGGCAAGCTTATATCTCCCAATGTTACTAGTGGTAATAAAATGTATAGTCTATGCATCATTTATGTTCTTAGTGCCAATGTTGATCTTTAGTGGTGGCATAGCAAAATATACTTCTTATCTAACCCTAGTTGCATCACTACAATTATGGCCAGCATTAAATGCCATCATTAATATGATCATGGGTACGTATAGTCATTTAAAGACTGGCTCAAATTTAATGTTAAGTTTCAGTAGTAGCAGTACAATCACCAATCATGTTGATACAATAGTAACAGTAGCAGCAGGTTTACAAATGGTAATACCATTTTTGGCATTTGCTATTATGCAAGGTGGAGTTAGCAGTCTTGGTCACTTAGCTGGCTCAATTATTGGTGGGCTACAAGCAACAGGTGGTAGTATAGGAGCAGAGACAGCAAGTGGTAATAGAAGCATTGATAATGTTTCAGAAGGGAACAGTCAGCAATATATGAAATCAGGATATAAGACCGACCATAATATGCAATATGTTGAAGGGGGTAATAGCTGGCAACAGGCTGATGGTAGTATAGCTCGCAATAATCCTGATGGCAACGTAATTTACACTGGCGGTCAAGGTATTAATACTTCGGTTGGTATTACCAAATTTAATCTGGAACAAACAGCCCAAAATCATGTGACTCAAGGCATGCACACGGCTGAAAGTTTGTTGAAGTCAGATCAAAGAGCCCTATCAGAGGCAAAGAGTAACACCTTTAGCAAAACAGCTGATTTTGTTTCCAACTTAGCACAACGTGAACATAATGGGGAAAGTTATAATTATGATATAATGGGAGAGCAAGGCAAGTCACTTCAACGAGCAATAAACAACGTAAGAACTCTTAAAGAACAATATGGATATAGTTGGCAACAAGCAACAGATGCAGCATTGAAAGCATCTATGACTGCGTCTACTCCACTAAAAGGACTTACTGGTATTGGTGTCTCTGGTAGCGTAGAAGGTTCAGTTACTGCTAGAAATATGAGCGATCAGTCTTTTATGGAGGATAATGATACATCAACACAAAATAATACTCATGAAGATTACAACAATATAGTCAAAGCAGCATCAAGTGAGGTATGGGGAAAAGATAATAGTGCTGAAAAACATTATAGCGATGCAGTAAGAAACAGCTATGAAAAACAGAAAAGATTAGAGGCACAAGTATCAATGCGTCAAGAAACAGTAGATAATTGGTACAAAACAAAAAGCAAACTTGATTTAGAATCAGCGACAGTCAACAAAGATATGTATCAAGAAGTATTAGATCGCTGCGTAATAGAGTTTGGTATGGATGCAAACTCCGTGAGGAAGCTAGTAGACAAAAGGCATCCTGACGTGATGAAAGTATGGAATAAAATAGCATCTGAAGAATTACAAAATTTAATGCCTGAAATAAATAGCGGTAAGCAACAAGTATCGGGTCAGCATGCAGAAAAAGCATTGAATGATTTTAGCAATGAACATGATAAGCAAATTAATAGGAATCCTGAATCGCAAGTTAAAGAAGTAGCAACAAAAAGCGGTATTAATATTAATGAATTTGCAGCAAATATTCATGAAAAAGAAGGAGAACTAAAAACAAGGGTAAAAAAGTAACGGATAAAAATTCTGAACAATATAATAATATCCGGCAAGTTAATCAACTTGAGCGAAAAGATTTACAGGCAGAGATTGATAAGTATGAAGAAGATAGGATTGGGCAGGGAAGAATTATTGGTAGCCCTTTAGGAATAGGAGGTTCAACTAAAGGTTCTCCAAGAGGTCGGCAGTTCAACAAAGGAGCTTATCAATCTGCAAGGCAGAGTAAACCAAAAGATATTAAGTAAAAGATTTACTTTCTATGATAATACATATTACCAGGTAGGTTACGATGTTCAATGCCTGTGTAATATATATTATTGGAACTAAAGGTAGAAGAATGGGTATTAGCATTATATGTTCCTGCTTTTATGCCAATCACTTCTTCTTGCCAAGCATTTTTGTTAAATAAAATAGAAATAGGACAATTTTTATATATGAAGTATGAAATAGGCAAGACAAGAGCTATCCCAATAATAGAAGATAGGTTTAGCTCATTAAAATTTTTAGATATACATGCAGCAGTGAAAAATATATTAACTAAAAATATTATGCTGAACCTTTTTGGCAGTTTATTCGTTAAGTCTTTACCTTGGCTATTTAGAAATATTTTATTACTAATATATTTAGTTTTGTTAAATCTAGTAAGTATGGTACTAAAGTCAGTGACAAAACTAAAATAATTAAAGCACCAATACTTAAAAAATCTGCTATTTGTTCACTCAAAAAAACACTAAAAACCACCCCAGACCAGAACATTAAATTCCAGAAATTATCTTTATTTAGCCGTGATTTGATCCAATTCATAACAAACCTCAATTCTACCATACTTAAATCGATGATATCATGGTTTACTATTTTAAGTAAAGCAATAATAAAGATTTTGGTGGTTATAATATTTAGTTTTTCACAAAATATAGCATTTGCCCAAGATTTACCTGAATTAATTAGCACGGTTGAAAAAGAGCATGATATTCCAAGTGGTTTGTTGAAAGCCATTGTTGAAGTAGAATCTGGACTAAAAGCTTATGCAGTAAATATAGCAGGTAAAGCTTTTATTGCGAGTTCTCAGGTAGATGCAGTTAAAATTATACGTTCTTATCTAAAGAAAGGACATACCAATATTGATATAGGACTGGCTCAAATAAATTGGCACTGGCACGGTTATAATTTTAGCAGCATCAATGAAATGCTTACCCCTAAAAATAACCTTAAATATGCGGCAAAATTGTTAACTGATTTATATGGGAAGCACGGTGATTGGCAAAAGGTAGTAAGGCTCTATCACTCAGCTAAACCTCATCATCATAGGCAATATTCAAGAAAGGTGTTGTTATCATGGCTTGACGATTCTGATGGTACGTAGTCTGGTTACAACCCATAAATGAAAGGAGAAAGAAACAATAACTATGGAATTCATATGCTAAATAATTTTATTGGTGGTGGGCAAATCTTCTTACATAAGATCAGGATGTTTTTGCAGGTATTTGGTCGTTCTATTGCTATCTCGTGTGTAGTCAGTGTGATAATTACCATAGTTCTAGCTTATCCCAAGCTAGAACTATATGATTTATCTGCCGCTGTAACTTATCAAAAAGCTTTACTAGTCAGTAAGTTTGATAATAGCATACGTTCTATTAGAGCAATAGTTAATCCTAAAAGTAAAAAATATGAACATATTACCACCATAAACGCCTATAACCAAGCTGGTTTATATAGGCGTAATATTAATCCGGAAGTGATCTTAACTTCTCAGCAATTTAGTAAGAATTATTATCATCTGGTTAATTTTATCAAAGTTGAGTTATTATTTTGTCTTGGGCTGATGTTTGGTATTTTTGTACTAATTTTCCTACTTTGGACAAAATTTGGTAAGTCTGTATCAATAGAAAAACAAATCAGCGGTAGTACTATCAAATCTTCCAAAGAAATCACTAATTATTTAAATAAAGCTAATAAAGCAAGTAAATTCATTGTAGGTGATATGCGACTTGTTAAAGATAGTGAAATCAGACATATCATAGCTATTGGTACTACAGGTTCTGGTAAAACTAATTTGTTTAATAACCTAATTCCACAAATCAGAAACTTTAAACAACCAGCCTTAGTGGTAGATCAAACAGGAGAAATGATAGAAAGATACTATAATCCTGATAGGGGAGATATTATTTTTAATCCGTTAGATGCGAGATCTCATGCTTGGGATTTCTGGGCTGACACTAACTCTGATAGTGGTAATATACCTAATCCAGAACAGGCAGAATATTTTGATCCAAAGTTAGATAAATTTGCTAAAGTATTGTTTAAGTTTGGCAAGAAAACTAATAGTGGTTTTGATCCATTTTGGGATAATAGTGCTGCCACCATTTTCTGTGCTTGTGTACAAGTTTTAGTAACAGAGGGCAACAAGTCAATTATCGAATTGAAAAATATGTTGAGTCTATCTTCCTGGGATAAGCTTAAGAATAGGCTGACTGGTACCTTAGCTGCTAGATATTTAACAGCTAATAATAAGACTACAGCTAGTTCTATTTTATCAGTACTGGCAACTAGCACTCAACCCTTAAATTTGTTATTTGAGTCTGAGAAAAAATTCTCACTAACAGAATATTTTGCTGAAGTTCAGCAAGGAAGCTCTGCCTGGTTATTTTTAAGTACTAAACCAGATATGCGAAATGTCACGATGCCTATCATTGCTTGTTTATTTGAGCTAGCGATCTCATGTTTAATTGGCATAGGTATCAACGAGAAAAGACGCATGTGGTTTATTATCGATGAGTTAGCTTCTCTAGGCAATTTATCTGGCTTTTCTACTTTAATATCGGAATCCAGAAAATATGGTGGTTGTATACTTAGTGCAACTCAATCAATTAATCAAATATTCGATAATTTTGGCATGCTACAGGGCAGCACTATCTTTGGGCAATGCTACTAAGTTTCTCTTTAGAAGTGACGAACCAGCTACCGCCAAAATTATTACTGAGATATTTGGGCAACTGGAATATGCCACGTCCCAAAAAAATACTTCTTTTGGTGCTCATGAGTTTCGCGATGGTGTTAGCTATACTGAAGGCACCAAACGTAAAGCTTTGATTACCACCAATGATCTTGCTACTTTAGCAGATTTAGAATGTTTTGTCAGCCTACCAGAGCCAAAAGCTAGAATAGCTAGAATTAAAGTGCCAATAGCCTCCGATGTTCCGCTTAAACATCCTGGATTTGTTGCTGCAAATAGAGCTACTAATAATAATTCCATTATTAATTATCATCTTCAGGAGACCAGTATTCCTCATATTTCAAATAAGCCGACAAGTCAAACAGATAGTGAGCAAGTAATACCTCAAGTGCCACAAGATCAACAAGAAGAACAACCTTGGTGGCAAGAAGCTAGGCAAGAATATGTTGCTATGACTAAAATAAACAATAACGAAACATTTAATACCAAATCACTATCTAATTAACAAGATACTATCCAATTCCAAGCACATATAGATTTGACAATTGCAGGATTATTTTCATAATAATTACATGCTGTGATTAGTTGATTTTCTATAGCATTCATTGAATCAAAAGCTAGGTTATAAAAGAATTTTTCCCTCATATCATCCCATATATTTTCTTGTGGGTTTAATTGTGGGCTATATGGTGGCAAGTAAGCTAGTTTAATATTATTAGGTAATAATTCTTTATCGAGTTTATGTGCAGCAGCTCCATCGCATACTACTAAAAGAAAATTATCCTTATAACGCTTTGCCATTTCTTGTAGCATTAACATCATCCAATCTTGGTTCATTAAAGGCAAAATAAGGAAACAACTAGCACCGTCAAATGGACAAATTGCCCCATAAGTATAAGTATATTCACGAATAATTTGTTTCTTAAGTAAAGGCCTGATTCCAGCCGGAACCCAGCAACGCCTTAATGAATCTATACGACCAAAACGTGCCTCATCTTGGAAGAATATCTTTAATTCCTTGCCTTCAGTTGCTGCTGATACTCTTGCTTCTTTAACCATATCAGGCCACTTTTTTTAAAAGTTTCTACCGCATCCTTCTTTTGTTTAGGATGGTATGGTCTTGGTGCAATTTTACGCCACCCATGCCTATGAAGCAGCCTATAAGCTGTGTAACGTGCTATTTTACTACCAACCGTTTCCTCAAAAATCTTATGCACCTTGCTAATTTCTACTATCCCACCATTAACGGCATTCTGTTCTATCTTTTTAAGCATCTCACGTTCTTGCTCTTGAGTTAGATAACTTCTGTATCTCCCACCTTTCTTCCTGCTACATAGTGCCTTTAAGCCTTTTTTCCGACATTGACTATGGGTTCTGTGAACATGACTTTCTGATAATCCTGTAACTTTAGCAATCAATGATGTCGGCATTTTTTCACTCACTCTTAGATAGATTGATTGATAACGTCTAAATTCTTCTTTAGTCTTTGCTTCATTCATTAATTGTTTCACTTCTTCTACATTAACTTCTAATACCTTATACCCTCTAGACATCTTAATTAACACTATACTATCTTAAATAACACACTATAGCATCTATATTATTAAATAGATAGTGATTTGGTATAAGGATAAGCAATGAGTAAAAAAATAACAGATGATGTTGATTTGCCGCATCAACAAGTACAATTAAATAATAAAAATCTAAATAAGCCAAGAAATAAACAAGCATTATCAAATATTACATTATCTGATTTTGCTACAATTTATGATAAACTAGACCAGCACTTTACCGAATGTATGGAACTTGTTAAAGATTTGCCATATATTAAACGAGAGGTACAAGATATCTTAGCATCTTTTAATGATTCTACCAAACAATGTAGTAATAATATCAGTATCCAGTTAGAAGCTTTTAAAAAGAATCTTTGCAAGCTTAGTGAAGAGTGTTACATTTTAAACAAAATACCAGAAAAGTTAAGTAAAAGCATAATAGCTATTGCTCCTGAAGTGGCTAGGGCAATTCAAGATAATAACCAACTGAAAATAGAAGAAATGACTACAGCAATTAATGGCTGCATTCAAACTTTAAACAACATTAAAACTGATATTGAATTTTTCAGGATTGATCGTAGTAAAAATTTCTTTTTTATGGTAGCAATTAGTCTTATCTCATCAATTATTACCTCAACCACAGTCCTTTATTTTGTATTACAATGGTTTCCACCACGGCAAAAATATGTGGTTGAAAAAGCTCACGATATTCATACAGAAGGAGTAGTACAAATATTTGATATGCAAGGTAAATTTTGTAATAAAGCACAAATAATCAAGGATTAAATGCAATCATACTTGACATCTATTTCAAAAAAAATCTTATAATTTGTAGCTTAAAATGGTCAAAATAGAGTAATTTAAATTTTGTCAATCTAGGAGGCTGCCTGCGATAACTAATTAATTATATTTTGAGCTATTTTTCGGCGAGAATAAATATGATTTTTGCAGGAATAGTGTACCTATTTCAAAAAAATCATGTTTATTCGCAGTCAAAAAGAGCCAAATATAGAATTACTTTAGTTATTGCAGGCAGCCTCCTAGCATATGGACTTAAGATCGTTAAAAATGGCAATTATGATATTGTCTATTAAAAGTTTTTATGTCAAAATATATGGGAGTTCTTAAAATAGCTAGGTAAAATGACAGAACGTTTAAAGCATGACAAAATTTTTCGCAAAGCAATGGAGAATCCGCTAGTAGCCCATGAATTTCTGCATGCTCATTTACCTAAACATATTAAGGATATAGTAAATTTCCCTAGTTTGACAATTGAAAATACCAGTTTCATAGAGCTAGATTTAAGAGATTCTATTTCGGATGTGTTATTTTCGGCAAAATTTGATAATAATAATGATGGGTATCTATATTTATTAGTCGAACACCAAAGTTCGCCTGACCACTTCATGGCATTCAGAATATTCAAATATTTCATTAATATTTGTGATCGATATTTGACTTTAAATCCTGAGACCAAGACGTTACCATTGGTTTATCCGCTGATATTTTTTAATGGTACAGAAAAATATAATGTTCCAAGGAACTTATGGGATTTATTTGAAGACAGTAAGCTAGCAAGAAGTGCTTGGATCAATGACTATCAACTAGTTAATGTTCATGATATTCCTGATGAGCAATTGAAACAAAGGATGTGGTCAGGGATACTTGAGTTTTTCATGAAGCATATCAAGAAACGCGATCTACTAAAGAAATGGCAGGAAGTAGCTTATATGTTACCTGAAATAACTAAGGTGACTATTGGTTACAATTACTTAGAGCTACTATTGTGTTACACATTGACAAGAATAAACCAATCTGATAAGGTAGAATTAGAAAAGTTATTAATAAGTAAGTTAAATCAGGAAACAGGTACAAAGCTTATGGGTAGTTTGGCACAACATTGGAAAGAAGAAGGCGTCCTAGAAGGTTTACAAATTGGTGAGGCTAAAGGAATCCAAATTGGTAAAGAGAAGGGAATCCAGATTGGTAAAGCTGAAGGTAAAGCTGAAGGTAAAGCTGAAGCGATGAAAGTGGTAGCAAAAACTATGCTAATTAAAAATAAACCGTTAGATGAAATTATTGAATTTACTGGCTTAACTAAAATACAAATTAATAAATTGAAAGAGTATATCGGAGATAGCAAAATACTATGAGTATCTGAAAGAAAAATATTAGGTACCGTTGAGCAAATTTAAGAAAATTGGATTCATGAAAAAAGTTAAAAAAATGGTACATTCTTTTACATGTTATCTTATCCTGAGGAATCTTTAAACAATGAGTTAGATATAACCTACCAGTCGTTTCTAGATATAATTAATCTACCTAGCACATATTAAGCCAGGGGAGTTAATTATGGCAAGAAACAATGACTATATAAGCAAAATTGATAAATTGATAGGACAAAAAATCTATTCTCTAAGGCTTGCTAAAGGTTTGTCACGTCAGCAACTTGCAAAGACAATAGATGTAACCCTTCAACAATTACAAAAATATGAGACTGGTTTCAATAGAATATCAATAGGTAGGCTAATTCTTATTGCTAAGGCATTAGAAAAAAATATTGGTTATTTTTATGAAGGTTTAGAAGATATTAAAAATATTGAGCCTGTCCAAACTCAGCATCAGCGTCTGTGTATAGAGGTGTCGAGGAATTTTATGAAAATCCGTAACCCAGAATATCAACAGGCTGTTAATGCATTGATACACTCGCTGATTAAAGGGTAGCATAGTAAGGGGAAAGTACTAATACAGTTATTGGTATCTAGGAGGTTGCCTGCAATAACTAAAGTAATGCTATATTTGGCTCTTTTTGGCTGCGAATAAACATGATTTTCTTGAAATAAGTACACTATTCCTTCAAAAATTATATTTATTCTCGCCGAAAAATAGCTCAAAATATAATTAATTAGTTATCGTAGGCAGTCTCCTCTTTCAAAACTATACAAAAGAAAACTATTCTCTGGAAACCTTATACCTACGGGATTGCAGCCTTATGCCACATTCCTACATAAATATTGCCAAAATTAATAAGGAGTAATAATGGTTACAAAATTAAATCCCCAACAAGCTTGGATAGAAGTAAAAAAGAAATATCATCTTTCCGAGACAACAATTCAAATGGCAAAAAACATCGTAAAACCCATATGTCTTTAGCATATGGCATGAAATAAGTCTATACTCCCTTATATACTCCAGCACCATCAGTAGCCGAGCTTCTATAGTGAATTTCCTTCTGCCTCCTCTGTAACAATTAATTTTGATTTATTCTCTTTTGTCATTTTACAAACTTTCAGCTATTCATATCAATATAACATTTGCCAATCATTATTAAGTTTTATCTGTAATTCCTTATTGAGACTATACACTCCTATTTTTATTCTGGTAAATAAATGCTTATTATAAGGATACTTACTATTTGCCTCATTGCGGGCAAGTATACTCCTTATATATTCAGCACTTTTACGTTGTTTAGGTACAATATTTTCTGGCATATTCTTCAGCATATCACCAATAGTACCAGATCTAAATACTATATGCTGATCATCCTGAACACAGGTGATATTCCTTATTTTTGTTAGTAGAAGATACAACAAAAAATATTCAGATTTATAGGATTCAATCTTAACTAGTTTGTTATTTATTTTGACTATAAGGGCATCTGGTTTTAAATATTCATAAATATCTGGGAATAGCCCGGTACAATATTTTACATCACTTACTGCCCTAGCTATAGCAATCATAAAGGCGTTACGACGATTATTATCAGTTAAATCTACTGATGCTCCTAAAGAAATTAATGTTTCTATATGGGGCTTTTTACCGATATATGCAGCACACATTAAAGGAGTAAGATTGAATTCATTTCTGTAATCAATACCAAATTGATCAACTTTTTGTAAGATATTATTAGTATTTTTATAAATATAATCAACGAAATATTCATCCTGCATTAGAGCAACACATTTGGGAAGATTGTTAGCAGCCTTTACCCCGATATCTTGTAGATTTTTTATTATCCTAACATTAGAATAGATTATTGCATAATTTAGCAATTTAATTATATCCTTTTTATTAGCAGTCTTTTTCACTAATACAACATCCTGTAATTGCGTTAATTGTTGATTATCAATAATTTTCCATGGAATTACTTTATGTTGCAATATACTATCTTCAATGGCTTTAGCCTGCTCTTCTTTACCTTGGGTTATTAGCTTACTTGCTTCTTTTTGCCACTCTTCTCTAGAAGATTCTTTAGCTTCAATAGTTACTTCCTTAATTTGATTAATATCTAGCAGCCTCAAGAGCTTATGAGCTGGATTAGATTCTATCATATAAACATTGCAAATAGACCGAGTAATTGCAACATATAAAGAATTTATATAAAATTTGTATATTTCTAGGGATTTATCTGTTTTTTCTTTTGTCCGAGAATATTTAAAATCTGTATCAAGAAATGATCGATCCATATCCTTGCTAATAGTAGCATAAGTTTGTTCAGAAGATATAAAGTCATAAAGAATTATATTCTCATATTCTAAACCCTTTGCTTCTTGGACAGTAAATATCAGAGGCGTGTTAAAGACTTCCCTGACTTTCTGCTTGCAATGCTCATATAATACTAAAATAGCGTAACTTGTTGATCTAGATGTTCGGGCGTTTACCTCTTTGATAATATTTGAGGTGGCTTCTAAACAGCTAACACTACCATGCTTTTCAGAAGTACTGTCTATAAGATAATGGCTCTCTTTATCGATTGAGCCAAAACGATAATTCTTGAAGCGTAGTACCCGATTAGCCAATTCAGTAACTTCTAAGCTATTACGATAATTTGCCACAAGAATTCTGGTGATACTAGTGGTATTTAAGTCTGTATCACTATAAAAAAAAGATTTTAGCTTAGACCAAGAGAAGAAATTGGGATGGACTATTTGATTAGCATCCCCACATAACAAAAATTGACTATTATCTTTTAGACTTTTTAATATTAAAGATAATTGGCTATTAGTAAAATCTTGCACCTCATCGACAAAGATTGCATCATAAGTAGCCTCCACTAAATTAAGATAGTTATAAGCAATAATATTACTATCATAATAGTTTTCTTGCTCTAAGAATTTAGTATATTTTTGAAAGAGTCCATAAATATCATGTCGTTGTTCTTGAGAAAAGATCGATTGTTTTATTCCTAAATTTAGGTATTCTTCTTTGGTTAAGTAAGCTCTTTCGTTAGAAGAACCGGCTATTACCCCTATAAACTCTTCAAATAGCTTACGCCCATCTCCTATGGATCCAGAAACCTTTTGCTTGGTGAACCATGATAAAAATATATTTTCATTAACTGGTTTCCCTTTAGGAATTTCTATAGTTTCCAAAAACTCACGAAAAGATAAAAAATCAAGATCCTGTTTACTATTACTATAATTACACGAAAAATATAATTTTTGTGAATTATGAACAAGATAGCTAGATAAACTTATATAGAGAATTCTGCCTTCAAGCTCCTTAAGTTTTTCTAAAGTTACTGAGGTTTTGCCACTACCAGCAGAACCAATAATAAGCAAAGGTAGATTACAATGTAATATATCTTCTTGCTGTTTATCAAAGATAATAAATTTATTTAACAAACGAACAGGTGAAGTGTTTGTAGGGCTACCATTCAATAATTCAAGGTCATTTATTTCTAATGACTTAAATTCTACATCTTCTTCAATTATTGCCCCTCCTTTTAAAAATCTCGATTTACTGTAATCGTGATTTCGAATTATTTCTAAAATAAGTAAGTAATATTGATTATTATGCCTTATAGGTTTAAATAATACTCGGTTAGTTATATCCAGTCTAGCTCTGAAATAATCAGTAGGTTTCAGCTTTTTAACTTCTGCTGATTTAAAATCACCTTCCTGTAAAAATTTAATAACCTTATCAAATTTTACCTCAAGACCGTTATAATCTAAATTGTAATAATAAAGTATAGAGTACACTGCTTATTCTTAAATTGGTTGTTATTTGGATAAGTAAACAATAAACTAAAAGCAACCTAAAATAAAAACAATATAGTAACTACGTAGGTATTGTGTATCTGCATAAAATTTTAATTTGTATATTGTTAAAAATATTAGTCTACTTATCCTTAAACTAGGAAAATTAAGTTACTACTTTTACTTGATATTGTGCTTTTTTGCTCATTGCTTTATCCTTCCCATTTTTAGCCAAGTTTATAAATTTTCTACGAATGAGTGTATCATGCACTATTCCATTGCCAGTAATAGCTACCTCTTGATTCCTACCCAAGCTAGCAACTATCTTCAGCATTTTATGTTTATCAGGATATGTGTATTGGCAATTATTGGCTATATCCTCAAGTTCACTCCATGATTCTGCCTCTCTTTTGTGATATTCTTCTATAATTGTCATTTTCTTGTATACTTCAGCTTTAAGTTCTTTAGCTTTTATCACAACAGGAATTAATTGCTCAATCTTCTTCTCTTTATGTTTTAATATTCCCACTTTTTTACTATCATAAGTATCTGAGGAGTGAATATCTATCATCTTTTGCTTTTTTTCTTCATGTTCATTTTCCAGCTTCTCCTTGACCTTCACCAATTTATAGTATTGGGCATGTACTGTATCATAATGCTTATCAATACTTGCTTTATATTGATACAAAGTTTTATATTCTTTATTTTGTTGTTTAATTTGTTCTTCACTTTTTATTTGAGTTGTCAATTCTTTTGTCAATTGAAATTTACGAAATTCTTTCATAATAAGTAATCTATCAATCAGTATAGAAAAATAATGAATCATAGCCTTACTGTATGATTCACTTGCGGTTTCATAACCATATTGTAGCAATATAAATATCTCATATCAATAGTTAATTATTACCTTACTTTTTATGTAAGTATAAAGGTAATATTTGTTTATTTATACAACAAAGTATAAAAATAGTCATCTCTTTAAAAACGACATGTAATAAGGAGGTGACCACAGATTTGAAGCAAATTTATACAGCAAATAATGAAGAAATGGCAAGTCTAAAACTTCAACAATTTAGTTCAAAATGGGATAAAAAATATCCAGTAATTTCTGATATTTGGCAACGTAGTTGGTCTGGGATAATCCCATTTTTTGCTTTTCCTCAGGAAATAAGAAAGGTAATTTATACAACAAATACCATTGAATCTGTCAACCGTCAAATTAGGAAAATTATCAAAAATAAGGGGGTGTTTCCGGATGATAAATCAATTCAGAAAATAATATTTTTAGCCCTACAAAATGCATCTAAAAAATGGACTATGCCCATAAAAGATTGGTCATTAGCTTTGAATCAATTTGAAATACTTTGTGGTGATTTTAAATATGATTTATTGGAATGTAAAAAATAGAACTTTGTGAGTATATCTAACCAATCACTCGATTAGACCCCTCCTCAGAACCGTACGTGCGGAACTACCGCATACGGCTCGCGAAAAGCAAGATAGGTGTATTAACCTTATTTGCTGCTTTAGAACATTGAAATAGTCTTCCATTTCTTTGGAAAGTTGGTTATCCTTAGTATTTCCGCTAATCTTTGCCAATTCATCTTACGTTTTCCGCCCATTCTATTAAACCACCCATATATTGAACGCCTACTTTGGTAAATAAATGATCTTACTCGTCTTTGGTTATCTGATATACCATGATAATTGATCCATCCTCTAGTAACTTTAATGACTTTTTCTAATATTTGTGTCTTGTTTTGCGTATTTAGCTTACTTCGCAAATATTTCCGCAGCCCTTTAAGTTTTCCAGTAAAACGATCTTTTCTAGTGGTATATTTTAGTCTCCATGTTGTACCAAATCTTGTTTTACCCCAATAGCAGGTAAACCCAAGAAAATTGTAACTTTTAATTTTCTTGCCTTGTTTGGCTAGAATTTCAGCATGTTCCCTACCAGATACGATGATTTGCGATTTAGCTTCATTGATTTCTAGCCCATATTTACTTAGTCTTTTGGGAAGAACTTCATAAAACTTCCTTGCTTCATCTTCTTTCTCAAAGACAAATACCATATCGTCACAATACCTCACCATTCCACTCTTTCCCTTTAGGTTTTCTTTACTGATTTTATCGAACCAGTTATCAATAACATAATGCAGGAATATATTAGCTAGTATTGGTGAAGCTATTGAGCCTTGACAGCATCCCTCTTTGTTTGGTACTATAATGCCATTTTCTATAGTTGGAGTTTCTATCAGTTTCTTCACTAGCTTTAGGAATTTCTTATCAGATATTCTCTTCATTAAAAATTCTAATAACTCTTGGTGTCTGATTTTATTGAAACACTTTGTTATATCGATTTCTACTACAGCACCTTTATTAAAGTTGTATGTAAGTTCATTTAGCTTCCTTAGTGCGTCATGGGCATTTAGTCCTGGACGAAATCCATATGAGCATTTTAAGAATATTGGCTCAAACACAGAGTTTAATATCTTGCTTATTGCTGATTCGATTAACTTATCCTCAAAACAAGATATTGCCAGGGGTCTCTTACTTCCATCTTCTTTTGGAATCATGGTAATTCTTGTAGGTTTAGCATTGTACTTACCCAGATGAATTTTGGTTAGTAGTGAGTTTAAGTTTGCTCTTAACTCCTTGCCATATTCTTCTTTGGTAATACCATCTATTCCTACAGCTTTCTTACCACTCTGTTCCTTATACTGTTCTTCTAGCATCTCTAAATCAATAATATGTCCAAGGTTATTGAACTTTATTTGTTGATTTTGTGATGCTAACAACTTTATACGTTCAAGTTTTGTTAACCATGTGTTTCCGTCTCTGAGTACAGACATTGTTTCCCCCTTACGTTCTTACCTTTCTGCCAGCCCTTTGCTCCACTCCCATTACGGAGTTTCATCACTACTACAGCTGACTCAGCCATCCTTACACCATCTCCAAAGCCTTATGTTTTGGCACTTGTACTTTAGATACTTACTTTGCAGTAAGAGTTATAAGGACTTCCCAAGTTGTGTCATTAATCTCTACAAACTCGCTGACGCCTGAGACCCCGGTGGTTGAAAACTGTTGGATTTGCTAGGTTAACCTCCAATTTTCTATTGCTTACTGCCTTGTGTAGGACATCAGCTTCCACTACCAATTAAATTTCGGGGCTATCACGATCACCATTTGGTTTCGGCTCGAATGTTTCGCTGTCTACGCTTCACCACTGTCGTTACCTTCAGCAGTGCAAGACTCGCTATATGGTGAAGCTAGCTACTCCTTCCATAACAGGACTTTCACCTGCAAGATTAATGCACCTTGTCTTGGCGCACACACAAAATAAATGATTGACTCAATTTGTATTTTTGTATAATTCCTCTGAACCCCTTATATTACAAGGGGTTCAGAGGTTAATTTTGCTACCTTCATGCAATATCCGGGCTAAATGCATTAGTAATCGATCTATGCCTAGAATGCTCTAGTAGTTTATCAAGAAATTTAAGTTTGCCTATTACAGTCTCTATTAAGGCTCTTTTTAGCAGCATAATATAAGTTTAATCTCAACTACTTCAGATAATTACACTTCTAGTCTTTTATATTTGTATTAAACCCATAATTAACACTTCTAACACATCTGATATGCTAACATTATCATCTTCAATACTACTACTATCAATTCTTATTTTACTGACAATCTTCTTATTATCCTTTATCATTTCCACAAGTTCTTTTACTACACTATGATTAAAAACATTATCATTAAGTCTTAGTTCGGATAAAGTTCTATTAATTTCTAAAGCCTTAACAAGTTGTCTAGCCCCATCATCACCAATATTATTCCCACTGAGATATAGTCGCTTGATAGTTCTATTATTTTCTAAAAATTTAGCTAGCTTGATTGCACCCTTATCACTAATATTATTATTACTTAGATCTATTTTGGTTACGGTTGTGTTGTTTTGCAAAAACTTTGCAACTATCTTTGCTCCATCATCGTAAATATTAGTATTATGTAGATTTATATGTGTTACCGTTTTATTATTTTTTAAAGCCCCACTAAGTAATTTAAGATCATTACTATTGATATTATAGTTTCTAAGGTTTATTTTGGTCAATTTCTCATTATCTTGTAGCTTTCTAATAAAGTCAGTAGGTTTAATAAGTTTAGTCATAAATTTACCTGCCAAAGTTAATAGATTATTTGTAATAGTTTTTTATTTCAATGGTTCTTAATCTGTTTATCTTTATTTGAACATTTTTTAATATTGTATTTCATAATAATACTAACCCGAATTCTGGATTAGAAAATTCATAAAAACCTTAACATACAAGGCTTACATTGTAGTAAAGCATAATAAAATTGATAATTTTATTCAAAATATTATATCGTATTACGACAATATTCAAGTTTTACTATAAGCTTCTTGTTAAAACAATTTTCTGATCGTATAACTAATTATTATACAGTTGATCCATCTAAGATTAAATAATAATTTATCAAACAACGTATACTTGCAATAAAACTACTTCGTCATCTTTATCAATACAAATCACATTTTTCAACTACGTCGCCAAGTAAATTTTTGGTAAATTCTTCATTTACCAAGGGAAAATTGTACAAATTATGTTCCTCTGCTTTGGTAATAAAATCTTGCCCCTGAGCAGCAGCATTAACCATAATGTTACCAATTTTCTTATAAGCTGCAGCCTTAAAATTTTCATCATTACTTAGGCTGAATGCATGGTGATAATATGTTTTGGCTTTTTCAAATAAACCTATAGACTCAAAATACTCAGCCTGCTTTAGCATTATATCAGGATTGTTTTGATCTTGTTTTAGCCATTTTTTAAAACATGTTTTTATCATAAATTCATTATTAACTACTTTATAGCAGTCAATTGCCTTATCATATTCACCCTTGTTAAAAAATAGTTGCCCTAGTTTCTCGTATATTTTTGGTAAATGACTATTCGCCTCTATAGCTTTTGCATAGTAAGCCAATGCAGCTTCATTAGCACCATCATGCTCAGCAATACTAGCTAAGCAACTATAGGCTATAGATTTAATATTCTTGCAGGCAGGAGAGTCTTGATAATTTTCTAGATATTTTATAGCTTTATGATAATATTCTGGGTTAGATTGCTCCTCATCAATCTTCAAACTACTAACTTGGTACTCAAGATTTTCTGTTACCTTAGCGTGGCAAGCTGTTATTAACTCTGCAATCTTTGCATGATCAGGTAATTTAGTTCCACAGACATTAGCGAAGAATTTCACATATTCATATTGCTGCTGTAAGCAATAACCGTAATCTTGTATCCGATTCTGAAGCTGAGAATTATCAGACTCAGCATATTCAGCAAAAAGCTCCACTGCTATCTGCAAGATCATTAAGGCATCTGGTATGTTATCTATTTGATTATAGTTAAGCACTTTTTGTAATCTTGATAATAATTCCAATTCTGGAAAATATTCACCTTCGCTATGTTGCTTTAGTTCATTGTAATTAATTGATGACGGAACCCAATCTTTGACAATCGCATAATTTTCGGAAAATGCATTGAGTGGATTAACATTTAAGCAGTGAGTTGCATCAGCAATAGCCTTCACTATAACTTCTAATAATTGGTTAAAATTATTACTTGCAGTATTTAACAGATGCGATGAACACTCCGTAGCTTTCTTTGAAATAGCTATGTTAACCATATTACTATTAGCGTCAGAATATGTGGATGATTTGTCTATTTCCGCAAGTAAGTCAGGTACAGTTAACTCACCTTCTTCAGTTGGTTTATAGAATAGATGTATTGATTTGAGCTTACTAATCAGGTCTTTGTGGTCATTTGTTGTCCCTTGGTTATCTTTTAATATTTTTTCTATAGATTTTTGGATATGCTGTGTATCCTTGCCTTTTGATACCTGGGTAACTACTAAAGATATGCTACCCTCTATAGAGCCAATATCATTAAAACTTTTCATAAAATTAGACAAAGTTTCAAGGAAATCATTGCCTCTTTTACTCCTTAAATCTGATTCAACTATTACCAACACAAATTTTAATTGATCTGTAGTCTCAAAAAGCCTTTTAATATAGAAGCTGTTAGCAATTTCCTGGACAGGCTCGGTATCATTAAAGCCAGGGCAATCCCAAATGATTAGGTCTTTAACAAAACATTTATTAGGAATCTTAGTCTCGGAAGCCAGTTTATGACCAATGACAATATCAGTAAGAGGCTGCATCGCCTCAATAACCAGTTCGGCAGTTTCATCATCCCTAATAGCTTGCAGTTTTCTGCCACTAAGCAAGTGAGCTAGTGTACTCTTGCCAGCCCCAGTATTACCAAGCAGCAATATCCCTTGCTTACCATGTTCCTGCAGGCGGTCGTTACCTTCTCGGATTAGCTCTGATACTTCCTTGATAGTAGCCTGGTCATTATTATCAAACTGATTATCCTCACCTGCCACCTCAAATAATTTTACAGCCGGTATATTTGGTATATATTCCTTTACTTTTGCCTCCTCTATAGCTTTTAATCTAGCCACTTCTTTTGCCGCCTTGGCTTCCTCTTGTTCTCTAAGCTTTGTTTCCTGCTCAAGTCTCTCAGCTTCTTGCTGTTTTGCCTCCTCTATAGCTTTTAATCTAGCCGCTTCTTTGGCTGCCTCAGCTTCCTCTTGCTCTCTAATCTTTGCTTCCTTCGCAAGTCTTTCATCCTCTTTTTGCTTTGCCTGTTCGGCTATTTGTTTTGCTAGAGCCTCTTTTTTGGCTTCTGCAGGAAAGTTTGCATTAATCTGTAGGGCTGTTTCTATCTCTTTCTTTACAATATCTCCTAGATTGTTAAAATTAGTCTGAAAATTAGTAATAGATTTATTAATCTTTAAGGCGTCTGCTAGATACCTAACTCCCACAGGCCCTATCGGGTTAGAATCAATGTAAAAATTAGTAATAGCTTTATTATCCTTTAAGGCTTCTGCTATAGCCTGTACTCCAGCATCTCCTATCTTGTTATTATTAAGATAAAGATTAGTAATAGAGTGATTATCCTTTAAGGCTTCTGCTAGAGCCTGTGCTCCAGCATCTCCTATCTGGTTAGCATAAAGGTCAAGATAAGTAATATTGTGGTTAGTCTTTAAGACTTCTGCTATAGCCTTTGCTCCAGCATCTCCTATTTGGTTATTGTAAAGCTGAAGACGAGTAATATTGTGATTAGTCTTTAAAGCTTTTGCTATAGCCTGTGCTCCAGTATCTCCTATCTGGTTATTGTAAAGGTAAAGATGAGTAATACCAAATCACTATCTAATTAACAAGATACTATCCAATTCCAAGCACATATAGATTTGACAATTGCAGGATTATTTTCATAATAATTACATGCTGTGATTAGTTGATTTTCTATAGCATTCATTGAATCAAAAGCTAGGTTATAAAAGAATTTTTCCCTCATATCATCCCATATATTTTCTTGTGGGTTTAATTGTGGGCTATATGGTGGCAAGTAAGCTAGTTTAATATTATTAGGTAATAATTCTTTATCGAGTTTATGTGCAGCAGCTCCATCGCATACTACTAAAAGAAAATTATCCTTATAACGCTTTGCCATTTCTTGTAGCATTAACATCATCCAATCTTGGTTCATTAAAGGCAAAATAAGGAAACAACTAGCACCGTCAAATGGACAAATTGCCCCATAAGTATAAGTATATTCACGAATAATTTGTTTCTTAAGTAAAGGCCTGATTCCAGCCGGAACCCAGCAACGCCTTAATGAATCTATACGACCAAAACGTGCCTCATCTTGGAAGAATATCTTTAATTCCTTGCCTTCAGTTGCTGCTGATACTCTTGCTTCTTTAACCATATCAGGCCACTTTTTTTAAAAGTTTCTACCGCATCCTTCTTTTGTTTAGGATGGTATGGTCTTGGTGCAATTTTACGCCACCCATGCCTATGAAGCAGCCTATAAGCTGTGTAACGTGCTATTTTACTACCAACCGTTTCCTCAAAAATCTTATGCACCTTGCTAATTTCTACTATCCCACCATTAACGGCATTCTGTTCTATCTTTTTAAGCATCTCACGTTCTTGCTCTTGAGTTAGATAACTTCTGTATCTCCCACCTTTCTTCCTGCTACATAGTGCCTTTAAGCCTTTTTTCCGACATTGACTATGGGTTCTGTGAACATGACTTTCTGATAATCCTGTAACTTTAGCAATCAATGATGTCGGCATTTTTTCACTCACTCTTAGATAGATTGATTGATAACGTCTAAATTCTTCTTTAGTCTTTGCTTCATTCATTAATTGTTTCACTTCTTCTACATTAACTTCTAATACCTTATACCCTCTAGACATCTTAATTAACACTATACTATCTTAAATAACACACTATAGCATCTATATTATTAAATAGATAGTGATTTGGTATAATATTGTGATTAGTCTTTAGAGCTTCTGCTAGCTCTTTCGCTTTAGTATCGTCTATCTGTATATTATAAAGGACAGGAGGAGTAATAGAGTTAGTAGCTATTTGGTCTATAACATATTTTTCTAAGGGCATTGTTTTTCTCTCTTTTATTTATAGTTAACTAGATTAGTATGACGTCGTTGCTAGGGGCTGCTTAACGGTGACCAAGCAAGCCTGTTTTGTGTCATACCTGCTTCGGTGCGGGATCTAAAATAATGTCCAAAAAACCCTGAAATATTATAGATACCTGCCTTCGTAGGGATGACATAAAAATGGATTGCTTCGTTGGCTTACGCCTTCTCGCAATGACGTAGTGTTACAAAGTATCTCCTCGCAATGACGTTCTTTAGACTCACACGAGTTCTATTCTATGGTATAATAAAGTAATCTTTACTATTAAAGTCTAATATGCTTTGTATAATATTAATATATTTTAACATGTAAAGTGATTTTTAAAGAAATTTGTGGAATATCAAATTTAGTGGCAATTATGCAATTAAAAACACGAGGTAAAAATATCACGAAATATGATGCAAATTGTGATTTTTTATGGTATAATAATTCCCTTGGAATACAGATACTACAGGGGATTTATATGAGAAAAATTACTGTTAAATTTAACAAGTTACAAGATATCGAAAATCTTAAAAAAGTCATGAAAAATGTTTACGCGAGTAGTAGTGATCATTTACCAGATATTGCTATAGTCAATTGATGAGAAGTTGGGGACGTTGTCGCTTGTCGTTCCTAGCCCCAATTTTTCCTAAATTGACTATAAATTTCATTTGGGCGGAAAGATTTTTACACCTAACCAGGTGGATAAAGCAGAGTTGCACATAACAACTACCAACGGCACTGAAATTATAACCTCACCTTACGCATGGCATTTAAAAGTCATATAGAAAATAGCTTGGCGTCATTGCGAGAAGCTACTTTAGTAGCATTGAAGCAATCTAATGAATGTGGACAACAACTACGTGGTCTCGCAATGACGTTTGTAAATTGAGCGATGCTAAATTAAATCAGTACAAATCACATTTTTCAACTACATCGCCAAGTAAATTTTTGGTGAATTCTTCATTTACCATGTCATAATTGTAAAAATCATGTTCCTGTACTCTGGTGGAAAAATTTTGCCTTTGAGCAGTAGCATTATCCATAATCTTAGCAATTTTTTCTAAAGCGGCAGCCTTAAAATTGTCATCATGACTTAGGCTGAATGAATTGAGATAATATTTTTTGGCTTGCTCAAATAAATATACAGACTCAAAATATTCAGCTTGCTTTAGCATTATATCAGGATTTTTTTTATCTTGTTTCAGCCATGCTTTAAAACAGGCTTTTATCTCAAATGCATTATTTACTACTTTATAACAGTCAATTGCCTTAGCATATTCACCCTTGTTAAAAAGTAGTTGTCCTAGTTCTTCATATATTTTTGGTAGGTGGCTATTGGCATCTATAGCTTTTGCATAGTAAGTCAAGGCAGCTTCATTAGCACCATCATGCTCAGCAATACTAGCTAAGCAACTATAGGCTATAGCCTTAAGATTCTTGCAGGCAGGAGAGTCCTGATAATTTTCTAGATATTTGATAGCTTTATGATAATATTCTGGGTCAGATTGGTTCTCATCAATCTTCAAACTACTAACTTGATACTCTAGATTTTCTGTTACTTTAGTATGGCAAGCTGTTATTAACTCCGCAATCTTTGTATGATCAGGTAATTTAGCTCCACAGACATTAGCGAAAAATTTCACATACTCATATTGCTGCTGTAAGCAATAACCGTAATCTTGTATCTGATTCTGAAGCTGAGAATTATCAGACTCAGCATATTCAGCAAAAAGTTCCACTGCTATCTGCAAAATCATTAAGGCATCTGGTATCTTATCTATTTGATTATAGTTAAGCACTTTTTGCAATCTTGATAATAACTCCAACTCTGGAAAATATTCACCTTCACTATGTTGCTTTAGCTCATTGTAATTAATTGATGACGGAACCAAATCTTTGACAATCGCATAATTTTCAGAAAATGCATTGAGTGGATTAACATTTAAGCAGTGAGTGGCATCAGCAATAGCCTTCACTATCACCTCTAATAGTTGGTTAAAATTATTACTCGCAGTATTTAACAGATGCGATGAACACTCCGTAGCTTTCTTTGAAATAGCTATGTTAACCATCTCACCTTTAGCATCAGAGTATTGGGATGATTCGTCTATTGCAGCAAGTAAGTCAGGTACAGTTAACTCACCTTCTTCAGTTGGTTTATAGAATAGATGTATTGAGCCATCAACTTTGAGCTTATTAATCAGTGCCTTACATTTCTCTGTTGCCCCTTGAATATATTTTAATATTTGATTATCTCTTAATATTGCATCTATAGAGTTTTTGATATGCTGAATATTTGTGCCTTTTTCTACATGGGTAACTACTAAAGATATGCTACCCTCTATAGATTCAATATCCTTAAAACTTTTTATAAAATTATATAACGTTTCAAGGAAATCACTACCTCTCTTACTGCTTAAATCTGATTCATCTACCACCAACACAAATTTTAGCTGATCTGTGGTCTCAAAGAGCCTTTTAATATAGAAGCTGTTAGCAATTTCTTGGACAGGGTCAGTATCATTAAAGCCAGGACAATCCCAAATGGGTAGCTTTTTAGCCAGACATTTATTAGGAATTTTAGTCTCAGAAGTCATTTTATGACCAATGACAATATCAGCAAGTGGCTGCATCGCATCAATAACCAGTTTGTTAGTTGCATCATCCCTAATTGCTTGCAGTTTTTTGCCACTAAATAAATGAGCGAGCGTACTCTTGCCAGCCCCGGTATTACCAAGTAGCAATATCCCTTGCTTGCCATGTTCCTGCAGACGGTCGTTACCGTCTCGAATTAGCTCTGATACTTCCTTGATAGTAGCCTGATCATCATCGTTAAACTGATTATCCCCACCCACTACCTCAAATAATTTTACAGCCGGTATATTGGGGATATATTCTTTTACTTTTGCTTCCTCTATAGCTTTTAATCTAGCCTCCTCTTGCTCTAGTCTCTCAGCCTCTTGTCTAGCTTGTTCAGCTGCCTCTGCTTGTTGTTGCTGTTTTAGTATCTTATCAGCTTTTTTAATAGGATCTTTATTAATCTGTAATTCTGTTGCTATCTCTTTCGCTCCAGCATCTCCTATCTTGTTAGATTGAAGGTAAAGAGTAGTAATAGAGTGATTATCCTTTAAGGCTTCTGCTATAGCCTTCGCTCCAGCATCTCCTATCTTGTTAGATTGAAGGTCAAGAATAGTAATAGATTTATTATCCTTTAAACCTTCTGCTAAAGCCTGTACTCCAGCATCTCCTATCTTGTTATCACCAAGGTAAAGATTAGTAATAGAGTGATTATCCTTTAAGCCTTGTGCTATATCCTTCGCTCCAGCATCTCCTATCTGGTTATTATTAAGATAAAGAGTAGTAATAGAGTGATTGTCCTTTAAGGCTTCTGCTATATCCTTCGCTCCAGCATCTCCTATCTGGTTATTATTAAGGTAAAGATTAGTAATAGATTTGTTAACCTGTAAGGCTTGTGCTATAGCCTGTACTTCAGCATCTCCTATCTGGTTAGTACTAAGGTAAATATTAGTAATAGTGTTATTAGTCTTTAGGACTTCTGCTAAAGCCTGTACTCCAGCATCTCCTATCTGGTTACCATTAAGGTTAAGGGTAGTAATAGATCGATTAATCTCTAAGGCTTTTGCTATATCTTTTGCTCCGGCATCTCCTATCTGGTTACTATTAAGGTTAAGGCTAGTAATAGATCGATTAATCTCTAAGGCTTCTGCTATATCTTTTGCTCCGGCATCTCCTATCTGGTTACCATTAAGGTTAAGAGTAGTAATAGATTGATTAATCTTCAAGGCTTCTGCTATAGCCTGTGCTCCAGCCTTTCCTATCTGGTTAACATCAAGGTTAATAGTAGTAATAGATTGATTAATCTTTAAGGCTTCTGCTAGCTCCTTTGCTTCAGCATCTCCTATCTTGTTATGTTGAAGGTAAATAGTAGTAATATAGTTATTAACCTTTAAGGCTTCTGCTAGCTTCTTTGCTTCAGCATCTCCTATCTGCTTATCATTAAGGTCAAGAGTAGCAATAGTGTTATTTCTTATTTGTTGTATAATAGCTTGTTCTAATGGCATTTTTTCCTCTCTTTTATTTTTGTCAAAAGTGATTAGTACTTTAGTTATCAGTGAAGTGTTGTTATTCCATGGTTAGACATGCTGATTAATTGTTTTTAATCAATAGCCATATCAACTTATCCAAAAGATTAAATAATAATAATTTGTTAAACAACTAAATAACTACTTATCGCTATTTTTTTAATAAGAGTTGTGATTTTTTTAGCATCACTTTTTCGACTATTAGTGTTTGGTTAATGGAAAAACTAGGGGGGTGAATATAACCAAGTTGATATTGGCTTATAATTTTAAAATATACTAAAAATACGAGGTAAAAATATCACAAAATATGGTGCAAATTGTGATTTTTTATGGTATAATAATTCCCTTGGAATACAGATACTACAGGGGATTTATATGAGAAAAATTACTGTCAAATTTAACAAATTACAAGATATCGAAAATCTTAAAAAAATCATGAAAAATGTTTACGCGAGTAATAGCGATCATTTACCAGATATTGCTAAATTTCATTTGGGCGGAAAGATTTTTACACCGAGTCAGGTGGATAAAGCAGAGTTGCACATAATAACTGCCAACGGCACTGAAATTATAACCTCACCTTACGCATGGCATTTAAAAGTCATATAGAAAATAGCTTGGCGTCATTGCGAGAAGCTACTTTAGTAGCATTGAAGCAATCTAATGAATGTGGACAACCACTACGTGATCTCGCAATGACGTTTGTAAATTGAGCGATGCTAAATTAAATCAGTACAAATCACATTTTTCAACTACCTCGCCAAGTAAATTTTTGGTAAATGCTTCATTTACCAGGTCATAATTGTAAAAATCCTGCTCCTCTGCTTTGGTGGCAAAATCTTGCCCTTGAGCAGCGGCGTTAAGCATAATGTTAGCAATTTTCTTGTAAGCCGCAGCCTTAACAGCGTTATCATGACTTAGGCTGAATACATGCTGGTAACATGTTTTGGCTTGCTCAAATAAACCTATAGACTCAAAATACTCAGCCTGTTTTAACATTATATCGGGATTCTCTTGATCTTGTTTTAGCCATTTTTTAAAACAGACTTTTATCTTAAATGCATTATTCACTACTTTGTAGCAGTCAATTGCCTTAGCATATTCACCTTTGTTAAAAAATAGTTGCCCTAGTTCTTCATATATTTTTGGTAGGTGGCTATTGGCATCTATAGCTTTTGCATAGTAAGCAAATGCAGTTTCATTGGCACTGTCATGCTCAGCAATACTAGCTAAGCAACTATAGGCTATAGCCTTAAGATTCTTACAGGCAGGAGAGTCTTGATAATTTTCTAGATATTTTATAGCTTTATGATAATATTCTGGGTTAGATTGCTCCTCATCAATCTTCAAACTACTAACTTGGTACTCAAGATTTTCTGTTACCTTAGCGTGGCAAGCTGTTATTAACTCTGCAATCTTTGCATGATCAGGTAATTTAGTTCCACAGACATTAGCGAAGAATTTCACATATTCATATTGCTGCTGTAAGCAATAACCGTAATCTTGTATCCGATTCTGAAGCTGAGAATTATCAGACTCAGCATATTCAGCAAAAAGCTCCACTGCTATCTGCAAGATCATTAAGGCATCTGGTATGTTATCTATTTGATTATAGTTAAGCACTTTTTGTAATCTTGATAATAATTCCAATTCTGGAAAATATTCACCTTCGCTATGTTGCTTTAGTTCATTGTAATTAATTGATGACGGAACCAAATTTTTGACAATCGCATAATTTTCGGAAAATGCATTGAGTGGATTAACATTTAAGCAGTGAGTTGCATCAGCAATAGCTTTAACTATCACCTCTAATAGTTGATTAAAATTATTACTCGCAGTATTTAACAGATGCGATGAACACTCCATAGCTTTCTTTGAAATAGCTATGTCGACCATATCACTATTAGCGTCAGAATATGTGGATGATTTGTCTATTTCCGCAAGTAAGTCAGGTACAGTTAACTCACCTTCTTCAGTTGGTTTATAGAATAGATGTATTGATTTGAGCTTACTAATCAGGTCTTTGTGGTCATTTGTTGTCCCTTGGTTATCTTTTAATATTTTTTCTATAGATTTTTGGATATGCTGTGTATCCTTGCCTTTTGGTACCTGGGTAACTACTAAAGATATGCTACCCTCTATAGAGCCAATATCATTAAAACTTTTCATAAAATTAGACAAAGTTTCAAGGAAATCATTGCCTCTTTTACTCCTTAAATCTGATTCAACTATTACCAACACAAATTTTAATTGATCTGTAGTCTCAAAAAGCCTTTTAATATAGAAGCTGTTAGCAATTTCCTGGACAGGTTCGGTATCATTAAAGCCAGGGCAATCCCAAATGATTAGGTCTTTAACAAAACATTTATTAGGAATCTTAGTCTCGGAAGCCAGTTTATGACCAATGACAATATCAGTAAGAGGCTGCATCGCCTCAATAACCAGTTCGGCAGTTTCATCATCCCTAATAGCTTGCAGTTTTCTGCCACTAAGCAAGTGAGCTAGTGTACTCTTGCCAGCCCCAGTATTACCAAGTAGCAATATCCCTTGCTTGCCATGTTCCTGCAGGCGGTCGTTACCTTCTCGGATTAGCTCTGATACTTCCTTGATAACAGCCTGATCATCATCGTTAAACTGATTATCCTCACCTACTACCTCAAATAATTTTACAGCCGGTATATTGGGGATATATTCTTTTACTTTTGCTTCCTCTATAGCTTTTAATTCAGCTGCTTCTTTTATTGCCTTAGCTTCCTCTTGCTCTCTAAGCTTTGCTTCCTCTATAGCTTTTAATCTAGCCGCTTCTTTGGCTGCCTCAGCTTCCTCTTGCTCTCTAATCTTTGCCTCCTTCGCAAGTCTCTCAGCCTCTTTTTGCCTTGCCTGTTCGGCTATTTGTTTTGCTAGAGCCTCTTTTTTGGCTTCTGCAGGAAAGTCTTTATTAATCTGTAGGGCTGCTTTTATCTCATTTGCTACAATATCTCCTATATTGTTAAAATTAGCGTAAAAACTAACAATAGATTTATTGATCTTTAAAGCGTCTGCTAGATACCTCACTCCCACAGGTCCTATCGGGTTACTACAATCAATGCGAAAATCAGTAATAGCTTTATTAACCTTTAAGGCTTCTGCTATATCCTGTGCTCCAGCATCTCCTATCTGCTTACCATGAAGGTCAAGAGTAGTAATAGAGTTACTTGTTATTTGGTCTATAATATATTGTTCTAAGGGCATTGTTTTTCTCTCTTTTATTTATAGTTAACTAGATTAGTATGACGTCGTTGCTAGGGGCTGCTTAGCGGTGACAAAGCCAATCCAGAAAAATGATTAGAAATGGATTGCCACGACCACTACGTGGTCTAGCAATGGCGTTCTTTAGACTCACACGAGTTCTATTCTATGGTATAATAAAGTAATCTTTACTATTAAAGTCTAATATGCTTTGTATAATATTAATATATTTTAACATGTAAAGTGATTTTTAAAGAAATTTGTGGAATATCAAATTTAGTGGTAATTATACAATTAAAAACACGAGGTAAAAATATCACGAAATATGATGCAAATTGTGATTTTTTATGGTATAATAATTCCCTTGAAATGCAGATACTACAGGGGATTTATATGAGAAAAATTACTGTCAAATTTAATAAGTTACAAGATATCGAAAATCTTAAAAAAATCATGAGAAATGTTTACGCGAGTAATAGCGATCATTTACCAGATATTGCTATAGTCAATTGATGAGAAGTTGGGGACGTTGTCGCTCGTCGCTCCTAGCCCCAATTTTTCCTAAATTGACTATAAATTTCATTTGGGCGGAAAGATTTTTATACCGAGCCAGGTGGATAAAGCAGAGTTGCACATAATAAGAGTGATGACAACCTAAGTAGCCTTAGCCTTGAGAGTAGTAAAGATTTAAGCCAAAGCCTAACCTCACTAGCTAGTTTGCGCTCTACAATTTTTTATTTATTTCCTTATGATGAGTAAAAAAGCTTATTGCTAAGCGTCATTGCGAGGAGCTACTTTAGTAGCGACGAAGCAATCCATGAGAATTAGTATAGATACATCAAGACTATATGGATTGCTTCGTAGGCTTACGCCTCCTCGCAATGACGTTTTTATGCTATTTAATACTTATAGAATAAAAATTGTAGGGTGCTATGGTTTGCACCTATCAGATATTGCGGCAGAAGATAAAACAGTAATTTAGAACAAAGCCTATTTTTGTTCACAGACCCTAGACACTAGACTACCCAATAGATATAATTCTATGAAATTAGAAACTATTATGATATTTTACAAGATATGTATTTTCAAGATTATTATTAACCAATATTAATGAGCTGATGTGCTAAGTAATACTAAAAACATTGAGTTGAATGAGCAATTTGTCAAATCTCTTAATTTCATGGAATCAAATACTAAGAATGTTTTTATTACTGGTAAAGCAGGAACAGGAAAATCTACGTTATTAACTTACTTTAGAAAAAATACTCAAAAGAAAGTTGCAGTATTAGCTCCTACAGGTACGGCTGCAGTTAATATTAAAGGTCAAACTATTCATTCATTTTTTGGTTTTAAACCAGATGTAACTCTGGAATCAATTAAGACAAGAAGGAAAGATTTAGGTAATAAAAAAGAAGACATTTACAGAACTCTAGATGCAATAATTATCGATGAGATTTCGATGGTTAGAGCTGATCTACTTGATTGTATTGATAAATTTCTCCGCCTGAATGGCAAAAAAATAGACAAACCTTTCGGCGGCTTGCAAATAATATTTATCGGTGATCTTTATCAATTACCACCAGTAGTACCAAGTAAAGAAAAACTAATATTTAAGTCCTACTATTCTACCCCTTATTTTTTCAGTGCACATTGCTTTGAAGGGTTAGAAATGGAGTTTATCGAGCTTGGTAAGATTTACCGGCAAAGTGATCTAAAATTTATTCAATTATTAAATGCAATCCGTAATAATTCTATTATTGATACTGATATAGAAATAATTAATGAATGCTATAATGAAGATTTTGAACCTGATATAGATGATTTTTATATTTATTTAACCACCACCAATGCTAATGCTGAACTTATCAACTCACAAAGACTGAGTGTTATTAAAGGCAAAGAATTTACCTTTACAGGTAGAGTAGAAGGTAATTTTGCTAAAGAACAGTTACCTACTCTCATTGATCTAAAACTAAAGCTTGGTTCTCAAGTAATGATGCTTAACAATGATATTAACGGACGCTTTATTAATGGCACTATCGGTAAAATAATGAACATAGATAGAGATTATGAAATTCCTAAACTTATAATTTTACTTGAAACAGGCAAAAAAGTTAGCGTCACGCCGTATAGTTGGGAGTCATATAACTTTTATCTAGAAGGTACCGAATTAAAATCTAACATCACTGGCACTTTTACCCAATATCCTGTGATGTTAGCATGGGCAATTACCATACATAAAAGTCAGGGGAAGACTTTTGACAAAGTTATTTTAGATATCGGAAAAGGTACATTTGCTCATGGGCAAATGTATGTTGCTCTTAGTAGATGCACTAGTTTAGAAGGTTTAGTACTAAAAAAGAAAATTTCCAAAAAACATATCTGGATGGATTTTAACGTAGTAAAATTTGTCACTAATTATCAATACAAAAAGTCTGCAATTTTATGTCCTACAGAAGACAAGATTAAAATAATCCAAGAAGCTATAAAAAATAAATCCACTATTAATGTTACTTACTTAAAAGCTAACGATGAAAAGTCAAATAGGTTAATTCAACCTACTACCATTGGTAAAATGCAGTATTTAGGAAAAACCTATATTGGGGTTAAAGCATTCTGCTTAAAACGTCAAGAATATAGGGTGTTTAAAGTAGAACGGATGTTAGACATCAGCCATTGTCTCAAAAATTAGTAGAGTCAATCATTTATTTTAAACGCTCTACAATTTGCTTTAAATCACAGCAATTATCTTTTATATATATTATCTAATAATAAAAGTACGTTTTTGTTGAATAAGTTTATGGCAAACTTCAAGTAACTTCGCATACAAGCAACTATCGCAACTTTCTTCGGTTTAAAACTGTTAACAAGCCTATCATATAAATTGATTCATTTGAGTTATTACTCTGCTCACTTCTAAAACATTTGACTCATATAATTAAAAATAGTAACCCTTCTTTATTTAATAATTTAAAACCAAGTTTTTTATAATACTTCCTGAGTTTATTTCTTGCTATTTCTTTATCTTGTTCAAGCTTGTTAAGTCTCATTTCCTCGTCCCATTCATTGTTTGGTTTCTTTGAGTCTTGATATGCTAATTGCAATGGCATATAATCAACTATTACTAAATCATTTGCCTTTCCTATTGTATAGAGAGTGTTAGATATCAATGCTTCACCAAATTTCCTACCTCTATATTCAGCTAACACTTCAACAAGGTTAATTAAAACAATATTAGGCGGTCCGGGTAAATCATCCGTATCAATTATACTTTTCAATTTTTTACGATATTTATCTTTAACATCACAATTATTATAAAATAAACATAATAACTTCGCTACATTATCATCTATCATATCAAGTATATCTAAAGGAAGGAGAGCATCTTCATTGTCTTCGTCATAATCCCAGTAACAAGAGTGAAGAGAAAAACGATAACCATCTAATTTACCAATTACTTTTTCATAGCCCTCACTATCATCATCATCATAGATTAAATATAACGCCTGACATTCAAACTTCTCCACATATCCTCTAAGTTCAGACATGTCTAGTGGAGGTACGGAAATAGTAAATTCAAACCTAATATTTTCATCACAAATATTTATGTTGTCTATGTCCATAAAATTAAATTTTATTTTTTGTATTGTTAGTAACTATCCTTCCCTATGTTCTATTTTTAAGCAACCATTAGTAATTTTACTAAAATGGATAACAAAAAAAATACCATTACCAGTTGAACTGTTAAATTTATATTTTGCATATAAGTTCTATCCTAGTCAATATAATAATAAAGTTTTTACAAATTAATCTTTGGTTGATATTTTTTGTATTATTGAGTAGAGTCATACTTGAGTTATTATATTACATCTACAAGGACAATTGTATTCGCTTGTTAATTTTAATCCTTTCAAAATTTGAAAAATGTAATAAGATATTGATGGGTTTGAAGAATAAGCTTAATTCTCTATCAGATAAACGTAAGCCATACAGAACGATATGAACTTAAAATACTATAATTAATTATGGCAAGAAACAATTACTATATAAGCAAAATTGATAAATTGATAGGACAAAAAATCTATTCTCTGAACCCCTTGTAATATATCTATCATGCAATATCTGGGCTAATACCATTTCCCTATTATATAACTTATTATAACTGTACTTCTCTCCTAATATGGGATAAGTGCTGTTAACTTGATATGTAAATTACTATTCCCGATTTTGAATATAATTTAATTATTCTCTTTCTTTGTATCTTGACTACTATTAATGATAGTTGATTGTTGTTGTCTCGCCAGTTTGTTCTTTTCTTCTATGTAATTAAGAAAAAAATGAGTAAATATTAAAAACCCTATTAACATCGGAATAAAAACAAATATAATAGCATTGCGTTTTCTAATAGATTCTTCACGATCTAAACGATCCTCTTGCTCCTCGTATGTTTCCCCTAATTCATTACGCCATACATCATCTTGAACTGAATTATCTTGCTCTGAGCTGTTTTCTAGCATTTTATACCTTTTATCAAATATTATTTACAACGGCTTAGCGATTAAACTATAAAAAATTATATATTAATTTAAATTGAATTCATTGTAAATGATTATTGGGTTGCTGATTAGTTGTAAAACTTTGATATATCAATAATTTAGCTATAGAGAGAATATTATTACACTAATCACCTCTGAAAGAAATATAAAGAGATATTACTATGTTTTTTTAATAAAAAATTAGTTGACTATTTAATGCAGGTTATATTTAATTAAAATTGTAACTATTACTAACAAAATTTAAACTTATAAAAAATATTCGTGAGGAAAAAATACCACAACTGTCGAAAGTTAGAGAAAGAAGCGGTTTTAGAGTCCATCATGGCAGTTTAAAAGTTGCAAAAAATAACCGGCGTCATGCGAGGAGGCATGAAGCTAGGGCGAAGCAATCTTGTTTTGTGTCATAATATAGCGTATGCAGGTATCCAGATTCCCTCCTACGCAGGTATGACAGGGTAAAAACGTCATTGCAAGGAGGCGTGTAGCCGATGAAGCAATCCAATAAGCGTGGATTGCCACGATCACTACGTGGTCTCGTAATGACGTACGGGTAGAAATTATTCTTCTTATACCACTTAGTGCAGCGATAAAATGTTATATACTAAATATATTAACGCAAAATACAGAAATTAATCACTGGAGAAATATGAGTTATCAGAAGTCAACAACAAAACCAGGTCAATTATGAGTGAAGTTGTTCAAGAGAATACCAGGATTATCCATACTAGTTTAACTAGAGAACAAAAAGAAGCTGTTGGACTGCTTTCAATTGGTACATTTCTAGAATATTTTGACTTAATGTTATATGTCCATATGGCTGTACTTCTTAATGAGTTGTTTTTTCCTAAAACTGATCCATCTACTGCTGCTATTTATTCTGCTACTGCTTTTTGTTCTACATTTTTTTTTAGACCGTTTGGAGCTTTAATATTCGGTTGGTTAGGCGATAATATAGGTCGTAAATCCACAGTTATCATCACAACTTTTATGATGTCTCTTTCTTGTATTATTATGGCTATCATTCCTACTTATGCAGAAAAGGGAATAATTGCTACTGTATTAGTTACTTTTTGTCGTGTTATTCAAGGAATGGCATCTATGGGAGAAGCAATAGGAGCTGAGCTTTATTTAACTGAAGCTACTTCTCCCCCTATCCAATATCCAGCAGTAGCGTCAGTCTCAGTTTTTATTGCTTTAGGTATGATGACAGCGGTAGGTTTTGCTTCTTTGATAACTTCTAATGGTATAAATTGGCGATACGCTTTTTTTATAGGGGCAATAGTTGCGGTGATTGGTATAGCAGCAAGAACAACTTTGCGAGAAACACCAGAATTTGCTGATGCCAAACGTCGAATAAAATTGGCACTGGAAAAAACTAGTCAAAATCCTGCTATAATAGAAAGTAGCATTATTTGGAAAGAAAAAGCAAATAAAAAAACTGCTATTTCTCTATTTTTAATACAGTGTTCATGGCCTGCATGTTTTTATTTTGCTTATTTCTATTGTGGTAGTATTCTTACAAATACTTTTGGTTACAGCTCTACACAAGTTATAAAACACAATTTTATTCTTTCAATAGTACAATTAATAAGTGTTTTATGGTTAATGTATTTAAGTTATCACATACACCCGTTAAAGATTGTTAAAACAAAATTAGTAATATTTTCCTTATTAACCTTAATTTGTCCGTATTTATTAAATAATATTGGTAATACTCATAATTTGTTAATATTTCAATCAATTTTTATTATACTCATATCTTGTAGCGTTCCAGCAGTACCAATATTTTTTAAACATTTTCCAGTTTTCAAACGTTTTACTTATACCAGTGTTTCTTACTCTCTATCACGTGCTTTTATATATGTTGTTACTTCCTTTGGGTTTGTTTATATAACAAAGTGTTTTGGACATTGGGGGGTACTTATTATTTTATTGCCAATAAATATAGGATTTGCCTTTGGATTACATCATTTTGAAAAATTAGAGAAGGAAGTATAGGATCATTTCCCATTGGAAAATCAGGAAGTTCTAGTGGTGAACCATCTTTTGTATCTGCACAAAGCTTAATCATTTCTTTTTCTATGTTTCCTATTCCAAGGTGTGCTGCAAGTGTCAAAAAACATTCCATAGTTTCTTTTCTTATCTTATTAATCTTTTCAGGAGATTTGGCACCAATAGTTTGCATGTTATGAAGTCTGTCAAATAACTTAATAAATAATACATCTTTTTTCTTTTGTTGAAATAGTAACTCTATTATCTCTGCTGCACTGATCTTTCCATAGGATTTAACCCTGGTTAAATCTTTCACTTGACTAGCAATTTGCTTACCAAAAACTCTACCAATCATGTTTTCGGTAAGAGTTGTGTCTTCAATAGTATCATGCAGTAAACTAGTAATGATCATGTCAGTTCTGTAGTATTTTGGTATCTTTAGTACGGCATATTCGGCAACCATGTACGCCACCTCTATCGGATGGGAGTAATATGGATCGCCGGATTGTCGCATTTGGCTACCATGATACTTTTTGGCGTAATAGATACCTTTTGTAATCTCATTAATATTTACAGGTATAGTTACTTGCTGGTTTAGCTCAGATAATTTACTTAGTAACCTATCAGCATATTTACAATTTTCGTATTTTACTTGCCAATCATTAATATCTTCCATTTAAATACCACTACATTACTTTAATAATAAAGTATATATTAACTAAAACAAAAATTCTTGTAACAGTTTATTATATATTGGTTTAAAAAAATAGTAATTTTTATACTTTGTTCTATTTAAGTTACAACCCCATCTTTTGTTTTTTCAAGTTGCTATAAAACTTTAATGCCATGTTACGATCGTGATATTGTTACAACTAGAAATTTGTTATTTTAATTTTCTACATTATGTTTTCCTTGCTATCAATTAACCAAACCATTAAGTATGTATAACACTAAATTATAAGTAAAGGCGAATAAATGATAGGGTATCAGCAAGAACAAAAAAGCCTAACTAGAGAACAAAAAGAAGCAGTGGGATTACTCTCAATAGGAACGTTCTTGGAATACTTTGACCTGATGCTCTATGTTCATATGACAGTTCTTCTAAATGAGCTATTTTTTCCCAAATTTGATCCTCATACTACTAAACTTCTTTCAGCCCTTGCCTTTTGCTCTACTTTTGTTTTCCGACCTATTGGTGCAATAATATTTGGTTGGATAGGAGACAATATAGGTCGTAAAACAACAATTATAATTACAACTACCATGATGGCTCTATGTTGTATTATCATAGCAATGCTCCCTACTTATGCTCAAATAGGCATTACCTCCTCTGTAGTTATAACTATATGTCGTATCATTCAAGGCATGTCTTCGATGGGGGAAATAATAGGAGCAGAACTCTATATGACTGAGACAACACAACCACCAGTTCAATATCTAGCAGTAGCACTAATTGGTTGTCTATCTGCAACTGGAGGTATGGGAGCCTTAGCTGTAGCTACTCTAGTTACATCTAATCACTTTAATTGGAGATATGCCTTTATTATTGGAGCTTGTATTGCAATCATTGGGACTTTAGCCAGGACGGCTTTAAGGGAATCATCTGACTTTGCTAATGCTAAAAAACAATTAAAACAATTCTTCAAACAAACTAGTGTAAATGAGGAAAAATTAGTTAATAACCCTGTTTACACGCAAAAAATTAATAAAATAACAGCACTTTCTTTATTTTTAATGGATTGCACATGGCCTGTATGCTTTTACTTTCTTTATTTTTATTGCGGTAATATTCTAAAAAATTCTTTTGGTTATAATAGTGAAGAAGTCATATTTCATAATTTTACGGTTTCTATAGTACATTTTAGTAGTACAGTATTACTAGTTTATTTAAGTTATAAAATTTACCCATTAAAGATTGTTAAGGCAAGGTTAATGGTATTCTGGGGGTTTATTTTAGTCTGTCCTTATTTATTATTTAATATAAAAACTCCGTTAGAATTGTTTTTAATTCAATCATTTTTTATTATATTTCGTACGGATTATTCTCCTGCTACTCCAATTTTCTTTAAATATTTCCCCGTATTTAAGCGTTTTACTTTTATTAGCTTGTCATTTGCTATATCCCGTGCCTTAATGCACGTAATTACTTCTTTTGGCTTTGTTTATTTGATAGATTATTTTGGTCATTGGGGATTGTTAATTATTATGTTACCTACAGCTCTAGGTTTTGCATTTGGGCTATCTCATTATGAAAAATTGGAAAAAGAGGAGGGAAATTATCCTCAAAAATTACTCCCTGCTGCTGTAAAAAAGGTTGTGTAATAGACAGATATTGACAGCATAGTTCAACAATTTTTTTTGTTATTGTAGGTATTCTTAAATGCATAGATAAAGTTACAAAGTTTATCATGGTTTCTTCTATAACATTCTTGGCTTTCTTCGGTGATTTAGCACTTAGAGTTTGTAAGTTGTGAATTCGATCGAAAATTTTAATAAGTGCTACATCATATTTCTTTTGTTGGAATAACATATTCAACGTTTCTGCTGCACTAATCTTGCCATAAGATTTCACCCTAGTCAAATCTTCCACCTGGCTGGCAATTTGCTTACTAAAGACCCTAGCAATCATGTCCTCAGTAAGAGGAGTATCTTCAATAGTATCATGCAGTAAACTGGTAATGATCATATCAGTCCTGAAATATTTTGGCATTAGTGCGGTATATTCAGCAACCATGCACGCCACCTCTATCGGGTGAGAATAATATGGGTCACCAGATTGTCGCATTTGGCTACCATGATATTTTTTGGCATAATAGATACCTTTTTTAACCATATCGATATCTACTGGTATAGCTACCTGCTGGTTTAGCTCAGATAGTTTACTTAGTAACATCTCAGCATATTTACAATTTTCGTATTTTACTTCCCAATCATTAATATCTTCCATATAACTACCTATTACATTATTTTATTTGTTAAAGTATATTAAACTAGAAGTTAAAATACTACCAAATAATTTATTATATACTTCTTAAAATAATAAATATTCTGTTATATTTAAGTTACAACCCCGTCTTTTATTTTCTCAAATTATTATAAAACTTTAATGCTATGCTAAGTTAAAAATGACAAAACATGGTAAGGTGATAATATTAAAAAATAATATTTTTAGCTCTGCAAGATACATCTGAGATTAGCAAGAACACAATTGGTCAGAATTCCTATAAATTGCAATAATCTAAAGGAATATTAATTAACTAGTTATTATTGTAAATTCTTACGCTACCGCAACTTACCAAAAAGTTCTGGTTATTATCAATTTGCATAGGTGATGGTATTCTAAACATAACATTTACCTAATTTTCATCAATTTCTATTTTCTTTATTAAAACTTTTATAATATTACGTTTTGTTTGCCAATTAGCTTCATTTAATTTCCTTATACTATTGCAGAAAATGCTTTTGTACAAGTAATTAAACTCTGTAATTCTACTTGCAACTGACCTTGGTCTGTAAATTGTTTTATTTGTTGTCCTATATGAATAAGATGCAGTTTCATTTTCTTGATCCTAGGCTCAAATTCTGTTTTATCAATAAACCCTTCAGCATAACTATTAATTAGCCTAGCAATATTATTTTGGGGTCTTTTTTCTTCAGCATTCAGATATCAATGCTTCACCAAATTTCCTACCTCTATATTCAGCTAACACTTCAACAAGGTTAATTAAAACAATATTAGGCGGTCCGGGTAAATCATCCGTATCAATTATACTTTTCAATTTTTTACGATATTTATCTTTAACATCACAATTATTATAAAATAAACATAATAACTTCGCTACATTATCATCTATCATATCAAGTATATCTAAAGGAAGGAGAGCATCTTCATTGTCTTCGTCATAATCCCAGTAACAAGAGTGAAGAGAAAAACGATAACCATCTAATTTACCAATTACTTTTTCATAGCCCTCACTATCATCATCATCATAGATTAAATATAACGCCTGACATTCAAACTTCTCCACATATCCTTTAAGTTCAGACATGTCTAGTGGAGGTACGGAAAGAGTAAATTCAAACCTAATATTTTCATCACAAATATTTATGTTGTGTATGTCCATAAAATTAAATTTTATTTTTTGTATTGTTAGTAACTATCCTTCCCTATGTTCTACTTTTAAACAACCATTAGTAATTTTACTAAAATGGATATCAAAGAAAATACCATTACCAGTTGAACTGTTAAATTTATATTTTGCATATAAGTTCTATCCTAGTCAATATAATAATAAAGTTTTTACAAATTAATCTTTGGTTGATATTTTTTGTATTATTGAGTAGTGTCATACTTGAGTTATTATATTACATCTACAAGGACAATTGTATTCGCTTGTTAATTTTAATCCTTCCAAAATTTGAAAAATGTAATAAGATATTGATGGGTTTGAAGAATAAGCTTAATTCTCTATCAGATAAACGTAAGCCATACAGAATGATATGAACTTAAAATACTATAATTAATTATGGCAAGAAACAATGACTATATAAGCAAAATTGATAAATTGATAGGACAAAAAATCTATTCTCTAAGGCTTGCTAAAGGTTTGTCACGTCAGCAACTTGCAAAGACAATAGATGTAACACTTCAACAATTACAAAAATATGAGACTGGTTTCAATAGAATATCAATAGGTAGGTTAATTCTTATTGCTAAGGCATTAGAAAAAAATATTGGTTATTTTTATGAAGGTTTAGAAGATATTAAAAATATTGAGCCTGTCCAAACTCAGCATCAGCGTTTGTGTATAGAGGTGTCGAGGAATTTTATGAAAATCCGTAACCCAGAATATCAACAGGCTGTTAATGCATTGATACATTCGCTGATTAAAGAGTAGCATAGCAAGGGAAAAGCACTGATACAGTTATTGGTATCTAGGAGGCTACACCTACAATAACTAAAGTAATGCTATATTTGGCTCTTTTTGGCTGCAAATAAACATGATTTTCTTGAAATAAGTACACTATTCCTTCAAAAATCATATATTCTCGCCGAAAAATAGCTCAAAATATAATTAATTAGTTATCGTAGACAGCCTCATAGTTATTTCGTCAAAAATTAAAATTTTAACAAAAAAATTGTACAAAATTTGAGAATTTTTGATTTTCTGAGTAAGTTTTTGATATAAAAAAGCTAACTTTTAGGAAACTAAAAATTTCTTAATGTAAAAAACAATTTATATATCAACTATAAGTTGAATTTTGAAATCAACTTTACTCTTATACATTTCCAACTATAATTGTTTTTGTTGTTCTAAATGTTGCTGTTGCCTACATATCTCTGTTAGTCTTTTTTCTATTGTTGTATTTTTCAAATATGGGGCAAGTAGCTTATCATTCATCCTATATTTTAAATAGTCTATCTCATCATAAGTATTATCGTTAATCTTTACCACTGCATGACTATTTAGCTCTTTTATCTCAGGACTTATCTCTTTTAATACATGTGCTTGACATGCCTTATATAGTTGCTTAGCCAGTATCCCCCTACCTGTGTTGTATCTTTTATCTTTTCTACTAGCTTGTCATCTGTTTCTATAGTATCTCCTGTATAAATTCCTCCTATCTTAAATCTACTGACATTATTTATATCTCTCGCTAAATTGCTTAGTAGTTCAGGTTGCTCCTTATGCAAGTTAGCTATCGTCAGGAAATAATGATCTTGCTCCTTTTTGTTATAATACTCTACTACCTCTTTATATTGCTTATACATATCAAGACAAAAATCTTTTTCTTTTTTTAATAGCTGTAAGACTTCACTCACTGATTTTGCTTCTTCTCTCCTCTCTTTGTTAATTACAACTCTTCTGGGTGTTACATAATCTTTGAATGCTTTTAGCCATTCTGCCCCTAATAAGTTAACTACTCCCTTTTCATCTTCTAATTTCATCTTATCTTTTAGTTGTTCTATATTATATTTTGGCTGTAGTTTAACTATTGTCTCTATTTTACTCTGATACTTAGTAAACAGTGATTTAATATACTTTCCATGATTTTCATGATTTTTGGTCATCCCATCAATATTAGTTCCTTTTATATAAGGTCTTATTTCCTTATTATTCATTAAATCATCTAAATAACCTTGAACAGTTTTAAATTGTTTATTGTCTTTAATTAATACCCCTTGTTCTTCTATTACCTTTATATCTTGAGCAACTTGCTTCTTACAATGAAGCTGACTAAATTTAAACATTAATGGTGCTACCCTACCCTTTAGCTCTGACGTATTTCGCTTTAATTCTTTAATTAATAATTCTTTTTCCCATATATTGTATTTTGCTATATATAAACTATCTCTTTTTATATTATCTAATAGATCAGGCTGACTGTCGTACACTCTACTTTTATCATTTATGCTCTTCCCCTTCATTTCCTCTGATACATTATAAGTTAAGCTCTGATATTCCTTAGATATCTTTAAGCTTAATTCCCTATCTTGCTCGAGGCTATTCAATAATCCGTTAACTTCTTGTGTTTCTTGCCGTTCCTTTTCTATTTTATTAAATTGTGGTATTATCCAATCTCTAAAACTATCAACCCGCATTTTCTCTACTACCTTTACCATATCATTATATTTTAATGGTTTTATTTTATGTTTTAGATATTCTATAGTTAACTTATCATTAAATTTCTGTATTTCATCTATCCTATCCTTATATACTTCAAATAGCACCCTTAATTCTTTATTCTTATAAGCATTAATACTCACTATTTCTTTCAATGCTTGCTCTAAGCCTTTTCTTTCCCCTATCTTAATAATATTACTTAAACTACCTGCATTATATGTTTTTAGTTCTGCTAATTCTTCAGTCCATTTATTTATCAATTCAGAATCATGGTTTTGTCCTTTATATTTCTCTACTATCTTTTCTATTCTTTCCTCATAACTAGACCTCTTGCAAAACTCTACTTCTGCTGGTAATTTGTACGTCGATGCGGTACTCGAATCCTCACGTACGCTAGAGTACGCTGCGGTTCTGCGTTCCGCGTCTCCTTCAAATTCCTCAGCATAAGCGAGTTTTGAAAGAGGTCTATTATTTTTTATCTTAATTGGTTTTATAGGTGTAGGTTGTGGCAAATCATTAAACTCTTGCTTTTTAGTCCTTTGTACTTCTGGCTGTAGTTCTTGTTGTAATTTTTGCATGTAGGTTATATCTTGTACTACTAAACTTTGCCACAATTTACTACTACAAAGATTATCATAGATTTTGCTAGCTATTTTTACTTTATCATCATAGTCTAATTTATTGCTTGTCTGACCTCTAGCTTGCTTTACTTGGTAAGTTTTTATTTGCTCGTATATTTTCTGCTCAATGACTTTTTGCTGACTTTTAATTATTCTACCTCTTAGCCCACTTAATTGCTCTTGATGTAACAAGCTTACGTCCCTAACCATAATGTGATATAGCTCTATTCTATCGCTACCGTACAACTCTAAACTTTTGATGTGAGATTGATAATGCTCATCATCACCGAAGCTATGGTGAGAACCAACCTGACTAATCCTGTGCTTTTGCTCATACTCACTTTGCAATTCATGTATTAATTCTGGTAGTTTTAAAGATTCTTTATCCTTAATTTTACCATTTTTGGCTATAGCAACTAATGTATCTCGATATATACCATCTTGTAATCCTAAAAATTCATGTTTACTACCGTCCTTTCCTGTAGTTTCAGCATATTTCATATAGTATTTAGCTTCTGGTGAGGTAAGCTTTTTTTGCCAGTTAAATTCTGTTGTAGCTTCTTGTATTATTTGTTCTCTTGTAAGTAGAGTACCAACACTTCTAGCTTGCCACAATATTCTTTCTCCTATCGCTAATTCTTGGGATTGTGGTAGTAATTGCTGTAGTCCTGCTGCAATAGACTGACTATTATGTAATAAAATATTTTGCTGCTGACCGTTTCTAATAGCTTCCTTGAGATTATCTATATTTAAACCTGCTGGTAATCTCTCAGCTAAATCCCATTTTTCTGGTAAGATGTTTTCATTGATAGTGCCATTAAATTCTAACCTACTTGGATCAATGATGGTTACATTACCAATACGACCATTAGCCTCATTAATCATCTGTCCTATTGTTTTAGCTGCTGTGATACCTGCTTGATCATTATCAGCCCAAATTACTATTTCCCTACCGGTAAGTTGTTGCCAATTTGCTTTACTTGCTCCATTACTACCACCTAGCCATGATAGTACAATATAGTCAGGCAGTAATTCTTGAGCTTTATCACAGGTCTTTTCACCTTCTACTATCAATATAGTCCTTTGCTCATCTTTTATTTTATCTATATGATAGATTGGTTTATAACCATTATCACTAAAACCCTTTAATTTCCATGCTTCTTGATTTAATGATTCATTGTGGCAATAGCTAACTGGTAGTACTTGCTTCTTACCATCTTGACGACTGACCAATCTCACTGTTAAACCTATCAGTTGCTTTTGATTATTTCTGTAATAATATATGCCATCAACAGTGTTACTTTTTAGCAGACCAGCCAAATGAATTTTTGGATCGAACTTAGGTGCATAGTCAGGCACGTAAGGTTGTGCATACCATTCATTAATTGGTTTCGTTATTACCTCTTCATGCCCCTTACTCTCTTGTGGTTGCTTATTATTATTTCTTTCGTTGTCATTATGATAATTATAATAATTATTTTCTTTAGCACTAATGCCAGCTGTCAACGCTACTCGTTCTAACGCTTCTAATTTACTACAGCATAGAGCCTTCTGAACAAAAGAAAATATATTACCTCCTTCTCCAGTGCTATGACGAATCCACAACCCTGTTCTTAAATTCATAGTTAAACTACCAAGACTAATTTCAGAACTAGTCTTTTTAAATCTTACATTGTCACCATTAATTCTTCTAGCATAACTCTCAAAAATATTACGATAATTATATTCGGTTAAACTTTGCTTAACTTCATTAAAGTCTAATCTGTTATTTCGAGTTGCATTAACTCTATTATATTTGTTAGTTTTATCTTCATTAGTTTCTGTTTTAACTTTACCTTCTATTGTTTCTGTTTTATCTATTTTAATTGGTATGCTACTAATTACTTCTCTCTGATTTTCACCTTGTATGTCAGATGGTTCAATTGATTCAGCCAATTTTGCATTATTATTGGCATTATTAATATATCTATAATATTCATAAAGAAGACCTCGCAGCTCGTCTGTTTTTACTATTGCTGCCAAATTTTCTATATTTAATTTGCCATCCTTTTGTAAAAGATCAAGCTGATCTAAAAAGCTCTGTTCATATTCATTAGGCAAACTAGCAGTTAACAACCTTATTTCTCCTGCTAAACTTACAAGTAACTTCTGATAATTTCCTGCTGTTAGTTTGTCTTGCAGTTCTTGTGCTTTAATTGCCCCTTGTTCATAATTTCTAAACCTTTTGGCTATGACCTCGAAATTGCTAATAGCATCTTTCCGACGCCGGCTAATACCAAGAACTGTACTAAAGCCAATACCTCTCAAACTACCCAGTAAATTAGGATTTTGCTTTACTTTAGAAATGGCATCTGCTAATTGTTCATACCGACATTCTACTAACAAATTTTGCCATTTCTGCAATATTTCTGGTATAGGGGTTTTATATATACGGCTTAAGAATTCTGGGAATAATTGCTCCCGATAATGAGTTACTTCCTTTAACTCTTTTTTTGTCTCTTGATGTTCAACGTTAGTCTTCTCTAATAGCTCAGTTTTTTCTATTAATGACAACTTAGTTTCATTAATAAATTCATGCAAGTCAGCTAAATTAGTAGTAAAAATATTTAACCAATCAGTGTTAATATTGCTTGTACTAACTATCTCTTGGCTATTTAATATATTTGGTACTGTAATATTTTGCGTCCTTAAACCATAACAAATTTCCATCATCTTTCTCCAATGGTTACTTGTAATTAAGGTCGCTCCTTGATTGATCTTTTTAAAAAAATACTTATCAGCTGAATAACCAGCATGCTTTTGAATCGTCTGATAATTTAAATCAAGTTGGATAATTCTATCACCCATACTTACTTGATCCTTAATGTCAGAATTATCAATAGCTTTATCCTTAACACTACCGTGATAATTATCACAAATAATTTTAGCCCATTGTTTTAACTCCTTCTTGCTCTCTGCTAGCTCTTCATATGTAGCTGCAAGTATCTGCCTATCATGTTCTGAGAGATGATTCCAAATAAGCTCATTTCGCTTTTCTCTTGATAATTTTGACCATAATATTTTTTCACTATTTTTATTAATAGGAGTCTTTTGTAATTCTACTTTTTTAAATTCCTTGCTAGATGGTAGTTCAGAGGGAGTGGTTTCCTCCTGAGTAGATCGATTAAGTATTAAACCATATGAATCTATAGTAATTTCTCTCGCATTTTTTATCTCTACATTAGCAGTTGTGGTTAATCTTCCATATAATCCAGCCAGTTTAATAGGTCTTTCTTGTTGCTCTTGCCATTCTTGCATTTTACCGTGCAAATCAAATACTACTTGTCTAAATTCTAGATAATTCTTAATGACTTGTTCATTAGGACTTAATTTATCAAACTTACGATAATTAATTGCTAAATTATTATTGACTCTTTTACTGACCCCTATAGTTAAACCAATATACCAGCTAGGCACCGGTTGTTTTCTTCGTTCTTTACCTTTACCTTGTAGGCTATATCCTTCTACACTAAATCGTACTCGTCCTTTTTCCGCATCTTCTTCCACTCTCTTATAAACAATATCTTCTAATACATCTTGAGCTGCATACAGATTTACCTCGTATCTGTACCTACTAATTAGCACGTTAAAGGCTTCATAACCTATAGTAGATTCATAATATACTTTCATATAATCCACCGTCTCACCTTGCAACTTATAACCAGTCACCGCATAACCATGTTTAAACCTAACTGGATATAGTGAGTCAGCTGTATCAATCTTGACTATCTTTTTACTGCCATCTGCTTTATGTACAAACAAATTCACTATGCCATGACCAAATTTATCTGGAGCAGTAAAATCTATAACTGTTGCTAATTCGCCATTTAGTACTCCATAAAAGCCCTTATATTCTGCCTTATTACTGACGAAAACTATTTGCTCACCTCGCAATAATTCTACCATCTCATGACCAGATTTAAAGTTGCCACCCAATCCCTTTAAAATACCAGCCTGTTTTAGTCTTTCTCTTACTTCTATGTTAAAATAGTTCACCGACACATTAGTATAAGCACCTATTACTATCGATCTAATCGATACTAAATCATCCCTGGCTAAATTCTTGGCTTGTACTAGATACTCACTAACATAATTTTCTACCAATGCTTCTTTAGTTATTTTCTCATTCTTATAAATATTAAATATTTCAAGTTCTTGGTAAATCGCTAATGCTTCTTCTATTTTATAAAGACCCATTAGCTTGGTAGCTTCTCTCTGTAGTTCCCTAGTATATTCATCGGGATGTTTATGACGCATTACTGCAGTTAATTTACTAATATCAGTAATAGTGCATATCTTCTTAAAAGCACCTGCCATACCAATAGCAGAAAGCTGATTGTTATCACCTACTATTATGACTTTTGCCCCTGACTTTAATACTTGAGTTAGCAAATAATCCATATTCGCCAGCTCAATTATGCTTGCTTCATCTATGATGAATACGGTCTTATTGTCTAATTCGGCACTAACATTTTTCTGCTGACTAAAATTACTCTCCACTCTATCTGGATATTGGTATTCTCTTTCTGTATAATAATCAGTTCGTAAAGGCAACTCGAACTCATGCCCCCTCCTAGCTTCTTGCCACTCTTTACGCCATAGTGTTGTATTCTTTGCTTCAATGCCAGTAGCACCTTCCAGAACTTTTGTAGCACTACTACTTTGGGCAGTCCCTACTACCCGATAACCAGCTTTTTGATATTGTCGTACTATTTCCCGCATGACAAATGTCTTACCAGCTCCTGGGTATCCTTCCAATACGCTAATATCTTTACCACATACAATATCTATTATTGCCTTGCGTTGTTCCTCTGTTAAAGAATGATTTTGTTCCTTGATTAGCTCGATCTGTAACCCAATCTTGTTGTTTACTACCTCCTGCACAGCCATCCCAACTTTTTGAATACTGCCAATTAATTTATCTTTCATAGAACCTATTGCCCTATCATCAATAAACAAATTATGGTTCTGACTGTGCTGTAACTCTTCTACTGTGGTAATAAATCTCTGTTCTAACTTTACCCTTTTGGTTAATGCATACAAAGTACGACCTTTTAAATCACTAGGATTTATTAAACTAATCTTATCAGACGCCAACAAATTACTATAGAGTCGCATAAATTCAGTAGAATATGCTTGATCCAATAGCTCAACATTTGATAGTCCTGTACTATTATGACTGCTATGATCAATAGTAGTAATACTACCAGTAGTATTACTACCTTCTACAATACTAGTGCTAGATAGCTCACTATCTTGCTTACTACTACCATCTGCTAAAATAGTTAAATCTTGGTTAGGACTTTCCTTTACATTTTCTGTTACTAAACTTTCTGTTAGTAAATCTTCTACTACTAATTGTTTGCTTATTTCTCTTAAACGTTGCTGAAATCCTTGTTTATTACCGCCATCTAATTGTTTATCTGTTTGCCCTAACTCAATATCTATAGTTAACGCATCAGATAAGGCTATAGCAATTTCTTCCCTAGTAAAAACTGGCTTATTAATCGATAATTTATCAAATACTAACTCTGGATTTGTTCTAATCTTGGCAGCATTTTTTTTTAGTATTTGTTCATTTATTAATCTTAATTTTGAGTCTTTTATATAGTGGGCTGCTCCTTCATGGATAGTTGGTACTAAATCAATGCCCCGTGCCTTATGAGATAAATGTGATACCCTATCTAAAGCCCCATGTTTTTCTAAATACAAATTGATGAAATGAGCTACATTTTCTCGGTAATAATATAAAAATTTTCTCCTTCCCCAATCACGTCCTTTTTCACCAAAAACTACTTGGTCATTTTCCAGTGAACGTATTAGTTTTCTGGTAGTCATTTGAATATGAACATGTGGATTATCTTCACTGTCATAATGAATGTTTATATCTGCTACCATGCCGTGACTAACTAAGCACTCTAAAGCAAATTGTTCGATAAGTTCAATATTTTGTTGTAGGGTTAATTCTTTCGGTAAAGCTATGATTAGCTTTCTAGCTGTTTCAGCATTTTTTCTTGTTTCTACACTTTCTGCTCTGTTCCATAATTCTTGTCTATCATATACCCAACTAGGAGCGTCATCTGGAGCTAGAATTATGCTATGAGCAAGTCCCTTTCTACTGGTAGAACTATAGCTAATAGTTTGTTTCTCTTTTGTACTATTATCAGTTGTAATAAGCTGCAATTTACTTCTTGAAATATAGCTACTTGCTGCAACGGCATTATGTCCCTTGCTTCTTTGTACTTCTGATTTACTACAATGATATATTGCCATACTATCTAAGCCGTGAGTTTTGGGTAATAGCAAAGGCAAGAACCGAATCTTTGAACGCAGGCAAACTAGGTTTACCTAGTTTGCCCAAGTGCGCCTATCGGAATTCCAGCTGTCAATGCTAAAACCTTGGACGTAAATAAATCAGTTTATTTTGTGTGGTAAGATTGATATAGGCAGCAGAATCTCCCTTGTGGCTAATGGACAAGGTGTCGGCAGGGAGAAAAAGTAGATGGATATGTGTTTTACAAGCATTGCGAGGAGCTACTTTAGTGGCAACGAAGCAATCTAAAAAAATGATTAAAATGGATTGCTTCGGAGGCTTACGCCACAACTGTTGAAAGTTAGAAGAGGAAGCGGTTTTAGACCGGATAGTTTAAAAGTCGTATGTGGTCAACGTCATTGCGAGAAAGACCGTAGGTCGACGAAGCAATCCATAAAAGTAACCAAAAATGGATTGCCACGACCACTACGTGGTCTCGCAATGACAGAAAAGCTATCTAAAACCCGCTTTACCTGTATGATTTATACACCTTGTTACAACAATAATGTAAGAGGAAGTATTATCTAGTTGCTAAAATTTTGATTTATAGAGATTATAACAATAACAATATTAGGAATATAAATAATGACAGGCAATGGATTCTAAAGTTCAGCTTCGTCTGGGTTGGATTGAGCTATATAAGCAGTCGAACCATGCAGGAAAGGTATGTACACATTATGGCATTTCACGTTTTACCTTGCGTAAGTGGTATAAACGTTATGAACTACTAGGTGAAAAAGGATTATACGATATTAGTAGTATACCAAAAGCTTTTCCTCTTCAAAAAAGAAGTGAAACAAATGAAAAGCTTATAATTAATTTAAGGAAAGAAAGAAATTTAGGTGCTAGACGTATTCAGAGTGAATTAAAACGTTTATATGGCATCTCATTTTCTACAGCTACCATTCATAAAGTGCTTAAAAAATATGCAGTAGCACCACTACATTTCAAGCGTCATTATCGAAAACAACTCAAACGCTATAGCTGTAAAGTACCTGGAGAAAGAGTACAAATGGACGTTTGTAAAATTACTAAACATTTATATCAATACACTGCCATAGATGATTGTACCAGATATAAAGTTTTAGCTTTATATAAAAGACGTACTGCAGAGAATACTTTAGATTTTTTGGATCAAGTTATGGAGCGTATACCTTTTCCTATACAACGTATTCAAACAGATAGAGGGCAGGAATTTTTTGCTTATGTGGTACAAGAATATTTGCAGAAAAAGAAGATCAAGTTTCGCCCTATCAAACCATTATCTCCTCACTTAAATGGTAAGGTAGAAAGAACACAAAGAACAGATTTAGACGAATTTTATAGTAGCACTGATGTTAAGGATCAAGAGCTTCAGAGTAAGCTTATGATTTGGGAAGAGTATTATAATAAGCATCGATCGCATAGTTCTCTGCATGGCAGAGTTCCATGGGAAAAATATAAAGAACTCGAGCATACTATTCCTTCTATAGAAAAAGTACATAAAAGTTATGATTCTTCAAAAGAAACTTTTGCTATACAAAATTACAAATACGATCAGGTATTTAAAGCTGCTATTAAAAATAAAGGGGTATTTCCAGATGATAAATCAATTCAAAAAATAATATTTTTGGCATTGACAAACGCCCAAAAGAAGTGGACAATGCCAATTAAAGATTGGTCAGTTGCCTTAAATCAATTTGCCATACTTTGTGGTACTGATGACCAAAAATGGGAGAATGTCGATCAAAGATGGACTAATTCTGATATCATACTTACACAATCTTTCTGATAGACCCTACAAGTCGTAATTTCATCTGACAATTACCTTGTAACAAGGTCTATGAATCACACACATCAAGCAAGCAAATATATGTACTCACTACTCATTCATACCTAATAAGGACTAAAATCTCATTAATCATCAAAATGATTAGCTGTTTCTATAATAATACTATTATTAGTACTTTCTACAATATCTGTTAGTGATAAGTAAGAAGTAATTTTGTGCAAAGCTAATTCAGGTAAATCAGATATTGTTGTTTTCTGTGCTTCATTAGTGTTTATATCATTTGATAAACCATATTGTACAATACCAGTAATTTTCCAAAATTCTTCATTAATAAAATTATGTATATGACATTTTATTATCTTTATTTCATCAGCACTATAACCAATTGTTTTAAGATGATTTTGCAATATAGTTGAAGGATTTGCTAAAAATTGTTGTATTGTTAGCAAAGTCTCCTTGATTTTTATTCGATCTTCTTTTGCTAAATCAAATGGTGTTTCATTTCTATCAGAAATTTCCTTTATGAAAGAAACAATTTCTTCTAATTTTTTATTACGATGCAAAATTTTTGCTAATTGTTTTTCCTCATCAGCTTTTATCCCATCATGGACACTAAGACTTGGGGTCAATATAGTTTCAAAATCATTGCTCTGTACAGTACCTAAATTAAGCGTGGTAAGGATTGTATTACCTTCTAGAGTTTTAATGAATTCTTGTAATTGTTTATTAGGTATCTCAATCAACTTGCCCAATTCTATATTAGATATCGTAAAATCGCTATTAATAATATAAGGCGGTTGAGAATAAACAAAATTTGGGATATAGAGATAAAATTCAATATTAAGGCTTTTAAGGTGTTTACTTTGTAATAAATTCATCACTGCATTATCACTTGGCATGGAGGATAACAGAAGAGCTTTGATATTGCTTTGTGCAATAGCTGTGCTATCTGCTTCAGTTACTTCATAACCTCTGATATCAAGAATCTCGATATTAGGGTTCAATGTTGCAGATTTTAATATATCACTTGTAACATTATGCCGTAAATCAATATATTTAGCTTTCACTGATAACACTAAATTCTCCATTTCTTTACCTGTTATACCACTAAACATAAGATATAGGTGGTTAATATTAATCTTAGACAAAGCTTCAAAGTATTTTTTTCTATCATTAATATATAATCCACTAATACTAGGGTAAACATCTCCTTGACTATTCATTAGTGTAGGAATTATTTCTTCTACAGTCTGTATCCTTGTAGATACAATACTTACCTTGTTTAATGATAATACCATAAATCCTCCATATATTATTCGTAATTAATCATTGATCTTGTAACCAATCATCATTTGTTGTAATCTACACTTAGCACCTTGTCAATTCTTACCTGCTACCCCCCTTAGTCTGTTCAATTTTGTCTCCCCACTTATTATAGCATATTTTTGATCAACCACTAATTGGGTTTTTAGTAAAATTTTAACTATATTATCGTGGACTTTGCCAGCAAAGATTGAATCGTTGTAGATATGTTGGTTTAGATGTCCAACAAATTCTCCAAAATCTTTTATTGGTCTGCCTTCTTTGATGGCGTCACTTTGTTCTTTTTTGTAAAGTACTTGCGAAATATGTAACATTGCTTGCAAATCAGCTTTACTACCACCATTTGCCTCAGCCTGGGTTATTTCGTCTTCTAAATTTTGGAAGAGGTTTGTCTAAAATTGCTTTTTACTGCACTATAATCCTCGCTTCTTCCACCATTCATCGGTTTTGTATTTGTTTGGTAATTGATCCCAGTCTGTATCAAAAATATCTTCTAAGCCCAATTCTTCCTCTACCCAGGCAGCCCATTCTTCACCCAAATCTTTTGGCAGAATTTTCCCACACCATGGACAATAACTAATGGGTTGTCTTGTTCCACGAGAGTCATTATGCAGCCAAAGATCATAAGATCTAGTTTCCGGACTATATTCTAGTAGAGTATTACTTTGTGTGGCATAATACTCCATTTTTTTACAACAATGTTTCATTTATTTTATACCGATAGTATCCTTAAATTTAATTACAGCTCCTGTTCTACTTTTCCATTTATCTATTACTTTTCCTGTTAAATCTATATCTGCCTCATGTATTAGCTCCCCGCCTTTTTTTATAAATTGTTTCCAATGTTCTCCAGCATGGGCCCTATCTCCACTTATTTCTTTTGAATACCATATTTTATCATTGTTTGCATCTCTATAAAGCTTACCATATCTAACGTCTCTTCTTATTTTATCATGATTTCCTTCTTTGCTTGGATCAAAGGAGTTTTGCTCTTTATCTTTATTCTTCTTATCATCATCAGGTTCGAAATCATTTGGATCTGATGGCATAAAGAAAGTAGCAGACACCTTCTGCTGTTGTTTGCTTGTAGATGGTTTATTACTACTATCATCATGTTTTCTTTTTTCAAAGTCATTTGATACATTAAACTCATTTATTGGCGGTGCAGTAAGGGCAATAAGTGTAGTTAACAGCATTCCACCATCCATGTGTTCAACTAGCCATTTAATAGCCTCGTCTTTAGGATTAGCCGGTGTCCTACTAAACGCAGGGGTACCATCTACAACTGCCTCATTCTTACCAATTTCTGCACTACCAAGAAGCCCTATACCACGACGTGCAACAGAACTTGCCTCAGCTTCCGATATACCAAATAATTCCTTAATACCATACCACCAACCAGAATCTTTAGACTCATTTTGCTGTTGATTGGTGGCTATCGCTATTTCTACCAATCGTTGTTTTAAATTATCATATCCTCCATGCTCCTCTATTTTCTGGTTGATTTCTGGGTTATCTTGAATAATCTTCTGTAACTTAACATCTAGCTCATCCTTAGTTTGACTGGTGGCAAGCAACTTTGTTATCCCATCTTCAGTCCATTTAAACTCAGTTGATTCAGCAGCTGACTTGTTGCTAGCTGGTATGTCTGAGTCGAATGGTTGATTATCCTTAGTTTGACTAGGTTCTTCACTACGTTCTGGATGAATTGGTAGTTCAGGGTGGTCTCTAGTTTTAGCAACTTGTTATTCCTTACCTTCAGCCCCATTAGCCTGTTCAATTTTGTCTCCCCCACCTATTATAGCATATTTTTGTTCGACCACTAATTGGGTTTTTAGTAAAATTTTAACTATATTATCGTGGACTTTGCCAGCAAAGATTGAATCGTTGTAGATATGTTGGTTTAGATGCTGAGCAAATTCCCCAAAATCTTTTATTGGTCTACCTTCTTTGATGGCATCACTTTGTTCTTTTTTGTAAAGTACTTGCGAAATATGTAACATCGCTTGCAAATCAGCTTTACTACCACCATTTGCCTCAGCCTGGGTTACTTCGTCTTTTAAATTTTGGAAGAAAATGAAATATTTCTGTTTATTTTTAGTAACCTGCTCATCTTCTCCATCTTGTGCCAGCTCTTCCAATCCTTCCAGATTTTGGTAGTTTGCTGCAAATTGCTTCTCAAACTCTTGAATCTCAGCTGGACTGAGCTTTGAACCAAAATGCCAGTCATTACCTCTATCAAGGTTTTTTCCTAATTGTTTGGTATTTATTTCAGCACCAAAGATATTTGCCGTTTTTGCCCCTTTGATGATCACATCCTTAGCTGCTTGTTTTATATTATCAAATATACCAGAAAAATAATGCCCTATCATTTTCGGTAGAGTCTTGCTTAATTCATCTTTAGGGATTTTTGTAATATCTGGTGGTCTCTTTGCTGCTTCTTTGGTACCAAGCACAGTTTCCAACATATCACCATGCACTGTGCTATCAAAACTGGCTTGCTCTTCTTTGGTAATTTGTTTATGTTGAGATATATCACGGTTTAACTGATCACCGCTGATAGAGCCACTAGTAACTTGTCCCTTACTTATGGTGCTGCTGACAACTTGCTGATGATCTTTAAACTGAACTTTTACCGGTGCATGATGAAAAGAAACATCTCTTTTACCTTTACCAGTTTCTTCCTCAGTGTGCTTTACTTGAAAATTTGCCCCAATGCCCAGGGTCAATCCTTGATCATAATCATGGATAGTTTTAACCACCATCCTGCCACAATTGACACTTAAATTACCTTTATCAGTCAGCTTACCATTTTTATCTTCTTCACCATTAGCAATCAAACCACCAGCAATTTCTAATGTTTCTTTTACTATGATATTTACTAGTTGTGAGCCGATGATACGTGCTACTTGGCTAGTCCAAGCTTTTTCCTTAAACCCGCTTTCTACTCCACCGCCAAATCCTGTAAAGTTATATTCTTTGTTAAAACCGATATTTAGGTTAGCTCCCATTAATCTCTCAGATACTATATCTTGTACTGATTCAACAACTAGATTATTAGCTTTGATATCAACTTTCATCCCTTCTAAAGTGACACCTTTGAATTTGCCATCACCTGACAGGGTGATTTTTAAATTACCACTGGCTTTGATGTAATTAGGATGGTGGATAGTACTAGTTGATTCGACATTTTGAGTAGATGCCGATAAACTGCTATTTACCCCAGTATCTAAATCAATCTCAAGATCAATAGAGCTAAAATCATATTGATAGTTATATTTATCACTACTAGTTTCAAAGGTAAAATTAGTAGCAGCAAAATCGACATCTTTCGCTGTCATCTTCACGCCTTGAAAACGAATATCATCTTTAACATGGGCAATGATCGTTTCACCATTAATAATATTATCTACGGCTACGGTAGAACAGGTCATTTCTTCACTCTGACTGGCAGATAAATATGCATACAACCCAACATTTACTGCATTAGTTGGTAACATGGCTAATGATTTATATGCATCGTAGGCTTTAAAAACTCGATCAAGATTATCAACAACATGGCTACCTTTCTTGGTAACCAACATTTTAACTTTATCTATAACGTTGGTGACATTTTGCTTAACAGCAAGCTTTATTCCTAATTCAGCATGCTGCTCAATATGTTTGGTGATAGTCTCAGTATCATAGGTTTTTGCTTGCCAGTTACGTGCTTCTACTTGAATAATTTTAGCAGATATATCCGAAGAAATTTGCTCAAATGTTCCGTCTTTTGCCATAATAGTTAGGGCATTAGAGGCTACTAATTCAGAAGAGTTTAAATGCTGATCCCATAATTTTTGCTGATCACTATCTACAGTTGCCGCTGCTCTAAACCCACCTTCACTCTTACCTTTGTGGTAAAAACCAACCTTAAAACCAGATTCACTACAGAAAATTAGTGATTTATCAGTATATTTTGAGGCTTCTAGCTTTAAACCATTGGGTACTACTAGATGAATATCCTGCCCAATAATCTTGCTGCCTAGAATATGCATTTGCCCACCAACTATTCCATAGAAAGTACCACCAGCACAGATAATAGTTGGTACGCTATCATGCCCTTCATTAAACTCTCTGACATTTTTGGTGCTATTAAATGTCATCGAATTACCATCAGATGACCATAGACTATAGGATTTCTTGTGATAGTCATGGATATGCAGATTATAACCATCTTTGACAGTTAGGTTACCGCCAACTTGCATTAATATATCCTGTTCAGCAAAAATCTGGGCAGTTTCTATAGTAGCATCCTGATCAATAACAATTCTTTGATTACCAGCATTGATCACTGTTGGCAGAACTGTTTCAGTGTGATCGTGACTACTCCAGTGAGTTCTACCTCCAAAAAATTTCTTTTTACCTTTAAATTCCACCTGCTTATCAAATATATCTTTCACATGACCAATTTTTAGATCCTTAGCATGCAGATTCATCTCTTCCGCTTCAATTAAGGTGCTAATAAATTCCACAGCTCTACCTGCGTCTATATTTAATATGCCGGCATTAATTTCCGATACTACATGCTTTATAGCGACCTCACTGGTAGTAGTTTTACCAGCATGATGACAATAGCTGGTCATTAAGGCAATAGGTAGTACCTTGATATTATTCTGACTGACTATTTGCAAATGATCTTTTATAGTGATTAAGCTACCGATAACTTCAATATTATTTGCCATCATATAAGCATTTTCTGCTCTCAGAACTGATTGTTTGATGACTGGTTCTTTAAAGTTAAAGGTTAAATCTCTCCCAAAAAAGGATTTCCATTTGATAGTTTTATTGACCTCTATCTCGTCAGCTGATAGCTTAATATCACCATCACTGCTTTTTAGCCCCAACTCACCACTTGCCTGAATTGTACCATGTACTTCAATGTCACCTGATGCCCCGAAAAATAAATTTTGTCCAGTAACATGCACATGATCAGTAACATGGCGTTCATACATTTTAGTCTTACTGCCAAACCAACTAAATTTTCTAATAAAATACTGCTCTACCTTAGGAATACCAAAGAATATCTTCCCTGAATCCACATGCACTGCCATTACTTCATAAGGAAAATCTACGTCACGATCTATGGTTACATCACCTTCTCTCTGCCTTAAATCTACTCGCTTGCTGCTATAAGGATAGAATAAATCAATCTTACCCTTACCAAGATCAATTTTAGTGATTTCTGAGAATTCTAACCTAGTAGGCACTATTTGGTCATTTACAATCATATCATATAATTCTGGTGCCTTAAGCCATGGTTTTAATGCTTGTAAACTAGCATGCCGAGCAGCCGATTCCTTAATAAACGATTGATCCATTATGTAATCTGCTTTTAAGCTACCTGAATTAGCTCTTAATAATGCCCCTACGCTTTTGAGATAACTTCCAGCATCAATATCTATTGCTCCAGCTTCAATCTTGCTAATGACGGATTTGATACCAAGATCATTAAATCCACCACTAAACATCGTAGCATTGTATAATGATAATGGCAGTAATTCTAAACCATCTTTCGTCTTAATAATTACCTGATGATCTTTAGCACTTAACCTGCTACCAATTATTGCTCCAGTATGGGCATCAATAATAATGCTTTGAGGGTTTTGCTCAGCTATTGCCTGAAAAATGCTAAGATCAATTTTACTACTATTAATTAAATGGTACTGAAACTCATTAGAAGAAGGGCTACTGTAACCTCTAGAATCTACTAAACCAAGTGCTTCTATTTCTTTAAATGGGAAGCCACATCTTACTAGCAAGTTGCCATTACTATCTCTAGCACTAGAATTATATAAGAATAAATTAGTTGGAAACTGGCTTAATGATATATCACTATTAATTGCTAAATAATTAGCTATGCTTCTAAAAAATAAATTATTATCAGATAAGATTTTACTACCATCAATAGTAATATTTTTCTGAGCATCGGTAAACATTTGAGAGGCAAAGACTTGAGAGTTACTGAACATTACATTACCCTCAGCATAATTGACTAATAATCTACTAATGATAGATGAATCACTAACCGAAATATCTCTACCCGCTACATTTTCCATTTGACGGCTGGCAATATTAGACTCCACTATTCTTAAATCTTGACCAGCTTGATTAGTAACTTGCTGACCAATAATATTAGATTTATCTACTCCAATATCTCTACCTGCCACATTTTCCATTTGACGACTGGCAATATTAGACTCCACTATTCTTAAATCTTGACCAGCTTGATTAGTAACTTGCTGTTCAATAATATTAGATCTAACAATAGCAATATCTTTCCGAGATTGGAAACTACTAGTCTGTCCAGAAATATTACTATCGGTTATATAAATATTATCACTTCTATAGCTTTGATCAGTTACCTGTGTATTAGATCTATCTACTCTAGTATCTCTACTCACCACATTTTTCATTTGACTACTGGTAATATTAGACTCCACTATTCTTAAATCTTGACCAGCTTGATTAGTAACTCGCTGTTCAATAACATTAGATCTAACAATATCAATATCTTTCTGAGATTGAATACTACTAGTCTGTCCAGAAATACTACTATCGGTTATATAAATATTATCAGTTCTATAGCTTTGGTCAGTTACTTGGATATTAGAGCTATCTACTCTAGTATCTCTATCACTGACAACCTTTAACAGGCGGCTACTTACCTGTGAATCACTAACCGCAATATCTCTACCCGCTACATTTGCCATTTGACGACTGGTAACATTAGACTCCACTACCATTAAGTCTTGAGCAGTTTGATTAGTAACTTGTTGAACAATAATATTAGTTCTAATAATACCAATATCTTTCTGAGATTGGATACTACTAGTCTGTCCAGAAATATTACTATCCATTATATAAGTATTATCACTTCTATACCTTTGATCAGTTGCTTGGATATTAGATTTATCTACTCCAATATCCTTACCACTGGTCATTTCTAATAGAGCCGATTGCATCGATGAAGCTCTCAGCATAATATCACCATTCTCACTGACAATCACAGTCTTACTGGTGGTAACATTACTACCAGTTTGGATGTAATGTCCTATTGTGTGAGCTAGAAATTGAATAGCATTGATGATAGTATCTCGTATGTAAGAGTCTGTCTTAGAATAAGTAACTAAACTATTGGTATTAAAATGAGCACTAATATCAAGACTTCCTTCAATAGCTAAAAGTTTGATTTGTTTAGCTGTGAGTGAGCCTCTTGCTGATAATACGCCAAAGAGGCTATATAACTCAATATTACCATCGATAACTTTAATATTGCCATGAAAGCTTAAACCTTGACCAGCCCTGATAGTTAAAAAATCTTGCATTGCACAATTAATACCAGCAATAATTTGGCTAGTAGATAAAGCTCTATCCATTGATTGAACTAAGCTAATTTTTCCAGTAGCTTTTTCAATAACTATATTATGATCAAATCCAGCAAAAAAACCATCAATGCTAATGTGAGATAGATACTGAACATTAATTTGAATTAAGTTATATTTACTATCAATAGGCTGGCAAATAATCTGTCCGAGTTTCACACTACCACTAATATTAAAACTATTTAACTTGGCTAAAATTGCATCTATTTCAACTTTCTTATTACCAGCATTCTGGATGTGCAAACCAAAATAACCATCCCTATCAGAACTAATATTATCTCGTCTGGCATCAAGATTAAGGTTTAGTTTGATAAATTTTCCTTTATAATCGCTGAAGATAACTATATGACTCCTTCCTTCACTATCTAGATCAAATAGTTCGGTAGGTCCTTGAAAATTAGCTACGATATTACCTATTAACCACAAACTATCAATTGTTGTGGTTTTAGCAGAATGTTTACCAAAAAATACTTTTCCTTGAGCCGCTTGATATTTTAAATGTCCTATTCTTGATTCGTTGAGATTTAATTGTAGGCAATTAATGATTTCCATCTGCTCAGCTATTAAAATGCCTGGAATATCAATGACGCTGGCTCCTTTAATATTGATCTTGTCAAATTTAACGATACCATAGGGCATTTCGATCTTTTTCTCGATTGCTCGACTCACATCAATATTTAGGTCTAGCCCTTGAAACCTACCATCACCATCAGCCCTAAATTCAATGAATGAATAAACATCAATATAGACCTTGCCTATCGGTGAGATAAATGATCCAATATTAGCTATTTCTGACTTAACAATAAACTCAGTACTGAGATTCTGAAAATTAGATAATTCTTCTATTTCTTCAGCTATTAATTTACAAACTCCACTACCAGACTTAACATTCTTAAGCGATAGGGTTTTTACATTTTCGCAAGAAAAATTAGTTATAATAGCAACATTTTCTAAACAAACTCTTAGTGGCTTAATATTTTCTGGTATAATTAGAGTGCCGATGACCGCTCTTGTTTCATCATTACCTTTTATTGTTAGCTCACTATTTAAACCATGTAATTCAACAGATAAATTATTTTTTACCCTACCACCTATCCAGGTAAGTTTATTACAGAAAAAATCAGCATTCAAAGCCTGACAATTTCTAAAAGTAACAGAATTGTTATTATGTTCGTCTTGTTGAATTACCAAAAACCTATCACCATCCCGATAAAACTTATTATCACTAACTGTAATACTACGAAACTGCCTGAAATCTGCATCTTCAACAGATAAACTACTACGATTGAGGTTTTGGGTAAGAATTACTAAATCGGCAGGAGGACCTGTAAGCGTAGTAGTACTATGCCAATATAATGGCTTATTATCTCGTGAGAAAGGTAAGATACAATAAATAGTATCAGTAGGGTCTATTAAATTATTATAAATCCTTATATAATCAATATCTTCATTATGTAACTCTAAAACTGCTTTATCACTGCTTACATAGAAATCAAACATCTCGCTACTACCCCACTATCTCAAAAGTTATTAAAACTACTTATTGAGATACGAATAAATTGTAAATACACCTTACACATTGCATTTAAAGGTTGCAGAAAAATAACTAGCGTCATTGCGAGGAGGCATAAGCCGACGAAGCAATCCAAGAAAATGATTAGAAATGGATTGCTTCAACCACTACGTGGTCTCGCAATGACGGTGTATTGTAGTGTGGCTCCTCGCTAATAGACGCCGGTTATTTTTCCACAATTTTTAAATCACCACGGAGTTTATGCGTAAGGTGAGTTATAAATTTAATTAAGCTCTGTGTGAACACTATCCCCCATCAAATTTTGCTGATAGAACATAGCTAGTACCCCTGCATCATGCTCTACAGCTAAGTCGATTGACGTATGCCCACTAGTATCTGATAAATGAATATCAGGATGGTGGTTTAAAAGAGCCTCAGCTAACTGGGCTTTTTCTGCAAAACTTGCTGAACTCTCTAACAATATATGGAAAGCTGTTTTACCTTCACTATTCTGTTTATTAACATCAATATGATTTTTTTCTAAAATCTGTATAGCTAATTGATGGTTATTATTTTGACAAGCAAGATGCAGTAAATTATTACCATTATTGTCTGCTAAAGATTCTACAAGCGATATAAACCCAGAATCCTCAAGCAACTTCTCGATTACCTTACTATTCTCTATTTGGGCTAAATTGGCTAATAAACTAGGTTGCAACTTAATTAATTTTACGGCAATATTAGCTTGTGCCTTATCTGCTGACAATTTGACCACTGACATTAAATCGCTGGTTTTTAACAACAATTTAGCAATCTCTGTTTTATCTTGTTCTAATGCAAGATATAGGGCAGTTTTATTGTCATTTATTATTAGTTGTGTACTATCAGCATTTAAAGCAATTAAATCCTTAATCATCTGTGAATTATTTTCTACCAAAGCCTTTTGCATAACTATTTTACTATCGGCTCCCTTATTCAACAAAGACTCTGCTATTGCCAGCTTATTTTGTAACAAAGCATGGTATAAAGGACTATTACCTTGGGCTTCTAATTTATTTAGCAATTCCGGGTTAGCCTCTAATATCTTAGTAACGTTCTTTCCATAATTTTTGCTAATAGCATTTTTTAACTCAAGCTCAAAATTTGCTCCAAACTTTTTCAACAACTCTATCCCTGGCTTATCATCCGTTAGCACAGCTAGTTGTAACGCAGACAACCCCTTGGTTGTTAGTTGATTGATCGCCTGAGGATTAGATCGTAATATTTGTTCTGCTGATTTATAGCAACCATGCTTTAATGCCAATTGTAATAGGCTGTAACCTGAATAGCTAACCTGGCTTAATTCTGCTTTATGACTAAATATTTTGTCAAGCATCACTGCATCATCTTTTAGTACCACATCTAAGAGCGATTTAGTAAAATCTTGCCCTGTGGCAAACATTTTATTAATGAAATTGCTATTACCTGAATTTAACACTAACTTGAAGATAGTTAGATTGGCATTGCTAATATTGAAATCAATTTTATTAGCTATTAACAAATCAAATAAAGCAACATCATTCCTGCTCAAAGCCAATTGGGTCAGAGATTGACCATTTTTATGTACATAATGCGGATCAAAACCATATTGTTTGATAGCATTAATTACTGAAACAGAATCTGCATCACCATTGCCCCAAAGTTTCTGTAGAATATGAGCTTTTTGTTTAGCATTTAATGCCTTAATATTATCACCAATTTGGAAACTATTTATCTGGCTTTGCAAACTATTCTCCTGTGACTGCAACCCTGCTATTTTTTGCTGTACTTCGGTAATCTCCCGATTCTTTTGAGCGATTTCTTGGTTCTTTTGAGAAACTTCCTGATTCTTCCAAGAAACCTCTTGGCTTTTTTGAGAAACTTCCCGATTCACCTGAGCAAGCTGCTGGCTATCTTGGGAATTGCGTGTTACCAACTCATCTCTATCATTTTGATATCTAGTAATATCCGAAACCATGTCAAGCATTGCGGTGATGTTATATAAAATCTCGTCCAGCAGGCGGGAATTTGGTGTTAATAATTCACACTTCTCAGCCCCTTTCTCAACCTCTTGAATTTTTTTGTTGATAAGATCTCGTATTTTCATAAATTTACTCCAAATTTAATTGTGCTAATTCACCAATCAGCTTAGCAGCTAGCTGATCATTTTCCACCATTCCTGTGGTAGATGCTGAATTCTCTTGATAATCGCTCAAATATCCATGTATTTTACTTACTAAAGCCTGTTGACCATTAAGTTTGCTTTGTAATGTTGCAAGATTATTTTGCTTACTAGTGAGATTACATTGAATATTACTAAGACTATATTGAGTACTATTAAGAGTACTTTGCTTACTAGCAAGATCCTTTTGAGCATAATAAAGATTATTTTCCTCATTAGCAAGAGCCTTGTAAGCTTGTGAGAATTGTGAAGACAACTTACGAGAATGTGAGTAATGCTTACCATAAGAAGATATTGCATTATCCTCCATATTTTGTAAAGTACGGTAATCTCCATCAATATCCATCACTGGAGCATCGCTTAAACTATTAAATTTATTTTTTACTATTTCTAATCTTCTTAATACTTCTTTTCTTGTGCTTAATTCGTATTCACTTAATCTTTCTTTTGCCATAAAACCTCTTTAATTTTTTTACTTCAATAATCTCCGAAACTACTTATATAGCTGCCCGTTAAAGTTCTAGATAGCTTTTCCGTCATTGCAAGCAGTAGCGAAGCAATCCATTTTTAACCATTTTCCTGGATTGCTTTGTCGGTCTTATGCCCTCCTTGCAATGACATTTAGGAACTTATAACAATATCAAGAAACTAATTTGTGGTTGCTATATTATTTCTAAAAATCCATATATTTTAATAAGGTATAAAATATATTTTGGTATGTAAAGTATATTTTATAAAAAATTAGTGAAATATTTAGTTTAGTGGCAATTATGCAATGATTATATAATTTTAGTTGTAGGTAGAATTTAATTTATACACATTATTTTCTTACGACTCCTTAGGCAAAAAAATCCCTAAAATACTTTATTACGCGAATTTTGGATAAGAAGTTAAAAAATTTATAATTTTTTACTGATAAATAGTTAGTGCAAGTTATTATTATGTTATAATGAAATATATAAGCAAGTTATGATTAAATACCATGTTCATGAGTTGTTATAAATTATTAGACATAAGAGTGAATTTTAGTTGATTGAGTAAAATATGAAAGAAAAAACCCACAATAATTATCAGCCAAGAATGTTTGTTGGTACCGATGACTTCAAGACATTATTGCTAAATAGTGATGTATTTGTTGATAAGAGTCTAATGATCAAAGAATTATTAGAAGATAGTGGAGCAGTCACGCTCATTACTCGCCCAAGGCGTTGGGGGAAGAGCTTGAATATGGATATGGTGCGGAGATTTTTTGAGATAGAGGTGGATGAGTATGGGATACCCTTGCTGCAAGAACAAAGAGTTAATCATAAACTGTTTAGTGGAGGAGCAGTGGATTTAGGCTTTGATGAGACTAAAGAACTAAAGCCATTAAAAATTGCTAATGTAGCAAACTCTATGAAACGTCAAGGTCAATTCCCAGTTATTCTTATAACTTTTAAGGGCGTTAGGGGTAGTAGTTATGAAGAAATTGAGGTTGGAATTAAAAGTCAAATAATTAATTTATTTGCCAAGCATCGTTATTTAGAGCGTTATATAAAACAAGATGAAAAATTATTGATTGATGCACAAAAGGAAATATTACAAAGATATTTTACAGGCAAGTTAATAGAAGATGACATTAAAAATAGTTTAAAATTTCTAAGCGACTTACTTTATAAACATTTTAATCAGAAAGTCTATATATTAATCGACGAATATGATACACCAATTAATAGTTCCTACATGGAATTTGGTCATAAAGAAGAATTTAATCAGGTACTTAAACTATTCCGGGCAATATTTGGTAATAGTCTTAAAACCAATGATTCATTACAAAAAGGTGTTATTACCGGCATATTGCGTGTTGCTAAGGCTAATTTGTTTTCAGATTTGAATAATTTAACTGAATGTAGTTTACTAGATGAGAATTTTACAGACATCTATGGCTTTACTCAAGCAGAAATTGATGAATTATTAACCAAAGTACCTCTTGAAACCAATCCAGAACAAATTAAAAATTGGTATAATGGCTATAATTTTGGTGGAGAAGTCATTTATAATCCTTGGTCAATTATGAGATGTTTAGCTCAGAAGGGCAAGCTTGATCATTATTGGATTGATAGTGGTGGAACTGATTGGATTGATCATGTGTTACTCTCAGATGAGAGACAAAGAGATATTCAGGCTTTAGTTGCAGGTGAAACGATTACTTCTTCTATTACTAAACATATAAATTTTGCTGATATTAACCAACCAGAAGGGTTATTTAGCTTATTATTATTTAGTGGTTATCTAAATCCTACAGCCAAGATGTCAGAACAAGATATTTACGAACTATCTATCCCTAATTATGAGGTAAAATATATCTACCAAAAAAGAATGGTGCAATGGGTTAGTAAACAATTAGATATTGATAATTCGGGATATTATTCTTTCGTTACTTTATTACCAGATGGTAGAATAGAGGAGTTTAAGGAGCGTCTGCAGGAATTGTTACTTAATTCTACTAGTTTTCATCAAACAGGAGAGAAAAAAGCCGAATTATTTTATAGTGGCTTTATGCTCGGCTTTATTAATATGCTAGGTTCTAATTATATAATATCGAGTGAACAAGAATCAGGGGATGGCAGAGCTGACGTTGTAATGATTCCAAAAATTGGTAAAGGTGATAAAGCGATGATTATCGAGTATAAAATCGCTAAATCCTCAGAAGAGCTAGCAGATATAGCTAAATCTGGTTTACAACAAATTATTAATAAAAAATATGATAGTAAAATAAAAGAGCATTCACATGTAAAACAAATATTAAAAATTTCGATGGCATTTTGCGGAAAAAATATGGAGTTAGAATATGAAGTAACGAAGCTCTAATAATAGAGCGTAAGCGTTTGAATTATGAGCAATTTAGTATCTGATTGGGTTCGGAAATTGTTCACTACACTCCGCCATTCGGTACAAGTTGTCGTTTTTTCAAAAATATCGAACGGGAAACGTAGAGAGGTCTCAAGTTTTTTGCCTCTAAGCTTCAGGTTCTGAAATACGAATTTTATCATTTTGCGTTTTTGAGGCATTTCAGAACCTTGAAAAGTTTTATAGGCTTCAGAAGCTAGAGTTATCAAGGTTGAGACGGTATCAGTAAATTTGTCATCTGCTTCATCATAAATTTTCAATAATCGATTAATTTCATATTGACGATCTTTTAATTGTTGTTTTTTTGCTTGAAATTCTTCTGTACTCAATTCACCATTAAGTCATAAATCTATTAACGAGTTCAATCTTTTTTCGTTTTCAGTATGTTCTTTCTTTAACCTGAATATTGCATGAAAGAATAGAGACAAAACCCTTGTAATACTATATAATATAAGTGTTAAAAGAACATTACACAGAGGGTTTTGCCATGACAAATTGTACAGGATTAATTTACCAATCGAAAGTAAAAAATCGTCAAATAGAAATAAATTTTGCAGGAGGTAATATTAGTAGCGATGGAGGTGTATTATTGCTAAGAGAAGCAGATAAAAGACTTGGTCTAACTAATGAACTGGCTAAGATTTTTCCTGATAAGCGAGATTCTGATAAAATTACTCATACTATTTTAACAATGCTCAAACAGCGTATTTATGGTATTGCTCTTGGTTATGAAGATTTAAATGATCACGATAATTTAAGAAAATGTCCAGCTTTGCAAACAAGTATAGACACACTGGACGATATGGCTAGTAGCTCTACTTTATGTCGTTTAGAAAATAAAGCAGATCGTGGATTTGCTCTTAAAGCTCATAAGGTGATGATTGACAAGTTTGTCGAATCTCATAAAACCGTGCCGAAACAATTATAGTTAAACCCATAAAATTAGGTGACAAAGAACATAGTAATAATTTCAAATAATTTGCTGGTTTCTGTTACCTTATTTTTAATCCATCGTTTCATATTAGCCCAAAACTTCTCTATGGGATTTAAGTCTGGTGAATATGGCGGTAAAAAAATAAGCTTGCAACCAACTGATTCTATTAATTCCTTTGTTTTCTTTGATTTATGGAAACTAGCATTATCCATCACTACAACTTGTCCTGCTTTTAACTCTTTAATTAAAAACTTCTCAACCCAATTATTAAATAACTCTGTATTGCACGTTCCATTAAAAACAAAAGGAGCTATTGATTGATTGTTTACCAAGCCAGCTATGATATTAGTTCTTTGATAGTGTTTCCCACTCTTCTTTCCAATCAGTAATTCTCCTGTTTTACTCCAGCCTCTATCTTGGCAAATACCTGTATCTATACCGCTTTCATCAATATGCACTATTTGCCCTTTATCATATTTATTGATCTCTTCTAAATATTCAGCTCGTCTGTCTACACTTGACTCCATGTAGGTAAAGGTTTTTTTTTATAACTAAAACCTAGCTGTTTTAATATCCTTCCAGTTTGAGACCTCGCAATTCCAAACTCTTTACCAATATCTTGTAATCTCATATTTGGATTATTTCTTACAAAATTTGCTAACTTTTGCTTATCAACTTTACTTTTAAAACCTACTCTAGCTTTTGCTAATATCGTTCCTTCCTTTCTCTTCCTTACGTTCCAGCGACTAATTGTATTTTTATGTATATCGAATATCTTGGCAGCCGCTCTTTGACTATTACCTTTTTCTATATAACTTATTACTTTTTTTCTTAAATCTTTACTATATGGGCTTGTTGACATTTTTTCTCTTATTTATACCATATAATGTCATCTAATTCAACGGGTTTAACTATAGTGATGGATAATGCTAGTTTCCATAAATCAAAGAAAACAAAGGAATTAATAGAATCAGTTGGTTGCAAGCTTATTTTTTTACCGCCATATTCACCAGACTTAAATCCCATAGAGAAGTTTTGGGCTAATATGAAACGATGGATTAAAAATAAGGTAACAGAAACCAGCAAATTATTTGAAATTATTACTATGTTCTTTGTCACCTAATTTTATGGGTTTAACTATAGTAGAATATATACGTGATAAGTTTTTACAAGGTACTGAATTAGCTAAAGCCTTGGTAGGAACGGTGCGTTTAAAATTGTTCAAAATTGGTGCTGTAATTATTCGTAGTACTAGGAGCATTAAATTCTTGTTGTCTTCATCTTATCCTTACCAACATATATGGGATAGTGTTATGAAAAAATTAGCTATAGAATAAGCTAATATGGTACTGTCCCCGGTACAATAAAAAATGGGGGTAAGGGGGGATTCTATCTTAAATCAGGAAAAATTGCATATCTAGACATAATTTAAGTGAAAATTAACATATCCATGACCACTAAGCGATATTGCCATTTTATTTTTATAAATACCTCCTTCATGCAATATTCAGGCTAGGTTCTGTTGACAAAATTTTTAACGTAACCATATTAAAGCTCCAACAAAATTTAGAAAGGCTAAAAAGGTGGCTGGGGCTTTATCAAACCTAGAAAATATACGCCTAAAATGTTTGATTTTACCAAAGAAACATTCAATTAAATGGCGTTCTTTATAAATATGTTTATCATATTCACGTTGTACTTTACGATTAGATTTTGGTGGGATAACAACCTCACGCCCCTTATTTTCTAAGCTTTCTACAAACGCACTACTATCATATCCTTTATCGCCTATCACCGTCGTATTCTGAACATCTTTAGTAAGATTTTCAGCCTGAGTGATATCATTTCTTTGCCCAGCAGTTAGTATAAACTTCAGTGGGTTACCCAATGCATCAACGAGGGCATGAATTTTAGTACTAAAACCACCTTTGCTTCTACCTAAAGCTGCTTCCTCTTGATTACCTTTAATATATCCAGATGAGCAAGCATGTGCTCTTACAATAGTTGCATCAATCATCATTGATTCCATATCTACATCTACTTTAACATGATCCATTAAAGCTTCCCATATACCTTTGTCAACCCATCTCTTAAATCTGCGATAAACACTGTACCAACAACCATAATAATCAGGCAGAAGACGCCATTGACAACCTGTTCTAGCAATAAACCATATTGCTTCAATAAACTGTCTTATTTTTTCCTCATTCTTGTTGTGTATAGCTTTTTTTTTCTTAAAAAATGATAAAATTGCTTCCCATGCTTGGTCTTCTATGTAATACTTCATATCGGTAGTTTCTTGGTTTCGATAACTAGAAACTACCATTTCTTCTTACTATTGCAACTTCTTTATTCTACTCTGATAACTTAACATAAAATTTTGTCAACAGAACCTAGTAAGGTATATTCACGAACATTATTCAAATCCGAAAATAAATTAGCTTTAGCAATCCGTAATATGCCAGTTATTACCCCTTTTTCCACACAAGTATTAGTTTTTAAACTGCTACCAAAAATTCCACGGAATATTTTTAGTACATCATTAAACTCTTTTAGTTTATCACCAAATTCGATATAAGCACTATTGATTGGTGTGTCATATTCATCGATCAATATATACACTTTTTGATTAAAATACTTAAAGAGTAACTTACTTAAAAAGCGTAAACTATTTTTTAAATCATTTTTATTAAGCTTCCCATCAAAATATCGCCTTAGCTTTTCTTTCTCTACATTATTTAATAATCCTGTATTTTCTGTCACATGATAATTTAAGTAATGATGACTTGCAAATAATTCTATAATTTGATCCTTTATACCCAGTTCTATTTCCTTATAACTACTACCTTTAACATCTTTAAAATTGAGCAAAATCACAGGAAATTGACCTTGACGTTTCATGCTATTTGCATCACTCGCAATTTTCAAAGGTTTTAGCTCTTTAGCTTCGTCAAACCCTAAATCTACTGTACCACCGGTAAATAGCTTGTTATTTACTCTATCCTCTTCAGGTAAAGGCTTACCTCTCTCATCCACCTCTATCTCAAAAAATTTCTGTAGCATGTTCATATTCAAACTTTTACCCCAACGCCTTGGTCTGGTGATTAGGATAACTTTACCACTATCTTTTAGCAAATCTTTGATCATCAGGCTTTTATCAACAAATACATCACTATTTACTACTAAGTCATAGAATTCATCGGTACCTATCCTCATTCTTGGTGGTTTATTGTTACCTTTAACAATATTAGTTTTTCTGTTTGATATATTATCAGAAAGTTCTACTGTCATATTAATTTCATTATATTAGAAAATATATTATAAACTTTATTAAGTAAATAATAGCACAAACAAGCTAATCTAGCGAGTAGATTTACAGAAAATAAAATTCTTACATTGTACATAGGGTTAATCTAAATTATTGTAGCAATTAATCAAAATTACAATAGTTAAAGAAAATTCAAAATAAAAAAATGATAGAAAACTAAAATAAGTTACCTACTATTAGACGAAATTTTTAAAATTAGTATAGTATTTTGTAATAAAAATGTTGGGATGGCTTATATTAAGTGAAGTTATGTATAATTGTTATCGAGTGAAAGTGATAGGGGTAAAAACATTGGATGGTAGCCATTCTTAACTCTGTCAAGGTTACCAAACTAGACACTAGGGGGCGCCATTCTTCGATTTTGGTACATTTTACGAACATATAAAACGGTGGACGTAGCTTAAAGTCTAGCTTCCCGTCTTTCAATTCCAGGTTCGCAAATACTAAATTTACCAATTTACGTTTTCCCTCAGTAGTCGAACCTTTGAAAGCTTCTGCCGCTCCGGAAGCCAATTCTACTAAGCTGATCAGGCATTCTGAAAATTTATCATCGGCATTGTCGTGACTTGCTATTTCTCTGGCAATATCTTCACGTTTTTGTATTAACTGTTCACGTTTCTCTTCATGTTCTGCTTTTGTAATATCGCCATCCAAAAATAAATCTGTTAGCTTATCCATGCGAGTTTTTATCTTTGTGTGTTCAGATTGTAATTCAGATATACGGTTCTTATGGTAATCTTGTTCAATGTTAGCTGAGCTTTTTATATAAGATATTACTTCTTTCAGTAACTCAGGCTCTAATCTTAGTGTTTCAAAAACCTTTTCTACTTCTTTTAATATTATTTCTTCTTTCACGTATATTCTCCTATTATGGTTATTAGAATCCCAGGTTCTTAAATATATCCATTCTTCAGTTTTACCATTTGCATATGTTTTCTTTTTAGTTTCAGTAGTAGCTAGCCTACCAGTAGCTACACATTTTATTAATCCTCTAAATATATACTCTTTTTCTCCATATTTAAATGGTTTTTTGTTCCAACCAAGTCTCACTGCCTGGCAAGCATCAAATACCTCCTTGGTAATAATAGGCGGGTAGATATGTGGGTATTCTTTTTTAGTTTTTAATATTCTCATTACTCCATAGTAAAATGGATTGGTAATAATCGAATAAATATGCGATTGACATAACTGACCTTGATTACCTCTAGCATTACGTAATCCCCATTCTTTTGTCTTCTCTAGCATCTCAGATAGAGTATGAGTACCTGTAGCATATGTTTCAAATACTTTTTTTATCAAAGGAACACGATCTGGGTCAACTATTATTTTACCTTTGCCTCTATCTCTGCTATTATTGCTTTTTATATGCAAATAGCCTATAGGGGCTGTACTTATCCACTCTCCTTGACGGAGCTTTTGAGCAATACTACGATTTACATTATCTCTAAGGTTATCTACGTAAGATTGAGCCATCATCACAAAAAGATTCCATACCATTTTTTCTTGAGATGTAGAGTATCTATGAATAATACCAATTGAAATAATTAACGCGGTATATTAATCCACTCTCTATACATAATTGATTTTACTAAAGTTGCATTTCTACTAAGTTGATTCCAGGCATAGCAAGCATTAGCAACGATATCTTCGTATACACCGTAACATTGATTAGATAGTAAGTGATTTTTGATCTACTGCCAAATTTGTTCCATCGCATTTAATTCCGGTGCGTATGGCGGAAGCGGTACCAAGGTAATGTTACTTGGAATAATTAATTTTTTCGCTGCATGCCACCCGGCATTATCTGTTAATAATGCAACATGCCTACCAGAATCAATAGTTAAAGAAAATTCATCTAAGAACTTATTCATTGAATCAGTATTGGTATATGGTAAAATTAACGCAAAAGATTCGCCCGTATCATGGCAAGCAGCTCCATAGATGTATGTTGAGATAAATTGTTGTTGCCTTACTTTCCTAGGTCTGCTCCCACGTTTAGCCCATATGCGACTTAAACTACCTTGCTGCCCAATTCGAGTTTCATCCTGTGACCAAATGTCAACCTTACTCCAATCAATATCTTTTGGTAATAATACTTTTAGCATATTGGCGAAGTTTTTTTATATGTATTTTGAGTTGCTTGATTAGATTTTGGGTGTACTGAACGAGAAGTAATCCAGCTAAAACCAAGTCGATGTATAGTGTTATAAACTGTTTTTAAACTACATTTAATACCATATGTTCAAATAACATATTATGTAATTCCTTTCCTATTATATAACCACCTGTCTTACTTTCACTCAACATATTTATTTTATCAGACAAAAAAGATTCTTGTAAGCTATTGAATTTTCTAAACGCACCACTCCTATGCGATTCAAATAATCCATCAAAGCTAGAGTTTCTAAATCTTCTAAGCCAAGATTGTACTGTTTTCCAGTGCGATCCAACTATTATCGATACAGTTTTCAATGACTTGCCTGATTGCAGGTGATGCATTGCTAATAAGCGTATGCGATTTCTTCCGTGCGACTCGTTTTTCATTAGGCATATGAAATCATGCTCATGAAAACCTTTTGGTAATATTAATGTTCTTGCCATTTTACTACCTGCTCAAGTTTATATTCCCATATTATAATATACCTCCTTAACTATTTCAATTGGTATAATACCATCAAAAAGAAACAGGAAGATTCAAAGAGAGATAGATAAATATCTATATAAGCTAAGGCACATTATTGAAAATACATTTCAAAAATTTAAAGAATGGCGTGGTATAGCAACAAGATATGCTAAAAATACAAAATCATACATGGCGGGTCTTTGTTTAAGGGCTTTACTAATGTGGACTCAAATCTCGTGACGACACACCCTAGTTGGTTTGCTAAATCTACAAGGTTAAAGAACTTTGATTTATAACCCTTTCTTACTGCCCTTGCACTAATGGCTATAGCAAGGTGCGTTTTGCCGGTACCAGTCCCTCCAATTAACACTATATTTCTAGAACTATTAACAAACTCACAACTATATAAATGCATAATTTGCTCTTGGCTTATTGGGGTATCAGTAAAAATAAAATTATCTATATCTTTCTTCTCTGGAAACTTTGCAGCTCGAATTCTACTTTGAATAGCTCTGAGTGTTCTAGTACATGAACAAGATAGTGCTGAAGTAATTTTTTCAACATTAATGGGAGATATTGTTGAACCTAGAAGACAATTTATTCAAGCAAATGCCTTGAATGTAATTAATTTAGATGTTTAAAATTTAAATCTTTAACATTAGCCATTATTTGTATCTTTTTACTATTCAATGTCGTTTATGTTTGTTATGCTTTTATGCTTCCAAGAATTGTTTTGTAAAAATATCATAGATTCAGGTACTCACTATTCATTTTCAAATCTAATTCTTGGAATCATTCGAGTAGACATTAGTTACTCATGTAATTAACAGGGAAACTCGATATTTTCTGCTAACTAAATGTACAAAATGATTGGAGATAGATTATGATATCAAAAAATAATATTGTATTTATGGCACTGCTACTTGTAACAAATGTTGATATTATAGCAATGCCACTACCTGGTAAGAGTCTTGATAATGAGTACTTAGAAGGATTAAGTGACAAGGAACTTGACGAAGAATATGAGCAGCTATTTAACTTCACGTTAAACAATCTAAGAAAAACAGAAAAGCAGCTTAAGGAAGAGCAGGAAAGCAAAAAATCACTTGAGCAACAACTGAATGATGAAAGAGAGAAAGCAACTAATAAGGTTATTCAGTTTGAACAAAAACTAAAAGATATACAAGGACAGCTGGCGACGGCTCAAAGCAAGGAGCAAAAACTTAAACAGCAATTGAGTAACGAAGCTACTCAGTTTAAGAAAAGAATAGAAGATATTAAGGCAGAAAAAAGTAATTTTGAACAACAATTAAAGGATGTAAAACAGAGTGCAGTTATTAATACTACTCAGTTTGAGAAAAGAATAAAAGATATACAAGGACAGCTCAATACAGAGCAACAAACTAAACAAAAACTTGAACAACAATTGAATAACGAAACTGTTCAGTTTAAGCAAAAAATAAAAAATATGCAAGGGCAGCTCAATACAGAGCAACAAACTAAACAAAAACTTGAACAACAATTGAATAACGAAACTGCTCAGTTTAAGCAAAAAATAAAAGATATACAAGGGCAGCTCAATACAGAGCAACAAACTAAACAAAAGCTTGAACAACAATTGAATAACGAAACTGTTCAGTTTAAGCAAAAAATAAAAAATATGCAAGGGCAGCTCAATACAGAGCAACAAACTAAACAAAAACTTGAACAACAATTGAATAACGAAACTGCTCAGTTTAAGCAAAAAATAAAAGATATACAAGGGCAGCTCAATACAGAGCAACAAACTAAACAAAAACTTGAACAACAATTGAATAACGAAACTGCTCAGTTTAAGCAAAAAATAAAAGATATACAAGGGCAGCTCAATACAGAGCAACAAACTAAACAAAAACTTGAACAACAATTGAATAACGAAACTGTTCAGTTTAAGCAAAAAATAGAAAATATACAAGGGCAGCTCAATACAGAGCAACAAACTAAACAAAAACTTGAACAACAATTGAATAACGAAACTGCTCAGTTTAAGCAAAAAATAGAAAATATACAAGGGCAGCTCGATACAGAGCAGAAAACTAAACAAGAACTTGAACAACAATTGAATAACGAAACTGCTCAGTTTAAGCAAAAAATAAAAGATATACAAGGACAGCTCGATACAGAGCAACAAACTAAACAAAAACTTGAACAACAATTGAATAACGAAACTGTTCAGTTTAAGCAAAAAATAAAAAATATGCAAGGGCAGCTCAATACAGAGCAACAAACTAAACAAAAACTTGAACAACAATTGAATAACGAAACTGTTCAGTTTAAGCAAAAAATAGAAAATATACAAGGGCAGCTCGATACAGAGCAACAAACTAAACAAAAACTTGAACAACAATTGAATAACGAAACTGCTCAGTTTAAGCAAAAAATAAAAGATATACAAGGGCAGCTCAATACAGAGCAACAAACTAAACAAAAACTTGAACAACAATTGAATAACGAAACTGTTCAGTTTAAGCAAAAAATAAAAAATATGCAAGGGCAGCTCAATACAGAGCAACAAATTAAACAAAAACTTGAACAACAATTAAATAACGAAACTGTTCAGTTTAAGCAAAAAATAGAAAATATACAAGGGCAGCTCGATACAGAGCAACAAACTAAACAAAAACTTGAACAACAATTGAATAACGAAACTGCTCAGTTTAAGCAAAAAATAAAAGATATACAAGGGCAGCTCAATACAGAGCAACAAACTAAACAAAAACTTGAACAACAATTGAATAACGAAACTGCTCAGTTTAAGCAAAAAATAAAAGATATACAAGGGCAGCTCAATACAGAGCAACAAACTAAACAAAAACTTGAACAACAATTGAATAAGAAAATACAAGAAACAAATAAGAAGATTATTAATTTTGAACAACAAAAAGAAACAATACAAGAGCAGCTCACGACAGAGCAACAAACTAGACAACAAATGACTGACGAAAAACAGACTGCAGTTGAGAAGATAGTTCAGCTTGAGGAAAAAATAAAAAATATACAAAAGCAGCTAGAGACCGAACAGGAAGAAAATAAACAACAGCTAGAGAAAGAACAACAAAGTAAACAAAAGCTTGTACAACAAATAACTGACGAGAAACAGGCAGCAGCTGAGAAGATAGTTCAGCTTGAGGAAACAATAAAAAATATACAAGAGCAGCTAGAGAAAGAACAACAAAGTAAACAAGAGCTTGTACAACAAATAAGCGATGAAAAACAGAGAAAAGAACAAGAACTTGAAACATCACGACAACTAGCAGAGGTTTCTATACCAAAAGCAGTAGAAGAAATATCAACCATTACTGGGATAGCTCCTCTAATGCCAAGAATAATGTCGGCAAATAGCAATATACTTTTTAATAGAATGCCCGTAATATTTAAAAGCATTGGAGCAGGTGATGAAGAAGAATCTTTTAGTAACATATCAAAAGGTTTGTGGATTAGAGGTTTGTATAGCATAAGTAAGCAGAATATGTCCCCAAATATTACAGGTTATAAGAGTAATAGCAGAGGTATTGTTATTGGGTTTGATGTTGGAACAAAGAAAGAGGTAGGGGACTTATTTGGTATTGCATATAGTCATATATGTTCTGATTTTAAATTCCAAAATCAGAATAATAAAATTTTGCTCTCTGGTCATATTATATCCATCTATGGTCAGAAGAATTTGGGGTATAATTTGTCATTACAAGGAGTGTTATCTACCACACGTAATTATGTCACCAACAAGTCCATGCGTTCTATAGATGATAAAACATACAATATATCTGGTAAGTACTGGAATAATAGCTATCATTTTGATACCAGACTTAACTATAATATTGGGCTTTCTAAAGGTTTTACCATGATTCCTGGTATAGGTATTAGATATGAACAATATCAAGATAGTGCTTATACTGAGACTAATAAAGAAACATATAATTTATTTATGGCAGCTAAGTCACAAAATTTCTGGATCGGCTCTATTGGTAGTAAATTATTGTTACCAGCTCTACCAATTACTCAGAATGTAACAATTACTCCAATAATACATGGCTTTATTGAAAAATATTTTAATAATAAAAATCAGAAGATTGATAGTAAAATATTGATAAATAATATTATCTTTGAACAACAAACCATGATACCAAAACAATCTACTGTTAGTTATAATATCGGTACTAGCTTATTATTAGCTAAAAAGAATACAGAGATATTAATGGAATATAATTGCCATTTGAGCAAAAGATATCAAAGTCATCAAGGTTCCATAAGACTTAAAATTATGTTCTAAACTTAAAGAATTGATATTGTTTGTAGAGTCTGTTTGTAACAAACTTTATTCACTTATGGAATTCTACCCCATAGTACAATTTTTATTCTATAAGTATAGTCAATTCAATTCAGGGGAATTGGGTAGCAGAAGCGACGTCTATATGTAATAGCCGAGTGACTAACAACGTCACCAACTTCTCCTGAATTAACTATACAATTTTTAAATTGCCATGAGGGTTATGCATAAAAATTACAATTGAAAACTTAAATAATAAAAATTAATTATTTTATTAAAATTAGTATAGACAATATGCAAAATATTGTTGTAACTTTAATAAAAAGGTAAAGGTTCTTATATAAATTAACCATTTATAGAATACAAATATGTCTAAGAACTATCATAAACACCACCCTACTATTCTATTCATAGTTTACTTAGATCATATAGTCAATTGATGAGAAATTGGGAACGTCGTCACTCATAGCTCCTAGCCCCAAATTCTCCTGAATTGACTACAGTAAGCATATAAAGGAGGATTAAATGAGTAAACGTAAGAATATTGCTCCTGTAAATAACGGCAGCAAGAGGCAAAAAGTTCAAAATAGCAAACAATTGGTAGAAGAAAAATTTAACATACTCAGTGGGAAGTTACAAGAATTAGGAGTCAGTACACTCAAATTAAGCTTTATATCTTCTATAGCTACAACTATTGACAATCAATTAAAGTTTATAGAATTTTTAGAGCAAAATGATGTTGATCAACAACCTAAATATATTAAATATTTAGTATTCTTAGAACAAAATAATATTAAATTTACTACCATCTCTAGTATATTAAATGGTGCTGGAAACAAGGCTCCAGATGCTTTTAATTTATTATGTCAGCAATTATTTAATCAACAAAGTAGCGTTCTTGAAAAATCAAAACTATTACTAATATTAGAGCAGAACGGAATATTTTTATCTAACATCTCTAGCATGCTAAATGGAGCTAAAGCTAAAGCTCCGGATATTTTGAAAGCATTATTTAATCTATTATTTGATGAACAAAATGGTACAAAATCGGACATATTAAAAACATTTGAGGAGAATGAAACATCTTTCACTAATATCTCTAGCATACTAAGTGGAGCGAGGGATAAAGCTCCAGATGCTTTGCAAGCATTATTTAAGCTATTATTTGTATTTGATGAGCAAAATGGTAAATTTGTAAAATCACCACTATTATTAACATTAAAAAACAATGGAATGTCTTTAACTACCATCTCTAGTATATTAAGTGGAGCGAGGGATAAAGCTCCAGATACTTTGCAAGCATTATTTAAGCTATTATTTGATGAGCAAAATGGTAAATTTGTAAAATCACCACTATTATTAACATTTGAGAAGAGCGGAGTAGATATAGCTAACATCTCTAGTATGCTAAATGGAGCAGGGGCTAAGGCCCCAGACTCTTTGAAAGCATTATTTGATCAGTTATTTACTAGGCAAGGGGATATATATGTAAAATCAAAACTATTACTAATATTAGAGCAGAACGGAATATTTTTATCTAACATCTCTAGCATGCTAAATGGAGCGGGGGCTAAAGCTCCAGATGCTTTGAAAGCATTATTTAAGCTATTATTTGATGAGCAAAATGGTACAAAATCGGACATATTAAAAACATTTGAGGAGAATGAAACATCTTTCACTAACATCTCTAGCATACTAAGTAGAGCTGGAGCTAAAGCTCCAGATGCTTTGCAAGCATTATTTAAGGTATTATTTGTATTTGATGAGCAAAATGGTAAATTTGTAAAATCACCACTATTATTAACATTTGAGAAGAGCGGAGTAGATATAGCTAACATCTCTAGTATGCTAAATGGAGCAGGGGCTAAGGCCCCAGACTTTTTGAAAGCATTATTTGATCAGTTATTTACTAGGCAAGGGGATATATATGTAAAATCAAAACTATTACTAATATTAGAGCAGAACGGAATATTTTTATCTAACATCTCTAGCATGCTAAATGGAGCGGGGGCTAAAGCTCCAGATGCTTTGAAAGCATTATTTAAGCTATTATTTGATGAGCAAAATGGTACAAAATCGTACATATTAAAAACATTTGAGGAGAATGAAACATCTTTCACTAATATCTCTAGCATACTAAGTGGAGCTGGGGCTAAAGCTCCAGATGCTTTGCAAGCATTATTTAAGCTATTATTTGTATTTGATGAGCAAAATGGTAATTTTGTAAAATCACCACTATTATTAACATTAAAAAACAATGGAATATCTTTAACTACCATCTCTAGTATATTAGGTGGAGCGGGGGCTAAAGCTCCAGATTCTTTAAAAGCATTATTTAAGCTATTATTTGATGAGCAAAATGGTACAAAATCGGACATATTAATAACACTTGAGAAGAACGGAGTAAATATAGCTAACATCTCTAGTATTCTACATGGAGCAGGAGCTAAAGCTTCAAAATCTTTGAAAGCGTTATTTGATCAGTTATTTACTAAGCAAATGGATATATATGTAAAATCAAAACTATTACTAACATTAGAGGAAAACGGAATATCTGTCAATACCATCTTTAGCATGCTAAGTGGAGCTGGATCTAAGGCTTCAGAATCTTTGCAAGCATTATTTAAGCTATTATTCAAAATTCAAGGTGAGGCATATGTAAAATCAGACCTATTAACAACGTTAGAAGATAATGGAATATTTTTAACCAGCATCTCTAAAATGCTAAATGGAGCTGGAGCTAAGGCTTTAGAAACTTTGAAAGCATTATTTAAGCTATTATTTGATAAACAATTTGACGAACAGAATAATGAGATATTTGAAAAATCACTGATATTCAAAACATTAGATGGTAACGGAATATCTTTAAATACTATCTTCAAGATACTAAGTGCAGCAGGAGCTAAGGCTGCAAAAGCTTTTGATTTATTATTTAATAAATTATTTACTAAACAAGGGAATAAATTTGAAAAATCACTGATATTCAAAACATTCGAGGAGAACGGAGTATTTTTAAAGAAAACCTCAAATATACTCAGCAATTCAGAAAGTAACGAAATATTGAATTCAATATTTCAACAATTTCTTACTAATCGATGTTCTTCATTTAAAAAATCAAAACAATTAATACCTGAAAAGAGAGAGGAAATAATTAGCCTCTCTAGTATATTATATGGTGCAGGACTTAAAGCTTCAGAAATTTTGGACGAATTGTTTGATAAATTATTTGTTAAGAAAGGAAATAGATTTGAAAAATCAGACCTATTAATGTCACTACAAAAAGGGGAAAAGTCATTAAATAGCCTCTCGGAAACTTGGCAAGAGACAGGAAGTAAAGCTCCAGCAGTTTGGGATGGATTATTTAATAAATTATTTATTAAGAAAGAAAATAGATTTGCAAAATCAAAGATATTTAAATTGTTAGAAGATCACGGAATGTCTTTAAAAAAGATTTCTGATATTTTCCATGGAGCTGGAGCTGTAGAAGCTTTTAATTCATTAGTTAGACAATTATTTACTGAGCAAAAAGACGGTACATTTGTAAAATCAGAAGAATTAAAAGTACTAGAACTGAACATATTATATCTAACTAATATATTTAGTATTCTAAAGGGTGCAGGGGGTGATGCTCCAAAAGCTTTTAATTTATTATTTAATCAGTTATTCACTAAACAACAAAATGGTACATTTGTAGAATCAGAAAAACTAAAAATACTAAAACAGGAAGGAATAGACTTAACTGTCATTTCTAGTATACTTAGTGGTGCGGGAGCTGAAGCTCCAGAAGCTTTTAATTTATTATTTAGACAATTATTCATTGAGCAAAAAGACGGTACATTTGTAAAATCAGAAAAATTAATAATACTAAAACAGAGTGGAATACAGTTGACTACCATTTTCACTATACTCAGTGACGCGGGAGCTGAGGCTCCAGAAGCTTTTAATTTATTATTTAATGCATTAGTCGTGCAAGATGATGGTGCATTTAAAAAATCAAATAAATTAATAATATTAGAACAAGAAGGAATAGACTTAGCTATCATTTCTAGTATACTTAGTGGCACAGGAATTAACTTTCTCCAAGCTTTTAATTTATTATTTAATGCATTAGTTGCTCAGCAAGATGATGGTACATTTGAGAAATCAGAACAATTAAAAATACTAGAGCGTAGTGGAGTATCTTTAACTGACATCTTTAATCTGCTGGGTGGTACAGGAACTAAAGCTCTAATAGTTTTGGATGAATTATTTCTTCAATTACTAACTAAGCGAGGTAATGTAATTGAAAAATCGGAACTATTAGAAACATTAGAGAATAACAACGTATCTTTAACTACCATTGCTAATATAATCAGTGGAGCCAAAGTTAAAACTGCAAAAACCTTACTTTCATTGTTTGAGCAATTATTCACCAAACAAAATAACGGTATATTTGTAAAATCAGAACTATTAACAACACTAGAGAATAACGAAATATATCTCCTGACATATCTATCATAATTGCTAGATCCGGAGCTAATGCTCCAGAATCTTTGAACTCATTATTTAATAAATTATTTATACTTAACCCTAATTATAATCCAACGATAGCTATTGATATAAATTATACTTTTTATACTGAATATGTATCAGCAAATAAAAAATATATTGAATCCCCAATATGCACCACTTTTAAAAAGTATATGGGAATAGCTAAAATGTGTAGTCTGTTGAGTGGTTCAGGGGTTAATATTAAAAACACTATGGAAACACTATTTAATTTACTCTTTATTGAAAATAATAATAATTACGTTCCTATACCAAATATCAACATAAATTCACTAGATAGGAATGATCTAATAAAAATAATTAAGGAAAAACATGATGCTATAGTCAATTCAGAAGAATTGGGTAGCAGGAGCGATGGAGTGATGCCTATAAGTAATAGGCAAGTGATGAGTGACGACTTTACTAACTTCTCATCACTTGTTGAGGGCTTAAATATTTTATGTAATGAGAATGCTTGGTACCCTTTATTAGAAGGAATTGGAGGAGCCGAATTGAAAACTTTGTCAACAAGAGAAATAGAGAGAATTATAGGTGATAAGTCAATTCAGGAGAATTGGGTAGCAGGAGCGACACCTATATGTAATAGCCGAACGACGAGTAACAACTTCACCGAGTCAATCATTTATTTTGTGTAAGTTCTATTTTTTACATTCCAATAAATCATATTTAAAATTACCACAAAGTATTTCAAATTGATTCAAAGCTAATGACCAATCTTTTATGGGCATAGTCCATTTTTTAGATGCACTTTGTAGGGCTAAAAATATTATTTTTTGAATTGATTTATCATCCGGAAACACCCTCTTATTTTTGATAATTTTCCTAATTTGACGGTTGACTCACCTAGAACTGAATGGTTGTAAGCTAGGCTATACCTTGCGTCCACCGTTCGACATGTTCATAAAATGTAACGAAATATAGGAGAGTGGTGGAGACGAAGGGAATCGAACCCCCGACCCTCTGCGTGCAAAGCAGATGCTCTACCCCTGAGCTACATCCCCAAACCATAACCTTTAACGAACAGGTAGTTTATATACCTTTTTATACGTAAGGTCAACAACCTTATTGCAAAATTTTATCTCAAGTTAAATTTTTGCTTTACCCCAAGGTAATGCTTTACCATCAGAACCAACTACTAAATCTCCTGAGACATCGTATTCTGCTGCCAAAAAGGAAGATTTACCAGATATAAATTTTACTGGTTTAATTTTTTGTCCATTATAAAAATACTCCTTAGCCTGCTCTCTAGAGGTTGGGTTATTTTTAGACGCTGTTTTAGCTTTTGACATATTATGCAATTACCTCAAATATTTTTCTATATATATAATCTAATGACAAAATATCTCACCTTTAATATTTGTCAAGGAAAAGAAGGGTTTAAAATGGCATTTTTAGCCCAGGTGGTAAACCAATATTACCAAAAGCATTATGCATAGAATTTTGTGAATCCTCATCAACTTTGCTTTTTGCATCACTGAAAGCTGCAACAATTAAATCTTCCAGCAACTCTTTCTCGGTCTCTTTAAGCAAAGAGGCATCAATAGAGACCTTACGAACCTCTCCTCGACCACTAACGGTAATATTTACCAACCCACCACCAGCTTTCCCAAAATATTCAGTACTTGCCATTTGCTCTTGCATTTCCTGCATTTTTTTCTGCATTGACTGAGCTTGTTTTAAAAACTGATTAAAATTTACCATGTTACATCTCTTTAATTCTTTAATAGGATATCCGAAATCGTGACATTTGGAAAGTGTTTTGTTAAAATTTCCCAATCTTTACTTAATTTTACTTTATTCATCAATTGTTCTTTAAGAGTGATTATTTGGGATTGCTTGGTAATGATAACATTCCAATTTTTACCTGACCAAGCAAATAACAAGCTAGCAATTTGCTCTCTTATTTTATTATTCAGATCATTTCCAGCGATTTCCATAGTCTGAAGTGCAAAAGATTTTAATTCCACTTGGTTTAGCAATCTGTAATAAATTTCCATTTCATTATGCAAATGTAAAAACTCCAAAAAATCAGTCACAAGAGAAGCGGTAATTGGATGATTTTGAGTTGATTGTTGTAATATTGGTTGCTCTAATTGCCCCCCTTCATTATGTATATCCACTAATTCCTCTAATGATGGCAACATTTGTGAGTAGATGGATTTTATCACCAACATTTCAGCTTCTATTAACTGATTATGGGAAGTTTTCATTTCTATAATCCCTTTACTATATATTTGCCAGATAATAGACAATTGAGAAAGGGTAACTTTTGTTAAAATAGCTATAACCTGATCATTAAAAGGTAAATATATAGGATGTTGATAATCAGGTAATATCTTTGCCTTATTAAGATAGGCACTAAAATCAGCAACTAAGCCTACAAAAATTTCTAAATTTGCTGAAGAGATATAAAGTTGGTTTACTAAATCAATCGACTTAGCCGCATCTTTTTGAATAATATACTCAAAGAATTTGATGATACTAGCTGTATCAACTAAACCAAGTATTTGATAAACGATTTCAGGGGTAATAACCTCCCCTGCCCCCAAACTTGTTGCTTGATCTAGTACTGAGACTGCATCTCTAGCCGACCCATCAGATCTAGATGCAATTATTTTAAGAGCCTCTATTTCAATTTTTAACTGTTCTTTTTTGGCAATTTCTTGAATTAATTGGAAAATATCATCAAATGTTAATCTTTTTAAATCATAGCGTTGACATCTAGAAATTACGGTTAATGGAATTTTTTGTGGTTCGGTAGTAGCAAATATGAATATGACATGGGCTGGTGGTTCTTCAAGAATTTTAAGTAACGCATTAAATGCCCCTTTAGATAGCATATGAACTTCATCAATTATAAAGATACTATACCTACCAATTAGCGGCTTATAATCACTGCTTTCTATTATTTTACGAATATCATCAACACTTGTCTTACTGGCAGCATCCATTTCAATTATATCAGGATGATTATTTTTGTTAAAACTATTACAATTCTGACAATTCTCACAAGGCTCAATATACTCACCTTTAACTATTGGACTGGTACAATTAATAGTTTTAGCAACAATACGTGCTGCCGTAGTTTTACCAACTCCTCTAATACCAGTAAGAAGATAACCTTGAGATATACGATCTTTTTGAATAGTATAATTTAGAATCTTTGTTAAAACTTCTTGCCCGTATAGCTCAGAGAAATTAGTAGGACGATATTTTCTAGCGAAAGTAATATACTGATCTGTTGTTTTGGTCACGGTACCCCAAGTTTGTTTCTTACTAATTTTCTTGTCCTATTGAGTTTTATAGTCAATTGATGAGAAATTGGAGACATTGTTGCTCAATGCTCGCCTATTACTTATAGGCGTCGCTCCATCGTTCCTGCTATCTACTTCTCCTGAATTGGTATAACATTAGTGCTGCTAAAACGAGCTAGTTTTTGAGGGTAGCGAGCTTAGCGGGCTGTAGATTTAGGGGTAACTTCTAACGAAGTTCTCCACAATTCCACAGCCACAACTACAGCAATCTAAATTTTAAAAATATTTGAAACACCCAATTATTGTATTTTCAGCAATTCATTAATTTTACTAATAGACATACCTGTCATCTTAGCAATTGACCCCACGGAATTGCCATTCTTTAACAACAACTTTACCAATTCAGCTTTACCCTCAGCTTTACCCTCAGCTTTACCCTCAGCTTTACCCTCAGCTTTACCTATATAGATACCTCTAGCTTCACCTCTAGCTTCGCCTTCTTCGATATATTTTTGTGCAATAGTTCTCATAATAACACCTTGTTCTTCTTCTGATAAATATTTGGCTAGTACTTCCTCCAATTCTGATTGCTTTGCTTCAGGAAGCTTAGCATCAGTGTACCATAAAAATGATTTTATGTAAATATAGCCTTTTTCCTTATCTACTAATATCTCTAATTTAAACCTTTGAAGAAATTCTTCCCAAAGCTTTATCATATCTCGTTGATGAATATGCTTGAGCATATATTCTAACATCCCAATATGCTTCTTCTTCATTATTTCATCATCAGACATACTTTGTAAATCGACCAATTGATAATCCTCTGTCATTAATTTCTTGGCTATAATTGCATCGGTAAATAAACTCCATAAATTCCTAGGGGCAGTATACACTTCTTTACCATTATAAATTACTAAATTATATACTAATGGTAATTTATTTCTTCCTTTCTTATGCCTTTCGCATAATAACAATGTGTATTTCCATAATCGTAGAGCTGTCCAATAATCAACGCTCGACTGAGCCTCAATCAACACATACACAAAAGCCTTACCCTGATTCTTGCTAGCAACTCCATACACTATATCACTATATTTCTTGTTTAAAGATTCCTCTATGTAGCTTTCTTTTTCTACTGTTATTTTTGATAAATCTACTAAACTCTTAAAATCATTCGGCAAATAATATTCCAAAAATTCTTGAGCTGCTACAGAATCAGCCATTATTGTTTTGACTAATGAATCATGCTTTAACTTTTTTGTCATAGAGTAATATTAAATCGTTTAATTTTTCAACGAAATTGTAGTTAATTCTTTTTTTTAAAGCTCTTTTTTCTTTTCATATGTATCTTGATCTTCATAATCTTTTAAAAAATATTTATTTTTCAAATATCCAAATAATATTAAATTTGAATTGGCTCAGCATAACGGAACGTACGAAAAACGAAATGCATGGTTTGTATCCATAATTGATATACATTATTCGAGATAGTTACTTTTTGCATATTTACCGCCTCGGTTAAAATAGCTAATTGCCTATAATCCTAATATCCGTCAGCTTTATAGCCAATATTCTAATTTAATAGTTTTGTAAAATTTTGTCTATATTTTCATAACCAAAAGTATCCTTTTTATTCTTTTTATTGATTCTTTTAATGTAAGCAGCAAGTACCTACAATTTTATGTATCCAAATAATCTAAATGATAGTCTTCCGTATGACCAATAACTATATCCCCATGATTTTCTTGTATTTTCTGTACCAGCCAATTATACGTTCCACTACTTACTGGTAGACTGCATACTTTACCATGATACACAGTTAAAACAGGCCAAGTTGGGTTACTAGAAAGTTTTGGAGTATTTGGTACTGTAACTTTTTCTATTTTGCCATTTTGATCATAATTGATTTCTAAATAAGCTGCACCTTTTGCTGACATTTTAGAGCCATCCGGATTACTACAAACTAGCTGAATCTTATAAGTTACATCTAAGTTCACCTTATCAGGTAGTGAGACTGATCTAAATTGTTCAATTTTTACTACATAGTTATTATTTACCTTAAAACGTATAGAGGTTGCTAGCATTTGCTCATACATTATACCGGCAACTTTACCTTCCCAAGCCAGTTCTATAGCCTTGCCCCAACTAGTATATCCAAGATGTTTGAACCCACTACTAGTAGATGGGGCATCATTTTGAGATATTTGCTTACTACTCGCCACACCACTATCAATAGGAACGATATTCGTTACAAATTGCATATTATTTGAACCAATTAGCCAATCTTTCCATTCTCCAACACGATATCCTATTGAAAGTCCTATTGCTGTAGGAATGTCAATAAATATAATGCTACCCATAATTTTTGTAATATTCCAACAACAGCAACATGGTGGATCATCCTCATTATCATATTTTACTCGTTTAAGTATTTTTTCCAATAGTTCTGTTTCTTCTTTTATATCTTTTGTGGTCTTATTTTTCTTTGCATGAAGTTTTTCATATTGCTTATTATATACCTCAAATACAGGCGATATATATGGGGATCCAGAGGCTCTTGACCTAGTATAATAATTCATACTAGATGTGATTTCATGCAAAATATCTATATTAGGATTTGTCTCTCCTTCTTCCAAACTATATAGTTTTATGTTGTAGTATGATGGTTTTGCTAAGGGTTGTTGTTCTCTTTCAGTAGACCTAGTTTCTCTATGTTTTTTATACCTAGCTCTATCTGCGTAATATTTATTTCTTACCTCATGATCTGCCCACGTTCCTTTCATATTGCCCCCTCAATAAAGTTTATATATCTTGTGTGTTACCCGTTAAATTAGGTTCTGTTAACAAAAGCTCTTATCAAAAATAGTTGCAAAAATAAAAATATATAGTAGCTTTTAGTTTCGATTTCAACAAAGAACTACCAGTATGAATTATTACATGAATGCAGAAGAATGGAAAGGAATTTTATCAGTCTTGATATAAGAAAATTCAATTTTGTTGTTGCTATTCATGGAAAAAAAGAAACTAAAGAGTATGAGAACAACTTTAATGGAATAGCTGATTTTATCAAGGATTACAAAGAAAACCTTAGTTCTGCGTTATGCATTTTAGAAACTACTGGTGGATACGAAATGGAAATACTAGTAACTCTTTGTACTCAAACTATTGCTGTGCATAGAGCCAATACTCGTAAAGTTAAAAACTTTATTCGGTCTTTTGGTAATGCAGCTAAAATTGATAGTCTTGACGCCAAAGCTCTTGCACTTTATGGTTTTGAACGGTATGAAAGATTAGAGTTATTTAAAGCTTAATCTAAACAAGCTTTAGATTTGTATGAATTAGTATAGTCAATTGATGAGAAGCTGGGGACGTTGTCGCTCGTCGCTCGCCTATTACTTATAGGCGTCGCTCCATCGTTCCTGCTATCTACTTCTCCTGAATTGGTATAACATTAGTGCTGCTAAAACGAGCTAGTTTTTGAGGGTAGCGAGCTTAGCGGGCTGTAGATTTAGGGGTAACTTCTAACGAAGTTCTCCACAATTCCACAGCCACAACTACAGCAATCTAAATTTTAAAAATATTTGAAACACCCAATTATTGTATTTTCAGCAATTCATTAATTTTACTAATAGACATACCTGTCATCTTAGCAATTGACCCCACGGAATTGCCATTCTTTAACAACAACTTTACCAATTCAGCTTTACCCTCAGCTTTACCCTCAGCTTTACCCTCAACTTTACCTATATAGATACCTCTAGCTTCACCTCTAGCTTCGCCTTCTTCGATATATTTTTGTGCAATAGTTCTCATAATAACGCCTTGTTCTTCTTCTGATAAATATTTGGCTAGTACTTCCTCCAATTCTGATTGCTTTGCTTCAGGAAGCTTAGCATCAGTGTACCATAAAAATGATTTTATGTAAATATAGCCTTTTTCCTTATCTACTAATATCTCTAATTTAAACCTTTGCAGAAATTCTTCCCAAAGCTTTATCATATCTCGTTGATGAATATGCTTGAGCATATATTCTAACATCCCAATATGCTTCTTCTTCATTATTTCATCATCAGACATGCTTTGTAAATCGACCAATTGATAATCCTCTGTCATTAATTTCTTGGCTATAATTGCATCGGTAAACAAGCTCCATAAATTCCTAGGGGCAGTATAAACTTCTTTACCATTATAAATTACTAAATTATATACTAATGGTAATTTCTTTCTTCCTTTTTTATGCCTTTCACACAATAATAATGTGTATTTCCATAATCGTAGAGCTGTCCAATAATCAACGCCCGACTGAGCCTCAATCAACACATAAACAAAAGCCTTACCCTGATTCTTGGTAGCAACTCCATACACTATATCACTATATTTTTTGTTTAAAGATTCTTCTATGTAGCTTTCTTTTTCTACTGTTATTTTTGATAAATCTACTAAACTCTTAAAATCATTCGGCAAATAATATTCCAAAAATTCTTGAGCTGCTACAGGATCAGCCATTATTGTTTTGACTAATGAATCATGCTTTAACTTTTTTGTCATTTGACTAACTTAACTGATTAATTTGTCATTTAGCCAAACTTGTGCCGTTCTTCCTTTAATATTTTGTATACTAAGTTATGGCAAAATCTGTTATATCTATAATATAGCAGATATTTTTGCTCCACTAATAGATGTTTTCATTATTTTTGCGATATTGCTTATTTTATTATTCCATAACTAGTGCATTAGCAAGAACAGGTAGTGGTCGTGGCAATCCACATTTATTGGTTAATTAATGATTTAAAGTGAGATAAACCATCTTCTTCGTATCTAGATAATAAATTATGTAAACCATCAGGTAAAAAGTTAAGATTTATCAGTTCATTAAATTTTATCCAATGGAATTTTAAGTGATCTTCCTTTGATTTAACTTCTCTATTTATAGATAAATCTTTTGAAATAACTTTAAAAATTATGCAATGCTCATGAACAGCTTTGCCATTATAATCCCATATATTTTCTATCATGCCAACAAAGTTGCCTAATTCAAAATTAATTAGACCAATTTCTTCTCTTAGTTCTCTTGATAATGCGGTATGAATTGGCTCTTGATACTTTATGTGACCACCAGGCAAAAATAGATTTTTTCCATTGTCAGCAACTAACACAGAATCTTCATCTGTTATATAAGCCCGTGCAATAGCATGAATTTTGTTTATTTTCATAATATACCTCTTGCATAACCTAACCTAATTGGTAATTTTGTTGTCAAAACTCGTCTCCGTTCCTCACGTACATCTTAGTACGCTGCGGTACTCGACTTCGTTTTTCCTAAAAATTCCTCAATTATCTTTAGGTTATGCAAGAGGTCTAATATATATATGCTAGTAATGACCCACCAGAGACTATTTTGGCTGCTTCCTTTCGAACCTGACCAACTGAACAGAGCCAATGCCCACTACTAGCATGTGATAAAATAGTGCTTTTTTCATCTATAGGCAAGCTATTTAACTAGCTAAATTATATTTTTTTTCTATATCGCTTTTGTTCAGTCTCTTTGGTGCTCCAAATATGTCTGGATGTTTAAGCTTGAACAAATCATCATCAAAATTCTGTACTTTTGCAATATGATTAAATTTTATGGTAATAACATTGTCATCCTCAAGTATTTTTAACATTTTCATCTGTTTAGTCTCTTTGTCAAAGGTAATTTGACTACGTCGCTCTGATAAAGTATGATAAATTGTAATTTCAAACATATTATCTCGATCTATCGTCGACTCAATTTTAAAATATTTATCAAAATCTATGCTGTCTTCTAACAAAAAATTAAATACGTTCTCCTCTGCCTTAATACGACTTACATGTTTCATATCATAGTCATATACCGACACATAGTTAGCATTACCAATAATCACCAAAGGAAATGGTGAATAATAATTACAGAGAAATTTCGCAGGTTTATTAATTAACAGCTTCCCTTTAGCCTGATTTCCCGCCGAATCTTCTTGGGTAAAATCCACAGCAATAGATTTTATTTCCCGTAAATATATTTTGAGCTGGTCAATAGCCTGGTTGTCAACAGGTCTATTCTCTAACTGTTCAGCCTGTTTTTTAACTACAAAAAAATTTTCAGCATGGGCTGCATGGGTTATAGTTAGAAGAAAATAAACAACAATAATACCTTTACAAAACCAGTTAGTCATTTATACCTACATAAAGTTACATTTGTTTTGTATACTACATGAAGATATTATTATTTCAATTTATTTTCCGCAGCTGGTTCAACACATCTTCAGCATGTTTAGCCACTTGCACTTTTGACCAAATGTGAGCTATCGTACCTTTTTTGTCTATTAAAAAGGTAGTTCTCTCGACCCCCATATATTTTTTACCAAACATCGATTTTTCTACCCAAACTCCATATTTTTCACAAGTATCAGAGTTAGAATCTGACGCAAGATCAAAATCCAAACAATATTTTTTCTTGAATTTATCATGAGAATCTAAACTGTCCTTTGATACACCAACAATTACGGTATTCATTTTTTTAAATTCTGGCTTTAGCCTATTAAAATCACCTGCTTCAATAGTACAGCCTGGTGTATCATCTTTCGGATAAAAATATAATACAACAAACTTACCTGATAAATCTGCTAAATTGATTTTACTATCTTCGCCTATTGGCATAGTAAAATTTGGTGCAATATCGCCTACTTTTAATATCATAACCACTTTTTTTTTGTACTTTTTTGTGTCTCATAGTCCAGTTTACACTCTAATTTTTTTTAGGCAAATGATAAATTACAAAAATCACTATTAATGAAATTGCCAAGGCAAACCAAGTAATGGCATATTCTAAATGATCATTTCTGACATTCAGCAAATTTTTAATTGATAGACTTTTAAGAATATCAGAATGATTACCTTTACCTTCCATAATTAAATAAAAATTCTCTAATGTTAAACCAAGAATATCAGATGCTTGAGTTAAGTCTAAAGTAAACCAAACATTATTTTTAACATCATTATCTAAGACAAACAGCTTGGTTTTCTCCCCAGGGAGAATCACACCAGTAATTTCCGTCGAATCATCTGTTATATTATCAATATCTTTCTTATACCTCGCAGCAAACCACCCTAGGGCAACTAAGATTATCTTGTTATCATCAGTTTGAAAAGGTCTGACTAAATAATAACCATCTTTTTCCGTGGCCATTGATTTACGTCCATAAAGATGCAAATTCTTACCAACCAAAAAATGCCCCTTCATTTTTACTTTAGCATATAATTTATCTACACTAAGTGTTTTTATATCAAGAGGAGAATTATTAAGGTTATTTTTTATTGAACTTAAAAATAGTTCTTTTTCCTGTAATCTAGCAACTTGCCAAAACCCCAGTGATAAGAGGATGACAAATGCTAATATAGTAAGCAATAAAGGTAGTAACTGTACTTGACACTTACCGATTTTTAAAGTCTTGGACATCATAATTCCTATTAAACTGAGGTCGATTACTGGAAAGTTGATACTCATGTACAACCAAATAATCTCATAGAATTCCCATTCTATCAATTATATATTGTACGGAACTTTTATGTCAGAGGCATGGATAGGAAAATCTTTGGTATTTCTAGTTATTAACAAACCATTGCAATATTTAGCTGTTGCCCATATTATTGCATCAGGTAGTTTGATTTTATGCTCTTTTCTAATAGAGATGGCAATTTCAGCTATTTCTTTATTTAAGTCAATTATGGTAAAATTATCTAAGAACTCTCTGGTGGTTTCGTCGTTATCCTCTGACGCTCCAACTAATATTTCTATTTTAGTTATTATACTAATTTGACAATCTTTATATTGCTCAAGTTCTTTACTAGCCACTGTATGTCCTAACAAATAATCTATCAATATATTAGTATCAAATAATACTTTCATTCACCCCACTCACCACGTAATTTTTGTTGATATAATAAGCCATCCAATTTTTGATCTTTCCATATACCAA